>NZ_JBBOQV010000006.1:0-1399 GCF_038050115.1 Aeribacillus sp. FSL K6-1305 | reverse complement strand
TTGGAGGACATAAAAGAAATTAAAGATAATTCAAAAGGTTTAAGTCCAGGTGATAAAGCGAAAATTGAAAAATGGATGTATCCACCCAGTGAGGAAAAGTACCTTAAATATAAAGATGTATATGATAATCCAAAATATTATAATCAAGAAACTGGAGAAGTAATATGGCCTCCAAATGATGGATTCGCAGAAGAACCGGTTGACACAATCCTGAAAGAAGGAATGTTAATAGATAGATATGGAGAACCAACTGGAGGCTTCTTTTCTCCAAAGGGTGTTCCGTATGAAGAGAGAGCGCTCGCATTGCATAGTGACGAAGCAAACTATTACGTTTATAGAGTATTGGAAGACTTTAGTGTTAAATCTGGTAAAGCTGCGCCTTGGTTTGGCAGACCAGGCGGGGGAACACAATTTGTAAAATACCATGAAAATGGGAAACCTTATACAATTAATGAATTAATTGAAGAAGATTTAATTGAACTTGTTTCTGTAAGGAAGTGGAGTCCATGATGAATGTGCTTGAACTCTTAAAGAAGGATCCTAATCTTTTTATCGTTGAAAATGATAACCAATCGTTAAAAGAAGTTTCTGTCTATCAAAAAAATTATGATAAAGACAATGTGTATTTCGATATGTCTATAAGATGTAAAACTGATATTGTCAACAAAAAAATGAGATTATATGAAGTCCAAAGAAATAAAGAATTTTTGATTGGACAATATGCCGATTCGGAATTTGGCCAATTGGCATTTTATATAGTTGTGTATAGTTACTTTAATCAAGATAAACCAAGTAATAGCGTAAGAAAAATGCTGCGAAATATAGGAGAAGATGTTAATAAAGCAAATAAAATCCTTGAAGATCATATAGGGAAAAATTATTTTTCTTTGTATAGAAAAGAAATTGGAAAAATAAATATTGATAAAATAAATGACGATCGTTGTGATGTTTTTTACTTGTCTCTTGAGAATAATATAATCCCAATTGTCCGAAACAAAAGATTGACAAGTGCATTTGTGATAATTTATAATTATGGCTTTTATTTAAAGCAATTTGACTCCTTAATGAAAAAGATCATTTCACATTACAATTTAAAATTAAAGAAAGAAGAAACAGAAGAATTAAAGAGATTGTATTTAAAAAAATAATTACAGCGGTGATAGTTACGAAACTGATTTAATTTATCATAAACACTAAAATATGAAGTCTTAATTCATAGAACCTCAGCTTTTTCTTTATTATCGCGGTATCTCGACATGGGCCGGTCCCAATCGGTCTAAGGGTTGATGACGGAATGAGCAACGAAAGACTTTGAAAAATAGCACTTCTTTGTAAAAAATGTTGGGGGGAATAAAGTTAACAACGATGGCTTCGAATATAACATTAAGGGTACGGGAAA
>NZ_JBBOQV010000005.1:0-14809 GCF_038050115.1 Aeribacillus sp. FSL K6-1305 | reverse complement strand
TTTTAAAAAAATTCAAACATCTTTCTTTTCTAATGAATAGTGTAGAAAAGGAGGTGCGAAGATTTGGGAGTTATTGACACAAAAAACTGGTTGAAGGAAAGCCGGAATCCAATCGAGCTTTGTGAAAAGCTAGAGAAATATTTTCACCATTTACAAGCGGAGGAAATCCATCACTACCTGTCACAATACGGCATGCTTCGAACTGGCTATGAACATTGGCTTGTTAAGGCTGATGATTCGAATATTTGGACAAAAGCAAATAACATTTTTTTGAAGTTAAAGAAAAGATGGAACGGTCCAGATGTCCCTATTTTTATTTTTCCTGTTGAAGAGCGAAAAAGTTTTTTTGGGAGAGATTTTAAAGGTCGTTCGGGGTTGTCTTTTCAGGATAAAATGTTTTTATTTTTATCGCCGGATGTAAAAAATGATGAGCTCATTGCGCTATTGATTCACGAATATCATCATATTTGCAGGCTTAGGAAAAATCCGAAGCACGAAAAAGACTATACGCTTCTTGATGCGATTATTTTGGAAGGTTTGGCGGAGCATACGGTTTACAGAACGATAGGTGAGCAGCATGTAACAAATTGGGTGAAAAAATATTCGAAGAGACAACTATACAGCTGGTGGAAAAATTTAATTGTTCCGAATCAAGACATAAAATGGGACCATCCGTTATTCGATCAGCTTTTGTTCGGAAAAGGCTTTTATCCGACCATGCTTGGATATGCAATTGGATATGATATCGTACAAACGTTTTATAAACAAAAACCGTTTTCAACAAAAGAAAGCTTTTATTTGCCTGCCGAACAATTCGTGGAAAGCTATGAAACAAAGGAATAGGCTCCTTTGTTTCTATATTTATTAATAATTTGGACAGACTGTGAATATGAATAAAAAATAGAACGAAACTTCCAATGATGGGGGAATGGATTTGGCACGATTAAAACGACCATGGCTGTATATATCGATTCTCTTGTTTTTATTGCTTCTACATGGCTGCTCAAGTCTGGATTATAATAGAAAGCCGCAACCAACGGTTAAGGAGATAAAGGAGGAAGAGCTCGATCCGCTGATTGTTCCGGAAACATTTATAATCGGTTCAACTGAATCGCCGCAGCTTTTTAATCCTTTGTATTCTCTAGATGAATCAAGCTCGCAGTTAGAAGGGATGCTTTTTGATGGACTGGTGACAGTTGATGAGCAGCTGCGACCGAAACCGCATCTGGCTGAAAAGATTCAGCAATCAGAGAATGGACTTGAATATACGGTCACTATTCGGCGCGGGGTCAAATTTCATGACGGAAAAGAATTAACGGCGGATGATGTTGTTTTTACTTACAGCATTCCTTTAAGCCCTGATTATAATGGCGAAAGAAGTTCAGACTTTGAAATGATTGAAAGCATTGAAAAGCTTGATAAGTATACAGTGAAATTCCGTTTAAGAGAAAAAGACGCCTCCTTTCTTCCAGTCACATTATCATACGGCATATTGCCGAAGCATTTGTTGAAAAATGTACAGGTTGCAAAATTAAAGGAGCATAAGTTTAATACATCACAGCCTGTGGGCACTGGGCCTTTTCGGTTCGTAAAATGGGAAAAGAATGGATTCGTAGAGCTGGCCGCAAATGAACATTATTTTTTAGGGAAGCCTCGAATCAAATCAATCAAGTATAAAATTGTTCATAACCAGGAAGCTCTTTACGAACAGCTGAAAAACGGCGAGGTTCATTACGCCCCTGAAATAGAACTAACCAATGTAAAAAAAATAAAAAGGTTAAGAGGATTGGACGTTCAATCGAACATTTCCCATTCTTATGTGTTTATCGGCTGGAATGAAAAAAACGAACTTTTTCAAGATAAAAAAGTAAGGCAAGCCTTGACGATGGCGATTAACCGCAAAGCGATCGTTCACAAGATTTTGCACAGACAAGGAAAGGAAGCACATATTCCAGAAACGCCTATTGCTTCGATTTTTACCGACGAAATTCAAACATTAAAGTATAACCGGAGAGAAGCAAAAAAACTGCTGAAAGAAGCGGGATGGGAAGATAGGGACGGGGACGGCATACTGGATCGAGAAGGAAAAGATTTCTCGTTTACGCTAAAAACGAACAAAGGAAATGTTGTTCGTGAAAAAGTTGCGTTGCTCGTGCAAAAACAATTGAAAGAGATCGGAATTGACGTGAAAACGGAGTTTTGGGAATGGGAAGATTTAATTAAGCAAATTTCACCGCCGAATTGGAATTACGATGCGTTGATTTTAGAATGGTCGTTATCTAAATTTCCGAATCATTTTGATATTTTCCATTCCAGTCAGAGAGAATATGGATTGAACTTTGTTTGGTGGGAAAACGAACAGGCCGACCTGCTGTTGTCTAAATCTAGAAAAATAATGGACGAAAGCGAACGAAAACAAATTTACAAGGAGATATTTCAAATTATCGAGGATGAACAGCCATATACAGTTTTATACTATCCGAAGGAATTTCGGGCGTTGCCTGAACGGTTAAACGGCTATATTTTTCATCCGAAAAATTATTTTTATAAAGTGCATGAATGGTCCTTTTCTGAAAGCTGACAGGCCTGAAATCCGCATTGATCAAAAGTGGAATACGTAATGATGAAAAGTTTTTTGGGCAATGAAAAATTTGGAATAAAAACCTTCTCCACTGACCATAATGATGACAAACAGTCTTGTAGTAAGGGGGCTAATTATGCTGAATTTGTACGATGTTTGGGTAAACTGGTTTGAAGGAGAAGAAAATGGTTATAATGTTTGTCATTTTCATGAATGGAGAAAGGATGATAAGGTTGAACTGTTAGACCAAGTACCGCTGATTAAAGTGAGTAAAGAACTTTATGATTATATTGAAAATGACTTAAAAGAACTGCCTGAAAAACTTTTAAAGGATGTTTACCAGAAGGCATACGCCCGGAAAAACCATGAGAGAATTCAGCTAGATTATTGCTTTGTTGTTTCGGATGGCAACGGCATTTTAGCAGTAGATACGATCGGATATACGACGCCAATTCGCAAAAGCCGGCTTATCCCAAGACAAGAGCAGCTTGTATATGACATGGTGAAGGATTTAGAGCCGGAATCATACGAGTTCTCACAAACAAATGACAAAGACAAAAAAGATTATCATCTTTTATCCCTTGCACCTGAATATATGCACGGATTAACCCGCAAAGAAAGACAGCTGAAACAGCTTTTGTTTATGGCTCTTGATCAATTGCAATCGACAAAAAATACGGCGGAAATGAAATATTGGTATACGGAATGGAATCCGTACATGTATGGTCAAATTCAATCACTCGGTTTTGAGGAAATTTGGACTATGCTTTATGAGGAAGCGATTGTCGGATGGTCCCAAAAGCATGAACAATTATGCGAACGATTAATAAAAGGGCAGCCTTTCTTTGAAAAGCTTTGGGAAATGGAGCAAGAACCGAAAGTAAATTAAGGAAGAGGGCACTATATCAGCCGCCCTCTTTTTATCGAACATATTTTTTTAAGCTAGTATATTTGTTTTGTTTAATCAGCTCCATCATCAATCGTCATTCGTTCGCTAGCGCTTTTATTTTCGTTTTTTTCTTCCCAATCCCATTGCATTCTCCATTTTTTTCAACATTTTGGATGCTACTTTGTTTGCTTCCTCCCGGCCTCTGTCTAAAATGTCATCAAGTTCATCAGAATCAATGAGCTCATAATATTTTTCCTGAATCGGCTTTAAAGTGTTAATGACGACTTCTGCCAAATCCGCTTTAAATTCACCATAGCCTTTTCCTTCGTATTTTGTTTCCAGCTCGGCAATTGACACGCCAGCTAAAATTGAATAAATAGATAAAAGGTTGGAGATGCCAGGTTTGTTCTCTTTATCATAACGAACCACTCCGTCTGAATCAGTCACAGCGCTTTTAATTTTCTTTTCAATTTTTTTTGGATCATCGAGAAGGGAAATAAACGATTTTTCATTCGCATCGGATTTGCTCATTTTTTTCGTCGGATCTTGAAGCGACATAATCCGAGCACCGACTTTTGGAATGCGGACTTCTGGAATTTTAAAAATGTCTGCATATTTTTTGTTGAATCTTTCGGCTAAATCCCTTGTCAATTCCAAATGCTGTTTTTGATCCTCGCCGACTGGAACAAGGTCCGTGTTGTACAAAAGAATATCGGCGGCCATTAAAGGCGGATAAGTTAACAGTCCTGCTGAAACAGCTTCTTTCCCTTTAGATTTATCTTTAAATTGTGTCATTCTTTCAAGTTCGCCAATATAAGAAACGCATTGAAGCATCCATCCTGCCTGCGCGTGAGCGGGCACCTCCGATTGAATGAATAGGGTGGATTTTTCCGGATCGATGCCGACTGCTAAATATAATGCAGCAAGGCTCTTAATGTTTTTTCTTAATTGAAGTCTGTCTTGCGGAACAGTTATAGCATGCTGATCGACAATGCAAAAATAGCATTTATATTCATGCTGGAGCTCTACAAATTGTCTCATTGCTCCGATATAGTTTCCGAGTGTTAACGTGCCGCTAGGCTGAATTCCTGAAAAGATCGTTTTCATGTGCAAACTCCTCCTGATTTTTATATATAAAAAAGCCCATCCGTCCGTATAGGGACGAATGGACCGCGGTGCCACCCTAATTATTTCACAAACTTTCATGTGAAATCACTTTTCGTCTTTTAACGCAAGACAAAAACGCCGCAGCTTACTGATTTCAGCTGAGAGCTCAAAAGTCCATTTCCATACCGGACAGTGTTTGTTTCCACCAGCCACAAACTCTCTGAAAACTGTTTTCGGCATGTACTTCTCTTTCTCATCGCCTATGTATTCATTTACAGATGATTATAAAAAAATTGTGTATTCTTTGCAACTTCTCAGCGTCTTTCTGAAAAAATTTCTTTTTCACGTTTGATCGAACCAAAAAAGGGGAAAAGAAGAGTAGAGAAAGAAAAGAGGTGTTAATTGAGAAAATGGCCTTGAAAATGATCATCATTCACCGGTTGTAACATTTTTGTTATAATTTGAGAAATAAAAACATATAGGCGAAGTTGCTTTTTTATAGTATAATAATCAATACAAATTACTTTTTTAAATTTATTTTAATGTGAGATTGGCATAGTTTTTATATATACACTTATATTTTTCTCGAAAAGGAGAGTGATTGGCATGGTAATATTGTATACATCTCCGAGCTGCACATCTTGTAGAAAAGCAAAATCTTGGTTGGAAAAGCATCAGATTGAATATAGAGAGCGGAACATTTTTTCCGAGCCTTTAACGATCGAAGAAATTAAAGAAATTCTTCGTATGACAGAAGACGGAACAGATGAAATTATTTCCACTCGTTCAAAGGTTTTTCAAAAATTGAAGGTTGATGTTGAATCGCTTCCTTTGCAGGAGCTGTATGATATTATCCGGAAAAACCCTGGAATTTTGCGCCGCCCGATTTTGATTGATGAAAAACGTCTTCAAGTCGGTTATAACGAGGATGAAATACGACGCTTTCTGCCAAGAAAAATTCGCACCTACCAGCTGAGAGAAGCTCAGAGAATGGCAAATTAAAAGGGAATGATGCCTTCCGTACGCAAAGCAAAATAGATTGCGGAAGGCTGTTATTTTTTTGTTATGTTGTAAAAAAGGGCAAAGAAAAGGATGAGACAAGCTGTGAAATAAGGGAGAGTTTGTGCAACAGCTTCAGTTTTCAACAGAGGGGTCATTTTTTCATCCGTTGCCATCATTTTACCTGCTGTATAAGCTAATATTCCTCCGCCCCCGTAAATGAGCAAAGGAAATCGGGACATGCCAGACATGATGAATCTGCTTCCCCAAATAATGATCGGAATGGATATAAGAAGACCTGTTATGACAAGAAAGATATTTCCTCCAGCTGCTCCAGCAACCGCAATGACATTGTCAAATCCCATAAAAAGGTCAGCCAAAACAATCGTTTGGATGGCTTTCCACAATGAGCGGTGGCTTTTCACGGAAGTATGCTCACCTTCATTTCCTGTCAATAATAAAAAGGCAATATACATTAAAAATAATCCGCCAAAAAACTGTAAAAAAGGAATGTTCAATAAATGGACAGCCAGTAATGTCAACAAAATTCGGCTGAGTATCGCGAGCATTGTTCCAAATAAAATTCCTTTCCTCCGCTGATTTTCCGGCAAATTGCGGCATGCCAGCGCAATGACAATGGCATTATCTCCTCCTAATATGAGGTCAATGCCAATGATAAGGAATAAAGATGTGAAAAATTGTTCATCCATCAGTCAACCTCTTTTCAAATTATGGCTCGTACAATATATATGAAAAACGAAATATTTTATGCTTAATAGGTAAATAACGGTTTTTTTCAAAATCAAGGCTTTTTTTATTTCTTTATGAAGTGATTTATCATACAATAGAATTAGAATTGAACAACTTGGTGCTCGCGATGAAAATTTGGAAATTTTTTAAATTAGGAAAGAAAAGTGCAACGAATTCGGGGGTTTATTGTCCCTTCCAAAAATTTAAAAAGAAGGGAAGGTTGTTCAAATGGAAATCGAACGCATTAATGAAAACACAGTAAAATTTTATATTTCATATGTTGACATAGAAGAACGAGGATTTGACCGAGAAGAAATCTGGTATAACAGAGAAAGAAGCGAAGAGCTGTTTTGGGAAATGATGGATGAAATTAATGATGAAGAAGACTTTCCGCTTGAAGGTCCGTTATGGATTCAAGTTCATGCCAATGACAAAGGGCTTGAAGTCATTGTCACAAAAGCACAGCTGTCAAAAGACGGACAAAAGCTGGAGCTTCCGGTAGTCGATGAAAAATTAAGAGAAATCCCGGTTGATGAGAATATAGAATCTTTGTTGGACAAACATTTTAATATGTCTGAACGATCTTCCTCAGATGAGAAAGATGAAACGGCGCAATTGCAATTTGTCATAAAGTTTCAGGACTTTGAAGACGTTATTTCGTTAGCATCCCATCGTTTGGACGGATTTTTGAATAGCTTATATGTATTTGAACAAAAATATTATTTATTCGTTGAATTTTCGGATAAAGACGATGAACAAATTGAAAATTTGCTCAGCATTATGCTTGAATACGGTCAGGAATCAAGGATGACAATTCACCGTCTTGAAGAATACGGAAAGCTGATTATGAAGGACAATGCCTTGGAACAAATCGAAACGCACTTTTCTTAAATTGCCGATTTCATGTTCGAAATCGGTCTTTTTTACTTAAGGAACGCTTTCATATCGCAGATCAAACAAATATGTCCAAATCGAGAGATAAGAAATATCGATTGCCTGGAGGAAGCTTATGAGAAAATTTCTGCAAGTAATCGTTTTTGCCATTGGTCTAGCTATCATCTTGTATTTAACTAAGAACATCTGGGAGGAATGGTTTTTAGGAGCCGTTTCCATTTTGTTCACGTTATCTATCATTTTTATCGGTTTTGTTATTTTCTTGGAAAACCGCCACCCAACTCAAACGCTTACTTGGCTTGTTGTTTTAGGAGGATTTCCATTAATAGGCTTCTTCTTTTATATATTTTTTGGAAGAAATGTCCGGAAGCATCGTCTATTTAAGAAAAAAGCTTTAATAGATGAGCAAGCTTATGCCAAATTTGAAACTAGCTTTCATACTTATGAAGATAAAATTAAATTCATGAGAAATCACCAGCGCCTTTTATTTAAGCTTGCCCATAAGCTTGGCCGCAGTCCGATTTCTTTTCGGACAAATACAAAGGTGCTGACGAACGGCATTGAAACATTTGACCATATTTTTCGAGAGCTTCAAAAGGCGGAAGATCATATTCATCTTGAATACTATATTGTTCGGCATGATGTAATTGGGCAAAAATTAAAAAAGCTGTTGATCGAAAAAGCAAAAAACGGTGTAGAGGTTCGATTTTTATACGATGCAGTCGGCAGCTGGAAGCTGTCCAAAAAATACAGGAAGGAGCTTCTTGATGCCGGGGTGGAAATGGTTCCATTTTTACCTGTAAAGCTTCCGTTTTTGTCTAACAATATTAACTTTCGCAATCATCGTAAAATTATTGTGATTGACGGAAAAGTCGGCTTTGTCGGAGGTTTAAATATAGGAGATGAATATTTGGGAAGAAATCCGTATTTCGGCTTTTGGCGGGATACGCATATGATGCTCGAAGGGGAAGGAGTACGGACGCTCAATCTTATTTTTTTACAGGATTGGTATTATATGACTGGGCAGAAGCTGCTTACCGATCGATATTTGCTGCCTCATTTTCAAATGGACGATAAAGAAGGAGGCGTTCAGCTAATCGCCGGCGGTCCTGATAATAAGTGGGAGGTCATTAAAAGCTTGTTCTTTTCGATGATCGTTTCCGCAAAAAATTCGATATGGATCGCCTCTCCGTATTTTATTCCTGACGAGGATATAAAATCCGCTTTAAAGATTGCTGCGCTGAGCGGCATTGACGTTCGTCTCCTCGTTCCGAAAAGGCCTGACAAACGGATTGTATTTTATGCGTCGCGATCTTATTTTCCGGAGCTTTTAGAAGCCGGGGTTAAAGTGTACGAATATGAAAAAGGGTTTATGCACAGCAAAATCATTATTGTTGATGGCGAACTGGCATCGATCGGTACGGCGAATATGGATATGAGAAGTTTTCATTTGAATTTTGAAGTAAATGCTTTTTTATACCGAACGGACAGCATTGAAACGCTTGTAGAGGATTATATTCGAGACATTGAAAATTCAAGTGTCATCGACCTTGAACAATTCAAAAAACGCCCGCTATATATAAAGCTGTTTGAATCAACGTCGCGGCTTTTGTCTCCTTTATTATAAAACACCGTTTTTGATACAGCGGTGTTTTTTTTAGGATAAAGCTCTATTTGAGCGGATTTCACAACACCACGGGTGAATTGCCGACCGTCACGATGTAAAATGGCGAACCTTTATTGAAACGAATGAAGCAACATCTAACTTCCGCCTCTTTAGCGGCAAGCATGCGTTTTTGAAAAAAGTATATTTTTACATGAAGTGTTTCTGGCATCTTTTAAAACTTATGAAAAACGCTGCTTTTGAAAGGATTTTTTTCCCTTTTGTCGAATGTTTCTATTTGTGAAAGGAAGTGATGATTTATATGCTTGTTGCCCTTTTGCGAAACGGCGAAAAAGTAAATGTCGCCGCCCCCTACTGGTCGACAGAAAGGCTTCTAAAACTGAAAGAAGAGCATGCCTTTTTTTGTCCGGCTTGCAAGGAGCCGGTAAAATTAAAAATAGGCAAAATCAAAATTCCTCATTTTGCCCACTTAACGGCCTCTTGTCAGGCTGATTCGGAAGCGGAAAGCACGTACCATTTGAACGGAAAAAAGCAATTGTATGTTTGGTTGAAAAGGCAGCGGTTAGCTGCGGAAATGGAAAAATTTATACCTTCTATTGCACAACGAGCGGATCTGTTTTTATCTTTTCAGCATAAACGGTATGCGATTGAATACCAATGCTCTAAAATTCCCCCTGATCAGGTGATAAAACGGACAAATGGCTACAAAAAAGAACGAATTAAACCGATGTGGATATTAGGCTGGAAACAAATGAAGCAAGTCGGTGAACATCAATATCGACTGACTTCTTTTCATTGTCAGTTTCTTCATTCCCCGCAAAACGATCATCCTTTTATCATCAATTATTGCTCAGATAAGAAAACCTTCATCTTTTTTTCCCATCTGATTCCGTTTTCTAAACAGAATATTTTTGCCGCATCTGCTATGATCTCCCCAGAGTCGTTTTTCTTTCGAGATTGTTTGCAAGGAAAGAGTCTGGCGGCAAACGGTTTATGGAAGCATTGGCTGAAGAAAATAAGTCAATATCGCTTAAAGCCGCTGTTTCAAAAGACGAACGAAGAGCGAAAGCTGCAAAAAAAGGTTTACGAAACAGTTGGCTTATCTTTATCGCAGCTGCCAGTTGAAGCTTTTATCCCTTTAAAAAGCGGTTATATGGTTGATGAGGCGGTCTATATTTGGCAATGCTCAGTTTTATTATTTATTGAAACATTGCGCGCAGATGAAGTATTTCACGCAGAAAAGCTAGTTTGGCACCTTAAGAAAATAGGGATGAAAGAAAGAAGCTGTAGCGTAAAAACGGATTTAAAAAAGCCGATTATTGAATATTTAACGACTCTTTCCCATTTAAAATTTTTGCAGCCAATCGGTCCATATTCGTTTCGAAAAACATCATCTCCTTTTCATTTGGAGTCGATGGAAAAGCGTGAACAACGTCTTGGACATTATTTGGACAAGGAAGGTATGTTTTTTTCTGCTGTAGAATAATATAAGCATAGTGATTTATTGCGTTTTGAAAAAAATTTCAATATGATGGAAACAGACTGATTTTTTTAAAGGGGGAAATCGAGAATGGGCAATGAAACAGCTGTCAAAAGGCTGCCAAAACGGGAAGAAATCCCTGTTGAGTATACTTGGCGGCTAGAAGATATTTTTGCTTCTGATGATGAATGGGAAAAAGAATTTGAAGAAGTAAAGCAGCTAATTCCAAAAATCGGTGAATATAGAGGAAAATTAGGTCAATCCTCCGATCTGTTATATGAGGCGCTCTCTTATCAAGATTCCGTGATGGAGAGGCTTGGAAAGCTTTATACATATGCCCATATGCGCTACGATCAAGATACAACTAATTCTTTTTATCAAGGATTGAATGACCGGGCAGCAAATCTTTATACACAAGCTTCCAGCCTCTCATCCTATATCGTTCCGGAAATACTATCCATTGAAGAAGAAAAGCTTCAGCAATTTTTGAAAGAAAATGATCAATTGAAGCTTTATGCACATGCCTTGGACGAAATCAACCGGCAAAGACCGCACGTGCTCGATGCGGAGCAAGAGGCTATTTTAGCTCAAGCTGCGGAAGCCCTGAGCACTGCCTCCAATACGTTTGGAAAATTAAATAATGCGGACTTGGAATTTCCAGCAATTAAGGATGAAAATGGAGAAGAAGTGGAAATCACTCACGGCCGTTATATCCAGTTTTTGGAGAGTGAAAATAGACGAGTCCGTCGCGATGCGTTCCAGGCATTATACGCAACATATGGAAAATTTAAAAATACGTTTGCCAGCACATTAAGCGGAGCTGTTAAGAAAAATAATTTTTATGCGAAGGTGCGGAAATATGAGAATGCCCGCCAGGCTGCACTAAGCGCCAACAACATTCCCGAGGAAGTCTACGACAATTTAGTAAAAACGATCAATGAACATTTGCCGCTGCTCCATCGTTATGTCGATTTGCGGAAAAAAGCGCTGAAGCTTGATGAACTTCATATGTATGATCTTTATACGCCGCTTGTACAAAACGTCGATTTGAAAATCACGTATGAAGAAGCGAAAGACATCGTATTGAAGGGGCTTGCTCCATTAGGTGAAGAATATGTCGGCATTTTACAAGAAGGCTTTGAAAACAGATGGATTGACGTTAAGGAGAATAAAGGGAAACGAAGCGGAGCTTACTCCTCTGGCGCCTATGGAACAAATCCATATATTTTGCTGAATTGGCAAGATAATGTGAACAATTTATTCACACTTGTTCACGAGCTTGGCCATTCGGTGCACAGCTACTATACAAGAAAAACACAGCCGTATCCGTACGGAGATTATTCTATTTTTGTCGCGGAAGTGGCTTCTACATGCAATGAAAACTTGTTAAATGAATATTTGCTCAACACGATCGATGATGAAAAGAAACGTTTATACTTGCTGAATCATTTCCTTGAAGGGTTTAGAGGAACGGTATTCCGGCAAACGATGTTTGCTGAGTTTGAACATTATATCCATTTGAAGGCGCAAAACGGAGAGCCGCTCACACCGGAATTTTTGACGCAAACGTATTATGAGTTAAACAAAAAATATTTTGGTGACAACATTGTGATCGATGAAGAAATTGGCTTAGAATGGGCAAGAATTCCGCATTTTTATTACAATTTTTACGTTTATCAATACGCAACAGGCTTTAGTGCTGCAAGCGCCTTGAGCAAGCAGATTTTATCGGAAGGAGAAACTGCCGTTGAAAGGTACATTAATTTCTTGAAAGCGGGAAGCTCTGATTATCCGATTAATGTGCTGAAAAAAGCAGGGGTCGATATGACATCAACCAAGCCGATTGAAGATGCTTGCAAAGTATTTGAAGAAAAGCTGACGGAGATGGAGGAGCTGCTGTTAAAGTAAAGTGAAAGAAAACAGGAGCATCATCTGAATCCAAAAAATTAGTGGCATGAGTTCGATCTGGAACTGGACTCATGCCTTTTTTGTTTCCGGTCATATAAAAACTGCACCTCCAATTGTCAGTTGTATCTACTAATTGAGATGCAGTTCATCATCCCGTCCTTTTTTTTATCTTAAAATCCGCGGAACGTTTTTCGATGGTTAAACAGAAGAAACGATATGAAAAGAGAAATAAAAAGCAGGGGGGCAGAAACGAAAATCGGTGCGAGATTCATCAATCCTAACAGATTATAAAAAAAAGCGAAGATGACGAGCAGCAGGCTGATTATGAGCCAAAATGTTTTCACGATTTTTCCCTCCTACACATGTTCTAAAACGAGGAAAAAGATTTTGTATATTGTATGCAGCTTGCCCGTTCTTCATGTTTTGTGACAAATTTGTGAATTGTTGTTTTCCCCTCTTGCAAACTGAAAAAGGAATTTGTTATATTAAAAACGTGAAATTGATCACAAACAAACATTTACCCCTTTGTTTGACCGTGAAAAATTTCTCCCATCCCCTTTGTTGTCATAAGACAAAAAAGAAACCACAAACGTTTGTTAGTGGTTTCTTTTTTTAATTGTTTAATAAAGATAAAGCGCTTACATTTTTGATTAAAAACGTTCCCCATCGGCTTCTATGCTGATGGGGAACGTTTCGTTGAATTAAATCCTCATCTCACTGCCCGATATAGCGCCAAAATGTTCCATATTTTACAGGCACCCGCTCAACTTGTTGCTTTAAAAGCAGTCTTTTCATTTCACGTTCCGTTTCTTCATCAGTCATATTATACACAACAGAAATCTCTTTTGTTGCGACAAATTTATAATGCTTTAAAAAAATCTCTATTGGCGGCACTTGAGACGGCTTCGGTTTATCTCCGACAAGCTCGCAAAGAATATCAACATATGTTTCATAAGGATATAATCCGGTAATTTTTAATCCTTCCTTCTCTTCACGGCAATGAAAAAAGACAAGGGAAGGAATTTCATGCACGTCCATTTCTTCTGTAATTTTATAATCGCATTGAAGTGCTTTTCTTGCACTTTCGGAATATAAGTCCCTCTCAAATTCATTGACATCAAGGCCGACATTTTTAGCAATTTGTATGAGAACGTTTTGATCAGAGACATTTTGCTTTTCTAAAAAAACAACTTCCTGTAAGTGCCGCAAGAAACGGATGCCCGCTTTTCTCCCTTGAAGCTCCGCTGCTTTTAAAGCAAGGGAAGCTCTGTAGGGTGATGATATAGGGTTTTCAAGCCAAAGGTTGCCGTCACATGACATGCCGGTTCTGCTCGCTATCTTCTCCCATGATTGGGCAATTGTTTTCGGTTTCCGCCGTTTTGTTAAGTTTAAATTAGCAAGCTTTCCGCAAACAATATGGCGCAATGAGAAAAGCCTGCCGTATTCGATTTGCAGTTTTTTGATAAACGGTTCAAGCGCCCAGCATTCAGGGCATAGCGGATCAATAAACATATAAATCTCGATCGGCTTTTTAGGATGGCTGTGACAATGAGAAAAGAAGTGAGCAGCATTCACTTCGTCTTTTTTGTCAGGTTTCAACTGAATACTCCTCCTGATCTTCGTCTTTCGAATTAATCATGTGATGGGCGGTCACCACAAGCCGATCGTAGAAAAACTCTCGTATTTCCCCGTCAAGTCCGACCTCGTCCATTGCTTTTCGCATACATGAGAGCCATGCTTCTGCTCTCCTCGGCGTAATCGGAAATGGAAGATGGCGGGCTCTGAGCATAGGATGTCCGTGTTCTTTTGTGTAAAGTGGCGGACCACCTAAAAACTGCGTCATAAATTGTTTCTGCTTTCTGGCAGTTTCCGTTAAATCCTCCGGGAAAATAGGTTTTAAAAGAGGATGTTTTTTAACATTTTTATAAAAAGCATCGATTAGAGCGTGAAGTTTCTTTTCTCCAATCGCGTCATATGGAGTTAAGGGTGGTTTTGTCATGGTGATAGCTCCTTTGGAATCATTCGTTAATAATGATGTTACATTTATTTTATCAACATAACTTATTTATCTCAAACGAATCGCTTTGAAGGAGTTGGCTGAGGCAATGCAAACAAAAGGATAAATAGCGAAAGCGGGAGCTATTTCCGCAAATATGTTGTGCTTGCTGTGAAATGAACATAGAAGGACTTGCGGCTTGAAGCGCAGCTATCGAAGATTAGCAGAAATCGATTGGATAACAAATGTTTCCAACTACTTTTAATGAAAAAGAAAAAGGTGCTGTTTGTTTGCACCTTTTTACGCAAAATATTTTTGAGTAATTTTATTTACATAGTTTTGCGTTTCTTTAAATGGCGGGATGCCTCCATATTTGTCGACATTTCCCGGACCGGCGTTGTATGCAGCCAGCGCCAATTTTACATTACCGTTATATCGGTTTAAAAGCTGTTTTAAATATTTTGTGCCGCCCTCGATATTTTGCACAGGATCAAACGGATTTTTTACACCGAGCGCTTTTGCTGTAGAAGGCATGAGCTGCATATAGCCGGCAGCTCCTTTAGGACTGACGGCATTTGCCT
>NZ_JBBOQV010000004.1:0-64638 GCF_038050115.1 Aeribacillus sp. FSL K6-1305 | reverse complement strand
TGAAGCTTGACTCCTGTTGAATCACAGCCTTGATTAATTTGGCATCGACACCGTATTTTTGAGCCATCTTCTGAATGATTTCATTTAGATCAGCGGAAACCTGTTTCTGTTCATTTGTTTTTTTGGCAGATTGGGAGGAAGACAGTGAAATATTCTCTTTGGACGTTTCAGATTGTACATCTTGTTCGATGAAGGCATTTAAAACATCCTGAAAGTTCAGCGAAATTGCTGCATCTTTTGTTTGCGGCCCATCGGATTGGCCTGACAAAAGACGAAGGACTTCAAGCTCAAACAGAACATTGAAATTATAGTTTGTATTCATCACAAATTCTCCTTTGAAAATTTTGCGGAATAAAACCGCTTTATTTTATTTTCTGTTTGACGGATCGGGATGTTGTGTTTGTTTAAAATCTCCAAAAATTGCTGCTTTCCTTCCTTTTCATCCTCTGCCTCAAATTCGATTTCAAAATCCTCTCTATTTTCATATCGGCTATGATCGAGAACAATTTCACCATTTTTATATTTTTTTGTTGCCCGGCTTGTAATGAGCGAACCGAAACAAAGAAGGCTTTCGGGCTTGATTTCAAGCTGTTTGATTTTTTCGACCACTGATCCCTCCTTCGGAAAGACTGACTCATGAATGGCTGAAACTGCTTCTTGATCGGTTAAAAACTGGTGTGTTTCCAGCAATCCGACATGATAAGGCTCCTTTAATGTCAAAACATATTGATCCTTCTTTTTACGAATTCTTAAAGCGGCGCCATGATTTTTCAACGTAAAACATTTTGTGTCAAAATAATAGTTTTCCTGCTCGGCAAAATCTTTTTCGGTCAATTGAAAAAAATCAGCTAAGCGGTGGAATTCTTCTTTTGTAAGCAGGTTTTTAAATTCTATCTCAAGCTCTTGAACCATCGGGCATTCCTCTCTATGATTAATATCAAAATAAGGTAATGTAGTTATGAATATGATACAATAAAATATACACGAGATGAACTTGAAATGTTTGATTGGAAGGGTGAACAGCATGAAAAAAAGAATTAAAGTGCTGGCGGTTAGCAAAACGGAAGGCAAATTGCTGCTCGAAACGGAGCAAGTCCATGATGCAGGGAAACTCGCAGCAAAAGGACAGATGCTGGTAGATTCAGACCAATTTTCTTTTATATACATATTGGATAATGGCGAAGACTTTCTTTACATAGATTTATCATCGGATATTTGGCCACATTTAAAAGAAGCCAAAAATGGAGAGCTTCCTGTTTATGCTAAAGTGGGAGAAAAAGAAATTTTGCTTACCCAATTTCACGAGGAGCTCGAGTTTTTGCTTGAAAATATAAAGGGAAACGCAAATTACGGCGAGGAGATGGAAAAAATGGTCGAAAGCGTGTTTTATTAGGAGGGGGCTTTATGAACTACAAGGAATGGGAGCAATTTTTAGCGCCTTATAAGCAGGCAGTGGAAGAATTAAAGGTCAAATTAAAAGGGATTCGTTCCCAATTTGAACTAAGAGGAGAGCATTCTCCAATTGAGTTCGTGACAGGCAGGGTAAAACCTGTGCCGAGCATTTTAGATAAAGCGAAGCGAAAACAAATTCCACTTGATAAAATAGAAGAAGAAATGCAGGACATTGCCGGTCTCCGAATGATGTGCCAATTTGTCGGCGACATTCAATTGGTTGTTCAAATGCTAAGAGATCGGCATGATTTGGAAATCGTGGAGGAAAGAGACTACATAACCCGAAATAAAGAAAGCGGCTACCGCTCTTACCATGTTGTGGCCCGCTACCCGGTTCAATCGTTCGAGGGATTGAAAAAGGTTTTGGTTGAAATTCAAATTCGTACGCTTGCCATGAATTTTTGGGCGACGATTGAGCATTCTTTAAATTACAAATATAGCGGGAACATACCTGAACAGATTAAAATCCGCTTGCAGCGCGCAGCTGAAGCAGCTTACCGGCTGGACGAGGAAATGTCGCAAATACGGGGAGAAATTCAAGAAGCGCACGCGATATTTTCACGCAAAACAGAAACAACATAAAAAAGGAGAATGATTCTTAAATGAAGTTTTCGATCACATCAAAAGGTGATGAAACATCTAATGCTTTGGCGCAAAAAATCAGAACCTATTTGCTCGATTTCGAGTTTCAATATGATGAAGATCAGCCGGATATCGTGATTTCCGTCGGGGGAGACGGAACATTGCTTTATGCATTTCATCGATATAATAAACGATTGGATAAAACAGCGTTTATAGGAGTTCATACGGGGCATTTAGGATTTTATGCCGACTGGCTCCCGAATGAAATTGAAAAAATGGTGATTGCAATTGCTAAAACACCGTTTCAGATCGTTGAATATCCATTGCTTGAAGTGGTGGTCCGGCATAATGGCGGGAGTGAAGCCTCCTACCTTGCGCTAAATGAATGCACAGTGAAAAGCATTGAAGGGACTCTCGTCATGAATATAGAAATTAAAGGGCTTCTCTTTGAAACATTTCGAGGAGATGGGTTGTGTATTTCAACACCGACAGGAAGCACCGCCTACAATAAAGCGCTTGGCGGTGCTCTCATTCATCCTTCACTGCGGGCTATTCAATTAACAGAAATGGCTTCCATAAACAACAGGGTGTTCCGGACAATCGGCTCGCCATTAATTTTGCCTGACCACCATACGTGTATGCTAAAGCCTGTCAATGATGTTGATTTTCAAATTACAATCGATCATTTAACACTTCTTCACAAAAACGTCAGGTCCATCCAATGCCGGGTCGCACAGGAAAAGGTAAGGTTTGCGAGATTTCGGCCTTTCCCATTTTGGAAGCGGGTCCGGGACTCGTTTATTGGCGACAGATAAAGGAAAGAAAAAACATGGGGACATTTCAGCTTCATTGGGACATCAAAAAAGAACATCATGGCTGGCTGCTTAGAGAATTTTTGCGGGAGCATCATATTTCTAAATCCGCTTTAACAGATATTAAATTTAACGGTGGAAAAATTGTCGTTAACGGGAACGAAAAAAATGTCCGATACGTCTTACAAGAAGGCGATCAAGTAACCGTCCATTTTCCGGAAGAAAAGAGAAGCCAGTCGCTCATTCCAGAGAACATACCATTGGACATTGTTTATGAAGACGATTATTGCCTTATTGTAAATAAACCGGCGTTTTTGTCCACCATTCCGTCTAGAGAGCATCCGTCAGGAAGTCTTGCGAACGGGCTTTTACACTATTATGATCAACAGCGGCAAAATCTTACGGTGCATATCGTCAATCGGCTTGACCGGGATACATCCGGGCTGCTTCTTGTAGCCAAACATCGCTACAGCCATTTTCTTTTTTCAAAGGAACAGCAAAAAGGAGCGGTAAAACGGACATACATCGCAATTGTCCATGGAAGGATCAGCGAAGACGAAGGCACCATCGATGCGCCAATTGCAAGAAAGGACGATAGCATCATCGAGAGAACTGTCAGGGAGGATGGGAAAAAAGCTATTACGCATTTTCGGGTCATAAGCCGCTTTTCTGACAAAACGGTTGTTGAGGTAAAGCCTGTAACTGGTAGAACTCATCAAATTCGTCTACATATGTCCTATATAGGTCATCCGCTTTTAGGAGATTCGCTTTATGGTGGACAAAAAGAAGAAATTGACCGCCATGCCCTCCACAGTCAGTCGCTGTCCTTCTATCATCCCGTTTTGCATAAAAATTTGACGTATACTTGCAAGCTTCCTCCTGATATGGAAAAAATAATAAAGCATGCGCGCCTGTAAGTGCATGCTTTTGTTATGAAAAAATGTACGACAAAATCAGATAGATTTGTTAATATAGTAAAACACAAAACTTTTCGATATTTTTCCGGAAAGGAGGAGATTTTATGCAGCCTAAAACAGATGCACCGGAATACAGACAGTTGATGATTGACAAGCTGAGAGAGAACAATGTAGAGGAATTCCGTTCGCTGTTTTTTGAGCTACATCCATATGATCAGGCAAAATTTTTTCTAAAACTTGACCAGCCGGATAGAATGCTTTTATATCAAATTCTATCTCCGGAAGAAATGGCGAATGTTTTTGAAAATATAAGGGATGATAAAAACCGCTACAAATCGCTGCTTGAGGAAATGCATCCGGCATTTGCCGCCAAAATGATGGAATACATGTACGCCGATGATGCGGCAGATGTATTAAGTGAGCTGACAAAAGAGAAAATTTCCAGCTATTTAACCATCATGGACGCTCAAACTGCCAAAAGCATAAGCGAGCTTCTTGATTATGAACAATTTACCGCAGGAAGTATTATGACAACCGAGTTCGTTGCCATTAATGCCAATTATACGGTGCAGTCAACGATGGACTTGCTGCGGAAAGAAGCTCCTGATGCGGAAACAATATATTATTTATATGTGATTGACGAAGAGAAACATCTTGTTGGTGTCCTGTCGTTAAGAGATTTAATTGTTCATGAAGACGATACTTTGATTGCTGACATTATGAAAAAGAAAGTCTACTCGGTATCTGTGGCGGATGATCAGGAAGAAGTAGCAAGAAAGATGAAGGACTACAATTTTTTGGCTCTTCCGGTTGTTGATTTTCAACATCGTCTTGTTGGAATTATAACTGTTGATGATATTATTGATGTGCTGGACGAAGAGGCTTCTGACGATTATTCGAAACTGGCCGCTGTCTCGGATGTAGATTCATATGATCCGAATGCTGTTTCTGCTGCCAAAAAAAGATTGCCATGGCTTATTATTCTCCTATTTTTAGGAATGTTCACCGCCGGCCTAATCGGCCAGTTTGAAGAAACGTTGAACAAAGTGGCAACTTTAGCGCTCTTTATACCATTAATTGCAGGGATGGCTGGAAATACAGGAACACAAGCTCTCGCTGTTGCCGTAAGAAGAATTGCAACAGGCGAAGGCACTTCCGAACGCGTGTGGAAAATTATTCTCAAAGAAGCTGGAACCGGCTTGATTACCGGAACAGTATGCGGAATTGTTGTTGCACTGACAATTTTTATTTGGAAGCAGAAATTTTTCTTAGGACTGCTAGTGGGTCTTTCCATATTGTCAACGCTGACTGTTGCGACAATTGCCGGGGCGTTTGTTCCTCTTGTCATGCACAGGCTTCGCATTGACCCGGCTGTGGCCTCCGGTCCATTTATTACAACGATTAATGATATGATCAGCATTTTGATTTATTTTGGCATGGCGACACTATTTATGAACTATTTGCTCTAACAAAATTAGCTAAAGGAGGCGCAATATGGAATCACATGCAGTAACCTCTCTTGTCATCGTGTTGGTAGGCGCTTTTTTAACCCCGATTTTGCTGCATCGGTTCAAACTGGCATTCATTCCTGTCGTCGTTGCGGAAATTATTGTCGGATTAATCATCGGGAAAACGGGATTTAATTTAGTGCAAGAAGATGTATGGCTGTCAACTCTCTCAACGCTGGGATTTATATTTCTCATGTTTTTAAGCGGGCTTGAGATTGATTTCACCATTTTCTCCAAAGAGAAGAAAAAAGAAGAAAAGCTGTCCAACGGAAAAAAAGCTCCTCATACTTTTTTGGTTGCGTCAATTGTTTTTCTTGGCATTTTCGTTGTTTCATTACTTTTATCGTATTTGTTAATGTGGATGGGATTTATCCGCAATGCCTTTTTCATGACGTTAGTGATTTCAACGATTTCTTTAGGAGTAGTAGTGCCGACGCTGAAAGACGAGCAAATTATGAAAACAACCATCGGCCAAATTATTTTGCTGGTGGCTGTCATAGCCGACCTTGTCACCATGATTTTGCTGGCGGTTTTTGTCTCCTTAAACAGCGAAGGAGAAAGCAATACGTGGCTTCTGCTTCTTTTGTTTGCAGCAGGCGTACTGCTTTACTTCATTGGCAAAAGGTTTAAAAGTCGATCCTTTATTAAATCGATGTCAAAAGGAACGGTTCAAATTGGAACAAGGGCGGTTTTTACGTTAATTCTCGCACTTGTAGGTTTATCGGAAACGCTTGGGGCAGAAAATATTTTAGGCGCCTTCCTTGCGGGAGTTTTAGTCTCGCTTTTATCGCCTAATTCAGACTTGGTGCAAAAGCTAGATTCGTTTGGCTACGGTTTTTTAATCCCGATCTTTTTTGTCATGATAGGGGTGGAATTGGATTTATGGGAATTGATCAAAGATCCGAACCTTCTTTTGTTAATTCCTTTGTTATTTCTCGCCCTCTTGATCTCAAAGTTTATTCCCGTTTTTGTGCTGAGAAAATGGTATGATACGAATACAACGATTGCGGCGGCGTTCTTGTTGACTGCTACTTTATCATTAGTTATTGCGGCAGCTGAAATTGGACAGCGAATCGAACTGATTGATAAGCAAATGGCTGACGCACTAATAGTAGTTGCCGTGTTAACAAGCATTATCACGCCGATAGGATTTAAAAAATTATTCCCTAAAAAAATGGCGGTGCAGCCTAAAAAGAAAGTTGCTTTTATTGGTGCAAATCAAATGACCCTTCCAGTCACAAGAGAATTGGACAAAAATTTGTATGAAGCAACCGTATATCATACACAGCAAGACAAAATTGAAAACGGGACTGCTCAATCGGTGTTTAAAATTGAAGAATTGAAAGACTATTCGATAGAATCATTGAATGAACACCACATAATGGAAGCTGATATAGTAATAGTGGCTACTGGGGATGAAGAAAGAAATGCGGAAATTGCGACATATGCAAAAGAATGCGGCGTAGAACAGGTCATCGCCTCAATTTCTTCCCCGGAGTTGGATCAAGCATTAAAAGAAAAGGGGATCAGCGTATTTTCCGTCATGCTGTCAACAAAAACGCTGCTCAGGGCTTTGATCGAATCGCCTGGCGTTATGCGGATCTTAACAAACCAAGACAACTCTCTTTATCAAATTAATATGAATAACCGAAAATATGATGGAATGAAGCTTCGATACTTTCCGTTTACAGGAGATTGTATCTTTGTCCGGATTTTTCGGGGTGAAGATTCCATTGTGCCTCACGGCGATACCGAATTGAAAAAAGGGGACCGCTTGATTGTAACGGGTTCCCGCAAATATGTAAATGAGTTAAAAGATGAGCTGGAATTTAGCAAATAATATTTGCAAACAAAACAAATTGTGATAGCATGAAATTAGTATGAAAATTTAATAAGCATCCACTAGGGGAGCCTTTGGAAAGGCTGAGATTAAAGTGTTGACTTTAAGACCCTTTGAACCTGATCTGGATGATGCCAGCGTAGGGAAGTGGGAATTTGAAACATGTGTCTGATATTCCATTACCACTTTCCAGCAAGGAAGGTGGTTTTTTATTGTTTCCAGTCTCACCCTTGGACAGCTGCTTTCCAGTTTTGAACCTTGAAAGACGAGTGTGGGCGTCTTTCTCATGAAAGGAATGTACATGTTGGAGCTTCATGCCGTAACAGACGGAACAAAACCAGTCAACGAGCTAATACGCATAATTTTGTCCATATCAGATCATGTTGATTACGTTCATATACGAGAAAAAAATAAAAGACCATGTGAGATCATTCATCTTGTAGAACAGCTTTTGGCAAACGGGATAAGGAGAGAACAGCTTGTTATCAACGATCGGCTCGATGTTGCGCTCCTAACAGGCGTTCAAAATGTTCATCTTCCGGGAACCGGCCTGCCGGTAAAAAAAGTGAAAAGTGCTTTTCCGCAAATAAAAGCCGGTGTCAGCGTCCATTCATTAGATGAAGCGGTAAAAGCAGAAAAAGACGGAGCAGACTATTGTTTTTTCGGAAACGTTTTTGAAACGAACAGTAAAAAAGGACTTCCGGCAAAGGGAACAGATTTGCTTGGG
Source organism: Aeribacillus sp. FSL K6-1305 (assembly GCF_038050115.1). Classification (NCBI taxonomy): domain Bacteria; kingdom Bacillati; phylum Bacillota; class Bacilli; order Caryophanales; family Bacillaceae; genus Aeribacillus; species Aeribacillus sp. FSL K6-1305. Next base: position 56,800 of record NZ_JBBOQV010000004.1, on the reverse strand, counting down.
AAAATCGTTGGACACGTCAATATTCCTATTATCGCCATCGGTGGGATCACGCCTGATAATATGCAAAAGGTTTTAGAAAAAAAAGCAAGCGGTATTGCCGTTATGTCCTATATCTTTTCTTCGAAAGATCCAGAGAGCGCTGCCAAACTTTTCAGGAAAGGGGAAGCTTTTTAAAATGAACGTTTTTGATGTTGGAATCATCGGGGGAGGGGTCATCGGCCAAGGGATCGCCTATGAGCTATCAAAAGCAGGGCTGAAGACCGCCGTGTTTGAAAGCGGCGAAATCGGAGGTAAAGCGACATCCGCTGCAGCAGGAATGCTGGGTGCCCATTCTGAAAATGAAAAAAGAGACATATTTTTTGAGCTATGCTTAGAGAGCCGAAATTTATATCCGAGCCTTGCAAAAGAATTATTGGAGCAATCTGGTGTGGATATTGAGCTTGTGCAGGAAGGCATGTATCGGCTTGCATTTACTGAGGAAGAAGGCCGCTTTCTGCAATCGCTCGCAGATGAGAATGAACTAGAATGGCATTCAAGGGAAAACGTACTGGCAAATGAGCCACATGTTTCTGAAGACATTGCGGGAGCTCTTTGGCTTAAGCATGACGGCCAAGTGAAAGGTTCATCTGTTTGCCACGCATATGCGAAAGGCGCTAGAAAATATGGTGCATCTATTTTTGAACAATGTCCTGTTTTCGACGTGATTAAAGAGGGAAAAGCATACAAGCTTGTCACTTCCCAAGGAGTTTTTATATGTGGAAAAGTCGTCGTTTCAAGCGGAGTTTGGAGTGGCTTTTTCTTTGAAAAGCTGGGGCTGAGAAATCCAATGAAGCCCGTTAAAGGAGAATGCTTAGCCATAAAACCGAAAAAACTGGTGATCAACAAAACAGTGTTTTACGAGCACTGTTATATCGTACCGAAAAAAGACGGCACCGTTATTATTGGAGCAACTTCTTATGAAAACGACTGGGATACGCATCCGACAGTCAAAGGAGTATCCGAATTAATGATAAAGGTTCAGAAAATTATGCCAGAAATCGGGTCTGAACCGGTCGTTAGTGCTTGGTCGTCGCTCAGGCCGCAAACAGCTGACGGCTGGCCGTATTTTGCCGAGCACCCGGAGCATGAGGGAATCTTTTTTGCGACCGGCCATTATCGAAACGGCATTCTTCTAGCGCCGATTACAAGCTTGATCGTAAAAGACATGATTTTGAAAACGAATCAATATGAGCGTTATGTTCATAGCTTTTCTTTAAACCGATTGCTTTCTGATGCGAAAGGGAGGTGATTAAACAGTGAAACTTCGCATCAACGGCCAGCAGATGGAAGTGGAGAATAGTGTTCGAAGCATTGAAGATTTGCTGAACTTTTTTCAATTACAGGAAAGAATTGTTGTCGTTGAACGAAATGGTGAAATTGTTTCAAAAGAACAATACAGCTTCCAGACATTACATGATGGTGATCAAATTGAAATTGTCCATTTTGTTGGAGGGGGATGATGATTCATGTTAAAAATAGGAGATAAAACATTTCAGTCGAGATTAATGTTAGGAACTGGAAAATATCCGTCTTTTGAGATACAAAAAGAAGCGGTGGAGGCCTCAGGTGCTGAAATTTTGACATTTGCCGTCAGAAGAATGAATATTTACGAGCCTTCTCAGCCAAATTTTTTAGAAATGTTGGATTTATCGAAATATACGCTTCTGCCGAACACGGCCGGGGCAAAAACTGCGGAGGAAGCAGTCAGAATCGCTAAACTTGCGAAGGCATCAGGATTATGTGATATGATTAAGGTGGAAGTAATTGGAGATGATAAAACGCTTCTCCCTGATCCGATTGAAACATTGAAGGCATCAGAGATGTTATTGGATGAAGGGTTTATTGTTCTTCCATACACTTCAGACGATGTTGTTCTGGCGAAGAAGCTTGAAGAATTAGGGGTTCATGCCATCATGCCGGGAGCATCTCCGATCGGATCAGGCCAAGGAATTGTCAATCCTCTCAATTTATCATTTATTATTGAGCAAGCCAATATTCCAGTCATTGTTGATGCCGGAATCGGTTCGCCGGCAGATTGCGCACTCGCCATGGAGATGGGAGCAGATGGAATCTTATTAAATACAGCTGTTTCCGGTGCAAAGGATCCTGTGAAAATGGCGAAGGCAATGAAGCTGGCGATTGAAGCAGGCAGACTTGGATATGAAGCAGGACGCATTCCGAAAAAACGGTATGCACAAGCAAGCAGTCCAACGGAAGGAATGTTAACGACATAATGGAACGATATTCTCGCCAAATCTTGTTTTCTCCTATTGGAGAAGAGGGACAAAAAAAATTGCTGAAAAGCCATGTGCTCATTGTTGGAGCTGGAGCACTCGGCTGTGCAAGCGCTGAAATGTTAGCCCGTGCTGGAATCGGTAAAATAACCATCATTGACCGTGATTATGTCGATTGGAGCAATCTCGGGCGTCAACAGCTGTATACGGAAGAGGATGCGAAACAAAAGCTGCCAAAAGCGGTTGCTGCCAAAAAACATTTGCAGGAAATCAATTCGAACATTTCGATTGAAGCGATTGTGGGCGATTTCTCAATTGATTTTATAGAACATGTAAAGGATGTCGATCTTATCATCGATGGGACTGACAATTTTGAAACGAGATTTTTCATCAATGATTTAGCGATGAAGCACGAAATACCTTGGATCTATGGGGCAGTAGTGAGAAGTTATGGAATGACCGTTTCCATCGTTCCGAAACAAACACCATGCCTCCATTGTATGCTCCAAGCGATTCCGTCTGACGGAATGACGTGCGATACAGTTGGCGTGATCAGCCCGGCGGTGCAAATCGTCGCCTCTTATCAAACAGCAGAGGCACTGAAATATTTAGTCAGCGGAGAGGTGTCCAAGCAGTTAGTTTCATTTGATGTTTGGACAAGGGAGCATTCTGCAGTGGACATGACAAAATTAAAAAAGGCCGACTGCCCATCGTGCGGACATCACCCGACATATCCATATTTGTCGGTTGAAAATGGATTAAAAACAGCGGTTTTGTGCGGAAGGAATACCGTACAAATACGTCCGCAGCAAAAACAGAAGATTTCGCTATCAGAAATTACCAATCGTTTGCGTCCGATCGTGAAAGACTTAAAGGGAAATGCTTATTTAATATCCTTTCAGGCGGATGATTTCCGCGTCGTGCTTTTTCAAGACGGAAGAGCATTAATTCACGGCACTAAGGAAGAAGAGAAAGCAAAAGCTATTTATCAACGTTACTTCGGAGCTTAAATGGAGGTGTGTTTATGACCATCGGAAAAGCGTTGACGATTGCCGGGTCCGATTCAGGGGGAGGCGCGGGAATTCAGGCAGATTTGAAAACTTTTCAAGAGTTGGATGTATACGGAATGAGCGTAATCACGGCCGTTACATCTCAAAACACATTAGGTGTTCATGGTGTCTACCCTGTTCCGGCTGAAGGGGTGATCAGTCAGCTTGATGCAATTGCTGAAGATTTATCGCCAGATGCAGTTAAAACAGGAATGCTTTTTAATCAAGAAATTATCCAAATCGTCTCAAATAAAGTTCAAAAGCATGGATGGGAAAAAATTGTCGTTGATCCAGTAATGATTGCAAAAGGCGGACATCCATTACTTGAAGAGTCTGCCATCAACGCGCTCATCAACGACTTAATTCCGCTTTCGTTTATTGTGACGCCGAACATCCCGGAAGCGGAAGCGATCACGGGCATCGAGATAAAATCGTTTGATGATCGGAAAGAAGCTGCGAAAAAAATTTGCCAAATGGGAGCAAAGCATGTGATCATAAAGGGAGGACATCAGCCGTCGGACAGCGAAATCATTGATTTGTTGTTTGACGGGTATGATTTTTATGAATTTAAAGGCAACTATGTAAACACAAAGCATACGCACGGAACAGGCTGCACTTTTTCTGCTGCGCTGACAGCTGAGCTCGCCAAAGGTAAAGACGTTATCGAAGCCGTAAAAACCGCAAAAGAGTTTATCCATCTTGCTGTAGAAAATGCACTAGGCATTGGAGGCGGCCACGGTCCGACCAATCATTGGGCATATAAAAGAAATTTAGCTGCTTCTAAATAACATAAGCCGGACATATATGTTCTGGCTTTTTTCTCTTTTGTCCTTTATAATTATGATCAGGTATTAATAACTTGTAATAATGTTTAGGAGGATTTTCCATGAAATTGAATTTGGAAGGCCGAAACATTGTGGTCATGGGTGTTGCTAACAAGCGAAGCATTGCTTGGGGAATTGCCCGCTCTTTGCATGAAGCAGGAGCAAGATTGATCTTTACATATGTTGGCGAAAGAATGGAGAAATCGGTTCGAGAGCTTGTAGATTCGTTAGGACGGGAAGATTATCTCGTGCTGCCTTGTGATGTAACAAAGGATGAAGAAATCGAGCAGTGTTTTGAAAAAATTAAAAGCGAGGTTGGTGTGATTCACGGTATCGCTCATTGTATCGCCTTTGCGAATAAGGAAGAGCTGAGCGGTGAATATTTGAACACAACAAGAGACGGCTTCCTGTTGGCCCACAACATCAGTTCTTATTCTTTAACGGCGGTTGCGAAAACAGCCCGTCCTTTGATGACAGAAGGCGGAAGCATTGTTACATTAACTTACTTGGGCGGTGAGCGAGTCGTTCAAAACTACAACGTAATGGGAGTTGCGAAAGCGTCATTGGATGCTAGCGTGAAATATTTGGCGAACGATCTAGGTAAAGAAAATATTCGCGTCAATGCCATTTCCGCTGGTCCGATTCGTACGCTTTCGGCAAAAGGTATCAGTGATTTTAATTCAATTCTGAAGGAAATAGAAGAACGTGCTCCGCTGCGCCGAACCACAACACAAGAAGAAGTTGGAGACACGGCGTTGTTCCTGTTCAGCGATCTTTCCCGCGGCATTACAGGGGAAACGATTCATGTTGATTCAGGTTTTCATATTTTAGGTTATTAAGTTAGCTAAAAAAGATTAATCTGTGTGCGTGGCTCGCACAAGATTAATCTTTTTTTATGGCAGGATAAAATGAAATTTTGCTGTCAGCTTCAAGGTGCCACTATTTCAAGCCGTGAAGCTTGGATTTATTGTTGATGTTCTGTTACGACTTTTTGTGTCAATGTGCAGCGATTTTCAAATGCTCTTTTGTCATAAGAAAAAGTTAGATTTCCGTCATGATTTCATTCTATCGTGTCATAAAATAATGAGAGAAATCATATTAGAGGGTGGCGATCAAACTTGATTAAAAAAGAAAAATTAGAACCTTTGATGTATATTGTCCAGCCGAATATAAAAAAACCTGAAGTGACCATGCAGTCGACGTTATTAAAAAAAATTGCAAATAATTCTAAGCAAGCGGTAAAGAGCTCATGGACGAAGGAAGAAATTTATAAAAGAAGAAGAGAATTGGCAAATATGACGATTCATGAAAAGATTGATTTCTTTTCAAGTCTTCCGGAGCATGTGTATAAAAACGTATGTGAAATTAAAACAGTAGAGAAAACATACAAAGGAATTATTTTGTCAAAGGAAAACGATGTCGTTCAAATCCGTACATTTGATCAAAATGAACCTTTGAAAATAAAATCGAAAAGTATTTTAGACATAAAAGTGTTAGGGAATTAAAATGGAGAACTCGGTTATGCCGGGTTTTTTAATTTTATTTGAACGCTTTAAATATTCAAAACATATGTTGGTGAAGGAAAGGAGAATTGATTCCATGGAGTGGTATTGGTTTTCATTTGTTCTCACTGCATTGGCATCTTTTCGATTAACGAGAATTATAGTGTTTGATAAAATCGCTTCATTTTTGCGGGCTCCTTTTTTAACAATTGTGGAGGAAAAAGGGGAGACAGGAGAAACCGTTTCTTTTTTCAGACCGAAAGGAAAAGGACTTCGATTGTGGATCGGTGAGCTTTTAAGCTGTTATTGGTGCACAGGAATATGGTGTGCCGCCATTTTATTTTTTGGAAATGAATATTTATACGCCATTTTCCATCCAATTACGGTCATATTAGCGATCTCAGGTTTGGCTGGAATTATTGAACATTTGCTTGATTAGCGCCATTTGAAATGAACTGTTTACCGGAATATCTCCGGGAATTGCATCGTAAAGGAAGTGAAAGGTTTTGAAAGGCGTCATTTTGGCAGGAGGAAAAGGGACGAGATTGAAACCATTTACGAATGTAATCAATAAACATTTACTTCCGGTTGGAAAATTCCCAATGATATGCTGGCCGATTTCAAGGTTGAAAGAAGCAGGAATTAAAGATATTTTAATTGTTACTAATGAAGAACATCTACCACAGTTTTTCAAAATTATTGGAAATGGAGAAAGTTTAAATGTAAATATCCAATATACGATTCAAAAGGAGCCAAATGGAATTGGAGATGGTGTTAGAAAGGCTGAATTTTTTACGAATGGCGATCCATTTGTGCTTTTGCTGGGGGATAACATTTTTGAAATGAATTTAAGCTCATTTTTGAAATCTTTTGAAAAGAGCGGGAATGAAGCTCATCTCTTTTTAAAAGAAGTGGATGAGCCGTCGAGATATGGCGTTGCTTTTTTGGATAAAGAAAAAAAGGAAATCACGGATTTAGTCGAAAAACCGACCTGCAGCAAGTCCAATTTATGCATTACAGGCATTTACTTGTATAAACCGGTTGTTTTTCACGTGCTCAACGAGATCAAGCCGTCTTTAAGAGGAGAATATGAAATTACAGATGTAAACCGAAAATTTTTGGAAAAAGGAACGATCGGTTTTTCCTATGTGGAAGGGTTTTGGTCAGATGCTGGCACGTATGAATCATGGGTGGATGCCAATCTATTTGCTTTTCATCAAATAAATAGCAAGGTGTGAGATGATGAAGCCGAAGGTTTCCATCATTTTAACGAGCTATAACAAGCCGGATACGGTTCATCTAGCGATTGAAAGCGTGCTTGCCCAAAAATATGACAATTGGGAGCTATTGATCATGGACGATCATTCCAATGATAAGACAAAAAGAATTATAAAAGGCTTTTTGCAAGATTCACGAATTCAATATTTTGACAGCGGCATTCGAGATGAGGATCGACATAAAACAACACGTTACGCAACATTGATTAATGAGGCGTTGGAAAAAGTATCCGGCGACTACATTTCTTATTTAACAGATGACGACATATATTTGCCGGAACGGCTTTCTGAAATGACAACTATTTTAAATAACAGTCCATCTTATGGTGTTGTCTATTCAAAACAGCTTGTCCGAAAAATTGATCAAAGCGGAAGAACCGTGTATGAAAAAGTGCGGGAAACAAACGGGATATTAACAAAACCTCAAAATCTTGTTGATCATTGTTCGGTGATGCATCGAGCTTCACTGTTGCCGCTCATACTGGCGAAATACGGTTCATATTGGGACGATTCGCCTGAATATTGGCATAACGGTGATGCTGCTTTTTGGGCCCGTTTGGCAGAATGGTCACCATTTTATCCTATTCCAAAAGTTTTGGATATATGTTTAAAAACACCTGATTCATTTCAAGAATTGAACGCATTCATGCCGAAAGAATTGCCGACTGGGCTGGTTGTCCTCTCAACAAATGAAAACACATTTTTAATTGACGGAAACATAAGGCGGAAAATCGATGAGGCAGCCTTTCGAATGTTAAAATATGATCGAAAACAGCTGGTAAAAGTACATGATCCATTGCTTTATCAATATCGTGAAGGGGCCCCTATTGAAAAATCTGTTTTTTCCAATGCCAAATTGTTTCCAAATTATCGTTTCATTAAATGTGGGAAAAGTATTTTTTATACAGAAGGGGGATGCGCCAGGCCGATTGAGTCGGCCGATGCTTTGCGGAGATTAAAGGCAGACTTAAAAGATTTCATTCTTGTAGCGCCTGACATGTTGGAAGATTTTCAAATTGGCAAGCCTATTTCGAGAACATTTGATCAAAAAAACCCGATTCCGGAAGGAAAATTGTTTTTGTATAAACGGCATTTTTTTATTAGTGGAAATGGTGAACTTAAACCAATGGAAGCAAAGGTCCTCCGTAAATTAAAATACGACAAATCGCTTGCCATTCCATTAAGCAAATATGAATTTGCTTCATTTCCCAAAGGCGAATCATTAAAATGGGAAGTTGTCCGCTGGAAAGATAAGAATTGAGAAGCAATTTGAACTAAAATGTTTATAGTTTCAAACATTAAAGAGGGGCTGTCCAGAAAGTCAAAATCCATTGAAAACGACATAAGCATTGATATATCAACGTTTCTAAAACATTAAAGGGGCGTCTATAAGCCGGAAAATCGACTTATTATTAGACAGCCCCTGTGTTTAATTTTAAGGAAAAATATTTCGGCATTCTTTATCCAAAAATTGTGGAAGAAACCGGAATTTTTGACAGGATCAGCTCGTTTTTTTCCGGTTTCTTACACCTGAAAGACTTGGTCAGCGCCTTTCTTATAGATGCATGCTTTCAATTGCAGCAATGGTGTATGGATTTCGGCATTCTCTAAGCGCTTCTCTACACTCGCGCCGTTCGCTTCGACAGATGCTTAATGGTTCCCTGCATTGGCGCAGTTCGTTTCTGATCTCCCTTAACGTTGCTCTTTCCTGCCGTAATTCATTTCGGCATTGAATCAGTTCAGGACTCGGCAATTCTTTCACCCTCCTATTTAAAATAGTTTACATTTCTTCTCTGCATTCTCGTAATTCTTCTCTGCACTGTGCTAATTCTTCTCTACAATCGATTAGCTTTTGCCGGCATTCAAGTAGTTTATTTCTTGTTTGCTGCTGCGATAAACGTGTTTGTTCTAATTTTTCCCGGCACTCTTCTACAGTTTGTGGCAAAGCATACCCCTCCTATTTATAAAATTAGGAAGTGCTGCTCAGATGGAACTTCCTAATACTATACGTATATTCAAAGTCGATCAAAAAGTATAGTCATTTATAATTATTAATTAATTTTCACAAGCCTATTCTTTTTGTTTATACCCAAGATGTTTAAGCATTTTGATAAAAGATTCACCATATTTTTCAAGTGAAAATTCGTGTTGAATTAAATTCAGACCGTTTTGAACCAATTTTGAACGGAGAGGTGCATTAGTTAACATATCCTTTGCTTCTAAAACCGCTTTTTGAAGGCGGTTTTTTGGGATGATTTTTCCTGTCCGATTATGAATGACAAAGCTTTTCACTCCGTCTGAATCTGTACATAGAACGGGACATTGGCAGCTCATCGCTTCCAACGGAGCATATCCGAATCCTTCTAACAGCGATGTTGAGCAAAAAAAGCCTCCTGATTTTGCGATTTTAGAGTAATAGATTGGCATTTCACCATGGGGGATATTTGCGAACATTTTTACATGCTCTGTTAGCTCGAGACGTTTCAGCCACCTTGCGAACTGTTTTCTTTGTTCATCCATGCTTAAAGTGGGGTCCTCAAACATCCATAATTCAATGTCAAATTGTTGATTTAACAAATGTCTCCCAAGGCGGAGAAAAAGTTTCCAATTTTTGTTCTCCTCTATTCTGCCTACCCACCCTATAATCCTTTTTTGAGGAGCTTCCACTTCTTTTTTGGAGAATAACTTCGTATCGATGCCGTTATGAAAGCTATAAAGCTGTTTATCCGGAAAAGCTTTCTTTATTTTTGTAATTAAGTGGGATGTGTTGGGGGATAAAATGGCAGCGGCATGTTCTTCAACGAACGGTTTAGCTTTTTTTAACAGTTGATCGATTTCTGTTCCAAACCCTTGAATGTCATATACGATCTTGCCGTTAAAGCCTAGTTTTCTAATTTTTGACAAAAAAAGGTAGTCTGCACAAACAAAAATCAAGTCGTATTTTTCTATTTCAAATATCCGCTTAATCTCTTGTTCATCATTGGTGACAAACGCTGTCATTCCGCTTGCCTCTATATTTTTCCATCCGGAACCTTTTGTTAAATATAATGCATGGCTTTCGACCCCGTATTTTTTTAAAGCGGCAAAACGTTGACGATTCAACGTTTCGACGCCGCTTCCCGCAATATAAAAAGTAAACAATATTTTCATGCGAGATACGCCCTTTCTATTTCATAAAATTCTTAAAAAAAGAAAATGTAAATATTTAAAAATCCGCTGTTCTCCATCGCCAATGTCTGTTCTTATATATAATTTTATGAAAAACGGCATGATACTTGCTCTATCACTTTAAGGATTCCTTCTTTCAGCGCCTAAATCTGTTTATTCAAGGCGGTTTATTCAAACAAAAATCTATGCCTTGCGTAAAATACTGTGAAACTCGAAACGAGGTGTTGCTTTTTGAAAGTCGTGATAATGGCTGGAGGACAAGGTACAAGATTTTGGCCTTGGAGTACAAAGGAAAAACCTAAGCAATTTCTTCCGCTCACCAAACAGGATGAAACGATGCTAGAGCAAACATATAAACGTTTTTCCGGGCAGATGCCGGTTGAAAATATATATATTATTACTACAGCACAATATAAAAATTTGATAAAAGATCAATTGGGCATCTCTGATGAACAGATCCTCATCGAACCCGCCCAAAGAGATACTGGACCATGCATGGCTTTTTGCGCTCGAACATTTTTAAAAAAACAGGATGATGAAGTATTTGCTGCTGTACCTGCAGATCACTATATTCCAGATGCTAATGAGCTGTTAAAGGCTTTGAAAGCTGCCGAAAAAATAGCTTGCAGGTCTAATACGATCGTGACGCTTGGCATAAAACCGGATAGGCCGGAAACGGGTTATGGCTACATTCAATGCGTGAAGAAAGAGGATTCGGTATTCAGGGCGAAAGCATTTATTGAAAAACCTTCCTACGCTCTGGCAAAAACGTTGTATCAAATGGATCATGTTTTTTGGAACAGCGGCATTTTTATTTGGAAACCATCGACCATTGCGTACTATATGGAAAAGTTTCAACCTGAATTGTGGGAGCCGTTTACGAAAGACGATGAGCATGTCCAAAAAGTGTATAAGTCCTTGCCGAAAATTTCAGTTGATTATGCCATTTTAGAGAAAGCGGACAACATTTACACAATTTCTGTTGACTTACAGTGGAATGATGTAGGGAAATGGAGTTCATTGGAACATTTTTACTCCTCATCAGAGGAAGAAAACATTTTGATAGGGCAAGTCACAGCCAGTGATGTAAAAAATTGTCTTGTAAAAGTCGATCAAAAGCATGCGTTATTAATTGGAATTCAAGATTTGATTGTCGCTTCAACAAAAGATGGTCTCTTAATTTGTCATAAATCAAAAGAACATGAAATCAAAAGGTTGTTAAAGGAACGAGATGACGGAACATGAAAATTGCGGTAAACATGATTCAATTTTGGTCAGGAAAAATGGGCGGGATGGAGCAGTTTGCTGCCAATTTAATAGAGGGAATGTCTAGAACATCTGAGCATGAATTTTATCTGTTTCTGAACGAATTTCAGATGCATTTGTTCAACATCGAAGGATGTAATGTAAAAAAATTGAGCGTTTCCATGAACAATTCTACGGAAAAACAGTTGAAGACTTGGATTGATCAATTAAACATTGATGTTTTATTGTGCCCATTGTTTACAAGGTTTCCAAAAGTTGTTCACATTCCGGTTTGTGTTTTAATTCCCGATGTTCAGCATGAATATTTTCCGGAGTTTTTTCAACAAAGTGAAAGGGAAAAACGCAATCGCGATATAAAAGATGCCCTCGAACATGCCGACCGCATTATAACGATTTCAGATTTTTCTAAACGGACAATAATCGAAAAATTCGAAGTAAATAAAAAAGAAATAGATGTCATTTATGGAGATGCTCCGAAAGAGTTTCAGCAGCCTATCAGAAAACAAAAAATCGAACGCATCAAAAAAAAATATCAGCTTCCGGTTGAATTCGGTCTATATCCAGCCAATTTCTGGCCTCATAAAAACCATCTGAATCTGCTGAAGGCGTTATCCGTTGCAAAAAAATACCACAACTATTCAATATCCATTGTTTTTACAGGTTATGAAAAAGCTGATCTTCAACAGTTTGACAAAATCCAAAGTCTCGTTCAAAAGCTGCAATTAGACGAACAAATCTCCTTTTTAGGATATGTGCCGAAAAAAGATATACCGTATATGTATCATCTCGCTAGTTTCCTCATCTATCCTTCTCTTTTTGAAGGATTTGGCATTCCGTTAGTTGAAGCGATGAAAACCGGTACCCCCATCGCCGCAGCAAACGCCGGGAGCATACCGGAAATCGTCCAATCAGCGGGACTTTTGTTCAATCCGTATGATCCGAACGATATAGCAGATAAACTCGTGAAAATAATGGATGTAAAGATAAGAAAAAAGGTGATTGCGAAAGGAAAAGTCCGCTCAAAAAATTTTTCATGGGATAAAAGCGGTCAAAAATTGCTTGAAATCTTTCATCAAATAAAAAATCATTGATTGGTGAAGTCCCTATGTTTTCGGTACCATTCAATCGTTTGCTGCAAACCTGTTTTTAAATCGGTTTTGGCTGAAAAGCCAAATTTTTCTTTTGCCAAACGGATATCCAACTTCCTGCGGGGCTGTCCGTCCGGTTTCGTTTCATCCCATAAGATGTCTCCTTCAAACTCCGTCAACTCTTTAATTAAATGAGCGAGCGCTTTAATAGATATTTCTTTCCCTGTTCCGATATTGACAGGCAGTCCCTCGTCATAAAGTTCCGTCGCCAATACAATTGCACATGCAGCATCTTTCACATAAAGAAATTCTCTCGTTGCATGGCCGGAGCCCCATAAAACAATGTGTTCGCTTCCTAGTTCTTTTGCATCCAAACATTTGCGGATGATTGCGGGAATGACGTGGGATGTTTCTAAATCGAAATTGTCCCATGGACCGTATAAATTGACAGGGATTAAAAAGATGGAATTAAAACCAAATTGCTTTCGGTAACTTTGAGCTTGTACAAGCAGTGCTTTCTTCGCTATGCCGTAAGGTGCATTTGTCTCTTCAGGATAGCCGTTCCATAAGTCTTTTTCTTGAAAGGGAACGGGTGCAAGCCTAGGATAAGAACAGACTGTGCCGACAGTGACAAACTTTTTTACGCCGAACCTTCTTGCTTGTTCCATTAATTGAACACCCATAATTAAATTGTCATAAAAAAACGTTGCCGGTTTTTTTTGATTGGCTCCAATGCCGCCGACAACAGCTGCTAAATGAATGACAATGTCTGTTTTGAAATCTTTGAACATATTGATAATGTCGCTTTCTTTTCGTAAATCGTAGTCGCGGCTTCTTGGAATAAAGATATTTTGGCATCCTCGTTCTTTCAGGCAGCTGACAACATGTTTTCCAAGAAAACCAGATCCTCCAGTCACAATGATCTTTAATTCTTTTATGTTCATGTATTTTCATCCTTTTCTTGAAAGTGTGCATCAGGAAAATGTTGATGAACCCACTTCGTTATTTCACGAGCTCCTTTTTCAAAATTTTGGTAAAATTCCCATTCCTTTTTGGATAGAGGAAGGAGATGGTCCAGCCGAAAAATTGTTTCTCCTGCGTAATACTGGTCATGAGGCCGTTTCAATTTCACTTCAATTATCTCCCTGTTTTTTATGAAAAGAGGAATCACAAGTTCAAAAGATCCTTTTCGAATAGTTGAATGATAAACCGTTTTTCCATTGTGGACAATCTCAATGCGGCATGTGCGAAATTTTTTTAATTCACCTTTAAATAAAATGGCTTGAACAGGCTCTGAAGGATTGGAATTGATCGTCGCGGAAAAACTTGGAAGGTAATCTACCTTCTTTGACAAATGTACTTTTGAACTTTTTCCAAGCAGCGAATATTTTTTAAATAAATACAGAAATTGGTAAGACCCTTTGTGCCGGAAATGGTTGAGAAAAAAAAGAATCCATTGTTTGGACACTGCCCCAAAATGCTGTTTGAGCGTTTCGATAATTTCAGGAAAGCCGGCATCAAACAGTTTCGCACCTGTTTTGCTGTTTGCATAAAATCGGGTGTTTGCTAAATATTTATTTAGAAACCCAAACGTTTCTTTCCTTTTTGCCATTCGAATCCATAAATCGTAATCCATGCAAAAATCAAGATGTTCATTGACCCCGCCGGCACGATCGAAAGCTGTTTTTTTGATAAATGCTGCCGGCTGGCATATGAAACAAGAATGAAATAATTGATTCATAGTAAAAGGACGAACAGGATAGGAGCGGATGATTTCGTTTTTTTCATTTATAATAAACGCTTTTCCATACACAACTGTCCACTCTGGATGTTGCTCAAATGCTTTCACTGCGTTTGAAACAGCATTCTGGCAATACGTGTCATCGGAGTTCAGCCAGCCGATGATGTCCCCTTTAGCCAAATTCAGCCCTTTATTGATTGCCTCTGACTGTCCATTATCCGGCTCAGAAATATACCGAAATCGCAAGTCTGTTTGGCGGTATTTTTCTAAAATGTCAAGAGTTCCATCCGTTGAACCGCCATCAATGACAATGTGTTCCAATGAGAAATAATCTTGAGACAGCACGCTTTGTATTGTGTCTTCGATAAAATGAGCTTGATTGAGAGATGGAGTGATAATGGTAACATGGGGAACTGTTTGCATCATGTACCTCCTCAAAAAAATTTAAGATCATAAAAAGCCTATCTATATATATGGGTGAACTTCTTCATATGTGAGAGATGGAAATATGGTCAAGTCCAAATTATTGTGTAAATTCCCCTTTGATGTTTTTTGCAAAATAAAAGTGCAGAGAATTGCAAAATCCTTATGCAGTGATATGCAATGGGGCTTTACATGGAGGAGGAGCCATGATAACCTTTTTTGGTTTTGCCAAAACTGTTGAAGCTGGCGCTTGGCTAAAGAATCATGGCTACAGAGGATCCATGTCAAGCCCTTGATGGATAGATCACATATATGTATATTTATTCAAAATTTTGATAAAGATATACTGCAACACTCTGTATTTTTTTTCTTGCAGAAAACACCTTTGATAGAAAACATGGACCTGATGGCTTGACGTATAGAAGGTAAGTCCGGCAAGTCTCCCAGCCGGTCGCCTTCCCGGACAAACAATCATGTTGTCAAGGAACAGACGTGCCAAGGAGTTTTGCGGCATATCTCGCTTCGCTCCGATATTCCATGTTCTCCTTGACACAGCGAAGGGGTTATCCTACTCTCTTGATCGCCGAAGCCTTCTGATTCACCGATCGAGCTTCTTGCTCTTTCATTTTCCGCCACTGCCAATATTCGGACATATCCAAGTATTTACGTCCGGACATCCATTTTTCGTCAATTTCGATCAACACGGCACCAACGAGGAGGTACACCGATTCCCAGTTCGGAAAGATGCGAATCACCCGTTCTCTACGGCGGATTTCTTCGTTCAGCCGTTCTACCCAGTTGGTCGTGCGCAGGTGCCGCCGCTAATGGTCCAGTTAGTCCAATGCAGCTGTGGCGTCTTCAAATCCTTCTTCGAGGATCTGCATGGCTTTTGGCACTTTTTCCTCCCATTTGGCCAGCACTTGTTCCAATAGCAGCCATGCCCCGTGCAAAAGTTCATCATTTCCAGTAATATGATTTTGAGCCATTGTTGTATTCCTCCTTATGTGTAGTGTTTTGTCCACAGTTTATTCTACCAAAGGGGAAACAACATGGCTCTTTTTCTATTTCCTTTTTACACAATTATATGGACATAACTGAAAATAGGCTGATCATTTATACGCTTTTCTTTTTAAAACATATATTGTTAGCACGTAGAAATGGCTTTTGATATGGATGGGGATGATAACTTGAAAAAAGCGTTGATTACCGGTATAACTGGGCAGGACGGATCTTATTTAGCCGAGTTTTTGCTGAAGAAAGGATATAAAGTATATGGATTAAAAAGGAGAAGTGCAACGCCAAATCACCAAAATATTGAACATATCGAAAAAGAAATTGACATGATTCCCGGTGATGTACAAGACTTATATTCTCTTATTCATGCAATGAAGATTGCCCGGCCTGATGAAGTCTACAATTTAGCTGCTCAATCATTTGTCGGCGATTCATGGCACCAGCCGTTTTTTACAGGCAGTGTGACTGCACTGGGTGTCGTCAACATGCTTGAAGCTGTAAGGAACGTAAACCCAAACGCAAAATTTTATCAAGCCTCAAGCAGCGAAATGTATGGGAAAGTGGCTGAAGTACCGCAAACGGAAACAACCCCTTTTTATCCAAGGAGTCCTTATGCTGCTGCAAAAGCATACGGTCATTGGATTACTGTTAATTATCGGGAAAGCTATTCTCTTTTTGCCTGTTCAGGCATTTTATTTAATCACGAGTCGCCAAGGAGAGGCCTTGAATTTGTTACACGAAAAATATCAGATGGGGTGGCGAAAATTAAACTGGGCTTGGAAAAAGAACTAAGGCTTGGGAATTTGGAGTCCAAAAGGGACTGGGGATTTGCCGGTGACTATGTGGAAGCAATGTGGCTGATGCTTCAGCAGGAAAAACCTGATGACTATGTCATCGCCACCGGAGAAACCCATACAGTAAAAGAATTTGTCAATATTGCCTTCAATCATGTCGGTCTTGATTGGCGAGAATTTGTCATCCAAGATCCAAAATTTTTCCGGCCTGCTGAAGTCGATTTGCTGCTTGGCGATGCGACAAAAGCGAAGAAAAAGCTCAACTGGAAACCGAGAGTATCTTTTGAAGAGCTGGTAAAAATGATGGTTGACTATGATTTAGAAAAATATTCATCACAGTTAAAAAAAGTTAATAGGTGAAGTCCATGAAAACAAAAATCGTGATCATTGGTGCCGGAGGTCATGCGAAGGTCATTATTGATATGCTAAAAAGCAGCAGCCAATTTGAGATAGCCGGCTGCACAGCCCCATCGAAAACAGAGTCCAACGTGCAAGGAGTGCCCGTAATAGGTGATGACAGCATCCTTCCCGGACTCCTTAAAAAAGGCATCCAGAATGCGTTTGTTGCCATCGGAGACAATAAAAAGAGGAGAGAAGCATTCGAACAGCTATCCTTATTAGGATTTCAGCACCTGAATGTCATCAGCCCGTTTTCTTATATAGCTCCGACTGTCAAGATGGGCAAAGGGGTTGCGGTAATGCCTGGGGCGGTGATAAATGCAGATGCAGTTATTGGTGATAATGCCATTATCAATACTGGTGCAACAGTTGATCACGATGCTGTCATCGAAAGCCACACCCATATAGCACCTGGATCGAATGTTGCTGGAAATGTACATGTTGGAGAAGGGGCGTTCATCGGAACTGGAAGCAAAGTGATTCCAAATGTGAAAATTGGAAGATGGTCGGTTATTGGAGCCGGAGCTGTGGTCATTCGGCAAATACCTGATTATAAAAAGGCTGCCGGCGTACCGGCAAGGATATTCAAAGAAAACAAGCCTTGACACAAAAATCAGGGATGAATGAATGTAGAAAGGTGAACAACATGAGCAATCGTTATAACATTTCGTTAGCACACCCGCTTTTGAACGGGAATGAAAAAAAATACGTATTGGACTGCCTTGAATCAACATGGATTTCTTCGGTTGGAAAATATGTCGATGAATTTGAAAAGAAATTCGCTGAATTTTGCGGAACAAAATACGCCATCACATGTGCCAACGGGACTGTTGCCCTGCACCTTGCTTTACTGGCATGCGGCATAAAACCAGGAGATGAGGTGATTGTTCCGACATTAACGTATATCGCATCAGCCAATGCTGTTTCATATTGCGGAGCCTCCCCTGTATTCGTTGACAGCGAGGAGAAAACATGGAATATCGATCCGGAAAAAATGGAAGAAAAAATTACCGATCGCACGAAAGCAATTATGGTCGTTCACTTATACGGACACCCGGTTAATATGGAGCAAGTAATGAAACTTGCTGAAAAATATAATTTGTATGTTATCGAAGATGCAGCTGAAGCACATGGTGCCGAATACAAGGGAGAGAAAGTTGGAGCAATCGGACATATAGGCTGTTTCAGTTTTTTTGGCAATAAAATAATTACAACGGGAGAAGGAGGCATGATTACGACAAATGATAATAAGTTGGATGAGAAAATCCGATTGCTTCGAAATCAAGGAATGGATCCAACAAAAAAATATTGGTTTCCTGTCATCGGCTACAACTACCGCATGACAAATCTTCAAGCCGCTGTCGGCCTCGGGCAGCTTGAGAACATTCAATTTCATTTAAAGAAACGCCGCACCGTTGCCACTTTATATGACCACTATTTAAAACCGCTGGGAAAATTTATTGAAACTCCAAAGGAACAAAGTTGGGCCCGTCATTCATTTTGGATGTATTCGATTTTGCTGAAAAACCGCTCAAAAGTAGATCGAGACCAGTTTATGAATCTCTTGAGAAATGATGGAATCGAGACGAGGCCAATTTTTTATCCAATGCATACATTGCCGCCATATCAAGAGACGGAAGGCCGTTTTCCAATTGCTGAAAACATTGCGCGGCGGGGAGTGAATTTGCCAACTCATGCTCTCTTAACAGAAGAAGAAATTCAATATATAGCAGAACGTATTTTATACCATTGCAAAGGATAAAAGATGATGAAGATATTAATCGGAAGCACGTATGTACCTTATGTGAGGGGCGGCGCTACGTTCATAGCTGATTGGCTAAAGGCAAAGCTAGAAGAGTATGGCCATCAAACGGAAATGTTAAAAATACCTTTTCTCTCTTACTACCCGACGATGCTTCAGCAAATGAAAGCAATTCGTTCTTTTCCAATAAGCGAAAATATAGATCGGTTTATTGCCATCAGACCTCCAAGCTATTTGGTGAAGCATCCGCAGAAAGTGATCTGGTTTATCCATCATCATCGAGGGGCTTACGATTTTTGGGGAACCCGCTATCAAGATATTCCGAATACTGATAGCGGAAGGAATATTAGAAACAGAATGATAGAAGCGGACAATTTGGCCTTTTCGGAAGCAAAAAAAATCTTTGCTAACTCGCATACCGTCAAGAACCGCTTAAAAACATTTAATCATATTGATGCTGAAGTGCTCTATCCTCCTTTATATGATCCTGATGCATTTTATTGCGATAAGTACGGTGATTTTCTTTTTTATCCGAGCCGAATCGTTCATCATAAAAGGCAGCAATTAGCCATAAAAGCCATGAAATACACTAGGTCAGGTGTAAAGCTCATTATTGCAGGAAAAACCGAATCAAAAGAAATGGCATTTCTTTTAGAACAAATGATCGAAAAGAATGGCTTAGCAAACAAAGTTTGGATTCTAAATAGATGGATCACGGAACAGGAGAAAATTGCATTAATGGCAAAAGCGCTCTCCTGCTTATATATCCCATATCAAGAGGATTCTTACGGATATCCCTCTTTAGAAGCCTATTACTCTCGAAAACCTGTTATTACTTGTACTGATTCCGGCGGCACACTCGAACTGATTGAACATGAAGAAAACGGACTCGTGTCACAACCGGATCCGAAAGAACTTGCCAAATGTTTTGATAGACTTTATTTCAGCAGGAAACTGGCTAAAAAGCTCGGTGAAGCAGGATATGAAAAATTGAAATCAATGGACATTTCTTGGAACCATGTTGTTCGGAGGTTATTGAGTTGAGAATCGCTGTTGTGAAAAACTTTATACCTTTCCAAAAAGATTGTATAGACGAATTAGCCAGGAAGTTAGTAAACAAAATAAGTCAATTCGGACATCAAACGGAAATTATCCACATCCCTTTTGATTGGACAGATTCAAAAGCTTTGATTGACCACGTGAAGTCGATCAGGCTGCTTCATCTTCAATGTTTTTTTGATCAAATTATTGCACTTGAAATTCCGGCCTGTTTCGTCGATCATTCGAGCAAAACATGGTGGCTTATGAACACCAGTTCTTTTTTTCAGGAGTTGGAAAAAAAGAATTTAAAGCCGCGTATGATCGATAAAGTGATTCACTTTGGAGCAAGATCAATTGCTGATGTTTCAGCCATTTATACACCGTCGATTAAAGATCGTGAATTCATCCAGAGACATTGGAAGAAAGACTGTGAAATATTGTCACATCCTTTATCTGAACATAAATGCTGGGACAAAGTCATCGAGAAACTCATCTGTTGATGTGAAGAAAAGACCGAATTTTGGAGGTGTCAGAATGATTGCACCAAGGATTTATTGGCTTTGCACTCATCAAACGCTGCGATATGAGGAAATTCCGTTGTTAATTGAGGCCGGCGCCGAAGTCATTCCATGTTTGGGAGACCGGTTTTGGTTAAAATTTGACAGCCGCTACGATGATGAAACAGACCGGCTTTATCCGCATTGGAGGAAGTCATGCACGCTTCCCACCAATATTGTGGAACAGATTAGAAGAATAAACATATTAGGAAAAAAAGGAAATTTGTCAACAGAAGAAGCAAAACTGATCAATCAATGGATCGATTGCATATTTGTTTCAAACTACCCAGAAATTTTGCAAAATATTAGCAAATGGTTTCATGGATACATTGTATTCCGTGTTTTTGGCCATGGAGATTATACAACTTATACGGAGCAAATGAACCGTCTTCATGTAGATATCGGTCAAATCACTGCATCCGAACGATATGTTTGGTGCCCGATATTACATTCTTTAGATGATCGGGAAGATAAGAGAATCATCAAAAATAAATTTTATTTAAATGCATTTGTATCAAAAGAAAGGCTTGAATTTGCATGGAAAGGTCCATTTTCCAAACCATATGTAAGCACGACGATTTCCTATTTGGACAGTAATCCTGCAGCAAGGGGGATTTTCGAAAATTTTATAAATGAATTTCAAGAGATTCCATTCGTTGTTCTTGGAAAAAATTCTAAAAATGCAGTTAAAGGCATATCCGACAAAATTCTTGGCCATTTGGACGATTTGTCATTTTATTCGAAAATTACAGAAAGCCGGATTTTCGTTTATTTCGGTTTAGGCTCCAACTACCATTTGCATTACACTCCGATTGAAGCGATTGAAATGGGAGTGCCAGTCGTTTTTCTTGAAAAATCAGGTCTGGCTCAAGAAGCACGCGATCACGGTATAAACGACAATGAACTGAAAAAAATCGGCATGTGTGCAAATCCAAAAGAAATAAAACAGTTTGTCTTGAGCAAAATGAACAATATTCAAGCTTTGCAAAACCTTGCGAACGATCAATCGAACGTATTTGGAAAAATATTCAGCCGCCAAGCAGCATTAACTAGAACGAAAATATTTTTCCGCCGCATAAGGCCGTACATTCGGGAACGTCGAAAAGAAGAGCGTGCACAAACAACGATTGCCAATCTATCAAAAAATACCTTATTCCGAAGTCCTGATATTCAAACGGATTTGCCGGTCATAATGGGGCAACGGACAGTTTTCAGTATGGAGAACATCAGCGGAACAACGGGAAAAATGATTTACGACCACAAAGGCGAATTTATTGCGAAGAGGGCTGAAAAAGGTTCAGATCCGGTTGGAATGTTGATAGGACAATATATTCAGAAGATGTCCCCTGGCAGGTATTCTTTTTCTCTTGAATTGATCAGTGGACAATCGTTTCCTTCATCTGTTGGAGTTTTTTCGATCGGAGTTTGGAATCCAGAGTTTCAATTGATTAGATCAACCGCTGTTTCCAATTTAAAGCAAGGAAAAAATATTGTTGCGTTTTCTGCGGAAATATCGCAACAAACAGCTGAACTATTGAAGGAAATTAGGTTTGTCTGGAATGGAAATCATACGTTTGAGTTAAAGAATTTAATCGTCGAAAAACTGGATTAATCTGAGGAAAGGGTGAGCAAAGTGAATGGAAATGAACTTCTTATTTTTCTTCACATCCCAAAAACAGGCGGTACGACTTTAACAAAAGTGATCGAACAACAATATCAAAACAATTTTCATTATGAAAAAGGGGATTTATCTAAACTAAAAATGGATCTGGATCGAGCTGAGACAATTTTAGGTCATCTGCCTTTTGGCGCGCATCGTTATGTATCTAAAAAATGCACTTATATCACAATGTTGAGAGAACCGGTTGAACACGTGACTTCATGGTTTTATTACCGCTATAAAAGCCCCTACCTCGACCCTTATGACGGCAGTTTTGAAGATTATTTAAACGATGACATATTCAATTTGACCTATAGCAATTTGCAAACCCGTTTTATTTGTGGGGATGATCCTCCAAGTTTTGAAAAAGCGAAAATGATTTTAACAACTTATTTTTCTGTCGTGGGCATTACGGAATTTTTTGCCGAGTCACTGTTTTTTATGAAAAAGAAGTTTCATTGGCAAGAAGTCTTTGTGGAAAAAAGTAATGTCAACCGCAATCGGCCTTTAAGAGAACACTTGCCAAAATCGACGATTGAAATAATATGTAAAAAAAATGAAATTGATTTAAAAGTGTACAATTTTGCTAAAAATAAGCTTTTAAAAAAAATAGCAGGGCTAGATGATCAAACGAAGCGTGAGCTCAATCAATTTAAAAGAAATTTTGCATCCATTTGAATTTGGATGGAAGGAGATGCCGTCAAATGAATTTTGCCGAATTGCGAAAAAGAAACAAACAATTACAAAAAATGTATGGCCATTGCGACAAGACGGTTGTGCATTTTTTGTCAAAAGTGCTTCAGCTGGATGGAAATGACTTCGTTTGGGAGCTATACAGACAAATACTTGAGCGGGAGCCGGAAAAAGATAGTTTGCAGGCTCTTGCTACACAGGCTTCTAGTAGTCACAAAAAGTTTGCAATAATTCTAAAAATGATGCAAAGCAAAGAGGCTAAAAAATTATATGCAAACAATCAATTGAAAAACAACGAACAAACAGTATTAAAATTTATAAGAGAGTGTCTGTGTACCCAAAATGAAGACTTCATACTTAAAATCTATGAACATTTTCTTCTTCGCAAGCCAAGACAAGAAGAATGGAATGATCAAATTCAGCGGCTTCAACAAGGCATTTCCCGAATCAAAATCATCTTTCGTCTCATCTATTCAGAAGAATTTCGAAAGCTTTTAATGGCTCTTGCTTTCGCTTCCAAAGTCCGGCCAGAAAGAGAACATCTTCATAAAGGAAGGAGCAAGGTGGAAAAATCATTTTCGAACAATGTAACAATAGGAGTATTTCTCTGTTACTCTATAAAGATTCACAATTTTGACGGCGAAGGGATTGGGCGTTTTGTCATAAGACTTCTTGAAGGAATGTTAAAAAACAACGGCCGTATTAAAACAATAATAGCAATAGAGGCGCTTAATTATGGCGTAATCCAACAGGCGTTTCAAACTTTGTTAAAAGTATTTCCTGCACAAATAAAGTTGATTCAATTTGATACAATTGGCTGGCTGAACGAAAACGTAATGGTTGATGGCTGGATCGTCCCATACGCCGGGATGAAACAGGCAGCTGATTTAAAACAGCCGATGATTCTCTGTCTGCATGATCTTGTTTACACACATTTTCAAGGTATGTATAAACAAAATAAAATCTTTTACGATCAATTTCATGAAACTGTAAAAAAGGTAGCAGAGAAAGCTAAAAAAATTGTATTTCATTCCGAATTTATCAGAAATCATGAAGGGCTGCATGTGCTAAAACTGCCTATTGAGAAAACGTGCGTAATCAGACTTGCTGCGCCGAGGGAGGAGTACAGCTCATCCGCTGTAACAACGGAAGAAGCATTTAGGAACAAATATAAACTGTATGGAAATTATATGACATATCCAACAGTGTTTCGCTGGCATAAAAATATAGAAAGGCTTATTGAAGCGTTTTTGCGATTTAGTAAAAATTATCCAGAAGCCGATCTGAAATTTGTTTTCACTGATCATTATGTAAACAGCCCTTTAGCTGGAAAGATAAAAGATATTTTGCAGAAGGAGCAAGTAGCGGACTTCAGAAACCGGATTATTTTTTTAGGTAGGCTGCCGTGGACTGATATTTCCCTTCTATATAAATATGCCATTGGCACAGTTGTTCCAACGCTTTTTGAAGGCAGCTGCCCGTTTCAAATGCTGGAATCATTACTTATGGGGACTCCTGTTGCTGTCAGCAATATGGAAGTGGTAAAAGAGATAGTTCATGATTTGAACGATTTTGTCCCATTTAATCCTTATCAAATAGAAGAGATTGAACGGGCGCTCTTCAACTTGTGGAAACAGCACAATTATCTCCTGCCAAAACAATTGGCGGCCTTTCGCTCAACTTTGGAGCGAACGTGGTCAGATGTATCAAGCGAATATTTGGCATTGATGCATGAACTCATAGGTTAAAGCTCGCTAATTTCTCTGAACTCTCATCTCCGTTTCCCTCTGCTATATTAATGTAATTGTTTATACTCGTTTATTTTTTTCTTAAAAATTTTCAAATGTTTTTTTGTCAAAAAATCTAAAGAGGAAATTCGATCGGTTAATCGCTGTTTGGCAAATTCATAAAGTTTTATATCTGTTCTATTGTTTTCTTTGATTTTTTCAATTGTTTCCTGGGAAATTTCATGTTTTGCGGGTCTTTTTTTTGTGACATTTGCTTTCGTATAAAGCGTGTTCGCCCATTGAAATTGTTTCATCAACAAAAATAAAGATTCATCAAACATGTCCGTAATGCCGACAACGGAAAAATGTGTTTCTAAATTTTTTTTTGCCTGTTCAAAATCTTCTTCTGATAGAGGAGAACCAAACTTTCCCCCTAAAATGTAATGAGTTTGCAAATTTTGATTCATTGGTGATTCCTGATATTCTTCCAAACTCATCTTTGAAACTTTTAAATGAGAATTATGCCAGGGAATGCTTCGGATAAAATAATACTCTGAAATGATCCGATCAACCGGATCTCTTAACAGTGTAATATAAGTGCTTGGCTGCTTGAAAACATGATGAACTCCGAAAGGCATGTGACCTTGCAAGCACTTGACATCTTTTTCAGCTATCTCCTGAAGCCGTGTTTCCAATTGTTGATGGTCTAAGTATACGTCGAAAACATTACTTCTCGGGTAATTTTTTTTGATGATTTTTTTTAATGTTGTTCCGCCGGTTTTCGGCATATGAAGATGAATTACTAAAGGGGCTTTTTTTTGAATATGAATCATTGTTCCCATTTTCATCCGCCTTTTTTACAATTTTTTATCATTTGCTGTTTTATATATAATTACAATATTTTTAGCAATGTATGAAAGTTCTAGGTTGTTCCTTTAATTTCTTTCTCTTTTAAGAGGCGGATGCAGTTCATGAAACCGTTGATGCGTTCATAAAATGAAGATATGGGGAGGAACGCGCAATGAATGTCATAAACACGATGTTCCCGGATGTCTTTCTGTTTGAACCAGACGTTTTTCTAGATGAACGTGGATATTTTATGGAAGCATTTAACGAAAAAACGCTGCAAAAGCTTGGATTTTCTTTCAAATTTGTCCAAGATAACCATTCTTTTTCCAACTCTTCTGGAGTTTTGCGTGGTCTGCACTATCAGCTTTCTGAAAAAGCGCAAACAAAGCTGATTCGCGTCATTAAGGGAGCTATTTGGGATGTGGTCGTTGATCTTAGAAAAGGATCGCCGACTTTCAAAAAGTGGGAAGGATTTATTTTATCAGAGAATAACAAAAGACAGCTTCTTGTACCGAAAGGCTTTGCCCACGGTTTTTGCACCATCGTCAAAGAAACAGAAGTAATCTATAAAGTGGATGAATTTTATTCACCGGAATTCGACCGCGGAATTTGTTGGAATGATGATGAACTTCAAATCAGCTGGCCTGTTCAAAAACCGATTCTTTCGGTAAAAGATGCAAGTCTTCCTCCGCTTCGTGAGGCAGAAAACGATTTTGTCTGGAGGAGTTGGCCGTGAACATTCTTGTTACAGGCGGATGCGGCTTCATCGGAAGTCATTTTATTCGCCGGATGATCGCGCGATATGCCGATTATAAGCTGGTGAATCTTGATTTATTGACTTATGCGGGGGATTTGGAAAACTTAGGAAATATTAAAGCGCATCAAAACTATATGTTTATTCAAGGCGATATTCAGGATCGGAAGCTCGTCCGACAAATCATTGAATCTGAACAAATTGACGCCATTGTCAACTTTGCCGCCGAATCCCATGTAGACTTAAGCATTCGCGAGCCGGAAGTTTTCGTCCGTACAAATGTGCTTGGAACGCAAACTCTTCTGGAAGCTGCAAAAGATTTCAGTATACAAAAGTTTGTCCAAATATCTACCGACGAAGTATACGGATCCCTTACTAAATTCGGCTGTTTTACGGAAGATTCGCCGCTGAAACCGAACAACCCGTATTCTGCAAGCAAAGCAGGAGCTGATCTTCTTGTGCGATCCTATTATAAAACGTACGGGTTAAACGTTAATATTTCAAGATCATCCAACAACTACGGTCCTTTTCAATATCCAGAAAAGCTGATTCCGCTAATTATTACAAACGCATTGGAGGGAAAGAGGCTGCCGATTTATGGAACCGGAGAAAACATCCGGGACTGGATATATGTAGAAGATCATGTTGCAGCTATTGATTTGATACTTCATAAAGGAAAGCCGGGAGAAATATATAATGTCGGCGGCCGAAATGAACGTACAAACAATGAAATCGCCAAGCTAATTTTGGAGCAATTGAATTTATCTGATGAATGGATCGAGTATGTGCAGGATCGTCCGGGGCACGATTTCAGATACGCGGTCAATCCTGAGAAAATTGAGAAAGAGCTTGGATGGAGGCCGAACCGCTTATTCAGGGATGGTTTAAAGAAAACGATTCAATGGTATGTGGAGCATGAATCGTGGTGGAAGCCGCTAAAAAAAGGTGAGAAGGGATGAAAATTGTTGTTACGGGAGGCAAAGGGCTGTTAGGGACAGACTTGACACAAATTATAAAACAGAAAGGGTATGAAGTTTTTTCTTTTGGCAAAGCAGAACTAGATGTTACGAATTTTGACAAAGTTTATAAAGCATTTCAAGAGGCTGAACCTGATGTTGTCATTCATGCGGCTGCCTTCACGAATGTAGATTTGGCGGAAAGAGAGCAGGATCTAGCTTATTTGATCAACGGAATAGGTACGCGAAACGTTGCGGTATTGAGCGAAAAAGTCGGAGCGAAGCTGATGTTTATCAGCACAGATTACGTTTTTGATGGGGAAAAGAATCGCCCTTACAACGAATTCGATGTTCCAAAACCGCTCAATATATACGGACATTCAAAACTGCTAGCAGAAACATTTGTCAAACAGTTCCATTCAAAATGGTTTATTGTCCGAACGTCATGGCTGTTTGGCGAAAAAGGGTTAAATTTTGTCAAGACGATGATCAAATTGGCGAAAGAAAAGAAAAACATTCAAGTTGTAAATGATCAAATCGGTTCGCCAACATACACGAAAGATCTTTCCGAAAAATTGATCGAGCTTATGGTTACGGAAAAATACGGGGTGTACCATATTTCCAATGCCGGAGAATGTTCATGGTTTCAATTTGCCAATCAAATTTTAAACGAAGCAGGCTACACAGATATCAAAATCATCCCTTGCACAACAAAAGAAATAAATAGACAAGCAAAACGTCCGCATTATTCCGTCCTTGACAATTTTGCTTTAAGACTAAATGGATTTGCCGGCCTGCGTTCGTGGGAAGAGGCTTTGAAGGAGTATATGGTGAACAATAGGGGACATTAACGAAACAAACATACTAACATTAGTAGTACAGACCTAGGCCAAGGTTTGTGCTACTATTTTTTTATAGTAGAAGTGAAGGAAGGTCGAACATCCCCTGGGACCAAATAGAGTCCGTATTAAAAACAGACCAACTTCACATCCTTATTTGAATCAGTTTAGTATGTTGGGTCCGAAGAGACCGTGTATAAGAAAATGGAATCAATAAGGCAATGTGAAGAACTTCTATGTTTGGCTAAAAAGGAGAGGCAGAAAATATGAAACACGTAGTGGCATTTGATGTCAGTATGGGGAAAAGTACAATGGTCATTTATGACCGTTATCGTCAATGCGAATATGAGGGTGAAATAACCCATAACCGCTACTCTTTCGAGAAATTAAACGAAACCCTTATATCTTTAACACAAAAAGATGCACAGGCACCTGATATTGTCTTTGAAGCAACAGGCGTATATTCAAAACCACTAGAACGATTCTTAGGTGATCAAGGTTATATGTATTATCGAGTTAACCCACTCGAAGCGAATATTCAAATGGCTTCAATGAGGAGACAAAAAACAGATAAAAGCGACGCTCATGAACTTGCGAAAACTCACTTTAGAGTTGAACGTGAACAAACTTATCAAGAAGGGGAATATTATAAACAAATGCGTGCAATGACGAGATATTATGATGAATTAAGTAGTGAAATGACGCATTTATATAGTCGTTTACATGCGATTCTACAATTGAGTTTTCCCGAGTTAGAAAAGCTATTCAGTAAACGTTCTGCTTTATTTTTGAATGTCGTTCAATTATACCCTCATCCGGATCATGTGTTAGTTTGTTCAAAAACAGTGATTCGTAATCGTTTAAAAGCCAACACAAGAAAAAACTTATCATTGGCACGTGCTGAAGAAAAAGGGATCGCTTTAATCGAAGCAGCAAAAGAAGCGTATCCAGCAATTTCAAAAGATGATATTCGCTGTGAACAAGTGCGGGATTATGTCAAACGGATTGCAGACTTGAAGGAGAAAAGAGATCAACTTGTCCAAAAGATGGTTAAATTATCGAAAGATAAACAAGAGTATCAGATTTTAATTTCATTTCCAGGAATCGGAGAAACGACTGCAGTTCGTTTAATTGGAGAATTAGGAGATATTCGACGATTCAAAAACCATAAACAACTGAATGCTTACGTCGGTATTGATATTATGAGATATCAATCTGGGAATACCTTTTATAAAGACAAGATTAATAAAAGAGGAAATAACAAACTTAGAAAGATTCTATTTTACATGATCCAGACCATGATCCAACTACGGAAAAACACACAAAATCATATTGTAGATTATTATGATAAATTAAAAACGCAACCCCAGAGGAAACCTCATAAAGTTGCGTCCATAGCATGCGTGAATAAGTTCTTGAAATCGGCTTATCACCTTATCACACATAATCTGAAATACGATTACGAAAAGGCAACAATGCATCAGTAATCGTAAGTAAGATTATATCACAAAGACCTGGCGAAAAAAATGGAAATCGTGAGGTCTATTTGTCATGCGAAAATTTATTTTGGAAGGAAGGGGTACCCCTTCCTTCCAAAATAAAATCTATATTAACCAAATTATTTACTAAAAAATACTTGACTAGAGGTAAGAAGGGGCTGTCCAGAAAGTCAAATCCCCATTGAAAACAAAAAATCATAACACCGATATATCAACGTTTCTAATACATTAAAGGGGGCATCAATAAGCCGTAAAAATGACTTATTAGACACCCCCTCAAGTTTGTTTCTTCAAATATTTGTTCAATTCTTGTTTTTCTTTAGCTGTAAGCTCATCCAGCATCTTCTCCAATTTTTCTTTTGCTTTACTATAAAGGGCAAGATCCAACTGATTTTTTGACTCAATGAGCTGGATCAAAGAATCGTCAAGATCACTTTTTTTCGGTCTGTTATTAGTTTGATTTACCTTTTGATAAGAAATATTTTTCCAACCTAAATGTTTTTTCATTAAAAAAATCGATTCGTTAAATTTTTCCGTAACGCCGACAACTGAAAAAAACTGCTCCATATTTTTTAGCGCAAGCTTTAAGTCAGGAATTTTTTTACCGGACATAAATCTCGTTTGGTGGTTGTTTACCGGAACATGAAATTCAGGATGTTTTTCTTGGACAAACTGTTCGAAGGTGACTTTTTTCGCCAATTGGTGCAATCGATTTTGCGGGCGTTCTAAGATAAAATAATAAGTGGAAATAACCCGTTCAACAGGATCTCTTAGCATGGAGATATACGTAAAGGACCGCTTTTGTATATGCTGATGAATTCCAAACCGATTGTGTCCATAGAGAGCCTTTATTTGTGTGTTATCCGCCTGTTTCATTTGTTGATTAAGATCGAGATCAGATCGAATAAGCATAATTTCTTTCAGACGGTATTGTTGTTCCATCAGTTTTCTAATAGTAAGTCCTCCGGTTTTTGGAATATGCATGAAAATAACGAGCGGAAGCCTCATGTGTTTTTTATACATTTGCTCACTCTCCTTAAAGTATCTATACTTTATGTTTTATGCATTTGAAGAGTGAATGTGTTTCTTAGAAAAAAAAAATACATCAATTACTCATTTTTTCCAGAAATCGAGTCAATCATTTGTTTCAATCTGTTTTCAAATGAATCACGGCTTTTGGCGGTTTTTTGTGCATTTCGGCCGATTCGTTCCCGTTTCTGCTTGTTTTTCATATAACGATCTATTTTTTGTACGGCTTCTTGAAAGTCAGAAAAAATGCAAATTTCTTCTTCTTCCATAAAAAAATCTTCCAAGTCATCGCTTTTTTCAGCAATTTGAAAAGCTCCGCACGCTGCAAGATCAAACGTCCGATTGTTCAATGATCGAAATGGTATGAAGTCAAGCGTGTCATTATGGGAATCGTTGATGGGCCTTAAAGTGTTGACATTGATCTCCGCGCTGTTGTAATAGGATGAAGCGATGCCGGGAGAAACCCAACCGTAATGGACAGATACCCGTTTTTGTTGATGTTTCGAAAGATTTAATTTCCATAATCCAACTAGTTTTAGTCGGTAAGGCGTTTCCTTGATCAGAAGCTCCGCGAGTTTTTTTCGGTTCTCATACGGGTAGCCGATGATGCAAATATCGCTTTTAAAAAGAGGTGCCGCTTGTTTTGGATAAAATGTAGAAAAATCTGTTCCAAGCGGCAAATAAAAGGCGTTTTGAATTCCCTGTTTTTGATACCAGCCGGCGCTAAATCGGTCAACAGTAAAAACAAAGTCAAACCAAAAAGCATATTGTATTGTTTTTTTTAAATAGTAAGGATCTTCTGTCAGCCAAACCGTGGCAGGAACGTTTCTTTTTTTCATAAGTTTTAGTTTTTGCAGCGGAATTTTGTCGCCAATCATTGTTAAAGCAAGGTCTGGCTGAAATTTAAGTAGCAATTCTGTAAGCTTTTGAATCGGCTCTAAAGGGTGGTGAACGACAAATGGAATGGACAGTTTGTTAAAGGCGCGAAAAAGGGATCGGTCAAAAAACGTGTAGATTCCTTTATGGCCAGATGGAATGTAGAGAATTTTCATTAAAACATGACCGCCTTTTAATTTATAATAATTTTGTTTTCAAATGGAATGCCGTTTTTCTTTTCCTGGCAATATACAAAACCTTCAATGACTAGCGCTTCATCGAAATCATCTAAAGGGAAAACAATGTGAAATCCTTCAAAGGAAATTTTTTCGTATGGTTCGATCGCCATTTTTTCACTAGGTTTTAGCCAGTATTCCCCTTTTTCTTGAATTTGTTTTCGCCAATCAGGGTGCAAATACTTCCATTCCATGGAAGAATCAGTTTTATAGTTGAAATCATTTTCGTTTTGTTTTTTTGTTGTAATAATTTTTCCGCTGAATTGAACATGTTGATGAGGGTGGATTTTAATGCATAATACAGGATGGTGCAAAGTTTGTTCTGTAATGTTTTCTATCTCGGCATGGCCAAGAATCGTTACCGGATCACCGTTTTCATGAGGAAGAACAATCGAGTGTATAAAACGAGCGCGAATCGGGTCGTCCATAAAGGCGGTGTTTTCCTTTCCTACCGCATCAACCTCTTTTTGTTCAACGTGTTTCTCGTATAGTGATTGGAATAAAAATTGAGAAGTATTTAAAAGTTCATTTCGTTCAGCTGTCAATAAATCGATGCGAAATTGTTCTTTTTCAAGCCTTTTATCTAGTTGTGTAATCAATCGTTCTTTTTCCAACAATAGTTGATTGATCTTTTCGTCAGAAGATTGCTTTTCTTTTAATAGGTTAGTAACTGCTGCTTTTAACAGTTTTAATAGGTCGTTTCGTTCCTCTTCAACAATGGAAAGCTGCATGTTCATCTTCTCAGCATTTTTTTCAGCTTCTTTCAATTTGGATTGAACGTATTGGATTTCTTGTTCAAATTGTTCTTTTGCGATGCGATATTGTTCGCCGGTTCGGATGACTGCTTTGTAATATTCTGTTTTCTCCCGTTCTTGAAGAAGTTTATTCTGAACGCTTGCCAATTCGTGTTTGTATTTCGAAATTTCGGACTTATAGTGGATAAGCTGCTGCTGAAGTTGTAAATAATCCTGTTTGCCCCGTTTTGTTTTGTTCATTGAATCGCCTCCTCGGACAAATAAATATTTTGCTTTTTTCTTGAAAATAGAAAACAGTTATTAGCCATTTCTTTCAAAAAGAAGCGCTTTTAAAACATAATTGTAACAGGATATAAATGGAAGAAATTAGTCATTCTATCTGATTTTGACCAAGCCTGCAGTTGATTCTGATCATTGGTTTAAATCCCATATGTATACGGAATTTGGCGCATAAGCGGTTCAAAATCCGTATAAAGGGACGAAAACTTTCGAAAGCGCTGTTCTCGTTTAAGTTTCAACAAAACCATCTTTGAAAGAACAGTTTTTCTATACATATGTATGTTCACTTCTTTAAACACTTTCCCGGAAAAATGAGAGGAAAAATAAAAAGGGGAGGACATCCCCTTTTCCAGTTGATTTAGTCATCCAAGTCGTAGTCGTCACCAGGGAAAATTTCCGGACATTGCGGCGGAACTTGCACGGCCGAACATGTAAGAGTTGTAGGCAGTTCGCGACGGGGTTTGCAAAATTTCCCTTCCACCTCAAGCTTCACTTGGGCTTCCATTTGCACATCTAGACAAATCATGATGGAAATATCTAGTTGGCTGAATGATGTATTA
This sequence comes from Aeribacillus sp. FSL K6-1305, assembly GCF_038050115.1. NCBI lineage: Bacteria > Bacillati > Bacillota > Bacilli > Caryophanales > Bacillaceae > Aeribacillus > Aeribacillus sp. FSL K6-1305. Next base: position 23,910 of record NZ_JBBOQV010000004.1, on the reverse strand, counting down.
TCACAAATCATGTTCGCGTCGCTTTCAAAAAAGGAAACATGGCTGTTTAATGTTGTGCCGGGTGGTGCGCAAAGGAAGAAGGTTTGAACCGTTGCAAATGGAATAGCATCTGACACACAAGTGACAGATCCTTGCAAATCGGAGAGAGTAACGACAATATACCCTCTGATGAGCACTCTTACTTTTTGAAGGGTAATTTTTCCATCCCTTGGCAAATGAACGACTACTGATTGACGACCTTGCGGCTGAACAATTTCTGTCACTGATATAGCGTTTGGAGAATTTGGATCAACGGGATTTCCTAAACTGTCTGACAAGTAGCAATTGACATTTACAGGCCCATCATCATACAGCGCACACGGATCTTCCGATGTACCTGTCACTCCTTCGCAATCAAAACCGATGGATGATAAATCTCTAAAGCTTAACTGAGGAAGATCAATTTGACGGCTCACCCAGTCATAAACTTTCGGAACGCGAATACATAATCTTTCTGTATCATGTCCCAAATGGCTCATGCTGTTACCTCCTAATCATTCTGATTTCCAAAACCTTCTTAGGTGTCGGACTACTGTATATTATGAGCAAACTGGTTAAATGTGCAGTGACAGGAGCGGAAATTTTGAATTTGTTTTGCTAAAAAAATCCCTTTCTTTGAAGCAATGAGAGAGAATCTCTATATTTGCCTATACGCACATGTCAATATACAAAAGTCATATGCATCTTTTTCCTGGGCTTTTGTCAACATTTTTCATTTGAGCTCATACATTTACAGTAAGGGGTGAGGAAGATGGCGCAAATAAATAAAGAATTTTTGCAGCGGATGAGAGCGGAACTTTCGTTTTATAAAGAAAAAGCAAAAGAATCGATAGAATTAGAAATATTATTGCAGGAAAAAGAACGGGAACTTGAAAAAATCATCAAAGAAAACGAGAAGCTAAAGGAAACGATCGAACAGCACCGCCAAAGCAATGATCGAAATCATGAGTGGGAGGAACAAAAAAAACTTTTAGAAAAAATCGAGGCGTTAAAAAAGCAATTAGCTGAAAAAAATCACCATCCGTATGAATATGAAAAAAAGGCTGATGAAAAGAAGCAGGGAGATTGGTTTTTCCGAAATTTAAAAGAAACGAAAGCTATTCAAGGAAGAGTTGAACCTCATGAGTGGAAAGAATATTTTATAAAAGAAAAAAACGAAAAGAACAACCAAAGAGAATTTCATTTTTTGATGATGGATGATGCGGCCAAAAACGATTAGAAGGAACACAGATCAACCTTATTCTTCATAGAATGGAATAAGGTTCTTATTTTTTGGAAGAAAGGGGAGAAGCACATTGAAAAAAAACGTAAAGGTTTATTCCGGTTCAATGGCAAAAGGAGATGTTTTTAAAAAGAAGATGATGAAAAAGAAAGCTTACCCATCCGACATAAAAATTTACAACTCATCGAGTTCCGGTGGCTGCGGCTGTGGGAAAAAAGGATTTTAAAAAGGGAAAGATGAACAAGCTAGAAAAGGAATTCGTCAAATGGATAGAAGGTATATACGAAGACCATGACAAAGTTCAGCAAAAATGTTTAAGCTGGATGATGAAAAAAGACGGTGAGCTTTTAGACCTTGAAAAAACGGCGGTAAAATTTGAAAAAGAGATCGAAAACATGGAAAAACATATTTAAAAGGGAAACGAAAAGTGAACCAAAACAGGTTGAAACCTCACTAAAAAATCCGCACTTGCCCATCTTGTGTGTCCACTCCAAATGAGGAACTGCTTCATACTGTATAGTGATGAATAAAGGAGGAGGTGCAGAAAAATGGGCTTTGGTTGCGGATATGGAGGATACGGCGGATACAGCTATCCTTATAGCGGCGGTTTTCATAACAACAGCTTTGTGCTAATCGTCGTTTTATTCATCTTGTTGATTATCGTCGGTTGTTCCTGTTTTAAATATTAATCTGTAAGTCTTTTACAAAACTAATGGTGAGTGCTGGTCACGGATGGATGTCCGCCTTTTAGAAGGCGGACTATACTTTTTCCTCATCACGTTTTCATTTCATTTTCATAAAATATTAAAGCCTGTTATACAGGACATTTCGACAATTTAGGAGGGGACGAATTTCAGAATGGATCATATTTTTAAAAATATTGAGAAAAAAACCGGCGTCAATATGAAAGATGTGTTTGAACTGGCCAATTCCTTGCAAAATTCCAATTTCAACGATGAAGCAACCGTCAGAAAAGTGATCAAGCGGGTTGCACAATTGGCAAATCGGCCGGTTTCAAGAGAATTAGAAAATAAAATTGTCAATGCGATTGTAAATGGAAAAGAGAATATGGATTTTAACACCATCGCCAATATGCTGGACAATAAGAAAAAATAGCGCGTCAGCGGGAGTACTCCCGCTGACGGTTTTATAGCAGCATTGGTTATAAAACCCCACAAGAGCTAGAGGACTACATTCGGCGTACTGCCTAATGGCTATCTTAAGATTGTGCACCCGCTTTACATGGAGTGGCGGGCATGATGGCCTTGTTTGGCGATGCCGATTGTTTTACACTTCTGCTTTATGGCAGCATGGAAGGAAAAGAGAAAATAGGGCAGCTTTTTTCCATCCAGACTTCTGCCAATTAAGATAGCAGAGCTGTTCAGCCAACAGCAGATTATGCGAAACGAAAACTGCGAAACAAATGTTAGAATGGATGAAAAATATTCTTAGACGGCTAAGACTGGCCGTATGAAATCCATAAGTTCTTGAGATGCGCTGCTCTTTAAATTGTGAGCTGCCAAAATCGTACCGCTCAGGACCTCTCGAATCACGTATAAGGTTTCATTTCCTTTTTCAGGTTGAACTCCATCAATAAACAATATGATCCCGCCATGTTCATTGACCACTTTTTGGAGATCATCCTTTACAGTCTCTTTGACATTGGCTCGAAGTAATAAAGCATAACGTTCATAAAGTTTCTGTACTTGACGGTCTGAGATTTTTACTTTCTTCTCTTTCAAAATAGAAGCCATTTCTGTTCGTGCTTTATGTTCTTTAAAGCGTAAATGGCCAATATATGCAATGACATCCATACCATAAGTAATGTGCTTCATACTTAAATGTTCAGCTTGTGCCGAACGATAAACTGTTGTGTTAGAACAAGATGGGTTTTCACAGCGATATCCCATATTCACGATCTTGAATTCACCATCTAAAGTGGAAATGGTTTTCTCCAAACTGGATGGCAATATGTAAGTTTTTCACCACAATCGGAGCAATGGGTGATTTCAGGACGAAAATACTTTGTATCTATAGGAGTTAATCGGTTTTTTGTACGCATAAATAAACATCAACCATTAAGATTTATAAGTCAATTATAACTTAAATCTCAACTTAGTGTTATTTATTCCATCTAAGAAAATATTTCAATTTCCAGCAAAAGCACATACATGAGTTTCATGATATGCTTCGAAACAAGCTAATATTTTTGGACAAATAATCCGTTGTTTTGATCCCATTCCGCGTAAAAAACATCTTTCGCGTCTTCCACACTGTAAGCGAGAAGCTGCTGCTGAAGCCATTTTTCATCAAAACCTGCTTCTTTTAAATTTTCACTAACCACTTCGCCGTCAACAATAATCGTGTAGGGGATGGTAGCTGGCGAAGATAGAATATTTAAATCGTTTCGGGTCGGCTTATCAAATTCCGATTTTTTCAATACGCTGATCGTGCCGTCCGTTTCAAGAACTGCGTATTCCACTTCGCGGATCGAAAAAGCTCCTTTTGCTCTTAGCAAATGTTGAAGCTGGTTCATATCAAGCTTGTTTTTTTTCAGCTGATCCCGTAAAATTTTTCCTTTGAGGATGACCATTGACGGAGCGCCCTCCAGTATTCCGCGGGTTCTTCTCCATTTTTGTGTGATGAATTCCAACAAATAGATTAACATTCCCCATATCACGACCGTAAATAATATTTTTTCAATCCCCATTTTCACATCATAAACAGCATTGCCAACCAGCTCGCCTAAAACGAGTGCAGAAATAAAATCGAACGTCGTGATTTGCGTAATTTGTGTTTTACCTAGTATTTTTGTCAGAAGAAAAAGGGCAAAGAATCCGAAAATCAGTTCAGTGGCAATTGCTACAAATTCCATTCCCATCACCTTTGCTAAGATCGGTAATGGTTAGGTTGTCCCAACTGCCAAAATTCATGTACATTTTTTAAAAACTATGGGAAGGTGTGCGGCGGAGAAAATGGTGAAACATTCAAATTGATCTGAATGTAATGAAGGGATTTTTAACCTCTTTTTCACGCTTTCTGACCCTTCAAAATGAAAGACCGCAATTCGCGGCCTCGTTTGTTTTTCAGCTTTATGAATGTGGATGTAACGTTTTTTCCATCGTGACATGAGGAATGCCCGCATCCATAAAAATATCGGAAACGGTTTGATATCCATGCTTTTTATAAAAATTTTCCGCTTGTGTTTGAGCGTTTAATTTTATTTTCTTTAATCCTTTTTCGGCCGCGAGTTTTTCAAGTGTTTCCAAAATGATATTTCCCGCTCCTTTTCCTCGGTATTGTGGCAGAACACAAATTCTCTCAAGCTTTCCGGTGTCGCCAATAACACGAAACCTGCCGGCTCCTACAGGCTGATTGTCGTCATAAAGCACGACATGCTCGGCAAAGTCTTCATATTCATCGAGCTCAATTTCAATTGGAACGTTTTGCTCCTCTACAAACACTTTTTTTCTAACATAAAAAGCATCATTTCGTTGTTTTTCATTAATAGCTTTGACTGCCTTCATCAATCTCGTCCTTCTCCAAGCAGGAATGTTTCATAAACAGTCCATGAGCCGTTTTCTAATTGATACAAAATATGGAATCGGTCAATCGTTTCCTCATGTTGAATTTTTAACATTTTTAAACGGCCGAGAACGTCAGAATGTTCATCATCCGATAAATTTTGTCCAATTGTAATGTGAGGGACGAAAGCGTATTCAGGCTTCTCTTTAAATTTTCCTTGATGGAGAAGCTCATGCAATTTTGTTAATTCCGGATTTGGTTCAACTTTTAAATAAATAACGTTATTGACAGGAGCAAATGAACTGAATTTGTAGACAGAGAGTTTAAAAGGCTTCACTTGTTTCGCAATTTTCCTAAGTTCTTTCACAATATCGCCAATTTCTTTTTCGTCAGCTTCAAACGGTGCCTTCAATGTTAAATGAGGAGGGACAAGCGCATAATGCGGATCGTAACGTTTTCTATATGAGTTGGCAATGTCTTGCAACTTTTTTGAAGGAAATAACACAATTCCGTACTTCATTTTTTTGGCCTCCTTGATATTTACTCGTATTCTTTATTATAACAACTTAAAGAATGAATTTTCATGATACAGCAAACATTTTTTTTAATATGTCTTTTAGCAGCGGCTGCCAATATGTCCAGCGGTGATCGCCGTCAAATTCTTCATAAATGCATTCGAATCCTTTATGTACCATTTGTTCATGAAGTTTTTGATTGATTGTATAAAAATCTTTTATTTTCCCATCAGTCGTTTTTACAGCCGTTTCCTGTTTCCCGATTTGATGATAAATAGATAGTAAAGAGGGCTGTGAAAAAGCATCGATCGCTTCTAACACCTTTCCATCCACATATGGTGATTGCATGATCACTTTTCCAAATGTATGCGGATAATGAAGCGCTGCCATAAGCGAAACGGTTGCAGCTAGAGAATCGCCGATAAGCGCGCGGCCTCTTCCTATTGGCAAAAGCGGAAAACGTTCTTCTAAAAATGGAATTAATTCATGAGCTAAAAAACGGATATAACTGTTGAACTGGCTTCCATCGGGATGATATTTTCTTCTTCGATCTTGAATGTCTTTATAAGGAATGCCAACGACAATCAAATCTTCAATCGTTTGCTCCTCCGTTAACTCCTCAACAAAACGCGCGATCCTTCCCAGTTTAAAATAGTCTCCGCCATCTTGAGCAATGAGAAGATGATGATGAGATAATGGAGAAAAGGAAGTCGGCAAATACATGAGCAAAGAAACTTCTTCCCCCAGCTCTTCGCTAAAAAACGTTTCTTCTTTTATAGGTGCGACTTTTTGGGCCATACCAATTCCTCCAAAATTGACTAATTACCAGTTAGGCTGGACTTCTCATTATTTTATCACTCTTTTGAAAAGTCTCCAACAAATAAAAAGGTTGACAAAATAAAAAATGCTTATATAATGATAACGACTAATCCGATAAGATAGGTAAGAATGATCATATACTGGGGGAATTACTTTGTCTGTCCAAATTGCGCATATTTCAAAAACATTTCAACATCATGGCGTCTCCCAAACGGTTCTTGACCAAATTGATTTGACTGTGCAGAAAGGAGAATTTGTTTCCATTCTTGGCCCTTCCGGCTGCGGCAAGTCGACGTTATTATCGATTGTTGCCGGGTTAACAGCCCCCACATCGGGAAAAGTGCTGGTAAACGGGAAGGAAGTAAAGGGACCTGGAAGCGACCGGGGAGTAGTGTTCCAACAGGCAGCCCTTTTTCCATGGCTGACAGTTGAGGAAAATGTCATGTTTCCGCTGAAGAAAAAAATGCCGAAGGAAGAAGCGAAAAAAAAGGCGTACGAATATTTGGCCATGGTTCAATTAAGCCAATATGCCAAGCATTCTCCGCACGAGCTTTCCGGCGGCATGCAGCAGCGCGTATCGATCGCAAGAGCTTTGGCGATGGATCCTGAGGTGCTCTTAATGGATGAGCCGTTCGGAGCGTTGGATGAGCAAACGAGATCACGCCTGCACGAAGTGTTGGAAAAAATTTGGATCGATACGAAAAAAACAATTCTTTTTGTTACGCACAGCATCCAAGAGTCGTTAAAATTATCGGACCGTATTATCGTCATGGGTACAAGGCCTGGGAGAATTATTGATGAAATAGAAGTGTCTTTTCCGAGACCACGTGATGAATTTAGAAAGCAGCTTGCTGAATATGAAGAGCGCATTCAAAAGCTGTTGAAGTCAGAAATTGATAAAGTAGTGAAAGAGGAAGAAAGTTATGCAGCAGGTCGTTAAACGAATCATTTTTTATGCAGCCGCACTGGGTATATGGGAAGCAATCGTCAAGCTGTTAAATATTAAGGCTGTCGTCTTTCCGGCTCCGAGCGATATTTTTCAGGCATTGTGGAACGGTTTTGCTGATCTAACTCTTGTCTATGATTTGCTGGCAAGTTTTCAGCGGCTGGCAATCGGGCTTGTGATTGCTCTTATTCTTGGAACAGTGTTAGGCGTCGTTTTTGCAAAATCGAAAGTAATTGATGATACCATTGGCTCTTTAATTTTGCCGTTGCAAAGCGTGCCGAGCATCGTTTGGCTGCCTCTAGCCATCATCTGGTTCGGTTTAAATGAAAAAGCGATCATTTTTATTGTCGTGCTCGGTGGAACGCTTGTGATGACATTGAATATGCGGACAGGGATTAAAAGCGTTCCTCCAATATATACAAATGCGGCAAGGACAATGGATTACAGCGGATTTTCTCTGTTTACACACGTGATTTTTCCAGCAGCCATCCCGCATGCAGTAACTGGTGCAAGGCTTGCTTGGGCGTTTGGGTGGAGAGGCCTGATGGGTAGCGAGCTGTTAAGCACCGGCCCGGGTTTAGGCTATACGTTAAAATTCGCATCAGATTTTGGCGATATGGCGTTAGTGATGGGCATTATATTTATCATTGCCTTAATTGGAATTTTAGTAGATTTAGTTTTTTTCAGCAGAATTGAAAAGAAAGTGATGAAAAAATGGGGATTGCTTGAACAATAAAGGAGGAAGTTGAGATTATGAAGAGAAAAGGTTTGCTGCTATCATTTATCACCTTGCTGCTGATCGGTATTTTATCTGCCTGCGGAGCCGGTGGAGGGAATGAGGCATCAGGAAAAGAGAAAAGCGGAAAAAATAAAGTAGTCATCGGCTATTTCCCAAATATTGACCATGTTCCGGCGATGATTGCGAAGGAAAAGGGCTACTATGAAGAAGCGCTTGGGGATCAAGTAGATATTGAATATAAAACTTTTCCGGATGGCGGCGCTTTTATGACAGCGTTGAAAACCGGCGAAATTGACGCCGGGCTTGTCGGTCCAGCTCCTGTCATGAATAACTATTCTAATGGTGCAGACGTGAAAATTATTGCCGGTGCGTCATCTGGGGGTACTGTCGTCGTAGCAAGCAAAAAAAGCGGAATCGAAAGCTTAGATGATATTCATAATAAAACATTCATTACTCCTGGTGTCGGCTGCACTCACGATGTCCAATTTGAAACGTACTTGCAAGATTACGACATTGCTTCATCAAGAATCGGCGGCACATTAAAGCATACAACTGGAAACCCGGCACAATATCAAGCTTTCTTTGAATCGGGAAAAGTGGATTTAGCCGCTGTGCCTGAGCCTTGGGCTTCATTATTAATAAAAGACGGGGCGAAAGTGATTGTCGATACGAAAGATATCGCCTATGGCACAACGCTTCCGAACACTGTTTTAGTGACGAGCAACAAATTTATTAAAGAAAATAAAGATTTAGTTCAAAATATTGTCAAAGCCCACAAAAAAGCAGTCGACTTCATCAATAAAAACAAAGAGGAAGCACGCGATATTGCCATTCAATCGATTAAAGAAATAACAAATCAAGAGCTTGACCCAGAAATTATCGACAGCGCTTGGGAACGTGTCCGCTATACAACCGAAGTGGATGAAAAAGTTCTTCAAGACTTTTCTAACTCTTCTTATGACTTGAAATTTTTAAAAGAAAAACCGGATCTTAAAGGTCTTGTAGATACAAGCTTTTTGAATTAAGTAATAAACCCCCTATACAGAAGCTTTTTGATATTATGCGGCTTCTGGATAGGGGGGTTATTTTGTTGATGTAAATTCAAGATGAAGCAGTTGTTAAAACAGGGCTTATCCCAAAAGTTGTTTATGACTATGCCTGTATATTGGGATTCTGTTGTTGTGAGAGCTTTTTATTCAAATCGCTCGAATAAGCTCCCGTTTTTTCACATTGTTTGGAGCTGTCCAGAAAGTCAAAATCCATTGAAAACGAAAGATTATAAACATTGATATATCAACATTTCTAAAACATTAAAGGGGCGTCTATAAGCCGGAAAATCGACTTATTAGACAGCGCCTATATGAATTTCAATTTCTCCATTTGGGCTTTAGGCTGTATTTTTCAAGCACGCTCTATTAAACCAGTTTCTTCTTGCTTCCAAATCTTACTCCAAGTTTTAAACATGCCTTGTTCGTCCGTCTTATCTACTTGGAAAACTTTATATTTCGTGTTGCTCGGGATTTCAATTAAAAGCTTCCCCATTATTTTCTTCAATTGCAATGCTTAATAAATAATCTCCTCTGTAGTCGCTTTCATAATCATAATAAATTCCGTACACATTGTTTTGATGATGTTCCAGTTTTTAGAAAGCGTTTTCTCACATAATTTTGATTTGCCCCATCATTTGCTCGTCATGAAAATTATTGGTTCGTATGCTGTCGATTATATACAGCATCATAAACAGTCTTTCCTTTCCATAATATTGATAAAAAAGAGAAGGCGCATCAGTAAAGAATGTTCAGCAAATTTTCCAACGGCACGTTTATGTTCATCTTTTTTGCTTCCCAGCTTCACCTGCAAAACAAATATCGCATCTTCGTTTTCTGTTCAGTTGCTTTATGGAGTACGGGTTCGTTTGACAGAAGTTGGCGAAAAATTTATCAAACGATTAGTTTGCCAATTCAATCGTTTCATTCACTGTTTATTAAATACTCTTAAAATTTTCCAATTCCTCTAAAGAAGATCACCTCGTTCACAATTTTTCTTAAAAATACGACAGCTTCCGAATTGGATATTTGCATTTTAAAATCAATTCAAAATTTAGGAAGCCTCAGGGGAAAATAAAACCACTTCATTGAAATGATGGAGGATCAAAGGTGATCCATACAAAAAAATTTCCCTTTTGGCTTTCGCAAAAAAACATTTCAAGAATCGACGGATTATTTAAAGAAAGTTCTTATTTTTCTTTAGTTTTACTGAAAATAAATCAAAGTTATCGGAATTGTTGGCAGGAAACGTCTTGAATTTTTTTTAAAACTGAGGTAAAGTTATACCTATCAAAAGTTCATATCGGAATTCTTATCGAGAGAGGCGGAGGGAACTGGCCCGAAGAAGTCTCAGCAACCGGTACAAGGACGGCGGCATGATAACCTTTGTACCAAGGTGCTAAATCCAGCAAGCATTTTGCCGTAAGATATGCTTGGAAGATAAGAAGGAGCCAAACAATAAACGCCTTCTTCTTATGAAGAGGGCGTTTTATTTTTAAAGCCTCCTCTACAGGCAATGAAAGCAGCACATTTTTACTAACTAAAAAAGGAGGAAAGTCAAAGATGAATATTGAAACAGTTTTGGCCCAATTAGGAAATCGAAGTGAAGCTCTTACAGGAACAGTAAGCGCCCCCATTTATTTGTCCACAGCCTACCGGCATAAAGGAATAGGTGAATCAACAGGTTATGATTACACTCGGACAAAAAATCCAACGAGAGAGCTTGTCGAGGACGCCATAGCCAAATTGGAGGGAGCCGATCAAGGATTTGCATTTTCTTCCGGAATGGCAGCGATTCAGACGATTATGGCTTTATTTAAAAGTGGAGATGAACTGATCGTTTCAAAAGATTTATATGGCGGGACATACCGCTTGTTTGAAGAAGAGTGGCGCAAATACGGTCTTTCCTTCCACTATGACGATTTTACGTCTCGCGAATATACGGAATCATTAATAAACGAAAATACTAAAGCGATTTTTCTAGAAACGCCCACTAATCCGCTTATGCAGGAAACATCGATTTCCTCGTTGGCGGAATTGGCCCGGAAGCACAATTTGCTGCTGATCGTTGACAATACGTTCTACACACCTGTTTTGCAGCGTCCGATTGAAGAAGGAGCGCATATCGTGATTCACAGCGCAACGAAATATTTAGGCGGTCACAACGATGTCCTTGCCGGCCTGGTCTGTGCAAAAGGGAAAGAAATTTGCGAAAAATTAGCCATGCATCAAAATGCAATTGGTGCGGTATTATCTCCTTTTGATTCGTGGCTGCTGCTTAGAGGAATGAAAACTTTATCATTGAGAATGGCCAAACATCAGGAAAATGCAAGGAAGCTGGCGGCATATTTAAAAGAGCTTCCTGAAATTGATGATGTATTATATCCTGGCAGAGGCGGAATGCTTTCCTTCCGTGTGAAAAAAGAAGAATGGGTCAACCCGTTTTTGCAGAATCTGAAATTAATCTGTTTTGCGGAAAGCCTTGGAGGGGTAGAAAGCTTTATAACGTATCCAGCTACCCAAACACATGCGGACATTCCGGAAGAAATCCGAATTCAAAACGGTGTATGCAACCGGCTTCTCCGTTTTTCTGTAGGGATTGAAAGCGTGGAGGATTTGAAGGAAGATCTCAAGCAGGCATTGCAAGCAGCTGCGAAAGGGGATTTACTAAATGCATGACCAATGGAGCTTTCAAACAAAATTGATTCATAATAAACATAAGGTTGACCCGACAACTGGTGCTGTCAGCGTGGCGATTCAGCAAGCGTCAACGTTTCATCAGCAAACATTGGATGAATCTCCTGAATTTGACTACAGCCGTTCAGGAAATCCAACACGAAAAGCGTTGGAAGAGGCGATTGCCGAACTGGAAGGCGGAGTGAGAGGCTTTGCGTTTGCTTCTGGGATGGCCGCTATATCAACAGCTTTTCTTTTACTTTCTTCCGGTGATCATGTTTTGGTCACAGAAGATGTGTACGGCGGAACATACCGGATCGTTGCCGATGTTTTATCGCGCTTTGGCATTGAATATACGTTTGTCGATATGACGGACCTTGATGCCGTAAAAGCAAATATACGTCCGAACACAAAAGTGATTTACATTGAAACGCCCTCGAATCCGCTGTTAAAAGTGACGGACATTCGAGCAATTGTGCAGCTTGCAAAAGAAAACGGCTGTTTAACATTTGTTGATAATACATTTATGACTCCGGCTTTGCAAAGGCCTCTCGATTTAGGGGCCGATATTGTTTTACATAGTGCAACAAAATTTTTGGCAGGTCATAGCGACTGTTTGGCAGGACTGGCAGTTGTGAAAGATGAAAAGCTTGGCGAAGCGCTTTACAAACTTCAAAATGCCTTCGGCGCTGTTCTCGGCCCGCATGATTGCTGGCTTGTATTAAGAGGGTTAAAAACACTTCATGTGCGGCTGGATCAATCCGTCAAAACAGCTTCTCAATTAGCAGAATTTTTGAAAAAGCACCCTGCCATTAAAAAAGTGTACTATCCAGGTCTTCACGATCACCCAGGGTCAGATATTCATTTGCGGCAAAGTGTCAACGGTGGAGCGGTTTTATCGTTTGAACTAGAAGATGAAAAAGCGGTCAAGATTCTTGCTGATCATGTTCAGCTGCCTGTTTTTGCAGTCAGCCTTGGTGCAGTTGAATCGATCTTGTCGTATCCAGCTAAAATGTCCCATGCCGCGATGCCGAAAGAAGAACGGATCAAAAGAGGGATAACCGATGGTCTTCTTCGATTAAGCGTAGGGCTAGAAAATTTTGAAGACTTAAAAAATGATTTGGAGTCTGGTCTTTCTACTGTTTTGGCCTATCAATAAATTTTTTCTTACCTTAATAGAAGACAGGGAGATGTCGAATACCGACAATTCCTGTCTTTTTTTTATGTTGATAATCTAGCTGACATATTATCCCACATTTTTTCATTTGTTCTTTAATATGATAGTAATGCACCCAAAGTCAAACGAATTTAAAAAGGGGGAGTATCAATGATCAAATGGCGAAGCGGACTTATATTCTTAACAGCTCTTCTTTTCATAATGATCATTTCTGCGTGTGGAAATAACAGCGAAGGAGGAAGCAGCAAAAGTGATGGCTCCAATCAAAGCGGGGAAAAGGCAGGAAGCAAGACGTTAAGCATTTTAACCGGAGGCACAGGAGGAACTTATTACCCGCTCGGCGGATCGATGGCGCAAATTATTTCGGAAGAAACGGACTTTAATGCAAATGCACAATCTTCAGGAGCATCAGCAGAAAATATGCAAGCGCTAAAAAATGGTGAAGCTGATATTGCGTTCTCGCAAACTGATATTGCTGCTTATGCATTAAACGGTGAATTGATGTTCAAAGACAATAAAGTCGACAATGTTAAAGCAATTGGGACTTTATATCCGGAGACGGTACAAATTATTACAACAAAAGATAGCGGCATCCATTCTGTTGAAGATTTGAAAGGCAAGTCGGTTTCCGTTGGTGCCCCTGGGTCTGGAGTGAATGCAAACGCACAGCAAATTTTAGAAATTCATGGATTAAGCTTTGATGATATTAAAGCGCAAAGCTTATCTTTTGACGAATCAACGGACGGCATTCAATCCGGAAGCATAGACGCTGCATTCATTACTGCGGGGACACCGACGGCTGCAGTTGAATCGCTCTCAGCACAAAAAGAAATTAGAGTAATTCCGATTGCGGATGACAAAATCAAACAATTGATAGAAAAATATCCTTACTATGCTGAAGATACAGTACCAAAGGGGACATATAAAATTCCTGAGGACGTAAAAACAGTCGCTGTAAAAGCGATGCTGGTCGTCCGCGGCGAATTGGATGAAGATGCCGTATACAATATTACAAAAGCGATTTTTGAAAATACAAATAAAATTACTCACGCAAAAGGCAAATTAATCAAAGCGGAGGCAGCCCTTGATGGAATAGGCAATTTGCCGCTTCATCCAGGGGCTGAAACGTATTTTTCAGAAAAAGGAATCCAGCCATAACGCATCAAAGATAGGCCGTTTTAAACGGTCTATCGATTTCATTATATGTAACTCCATTTTAGGCGGGGATTTTCATGAGAGCTAGGATGAAAGCTTTGTTCATCTGTCTTCCCCTTTTTATGACAATCAACGTTTTTTTATTTTTCCTTCCTATTGTAAATGCCATCGCTTTTTATCATGAAGATCAGAATGACTTATTAGGTTATCTGCCTGTCCGTGATGATGACTTGTTTCAAATTCAGTACACTCATTCCATCCATCTTACGGATGTGAAGGAGACATATACATTACGCAATAACAAAATCATTCAGACAGAACTTGAGTATGAAAATTTTGCTGTTGGAATGCCTTCTAATGCGGAAGGGGAGGGGAAATTTTTAGAAAAGGATGGAAAATTTTTTATAAAAAACATGGAGCGAGAATTTTCCTATATTGATTTGAGAATTGGACAAGTACAGGCCGATCACCGAATCGTTTATCAAGGTAACAGCTACAAATTGGCGGATTTTTTTGGACCCGGCTCATGGGTAAGAATAAAACCGGCAAAAATCAGTATTTGGCAGCAGGTGAAAGGAGTGAATATTCGTGAGTAAAGAGAAATTTGACGTACTGTCAGAAGAAGAGCAGCAAATGCTGCTTGAAAAATATGATCCTGAAGCAGGAACGAGGAAGCTAAAAGGCGTGTTGGGCGGCATCGCATTTGCCGGATTATTGGCATTTTCGCTGTTTCAGTTGTATACATCAATTTTCGGTGTTTTTACAGCGCAAATTCAGCGCTCTGTCCATCTCGGTTTTGCGCTTGCTTTGATTTTTCTTTTGTTTCCGGCTAATCGAAAAAAGAGGAAAGAATATAAATTTCAAGTGGCTTGGTATGATATCATCCTTGCTCTTTTAAGCATTGGCGTTGGAGCATATTGGCCGCTGTTTATTGATGACATTGTAATGCGCGTCGGAGTATTAACAGATATGGATTTTTATATCGGAATTTTAGCTATTTTACTAGTTTTAGAGGCAACAAGGAGGGCGGTTGGGCTGCCGATTACGATCATCGCGCTGCTTTTCTTGGCGTATGCCTATTTTGGTCCTAGCATGCCTAATTTTCTTCAGCATAGCGGTCTTAGTTCTGAACGAATTGTTCAAACTATGTTCTTTACAACCGAAGGGATTTTAGGAACTCCGCTAGGCGTGTCATCAACCTTTATCTTTTTGTTTCTCCTTTTCGGCTCCTTTTTAATCAGAACAGGGATCGGTCAATATTTTAATGATTTGGCCGTTGCCGTTGCAGGGCGCAGAATTGGCGGTCCTGCAAAAGTAGCTATTTTTTCCAGTGCTCTTCAAGGAACGATCAGCGGAAGCTCAGTTGCCAATGTCGTCACATCCGGCGCGTTTACCATCCCGATGATGAAAAAGCTTGGTTATAACAAAGATTTTGCAGGAGCGGTGGAGGCTTCTTCATCTACAGGCGGTCAGTTAATGCCGCCGGTAATGGGGGCAGCTGCGTTTTTAATGGTTGAATTTATCGGGAACGGCATTACATATTGGGACATTGCCAAAGCGGCAGCTATTCCGGCTATTCTATATTTTGCAGGGATTTGGATCATGACTCATTTTGAAGCAAAGCGAATCGGTTTAAGAGGCTTGTCAAAAGAAGAAATGCCGAATCGGAAAGAAATTTTGAAAAAACTGCATTTGTTAGCCCCGATCGTTGTTATTATTATTTTGCTAATGTCAGGAGTGACCGTTACACATGCTGCCATTTATTCGATATGTATTTCGATTGTCGCTGGATTTTTAAATCGTGAGAATCGGATGACATTTAAGGATATTGTATTAGCGCTCGTCGACGGCGCCCGTACAGCATTAGGGGTTGCGGCAGCAACAGCCGCTGCCGGAATTATTGTCGGCGTTGTGACGAAAACCGGGCTTGGTTTGAAGCTTGCCAACGGTCTGCTTGATATCGCCGGGGGCAATCTCATTCCGACATTAATGCTGACGATGATAGCTTCGTTGATTCTTGGAATGGGTTCGCCGACTACAGCGAACTATGTTATTACTTCAACGATTGCTGCACCAGCGATTATTTTGTTGGGGGTACCTGATCTGTCTGCACATTTATTTGTGTTTTACTTCGGGATTATTGCCGACATTACACCGCCAGTTGCTCTTGCAGCCTTTGCCGCAGCCGGTGTATCAGGAGGAGAACCGATCCGAACGGGAATTCACTCTTCAAAATTGGCAATCGCCGCCTTTATCATTCCGTATATTTTCGTTTTGTCTCCGCAAATGTTAATGATTGATACGACATGGCTTGGAATTTTATGGGTAGTCTTTACGGCGTTTTGCGGAATGATCGCAATTGGAGCCGGGATGATCGGATATTGGATGAGAAACATGCATTTGATTGAACGAATTGCCGCGGTCGTGGCCGGGCTGTTGCTGATTTATCCAGAACGTTTTTCAGACATTTCAGGTCTCATCATTTTCATCGCATTATATGCGTTTCAATATATATGGAAATACAAAGCTGATCAAAAAGTGAAGGGTGAAAGCATTTAAAGAAGACAGGTTGTCATGGAAGAATCGATCCATTGATTAGAACATGATTCAGTCTTCTTACAGGCGGAATCATTGAGACGCAGAATAAACGCGGAGAGCAATTCACATTGGAACGAACAAAATCAGGATAAAATGTCGGAGAGACAGAAAGGATGTGTTGGAATCAATCCATTAATTTGCAGAAGGCCGATTTATTTTTGTGCTGCAAAATTCAAAATGTTGTTTAAGAAAAACCGCTTTATGTCACGAATAGGTGGGAAATGGAGTGGCATTTCAACCTAGACGGCAAAATGAAATCCGATAGAAAACGAAAATTTAAATCTATAAAAACCAAGCATAGAGGAAAAAATGAATGATCAGCTCTATAGGCGCGATTCTAAAACGGCAAAAAATAATGAAGTGGAAGCATCATTTGACACTTCCACTTCAATCATATTTGCTTGGAATCTTAATTGAAAAAACGATTAATCTTCAAACAATTCGTCCATTAACTCTTCAATTTCTTGTCTTCGTTTGCTTGTTTCTTGTTTATCGACATAATAACGGTTATTTTTCTGAATAATTACATCTCCCGTTTCTGCATTTTTAGGCAACTGGCTTTTTGAAATTTCGATTATTTTGCCGTTTTCATCTTCGCAGACTGCGATGTCATTTTCAAATCGATCAATAATAAATTTCATAATGTCCCACCTTATCTAGGAGTGAAAGATGTTTGTGCTTTATAAGTTTTGTTTTTATAAGTGGCTGATACATCGATTTTAACAGTATAACCTTTTGCAGCACGGCCGATTTTTACCGACAATGGCTTGCCAATAGTACCGGTATAAGTGGTGTTTTTGCTTTTGTATTTAAAAACAGCTTTATATTTTGTTCCGTTTGGCAGCCCTTTTACATTCAGTATTATTGTTGAGTTTTGCTTTGGAGTTTTGTTATCGACACTTGCTGTTAATTTGTAGCTAGTTGGTTTGCTTGCTGTGCCGGACGATGCCGCTTTTACATTAAAGGAAAGATTGGAGCCGTTCGTTGTTGCCACAATATGGCCTTGTTTATCCGTTCTAAAAGTGTTTATTTTGTATGTTTTCAGCCGATTGATCACATCTTGAGTAGGATGGCCGTATGAGTTCTTGCCGACGGAAATGACGGCATATGTCGGTTTTACTGAGTTTAACAGCGCTGTGCTTGTAGATGTTTTGGCGCCATGGTGTCCTACTTTTAGGACGTCAGCTCGCAAATTTTGTTTAGCTTTAATCATATCCGATTCTGCTTTAAGTTCCGCATCGCCAGTGAAAAGAAATGATTTTTTGCCGTAAGTAAGCTTTAAAACAGCACTCCAGTTATTTAAGTCGCTTTTTGGATATGCTTTGACAGGCCCAACGAATTTTGCGGTAACTCCTTTGATCGGCAATGCAACATTTGCTTGAGCGGTCTTTATTTTTTTGCCTTCACGCTTAACAGCATTTAAAAAGTCTTTGTAGCTTTCCGTCGTATGGCTGACTTTTGGCGCATACACTTGCTCTACTCGAAAAGCAGATAGGACAGTGTCCAGACCGCCAATATGATCTGCGTCCGGATGAGTTGCAATCATTATTTCGATATCATCCACTTTTTGCTTTTTCAAATAATTAACAACGTCATCTCCATAACTGTTATTTCCGCCATCAATGAGAATATCTTCTCCATTCGGAGCTTTTATGTAAATTGCGTCTCCTTGTCCGACATTAATAAAATGAACATACATATTTTTTGCCTGAGCGCTTGTTGTTTCGTGAAACGGGATCAGCAAAAAAGAAAATGCAAACACTATCGAAAACAATAGTTTACGTAATTTCATCAAAATCCCTCCGAGTACTGAATAGATCAAATTGATTATACAGCGTGGTAGGAAAAATTTACAAGATTTAATTTAGAAAATTTTATTTTTTTTTACAGAAAATTAAATTTTCTAGTCTAATTGAACTAAAGTCTCATCCGATTTTTTCATGCCGAAAAAAGAAGCCGACCCAAAAGGCTTGGATCGGCCTAAACAGACAAAGGTCTGTACATTTTTAATTTTGTTGAAATCTGGTCATTCCAAAATTTAATTTTTCAAACGTAACTTTTGGTGAATGGAGGAATCAAAAAGTTTAAGTAAAAAAACTAGTTTGCATATTTTAAAACAAGGAGAAACGTAATTTGTTAAAAACAATTGATAAGAAGATTAAATAAAACTTTGTGTTGCTAATTATTATTGTCGCCATTCGGTCGCCAAATTCGCCGCCAATTAGCCCGCTGTACCTAACTCTATAACATATTACACAGTCAAAAAAGGTGAATATACTAAAATTGTTAAAAAATTCAATATAGCGGCAAGAAAACGGAAAATTTGAGTGATATAAAAGGCGTAAACAAAATTTACATTTAAAAAAAATTACAAGTTAAATAGTCTGTTGAATAAACCTGTCCATAAGGAATCACAAATGCAAAAAAATCATTCTCATTGTGAGAAGGGATTTGAACCTTATGTTCTTTTCATTTTTTCAAGAAATAGAAACATGATGAGCTACTAATTATAAAATATTTTTTTAACGAAAAATCGAAATTTGTAGTAAGTCATGGACGAAGTTTAAGTAGCCTCATAAGCCCCAAAATGAACTTGGACAATAGGAGTAATTTGTTTTATACTGCTTAATGTACCAAGGAGGCTGACATCATGACACGAACCAAACACTCCAAGGAGTTTAAATTACAAGTCATCAAAGAGGCACAGGAGACAGGCAATAACAGCCTTGTTGCCCGCCGTTATGAACTGAATTCCAACATGGTATCCCGTTGGGTGCGGGAATATAAAGATGGTAAATATGGTGATGTTGATGTCACTGTTTTGCCGGACCTTGACCCGAAAGAAATATCCAAGGAAAATGAAAAGCTCAAAATATTGCTTGGTGAAAAAGACCTTGAAATCGCGATTTTACGCGACATGATAAAAAAGAAAAACCCTCACTTGCTGAAAAAATTGAAGTAGCCGACAACTGGATCCAAAAAGGCTATTCCATTTCCAAGGTGCTAAAGATTATAGGGATTGCTCGTTCCACCTACTATTATCAAAAGAGCTACCGCGAGGAAGAGAAAAAAGTGAGTGAGGGGCGTCCGGCACCAGGTTATTCCTTCACAGAAGACGGACGAAAAGTATCAGACGAACAAATCAAAGAATTCCTGCTGGAGGAAATTGCAGGCGATGGCTTCAACTATGGCTAACGCAAGCTGACCAAGAGGCTTCGCCGCGAATATAACCTTGTCATCAACAAGAAGAAAGTCTACCGTCTGTGCAAAGAGCTGGGTATTCTACGGCCGCAGCGCAAAAAGAAGGCCCAACCCCCTAGGAAGCTGGCACGAAACCGTACGGTAACAGACTCAAACCAGCTATGGGAAGCGGATATCAAATACGGCTACATCGAAGGGGAAGACCGGTTTTTCTTCGTCATGTCCATCATCGATGTATATGACCGTGGAATTGTCGCCTATCACAACGGATTCAGCTGTACAGCCAAAGATGCCGTCCAAGCACTCCAACAGGCATTGTTAAGACGGCAACAATTCAGCGCAGAGATCAAACCAGTGATTCGAACAGACAATGGGCCACAGTTTGTTTCCCATACTTTTGAGGAATTTTGCGAAAAATACCAGATCGAACATGAAAGGATTCCGCTGAGAACACCGAATATGAATGCCCATATTGAATCTTTTCATCGAATCTTTGAAGATGATTGCCTTTCAAGATGGCAGTTTGAAACCTACGAGAAGGCCTATGAAGCCGTCACGGATTTTATGGTATTCTACAACGAAAGACGGATGCATTCAAGTATTTTGGACCTGTCACCTCAGGAGTTTTACGAACAAAACAAGCAAAATAAATTGGAAATCGAAGAGGTTCGCGTATGATCGATTCATGAGGAGTCAGGGCCGACAGGAATTCCTTGTCCGGCTGCGAAAAGAGCCACAGCGCAGCTGCTTGCCATTGACCACAGCTCCCGATTCTTAGGAGGCGATGGAAGGGGTCGGGGCCCACCAGCGAATACTTAGAATCGGTTTGTCCGTGTTAGCATTGGGCGCATGAAGAGCCCTAAAGGCTGTTTTTTTAGCGATCTTGCGCCGATCCCCCAACACGGACAAAAGCAAGGTCAATGGTGGCGGACAAGAAGCACAGGGTTCATAATCAAGAAAAAGAGAGCTATTTTAAGAAAAAGATAGACTAAGAGTAACTATGTCCAAAACTCGGGGGTTAATCCGCTAGACCAACTAATACTATGACCTCTGCTGACTTCTGATGGTTCGGCTATTTATCACTAAATAGGTTATGAAGAGTACTTCACGTATCCATCAAACCTCCCTGGGTAAGAATGTAATCTTTCCTTCCATATATCTGCTTCATTTACTTTGTATCATCTTCGGCAGAAAGGACTTTGTTTTGTTATGCAAACTCATCCAATGATACCTAGCCTTATATGAAGTTCGTGTTCCTCAGACCGGAAGTTTGCCGCTCGCTTCCTTCAGATTCCGCGTCACCACGGACACCCTTGCGTTAAGCTAACTGTTACTTCTGCCTTCACAGTTCGGGACTTGCACCCTATAGATTACACCCATGCCAGGCGCACATAAAAAAGCTCAAATCCATATGTATCAATGGATTGAGCTTTTGGGTTCGAGCAGTGGATTCAGGTTAATTACAATTTTTCGTTTAGTTGTATTACTTCTATCCGATGAAGGAGACTGTTTAAAATGCTGTGGTAATGCCATGATTGCCGATTAATTCACCCATTCTACTAGATGTTAGCAGTTTTTCCATTACGCTTATACTTACAGACATTACAATTAACCTATTTTTAAACATTTTACAAAATATTGGTTCATCACCAAAACTTGGGGTTGAACTTTCATAAATTCAAATTTTTTACATTTATATATAGAATAAAAGCGAAAACTCATGTATCGTAATTGTTGTTCTGACAAACCACGAGAGGAGTTTTCGCTTTGTACTCTAAGTTTATCAAATTGATTCTACCGTTACCATCTTTTTTTGACATTACACTACCAACTGAAGAGGAGCCCAATGTATTTCGTGCAACAGCTGCACCTCAAACTATCACTTGTCCCATTTGTGCAGGTGCAACCGTTTGTCACGATCGTTCCCTACGTCGTTTTCGTCACGGATATGCTTGGCATATTGGTGTACTTTGGGTGGAGTTATTCGTGCCACGCCAGCGCTGTAAAGAATGCGGTTTTACGTTCACGTTTGACTATGGATTAGGACTCGTTCATTCTTCTACTGAGGCATTTCGTCGTGAAATCGTGAAGCGTTGTCATGGTCGTTCCATCGCTGAAGTTGCGCGTGAGTACGGACTTCTCTATACAACAGTTGAACGTTGGTTTTATAAGTATGCTCCTGAGCAATTGGTGGAAGAAGAGGCCCAACATATTTGTGTGGATGAGTTCGCTTTACGCAAAGGTCACAACTATGCAACCAGTGTATTGAATGCGGTAACAGGGCGTATTTTGGCGATTGTCCCTCACCGTGATCAACAGGCGATTGAAACTGTTTTAAAGAAAGTAACGGGAAAAGTTCGAACCGTCATGAGTGATTTCTCTGCGGCTATGGCAGGAGCGATTCAAACCGTCTATCCAACAGCAGTTCATGTATTGGATCGCTTTCATTTAGTTCAATTTTTTACCGATGCGCAACAACGCAGAAGACGTTATTTGGTGCAGGCAAAAAGGCATCATAAAGCCCGATTTATTGACCGTTGTTTAGCGAGAAAACCGGAAGAATTAACGGAAGAAGAACGTGCTTTTGTTCGAGAATGGCTTGAAGAAGATTTCCATTCAAAACATATTTATCAGGCTCTCAACCATATGCGCTACGTGTTGAAAGTGATGACGCGAACACAAGCAAAACGACGATTGAAAGACTGGCTAAAGCGTTATCAATTTCATCCTTGTGGTGTCGTCGCGAAAATCGCTAAAACCATCATTATCCGTGAAAAAGAAATGATTGAAACAATTCTGTCACCATTCTCAAACGGCATTATGGAAGGTACGAATAACAAAATTAAGCTTATCAAAAGACGGGGATTCGGTTACCGGAACGATGCCCATCTGTTTCTTCGATTGCGATTGGAAACAGGGCATTGATTTTGTCATCCCCGGATTTTGGTGATGAACCAAAATATTACTTAAATGTAATATTTTAATATTTTTTTAAGGATTCTGAAAATATTTCGATTTATCATTAAACATGTAAGGAGGTGAACGAAATGACAAAAGAAACTATCATCAGAGCTTGGAAAGACCCTGAGTTTCGTAAAACTTTAACAAATATTCCTTCCCACCCTGCTGGTTACTTAGCTTCAGAACTTAATGAGGATGAGTTATCACAAATCGTGGGTGGATCTTGTGGTTCAGGTGGAATTCCATCTATCACAGGTGAGTGTACTTGTTTTAACGGCTTAACTGTTTGTAATTGGAGTAAATTGTTACCAGCCTGTCGATAATGTTCTTAATCGGCTTAATCAACAATACGACAGACTAATAAGCACTCGTATTTGCGGGTGCTTATTACTTTAATATACACAAAAGGCATAGAAAATATGCTTAATACTTTTCATTTAGGGGGTTATTTAATGAAACTTGATGTTGAAAAAAAGTCGACAAAAAGTAACTGGGATAATGCTTGTTTTCTTAGCGAACGCATTCCTACGGACACAATCAAAAAGGAATTAAACTTCAATGAACGTGTAAAACAATGGAGAAAAGAAACTGCTCTAGAAAATAATGAACTTTTTTATGAAAGACTTAAATTAGATAACCTTTCCCCTGAACAATTCAATGCTATAGTTTCTAATGAAGATTGGAGTGTCGAGAGTTCCTCCATTTTATGGACAAAAAAATTAAAAATGATGGAAGATGTATTTGATTCAACAAATTCCAATGAAACAATCCCTATCACTATTAAATCTGTTCCATTTCATCAAGGTACGATTCCTTTTATACTTTGGGCGAAAAAGGAATTAATTTCATACAAAGAAAACCTTGAAGATGAATATTCGAAGTTTTTAGATTCACAAATAATCGAAAATATTTTGCTAAATTTATGCCTTCGATTAGTACAGTTGTCAATGCAGACATTTACTTTAGAGATGCACGTTGCAAATTTAGAAGGTAAATTGGTCGGAAATACAGCTGAAGACCGTTTTAAACACTTCGGAGATGAAATCTTGAAAAATAAAACCACTTTATTCTCTATCCTAAATGAATACCCTGTTTTAGCTCGTTTACTTGTCGAATGTACTAATAATTATATCGAGTTTATTAAAACAACACTTACAAGATTATTTACTGATAAAAAGGAATTAGAATTTTATTTCCAAATGGAAATTAATCATTTAACAAGTATTACGATGGGCTTGTCAGACTTACACCGAAGAGGGCAAAGTGTGATTATTTTTACTTTTGATAATAA
>NZ_JBBOQV010000003.1:0-74554 GCF_038050115.1 Aeribacillus sp. FSL K6-1305 | reverse complement strand
CTCAAGTTTGACAGAGTACACTAAAGAAAAGCCCGAAAATACTGGTGTTTTGGACTTTACCCACAACACGTACCACTACACTTGTTAGTGGCACGTGTTTTTTTCTAATACTCTAGGAGGCGCTTGTGTGACAAGTGCTTCAAATGCTAGATTTGCTTGACCTTGTAATTCTGTACGAACGATTTGCTCTTCACCATTCACGCGTATTTTCGAGGCCTTCATCTGGCTTACATCATGCAAAATATCCTTTACACTTGTTTGGCATCCTATTTCTTTTAGCTTATAGGCCAAAAAGGATTCCATGACAAGCGCAAGGAAACAAACCATGATATGGCCTCGAATACGAGATTCCACTCGATGGTACATCGGGCGAAGTTCTAGATTCGACTTCAGGTTACGAAAGGCTTGTTCCACTCTCCACAACTCTTTATAGGCAAGTGCTGCCTCTTCATCCGTTAATGACGAGTTGGTCCGAATGGCGTACTTTCCGTCAAACTTTTCGTCATTGGATACCTTCTCTTCATCAATTTTGGCCGATGCTTTTTCTATCGTTAAAAACTTGGAATACGCACGGTTTTTGACGAGTCCAGATGGACCGAGTTCATCAAGCTTCGATTGAAGGTTTTCTAACACGACTTGACGACTCGCTCGATCACGTTCTTCAGCGTCCGGATTGTAACAGAGTACATACGTTTCGCCATCGATTTTCTTTGACTTCACTTTTAGATTCGGGAGAACCTTCTTATATGGCCCACGGATGGATAATAGCTCTTGGGCTTTCTTCGACTTTCGTAATTTGACACCCACAATATATTCCATGCCCAGTTCACGAATTTGATCTAAGTTGGCTTCACTAACCATTCCGCGGTCTCCCACTAGAATGACTTTCTGAATAGGATAGCGCTTCTTCAGATCTCCAACCACCATGCCAAATGTCTTCGTATCATGCATGTTTCCAGGGAAGACTTGATGCCCAATCGGAATCCCTGTTTTGGTCATTAATAAGCCAATCACGACTTGTTTTCGATCTCCACGATGATCTTTGGAGTAACCATAGTGAGCCAGCAGTTCGTCTGCTTCCTCTCCTTCGAAATAGGTGCTTGTCGTGTCGTAAAACACGATATCTACTTCTAATGAGGTTAAATCGGTTAAATGTCCATAAAGTTGTTCCTCAATTTTTTCTTTTTGTTCACTTAAGAAGTCTAATGCACGATAGTAGTGATGGAGTTGAATGTCTGAAAGACCTTCTGCATAAATCGTGTCGATCCATTGTTTGAAGATATAATGCTTACTATTGGAATCCATGAGACGGTTTAACACCATAGCAAAAATGGCTTCGTCATACTGAGAAGCAGCCTCGGAATCATCCATGATTTTACGTAATAGCCGACCAAGCCCTAACTTTTCCCATACCTTTCGGAACAGATAAACCGGCCCAAACTCTTTTGTCCAAAGCACGGAGACAGAAGAGGAAGAGCCTTGCCCGTGAATTCGGTCAAAGTAACGCTCTGAAAATTTGGCTAATCCCTCGATTATGTTATCGACAGAGCCATTCTCTAATAAATGTTCTAACCTCCCTAGATTACAAAGCGTTTGTTGCCGAACTTTATTGTCTACACGAAATGTACGACATATTTGTAGATATTGACGAACAGAACCATTTTTATTTTTTTGCTTATTAATTCGAATATACATAGCACTAATAGTATAACATATATTACATATTATTGGATATACAAAAGTTATCCACATAACACTACATAATGATTATATTTTCGATAAAAAAAGTGGATAACTATTGGTATAATCACCTTTAGTTATCCACATGTAGTGAAATGGTGTCAAACTTGAGTTATAATTCTCAACATTTGTGCTTCTATTAAAAGCACTTCCTTTTATCAATTTAGATTCTAAGACCAGAAAGAGCTTATCAATGATTAAAAACTACAGCAAGTAAAAAAACTTGCATATTGAGGCTTGACATATTTTTATAACAACATTACAATAGATATTGTCAAAAAAACGCATTAGAAATTCATCTGTTTTGTTAATATGATTCCGTAGCTCAGCAGGGAGAGCGCCACCTTGACAGGGTGGAGGTCGCTGGTTCGAGCCCAGTCGGAATCACTAAAATGAGAGGCTTGAAATCCTTGCGTATCAAGGGTTTCAAGCCTTTTGTTTTTTGTATAAACGAACTCAGCTCGCTCTCGTGGTCACAATTTTGGTCACAGATACAGCATTCTAGCTATTAAACAGTTGGCTTGCAAGACGTTTAGACGCCTCTTTTTGCATGCTAGGTAAAACATGTGAATAAGTATCCAGTGTGATTTTTACGCTACTGTGCCCCAACCGCTCCGATATTAATTTAATGTTTTCACCTTGTTGTAGCATTAAACTTGCATGTGTATGTCTTAAATCATGGAATCGGATTTTGGGTAGATTTGCTTTGATAATCAAGTTGTCAAATGTTCTTAGTAAATTTCTTGGATTGATGGGTTTTCCTTTAGAAGTGCAAACAACAAGGTCAAAGTCATTGTAGGCGCTCCCGTACTTTAGCTTGTTTGCAATGACTATCTTTCTTTGTTGTTTAAGAGCGGAAAGTGTATTGGCATCTAGACCAATTGAACGATTACCAGCCTTGCTCTTAGCACCCTCTTTAAATCCTTTTCCATCGTGTGTAAGAGTTTGTCTTATATAGAGACATTCATTTTTGAAATCTACATCTTTCCATCGCAGTCCTAAAATTTCACCTTGTCTCATTCCTGTCATGATAGCAAGGAGGAAAGCTATATAGTAAGGACTGGATTTTGCAACCTTAAGAAATGAAATCACTTGTTGTAGATTCCATATTGTAATTTCTTTACTATCCCATTTAGGTTTTTCGATAGATGATGGTATGTCAACACTAAACTAGACAATTTTTTTGAGGTGTTTCTCTTTGTACTCCACCGGGCTTAAATACTCAAGTGTTCCATGGATTCTAATATGATTAAACCAATAAACATAATCATCTAATTCCAGTTTCATTTGGTCTAAATTTTCGAAATATCTACCCTTAACAAATTCTGTTTTGATAATTTTAAAGGTTGCTTCAGCTACTGCGTTGTCATAGGGACAGGGGCTGTCCGAAAAGTCGATTGAATCGACCTTGGGCTCAGCCCTTTTTTCTGTTTTTAGGGTACAAAAAAATCGTCCTTTTTTATAGAATGAAATTGACCAAAAAACATTCTACAGAAAGGACGATTTCTTATGAATAATCAAATGACTATTCAAGAAAATTATAACACGCAATTAGAAATGACTCTAGAGGGTATTCAAAAAATAGAGGTTCAAAAGAATAAGAAACGCAAAAAACTAGTTTTCCAACCTTATTGCAATCGTCAAGTCATGAGCATTTTAGATATCGAAATGTATATTCCTGAAAATCATGTCGCCCGTTTAGTGGATGAAATGGTGGAATCGATTCCGGATGAAGTGTTGTATACTCATTATGTTGGTGGGGGTCGTGCACCCTATCACCCTAAAATGTTATTGAAAGTGATTTTATATGCGTACACTCAAAATGTTTATTCAAGTCGGAAAATAGCGCAAATGGTGAAAGAAAATCTTCCGATGATGTGGTTGGCGGGATTGCAAACCCCTGACCATCGCACAATAAATGATTTTCGTAGTGTTCGTATGTCAAACATGATGGATTCTGTATTTGAACAATTTGTCCTTCAACTAGTAGAACAAGGACTTATCGACCTCGACCATATTTTTGTGGATGGTACGAAAATAGAAGCGAATGCCAACAAATATACGTTTGTATGGCGAAAATCCGTAGAAAAATATGATCAGAAACTACGAGCCAAAATTCAATCGTTTCTACAAGAAGCGCACCAAATCGCCTTGGAGGAATTAAAAGAAGAACAATTAGAAGAAGAATTAGAAAAATCATCGGCACAACTTTCTGAGAGAATAGAAGCTTTGGAAAAAGATTATAAACAGGAAGAAGACAAAGAAAGAAAAAAAGAACTTCGCTCTAAAAAATCCCAACTCACCAAACAACTGAAAACGATTCAAACGGATTATCTTCCACGATTACGAAAATACAAAGTACAAAAACAGATTCTAGGTGAACGAAATAGCTACTCGAAAACCGACCATGAGGCCACTTTTATGCGAATGAAAGAGGACCATATGAAAAACGGCCAACTCAAGGCGGGTTATAATGTTCAACTCGCCACACAACATCAATTTATCGTGGGATTTGAAATTTATCAAAATCCAGGAGATACTCGCTGTTTCCAACCATTTATGGAAAAGTTATTGGAATCGATGCCGAAGGAAAAGAAACTCAAGTATGTCATTGCCGATGCAGGATATGCGAGTGAAGAAAACTATTTATATGCGATTGGCGAAGAAAAAGAACCTCGTTTTGAATTATTAGCCCCATACCAAACCTATTTGAAGGAACAAAGTAAAAAGTTTAAAAAGGATTTATCAAAAGTACAAAACTGGAAATACATCGAAGAAGACGATTGCTTTATCTGTCCGAACAATCGGAAAGTCGTATTCAAGTATTATCAAAAAAGAAAAAATGCATCTGGATACATACAAGATTTGAAAGTGTACGAGTGTGAAGATTGTACGGATTGCCCGTTGAAGAATGGGTGTACGAAAGCCAAAGGAAATCGTCGAGTATATTGGAACACGATTTATGAAGAAATGAAAGCGAAAGCCAAAGCAGCTCTTGGTGACGAACAAAAGGCAGCTCTTTATGCGAAGCGTAAAGTGGATGTCGAAAGTGTGTTCGGTAACATCAAGGGCAATTTGCGTTTCACTCGATTTCTGTTACGGGGGCTTCATAAAGTCCGAACAGAATTCGGGATTGTGGCAATGGCCCACAACATACTGAAATGGGCCGCAAATTCCCAAACCAATTTCAAAAATAAGGAAACAGAGCGAATGGAAAAACTCATTGTTTTCTCCATTCGCTCTGTTTTTATGGACTTTTTAGACAAGCCCAACTATTATGAAATTAGGTGTATATTAATCTCTCATCAGCCCATTGAGAAAGTATTGGAATTTCTGTATAACTTAACATAGTTCTCTCGAAATTTGATATTAGTGTACATAATAAAAATATTTGGATTTATTCCTCCTGCTGTTTTTCTGTGAAAAAAATTTGGCACATCTAAATTAATGGAGAAGAAGGTGCCTTTTTCATGCAAGGGTTGTGATTGAAAAATCATGATTGTTTTTTATGTTTAATTTTAAGGTTATTTTTAGGTTTCGATATTTAATGGTTGATATGATATTTGAAAATGCTAGCTGAATCATAGAATTTTGCATATTGAATGTGTGAAAAAGAAGTGGAGCATTTTTTACTTACAATAAAAAGGGAGGGGATTATTATTAGCATTACTAAAAAGGGAACTCTTGTTATAGTAATTGTATCTTTTCTCATTCTATTTTTCTTATTATTAGCTGCTAGTAATAATAATAAACCTTCATCAATCAAGAACATAGAGGACTTATCTACAGAATTTCAACCTAAGATAGGGGAACAAGATGCTCCTGTATCGATAGTTGAATTTGGTGACTTTTTATGTCCATCTTGCCAATCTTGGAATGAAAAAATATATCCTAAATTAGAAAATTATATCGAAGATGGAGTAGTCAATCTTTCGTATATAAATGTTTTATTTCATGGAGAAGCTTCAAAGCTGACATCGTTGGGAGCAGAATCTGTATTCAAAAATGATGAAGATTCCTATTGGGATTTTCATAAAATGTTGTTTAAAGAAGTGCAGAATACAGGAACAGATATTAATATGGAAGATATTTTGAATATCGCAGAAAAAACTACGAATATTGATCGAAGTAAATTAGAAAATGATATAACTCAAGAAGTTTATTCTGAAGAATTAGAAAGAGATAAGGAAATGTTATCTAAACATAATATTAATAAAGTACCAATCATTATTATTAATGATGCAGTTGTCAAAGATCCTTTTGATATCGAGGAAATAGAATCTATTATAAGAGAGAATGTTGAACAATGAAGTGGAGTTATCAATTTGGTTTAAATGCTGCTTGGATAATTTCTATAATAGCTACTTTAGGTAGTTTGTATTTCAGTGAAATTAAAGGATTTATCCCATGTGAATTATGTTGGTATCAACGGATTTTTATGTACCCACTGACGATAATATTAGGAATTGGTATATATAATGGGCATAAGAAAGTGCATAAATATGTTTTACCTTTAGCTATAGTAGGAGGTATCATTTCTACATATCATTATTTAGTACAAAAGATACCTAACTTTGGTGATTTCCAACAGTGTATCGGGGGCATTCCTTGTCATGCTGAATATGTCAATTTATTCGGTTTCATTACAATACCGTTCATGGCCCTAATTGCTTTTCTATCTATAATCTTCATTTTGATTATCAGTAAAAAATATCTGTAAACAACAACGCTCAATAGTGTTATTACTTTGGGCGTTTTTATTATAAATATTGTAAGTCCGTAATCAAATAACATCATATATAAAGCAGTTTGTATCTTCGGCACGATAGATGTTTCAATTAAAGGAAGTGCCATTTATATAGCCATTTTCTCCCCTGTTAAACTTGATCCTCTTCCAAACGAAACTAGCCATTTCAATCCTCACTTGATGCAGCTAAACTAGGTTGTGTCATTAACACTGCTGTCACTGAAATTTTCTTTTTTAATAGCGTTGATGAGCACATCATCCAACCCATTTTGAGAAAGTTGAAAAATCTATGAAACACGATTTTACGAGCGTAAAAACATTTATACCATTTGTGGAAAAAACAACATGCGAATGTAATGCACCCCTTTGTCAAGACACAAATTGATAATATTTAAGTTATCCATTCTCTCCTTTCGCTATGAATGTGGTGCGTGTGCAAAAAAGGCTTGACATGGAGCCTCTACGGGCACGATTTTTTGCGCTGGAGCGATGGACAGATAACATCGCATGGCTAAAACAGCCTATCATGCCCGTCTCTCCATATAAAGCCTCTCATCACGTTCGATGGTTAGGATGCTTGAACCATCTTAGGTTGCTTGTACACTGTTGCTGGCGTCAAATAGTCCAAGGATTGGTGAGGTCGGTCTGTATTATAGAACGTAACATAGCGTCGAATGCCTTTTCGCAACTCTTTAGGATTCTCGAATTCATTGAGATAGATACATTCATACTTTAAAGCTCTAAAGAATCGTTCCGTACGACTATTGTCTGTTGCTCGTCCTTTGCCATCCATTGATACCTGGATGCCATACTCTTTCAACAGCCCGAGATAGTCAGCGTTTGTAAAATGGCTGCCCTGGTCACTATTGATGATGGCCGGCTTACCATGACGCAATGCCCGCTTCAGACAGTCGATGACAAATCCTTTCTCCAGCGTACTAGATAACTCGTAATCGATCACTTTGCGGCTGAACCAGTCGATGATGGTAAACAGGTACATAAAGCCCCGTCCCATACGAAGGTAGGTGATATCCACTCCCCATACATGGTTCGGACGGGTGATCTCCCATCCACGGAGCAGGTAAGGCCGGCAGTACTTGGCATGTAGCCTCTTACTAAGGTTGGGTTTTGGGTAAATAGCTTGTATACCCATAAGGCGCATGAGACGGCGTACGCGTTTATGATTCACATCAAATCCTTTCTCACGAAGTTTCGCAGTCATGCGCCTGTAGCCAAAGTAGGGATGAGCTGTATAAAGCATATCCATTTCGTGCATGAGCATGATGTTTTCTGAGCTTTCTGTTTGTCCCTTTGATTGGCGATACACGCTAGTACGATGAATACCTAATAACTGTGCCTGACGCTTGATGCTGATCGATGGGTGATTGAATTCGACCATAGCCTTTCGTTCGTCAACAGACTTATTTGAGCCCAGATTTTTTTTTCAGCCAGTCAACTTCAACCGTTAACTGACCTACCAATTTCTCTAAATTTTCTTGTTTGGCCTCATATTCTTTACGGATTTTATCCACTTCGCTTGAGCCTTTTTCAAAGACCATCGAGGATCGTTCTAGAAATTCTGCTTTCCAACGACTGACCATGACTGGGCTTAATTCATATTTGGCGGCTATTTCATTGACGGTTTGCTCTTCACGCAACACCTCAAGAACCACCTTAGCTTTAAATTCTGCGGTATATCGGTTTCTTTTTTTCATGGTATCATTATAACTTATTTATCACGCTCATGTGTCTCACCTTATGGGAGCATTATAGAAAAGGTATCGATGGTCTCGCTTCACTCATTCAAGATTCATTACAATTAGATCCGTATGGTGCTTTAATACACGAAATTGATACAACCATTGCTCATGAAGAAGCGAAATTTATTCCGGTTAAAGTTGTGTGCGTGCAACATATTGAACATGTGTATGAATGTAAGCAGTGTAGAGCAAAATTCATTTATTGCACGTGGACATATAACCATTGCCATACCACACATAACCGAGATAAAAACGCATTAAAAATATCTTAACCGAAGATTTACGCCTTCGAACCGTAAGAACTACGGGGTTAGCCTACTAAAAAAGAACTCCGAAGAGTTCTGTTCGTAGGAATCTCCCATTTCAAGGGTTTACTGTAAGTAGGAGTAGTTCAATTAAAATACTTTTCATCTACATGGTGTGGCAACGCCATAAGGAAGAAAATATATTCGTGAAATCGCTTTTGAAGATAAAGTATTTAACTGGCGTTGAATCCACGACAGAGTAGTATAGCTGGTCCATGTATCGCGGAATGATGCAAAGGTGAAGTTCTTTAGAGTGAATCGTAAAAGATATTCCGTTCTTATATATATTTTGAACGGTAATTGAATTTCCTATTTTACCTCACTATTTAGGATACAAATTAAGGAAGCTAATAATGTGGAAACAAATAAAATCAGCAATCCCATAATTTGTATATTTATTGACATATCAACAATACCTAAAAAGTCGTAAGTAATGAGTAGGGGAGCTGACCATGGATAGTAAGCGCCAATAGGTGTTGCGGTAATAATTCCAATAGAAAAAGCTGCCACAATACCTAATGCGATTGAAATAATATAGTTTTTCCATATTATAGTGAGTAGAATCACTAATGGAGTAAGTGCAAATTGCATAGCAATCGTTAGTAAATAAATTTTTACAAAAGGTAAAGTCTCCTGGAGAGTAATTGTCTCATTAGAAAAAATCATACCAATAATTAAACTAAGTACAAAAGTAAAAATTACCATGAAGCTGATCAAACAAAAGATTAATACTATTTTTGCTAGTAAAAATTCAATACGTTTATAAGAAGACGTGAATAAATAGGAAATCGTCCCTTGTTCGTATTCCTTCGCAAAAATTAGTCCTGTAAAAATTGAAAATATAGGCACACCCAACATATAGTTAATTAATATTACTGACTGATTAAGCACTCCTTTTGTAGTGAACTCATCTTGTGATGCGATAAGTGTGCCAAAGATTGAGATAAAGATACTTATTACAAATAGTACTAGAAAATAATATGATCGCTTCAACTTTGTAAATTCGGCAGATAATACGGTTAACAATACAATCATCCTCACCATTTATTAATATTAAAATTGTATCATCCGCTTATATTAAAATTATAGTTCTCAAAACCTTAAAATATATTTAAGGTTTTCTTAAATAAATTGAGAAAGTAGTTTTAGAGTAGGGGGTGCTAGTTACTTCAATTTTTCCATCTATTTTTTTTAATAATTGCTTTACAATGGTAAGACCTAATCCACTTCCGTTACTGGATATATTTCGAAATTTTTCTCCTCTGTACAACCGAGTAAAGATAAAGGGTAATTCATTCTCCGGAATACCTTTACCTTTATCCCAAATATCAATTTGAATATACTTATTGTTTGGGAAAACATCAATCCCAATAATCTTCCCTTCTTTTCCATATTTTATTGCATTATCGACAATATTTTGAATGATACGTTCTGTTGCATATTCATTTCCAATAACAAACAGATTCTCTGAAGGATAATTAAAAGATATATTGATATTTTCATTAGTCAACTTGTTATAATTCGTAACAAGTACATCCTCGATAACTTTAATTATATTAATTTTTGATTGTTTAATAGAAAAATCTTGTTCTTCTACTTTAGCCAGTTCAAAAAAACTATTTAAAAAATTACTTAAGTCTTTTGCCTTTTTATGTATTATCGCTAAATACTCATTATGCTGTTCTAAATTCATATTTGTATTGACCTGAATTAATTCAATATAACCAATAATTGATGTTAACGGAGTTCTAAGATCATGGGATATATTAGAAATCATACGTTTTCTTTCTCTATCTAAATATTCTCTTTCTTCATTATATTGTTGAAAGGTATCCATAATTTTATTTAATTGATTACATAAGAGTTTAATTCTCTTATCGGAAGTTCGGATACGAAATCGAGTATTATAGTTACCAGAATTAAGCTTTTTTAATAAGAAATTTAGTTGATTAATATCTTTATTTCTTTTAAGTTTAGCAGTAATCAGTAGAAGGAGAAGGATAAATATTATACATGTAAATATGATATTACTCATTTTGTTCTCCCTCCATTTTATATCCAATTCCCCAAACTGTCTGAATATAAGTCTGTTCCGTGCCATCTTCTATTTTTTCTCTTAATTTACGTATATGCACCATGACAGTATTATCATCAAAATATGGTTCTTTCCATATTTCTTCATATAGTTCTCTTTTCTTGATGACTTTGTTCTGATTTTCAATAAAGTATTTTAATATTTCAAATTCTTTAGGTGTCAATGTGATTTGTTTACCGTTTTTAATTAGTATATGTTGATTAAGGTCCAATTCAAGGTCTTTGAATCTAATAATTTTCACGTCGGAATGTAGAAATTGTTTTTTAAAATAAGAATTTCTTCTGATATGAGCTTTTACTCTTGCTAAAAACTCAGCAATACTAAATGGTTTACTTATATAATCATCCGCCCCTAGCCCCAAAGATAATATCTTATCAACTTCTTCATTTTTCGCAGATAAGATTAAAATAGGTGTATAATTTTCTTGTTCTCTTATGTAGTTAATAATTTCAAACCCATCAACTTCGGGTAGCATTAAGTCTAAGATAATGAGATCGAATACCTCCGTTCTTATTTCCTCTAAAGCACTATTGCCATCTAAAACATTTCTAACAATGTATCTTTCAGATTTTAAACACTTACAAACCAACTCATTAATTTCCTTATCATCTTCTACAACTAGTACTTTTGCAGGCATATAAACATTCCTTTCTTATCCTTTTCTTAAGCATTTTTAACTTTTCTTTAAGTTATTCTTAGTTATCAAAATAATCTTAATAAACTTGCTATACTTAGCCGTAGGAAATATCGCAATAACAATATAATGAATTTTGTGGGTTTTACAAGTATTTATATTATCTCTTTATCTCTTACAAAATTAAATAAAGTAGGTGATTTGATGAAACGAATACTTTTTATTGAACAAAGTGAACCCGCAGAGTGTGGATTAGCTTGTCTGACTATGATACTAAATTATTATGGTAATCACATTACACTTCCAGAAATACGTGAAGATTTCACCGTTAATAATAAAGGCCTGTCATTCAAAAATCTTATAGATATTTCTAAAAATTATCATTTAGAAACATATACTGTTAAAGCAAATATTAATTACTTAATGCAGCTTACTGAACCTGTAATACTACATTGGAACGACAATCATTTTGTAATCTTAAAGAAGTTAAATAAAAAGTCAGCAATTATTGTCGACCCAGCCGAAGGATTCCAAAAATTAAAGTTAAAAGAATTCCTTTCAAAGTTTACAGGCTATACACTTATTTTAAGGCCAAATGAAAATTTTGTTAAATCACCCAAAAGGAAGAAGTGGAATTTTTTATTACAATCTATATTCAAGCATAAAAAGTGGATATATTTGGTCATATTCACTTCCTTAATTATTCAATTCTTCGGCATATTAATTCCTATGTTTATTTCAAATATTACTAATAAAATGGTGGATGGAAATAGAATAGAACATTTGGGGTTATCTATAATCCTTTTATTTGCTTTCTATTGCCTTTTTACTATAACCAGGGGATATATAATTTCAAAAATTCAAACATTAGTAGATAGATCAATGATGTCATCGTTTATTCAACGGCTATTCTCCTTATCGTATAAATTTTTCCAAAATCGTACGGTAGGGGATCTTGTCTTTCGTGCCAATTCTAATGTTGTCATTCGGCAAATTCTTTCAACAAGATTAGTAACGTTGGTAATTGATTTTTTGATGCTGTTTATTTATGCCATCATAATGCTAGTAACGTTATGGCAACTAGGGGTAATTGTGATGTTACTAGGGTTAATCCAATTTACTATCGTGTTAGCTTTTACAGTTTATACAAGGAAATTAAACGAAAAAGAGGTAGCAGAACAAGCCAAAACACAAAGTTATATCTCTGAAAGTATACAAGGAATTTTGGATATAAAGATACTTGGTGGAGAATCAAACGTATATAAAGAATGGTTGAAACGATTTA
This sequence comes from Aeribacillus sp. FSL K6-1305, assembly GCF_038050115.1. NCBI lineage: Bacteria > Bacillati > Bacillota > Bacilli > Caryophanales > Bacillaceae > Aeribacillus > Aeribacillus sp. FSL K6-1305. Next base: position 61,988 of record NZ_JBBOQV010000003.1, on the reverse strand, counting down.
ATGAGCAACTCAAATATGCTGAAAAGGGAAATAGATTTAAATCTCTTCAAGATTCTTTGATACAAGGAATTCAGCTCATTATACCTTTAATTGTTCTGTGGATAGGATCATTTTATGTTACTAATACCGACTTATCAGTAGGTGAAATTATCGGTTTTAACGCTATTGCAATAGCTTTTATTAGTCCAATTGCATCATTAGGACAAGCGTATAATCAATTACTTCTTGTCGACACATATATAAAAAAAATATATGATGTCGTAGCAATGGAAAAAAATCAAAGCCCATTGATGATAGTAGAAAACGATGAAGAGGACACAAAAAACTATGATTTTCAAGGAAATATTCAGTTGAAAAATGTTTATTATCGTTATGATTCATTCGGCGATTATGCGTTGAAAAATATAAATATGAACATAACGAAAGGCGAGAAAATAGGGATTGTTGGTCCTTCGGGTTCTGGAAAGAGTACGTTGGCAAAACTCATTATAAATCTTTACACTCCGACAAAAGGGGAGATACGATATGATGGACTTTTAATAGATGTGGACGTTGATTTTAAAAAAGTAAGGAATAATATCGGTACTGTACTGCAAGAAACTCGTCTATTCCATCAAACTGTAGCAGACAATATTAGATTGTTTAATCAAAACATTACAATGGAAGATGTAGTTAAAGCTGCAAAATTAGCGAATATACACGATGATATTATGTCCTTACCAATGGGTTATGATACTATCATTTCCGAATCTGGGGTCAATTTATCAGGAGGACAAAGACAAAGAATACTAATTGCAAGAAGCCTTGTAACTTCACCTTCTATTTTAGTATTAGATGAAGCAACAAGTTTTCTTGATAATTCATCACAAAGCATAATTGAAAATAATATAAATTCCCTAAATAATACGGTTGTTATTATCGCTCATAGATTAAGTACTGTCAGAAATTGCGATAAAATATTCGTAATGAATAATGGTGAAATTGTTGAACAAGGTACACATGATGAACTGCTATTAAAACAAGGTCTATACCATGAATTGTATAATTATAAAACGAACAAACCGGTTATGGAGAGGATATAATAGTGGTGTTATTAGTATCGGAAAATAAAAATCTCATAAAGAAATTAAGTATATTCTTTTCCTCTAAGGGTGTGTACTTAAAACATATTAGAAGTTTGCAATATGATATAGAAATTACTACCAATGATAAACCCTACTTTATCATCGATTTGTCCACAATAAAAGATTTTACTAAATTAGCAGAATTAAAATTTGGAACAATCTTACTACTAACACCGGAAAACATTGAAAAGATTGAAGAAAGTGATGGAACAATACTAGAGAACATCTTTTTCGAATTCTTTCTCCCTTATAAACGAATTAAAGAAGAAATAGTAAAATTAAATGAAAATGTGATTTTCCATAGAAAAAATCAGTGCATTTCAAACAATGGGGAAATCTACCCTTTAACAACAATAGAACACAAGTTGCTATCGTTATTTATAGATAACAGGGGAGAGATACTAACGATTGATGAAATAATAAACAGCGTATGGGGAATAGGATATCCAATTGGTACAGATTCACTTTATGTGTATATAAATAGGATTAGAAAAAAGATAGAAAAAAACCCAAAAAAACCAAAATTATTAATTACTAAAAAAGGTGTGGGATATGGTCTATTGTTGTTTGAAATTAGTTCATTAAAAGAGGCGTAATCCTCATTTTGTCTCTTTAACTCAAGTTTGACAGAGTACACTAAAGAAAAGCCCGAAAATGCTGGTGTTTTGGACTTTACCCACAACACGTACCACTACACTTGTTAGTGGCACGTGTTTTTTTCTAATACTCTAGGAGGCGCTTGTGTGACAAGTGCTTCAAATGCTAGATTTGCTTGACCTTGTAATTCTGTACGAACGATTTGCTCTTCACCATTCACGCGTATTTTCGAGGCCTTCATCTGGCTTACATCATGCAAAATATCCTTTACACTTGTTTGGCATCCTATTTCTTTTAGCTTATAGGCCAAAAAGGATTCCATGACAAGCGCAAGGAAACAAACCATGATATGGCCTCGAATACGAGATTCCACTCGATGGTACATCGGGCGAAGTTCTAGATTCGACTTCAGGTTACGAAAGGCTTGTTCCACTCTCCACAACTCTTTATAGGCAAGTGCTGCCTCTTCATCCGTTAATGACGAGTTGGTCCGAATGGCGTACTTTCCGTCAAACTTTTCGTCATTGGATACCTTCTCTTCATCAATTTTGGCCGATGCTTTTTCTATCGTTAAAAACTTGGAATACGCACGGTTTTTGACGAGTCCAGATGGACCGAGTTCATCAAGCTTCGATTGAAGGTTTTCTAACACGACTTGACGACTCGCTCGATCACGTTCTTCAGCGTCCGGATTGTAACAGAGTACATACGTTTCGCCATCGATTTTCTTTGACTTCACTTTTAGATTCGGGAGAACCTTCTTATATGGCCCACGGATGGATAATAGCTCTTGGGCTTTCTTCGACTTTCGTAATTTGACACCCACAATATATTCCATGCCCAGTTCACGAATTTGATCTAAGTTGGCTTCACTAACCATTCCGCGGTCTCCCACTAGAATGACTTTCTGAATAGGATAGCGCTTCTTCAGATCTCCAACCACCATGCCAAATGTCTTCGTATCATGCATGTTTCCAGGGAAGACTTGATGCCCAATCGGAATCCCTGTTTTGGTCATTAATAAGCCAATCACGACTTGTTTTCGATCTCCACGATGATCTTTGGAGTAACCATAGTGAGCCAGCAGTTCGTCTGCTTCCTCTCCTTCGAAATAGGTGCTTGTCGTGTCGTAAAACACGATATCTACTTCTAATGAGGTTAAATCGGTTAAATGTCCATAAAGTTGTTCCTCAATTTTTTCTTTTTGTTCACTTAAGAAGTCTAATGCACGATAGTAGTGATGGAGTTGAATGTCTGAAAGACCTTCTGCATAAATCGTGTCGATCCATTGTTTGAAGATATAATGCTTACTATTGGAATCCATGAGACGGTTTAACACCATAGCAAAAATGGCTTCGTCATACTGAGAAGCAGCCTCGGAATCATCCATGATTTTACGTAATAGCCGACCAAGCCCTAACTTTTCCCATACCTTTCGGAACAGATAAACCGGCCCAAACTCTTTTGTCCAAAGCACGGAGACAGAAGAGGAAGAGCCTTGCCCGTGAATTCGGTCAAAGTAACGCTCTGAAAATTTGGCTAATCCCTCGATTATGTTATCGACAGAGCCATTCTCTAATAAATGTTCTAACCTCCCTAGATTACAAAGCGTTTGTTGCCGAACTTTATTGTCTACACGAAATGTACGACATATTTGTAGATATTGACGAACAGAACCATTTTTATTTTTTTGCTTATTAATTCGAATATACATAGCACTAATAGTATAACATATATTACATATTATTGGATATACAAAAGTTATCCACATAACACTACATAATGATTATATTTTCGATAAAAAAAGTGGATAACTATTGGTATAATCACCTTTAGTTATCCACATGTAGTGAAATGGTGTCAAACTTGAGTTTAATATTTGGTGTTGGTGAATAAAAACCAACACCCATTTTTTGCACAAAAAAGAGACAAAAAACAAAACTCTGGTAAAATGTAATAATCGCCAAACCACATAGTACAATGAGTAGTGTAACATGTCTCATAATGATTCTAAACATAATACGCATATATTATAAGTACACCTCCTGTTTGATGAAACTATCAAATTAAGGAGGTGTATTCTTATGGCAACAAATAAGTATCCATCGTTTCCGTTCAAATAGATCATCATCTAAACCTTTCGGCAGATCGTGTGTCGCCTAAACCAAAGCCCATCAAATAAAAAAATCCTTTTACCCTGGCCCTGGCGTTAAGAATCGAGTCATCCAAACTACCATGTAGGAACTGACGAAAGATGATTTATGACTTCACGAATGTAAAAAATAAATATCTACATTGTCAGTGGTCGAACGAATATGTGAAAAAGCATTGTCGGATTAGTTGCTCTTGTACAAGATCAGTTCCACCTCGATCCATATTGCGCAGCTATCTTTTTATTTTCCGGTTAGAAACGAGATCGTTATAAATGATTATACTTTGACGATGATGGTTTCGCATTACTTTATAAACGATTAGATAACGGATGCCTCCAATGGACGAAAGATGAAGTTCAAGTGCATAACTTGACGCAAAAAAATTACGTTAGATCTGTAAGCGTCAAATAACGCCCACGTGTTTTTTCGTGGGCGTTTATTGTATGCTTTATTTAGTTTTCATTGGAATGCGACTTTCTTCTGGAATTGTCTTCGACCAAGGAAGGAGTTGATCAATAGTTTCGGCATCATGGAGATCCATCAATGGTAATTGTTCGAAAAGATATGTTAAGTAGTTCAGTGGATTTAATTGATTCTCTTTAGCTGTTTCGACAATGCTATAAATAATTGCACTCGCTGATGCACCTTTCATCGATTGGGAAAATAGCCATGCCTTACGGCCCATCACGAATGGTTTAATCGAGCGCTCTGCACGATTATTATCGATTTCAAGTCGCCCATCTTCTAAAAACACTATGAGCTTACTCCATTGATTTATACAATGTGTAATTGCCTCTCCCAATTTGCTTTTTGGGGGAACTTGAGGGCGTTTTGTTTTTAGCCATGCCAAAAAAGCGTCTAACACAGGTTTACTGTGCTCAAGACGGTATTCTTTGCGCTGTTCGGGAGTACAGTTCTCAAACTTTTCGCTGATTTGTCTTTCAATCTGGAATAATTGATTACAGAATTGAATTCCTTCTGCAGCGGTTGATGATGTTTTATCCACATTGGCTGGTAATGCCTTCAGTGCTTCATCGAATTTTCGCCTTGCATGTGCCCAACAACCTACCAGTTTGACATCCTTTAATTCATGATATCCTGCATATCCATCTACATGCAGATATCCCTTAAATCCATTTAGAAAGGCCTTCGGATGTTTACTGTGACGAGTCGTTTGATAATCATATAAGATAATCGGCGGTATGTCTCGTCCTGTTCGATACATCCACATATAAGACTTCGAATCCGCTTTTCGTCCAGGTTCTGCTAGAACCTGAAGTGTAGTTTCATCCGCATGCAGAATATCGTTTTCGAGTAATAGCTCATGCATCCGTTTATATAGAATGGAAAGCCAATTGGTTGCACCATAAATCATCCAATTGGCGAGCGTTTGGCGTGATAAATACACACCGAATCGTTCCAACTGCTTTTCTTGACGATAAAGAGGCATTCCTGTAAATTATCATTTTATCTCCGCATAAAAAGCCTTCTTTTTTGCAAATTCCTTCGGGATGTTCTTCTCCCCTTTTCTGAAAGAGTGTGCTAAATTTTTAGTAAATTGTTTCGGAGGGGGAGAACGAGACCGTGATTCGATTGTACGACTTTGGAATCGATGTGCAAACCTATGCGGACTTAGGAAAACAGAATGCTTTTCCGTCGATCCATCGTTGTCCACATTGCCAAGTCAAGCGAACCCTTTACCGTCACGGCTATTATGAACGAAATGCATTAATGGGACAAGAAGCCTATCGGATTTGGATTGCTCGTTATCGATGCACGATATGCCAAAAGACGGTTACGGTGCTTCCCACGTTTCTCTTCCCTTATTTCCAATACACGATTTGGACGATCCTCCCATGCATCAACGAGCGCCTCTCGTTTCTCTTAGACAAGGGGACACGTTCGTCAAGGTTCTTTCCTACCCGACAAGGAGTCTATTTTTATATGCGTCGACTACTCTCCAACTTACCGTGGCTTCGTTGGTTTTTTCAAACCAAAGGGAAGCGAATTCTTGGGTTGTCCGATGAACCACTCGTTCAAGCACAGGAGTGGATTCAAAAAATGGAGGAGGTCTGTTTGGAAAAACTCATCCAAGCGATGTGGAATGAACAATCTACCCATTTTTTAGCGAATAGATTCGGTGCCTAATTTGTTTCTTTTTGGATCTATTTCCAAAAGCAATCGATTCCACAAACCTTTTGCGTCGACGAGTGGAAAGTGATGGGTTATGATGAAGGCAGGACGAACCTGTTGGTTCTTCCGCAAAATCGAAGAAGGAGGAAACCCTGATGGACGAATCGGTGAGACAAGAAATCGCCCTATTTCGGTATGGATTGATCGCACCGTTAGTCAATGGGCAGGTGGATCGGACATCGTACCTGAAGGAGGTGTCAACGCGCATGCATTGGGTTCCGCACTATGGAGAGAAACGGATCGCAGCGAAGACGATTCTAGATTGGTGCACGCAGTACAAAAAAGGGGGCTTTGAGGCGCTGAAGCCAAAACGACGGTCAGACCGTGGTCATTCCCGAAGGCTGTCACCTGAAGACGAAGATCATATTTTAACCCTAAGAAAAAAACTTCCCCACATGCCCGTGACGGTGTTTTACCAACACCTTATTGAGCAGGGGGAAATCGAAACACAACTTGTATCTTACTTTACTATATATCGATTGTGCAAAAAATACAACCTCGTGGGGAAAGAAATTTTACCGATTCCTGAACGAAAACGGTTTGCGTACGATCGAGTCAATGAGTTATGGCAAGGGGATTTGTCCCATGGTCCAATGATACGAGAGAATGGAAAAGCGCAAAAAACATTTTTGATTGCCTACATCGATGACTGTTCGCGGGTCGTACCGTACGCTCAGTTTTTCTCTTCCGAGAAATTTGACGGGTTGCGGATCGTGACCAAAGAAGCGCTGCTTCGGTACGGGAAGCCGAAACGAATTTATTCGGACAACGGCAAAATTTATCGATCGGAGACACTACAATATGCTTGCGCAGAATTAGGGATCACGCTCATTCATACGCAGCCATATGATCCACAGAGCAAAGGGAAAATCGAGCGATTTTTTAAGACGGTGCAAACTCGGTTTTCCCCGTTGTTGGAGATGAAACCGGCTACGTCGCTTCAAGAGCTGAACGAACGCTTCTAGAAGTGGCTCGAAAAAGACTACCACCGGAAGCCCCATGCGTCGTTAGACGGAAAAACGCCGCATGAAGTGTTTCAATCGCAAGTGCAGGTAGTATCATTCGTGGAGGATGCGACTTGGCTGGATACGGTCTTTTTGAAGCGAGAGTTTCGCAAAGTGAAAGCCGATGGGACGATTACGTTAAACAAACAGCTGTATGAGGTTCCACCTCGGTTTATCGGACAATCAGTGGAAATTCGGTATGATGAGCAAGGGGTGTATGTATACGAAGACGGCAAAGAAGCAGCGAAAGCGACGCTGGTGCGTCTGCACGATAATGCCCACGTGAAACGCCATCGATCGCCATTTACGGGACTAGGAAAGGAGGAAGGAACGGATGTATAAAACGTTCTACTCCCTTTCTCGAGAGCCGTTTTCGAAAGACACAAGTCCGTCTGAAGCATATCGAGGGTCTTCTTACGAAGAGGCATTACATGCATTGGATTACGTGAAACGAACGAAAGGAATCGGTCTACTGACAGGAGAGCCGGGGGTGGGGAAAACGTTCGCCCTTCGGACGTTCAAAGAATCGTTACATCCTTCGTTGTATCACGTGGTGTATTTCCCGTTATCAACGGGTGGTGTGATGGATTTTTATCGAGGACTAGCCTTAGGGTTAGGCGAGGAGCCGAAATACCGCAAGGTGGACTTGTTTTACCAAATTCAACAAGGAATCGAACGAATGTATCATGAACGTCGAATCACCCCTGTGATTCTGCTTGATGAAATGCATCTAGCGAAAGATGCGTTTTTGCAGGATATCGCCATTCTGTTTAATTTTCACATGGATTCAACGAATCCGTTCGTGTTGATTTTGGCAGGGCTGCCGCACTTACAGATACGACTGCGCTTGAATCACCATCGTCCGCTTCAGCAACGAATCATCATGCGATATCGGATGGGGACACTCTCCAAAGAAGAAGTGGCAGCGTACATTGAGCAGCGAATGAAGCAAGCAGGGGTAAAACACTCGATTTTTACCCCTGCGGCTCTAGAGGCAATTGCCCTACAGTCGCAAGGATGGCCACGAGTCATCAATACGTTAACGACTACCTGCCTTTTATACGGCTACCAGCTAAAAAAAGACGTGATTGACGAAGAAATTGTTCGAATGGCGGTGGAGGAAACAGGGGCATAATGAAAGGGGCCGAACGGCTCCTTTTGGTTTTACGATTCTCGTCTGAAATAGTGCGCAAACAATCGGAAAAAGCGTGCAAAATCGGAGAGAATTCGCAAACATTTTTAGAGGTATTTCCGATTTTAGTCCAAAATAATTTGAAAAAAGTGGTTCTAAAATAGTGTGCTAATTTACAGCATTCCTTCCACGTATTTTTGATTCATGATATAGGCCATAGCCGATGCAGATGCCAGACTTTTTGGGTAAATAGGTGTTGGCATTTTGGCTGTGACAATCGGTGTCTCGATTCCTTCCCGTTCACATTGACGACAACTGTAAATATGTTGAACATGCTCAACGACTTTTACTTGAGCAGGAATAATCTTGATTTCTCTTCGGATTTCCGTACTCATTTCATGTACGGTTCCACCGCAACACAAACAAACCTGCTCTTCTTCGGCTAAGCGATAGTGAATCGTTTCCGTAGGCAAGTTCTCTAGTTTCGCATCGCGTTGTCCTACAGACTTCTTCCGTTTATAAGTAATCGTTTCAAGTGTAGGTTCTTCCACTTTGGCATCCGCTGTGATTTCAGCTTCATTAAAAAGAGGAAGTTCGAGTTGATCCGGATTCGTTTTTTCACTGGAAGCCCCAAATTTTTTATGTTGGCTAAGGCGGAATTGTTCTTCCAACCATTTGATTTTAGCCTGTAAGGCTTCATTTTGTTTTTCGAGTTCCGCATTTCTCGCTTGCAGTTCTTCAATTGTTGATTCATTGGTTTGTTTGTGTTTGTTCATAAGTTAAAGAATAAAGGAATTGACAGGTCCATGTCAAATTCCTTTTAAATCATGATTTTAGCGGATACTTGTTCATGTGCTTGTTTTTGTTCAAAAGAAAGACCATCGAGCAACCAACTGAATTGGCGGGGAGTGATGCACAAAGGGCCGGGAGTTCTTTCATCAGGCCATTGAAAGACCCCTTTTTCTAAACGACGATAGTACAACCAAAACCCATTGTGATCCCAATGGAGAATTTTCAATTTATCTCGTTTACGATTACAGAAGACAAAGAGATTAGAAGAGAAAGGATCTAACTGAAAGCTCATTCGAACAATGGCTGCTAATCCATCAATCGACTTGCGTAAATCCGTTACTCCCGCTGCTAAATAAACATGTTGAATGGGTGTTTTACTTAACATGTGTTTTCAGAACCTGAACCACTTCGTTGAAAAGGAGTGGATTGAAACCTTCTTTTACTTCGATGGAAAATTCCCCAATGTTAACGATGAGTGGGGAGTTTTTTTCATCTAACGGATGGGATACTTCAACAGTTAGCCATTGAGTGGAAGTGCGTGAAGTTTCAGTTGTCTCTAACTCTAGTCTTTTCATCCATTTATACATACTTTGATGACCTACTTGATTTTGTTTGCGCCAAGCTTTTACACTTGACTCTCCACTAGATCGATAGGCATCGATTCGTTGTTGCCACATTTGTTTTCGTTCTTCTAGGGACATAAAAATAAAAACCTCCTAACTTTTGATGTTGATGTAGTTATCACAAAACATCAAAATGGTTAGAAGGTGTGGGATATTTGGCGCTTACTTAGATCTTGAAAGGGCTATCTCTTTCACAGCAGACCAAAAATTAAGATGATCAAGTGTATTGCTTTTGGTTATCGCCCCAAAACTTCGCAAATTAAAAACAGCTTAGAAGATGCAAGTCCTCTAAGCTTCTGATTGTATTATATCTATTGAAAGTCACAAAAAATATTCACCAACACCATTTAATAAAGAGCCTATTATTTTAGAAAAGATATATTAGTCTATTTTGTTATATAATCTTTTAGAATACCATGTTGTAACAATACAAAATAAGATAAGAATTACGATTCCAGTAAAGAACATGATATTTTCCATCGTAGCATGATTACCCAAATGAAGTATAACATTTAAAGGGATAGCCCACGGAAATATTTGTGAAACTGTTGTTCCTGTTGTAAAGCCTGTTACAATAACTAAAATTATGGCTACTCCAACTGGAAGTACCATACTCTTTTTAGAAATACTTAAACAAATTGCAAAAGGTATTAAAAATATTTGAAGAATAATTGAGAATATATATAAATCTACTCCGCCAAGTAAAGTTTGTATTTCAAAACCGCTACTTTTCCAAATGAATCCGATTATTAATAATCCTATAAAGGAAATAGCAGTAGTAATTACAATACACGTACTGATAGCTAAAAATTTTGCAAATAAAATACTATTTCTCGAATTAGGATAGCAAAAAAGCTGAGATATAATGTTATGTTTGTATTCATATGCGAAAATATAACCTGTAATTAAATAAAATAAGGGTATTCCGATTAGTAAGTTGAAATAAGAAAGATTACCAAGTATTATTAAGTCCCATGACACTGGTGCATCTGCTGCCATTTGAGCCATGAATTGAGGAAACACAGTGAAAAAAACAGGAGCAATTCCGGCTAAAACCATAAGAAATCTAATAGGTGACTTCCATAATTTTAGCAACTCACAATAATATAGGTTACTCATAGGGCTACACCTTCCGTTAACTTTAAGAAATAATCTTCAAGTGTATCTGCGGTAAGATTGACTTGCTTAATACTTATTCCTTCATTTACTAAAACACGAGTAATTTCATCGGACTCGTCAATTCGTTCGTAGACACGAATTATATTGGTGTTTTCTACATGATAATCGTATATTCCTAGTTTTTGTTCTAAGACCACGCTTGCCTTATTAGCATTATCTATAACAAGTTGCAGATATTTTCGATTTCGTTTGGAAATCTGTTCAGAACTAATCTCTTCCAACAATTCCCCTCGATGAATAATTCCTATTTTAGTTGCCATTTGTTGAATTTCACTTAAAATGTGACTAGAAATTAATATTGTAATTTTTTTGAATTCAGCTAGTTTGTGAATCAATTCTCGAATTTCACGTATCCCTTTAGGATCCAAGCCATTAGTCGGTTCATCTAGGATTAATAATTCAGGTTTATGCAATAACGCTCTTGCGATACCTAAGCGTTGTTTCATACCTAATGAATAATCCTTTACCTTTCTATGTTTATTTTCTATTAATCCAACTATTTCTAAAGCTTCGTCGATATATTCTTTATTGTAGATATTCATATATCTTCTATGAATATCCAAGTTTTCATAGCCTGTTAAATTATTATAAAAACCTGGGGTTTCAATAATTGCTCCAATTCGTTCGAATGGAATCTGTGAAGGGTTATTCACTTTCTTGTTGAATAAATGAATTTCTCCAGAACTTGGTTTGATAAGGCCCATAATCATACGAATCGTGGTTGTTTTTCCAGCTCCGTTTTGACCTAAAAAACCATATATTTCTCCTTTATTGATAGTCATATTCATGTTTTTTACAACACTATGACCTTTATATTTCTTGGAAAGATTTACAGTTTTTAATATTTCCAATCCAGACACCCCCTATTTATCCTGATTTTAGTATAAGTCTATAAAATTAATTAAACCATTAAATGCTTCTTAACATTTTATTAATTTATACCTAATTTTTCTTAGGGAATTCTAAAAAGAGGGGAGAAGGTAATGGCTTTAATAACGAAAGTAAGACGTATCCTGCTCCAGTCAATCCCATCATAAAACTTGTTAGTCTTGCTGTATCCTTTTCTATTACTTTTTCATACAGAAATCTTCCTATAACATTTTGGGTGAGTTTATTAATATTTTCATCCGCTAAATTTGAAATACTTCTAAGAATAGATAGATTTCCGAGATCGCCATGACATAAACAATATTCATTTCCAAAACCTTTTTCTATTGTTGTTTGGATAGCAGCGTTTAAGTCAAGAATTAATTCTTCGCTATTTTTTAATACATCTAAATTTAATTTGTTACTTAGTGCTATACCAGCTGCTCCATTACACCAACTAGGAAATGACATTGTATTAGTTCTTAAATCATACCAATTTCGTTCTTCTGGTTTGTATTGCGCTCTTTCGAAATTCAAAGCGTTCAATGCTTTTTGTTTAAAAGTCTCAATCCCACTAACATTATATAGTTTTAATAAAGCCCATGCGATACCAGAAGCTCCATGTGAAAAACCGCCAATTGGTTTTCTAATTAATGGATTTAACCAACCCGCTTTATTATCCAAATCCATAGAATTATTGATTAGATGTTTGCCACATTTAATAGCTGCTTCGTAGAATGTCTTATCCCCAAAAGCAAGATATAACTCTAAATAAACAATTAATGCTCCTGCAACTCCATCTAAAATATCATAATTCTTATCATTCTCGATTAATGGAATTAGATCTTTAGCGATGAAGAAAGCCTCCTTTTTTAGTTCTTCTTTCATTTCATAATTGTCTTGTAACTCTGAAAGATGTATTAACGTATAGACAATGGACATATCACCCTGAAATGCTGAAATACTTTTATCTGAATCAGTCTTATGCCTATACATATTAACCGCAGACATAATAGCGGAATAGGATAATTGTTTATATTTTAATTCACTTGTAATTTCTCCTAAATAACCAAGAAACAAGGAAACACCACTTAAACCACTATACAGATTCGATTCGAGAGATGAGAAATTCCATTGACTTGCTTTACCTTTCCATTGAAGACCGAGCCATGTAACATCGTTTTCATCTTCGCCATGAAAGGCTTTTTTTTCTAATAAATCTCCAATTTGAATAGCTGCTTTTAAAAGTTCCTCTTTTTCATAAGAAAAATTAGTATTTTCATTTTCCTTAGAAATATTTTCTTTTCTATACATATGGGAGTTAGAACTAATTTGAAGTGAAATTTGAATATAGTCACACTGTTTTATACAGTCTTCGTCACTTAATTGTTCACATCGCTTTTTAACTACAGAAAGAGAATCATTATAAAAGAAATTAGGAATGATTTCATCAAAACTATTCCATAAGTGTCTAGAATTTGTTTTTGTATAGAAAAATGGAATATCGTTTAATAACATATCTTTTTTTTCTGAAGCAATAACGCCTTTTAAATGTGGTACATATTCAACACCACACCATAAACGATCCAATAATCTGTCTCTATCAAGTCCATTTCGATAATAATCTGGATGATAACTTCCTTCTAGTAGAAGAGAATAAACATAGGTCGGTCTTATTACTTTTCTAATTGTGTCATTTTCAAAGATATTAAGGAATTTTTTCAATTCAAATTTATTTTCTTTCATGATGTTATAAGTGGTTACAAAACCTTCAATAAGTTCCTTTTTATAATCCTGGACATTGACTAATTTTCCATTAATTTTAGGAATGTTATTTCCTCCAGAAATTTTTCCTTTTTCCCTTGTTGCTTTCATGGAAACTTTACCTACATCTTTCCACTGCAGAACATCAAATGGAGTTTCTTGACCTTCCATTCCTCCCAAACCGCTAACTTCTGTTCCACCAATGAAAAATGGTATTAACTGTGTTCTAAAGACTGAATTTCGAAACTCCTTCATAGCCTTAGACATTGCTGTTGTTTCATTAACACTATCTGGGATAGTTTGATGTGTAAATAGTGATTCTAAATCAATAAGGAAGGGGTGTTCTCCTGAAGCGATGACATTTTCAAAATGGAAATCTGTAGCTTCAAGTAAATATAAAAGAGCTAAATATCCTCCTTGACGTTTATAAAAATGCTTAACTTCATCTTCAGAAACACATTCAGTGTATTCTATATATTCTTCCCATCCATATTCTTGTTTGTCTAAGATTTTTTGAATTTTAAACTTGAGTTCAATGCCTTTTTCATTAATCCATTCTAAAAGATCTTGAAAATGTTTAGAAATAGAAAGGGATTTCGGTTTATATACAATCTTTTTGTTATTATCTCAGCTTTCGCAGTCCAAAATCTTGTTTAAATGCTTGATGTAAATGGTTTTGGGAAGTACAAAATTATCATTTGACATTTTTTAAAACATAAAGAAAGACACCTATTCTTTTGGTAAAATATTGGTGACGAAACCAAATCCAAAAGAAAGGTGTCACCACTATGATAACGAATAAAGACTACTTTGCGCAATTACCAAAAGAAATTAAACAAGGATTTTCCGAATTAAATATTGGATATCATTTAAGAAAAGCGAATATTACGAAACTTTCCGGGTATTCTTGTCTTACTGTTTTCAAACTGATTTTTCTTTTAGTCTTCCAATATAAGAACTGGTTTCGTGCTTTTATGAGTAAACGATCTCAGGATCTGCCCGGAAAGGATACAGTCTATCGCTTTTTAAATACACCAACCTATCATTGGAGAAAGTTTCTGCTTTCATTAAGCAGTGAAATGATCCGTCTGCTTCAACCATTAACTTCAAAAGATCGTGTCACAGCTTTTGTGATTGATGATTCTGTCTTTTCAAGAAACCGTAGTAAGTCGGTTGAACTGTTGGCTAAGGTTTTTGATCACTCTACCCATCAGTACTTGAAAGGGTTTCAAATGCTTACCCTTGGCTGGACCGATAGTTTTACTTTTATTCCCGTTGATTTTGCTCTTCTAAGTTCACCGAAAAAGGAAAGTCGCCTGCAAGAAATCAATACCAATATTGATAAACGAACATCTGGCTATAAGCGTCGCCAGGAAGCTCTGAAATCAAAACCGGACGTGGCTTCAGCTTTACTTGATCATGCGCTTGAAAAAGGGATTATAGCTGACTATGTTCTCATGGATTCCTGGTTTACACAAGCGCCTTTAATTGAGAAGATTACGAACAAAGGGTTATTTGTCATTGGCATGGTGAAGCAATTAAAGCAGCGATACGTTTACAATGGTGAACGTTTCACACTGAATCAACTTTACAAATTGGCAAAACCTCACATGGGTAAAAAAGACATTCTCGGATCCGTTTATGCTACTTTAGACAATGGAATTCCAGTAAAAATTCTATTTGTACGAAACCGTAATAAACGGAGCGAATGGCTTGCCATTCTCAGCACAGATACAACATTAGAAAATGAAGAGATCATTCGTATTTACGGCATGCGTTGGGACATTGAAGTCTTCTTCAAATGCAATAAATCCCTTTTAAATTTAGAGAAAGAATTCCAGGGACGTTCCTACGACATGTTAATTAGCCATACAACCATTGTTTTTACACGATATATTCTCATTGCTTGGCAAATGCGAAAAGAGGAGGATCCTAAGACGATTGGCAACCTTTTTTACATCCTTTGCGAAGATGTAAAAGACATAGATTTTATTACTGCCCTTCAATCACTTATTGACCTTTTCCAAACTTTGGCGGAAGCCGAGGTTTCTTTGAACATGGACATCTTTAAAAATCAAATGAATAAATGGTTGGCCACTATACCTAATTATATCAAGCAATGCTTAAATATTTCTGTGTGCGAAAGTTGAGTTATAATATTAAACCCATTTTTAATGCATGGGGTAACAAAATAAGCATTCGAGATTTAAAATCCTTGTGTTCCGAATAATAAAGCACTCGGTCATTCACCGATTGCTGCAAATTTGATAGGTTACTTCTAGGATCGATTGATTCCTCCACTTTTGCTGGGGATTTAAATCACTTCTGGGATCTTTCCCATCACTTTGGCTAGGGATTCAATCACTTTTAAGCACTTTCCCATCACTTTGGCTAGGGATTCAATCACTTTTAAACGCCATTCCATTACTTTCCCCTAACATTTTTACGCACCTTTCCATCACTTTGGCGGGTGATTCAATAATCAATCTTTTGTTTCCACTACTCGATCGACTCTCAACTTTTGAACATTAAATAGGTCAATGCCCTTATCTCAAGGATTTATGACTTTTCATCTCGATGATTCCGACTGGGTTCGAACCAGTGACCTCCACCCTGTCAAGGTGTAGTAGTAGGATAAATCATAGTCTAATAGAATGCAAAAAATTTATTTTTATCTTAAACAAAAAATACGCCAACAAACATATTATAAAACCAAAAAATCGACGACAAGCTGCCGTCAAGATTACCTGCAAAACAGAATCATTTATCCCCCTTCAAATTTTAAGGGGGATTTTTATTTTAAGACAATATGATTGGTCTCTATTACCTAAATAAGAAAATAATCTAGAAACCTCTTGGTAGTTTTTTCTTAAAATTCCCTTTTTTCATTTCTATTTACTAAAAATTCCTTTATCTGTCTTATAATGAAACAAAAAGCTTTTCCACTTGATGGAATCCATTTCGTTTCAATCGGAGGCATGGATACAGTGAATGTCAACTATATACCTTCAGAATGGGAAAGGACCAAGAAAGGCATTGGCGATCTGATCGGCCTTGGCGCATGGGGAAAAGGCATGATCGACAACTTAAAAGATATCAGCGATCTTTTGGAAGACGCCCAGTCAGACATAGCCAAATATGACAGCGATGGTGTCATCTCTTTCACCCATACCGATCGCAAAAGCCAATATCAAAGCTTATATGAGGATTTTCTTGTCATGCACCGCTTTAGCGGCCGCATCGGAGATATTGTCGACCGCACCATCGATGAGCCGTTTTATCAAGATATCGATGCTTTTGTCGAAGCGATGCGCGACTTATCGATATCAAAGATCAAGACGAAAAACCACATCGGTGTTAAAGAAATAATCGTCGTTCCAGGAACTTATGGCTCACAGGAGACGATCGAAGTGCCGAAAGCGGAAGTTGGACTGGAAGATCTGTTCAGCGGCAGCAACTACTATGCCAGGCTAATGGAACGGGAATACGCCTCATGGAAAGAACTGAACACCCGCCATGACTTTTCGAAAAAAGAATATATACAGACGACATTGAATTCCCATGCTTTTCAGTATGAATCGATCAAAGAAGGACAGTTGAATAAAGAATTCTGGGGGCAAATAGCGGCGCTCGTCGTGATTGTCGGCGTCTCATTTATTTGTCCGCCGGCAGGGATGGCATTGGGCATGGCCTATGGTACACTGGAATTAAGCTCGGCCGTTTCCGGAAAAGACTGGATTTCAGGGAGGGAACTGGGAACAGGCGAAAGAGTATTCCGCGGTGTCCTCGCCCCATTGGATATCGTCCCTGGCGTCAGCGCGCTTTCGAAATTCAGCAGCACCGCCCGGTTCGCACCTCTTCTAGAAGCCATGGATCCCAAGCTATTTACAAGCTTGAAAGCTGGCTTGCACCAGAAATCACAACGTGCCTGCGACCTGATTGTCCATGCTGAAAAAGACATCGTTGCCCGCATTCGAAATGCGAAAGCATGGGCGAAGGAAATGCCGCAGCATTTGAAAACCGGCGCAGCAAACGGTGCGTTGCAAGTCGGCCGATTCGTAGACAACGCCGCAACAAACTTAAGACACCTCCTGCCAAGCCGGCAAATGGGATTGGCCATAGAAGGGGCTGGGAATGTTAAGGTTCCGGTGGAGAATAAGATTCAAGCTTGGTTAAGTAAGATGGATGGGATAAATGTAGGCGGAGGTAAAGCAGGCAACGATGGCATTGAACTTAGCACTAAGGGTATGGGTAATGCTAGACCGTCTTGGAGACAATCAGAAATTGACATAGGAAAAGAATATCCAGAATATAGTGCTCAAAAATCTTTCAAAAACGGAAAAGAAGTACCTTATGGGACAAAAGGAAGCTCAAGACCAGATTTTTATAGAGAAGGATTTAGTATAGAGGTAAAAAATTATAAAATTACTACCCCAAGTGGTAGAAGCAGATTAGTAAACAATATTTCTACCCAAGTTGAAAAACGATTAAGTGATTTGCCGAGAGGTACTAAACAAACTGTTATTATCGATATACGGGGACAAAACGTATCGGAAGAAATACTAGATGATTTGTATGATAGAATAATGAAAAAAACAAATGGTAAAGTAAATATTAGATTTAAAACTAATGAGTGAGGTGACAGAATTGGCTGTAGGTTTGAAAGTAAAATATTACTGGTATCCAATTGGTCATGGTGATTTTTTACATTCGTTTTTTTCAACAGTAAGCTATCATTTAGAGCCAAATGGTTGGGGAACAAAGTATCCTCTTTTATTAAACAAACTATATAATGGTAAACTTGAGTATAAATATATTAAAGATGTTATTAAAGAAATAGATGAAATTCAAGAAAGTTTGAAAAATTACAGTCCATCACAAGTCGTTTGGGATATCGAAGACCTTTCAAAAACACCTCCATGGGGAGATAATATAAGTGATGAAATTACAGACTTATCTAACTATTTTGTTACAAGTGATGGGGAAGATTTAATAACTATTTTAAAAAAAGCATTAAATAAAGCTTTAAAAATAAAGTCAGACATTGAAATAGAAAGTATTTAAGAAAGTTTAAACTATGATTTTTGAAGGGGCTGTCCAAAAAGTCAGGTAACTGACTTTTTGGAGCCCCTCATTTTTTCACTTTTAAAAAAATGCACAAAAAAATCGTCCTTTCTAGTAAAATGAAGTTGCGACACAACATTACAGAAAGGACGATTTTTTATGAGCAATCAAATGATTACTCCTGAAAATTATAACACACAAATGACACTTCCTCTAGATGGAAAAGAAGAAAAAACTTCTGCCAAAAGAAATTTAGCCCCTACTTTCAAACCATATGACAACCGTCAAGTTCAAATGATTTATGATATTGAATCGCTCATACCCGAACATCACGTGGCACGTGTCGTGGACGAAATGGTGGAGGCGATACCAGATAAACAATTGTTTTCTCATTATAAAGGCGGCGGCAGAAGTTCCTATCATCCCAAAATGATGCTGAAAATCATTCTGTATGCTTATTCTCAAAAGGTTTATTCCTGCCGAGGAATCGAAAAACTCGTTAAAGAAAATATTCCTGCCATGTGGCTTTCAGCGATGCAACAACCAGATTTCCGGACAATCAACGAATTCCGAGGCGGACGGATGAAGGTCCTAATGGATGAGTTATTTGAAGCGATGATTCTGAAGCTGATTGAAGAAAATTACATCACGATGGAAAACTACTTTTTGGATGGTACTAAAATTGAAGCCAATGCCAATAAGTATTCTTTCGTGTGGAAAAAATCAACCTTGAAATTTGAAGCGAAGGTAAGAGAAAAAATTCAAGAAACACTTCAGTACATTCAAGAATTAACCCAATTAGAAGCAGGAACAGCACAAAAAGAGGCGAAAGAAGATCCAGAAATCACGGAACAGAACTTGGAAGCCATCGCTCAAAAATTAGAAGAAAAAGTCGAAATCCTAACAGAGGAAATCGAACAGGAATCTGATACAAAAGTTCGGAAGGAAAAACGAGCAGAACGCAAGAAATGGAAAAAACCTTTAAAACGGATTCGAGAAAATTTTTTACCTCGACTAGCCAAATACAAGGAACAGAATGAAATCTTTGGCGATCGTAACAGCTGAATAGATAAGGGGGAATTTGAATGAGTTTATTTGATGAATGTATTGAAGCACTAGGTGAGAATGTACACGTCTTATCTGATAGTGAGGGAGAGCAAGTACTAAGAGATTTTGAGAATTCTTTTCCATTTACTGAGTGGGGGCGTATTGAATGGGAGAAAGTGACTTATCATGCTAAAATGAATACAGTTGATGAGATCATCTCCTTTTTGAACCAAAACATTGATGAATACAGCAACGTTATATATGTTATTTGGGATGAAAGGACATTACCTATAATTCAATCTGAGTTAAATAAAGTATTTGAAGTTATAGATGATGTTACTGCTGTAAGTTTTGATACATGGATATTTTCACCATCTTCAGGATATGTTATTGAGATATTTCATGACGGTGAAGTAAGAATAGGATTGAAGTAAAATATCATTGAATTAACCCTCAAAAGGGGAATATAAATTCTCTTTTGAGGATTTTCTACTAGTGACGTAGTGCCGAACGAGCTGCTAGTGATACAATTTGTGCATGTAATCTATTCAAGTTCTATATGATAATTTTTAGAGTTATCTTGTACGCACAAAATGTGTATAAAAAAGATGCCCTATTTTACAATTTTCATCAAATATAACCCGCTGAAAAATTATCAGTTACTACCGTTTTTTTCGCCAAAAACCTTACCCTTGTTTTCCCACCATTTTATAAAAATTTTTTTCGTAACTTTTTCTTCGCTACCACCGATTACTATAGCGAGAGGATTACTCCACCTCGATTAACTCCTGGATGTCTAATAAATTTTTGATTAGGAAAATAATCTATAGACTGTTACCCATTTTCCACACTTAACCCTTGTTGCTAAGATAATTAAATGGCAGTCATTATATTTAAAATAGATTCAGGACCAATAATAAATTTAAAACATAAAAATAAAATTCCACTCTGGATTTTCAGACAAATGATGAATCGGGAACTTTTTGAAAGTATTTTGTTTTTTTCATCAAGAGAGTTAAAAATTCTTTTAGCATTTTCTTTGTTTTAATAATACTTCACATGCAAAGTAGATGTTTTTATTTGGTTATGTTAACATTTTCAGCCCCCTTAATTGACGTCTGATAAAATTATTCACACTTTTTCTTTTATAATAAATTGTCTAGACATCCATTACTGCTTCAAAAACATTTTTTCCTGAATCCGTGACAAAACATCTTTACAATGGTCGCAAACCGTTGATACGATAAGGGAAAACGACGTTGACGATTCTTCATCAAGTAGGTGATGTGATGAAAGATTTCCCGATTCGGTTTGTATTGACAGATGAAGCGATTACCCCAAGTGCTGGGCTTGCTCTCGTTGGCTACTTACTCCATCGAACGAAACTGGATAAACGGGTAAACGCACTTCGGCTTCCAACGGTTCGTCGAGAAGTGCACATTTCCCATAGCGATGTCATTCGCTCGATGATTGGCTTGCTTGCCACAGGAAAAACGGATTTCGATCATATCGAAGCGTATCGTCAGGACGATATCTTTTCGGCATCGATGGGGATTCAGCACGTGCCTTCCTCTCCAACCTTGCGACAACGACTCGATCAGCTCGCTTGTCTTCCGATGACCGAAACGATTCTTTGGGAGGAGTCCATACGTCTGTTGATTCAACGACATGCCACTTTGTCCCCTTGTTGGACCAAAGGAAAGACGACATGGCTTCCCCTTGATATAGATGGTTCCCCATTTGACAACTCCGATACGAAAAAAGAAGGAGTCAGTCGAACGTATAAAGGATTTGACGGTTTTACACCGTTGTTTGCGTATGCAGGGAAGGAAGGGTATCTCGTTCATGCCGAGTTGCGTCCAGGGAAACAACATGTGCAAGACAACATGCCCTCGTTTTTAGTCACCGCTATCCGTCGAGCTCGTCAACTGACTTCATCTCGTCTGCTTGTTCGCATGGATGCAGGAAACGATGCAGAAGCGAATGTGCACGTATGCCTAAAGGAAGACGTGGACTTTGTCATCAAGCGAAACTTACGCCGAGAATCGACAGCGCTTTGGTTCCAGATCGCTTCGCAAAAGGGCAAACGTGTCGATGATGGACAAAGCGAAGGAGTACAAACCTATGAGCTATGCCTTCCACAGAAGGCAGCGATCGATGGAAACACGTATACGTACGTTCAAGTCACCCAAGTGACGGAACGGACGATGGAACGCAATGGACAGCTGATGCTCGTTCCTGATTATGAAGTGGAAAGCTATTGGGTGCGGCTCAAAGGATACGAGCATGTTCGAATGAGCGATGTGCTCGCGTTGTATCATGACCATGCGACATGCGAACAGTTTCATAGCGAACTGAAGAGCGACTTAGATTTAGAGCGGCTTCCATCTGGGAAGATGAAAACGAATGCGCTCGTGTTGGTCATGGGAGCCTTCGTTTACAATCTTCTTCGTCTGATTGGACAAGATCTATTAAGCGATCCGAGACATCCGTTGCACCACAAAGTGAAACGCCGCCGCATCAAGACGATTATTCAGACGGTGATCACGATGGCAGGGCGACTCGTCCGTCGATCACGACAGATCTGGATGAAACTGACGCGAAGGAGTGGCTATAGCGAGCCCCTACTGAACGTCTATCAGAAATGGAGAGAGGCAAGATAACGAACGAATGTTCGGGCACTGATGTCCAACGTCACTCCCTGTGCTTTTTTGTCTATTTTTTTGGTTCGTATACCTAAAAAAGAGATTTGTTCCATTTTCGGAAATAGAGATGACATAGGTCATAAGCATAAAAGGGGTTTTATGGATTATCAATCCATCAAAATTACAACAAAATCAAAGTCGATTTCAATTCATCACGGATTCAGGTTTTTTGGTATTGAACCAGATATTGGATTATATTCGTTCCAATTGCCAAAATCATTTCTATAAATAACAAAAGCTTCAAGATAACTGTTTAATAAGTAGACTTCGTTTTCTATAATTTCAATTGTTTCAAATGCCTCTATATTTTCAATTAATCTATTTGCTTTCCTCTCCATTTTTTGTAATTCTTTCATATTAGTAACAGAGGAATTTAATATTTTAGGAGTAGAGTTTTCAAGTTTGTTACCACGTTTACTTGCAATCTCATTTTCCAATACATTCATTAGCTTTTGTACTTTTATTGAAAGTCTATTGATCGAATCTTCGGCAATACCAAATTTTTCTATATTATCATTTAACCAAGCAAGAAAAGTATAGCCATTTGTATTGTATGGAGAATATTTCCGATGATATTCTTTGTGTAATGTTTTATTGAGTAAAATCGCGTTATCAGGGTGGTAAGCAAGCTCAGGATATTTTCTTATACTATACAAATGATGAACCACAACGTTTTTAGTATCGTTAGTAAGTTCGCATTTCCCATCATTATATTTTTTTACTTTTTGCAAATATAAGTTATATTCTTTAGTTTTACGACTAATATTTTCATCAATCTCACAAATTGGACATTGTTTATTTTTTAGAAATTCGTCAGGTTTCATTTCAAAAAAGTGACCAGCTATACACTGATAAACAGCTTTTTCATTCGGATTATTTGGGTATTTTATTAATATGAATTTATAGTTGTGAGAATCTTCTTCAAGAATATGTACTTCTTTACGATGTTCATCTATAGTTTGCATAACCATCCTCCGTTTATATTTTTATATGATATAAAAAACAAATTTTTCACAAATATTTGTTTTATTTTTATTTTATCAAATAATTGGTGAAATATAGAAAATCTTGTAAATAAGTTTATAAAAAAAATCAAATTTTAATAGAAAAGAGAAAATTTGAATTTTACGAACATAATGTATTATAAGTCATTATTTTTGGTCTCTTCACCATTTTCTGTGATTTGTACACAAACCTTGCATCATGTTAACTGCTGAAGAAGAGCCCTTAAGCAATTTGATCAACATTCGTATTCCCTGTACATTCCAAAAATAAACGAAGTCGAAAACGCTTTAGATTCCGATATCCATAAGCCCTCCGTTTTATATGTTTGATTTTATGATTGGTTCCTTCTGTTCGGGCATTCGTGTGTGGAGATAAGAAATATTGGAGTATGGGTGCTTTCCACTTTTCTAATGTGTTGGCCACTTTATAAAAAGATTAGTAAGGACTATTCCGTGCTAATTGAATCCATTCTTCTAAAAGATCATGGGCATCATTGTAATCGGTCAATTTATAGAAATCTCGAAATAGTTCCTTTAAATCGTAAGCACAAGCAAGTTCTGGGTACTCTTCTAAGATTTCTTCCAAGCGTGCTTTCTGATGATCCTGTAGTGATTCATATCCTTTCAACAGGAGGAATCTTGCTTTTTTAGTTTTGCAAATCCTTTTCTAACTTTGTCTAAGGCTTGTGTGACTTTTTGAACAACTTGGTATTGATCAATGACGATCGTCGCTAAAGGAAAGACGGATTGAACGCTTTATGATAAGGCTCCCAAATGTCAAAAACGATGGTTTAAACCGTTTGGGAGGAAAGGACATTCTGATTGAATAGTTGAATGGTGGAATCACAATCTCGGTCTTTATGCATTCCGATGACACAGCCTAATTTCGCCTCTGTCAAAACGGTTTCGTATCGATGACCTTTTCGTACAGACACCTCATCTAAACTTAAAACCAGTTCATCCTTATCTAAAGCTTCATGAATTTGTTTTTGATGAAGGGCAGCTTTTTCTTGAGCGACCGAGTAGTACATTCTCTCTAAGGTCGAATACGGAATCTTTTGTTTTCGACTTACATCTTGTATAGTTGTATCCTGACATAATTCAAACAAGTATTCACGATACCTATTCGTTTGGTGTTTATTAGGTTGAATCGACTCATAAGGCTCCGAGAATACCGATTAACAATTTTGGCATTGATATCGTTTGACCAGCACAATAAACACACAGAATGATTGAGAATAGGAAGAACTTTCAATATAATGGAAATATCAATGAAAAAATCAGTTTTGATTTCTAGGAGCCGTGCAATATAAGTAATTATAAACACCTTGAATGAGTGTTCGACACTCTTTCAAGGTCAGCTTGTCAACAAAGTCTACAAGCTGAGTGGAGAAAAACAACTCGTTTTTCTCCACTGGCTTCATTTTAAGGACTTATCGGACATCCCCGGGTGATGAGTACGCCGCGCAAAATCAACAAACCGAAATTTATCGAGCCGATGTCTCGATTCGGTATACTGAAACAAGCTCGCATCTTCTAAGTAGACAAAATTTTTCACCACTACTACATGCTCGTAGCCGTTTAAATCCATATATTTTTGATCCTCAGCTGTCACTCGGTCGACAAACATTTCTTTTTTCGCAAAGCTAATGCGAAGCTTTAATTCATTTTCGATATATTCATAAATCGAATTTTCACAAATGCCGCGCGTCAATGTTGGAACGAATTTTTGGCAAAGAAAGTCCTTGTCTAAAATAATTTTCTCTTCTTCTATTTCCCTAGCACGAATCACTTTCCAAACTTTTTCCTTATTTTCGGTTTCCAATTGTCTTTTAATATATTCATCAGGCTCGATCAATTCCAGTTCATGTACGATCGTTCTTGCCGGCTTGTTCATTTTTTGAGCCAATTCTTTAAAGCTGACAAGTCCAGAGACAGGAAAATCATATTTTCCTACATCTAACACAATCGAACCTTTTCCTTTTATTTTTTGAATATAGCCATGCTCTGATAAAAGATTGAGCGCTTTGCGAATCGTCTCACGCGATGTTTGATACCGCTGGGACAATTCATTTTCAGAAGGCAGCTTTTCGTTCGGCTGAAAAATGCCTTTGCGAATATGAAGCAAAAGGTCGTTGTAAATCGCCATAAATTTATTTTCCTTCATAGTCATCACCGAATTGTATAGTATCATTTTGTTAAATGATACACAATCGCTTCATATGGACGCAACATGATTTCTTGTACATGTTCAGAAGAGTCATTATAGTTGGAAAGCAGGATACGGCTTCTATATCCGTTTATATCAAGCTCATTCGGCAAAACAAATTCTGTTTGGTCGCCAAAAAAGTTGGCCACTACTAGAAGCTTTTCACCATCTCCATTGCGCACATAAGCAAAAATTTGCGGATGATCCTCTAACAATAGCTGATAGTTTCCTGTTGTAATAATGTCATAGTTCTTTCGCAATTCAATCAAACGTTTGTAATGGTAAAAAATCGATGTTGGATCCTCTAATGCTTTTTTCACATTAATCTCTTTAAAATTCGGCGCGACATGAATCCAAGGAGTCCCAGTTGTGAATCCGGCATGCGGACTGTCGTCCCATTGCATAGGTGTCCGTGAATTATCGCGCGATTTACATTTTAAAATTTCAAGCACCTCTGCTTCTGTTTTTCCTTGCTCAAGCAAGATTTTATACATATTTAATGTTTCCACATCACGGTATTCTTCAATTCGCTCAAACTTCGGGTTGGTCATGCCAATTTCTTCACCTTGGTAAATATATGGTGTTCCTTGCATCATATGAATAACTGTTGCCAGCATCTTCGCCGATTCTTTATGATATGCTCCATCATTGCCATAGCGCGACACAATTCTCGGTTGGTCATGGTTGCACCAGAAAAGCGCATTCCAGCCTCCGCCTTTATTCATCTCCACTTGCCAAGTAGATAAAATTCGTTTTAGAGCCAGAAAATCGAATGGAGCTGCCACCCATTTTTCACCATTTGGGTAGTCTACCTTTAAATGGTGGAAGTTAAACGTCATATTCAATTCGTTCCGTGCTGGATTAGTATATTGAATGCAATGGTCAATGGTGGTCGATGACATCTCACCGACTGTCATAATATCATATTTAGAAAATACTTCCCTATTCATTTCCTGCAAAAACTCATGGATGCGCGGACCGTCTGTATAAAATCGGCGGCCGTCACCCAATGGCAGGGATTCGTCATCATCGAGAAAACGTTGATCTTTCGAAATCAAATTAATGACATCTAAGCGAAAGCCATCAATTCCCTTTTGAAAC
Source organism: Aeribacillus sp. FSL K6-1305 (assembly GCF_038050115.1). Taxonomy (NCBI): domain Bacteria; kingdom Bacillati; phylum Bacillota; class Bacilli; order Caryophanales; family Bacillaceae; genus Aeribacillus; species Aeribacillus sp. FSL K6-1305. The sequence goes on along the minus strand of NZ_JBBOQV010000003.1, from coordinate 35,430 downwards.
CAAAAATGCATCATTTCATAAATCGTTTTGCGCAGTTCTTCATTTTCCCAATTTAAGTCGGCCTGAGTTACATCAAACAAGTGCAGATAATATTGTCCCGTTTGCTCATCATACTCCCAAGCCGATCCGCCAAATTTGGATTTCCAGTTTGTTGGGGCACTGCCGTCTGGTTTGGCATCCTTCCAAATATAAAAATGGCGGTAGCGGTTTTCTTTTGACGAACGTGCCTGCTGAAACCACTCATGATCGGTCGAGGTATGGTTTACGACCATGTCCATTATCACTTTGATACCGCGCTGATGGGCTTCAGCAAGCAAACGCTCGAAATCCTCCATTGTTCCATAATCTTGATGAATGCTAAAATAATCACTAATATCATAGCCGTTATCTCGCTGCGGCGAAGCATAAATAGGCGTCAGCCAAATGACGTCAATCCCTAATGTCTTTAAATAGTCTAATTTCTCGATAATCCCTTGCAAATCTCCTATTCCATTTCCCGTCGTGTCTTTAAAGCTTTTCGGATAAATTTGATAAACAACGGCTTTTTTCCACCATGGCTGCTTCAATGAATATCACCTCGTTTATAATATTGAGACTATCGGGAAAAACGATACCATTGGCGGTCATTCACCAATGGTATGAATCTTTGATTATTCATATTTATTATTTAGAACACAGTTCTATTAATTATGATCTTTGCGAATTTTTCCTAACACAAATGTAAGGGCAAATGGCAGCACAATCGCGATCGCCATTCCAATGAAAAACGGCGCCCATTTTTGCTGAACGATTGATAAAAACCCAGGAAGACCGCCAACACCAATAGAAAATGCGATCACTTTATTGAGCGTAATGAACATTCCGCCAATTGCTGCTCCGATCATCGCTGAAATAAATGGATAACGGTAGCGTAAATTCACTCCAAACATTGCTGGTTCCGTGATACCCAAATAAGCTGAAACGGCAGATGTGAATGACAGCCCTTTCAGTTTTTCATCTTTTGCTAAAAACATTATGGCTAACGCCGCCGAACCTTGAGCGATATTAGAAAGAACGAGAATCGGCCATAAAAATGTTCCGCCAGTGTTGGTGATCAGCTGCAAATCAACCGGCAAGAACGTATGATGCATCCCCGTGACAACAAGAGGGGCATATATCGCTCCATATAGAAGCCCGCCAATTGCTGGAACATTATGAAACACTGAAACAAATACACTTGTAATCCCGTTGCCGATTGCAAATGTAATCGGTCCGATTGCAATAAACGCTAAAAAACCGGTAAATAGCAGTGAAAGCGGAGCGACTAACAGCAACTGAAACGCATCGGGAATTCGTTTGCGCCAAAACAGCTCTGTTTTCGCCAGCACGTACGATGCCACTAACACAGGCAATACTTGACCCTGATATCCTACCTTTTGAACATCCAATCCGAACAAATTCCATACAGGAATGTTTCCTTCTTCTTTCGCTGCTCCCCAGCCCCATGCGTTTAACAAATCTGGGTGAACAAGCATTAAGCCTAGCACAATACCAAGCAATGGACTGCCGCCGAATTTCGTTACCGCTGACCAACCGATTAAACCTGGCAGAAAGACGAACGCCGTATTGGCAATTAAGTTAATAATGCTGGCAAGATCGGCCCACTCTCTATGCACTTCCACAAATGATTTGCCTTCATAAAAAATATCTTGGCCTGTCAGGATATTATTAATTCCCATCAACAAACCTGCTGTCACAATCGCCGGCAAAATCGGAATAAAAATATCAGCTAATGTTTTAATCGCACGCTGAAGCGGGTTTAGCTTCGCTTCCGCTGCATCTTTAATCTCTTGCTTTGTCGCGCGGTCAATCCCCGTCAACTCCACCATTTCGTTGTACACTTTATCAACAAGCCCTTGTCCAATCACGACTTGAAATTGACCGTTTGCCGAAAAGGAGCCTTTGACGAGATCAATGCTTTCCAAAGCCTCTTTATCTACTTTTCCCTCATCCTTTAATGCAAATCTTAACCGGGTAACACAATGTGTTGCCGCTACAATATTCTCTTTTCCTCCAACAGACTCAACAATCTTTTCAACTGATTGTTTGCTGATATTCATGATGATCCCCCCCGTAATCGTTTACAAAACAAGTGTTATTTTGCTACGACAACCATAAATGAATCCGTTCCTGCCTGCACGCTTTCGAGCGACTTCTTTTCGAGTGATTGAACGGCATCCATATTGGTGATGACAATCGGTGTGATCGTGCTTGCTGCTTTTTCTTTGATCAATGCAAGATCGAATGTCAGTAAACTGTCGCCCGCCTTGACTTTGTCACCGACCTTCACATGTCCAACAAATCCTTCACCGTTCATCATAACGGTGTCTAAACCGATGTGGATCAATAGCTCCAGTCCCGTCTCAGAACGAATACCAATCGCATGCTTCGTATGGAAAAATTGAATAACTTCCCCATTGACCGGCGAAACGACAATTCCGTCTGCAGGATCAATAGCCACTCCATCCCCCATGAGCTTTTGGGAAAATGCTGGATCAGGAACTTGTTCGATCTCGACTATTTTTCCGGTTAAAGGTGCTAAGAGCGTTTCCTCTTTTTTTCGAAACCATTTTTTTAACATTGTGAACTCTCCTTTTAACCGCTTTCAAAACTTGTATATACAAGATGCTTTTATTTTAACCTGTATATACAAGTTCGTCAATAAAAAAGTGGCTCGGTTTCATGATAGCCACTGAAAAAGTACTTTATTTAATAAAAGAGTTCCTAATTTTGAACTTCCCCCTGTCAAGTTTACAGTGGAAATAATAAAAGTTGCTTTATACGGCTTTGATCCTATATTCCATAAAGGGCATTTTTATTCGAGACAATATGATCGGTCTCTATTACCTAAATAAGAAAATAATCTAGAAACCTCTTGGTAGTTTTTTCTTAAAATTCCCTTTTTTCATTTCTATTTACTAAAAATTCCTTTATCTGTCTTATAATGAAACAAAAAGCTTTTCCACTTGATGGAATCCATTTCGTTTCAATCGGAGGCATGGATACAGTGAATGTCAACTATATACCTTCAGAATGGGAAAGGACCAAGAAAGGAATCGGCAACCTGATCGGCCTTGGCGCATGGGGCAAAGGCATGATCGACAATTTGAAAGATATCAGTGATCTTTTGGAAGACGCCCAATCAGACATCGCCAAATATGATAGCGATGGTGTCATCTCTTTCACCCACACGGACCGCAAAAGCCAATATCAAAGCTTATATGAGGATTTTCTTGTCATGCACCGCTTTAGCGGCCGCATCGGAGATATTGTCGACCGCACCATCGATGAGCCGTTTTATCAAGATATCGATGCTTTTGTCGAAGCGATGCGCGACTTATCGATATCAGAGATCAAGACGAAAAACCGCATCGGCGCAAAAGAAACAATCGTCGTTCCAGGAACTTATGGCACACAAGAGACGATCGAAGTGCCGAAAGCCGAGGTCGGACTGGAAGATCTGTTCAGCGGCAGCAACTACTATGCCAGGCTAATGGAACGGGAATACGCCTCATGGAAAGAACTGAACCCCCGCCAGGACTTTTCGAAAAAAGAATATATACAGACGACATTGAATTCCCATGCTTTTCAGTATGAATCGATCAAAGACGGGCAAATGAACAAAGAATTCTGGGGGCAAATAGCGGCGCTCGTCGTGATTGTCGGCGTCTCATTTATTTGTCCGCCAGCAGGGATGGCATTGGGCATGGCCTATGGTACACTGGAATTAAGCTCGACCGTTACCGGAAAAGACTGGATTTCAGGGAGGAAACTGGGAACAGGCGAAAGAGTATTCCGCAGTGCCCTCGCCCCATTGGATATCGTCCCTGGCGTCAACGCGCTTTCTAAATTCAGCAGCGCCGCCCGGTTCGCACCTCTACGAGAAGCCATGGATCCCAAGCTATTTACAAGCTTGAAAGCTGGATTGCACCAGAAATCACAACGTGCCTGCGACCTGGTTGTCCATGCGGAAAACAGCATATTGGCCCGCATCAGGAGTGCCAAGGCATGGACGAAAGAAATGCCGCAGCATTTAAAAACCGGTGCGAGAAAAGGTTCGTTGCAAGTCGGTCGGTTCGTAGACAACGCCGCAACAAACTTAAGACACCTCCTGCCAAGCCGGCAAATGGGATTGGCCATAGAAGGGGTTGGGAATGTTAAGGTTCCGCCCGAAAACACCAAAGGATTGGAGAATAAAGTTCGAGCTTATCTAAGTGAGAAGACGGGGGTAAATTTAGGCGGAAGTAAAGCAGGCAACGATGGCGTTGAACTTGGCACTAAGGGTACGGGTAAAACTGTTAAGCTACCAAGCCAAGGGACGGTGGATGCAGGCGTTCCGGGAGCACCAAAAGTAGATGCTGGTAAGCAAGGAAAGCATGTTTTAGGTCATCCTAATAGTATGCCTGGTAAGAAAACTCAATGGCCAGAAGGAGAAGATGGAGTTAAATTGACTCAAGAAGCATGGGTAAAGGGAACTGTAGTTAAGCCAGATGGTAGTGTTAAAATTTATGACTTTCACAAACCAATTGGGGTGAATGGAGAAACTAGAGTAAAAGTTCATATGGATAAAAAAGGAAACATCCATGGTTACCCAGTAAAATAACGGAGGTATATCATGAAACAAAATGTATTAAATACAATTGAACAATTATATCACCATGGTGATTTTGGATATGTTTTATTGAATTATGTCGATACTAATGTTTGGGCTAATAAAATCACTCATGAAATAAAAGGAATAAACGTTGAGAATTTAACAGATTTTAATTATTCAAAATGTTTCACATTATATATTATGCCTTCGATCCATCCTAAGATAAAAATTGGTACGGATGAATTTAGAGCATATATCAGAGAACACACTTATTTAAACGGATTATTGGTTTATATTTCGGCAATTGCTCCATTCGCAGCAATAAAATATGTTAGGTATGAATATGTTGATGGAGAGATTGAAATGCAAGAACAATACCAGCCATTCGATGAAGAAACAGAACGAATCGGCAAAGATATTTTGAAATTATTAGAGAATGAGGGGATAGAAGTTCTTGAAAAAAGCTTATTAGAAATAGAAGTACCTAATATTTCGTTAGAACTTAGAGAGGAAAAGGTAACAGTATTTCATTGCCTATTTGAAGATAGTTATTAAAAAGAAATTATACTTGGATTGGCATTAAGCAAGAGACTTTAATGGTTGTAGATTATTTGAACAACGAAGACAATGAGAGCATTAGTTTTGGAGTTTTTAAAAGATAAAGTAAATTTTAAACTCTATGTGGTGTTATGTCAAGAAAACGGACACGTTAAACAGAGAGAAATAGCTGAATTTATACAGCTACCTTTCTCTGATTAGCGTAGTAAGCAGCTTCAAATTCACATGGCGATACATATTCAAGAGCGGAATGACTTCTCTTACGGTTGTAGAAACATTCGATGTACTCAAAAATGGCTTGTTTCGCTTCTTTTCGCGTACGGAATCGATTCGGATAGATACATTCTTTCTTGATTAAGCTATGAAACGACTCGATACAAGCGTTATCGTAACAGTTCCCACGTCTCGACATGCTCACTTGAAAATGGTGTTCCTGTAAGAGCTGCTGATAGTCATTTGAAGCATACTGGCTTCCACGATCCGAATGATGAATCACTCGTCCCGTTGGTTTTTCGCTGTTTAGAGCCCGTTGTAACGCTTTAATGACTAACTCTTTCGTCATTTGGTTATCGATATACCATCCTACGATTTTACGGGTATATAAATCCATGATGCTCGCTAAATACAACCATCCTTCATCAGTAGGAATGTACGTGATATCGGCCATCCATACTTCATTTGGAGCCGTTGCTTGGAAGTTCTGTTCTAACAGATTCACATACACGTTGTAAGGATGATTACTATTCGTCGTTGCCTTGTATTTACGTACCGTAATGGATCTCAATCCTTCTTCGCTCATGATGCGAGCGACCGTCTTTTGAGACACACGAATCCCTTGTTTGTGTAGTTCTTGCGTAATTTTTGGGCTTCCGTAAATCTTACGGGACTTTAGATACTCATTTCGAATTTGTTGAGTGAGTTGTTCTTTTCGTTCTTTCTGTTTACTTTTCACACGCTTGAGCCAGTCGTAATACCCACTTCTTGAAACACCGAAAACTTGGCACATCTTCACAACAAGAAATTCATTATGGCGTTGAAAAATGAACGCGTAAATTACTTCTGGTTTCTGGTGAAGATGCCTAGCGCCTTTTTTAGGATCGCTAATTCCTCCTCCAATTCTTGATTACGACGGCGTAATTCAATGATTTCTTGATTTTGCGGCTTGATATGGCCTGAACCCACAAAACTCTTTCCGTCGCTTTCTTTGTATTCTTTAACCCAACGGTGAAGAGTGTTGTAAGCCAAACCTAGTTCTTTTGCCACTTGAGCGATGGACTTGTCCCCCTCCAAGCATAACTCAACAGCTTGAATCTTGTATTCTTGATCAAATGTTCTCTTTTTCATGATTGAACACCTCGAACCTATTGTAATTAAGTTTATTATAATCTCCCTGTTCTCCGTGTCCAATTTTTAGACTAACATCACGCTTATATCATGCCTGAACGGAAAGTCAGTTGATATAATGGGTGATGGTTAGTGAAACTGCCGCCCATTTATAAAGTACATTTTTATAATTTCCTAAGGGTACTGGTAAAAAAACAGTTGAAAAAGGAAAAGATTACTCAACTCGTATTGACAATCAGGTAGAGGAAATTGAAAAAATGCCTTTACCTTCGAGTATTGCTACTACATTTAAAGATTCAAATTATAGGTAAGCGTCAAATCTTGCACACCTTCTTGATGTGCTAATTTCATGAGATAATCTCCTCAAGATGAAATTGAAGGAGGTTTTTTTATGCCTAAGAATCCTGAATTACGAAAGGTTTGGGAACAACGAATCGCTGACTATCGTAAAAGCGGTCAAACTCAAGTAAACTGGTGCAAGGAAAATCAATGGAGTATTCACCAGTTTAAATACTGGTTAAGAAAAATTGAAAATCCAATAAAAAATCAAGGAAAGTCTACAAAATGGGCATCCGTTACCCTAGAAGATCATTCACAAACAGTTGAAAATTCATTACGGATTGAAATTAGTGGGATTTCAATTGAAGTAAAACCTGGTTTCGATCCGGCCTTTCTTTCAGAAGTGGTTAGGACGTTGAAATCAACATGTTAGTTGGTACAAGAGCTGAACGAGTTTACTTGGCAAAAGGAAGTACTGATTTGAGAAAATCCATTGATGGATTAGCTGCTTTGGTGAAAGAGGGATTTGATTTAGATCCCTTTTCATCAAGCTATTTTGTGTTCTGTAATCGAAAGCGAGATAAATTAAAAATTCTTCACTGGGACTATAATGGTTTTTGGCTTTATTATCGTCGATTGGAAAAAGGAAAATTTCAATGGCCAAATGAAAATGACACTGGAACGATACAAATTAGTTATCGGCAATTACGCTGGTTATTGGATGGTCTTGCAATGGAGCAAAAGAAAGCACACCCAGAAGTAAAGGCTAGAACAGTTATATGAATTTTTTACTTTTAACAAAAACCTTGGAGGAAAATAGCTAAAACCGTCGAATTATTACTACATGATGAAAAATTTAAAGAATCCTAACCAAAACCCATTTGAATTAATTGAAAAACTTCAACAGCAAATCGTTGAATTGACGGCGAAATTACAATGGTATGAAGAACAGTATCGTCTTAGTCAAAAACGAAAATTTGGCTCTTCAAGCGAAAAAACAAATCCTAATCAATTAGAACTACCTTTATTCAATGAAGCAGAGGTAGAGTCTAATGTAAAAGCCGAAGAGCCAACTGTTGAAACAATTACATATCGTCGTAAAAAGAAACGTGGTCAACGTCAAGCTACGTTTGAAAACCTGCCTATGGAAACGATTGAATATCGTTTACCCGAAGAAGAGCAGGTCTGTTCGTGTTGCGGTGAAAAAACACACGAAATGAGCACAGAAGTACGACAAGAATTAGTGATTATTCCGGCTCAAGTCAAAGTTTTAAAACACGTTCGATATGTCTATGGATGCCGTCATTGTGAGCGTAATGAAATAGAGACACCAATCGTTACAGCACCTGCCCCAAAATCTGTGTATCCAAAAAGTTTAGCTTCACCGTCAAGCATGGCATATATTATGAATCAAAAATATGTAGAGGGGCTACCTCTATATCGCCAAGAACAACAGTTCAAACGATTAGGTGTGATCTTATCCAGGCAAACCATGGCCAATTGGATGCTTTATGGTGCCGAAAAATGGCTTGCGCCAATTTATCAACGAATGAAAGAGCATCTCCTCTCTAAAGACATTCTACATGCGGATGAAACAACTGTTCAGGTTTTACATGAACCTGGAAGGTCAAGCACATCGAAATCTTACATGTGGCTTTATCGGACTGGAAGAGAGGATCCACCACTTGTCCTTTATGACTATCAGGAAACTAGAGCAGGAGAACATGCCAAAGAATTCCTAAAAGGGTTTAAAGGATACCTGCATGTCGATGGATATGCAGGATACCATAAGGTATCCGGCGTAACATTAGTTGGATGTTGGGCTCATGCCCGCAGAAAGTTCGATGAGGCTTTAAACGTACTTCCTGAATCCAAACGTCATTCAGCAGTCACAGCTCGGGAAGGACTCAATTTCTGTAATCAGCTATTTGCCATCGAGCGTGATTTGAAAGAATGTACACCAGAAGAACGATATAAAAAACGACTTAAACACAGCCAACCATTGTTGGAGGCTTTTTCAGCATGGCTAAAAACAGAGAAAAGCAATGTTTTACCAAAGAGTCTATTAGGTCAAGCCATTACATACTGCCTCAACCAATGGGAAAAACTCGTGGCATTTTTAGAGGATGGACGATTAGAAATCGATAATAATCGAAGTGAACGATCCATTAAACCATTTGTGATCGGAAGGAAGAACTGGATTTTTAGCAATACTCCGAAAGGAGCTAAGGCCAGCTCAATCATTTACAGTATTGTGGAGACAGCAAAAGAGAATAAATTAAATCCATTTTATTATCTTCGCTACTTATTTGAAAGGCTTCCCAATATGGATATAAGCAATATGGATGAGCTTGATCAACTACTTCCTTGGTCCAAAACAATTCCTTTGAATTGTCGGGTTTTTAATAACTTATCACAATAATAGTATTTAATCCCTATCATTAAAAGGTGGGGATTATTTTACGCTTACCATCATGTTAGCTGGATTTAAATGTCAATCAGACCGTCTCCTTCTTCAGCTTACTGATAAGGCTCCGAGAATACCGATTGACAATTTTGGCATTGATATCGTTTGACCAGCACAAATAAACACACAGAATGATTGAGAATAGGGAGATCACGAACCTTTCTTGTCCTCCTGTCATGGACATAAGAAGTCATACATCCACAATAAGGACAACGTTCCTCATGACACTTTTTTTGAACATGAACAAAATATTGATTGGAGAAAGAAAGTTGTTTAATCACTTCAAATTCTGGCAATTCTAGTGATATAGAAAGCACTTACGAAACCTCCTTATGTTTGTGTGGTAGCTAACATTATTGACAGGTTTTCGTAAGTGTTTTCTTCTTTTTTGACAAAATCACAAAAAGTGGTGATGAATCATTTCTTTTTTAATGAAAGAATAGTTTTTATTTCGTAGATCATCTCGATAAATCCAGTCCACCTTATTAATTCCAGTAAAATGTAAATCGTCACTTTTTAGCTTATTTATTCCTAACTTTTTCAGTAGTGCAAATACTATCCATAAATTCAAGTCCGCTACCCGTTCCTAAGGAAAGTACTTTATAAGGTCTCTTTATATAATTTAATTCAATAAGATGCTGAAATATTTCGTAATACTCTAGCAGATATGCATATAAATATTTTAAGTTGTATATCCTCTGTGCATCTTTATTCGCATAATTTTGGAAAGTATAATGGGTAAAAATATCCGTTGGTATTCCTTCTATATCGTTAAAAATATGTTCTAATCTTTTTTTAATAAAATTTTGTATTCTCGATTCCAATAAAACACTACCAACAAAACTCTCTACCTGCAATAAAGCTTATGCTGGGGTCTTCATTTAATTACATAAGATTTTACTAAGTTTTCACAAAAATACTGTACCACTTGAAAGTAGTACGGTAATATATGTAGAAATTAAAGATGATTATTAACATAATCAGCCATTCCCTCATAATAAAAATTAATATCATCTTTTCCAAAAAAGGATTTATATCTTGTTTCAGCTAAAGAACCTAAGAAGTATTTTTCTAAGTATTCACCTTGTTGTAGCATATTTCTTAATCTATTCGGATCATCATTATGATAAAGAACCACATCTACTTTAGTTGATGGTCTAATTGCTTTTTTTAGCATATATCTAAATTCAAAGTCAGCTTGCGGAAGGGAGTATCCAATAAACACTACCCGTTCTGCTTCCGAGAGCTCCACAAAAGCATTTTTCCAAATATTTTTAAATGTTACACTTTCTAAATTCTTCAATAGTGTAGGTGTTATTAACTCACTCTTTAACTTAATTTGATTGCGATCACCAACAGAATGATAATTTTCCTTACAAAATGGACATTCCGGATAGTTCTTATTATAAAATTCTTTAATAGCTATATAGTCTCTTTGAGAATAGTAAAGCCGTTGACAATTCTTGCACAAAAGCCAGTTCATTGCTCCATGTAATTTTAAAAGCTTTAAGTTGAAGAAACCTTGTCTTTTTAAAATTGTTGAAGGAATATTCTCTTCAGATTTGCTATCAAAATAATAATGATAGTTATGATCATATACACAATAATCAAGTCGGAGCTTATTATACTTATCATCACGCTTGGTAATTTCGTAAAAGTATTTATCAATAATAAAGTCCCAGTTAAGGGTGATAATGGATAAAGGATCTCCTTGTTGTCCACTATCAATCCTTCTATCCATTAACTTTCGTAAAAAATTAATATAAGTATCATCATTAAACTCATAACTAAGACTTGACTTAACAAAAAGCCTAATTATACAAAGTACAAAATCTTCACGAAGTTGTATAATTTTTGAGGTATCATATCCTTGAATATGTTCATTGGAAACAAAGGCCTTATCCAGTATTGTAAAAATATCTTCGAGTGCTATATATCCCTTATGTTCAGATAAATAACTATATATATTTTCTAAAAAATCACTCCTTCTCTTGAGCTGTTCTATAGTTTCAAATTTCTCATCATCGGAGTATGATTGAAATTCCTTCTTAAATCCCTCATCGTTTATAAAATCCAAATATGTTTTATTAGAAAATAACCTAACAATAAACTCCGCAATATTTTTCCTTGCCTGCCTATATCTCTCTTCAGTTTTTAACAATGTTGAATTATACCCACTAGTAAAATCGACATCATCTTTCATAAAAATGTTTTTTAAAATATCTGCTTGAGATGGGAGTTTTGCTAAAACAGAAGAGCCAGCCCCCAATACAAAGACCGTCTTACTCATGTTCTTCACCCATACTAATAAAAATATCACGCCAAGTTTCGAAGGTCGCTACATTGTTATATCCTAATACTTGAGAGTATTCTTCGCTAGCTTTTATAGATTGATCGACTAAATCTAAAATTTCATATTTATTGATTGAATCCCATTCCTTTAATTTATTAAATAAGAAATGTCTAATACATAGTCTTTTTGCTTCGGCAGTAGGATATTGCCTAGATACGGTAGCACCAGTTTTCCTCTCTATATCAATAGATTTGGAACCTCCATATTGTGAAAAGTTATCTAAATTAGCTGCTATAACTTCTTTACATTGTTTACAATCGCAAATTTCTGAATAATATCTCTCGTAATCTTCAGGTAGAATACCCATTATTGTTAACAAAGTTGCAACTCGTCCAAATTCTATTCTTTGGTGTATAGGATATAAATAATATTTATTAACAGGTATGCCTCCACCGACTGGAACGATAGCTCTTTTTTCACCGTATTCAATTCCATGACACACACCTGATAGCTTTGCTTTTGAATTTTGATGACAAAGCAGTACTGAAAAATAGTCTCCATACAAGTTATAGACTTTAATTTCTTTATCGGAAAAACCTTTAACTAACTTACAAAAATTCTTTAACAATAATTTTGAAGCCTCAAATGCGGAAAAATCATCAATCCATAGTAATAAAGTTTTTATGTCATAAAATGTGTATTTTTCAACAATATCATCTATAAAACTTGAATCCTCTAAAATATCCTTTTCAATAACTAATTGAACGGCTAATTTTTCAGATTCATATTCATCTAGAGAATGCTTTACCATACTTAAATTAATTTCTAACCATTTTTTATAATTCTTTGTGTTCATCATAAAATATGGTATAACTAGCCATTTAGGTTCAAAAGTAATATTAGTATATTGAAGATATTTAAAGTAGTCTTTTTCTTTTGAATTATTAATTACATGATTTCTTTGGAAATTGAGAACTTTTAGTGCAAAGTCTTTTCTAAGCTTTTCACATTCAAAATCTGATGGTACTAATACCTTTTCTTCATCTAATATCTTTCTTTTGACAAATTCGGAGAAATTATCAATCATTTTAACAATAGAAGATTTAATTTTTCCATTGTTACCCTTTAAAAATTGGATGTCGTGTTGTAAAGAGTGGGTTAAAGGATCTATAATATAACTAAATTTTCTAGTTGCTACAAATTTAGAAATTGCATTTGATGCGTGCGATATCATATTACCATTTATAACCAAAATATCAAAATCATCTTTAAATTCATCAATGTATTTTTGTTCTGCTACAGTGCCATATCTAATCATTTTAGCGTATTTTTTTTTATCCATAACATACCCTCCCCACTATCCACTTAATTTAATAACAATGTACTTAATAAATTTTCTCTTTGCTTTTGCCAAACATACTTAGATTTTTGTGGTTTAACAGCTTCTAATAAGCATGGATTTTGTTCTTCATCAAAATAAAAATAGTATAGCCCGGTTCCTTCCTTTTTACATACTGATTCAATATTATGTTGAGTTTCTTTATTTTTTGGTTTTAATATGCATATATACATATAATCTACTGCGATACAATGCTTTTTTACTTGGCTAATTGCTCGCTTCCAATTCTTTAATTTGAATTCAATTGCAATAACATTTTTATTTTCATCAATCAAAACCATGTCGATTGATGAAGAAAAAAGAGGAACTTCCTTGTGTATTTTCCAGTTCCCCTTAGAAAAAATTTGTTCTGATAACTCTACTTGATGCTTTTCGGTAATCTTTTGATTCGGCAAAAGTAAATTAACCAATTTACTTCACCTTCTCTCTAATTTTCGACTTAGAGGCGTATTCAGGATATTTATTATAAACATAACTCAAGATACTTCGAAGATCCGTTGTGTTAATTTGTTTTTTAAATTGTTCAAGAAATAAAATTACCTGTTCTTTATTTTCTAGGTTGGGGATAATTTCGTTTTCTACATATTTTATGCCTAAAGGTGTTAAACGATATTCAGAAACAGTGGGAAGTTGCTCTTCAAACAAGCTCTCGTTTTCATCAATCGACTTTAAATCACTATCATAATCTAATTCGTCATTTTTTCTAATAACTTTTGTTTTTTCTTCAATAAAACCAATATTTGTAAATAAGTCTAATTGTTCATGAACATCATATGAGAATGGGCCATAATGATACGCTTCAAATTTAGGTAAGTCTTCCTCAGATGAAAATTTGTTTAACTTTAATTTACCGAATATTTCCTTATTAAAAATAAACATCATTTTAGTAATTCTTGTTCTACCTTCAATTGGTTCTCCAATAATTCCTGTGCTTCCCTTTACATAAAATAAAAGCAGAAGATAATCAGCCCCACTAATCTTACTTTGGGTCATTTATTTCACTCCTTAATAACCGAAATAACCGAAGTGTATTCAAGCGTTACTTAACTTAAGTATAATATATACAAATTATAACCAAAAGGAATTTTAATATTTAATAATTATTTAAGGTTTCTGTACCCGGATCCTTTTATTAATTTGTTTTTAGTTTTTTGAGCATAAGGATCAAAATTCCACTACAGTTAGATCAATAAGCCAACTTTATGTAATAAGCTCCTGTTCCCTTTTAAAATACCAATAATTTACATTTTTAGGTAAATCAAAATTTGAAGAACAAATAATTAATGATACGCTTAGTTCCAAAATCTAATTCAGAACTGACAATAATAATTTGATGTGATTCATTAATCTCCTCACCGTAAAGTTGAACAGGATAAAATAAAGAATGAGGGTAGAATCAAAATCAATTGTTAACCTCTACCCACTTTTTTATTGTACTTAACTATTTTATTTTTACTAATTAGTCCATACAAAGTACTTTACACAAACATTTTTTGAAGAAGCCCATTTTTCCATTCTGTTAGTGTATTTAATTTTGTTTGTTCACTCTGAATTTTTTTTGTCCAAGCTTCTAAAGAAGTTTGCTATTTTTTGTTGTTCTTTAATTTCAGGTATAGGGATAGTCATCTTGAAAAAATCCGAATCTTTTATGCTAACACGGTCATGCCTTGCTCCTTGATCGCTATTCTCATAAATGAAGCGATACCATCTATCACTTTTAAAATAATAGGCAAGAAAATCGCTATCTATCGATTTAGAAACTTTAAAGCATAAATAAAGTGGGGAAACAACACCTTTATCTTTAAACAAATACTTATTTATTGGCTCGTAAGGAGCATCTGTAGATTTTCTTGGATTATAAACAAAATCCCCTTGTTCTAATACATAATATCCACTCAATATTATCAATGTTAGCAATATCTTTATCAAAATAGTCCCTTTGAGCAATTAGACCTTCTTTAGCAGAATTGGAGATAACATTAGCGATTTTACCATTCTTGTTCTTTTTAGTAATTTTATTAGCAAACTTCCCTAGTGTATCATACTTCCAATTTGGGAATTCTTGTCCATCATCGTCTTTAAACCGAATTTGTATGAACACACCAATGATGTCTCTATTTAATATTTCAATATCATGTACAACAATTGTATTAATTTGATCTTTCTTAAGTTTTTCGATAAAATACTCTGCACATTCTGGGGTATATTTATATGAAAGTTACTCGCCTACAGTTAATCGTGTAACTTCAAATCTATCTTACATTACACAAAATTCTTGTCGGCACCATCTTCCTCAACTTTTTTTGTAGCTTTATTTCTTTCATACACCAGAAACAGAAATAATATTGGCACGATGATGAAAGCTCCAATAGTACTCCACAATATATCTGTTCCGCTTATGACTTGTTCTTTCAGCAATCGATAGTAGGTATATGAAGAATAGGGCAACACTAGAATGATGGAAGTGATTACACCAGGAGTGTATTTCCTTAGATAGAGTGCTTGCCCTAAATGTGTGAACACATGGGCAAAAAAGATAAACAGTAACATTAAAAAAATATAGTAAAAAGAGAAAATGACGGCTAAACATGTTGCTGTTGTAATGGTAAGGAAAATCCAAAATACATCGTTCGCAAATTGAACAGTTGTCATCTGAAAGCTGCTATAAAAATATTTTCGTATTGATTTAGGTAAAACCGCAAGAACTTGTTCCTTGTTCTGTTTGGTCCACTTCTCCACCGTAAGAATCTCTTCGAAATCATGAAACATAAACAAAATGGGAAATAACCAAAGCACGCTAACCAAATGAAGTTGAGAATCCAACCAATCTAATACCATTTCAATCACCGCTTTTCGAACGATTTGAAATTCTGCCCAAAAACATCTGTCCTACTTTACTTTTTCTCCTGTTAATAAATATCGATGTACCAATCGTTCTATAATAGCAGCGATGGACTCTGCTGCCACCCTGTGTCAATTTTTTCTTTTACAATTCCGAATCGCTTGTTATTGAACATATCAATCTTATTCGAATCTGATCACTGTCTCCTTGTCTGATTTGTTTTTTCCTAAAAAAGTAAATAATTTGATAAACATGTTGGTTACAAAAGTTTTGACATCCGATAGCGATAGTTCAACAGATTTTTCCAACATCCCTTAGTTTTATTAACTGTTGATCAAAATTTTGAAATATTTGTTGAAAGATATCTTCCTTACTTTTGAAACGCAGCTTGTGTTAAGCTTTCGTTTGCAACAAATTCACTTCTTTTGGTACTTTGAAAACCCTTTTTTCGTAAAAAGCTCTTCTGGCATAGAAATAACTTTCTCTTACTCGCCTCGCCTTTTTTTACAGCCAACAAGAACCCCCTTTTTATAACTAACTAATTAGTTAGTTATAATTATAGGAAAAATTTGCTTTGTTGTAAATAGGTTTTCGAACAGTGAAGAATGGAAAGTACCGAAAGTAAAAAGCCTGAGGCGCTTAAAACTAATGTCAGTCTTTGCTTTCGCTGATAGAAAAAATTATTGCATTTATAATAAAAATTAATCAATAAGGTGAAAGCATAACGAGGCTGCCGCAATGGCCGTTAAACCGATGAGACAGCTGCTGTTTTTTGAATGGGACTTATCCTTTGTTGCGCCTTTTTTCTCACACTGTAGACAGCACAAGCCAGATCCTATTCCGGGGATTATGTGTTAAAAACGGGGATAGTATTAATTGGATAATAATAGGAACGAATAAAGCTAAATAGAAAACGGCGAAGAAGTTTGGACATTATTTTGAAGAAAACAGGGAGGCGAAAAGCTAATTTCAGACATCATTTTGTTTTTATCTAACGGTTTTGTCCAAAAAAAACGCTTAATAGATCAATGCGGTTAATATATGTTTAAAATATTTTTGACTCGCTTGATTTCTTTCTTATTTTCAAACAACTCTTCCACAAGAATTTTTTGACCGTTTGCTACATCAGTGAGCTGTTTGTCCATCTCCTCGATCTTTTGTTCAACTTGGTCGAGCCGCTCATTGATTTCGACCAATTGCTGCTTCGTTTGTTCAAACTGCTGATCGGTTTGTTCAAATCGTTGGTCAATTTGTTCAAACCGCCGATCAATTTGCTCAAACCGTTGGTCAATTTGTGCAAACCGTTGGTCAATTTGTTCAAACCGGTTATTCGTTTCTTCTGAATGGTTTTTTAGCTGCTCAGCCAGTTCTTTAATCGCTTGCAAAATCATTTCATTTGTAATTTCAGCCATCGGTATGCTCCTTTCTTCATTATAAATATAATTATTATTATACCATATTGCGGTCATTTCGATATCAATCGCATCAACTTTCATGTATTCACATGGTAATTGGAGTATGATGTTTAAAAACACTTTAAGCAATGTTTCGCTCAAATGGAGAAAGTTCGACACTCTCTACATTCGAAGAGCGGTTATAGATACTTTTTGTTGATCTATTAAGAATCTATCACATTATTTCAGAATAATTTTCGCTGATTTTTCCATTTTCGGTTTTCGAATGATTGTCTTTTGTTGCGTTTCATAATTTAACAACGATGTTTCGTTTATTGATCATTTAATACAATCAATGATTATTTGTAATCTTTAACCATACTTCTTTTTGCGCAAGTTCAGAAGATGTTGAGTAGAGATTTTTCTCATAACGTACTTTGCGTTTCTATCCCTTTTTTGCTCTTACTAATCGGTAGAGATCAAACGATGTCCTCGATAACAGTCCGAATGTCTTTTCGTCTTCCTCAATAATAAAAATAGAAATTTTGGAAAAACCCTCTTTCGTTTTTGAAACTCTTTCGTTTTTGAAAGGCATCGCTTAAATAGATCCAACCTACTTTCTCATTAATTTCGAAGGAGCAGTTGAGAGATTGAATAGATTTCTAAACTGTTTTCGATCCTCAATTTCCTTATATTATTAGAAAATATTCATTCCTCTTTCATATATCTCTCTTCTCGTAATCGTAAACGACTGCTTCTCTCATTGACACTATAGTTATATGCGGGGATTTTTTTCAGGCGATACGGGGGTACCGGTTCTGACGTCCTTTTGATGAAAAATCGGGATTATTGAATTAAGATGAGAAGCTAAAAACTTTACACACAAATATTCTCCATAAAACTCCTCCCTATCATCAAGATTGCGCAAAAACCCTTTTATCATCAGCTTTAACAATACGTCCTTTTTCACCAAAGGGGCTCCTCATGATCGACAAACGAATATAAAAATGGCAGCAATATCATATCCAAAACTGACAACAACAAAAATATCAACATAGTAAACTTGAATGGAAGCCCAAATACCTGTAATGCAAAAGATATGACCAATGGTACAAAAGTTGCTATACCCATTTTTTGTCTTGATTTCATTGTTGGATACATTTTTGTTCCACACTTAGGGCACTTTATTTCTTGGCTAAATTTGAACGAAGCACAAAATATGTTTCTCCAACTAAATGGATGGTTACATTTACAACATTTTGGCAATCCCATTGAAACTAGGCTCTTCACCACAAAATGTACTTGACAATCAGGTTGTTTTCTGATCAAGGGTACAAAAAATGCGAAATTTCCTGTATGGTAAAGGTGACCAAACCATCAACCATGGAGGAAATTTCGCATGCAATCTCAGTTTATCAAAGATTTGATCACTTTACCAGGCTTTCTTATTCATGGAGAACGAAAAGAGGGAGAACGATGGATTTTTGAACTTTCCCTCCCTCCTCATTGTCCGATCTGCCCGACTTGCTTCGGACGGACAACCAAAATATCATCGAAACGAAAACAATGGATTCATGGCTATACAAATACGGTCGGTTTATTTTGGATTGAACTTCCCATAGAAAGACGGCGTTGCCAAGCCTGTTTTCTGACGTTCACCGTTTCTTATCCGGGACTTCCGTCTCACAGTATCGCGACGGAATCGTTTCAACATTGGGTCGCCCAGTTATGCATCGGAAAAACGATTCAAGAAGTCGCTCGCTTGTTACAACTCGCCTATACGACAGTAGAACGCTGGTTTTATCAATATGCCCCGGCTCTTTTACCAACATCGAATCCTACAGTAGTATGTGTGGATGAATTCGCTTTCCGAAAGGGACATGATTACGGAGTAGCGGTGATGGATACACAGACTCGGAATGTCCTTTCCATTGCTTCTGGAAAAAATGAAGAAGCCATTGTGGAGGCGCTTCAACCCGTCGCCTCCAAAGTGAAGTATGTTGTCAGCGACTTGGCTCCTGCCATGAGAAAAGCCATTGAAAAGGTATGTCCAAAAGCCATCCATGTTCTTGACCACTTCCATGTGATTCAGTTATTCACCGATGCACTGGAACGTTGTCGCAAATACCTTGCCAAAGGCGGAACCAAACATGGAAGCGTTCGCCGCGTGTGCCGATTGTTAAGCCAACGTCCAGAAAAATTAACAGAAGAAGAGAGACAGGAAGTTCGACAATGGTGCCAAGAAAGTGCTTATTTACGTGATGTCTATCAAGCACTTCAACATTTCCGTTACGTATCCAAAAGCCAAACAAGAAAGCAAGCCGAAACTCGTTTGACCCAATGGTTTGACCGGTACCTTTTTAGCGACTGTGCCGCCGTACGTAGTATTGCCAAGGCACTCATCACCCGAAGAGACGCAGTGCTTTCTTGCATCGTTTTTTCTTACTCAAATGGTCCAATGGAAGGAATCAACAACAAAATAAAATTGATCAAAAGGCGAGGATATGGGTATCGAAATATCCAGCGTTTTACTTTGCGTGTCCGTCTAGAGACCTCTATCACATTTTAACGTAAAAATCAAGTACATCTTTTGGTGATGAACCTGAAACTACCCCTTTTTACTTTATTTGTAAGCGTCAAATCTTGCACACCTTCTTGGTGTGCTAATTTCATGAGATAATCTCCTCAAGATGAAATTGAAGGAGGTTTTTTTATGCCTAAGAATCCTGAATTACGAAAGGTTTGGGAACAACGAATCGCTGACTATCGTAAAAGCGGTCAAACTCAAGTAAACTGGTGCAAGGAAAATCAATGGAATATTCACCAGTTTAAATACTGGTTAAGAAAAATTGAAAATCCAATAAAAAATCAAGGAAAGTCTACAAAATGGGCATCCGTTACCCTAGAAGATCATTCACAAACAGTTGAAAATTCATTACGGATTGAAATTAGTGGGATTTCAATTGAAGTAAAACCTGGTTTCGATCCGGCCTTTCTTTCAGAAGTGGTTAGGACGTTGAAATCAACATGTTAGTTGGTACAAGAGCTGAACGAGTTTACTTGGCAAAAGGAAGTACTGATTTGAGAAAATCCATTGATGGATTAGCTGCTTTGGTGAAAGAGGGATTTGATTTAGATCCCTTTTCATCAAGCTATTTTGTGTTCTGTAATCGAAAGCGAGATAAATTAAAAATTCTTCACTGGGACTATAATGGTTTTTGGCTTTATTATCGTCGATTGGAAAAAGGAAAATTTCAATGGCCAAATGAAAATGACACTGGAACGATACAAATTAGTTATCGGCAATTACGCTGGTTATTGGATGGTCTTGCAATGGAGCAAAAGAAAGCACACCCAGAAGTAAAGGCTAGAACAGTTATATGAATTTTTTACTTTTAACAAAAACCTTGGAGGAAAATAGCTAAAACCGTCGAATTATTACTACATGATGAAAAATTTAAAGAATCCTAACCAAAACCCATTTGAATTAATTGAAAAACTTCAACAGCAAATCGTTGAATTGACGGCGAAATTACAATGGTATGAAGAACAGTATCGTCTTAGTCAAAAACGAAAATTTGGCTCTTCAAGCGAAAAAACAAATCCTAATCAATTAGAACTACCTTTATTCAATGAAGCAGAGGTAGAGTCTAATGTAAAAGCCGAAGAGCCAACTGTTGAAACAATTACATATCGTCGTAAAAAGAAACGTGGTCAACGTCAAGCTACGTTTGAAAACCTGCCTATGGAAACGATTGAATATCGTTTACCCGAAGAAGAGCAGGTCTGTTCGTGTTGCGGTGAAAAAACACACGAAATGAGCACAGAAGTACGACAAGAATTAGTGATTATTCCGGCTCAAGTCAAAGTTTTAAAACACGTTCGATATGTCTATGGATGCCGTCATTGTGAGCGTAATGAAATAGAGACACCAATCGTTACAGCACCTGCCCCAAAATCTGTGTATCCAAAAAGTTTAGCTTCACCGTCAAGCATGGCATATATTATGAATCAAAAATATGTAGAGGGGCTACCTCTATATCGCCAAGAACAACAGTTCAAACGATTAGGTGTGATCTTATCCAGGCAAACCATGGCCAATTGGATGCTTTATGGTGCCGAAAAATGGCTTGCGCCAATTTATCAACGAATGAAAGAGCATCTCCTCTCTAAAGACATTCTACATGCGGATGAAACAACTGTTCAGGTTTTACATGAACCTGGAAGGTCAAGCACATCGAAATCTTACATGTGGCTTTATCGGACTGGAAGAGAGGATCCACCACTTGTCCTTTATGACTATCAGGAAACTAGAGCAGGAGAACATGCCAAAGAATTCCTAAAAGGGTTTAAAGGATACCTGCATGTCGATGGATATGCAGGATATCATAAGGTATCCGGCGTAACATTAGTTGGATGTTGGGCTCATGCCCGCAGAAAGTTCGATGAGGCTTTAAACGTACTTCCTGAATCCAAACGTCATTCAGCAGTCACAGCTCGGGAAGGACTCAATTTCTGTAATCAGCTATTTGCCATCGAGCGTGATTTGAAAGAATGTACACCAGAAGAACGATATAAAAAACGACTTAAACACAGCCAACCATTGTTGGAGGCTTTTTCAGCATGGCTAAAAACAGAGAAAAGCAATGTTTTACCAAAGAGTCTATTAGGTCAAGCCATTACATACTGCCTCAACCAATGGGAAAAACTCGTGGCATTTTTAGAGGATGGACGTTTAGAAATCGATAATAATCGAAGTGAACGATCCATTAAACCATTTGTGATCGGAAGGAAGAACTGGATTTTTAGCAATACTCCGAAAGGAGCTAAGGCCAGCTCAATCATTTACAGTATTGTGGAGACAGCAAAAGAGAATAAATTAAATCCATTTTATTATCTTCGCTACTTATTTGAAAGGCTTCCCAATATGGATATAAGCAATATGGATGAGCTTGATCAACTACTTCCTTGGTCCAAAACAATTCCTTTGAATTGTCGGGTTTTTAATAACTTATCACAATAATAGTATTTAATCCCTATCATTAAAAGGTGGGGATTATTTTACGCTTACCTTTATTTTACCATATGATATATATTTCTCTATGATTGATAAACAACAATCTTTTAGAGAATAGCTTTTATTTTACACTGATGTAACCTGTTACAAATCCGCGGAGTGTATCATGTTTTCATGAGTGAAATGTTTGGATATTATGTGTGAAAATAAAGGCAGAAATTACACTTATTATCGGCATATAATAAATAATAAGTGTATGTATTAAGATGAAAAAGAGAATATTGCAAATAATTAAGAATGATCAATGCCGATCTTTAGGTGAAAAGAGTAATAATAGCATGAAAAAGATATTTTTTATGAGTCAAAAGGATTTGTTAAAAAGAAGGTTAAGCAAATATTATCGAAAGTTCGAACAAAATAATTAGGATCAAACGCGGACTTTGCTGTTAAGCTGAATTTAAAAATAATGGGATCGATATGTTTCGCGTTGCAATGAATAAGTTCGGAACATGAAAAATATGATAAAGTAGAGTAAATATTTATGGATAAAATCAATTAACCTCCTTCTTTTTGAACATTTTTAAGAAGGAGGTCTCAAAGCAATCGTACGATAGGCTTGTTCAAAACAGATCTTATTTAGAAAAAATTTTTTCATCCTGTTGTTGTTAAGGCTGTTTTCGTAAGATTTGCTGCTTTGCGACTATCTAGGACAATCAAAAAGAAATAGTAAAACAACAATCTTTTAGGCAGAACCTAAACGATTTTTAGAAAGCGATTTTAATTTGTGTCATTTTGAATTTGAACACCTTAAAATGTTTCAGAAATGGCACGATCCGTTTTCTCAGGAAGATCAAAATTATCCTCATGTTCTTTTTGAAAATGATGAGGTTCGATTAACAAGGAAACCAACACTCCTCCAACTAATGCCCAAAACGGTGAACTAATATTAAAAAAACTAATATCCGACATACCAATGATTAATGCGAAAAACGCTCCAACTTGAAATTTAGTTTCAGAAAAAGCACTTTGTAAAGAGTTCACCAGTACGCTAATCATTGCTAGACCAGCAATAGTACCAACGAGTACAGATGGTAGAGCCGTTACAAACGGTACGACGATGCCGGCAAGTAATCCAAATAAACTGAATAAAATACCGTTTACCACAACAGATGCATAACGTCCTTCCTTATTTTTCCCCGCTTCCTCTGAAGCACAAATGGCCGTCATCGGACCGGCAATATTTGCATTATGTCCTCCAAAGAAAGAAGTGACCATCCCACCAATTCCGCTTATTATTGTCATAACATTGACAGGCGGCTTGTATCCTTGAGCCATTAATACACCGGTTGCTTGAGCATTTTCTGCTCCGATAACTAAGAAAGCAAGCGGAATTGAAACAGATACTATTGCCTCAAGACTAAATGAAGGTATTAAAATTTGTGGAAGAATAAAACTACTTTGCTGATCTTGAATTTGAAATTCGTTCATGATTACTACTAAAATAACAGAAACAATGAAAGATGTTAAAATTGGCGGTATGACTTTAATAAATCGTACTGATAGCAAGTATACGAGAACTGCTACCCCTGCGATCAATGGGGCTTTTTCAATAGATGTAATCATTCCGGTTCCAAACCGGATCATGGCCCCAACAATCATCCCCATTACGATCGGAACGGGTATCCAGTTCATTATCTTTCCGATTGTACGAGTAATTCCTAGTAGTAAGACAATGACACCAGCCACAAAATAAGCACCCGCCATTTCATTTAAAGAAAACTGTGATAATGCACCTGCAACAAGTACTGCACCTGGAATAGAGTAAGCTCCTGCAATCGGCTGGCGATATTTTAAAGCCAAATAAATCCCCAACAATCCACCAAAGAAATAAACAGCAAAGAGCCACGAGATCGTCTGCGCATGTGTTAAACCACCGTCTGCTGCTCCACCAATAATAATTAAAGCTGGACCAGTACATCCAAAAATAGCGGCAAGTGTACCAGCGCTCACTGTGTTAATATTTAAATGTTTCGTAAATCCTTTTCGTTCGGTATTCATCGTATACCCCCTTTTATTATGAATTTTCTGAAAACAACTATTTTTTATATGCTCCCTCAACTATAGTTGGGGAGCACGAATAATTCGTATTTCAATATTATTTTCCTGTGAAATTCGGCTTTCTTTTTTGAACAAATGCTTCGACGCCTTCTTTGAAATCTTCTGTAGTGCGAAGCAATCCATAGGCTTTTCCTTCTATTTCAATTCCTGCACTAAGCGGTGTTTCATCGGCTGCATTGAGCACTTGTTTACATACTTTTAATGCAAGCGGAGAGAAGTTTACAAGCTCTTCAACGAGTGAATCGACAGCGCTTTCTAGTTCTTCCTTTGGAACAACCTTTGTAATAAGGCCCCATTGATACGCTTCCTCAGCAGGAATTCTTCTTGCACGCATAATCATGTCTTTTGCGCGAGTTAATCCTACTGCTTTAGCCACCCTTTGTGTTCCGCCGCTTCCCGGAATCATACCAAGATTCATCTCAGGCAGTGCTAATAATGTGTCGTCTGCTGCAATTCGAAAATCACATGCCATAGCAATTTCAAAACCGACTCCAAACGTATAGCCTTGAAGCTGAGCAATGACAGGCTTTGGAGAACGTTCTGGTGCTGCAACGTTTACAGCAAGATGTGATAATTCTTCTTGATGCACTTCCAAAAATTCAGGGATATTCCCTCCTGCACTAAATGCCTTATCTCCTTCACCTTTAATAATGATGACGCGAACATCATCGTCTTTATTTAACTCATCAAAAATTTCTGGAAATTGCGAGCGAGCTAGCATGCTAATATAATTCATTTTTTCTGGACGGTCGAAAACAATTGTTGCCTTCTTTTTTTCCGGATTTTTTTCTACTCGAATGTGATCATATTGTTTTACTGCTTCCATGTTTTGGTTCCCCTTTCTTTTTTGAAAAAATTAAACGATTTTTTCACTTTCATTTATATATAGTTCAAATTCTCCCGTTTTGAGTTTACGACGGAGAATTTTCCCAACAGGGCTTTTCGGTACTTCTTGAATAAATACATATTTTCTTGGACGTTTAAAGTTTGAAAGTTTTGTATTATTTTTACAATAATCGTCAAGTTCCTGTATGGTAAGTGACGGATCTTTTGGTACGACATAGGCAGAAACAACTTGGCCCCAGCGCTCATCTTCTTCACCAATTACAGCAACTTCATGCACTTTCGGATGCTTGGCTAAAACATCTTCTACTTCAAGAGGATGTATATTTTCTCCGCCGGAAATAATCATATCATCGACACGTCCGACGACATATAAATCTCCATCCTCATCTAATTTGCCAAGGTCTCCAGTAAAATACCATCCATCCCGAATGGCTTTTTTTGTAGCATCTGGTCTATTCCAGTAGCCTTTAAAGCTTTCTGGTGATTCAATATTGACAATGATTTCTCCCAGTTCTCCTTTTTCCACTACATCCTCTGGAGTTGCATTGCCATCAGGATCTGCCTTAACAATGCGGATACTCTGATGAAAGCCTGGCTTACCGGCACATCCTGGTTTTTCCTTCACATTATGGTTTATTGTAAATGTGTAAATTTCAGTGCTGCCAAAATGGTTCACAAACACTTCAGGCTTTAACATCTCAATACATTTTTCTGTTAAAGCTGTTGTCATAGAAGCGCCTGCATAACCAATTTTTTTCAACTTAGACAAATCGAAATGATGAAATTCAGCGTGATTTAACATATCGTGATATAACGTAGGTACTAAGTAAAGGCATGTAATTTCTTCACGTTCTATTAATTCCAACGCTTCCTTTGCATCAAAATCAGGCAGAATAACATATTTTCCATTTAAAAACATAATAGATAGAAGGGAGCGCATTCCCATTGTGTGATAAAGCGGCATTGTCCCTAATGTACTTTCCCCATCTTGATATTGGTTTTGAATAATATGGGCTAGCGCTGCACTATATTCATTTTTGTGCGTTCGAGGAACTCCTTTCGGTTTTCCTGTTGTTCCGGACGTATAAAGCATAAGAGCGATATCGTTATCATCTATCGTTGGCTTTTCCAAGCTGCCAGGACTTCTTTCAACAAGCTCATCATAGTAGATATCAGCTCCTTCTACTTCGCCGAACCCAATAAGTATCGGTTTTTGGTGCAGATTTGCTTTCAGCACGGATTCTTGGCTTACGCTCTCGTATACGACAGCAGCAGCCTCAGCATCATTTACACAATACTCAACTTCTTTCACCGAAAGCCGAAAATTAATTGGAGTGTAAATGGCTCCAATTTTTTGCAGCGCCCAATAAATCACCGTATTTTCAAGACGATTTTTTAAAAGAATCATAACGCGGTCATGCTGTTTAATGCCGATTTTTTGAAGTGAAGCAGCGACTTTCTCCACTTCGTTATGATATTGCCTGTACGTATACCTTCTGTCTCCTTCTACAACAGCAAGTCGATTTGGATGACGCTCAACAGCAAATTCAAAAAGAGTTAAAAGGTTCATATCATCATCACCTTTCCACCCGAGCATGATTACTATTTTCTTCAACTGTTTTTTGAATTGCTTCTATAATTCCAACATAACCCGTGCATCGGCATAAATGTCCTGATAGCATTTCTTTTATTTCTTGAACGGAAGGATTCGGGTTTTTTTGTAAATAGTCAGTTGCTGACATTAAGATTCCAGGTGTACAGAACCCGCACTGAAGGCCGTGACATTCAATGAAATTTTTTTGTAATGGAGTTAATTGACCGTCTTCTCCCAAACCTTCTACTGTTGTGATCTCCTGCCCATCCACTTGAACCGCAAATATGAGGCAGCTTCGAACAGCTGAACCATTTAAATGGATCGTGCAAGCACCGCACACACCATGTTCACAGCCGACATGCGTGCCAGTGAGACCGCACGTTTCTCGTAAAAAATCACTTAACAGCAATCTCGACTCAACTTGTTCTTTATACTTTTTCCCGTTGATCGTCACTTCAATTTCATGAACGCTCATTGGCTTCACCCCTCGCTCGTTCGTAGGCTGATTTCACCGTACGCACTGCCAATTTTTTCGAAAGATGTCTTCTATATTCAGCAGTTGCGTGTATATCTGACTCTGGATCTACCATTTCATCCACTATATCCTCGACTTTTTGGAGAAGGGAGTCAGATAAAACCTCTCCTTTCATCCATTCGTTTGCCCCTTCTATTAACAATGGCGTTGCTTCAACACCGCCTAATACAAGTCTTACATTTGTAATGCGATCTAAATGATCAATCGTTAATTGACAAGCAGAGGCAACGAGTGCAAAATCACCGTGACGACGAGAAATTTCATAAAATGAATATCCATTTCTTTCTTGTTCTATAGGAATGTGAATTTCCGTCAGCATTTCATTTGGCATTATGTCCGTTGTTAAATAAGTAATAAAGAAATCCTCGACGTTTACTTCTCGCACCTCTTCTTTAGAAGCAATATGAAGGGTCCCTCCTAGCGCCATCAATGAAAGAGGAATTTCAGCTGTTGGGTCAGCATGAACAAGACTTCCTCCAAATGTTCCCCGATTTCTCGTTTGAACGTGCCCAATAAAGGGAACCGCTTCACTTAGAAGCCCTAAATGCTTCTGAACTACATCTGATCTTTCAACTTCCGCCTGCCTCGTTAACGCACCAATTTTAACTTTGTCACTATCAAACTCAATAAATTGCAAATCATGAATCTGATTAATGTCAATTAAACATTCTGGCGATGATAGTCTCATGTTCATTATTGGTACAAGACTTTGACCACCGGCAATGATTTTCCCGTCAAATCCTGCTTCTTCTAAAAGTGTTAAAGCTTCATCAACTGTTTTCGGGGAATAATAATCAAATTTTACGGGTTTCATATACTCCCCTCCTCGTTTAGTATTTTTAGAATCCTCTTTAGAGAGAGGCATTTTCCACTTAGACTCTTTAACTTTTTCAGATAGTGTTGCTAACTGGCACTATCTGAAAAAGTTCCATTTTAGGGGTAGACTTTTCGTGATGCCCCTAGATAGTGGTATTAAGGATCATTGGGAGAAATCCATCAGCTATGACTACTTATAAAGTCTGTTTCTCCAGCTCTTGTTCGAACTTCTAACCCGCAATCTTGTTCCCTCTTGCCACCAATGCTGAATGTGACAGCTTCCAGACAGCATGGATTAGAGCAAGTTCTCGTGATTGCTCAACAAGTGGACTGGGGACATCCCGAATAGTCCTTTCCACAGATCCTTACATGAAAGGGGGTTATTTTCAGGAAAAGGGCAAAAATCGCTTTAATGATGCTAAATGTAGCAAACTCCATTCAAAAGGCAGCCAGATTTACTTATCGGTGCAGAAGACTCAATCGACCTTTTCATTGCGTCCACTCACAGTATGATCTAGCAGCTCAAAGAATTGGATAAAGCCATTCAAAAGGTTTGGAATTTCCAATTCCTTTGATTTTTGTGCTTGACTAGTATTTTCTCTATTTAAATAGATTGTTCGCTTTTCGCTAGTTCTTTATTAAACTTTTTAAAGAAGTCCTGAATGATTAATTTAGCTACACCATTTAGCATTCTTTGCCCAACCATTGCCACTTTTCCGCCAACTTCCGCTTCATACGTATAGTTCAATTCAGTCTTGTTATCGTCAATTGGAACAAGATCAACAACTCCTGCTGCTTCAACACTTCCTGGTCCGCCTTCCCCTTTTACAATGAGCTTATAATGGTTCGGTTTTTGAACATCAGCAATTTCAATGGTTGATTCATATTTTCCTTTCACAGCAGCAATTCCAATAGATACTTCCGCTTCATATTTGTTTTCATTGACAGGCTCTAATTTTTTACAGCCCATAATGCAATTTTTTAATGCCTCTGGGTCCAGCAGCACTTCCCATGCTTTTTCAATTCCTGCATTTAATGTTACGCTCCCTTTTCCGTTCATGATGAAACCTCCTGTTTTTTAGACTGATTCAAAATGTTCCATACTTTATTTGGTGTTACTGGTAATGAATCAATCGTCACACCATATGGCTTCAACGCATCATTTACTGCATTTGCAATGACAACAGGTGCACTCATTGTATTTCCTTCTCCAAGACCTTTAGCGCCTAATGGTGTAAGTGGTGACGGCGTCTCGATATGTTTGATCGTTACATTTGGTACTTCAGGCGCTGTTGGACATAAATAATCCATAAACGATCCAGTTAAAAACTGACCTTTTTCATCGTAGACGAGTTCTTCATACATGGCGCCGCCAAGCCCATGGACTAGGCCTCCCAATATTTGTCCATCGACAATAAGCGGATTTAACAGTTTTCCTGCATCGTGAACCGTGAAATAATCAAGAATGTGAATGTCACCCGTCTCTGGATCAATTTCAACTGTCACTAAATCTGCAACAAATCCATACGTAACCGATGAATTAATTAAATCCTGATCATCCGGCGGTTCAGCCTGGGCAGTATAATAGGCTGTTTCATAAATTCCAGGCTCCATCCCTTCTGGCAAAGAAAGCGGATTCCAATGGGCTGATCCAACAACCCTTTTTATAGAAATAGATTTAGATGGATCGGTTTTGGAAACGATCTTACCGTTTTCGATCGTTAAATCTTCTTCCTTCGCTTTTAAAAAATGTGCGGCAATTTTGATAAGCTTATTTTTTACCTTATGTGCTGCGTAGTACACTGCACTTGATCCGAGTGACGCAAACCGGCTGGAATAGCTTCCAGAAGCAATGGACCATGCACTTGTTGCTGTATCAAGTTCAGCTACAACATTAATTTTTTCATGCGGAATTCCGAGAATTTCCGATACGATTTGGCTAGCGACCGTTTCATGCCCTTGTCCGGACGGTGTTGTACTAATGCGCACATTCACATTTCCCATAGGATCCATCGAAATCGTCGCCGCTTCTGAACAACCAGATTTCGGCAATCCTGCTTTTCTTTCCTCTGGAGTTAAGGCGATCGTAATGTATCCCATATTCGAACCGGATGGTTCAACGATAACAGCGAGGCCAACACCAAGAAGCTTTCCCATCTTGCGTGCTTCAGCTTGTTTTTTTCTGAATTCATCATATTTACCGATTTTTAATAGCAGGTCAAATGCTTTTTCATAGTCGCCGCTGTCATACACTCCACCAGATGCCGTTCTGTATGGAAATTGTTCTTTTTTAATTAAATTCCGTCTGATCACTTCAGCTGGCTCTAATTTTAATTCATCTGAAATGATTTGCATGATCCGTTCAAGAGGGAAATACGTTTCTTGTCCCCCATATCCGCGTATAAGCCCTGTCGGCAATTTATTCGTCATAACGGCATACGCATCAATCATTAAGTTGGGAATATCATAGGCACCGGTTGTGTTAGCATGATTCCGGTACAGACATGCCGGCTCTGGTGCCCGAATATATGCACCAACGTTGTCAATCATTTTCATTTTTAATCCGAGTATTTTTCCGTCATTTTTTACTGCTGCTTCAATATATGTGACTCGATCCGTACAGCTTGAACTAGCTGCTAAATGCTCCTGCCTGTCCTCGATCCATTTCACTGGACAGCCTACGAGACGGCTTACAACGGAACAAAGAACGATATACGGGAATATTCCTGCCTTAATTCCATAACTGCCGCCAATATCTTTTGGTATAATAATCCGCAACCGATTGCTTGGAATTTTTAATGCACCTGCCATAATCGAATGAAGCACAAACGGTCCGTGAAAGTTTGCGTGAACCGTATAACTATCAGAGCTATCCTCGTATTGTGCAATAATGCCGTATGTTTCAACTGGCGTCGCAGAATATTTCGGAAATTGAAAACGATGCTTGATGATTTTGTCAGCTTTCTCAAAAGCCTTCTCTACATCTCCATAGTGAAATGTTCGATGATTAGCAATATTTGAACCAACATTTTCATGTAAAATAGGTGCTCCATCTTCTATTGCACGTTCAATATCTACAATTGGTTCAAGATTTTCATATTTCACCTTAATTTTTTCTAACGCATCCTCCGCAATATAACGGTTTTTTGCCACGACAACTGCTACTGGCTCACCTACAAAACGAACTTTATCAATGGCAATTGGATAATAGTGTACTGGAGCACTGACGCCAACACTAAAAGGATTTAATAGAGGATGTACATCCTTACCTGTTACAACACCCTTTACTCCAGGAATTTCTAAGGCTTCCGAATAATCGATAGACACAATTTTGGCATGCGGATAAGGGCTCCTTAAAATGGCCACATGACCAGTATTCGGCGGGGTACCGATGTCATCAATATATTTTCCCTGACCAGTCAATAATCTAGCATCTTCAACACGCGTCACTCTTTTCCCAATCACTTTACTCATTTAACTTACCTCCTTCCGAAGAAATCTCTCATAATTTTGTGGTGACTCACTAACTTGAGGATATTGCGATCGCAGCAAAACAAATATCATTACGAATTTTTGCCCTTTATCTCATCCTTTTAAAGAAGTAAGAAAACTTAAAAAGAACTGGATGACCTTTTTAATTCGATATTTTGCTTGAACAATAAACAGGTTCCTATTTCTTTCATAGCATTGAATCACAGCACAATAACGCAACTACGGTGTCAGTCTTGTCAGATGCATTTTTTAATCTTATTTTTAGCAACGTAATCAGCCTTGATTGGTAATATCACCCAAAACCAATCGGTTTACTTATTTCATAGAAACTTCAGGTCCGAGTTAAGACAGCAACAATACCGCTTAACTGAGATTTTTTACTTACATCCACGGTATTTTGGTTAATACCTTTCCAATAGATGGTATTAATAGATTGTGTTTGACCATCCGCTTTGAGAAAGCTGCAGCTGATAACACACAACAAAATATGTTTTTTCACCTTTATGACTGATGTATCTTTTTTAGGAATAAGCCATTGCCGCCAGCTCTGATAATTTCTTTCCTGTTCCGCCTCTGTACACCGTCATAATTTCAGCCAAAATACTAAAGGCAATTTCTTCCGGTGTTTTCGCTCCAATATCAAGACCGATAGGACTATGAATTTGCTGAATAGAAGGATGAGCCTTTAGAGTTTGGCTGCTTTCAATTAATTGGGCAGTTCTTTTTTTCGGACCTAAAAGGCCAATGTAAGCCGCATTTGAATGAATGATGGATTCTAATATTTCTTGATCGTGCAAAAAATTGTGTGTCATTATAATGACATATGTGTTTTCATTAAACGAAACGTCAGGAACAGACCCTTTAGGATAAACTTGGATAAAATCAGCATCAGGAAAATTATTTTCATTGCAATGAGTAGGACGATGGTCAAGAACAGTCACAATCCATTTCAAGCTTTTCGCCATTTTGACAAGCGGAATGGCATCAGGACCTGCGCCAAAAATCTTTAAGTGTGGTGGTGGACTTAATGATTCATAATATACGTACAATTCTTTTTCACCACCTAAATAAACCATTTCATTTTTTAAATTGTTTTTCCGATCTTGATAATCATGAGCAATTTCAGAAACGGTAATAAGTGAGTCGTCATTACTTTGCAAAGGGTCTAGGATCCACATTTTTCCTTGAAGATTTTCATCTTTCGCATTCACGATCGTGACAGCGTGTAATTGTTTTTGGAGGGATTGTGAAAAATATTGATCAATCACTTCTGTCCTTTCAGGCTGCTTTTTTGGCAGATATGGTTGTAAAAAAATGTTCATTTTTCCATTACAGCCGACACCAAGTCCCCAAACAATATCCTCTTCTCCGTAAAAATCATAGTGGAGAACTGCCGGTTTTCCCGTTTCGAGCACTTTTACAGCATGTTCCACAATATCTGCTTCGACGCAGCCTCCGCTTAAAAGACCTGTTAGCTTTCGATCTTCTGATACGAAGCATTTTGCCCCTGTCTTTTGGTAGGTAGATCCTTTTGTAGAAATAATGGTTCCAATAACACCTGATAACCCTTCCTTTTTGCAGCGTTCCAATTCCTTTTTAATCGTAATCACGACTTCACCTCCTATTCTTCAAAATGAAACTGATCCCGATACTCTCTTGGCGTCTTCCCAACCATTTTTTTAAAAGCGGTTGCAAAATAGCTTGCATTTGAAAAACCGGTATTGTTAGCGATAATTTCAATCGGAAGACTCGAAACTCTAAGCAGCGTTTTAGCTTTTTGAACTCTAACAAACGATAAATATTCCACAAATGTCATACCAACTTCTTCTTTAAACAATCGGCTGAAATAAGATGGACTTAAATACACTTGATTTGCTACTTCTTTTAGAGTAAGAGCATAACCATAATTCATTTGAATAAACTGAATGGCACTTTCGATCGGATTTTTTAAGTCAGAGGAAAAATGACTTTTACCATTGATGGTTTGATTAATTTCTTTATTTAATCCTTGGGGCAAAATCCGCTCAAATGTATCAAGCAGTTCATTTTTGGAAAGCGGTTTCAACAAATAAGCTGAAAAACCTGAGTTGATCGCTTCCTGAACAAACTCGAACATTTTTAACTGAGTCACAACAATCACGGGCAAATCTGGATACAATTGCAACGCTGATCTCCCTAATTTGATACCGTCTATATCTGGCAAGGAGATATCCACAATGAGTATA
The DNA here is from genome assembly GCF_038050115.1 of Aeribacillus sp. FSL K6-1305. Classification (NCBI taxonomy): domain Bacteria; kingdom Bacillati; phylum Bacillota; class Bacilli; order Caryophanales; family Bacillaceae; genus Aeribacillus; species Aeribacillus sp. FSL K6-1305. Next base: position 1,578 of record NZ_JBBOQV010000003.1, on the reverse strand, counting down.
GTCGGTCGATTTTGCTTTAAAAGGATCATACCTCGTTGAGATGTACTTGCTTCATAAATGGAAAGAAAGCTGAATTTACTATCTTCAATAATTGACTTTACATCCTTCCGAGCAGATTTATCATTATCAACAATTAATACATCAGCCAATTGCTTCCCTCCTTGTTTTTATATATTAGATAAAAATGTATTTTAATGGTTTAAAAATTTTGCGATTTCAATTTTAATTTTTTCTCTTTCGAATTTTCTAAAAAACATAAAAAAAACAATCAGCATTTCATCACCAAACGCCGATTGTTTATCCTCCTATATATGACATCTCAATTTTATTTTTGTTCAACATACCTTTGTTTTCTGTACGTTCAACAGAATATTGATCTTTACGATTTTGCCAAACACGTTCAATAGCCATTTTGATTTCTTCTGAACTTTTTCCTGAACGAATGAAATCCCGTAAATCAAATCCTTCATGGGCATATAAACAAGTGTACAGCTTTCCGTCTGATGAAATACGCGCCCTCGTACAGTTTGAACAAAATGGTTCTGATACTGATGTAATAAATCCGATTTCTGAACCTGTGTCTTGATGACGATATCTCTTGGCTACCTCTCCAAAGTAGTTTTCATCAATTGGTTCAATGGAATAAACAGAACTAATCATCTTTACAATATCTTTTTTTATCAAGACATCTTTCATATTCCAGCCGTTTGTACTGCCTACATCCATAAATTCAATAAATCTTAATGGAATCCCCTTGTTTTTAAAATATTCCGTCATCGGCAAAATTTGGTGATCATTTACTCCTTTTTGTACAACCATATTTACTTTAACCGAAAATCCGACTGATACAGCATAATCAATATTTGCCAAGACCGTCTTTGCTGATACATCTCGGCCATTTAAACGTCGAAACGTATCGTCATCAATCGCATCAAGGCTGATGTTCAATCGGCGAAGACCTGCTTCATACAATTTTGAGCCATACTTTTTTAAATACACGCCGTTTGTTGTCAAACCAATATCATGAATTCCTTCAATTTTTGAAAGCATGGCAATTAGTTTATATACATCCTTTCGAAGAAGCGGTTCGCCTCCCGTCAGCTTAATTTTCTTCACGCCAAGCTCAACAAAAATTTTCGTGAGCCGGGCAATTTCTTCAAACGTCAACAAGTGATCCTTCGGAAGGAATTGATAATCGTCTCCGAATATCTCTTTCGGCATACAATACGTGCACCGGAAATTACATCGGTCGGTTACAGAAATACGCAAATCGCGCAAAGGGCGGTGCCTCTGATCCAAGACTTGGTTCTTTTTCATTTTTTATCACATTCCTTTATAAGGATTTTCAAAAATGATCGATATTATAAATGTTATCCTATCAAATTATTAAAACGGTTTCAAAAATATTGCATGAATGGCAAAAGGACACTCCTTTTTCTTTCCTATCATTTTGTATAACAAAGAGGACTCCTTACAGATTATTTAGATAAAACGGAAAAATAACTACTGTTACACTTTGTCGTCAATCAGGAACAAAAACCTCTCGGAAACCCGGTTGGTCGTTTCGCATAATTTATA
>NZ_JBBOQV010000002.1:1052500-1761049 GCF_038050115.1 Aeribacillus sp. FSL K6-1305 | reverse complement strand
AAGAAAAACCGCTACTGCCTGTTTAGGCAATAACGGTTTCATATAATCCTTAATTTCCTATATGTTGACATCAGGCTTCTTCAAATTTCTTGAAAACGAGCGTGGCGTTATGTCCTCCGAAACCAAGGGAATTGCTGAGCGCCGCCCGAACTGTTTTTTGTTTAGCCTGATTAACAGCATAATCCAAGTCACAGTCAGGATCAGGTGTTTCATAATTAATTGTCGGAGGAATTATATTTTCTTTCACTGCTAAAATGGTGAAAATGGCTTCAACTCCTCCTGCTGCTCCAAGGAGATGACCTGTCATCGATTTTGTCGAGCTGACGGTTAATTGATAAGCATGGCTGCCAAAAACTTCTTTAATCGCCGATGTTTCAAATTTATCATTATATTCGGTGCTTGTTCCATGGGCATTAATATAATCGATATCTTCCGGTTTTAAGCCTGCATCTTGAATTGCCATTTTCATTGCACGTGCTCCGCCTTCTCCGCCAGGAGCCGGTTGTGTAATGTGATAGGCATCGCCTGTTGATCCATAGCCGACGATTTCTGCATAAATGTTTGCTCCTCGTTTTAAAGCATGTTCCAGCTCTTCAAGAACAAGTATTCCTGCACCTTCTCCCATGACAAAGCCATCGCGGTTTTTGTCAAAAGGACGGCTAGCAGTTTTCGGATCAGGATTTGTCGACAACGCTTTTGCTGCACTGAAACCTGCAAAAGCCATCTTGGTCAGCGGCGCTTCTGTTCCGCCCGTAATCATCACATCGGCATCGCCACGTTGAATTACTTTAAAGGCATCGCCGATTGAATTTGATCCTGTTGCACAGGCAGTGACTGTACATGAATTTGGACCTTTCGCGCCGATCGCTATGGACACCTGTCCGGCTGCCATATCAGGAATCATCATCGGAACAAAGAAAGGACTTACACGTCTCGGACCTTTTTCCAGAAAAGTTTCGAATTGCTGTTCATACGTCTCCATTCCGCCTATGCCTGAACCGATCCAAACGCCTACCCGTTCGCGGTTTTCATTATTTATTTTTAAACCTGAATCTTCAAGCGCCATCAACGAGGCGGCTAATGCAAATTGTGTGAAGCGGTCCATTTTCCTCGCTTCTTTCCGATCCATAAAATCTTCAGGTTTAAAATCGTTTATTTCGGCGGAAACTTTGACAGGAAATATGTCTTTATCGACTCTCGTCAATTCTCCAATGCCTGATACACCTTTCAAAGCATTTTCCCAGCTTGTTTTCGCATCCAATCCAATCGGTGTCACAGCACCGATGCCTGTTACAACTACTCTACGTTTTTCCATATCATTACACCTCGCCTTTTTCGGTTTGTATGACGGAAAAAAAGCATTTTTATTTTTGATTGAATGATTTTACTGTCCCCATCTTAATGCAATGGCTCCCCATGTTAAACCTCCGCCGAAGCCGACCATCACAATAAGATCACCATCTTTTATTTTACCAGCTTTTACTTCTTCGTATAAAGAAATTGGTATTGATGCTGCGGAAGTATTCCCGTACTTGTGAATCGTCTTGGACATTTTCTCCTCCGGCAATTCAAGCCGTTGTCTGGCGGCTTCCATAATGCGGATATTTGCTTGATGCGGAATGAGAAAGTCAACATCTTCTTTCGTTAATCCCGCTTTTTCCAATACATTAATGCTTGATTCTCCCATCTGCCGCACAGCAAATTTAAATACTTCACGCCCGTTCATCACAATATGGCCTTTTTCATATAAATGCTTGCCGCCGCTTCCGTCCGCTCCTAGCTCAAATGAGAGAATCCCTCTGTCATCACTTACCTCTCCTAAAACAACCGCCCCGGCACCATCCCCAAATAAAACACCTGTTGAACGGTCATTCCAATCCGTAATTTTCGAAAGCTTTTCGGCTCCAACGACAAGAATTTTTTTATAAGCTCCTGTTTGTATAAACTGCTCTGCCGTTGCCATCGCATAAATAAAACCTGAACATGCGGCGCTTATGTCCAAAGCAGCAGCCCGTTTTGCACCAAGTCTTTCCTGCAGAACACAGGCAACTGATGGAAAGGATTGATCAGGTGTTGCGGTCGCAACTATAATCATATCGATTTCTTCCGGGGAAATTTTTGCATCTTCAATGGCCTCTAATGCCGCTCTTGCGCCCAAATCCGATGTTTTCATATCATCTGAAGCAATTCTCCGCTCTTCAATGCCGGTTCTTGTTCGAATCCATTCATCAGACGTATCCATGATTTTTTCTAAATCATAGTTAGTCACAACTTTTTCCGGTATATAACGGCCTATCCCGATGATCCCAGCTCTCATCAAGAACATCTCCTTCACAAAAAATTATTATCAAATGTTATGACTTGGTACTAATTTTATATTATTTTTCTACTTATAGCAATATGCTTCATAACAGTTAACTACAGGTTTTCTTGTTTTTGACTGATAGATTGAGCTAATCGTCTATTCCTTACTCAGTTTTGTTTCATAAAATAGGATGAAAAGGAAAAAAGAACGGAAGGTGAAACGGGAATGAGTGATGAAAACGTAAACGAGCGGCAGGAAGATGAAAAAGAGAAAGCAGAAGCACCAGAACCCGATTTTTTTACCCAATTTATGTTCGGCCGGCAGCTTCCGGTTCATTCCGAAAAAACTTCCGAAAAAAACGAGCAAAACGAGCAATCAGACTATCAAAAAATTTTTGAGCAAGTCGATGATATTGTGACAAAATTATCTGAGCTGAAGCCAATTATTAAAGAAATAAAGCCGTTCGTCAATCAAATTAAAAAACTATTTAAAAATTAAGGGGATGAATTCAACCATCCCCCAAAATTTTTATTTTATTTATCTCACCATAGCATTATTCGTTAGGCAATTTCCCTGTTTTCTTATATTCTTCCACATATTTTAAAACTTTATTTTTAAATTCTTTATCTACTAGAGGGCTGAACTTCCCTAAATCAATCACACCATCTTGAAAATCAAAATATAAATTCCCGCTTTCCAGTTCGCCTTTTATAAATTTTTTTGCGACTAATAAATACAACTCATCCACATGCTGTACTGTGCTTGTTAAAACCATTTGTTCGCCCAAATCACTTTGATCTGAAACAAAGCCAATTGAATATATTCCTTTTTCCTTCACTTTTTCGATCACTGGCACGTTGTATCTGTCGCCTGCCGGATAAACAACATCTACATTTTCTGCGACAAGCTTATCGAGCTTCTCAAGCGCCAAGTCAATATGATCAAACCCTTGGACATATTCAATGTGAATGGTTACGTTTGGATTTTCAAATTGCGCCCCTTGATAAAACCCCTCCACTTCAGGCTGCCACTCAAAAGCGGCAATAATTCCGATTTCGTTTGTTTTTGTCATATGTGCTGCCACCATTCCTGCGAAAAAGCCCATGGCATGCGCCTCAAAATTTAAACTTGTGGCATTCGGGCCTTTTGCATCACCATTAAAAAAAACGAAATGAATATCTGGATATAGATCCAGCAAATCTCTAAAAAAACCCTCATATTCGTGACCGTGCCCGATAATTAAATTAACTCCCTTTCCGTGAAATTCTTCGACCGCCTCCCTCACCGCCGCTTCGGAATTCATTCCTTCTTTATAAAAAACATCTACATTCAGCTCAGACTGAATTTTTAACAGCCCTTTATACCCTTTTGTCCCCCAAACTTGATCATTAATCGTTTCAGGAACGAGCAAACCCACCTTTTTCAGTTTTCCTTTTTCTGATGCTTGTCCGCAGCCAACGAGAAATAATAAAATAAAAATGATCACAAACATTTTTTTATACATACCAAGCAACTCCTTTAAACCAGTGAACTGCATCATCATTGAAATGGTGAGGTTTCTCAATAATCGAAATGATTACATATCGATCTCAGCTAAGTTCAAAACGATCTTTTGAATTTACGGTCAATTTGATTGTCACGAAATATAGCTTATGAGGCGTTTCTCTAGGAAGCTTCCTCTTTAACACGATGTATATTTAGTACTAAAATTTTCACGTTTCACTTCATTCCTCTTTTATTTTGCTATACGCCGTCAATGAAGTAAAGAAATTTTATATTTAGGTATAAAGTCTGCGTGTATTGTGCAGGAAAAAATCTTTTAATTCTTGCAAACTCTTTTCAATGTTTTCGACCGTCTTTGGAACAACTAAATGATGTTCGCTTTTCGATATAGGCTTGTAAATGTAATGAAAAATGTCAAAAAAGCTCATCACCTTCTTGATGCGCTCTTTGTCGTCGGAAATCAAGTAAATTGTTTTTTTCGCAAACAAATCTTCGTCAAATTCTGTTAACACCGGAACTATTTCATCAATATGAAGAATGTCGCGAATGACAATTTTTTCATTCGCATTCGTCTTGGAACGGCTGATGCCTGTACATTCCAACAAACTGTTCGAAATCCAATGGCCTAGCGGCTGCCAAGGTCCGAAAACGGTTGGAAGATAAACAAATAAATAAGGGAAAGTCCATTTTTGTCCTATTTGCTGCATCCAGCTGTCAATTTCTTCATCCCTATCTTCCTGCGGATTTTCTCCTTCAAGAGAAAATATAAAAATAATCGGAGTCTGCTTGAGGGATGCGATTTCGACCGTTTTTTCCAATCGGTGTTTTTCAGCTTCATCGTCTATCGGTTGATGATCTGTTTGACAATAATAAATCAAATCATATTGCTTTTTGGAAGCATCCTCTATCCAGCTGTCTTCTTCCAATAAATGAAAATGTGCGTTCCGCCCGAGCCACATCATTTCTTCTTCGCATATTTTTTTTTGCAACGGATTTTTAGGAACGATTACCACTCCATCGACTAGTAATCCTTCCTCTACCAGTTTTGAACATATATGAAAGCCTTCAAATTGATGAACCCCAACAATTAAAATATGTTTACACTGCTTTAAGGCAGTTGACATTTTGAAAACCTCCTTTATGAAAAAACTATTATTGTATCGTATGCGAAAAAAGAAGAGATTAGTCCAATGCCCTTTTCAAACAAAAAGGGGGCAGCCTGCTCACTTATTGAGCATTTTCGCCCAGTCCTCAATTCCTTTTCTATAAGATTCTTTCATGCTCTTTGTAAAAACTTCTTATCATATCATGGATCCGATTTATATTTTCCTGGAAATAAAATGTGAATTGAATTGGAGCTTTCAGCTGCTTTCTCCATTCCTCATATTTTTTTCCATGAATTTTATAGGAATAGCTTCCCCCGTTCATTTTCTGCCAGATGCCTACAGGTATTTTTGATACAAAGTCTTGTATACGGACAAAGGGATAATGGGTGACAGCTTTTTCATCTAATTGGTAAGCTTTTGATAGTTCTTTTATCATTTGTTTGTAAAAAAATTTATTCTTTTTCTCTTCCGCTATTTGGGCTTTTATGTCCAAACAAGGATTGATCATCACCGATGAACGGATGGAATTTGGCATCTCTTCCATCAACTGCAGCGCAACGAGTGCTCCTATACCTTCAGACAGTATATGGATTTTTTTATTTAAAATTTCTTGTTTCATGACAAGATGATAAAGCTGTTTTGCCAACAAAACGGCGTGAGAGCTGCCCCAATGGCGTCCGTAAAGATTGGAATGAAACAATGTATATCCGCAGCTTTTTAACGTATTGATCAGCTGACGCCGCCCGTAATGCTCCAACCAGTAGCTTGAACCATTTTCAACAAAATGGGTTCGATCGCCAATGATCAAGATGCCGAATCCGTTCGGCTTTTCCGGAAGATGAATGACATTCCACTCGTTTTCAATTTGAAAAAATCTTTCCGAAACACCTTCCATTTGCCCACCACCTTTCCATCGATGACCTTTTATAATGTATGTACGAAATGTCAAAAAGGCTCGCAAAAAAATCGCGAAACAACCGTTTTCATGAAAAATGTTGTATGATAATATAAGTAAAGACAGGAATAAACGAGGTGAAGATAATGAGATATTTCGCAACATTTTTTTGGACGTTTTTGCTTGTCAACATGGCCAGCTATGTTGTTTCTTCCATGACAGGCTCTGCATTCCATTTTTCAACAGCAATTATAATCTCTGTTGTTTTTACCGTACTTCTCTTTATAATTGGGGAGTTAATTCCGGCTGAACCTTCAGAAGAGCATTAAGAATTTGTCGAAATTGGCGAATTGCCAATTTCTTTTTATTTAAAACGAAAATCAGCGATTAGATGCCTGCTGCTATCGGCGAAGCCTCACTTGTTACGCCATAATATAGACAAATTCAAAAAAAGGGGATAGTCTAATAAGTCATTTTTGGGCTTAAGACATCCCCTGTGATTTTTTGTTTTCAATGGAGATTTGTCTTTGGACAGACCCTTACCAGTTAACATATACGTCAGTATAATTAAGATTTCAGCCTAGCAAATTTACATGAAGCTGTTACGTATACGTCAGCACAACTAAGATTGGCGGAAAAACTTATAAATCACTACACTTTTCCAATTATAGTTTTCTAGTCTTTTAGGCAGAATCAGGCTTGCTTAGCTGTGCAATCTCCCCATGAAACTAGCCTGATAGGAATCTCGCCCTGTTTTTAGTCTCCGAATCAGATTCCCCGCCGCCAGGACACAGTTTCCTATGTCTACATGGTCCGCACAAAAAAAAGAACCCTCCTCGATTGAGAAGGGTTTTAATATCCATTTATAGCTATTCTAATTTTGCTGCTCCGCTCTTCTCATGAGCATGCAAATCCGTTTTTATAACAATTTCTTCATTTTCTACCCCTAACAGAACTTGGTCACGATCATGAACGGTTCCAGCAATAACCGCTTTCGCAAGTTTTGTCTCTACATGCTTTTGAATAAACCGTTTCAGCGGCCGTGCGCCAAATACAGGATCAAATCCTCTTTTTGCAATGAATTCCTTCGCTTCATCTGTAATCTTTAGTGTAAGTTGTTTATGGGATAGGCGCGCTTGAAGCTCTTTTAAAAGTTTTTCTACTATTCCTTTTACTTCGTTCATTGTTAAAGGCTTGAACAGGATCGTGTCATCAATCCGGTTTAAAAATTCTGGCCGGAAATGCATGGAGAGCTCATCAAGAACTTTCTTTTTCGCTTCGTCTGTTATTTCCCCCTCATCATTTAAACCGGAGAGCAAATGCTGAGAACCGATGTTGGATGTCATAATGATCACTGTATTTTTAAAATCAACTGTTCTTCCTTTCGAATCGGTCACCCTGCCGTCATCAAGCATTTGCAGCAATATGTTAAACACTTCTGGGTGAGCCTTTTCGATTTCGTCCAGTAATATAACCGAGTACGGATGTCTCCGAACTTTTTCCGTCAGCTGTCCTCCTTCTTCATATCCGACATAACCCGGAGGTGCGCCGATCAGCCTTGAGACAGAATGTTTTTCCATATACTCCGACATATCAATGCGGACTATTTCGTCCTCGCTGTCAAAAAGCGCTTCTGCCAATGCTTTCGCCAGCTCCGTTTTCCCGACCCCTGTCGGACCTAAAAAGAGGAAGGAGCCGATCGGCCTGTTCGGATCTTTTATGCCTGCCCGCGCACGCAAAACTGCATCCGATACTAATTCAACTGCATCGTCTTGCCCGATGACCCTTTCTTTTAATATTTGTTCAAGCTTCAGAAGCTTTTCTCTTTCCCCTTGTACAAGCTTTGCTACCGGAATGCCAGTCCATCTTGACACAATACCGGCAATTTCCTCTTCTGTTACTTCCTCGCGAAGCATCTTGTTTTCCTCTTTCTGCTTCATTTCTTCTTCCAGCTGTTTGATTTGTTTTTCCAGCGCCGGAATTTTTCCATGGCGCAGCTCAGCCGCTTTGTTTAAATCGTATTCATTTTCAGCATCAGCTAAATCTCTGCGTGCTTTTTCCAGCTCTTCCCTCAAGCTTCTAAGCTGTTGAATACCTTCGACTTCAAGCTGCCATTTCGCCTTCATTTCATTTGCTTTCTCTTTTAAATTTGCAAGTTCCTTTTGCAACTCTTCCAATCTGATTCGGCTGATGTCATCCGTTTCTTTTTTCAATGCAGCCTCTTCAATTTCAAGCTGCATAATCCTTCTCGTCACTTCATCAAGTTCTGTCGGCATTGAATCTATTTCCGTGCGGATCATCGCGCATGCTTCATCGATTAAATCAATCGCTTTATCAGGCAGGAAGCGTTCTGTAATATAGCGGTGCGAGAGCTCACTCGCAGCTACAATCGCCGAATCATGAATTTTGACTCCATGATGGATTTCAAACCGTTCTTTTAGTCCTCGTAAAATAGAAATCGTGTCTTCCACAGACGGTTCGCTCACAAGCACCTGTTGAAAACGCCGCTCAAGCGCCGGATCTTTTTCAATATACTTGCGATGTTCATCAAGTGTCGTTGCTCCTATGCAGTGCAGCTCACCTCTCGCAAGCATCGGCTTTAACATGTTGCCGGCATCCATCGCTCCTTCTGTTTTGCCGGCCCCGACTATTGTGTGCAATTCATCAATAAATAAAATAATCCGTCCATCGCTCTTTTTAATTTCTTGCAAAACAGCTTTTAATCTTTCTTCAAATTCTCCGCGAAACTTGGCTCCCGCAATGAGCGAGCTCATATCTAAAGCAAATATTGTTTTATCTTTTAATCCCTCCGGTACATCTTTTCGTACAATCCGATGGGCTAATCCTTCCACGATCGCTGTTTTTCCAACCCCTGGTTCACCGATTAACACCGGGTTGTTTTTCGTTTTTCTTGATAAAATTCGGATCACGCGCCGAATTTCTTGATCACGGCCAATGACAGGGTCAATTTTTCCTTCTTTCACCTCTTTAACTAAATCACGGCCGTATTTCTCCAATACTTCATAAGTGCTTTCTGGATTAGGTGATGTCACCCGAGCATTCCCCCTTATTTCCTTTAACACTTTCAATATGGCAGCTTTTGTTAAGTGATATTGCTGAAAAAGCTCTCTCACTTCTTTTGAGCTCGATTCGGTAAATGCCAATATAATATGTTCAACTGATAAATAATCATCTTGAAAATCTTTCCTTATTTCGTCCGCTTTTGCAAAAGCTTCTGAAAGAGTACGGGAAATATAAATACTTACCTCACCGTTTCCGTGAACAGATATTTTCGGCTTTTTTTGTAAATACTCGTTGATCGCTGACTCAATTTGTTGTACAGGACATTTAAGCTTTTCTAAAATTCTTGGAAAAATCCCGTCAGACTGCCGCAGAAAAGCAAGTAAAATATGAAATTCATCCACTTCTTGATGTTCATGTTCTTTTGCGATTTTTTGAGCTTCTACCAGACCTTTTTGCAGCTTCTCCGTGAATAGATTTACATCCATACCGAAACGCCCCTATTTTGACTTTTTTTGACCTTTAATTTTATTATAACTTCTTTATAAATCAAGTAAAGCCATTCGTTTTCCGAATGGCTTAGCGTTGTTCGAAATATTACGGCTTGCGCTTATAGGTCCAAACCCGATTATGGTTGGATGTTTCGGGGAATCGATCTCCTGCTTTGAGTTCAACCTTTTTGGGATCGACCACCATCGATCCGGTCTCGCCGACTTCGATGTAAATTCCGTTGTTAGGTGCTTTTTGACCAGGCCTGAATTGACGATTTTGACCCATGAATCATCCCTCCTTGGACATTATTGTTGGCTATCAGAAGATTTTTCATGTATAGACAGAAACACCTTTGATAATTTTCATTATGTGATGTACTTCGAAACTTTACTCAACGCCCAAAATCGAACTCACTGCATATGGCATCCTTTTGAAAAAATCGTTTAAGCGTTCAAGCACCGAATGCTGGATCAAAAGCTCTTTTTACTGTTTCTGCGAGAATCATTATTTACAATTATTCCCAAAATTGTCTCACCTGTCGTTCTTTTTTGTCTGGATATATATGCAGTAGAGTAAAACCTTTCGCCCCGGTTTCAAAAGAAAAAAGCAGGAGATCATCCTGCTTTATCAACGAAAGATCTTGTTAAGCCATAATTTCTTTTAAAATTGCTTTTTGCGCATGAAGGCGGTTTTCGGCCTGCAAAAATACCGCTGATTGGCTTCCGTCCATCACTTCATCTGTCACTTCCAAACCGCGCGCAGCCGGCAGGCAGTGAAGGAAGCTTGCATCTCGTTTTGCTTTTGCCAGCAAGGATTGATTTACTTGAAACGGTTTAAATGCTTTCATTCTTGCTTCTGTTTCTTCTTCCTGCCCCATGCTGACCCAAACGTCCGTATAAATAATATCAGCATCCTGAACCGCTTCGTCTGGATTATGAATTAATTCGACTTTCCCGCCCGTTTCGCCAGCAATTTCTTTCGCCTGTTTCAAAATGATTTCATTTGGCTCATAGCCTTCTGGGGCTGCGATCGTAAAATGAGCGCCAACTTTTGCGCAGCCAACCATAAGGGAGTGGGCTACATTGTTGCCGTCGCCAACATAAACGACTTTTACGCCTGAAAATTTGCCTTTCAGCTCATAAATTGTCAATAAATCAGCTAACGCTTGGCAAGGATGGTACAAGTCGCACAAACCATTGATGACAGGGACAGTTGCATATTCGGCAAGCTCTTTGACCCGATTGTGGTCAGTTGTGCGGAGAAGAATGGCATCCACATATCGCGACAATACTCTCGCTGTATCAGCGATTGTCTCACCGCGCCCGAGCTGAAGCTCTTTTGAAGAAAGGGCAAGCGCATGTCCCCCTAATTGCAGCATTCCTACTTCAAAGGAGACACGAGTTCGAGTGGATGATTTTTCGAAAATCATCGCCAGCGTTTTCCCATGAAGGACGTTTGATAGCGGATTTTGCTTTAATTTCAATGCTTCCTCGAGCAAATATTGAATTTCTTCTGATGTAAAATCAAGCAGCTTTAAAACGTTACGACCTTTAAGTGTGCTCATAAACTCATTTCGACTCCTTTTTCTGACAGTTCATGTAAAGAAATAGGCGTGTATTTGCTAACTGTTAGTGCACTTAAAAATGCCTGAAATGATGCTTCTTCCGTCAATACCATAATTCCTCGTTCAAGCGCTTTTTGTCGTCTTGCCTTTGCCTGATCGTTTTCTTCCGGATTATAATAAAGCACCGCTTCTTTTTTCTCAAGCCAACTTTCAAAATTATCCGTTACCGGTTTTATATAATCGAGTACATCATCTTTCTTATCTCCATCCACAAAAATACCGTCCGAATGAATTGGAAATAAATGATCGAATACCTTCCGCATCGCTTCCTCCACAGATTTGCCGACACACATTCCTTCGCCCGTCGATTTCATTTCCGGACCTAGTTTCATATCGACATCTGAATGGGCGTGCGTTGAAAATACCGGATATTTAATAGCCACATATTCATGGGCTGCTATTTGAGGATGTAAGTCAGTTAACATTTTTCCGGTTAAAATGGTTGTCGCAAGATCTACTAACGGCACTCCGGCAACTTTGCTGACGATCGGCACAGTCCGGCTCGCACGCGGATTCACTTCCAGCACATAAACGTCCTGACCATCAATTAAAAATTGAATGTTCATAATGCCTTTATATTGCAAATGTTGAACCATTCTTTCCGCATAGTCGGTCATTTTTTCTTTTATTTCTTTTGACAACGACACAGCTGGAAAAATCGCATAACTATCGCCAGAATGAACACCAGCGGGCTCGATATGCTCCATAAATCCCGGAATAAACACATTTTTCCCGTCAGCTATTAAATCAACCTCCGCTTCCTGACCAAAAAGGAATTCATCTAAAAGAAGAGGAAAATGATTTTCGTCCGTCTGCTCCACTAACGAAAGCAGCTCTTCTTGATTTTTTACCTTCACCATGCCTTTTCCGCCAATAACATATGAAGGTCTTAACAGGATCGGATACCGCAGCTTTTTCGCTTCCGATATCGCCTCCTCTTTTGTATGTGCCATTGCTCCTTGAATGTGCGGGATATTCGTTTCGTCTAATAGCTGATAAAATCTTTCTCGATCCTCCAATATGTCCAGAAGCTCAGAAGTTGTACCAAGCAGCTTCACGCCTGCTTTTTCAAGCTTCTCCGCTAAGTTGATCGCCGTCTGGCCGCCAAATTGGACGAGCGTTACGTCAATGTTTTCATTTTCAACAACATTTAATATATGTTCTACTGTTAACGGCTCAAAATATAATCGATCCGCTGTTTCATAATCAGTGCTGACCGTCTCAGGATTATTGTTGATCATGATCGCGTCATATCCAAGCTTTTGCAATGTTTGAATGCAGTGAACAGCACTGTAGTCAAACTCAACTCCCTGTCCGATGCGAATCGGGCCGGAACCAATGACAAGCGCCTTCTTCTTTCCGCTTGTGGAGACAGCTTCGTTTTCACCGAAAACGTACGTAGAATAGAAATAATTTGTTCTCGCTTCAAATTCTGCGGCACATGTATCAACCATTTTGAATATGGCTTTAATCCCCCACTCTTTGCGGAGCTTTCGGATTTCTTTTTCTTCTGTCTTTTGCCAATATGAAATCGAACGGTCGGAAAAGCCGAAAAATTTCAGTTCTTTTAAAAGGCTTGGAGACAGCTTTTCTTTTTTCGCTTTTCCTTCAAGTTCAATTAGATGGTTGAAAACATGCAAGAAATAATAGTCAATTTTTGTCTGGCTGTGAAGCTCATTTATAGAAACTCCTCTTCTTAACAGCTCCATTAAGATGAAAAAGCGTTCATCATCTGCATGCTGGAGGCGGTTAATAAGAGCTGACGTATCTTCTTTCACAAGCTTAGGCAAATAAATGCCGATATTATTTAATTCCAACGATTCCGCAGCTTTTTGCAGAGCGGCTTCCATCGTCCGTTCGATCGCCATCACTTCGCCGGTTGCTTTCATCTTTGTTCCAAGCTTCCGATCTGCTTTTGTAAATTTATCAAACGGCCAGCGCGGAAATTTGACAACTACATAGTCAAGTGCAGGTTCAAAGCTGGCATATGTCGACATCGTTAACGGGTTCTTCAGCTCCGCTAATGAGTAGCCAACAGCTAGCTTTGCAGCCATTCTGGCAATTGGGTAACCGGTCGCTTTCGAAGCAAGTGCGGAAGAGCGACTTACCCTAGGGTTGACCTCAATCACGTAATATTGCTTGCTTTCAGGGTCAAGTGCAAACTGAATATTGCAGCCCCCGACCACCTTTAATGCATCGATGATTTTCAAAGCCGCCTGCCGGAGCATTTGATATTCTTCATCTGTTAATGTTTGAGATGGGGCAACAACGATCGAATCCCCGGTATGAATTCCGACTGGATCAATGTTTTCCATATTGCAGACGGTAATACAAGTACCTTTTGCATCGCGCATCACTTCATATTCGATTTCCTTAAATCCGGCAATGCTTCTTTCCACAAGCACTTGATTGATTGGGCTCATTTTAAGTCCATTTGTGACAATGGAAATAAACTCTTCTCGGTTGTAGGCGATGCCTCCGCCTTTGCCGCCAAGCGTATAAGCCGGACGAATGATAATCGGAAAACCAATTTCATCAGCAAATTGAAGGGCGGACGGAACATCCTCCACAATTTTGCTTTCCGGGATCGGCTCGTTCAAATCAATCATCAGCTTTCGAAACAGCTCCCGGTCCTCCCCTTTTTGAATCGATTCGATCGAGGTTCCGAGCAGTTTCAAGCCGTATTTTTGCAAAATCCCTGCCTGATCAAGCTCCACAGCTAGATTTAAAGCCGTCTGCCCCCCCAATGTTGCCAAAAGGCCGTCTGGACGTTCTTTTGCAATTATTTTTTCAATGCTTTCCACCGTAAGCGGCTCTGAATAGACCGCATCGGCAATTTTCGTATCGGTCATAATCGTTGCAGGATTGTTGTTAACAAGTACAACTTCAAATCCTTCTTCTTTTAACGCCAAGCATCCCTGTGTCCCAGAATAGTCAAATTCCGCCGCTTGGCCGATAATGATCGGACCTGAACCGATCACTAGTATTTTGTTTAATGATGTATCTTTAGGCATAGACTTTTTCTCTCCCTGCTGCTACATATGTGTCTAAAAATTCATCAAAAATAAAACTAGCATCTTCCGGTCCTGGATGGGCTTCCGGATGAAATTGAACAGACATGACTTTCAATTTTTCATGCTCAAGCCCTTCAACTGAGCCGTCATTGACATTTGTATATCGCAATTTAAGAGGTGTTTTTTCCAAGCTTTTTTTATCCACCACATAGCTGTGGTTTTGTGATGTAATAAATACGTTTCCTGTTTTTTGATCAATTACCGGATGGTTTGCTCCGCGGTGCCCGAATCTGAGCTTTGTTGTATTCCCGCCAAACGACAGGGCAATCAGCTGATTCCCTAAACAAATCCCGAGCGTCGGATATTGCTTCATCAATTGGTTTAATGTAGAAAAATAATTTTTCATTTGCTTTGGATCGCCCGGTCCGTTCGACAGCACGATGCCATGCGGCTTGATTTCAAACACTTTTTCCATTTGATGAAACGGAACGACTGAAACTTTACAGCCTCTTTTCAGCAAAGAATTCAAAATCGATTTTTTAAATCCAAAATCAATTAACGCAATGTGTGTCGCACCATTGCCAAACGTTTCGATTTCGCTTGCAGAAACGTCGCGAATCGGAAAATCGGAGAGCTTATCCTGAGAGTCGTATTGTTTGTCTTTTGAAATGACCGCATGCAATGTCCCTTTTGATCGGATTTGTTTGACAACAGCTCTCGTGTCAACATTTGTTAAATAAGGAATATTCCATTTTTGTAAATAGTCTTTTAATGAACGGTTCGCTTTATAATGGGAATAGTGTTCAGTCAGCTGAAAAAGGATGACCCCTTTCACCTGCGGCTTTTTGCTTTCAAAATCTTGATCATTGATGCCGTAATTGCCGATAAGCGGATACGTAAAAACGACGATTTGATCTTTGTAGGAAGGATCTGTCAACACCTCTTGATATCCTGTCATTCCTGTATAAAAAACGAGTTCCCCTTTAACAGGAGACACGATTTCATCCATCTTGCCTTCAAAAACTGTTCCATCTTCTAATACAAGATAACCTTGCATATTGAACACCTCTTTGATGTATATTTATACAACAATTTGCAAGAAAATTCTCCTCTTTTAGGAAGAGAAGATTTTTTCTTTTTTCAAAACAGAAGCAATAATGCCCAGTCCTAAATCAATTTCTTCATTCGAAACAGTGAGCGGAGGAAGAAGCCGTAACACATTGGATCCAGCTGAAAGTGCTAGAAGTCCTTCTTCTCTTAAAGAAGCAAGCACTTTATTGACCTCAATATCCAGCTCAATTCCAAGCAGCAATCCTTTACCCCGCACTTTTTTTACAGTAGGCACATCTCTCAAGAGTTCTGATAGACCTTCGAACAGCCGCTGGCCTTTTTCCTGAACGCTTTGCAAAAAGCTTGGCTGAAAAACAGTTTCCAAAGTTGCTTTCGCAGCTGCCATAGCCAAATAATTCCCGCCGAACGTTGAACCGTGTGTTCCCGGTGAAAAACTTTCGATCAATTCTTGTTTTCCGATCATGGCTCCGACAGGAAATCCGCTTCCCAATCCTTTGGCGACAGTGATAATATCCGGAGAAATGCCGTAATGCTGGTAGCCGAATGCTTTTCCGGTGCGTCCGATTCCAGTTTGCACCTCATCGACGATGAATAATGCGCCGATCTCCCTGCACTTTTCTTCTACCGCCTGTAAAAATTCCTTCGTTGCAGGAATAACTCCTCCCTCGCCCTGAACCACTTCCAGCATAAAAGCAGCTATATCCTCATCATGAATGTTTTTCACCGCAGCTGCATCATTGTAAGGAAGATATTCGAACGTAGGAATGAGAGGACCGAACCCTTTATGTACTTTTTCTTGAGCAGTAGCCGTCATAGTCGCAAATGTTCTGCCGTGAAAAGACTGGTAAAATGTAATGATTTTATGTTTGCCGGTATGTTTTCTAGCCAGTTTAATGGCGGCTTCATTCGCTTCGGCGCCGCTGTTCGCAAAAAATACGGCATCTCCGCTTGAATGCTCCACCAATTGCTTGGCAACCTCTTCTTGAAGGGGGATATGAAAAAGATTAGAAGTATGCCATACCTTTTGCAGCTGTTCAGTGATGGCATCCGCCACTTGTTTCGGACAATGACCCAGGTTGCATACAGCAATTCCGGAAATAAAATCTAAATATTTTTTTCCGTTTGCATCATATGCATAGCTTCCTTCTGCTTTTTCAATCGCCACATCCCACTTCGCATAGGTTGGAAATAAATAACTCATTTGACCACGACCTCTCGTTTTTTCGTAATTTTCGTCCCGATCATTTTCCCTTCCTTAAAAATACGGTCGTTGCCGCTCACAATCATCACATGCTCAAGCTGATCAGAAAGCGCATCTAAAGCCGCCTGTACTTTCGGAATCATCCCGCCGTAAATAACCTTCTGTTCAATGAGTGTTTCGATCATCGTTTCCGTCGCTTCTTCAATAAGCTTGCCGTCATGTAAAATTCCCGGAACATTTGTCACAAACAGCAGCTGTTCCGCATTTATTTTTTCAGCAATTGCACTAGCAGCCAGATCTGCGTTGATATTTAATTTTTGCCCATCCGCCGTTATGCCGATCGGGGCAATGACTGGAACATAGTCAAGAATTAGCAGCGAACGCAATAGTTCATCATTAATCTGCTCGACTTTGCCGACAAAGCCAAGATTTTCTTCATCTAAAAATGACGAGACAATTAGCTGACCATCAGTGCCTGAAAGTCCGATCGCTTTCACATTTTTTTTTGTCAACAGAGCCGTAAGCTGTTTGTTAATTTTTCCTGAAAGAACCATTTCTGCAATTTCAAGCACTTCTTTTGTCGTTTTACGCATGCCGTTGTAAAACTCGCTTTTTACATTTAATTTTGTCAACATATTGTTAATGTCCGGTCCTCCACCGTGGACGATAATGACCCGTTTCGTAGTTAACAGTTCTTTTATGCTGTCTAAAAAGCTTTCTGACAGCTGTTCCAGCATGCTGCCGCCAAGCTTAATGACAACAATCGGTTTATCATGTCCGGTAACTTGCATTGATTTTGACATACTCATATGTTAAATCACATCCCCATGCTTTTCCTTGTGCTTCACCATTATTTAACATTACCTTGATTTCTACGATTTCCTGATCCAAATATTGGATCGCTTCTTGTTCCGAAAATGAAACTGGCAATCCGTTTTTAAATAATAAGATATGGCCGAGATACACTTCCATTTGATTCGGATCGAATTCCGCTCCGCTGTAGCCGGCGGCGCACAAGATTCTTCCCCAGTTCGCATCTTTTCCATATATTGCAGTTTTGACGAGGGAGGATCCGACAATCGTCTTGGCAATGATGTTCGCTTCCTGCTTTGATTTAGCCCCATTAACAGAAACTTCAATCAATTTTGTCGCACCTTCACCGTCTCTGGCAATTTGCTTTGCTAAATCTTCGCTTACTTTTCTCAACGCCTCTTTAAAAACAGGCCAATCTGGATGCTCTTCTGTCAGCATTGAGTGTTCAGCTTTTCCGTTTGCTAAAACAAGCACCATATCATTTGTTGATGTATCGCCGTCAACGGTTATTTGATTAAACGTTTCATCGATAACTTCTCGAAAAGCTTGCTGCAGCGATTTTTCATCGATATTCGCATCTGTCGTCAAAAACCCGAGCATTGTCGCCATGTTGGGATGAATCATCCCCGATCCTTTTGCTGCTCCGCCGATGGTCACCTGTTTTCCCTCGATTTCAAATTGATAGCAGGCAGTCTTTTCACACGTATCTGTTGTCAAAATAGCCTCGGCAAAGCTTTTGGCTCCTGCTGATGAACGTTCATATTCAATATTGTTGATCCCCTCTTGGACTTTTTCCATGTTTAAATATTCGCCAATTACTCCTGTTGAAGCGACAGCCACAAGATGATCTGCAATTCCAAGCTTTTCAGCCGTCCATTTCCGCATTGCGTATGCATCGCTTAAACCTTTTTCGCCTGTACAGGCATTGGCGTTGCCGCTGTTGACAATCACCGCTTGAATTTTGTTTTCCTTTGCAATGCTCTCTTTTGTCACAAAAATTGGGGCAGCTTGCACAACGTTTTGTGTGTAAACAGCTGCAGCTGTTGCTGAAACGTCACTATAAATGATGCCGATGTCTTTTTTATGAGTGTAGCGGATGTGCGCTTCATAGCCGCCTGCATAAAAGCCTTTCGGTGTTGTAATTGAACCGTTGTCTATTTTTCTTATTTTGGTTGTCACTTGAAGTCCTCCTTGATGTTATGGATATACTGGCAAAAAGTTTAGCCCTTCATTTTCTTGGAATCCTGACATAATGTTAAAATTTTGCACTGCCTGCCCTGCAGCGCCTTTCATCAAATTGTCAATGACAGATACGACTGTCAACCGACTTGTTCTTTGATCAAATGCAAGACCGATATCGCAATAATTCGAGCCGTACACTTCCTTTGTGCTTGGGAACGTTCCGTTTGTACGCACTCTCACAAATGGTGAATGTTTATAAAACGATTCATATAAATCTACTAATTTTGAAGTATTCCATTCTTCTAATAATTCAATATACATTGTCGCCATAATCCCTCTTGTCATCGGCACTAAGTGGGTGCTGAACGAAATGAAGCCGACTTTCTCGTCCCACTTATGAAGCTCCTGTTCAATTTCCGGTATATGCTGATGCTGATGTACTTTATAAATTTTGAAATTATCTTGTATTTCAACAAAGCTTGTGGCAAGTGACGCGTTTCGACCTGCACCTGAAACACCCGATTTTGCATCAACAATGATCGAGTTCTCTTTGACGATTTTTTCCCGCACAAGCGGTGCTAGGCCAAGCAAGGTTGCAGTTGGATAGCATCCAGGATTCGCCAAAATTTTAGCATTCTTAATATCCTCACGATACAGTTCTGTCAAGCCGTATACCGCTTCCTGCAAAAGCTTTTCAGGCGCTGGTGCTTTTTTATACCATTTTTCATAATCATCACTGTTTTTTAACCTTAAATCGCCTGATAAGTCGATGATTTTCAATTGATCGTCAAGCAATTCCGGCGTCAGTGAAGCCGATATCCCCGACGGCGTCGCAAGAAAAACAACATCATTTTCTTCTTTTATTTGATCCGGCTCTAACGGTTTTAGTTCATTTTCTTTTATATGGGATAAATGCGGATATTCGTCAATATAGCTCTTTTTTTCTGCTGAAGATGTATATAAATGAATGTTTTCGACATACCGATGATTGGCTAAAATTCGATAAAGTTCCACACCGCCATATCCTGTTGCCCCGATAATTCCTATATTCAACCTCAATCACCTTCAATTCATTCCGTTAAATTAGTTACCATTATAATACTGTATAAAAATAAAATCAATTGTATATTTATAATTTTTTCTGATCAAAAACAAGGATTCTTAATGTAGTAGAGAGCAGGGAATCCCTTGCAAATTATTCAGATATGCCATGCTGAAGAAAAAATGCAAATTATGTTTCGGGATAAAAGCTCCATTATGGTGATGAGATAAACAAAAGAAGCGATAAAGACGAAAATAAAAACATAATGACACTTGCAGTCAAATTGATAAAACATTTGCATAATAAAAAAGACTGGCCTTTTCCGCCAGTCTGCACAAGTTTTTATTGAATACCCAAGGCAATTTTTGCGTATCTGGACATGCGGTCCTTCGTCCAAGGTGGATTCCAAACGATGTTGACATCGACATCTTTGATTTCTGGAATTCCGTCAAGCGCAGCTTTTACTTGTTGAACAATTGTTCCAGCAAGGGGGCATCCCATTGCCGTCAATGTCATAGTTACTTTGAGGACTCCTTCATCGTTCAGTTCCAAATCATATATTAATCCTAAATTGACAATGTCAATGCCGAGTTCTGGGTCAATAACTTGTTCAAGAGCACCCATTATATTTTCCTTCAGCGCTTCATCCATTTCGATCCACTCCTCTTATATTCGTTAATTACATTATATCGAAGTTAATGTCACATTAAAAATTTTCTACCTCAAATGCCGTACAAACCATTCAACCGTTTCTAGCACCCCTTTTCGAGACACCTTATGCCCTGCATCCTTTTCCGCAATAAATGCCAAATGTTCCGGATTGTCAGCATACAACGGCTTTATCTCTTCATAAAATTGATAAGTAGGAGCGAATGGTACAACTTGATCCTTCATCCCGTGCCAAAACAAAAGGGGGCGGTTGCATAACGCTTCTTTATGTACGGATAAATCATACTCATACAATGCATCAAATTGCTGCTGAATTTCTTCTTCAGACAACGGAAAGGTATAGCCTGCTTTTTGATAGGAGTCCACAAGATATTTGAAAAATTCCTGATAATTTGGGCTGCCCATTAAACTGACAGCAGCTTTGATCCACGGATATTGAGTGAGCGCTCCAAGTGTAGCAACACCGCCCATGGAAGTTCCCGCTACCCCTATATTTTTCCCGTCAATCAATTTTTTTTCAAAAAAATAATTTTTTATTTTTTCGAGCTCTTTAACAGAACTGATAACAATATTCCAAAAATTTAAATTTAAGTCAGCCTCTGAAAGATTCTCATCCCTCTCTCCGTGAAATTTCGCATCAGGCAATACTACTCGCAAACCTTTTTCCGCCAAAAGATAGGCAATGTGCAAATTATGCTCTTTTGCGCTCGTAAATCCATGGATAAACACAACAAGCGGCAGCTCATCTTTTATAAAATCTTCTTTGCATACATGCAGTACAGGGATATTGTCCGCCATCGTATGCTCAACAATGACCTTCAATTAGGATGCTCCTTTCATTATTTTTTTGCTAAAATTAGTTTAACATATGGACAAAAAAGATGGAAAAAAGATACACTAAATAAAAACAAAAAATGAGGAGAGATTATGGCCAAAAAACATTTAATCGCATTGGATTTAGACGGCACATTGCTGAAAGATGACAAAACGATTTCTCCTTTTACAAAAAATGTTTTGCAAAAAGCACAAGAAGAAGGGCATATCATATGCATTTCAACAGGAAGGCCGTTCCGCTCGAGCAAAATGTATTACGAAGAATTAAATTTAAAAACCCCGATTGTCAATTTTAACGGAGCCTTTGTCCATCATCCGCTGGATGAATCCTGGGGATTTCATCATACAACCCTTGATGTATCTGTTGTAAAAGAGATTGTAGAAATCGCCGAACAGCATCAAGTCCATAACATTTTAGCAGAAGTGCTTGATCATGTTTATTTTCATTACCATAATGAACAATGGTTGGATATTTTCAGTATAGGAAATCCGAAAATTGAAATCGGCAACTTAAAAGCTGTTTTAAATCGCGATGTCACAAGCATGTTAATCCATTCAGACGAAGAAAATGTCAAGCGGATTCGCCATTATTTAAATGAAGTTCATGCGGAAGTTGTAGACCACAGAAGCTGGGCTCACCCGTGGCATGTTATTGAAATTATCCGAGCAGGCATTAATAAAGCAGTCGGATTGCAAAAAATCGCCGAATTTTACAATATCCCTCGAGAGCAAATTATCGCTTTTGGCGACGAAGACAATGATTTGGAAATGATCGAATATGCGGGATTAGGCGTTGCAATGGGAAACGGAATTGAGCCGCTCAAAGAGATTGCTGATGAAATTACGCTGACAAATGAAGAAGACGGAGTTGCAAAATTTTTAAAGGAATTGCTGTCCCTTTAATCTTTGCAAAAGTCCAAAAGTTCGATTATCTTTTTACACCTCACAACAATTGACAAGGATTTAGATGTTTAAAAAGGGATACCCTATAATTGACGAACTCATTTCGTCAATGATCAAAAGGGGGATTCCAACTTGGGCAAACGGAATAAATCGAAACGATTCATTGAGCAAGGAAAAGGTGCTGTCAAAAAACATGATGAAAAGTTTCCATACCGTATGACGTTTGCCGAATCAGAAGCAAGAGTCAATAACGAAGCAAGCTTCGAAGGATAATGCCCTTCCGTTCATTTTCGAATCCTTTTAAGGGCTGTTTTTATAATGAACAGATCGAATTTGAACAGACCAATCTTTGTACAGCATCTGCATCGAGAAAAAATCGAGCAGGCATAACACCATCCAGAATGCCGATTGTACGGCACATTTTGAACAAGGAATAAATATGAAATGGACGAAACGAGCTCCTCTTGTTTCGTCCATTTTTTCTTTTTTTGTCCTTCTTTTTTAAATTTTCAGTTTGCACAAATTGTATTGTTTTCTATTTGTGATCAAGATAGACTATATGTAAATGAAAAAAAGTAGGTGTGATTAATGAATATTCACATTATCGCTGATAGTGCTTGTGATCTGCCTGTCTCTTTTTTAAACGATCAAGGCGTTTCTTTCATCCCTCTTCGTGTCCACCTTGGCGAGAAGGACTATGAGGATCAATTGACAATCAAACCGAAAGAAGTTTACGACTATATGAGAGCTGGAAACGTTGCTAAAACATCACAAGCATCACCGGAAACAATCACCAATCAATTTGAAAAGCTGGCGAAAGACAATCAGCCGGCGCTGTATATTGCCTTTTCTTCCGAATTGTCCGGTACATATCAAACTGCCGTTATGGTTCAGCAGCAATTGCTTGAAAAATATCCGAATTGGAAACTGCAAATTATCGATTCGAAATGTGCTTCACTTGGGTATGGACTTGCTGTCCGCTACACCGTTCAATTAGCAAAACAAGGACTTGATTTAGAACAAATGGCAAATGCAGTAAAAGAGTATTGCAGTCATATGGAGCACATTTTTACAGTTGATCGCCTGGAATATTTGGCTCGCGGCGGGAGAATCAGCAAAACATCTGCGTTTGTTGGCGGACTGCTTAATATCAAGCCGCTTTTGCATGTCGAAGAAGGAAAGCTGATCCCGCTGGAAAAAATCCGCGGGAAAAAGAAGCTTTACCGGAGAATTCTTGAGCTGATGGAAGAGCGTGGAGACGGATTGAGTGAACAGACAATCGCCATCAGCCATGGTGATGATGAAGAAGCAGCTCTCGAATTAAAACAATTAATTGAAGAAACGTTTCATCCAAAAGAAATTATCATCCATACGATCGGTGCTGTCATTGGTGCACACTCTGGCCCCGGCACCCTTGCTGTATTTTTTCTAAATAAACATATTCAAGAAGCTTCATGGAAATCATAAGTATATAACAGTATTGAAAGGAGCTTCCTGAATGTCCAAAACAAGCGATAATGATAAAAAAGCTGTAGACAACAATGCAAAACGACACGAAAAAAATCTATTGAAGGAAAAAAATCGAGAGCTTGGAAAACGGCAATACTCAAAGAAAACGGATCATTTATAATGCCCGCCTGTCGGGCTTTTTCTTTTTTTGAAATATCTCTAAAGGCGAGTCTTCCACCTCTTCTATCCGGACGTTCTGAAAGAAAAAGACGCTTTCTTATCTTGCAGTATGCATCTTTTCTCTAGCTTTTGTTTTCATTTTTGTCTAATAAAACATGGGCGGGGCAATAACTTTCAATTTGATTAGGCCATTCATTTCATTAAAAAACAGAGAAATCCAAAACGTTTCCATATTCGAAAGCGGAGGTCATTTTTTTATATGTAAGAGGAAATGACAAACATGTGGGAATCTATCCTTTATTAATGTAAGATATTGTAAAATAAGTATACAAGAGGTGGCACAATGAAGAAACATGAAATTTCCGTGTATCTTACAAAAGAGATGGAGCCGGAATATGTCATTTCCCTTGTCCATGAAGCGATTAAATTTAACAGCTACATTTTATTCCAAACAAAAAAGCTCCAATTAAATGCGAAAAGCGTTTTAAGCATGCTCGGTTTTTCCGCCTTTTTAGAAGGTCATGTAGTCATCAGCGCTGAAGGAGAAGATTCGCTCGAAGCAGTAAAAAACTTACAAGACTTTCTTTCCCCTAAATGTTCTAAAGCGACATCTTTAGCTTAATTGCATTTAAGCAGATATTAATTTCCTTGCCGTTGCTTTAAGTAACGGTTTTTTCATTTAATTTGCGAGGAACCCCTAAAAGAGTTGTTCAACTGAACGACATTCACTATAATGAATGTAAATAACGTTATTGGAGGTAAAAAGTTGGCTAAGGAGAATTCATTTGACATCGTCTCAAAAGTGGATATTGCCGAAGTGAACAATTCCATTCAAATGGCGAAAAAAGAAATTGTAAACAGATATGATTTCAAAGGATCTAAAAGCGATATATCCCTAGAAAAAGATGAGCTTGTGCTAATCTCTGACGATGAATATAAGCTGAATCAACTAAAAGATGTATTAGTAAGCAAAATGATTAAACGCGGTGTCGCAACCAAGAATATTCAGTACGGGAAAATCGAAAAGGCTTCAGGAGGCACTGTCAGACAAAGAGCCAAACTTGTCAACGGAATTGACAAAGAAAACGGGAAAAAGATCAATGCGCTGATCAAAAATACCGGGCTAAAAGTAAAAAGCCAAATTCAAGACGACCAAGTCCGGGTAAGCGGCAAAAGCAAGGACGATTTGCAAAAAGTGATTGCAGCTGTGAAAAGCGCCGACTTGCCGATCGACGTACAATTTATTAATTTTCGCTAGCTTTGCCCTGTTCACAAAATTGAAATTTTATATTGATTATTTTGATAAAATTCGTTAAATTAGGATTAATCCGTTGTTTTAAAATTTCATACGGTAAAGCGTTCTTATCAAGAGAAGCGGAGGGACTGGCCCGATGAACCTTCAGCAACCGGATTACCCAAAAACTTTGGGTACCAAGGTGCTAAATCCAGCGATGCGTAAATTTGCGCTCGGAAGATAAGAAGAAGGGGAAAATGTTCAAGAAAAAGTCTTCTTCTTATTAGAAGGCTTTTCTTTTTTATATAGGTGTTCGCCTCCTTGCAGGCGCCTATTTCATTTGATTGGAGGACTTTTTATGGGGCTTTTACAAGATTTACAGAATCATATATTAATTGCCGACGGAGCAATGGGGACTCTACTATACTCATTCGGAATAGACAGATGCTTTGATGAGCTAAACGTTTCAAAACCGGAAGAAATAGAACGGATTCATTCAGCCTATTTAGACGCAGGCGCAACTGTTATTCAAACAAATACATACGGCGCCAATCGCATAAAGCTTGCCAGATATGGGCTGGAAGATGATATAAAGATCATCAACCAAAAAGGGGTTGAACTTGCAAAGAGGGCGTTACAAAAAGCGGAAAACAAAGGGTATGTCATCGGAACAATCGGCGGCATCCGTTCGTTTCAAAAAAGCGCCTTCACGCTATCTGACATTGCCGAAAATTTTCGCGAGCAGCTTCATGTCCTTTTATCCGAAAACGTAGATGGCATTATTTTAGAAACCTATTACGACTTGGAAGAACTGAAAACCGTTTTGCAAATAGCTAGAAAAGAAACGGATTTGCCCATTATCACAAATGTTTCTTTGCACGAACAAGGCGTCTTTCAAAATGGAACAAGATTGGCAGACGGTTTGAAAATGCTTGAAGAACTTGGTGCAGATATTGTCGGCCTCAATTGCCGTTTAGGCCCTTATCATATGCTGCAATCTCTGGAAGAAGTGCCGCTGTTTGAACATGCCTTTTTATCCGCTTTTCCAAACGGCAGCCTGCCAAGGTATGAAAACGGAAGATTAGTTTATGAATCAGATGAACACTATTTTTATGAAGCGGCTCTTCAATTCCGAAAACAAGGTGTCCGGCTTCTCGGCGGATGCTGCGGAACCGCGCCGAAACATATTCGGGCAATGGCTGAAGCTGTATCAAACCTCCCTCCTGTCACAGAGAAAGAAGTAAAAGAACGAAATGTTCCAATTCATGCTTTACCTATGAAAGAAAGTCAAGAAACTCCTCTCCCAGATATTGCAAAAAACAGACGCTCAGTGATTGTAGAATTGGACCCGCCGAAAACGCTCGGCTTGGAAAAATTTTTAACAGGAGCAAAAGCGTTGAAAAAAGCGGGGATTGATGCAATTACGCTTGCGGATAATTCCCTTGCTACACCAAGAATCAGCAATGTTGCTTGCGCAAATATTGTGAAAAGCCGTTTCCAGCTTCGCCCGCTCGTTCATTTAACATGTCGTGACAGAAATTTAATCGGCATTCAATCCCATTTAATGGGGCTGCATACGCTTGGCCTGCACGATATTTTAGCGGTCACCGGCGACCCGTCCAAAATCGGTGATTTTCCGGGTGCAACCTCTGTCTATGATTTATCATCGTTTGATTTAATCAGCTTAATTAAGCAATTTAATGAAGGTTTGTCATACTCCGGAAAATCACTTGGTCAAAAAACAAACTTTACTGTAGCCGCCGCCTTCAATCCGAACGTAAGACATCTTGATCGCGCAGTTCAGAGACTTGAGAAAAAAATCAGCTGCGGAGCCGATTATTTTATTACGCAGCCGCTCTACTCGGAGAAGCTGATCGAAGAAGTATATGAAGCAACAAAACATCTGAATGTTCCGATATATCTCGGGATTATGCCGTTAATAAGCAGCCGCAATGCTGAATTTATTCATAACGAAGTGCCAGGCATTAAATTGTCCGATTCGATTCGCGAACAGATGCAAAAAGCAGGCAATGATAAAGAAAAGGGAAAACGAGAAGGACTTGCCATTGCAAAATCGCTTATTGACGCAGCATTTGACCTGTTTAACGGCATTTACTTAATCACTCCGTTTTTGCATTATGAGATGACAGTCGAGCTGACGGAATACATTCATAAAAAAGAAAAGGCAAAACGAGAAAGGAAGATTTCCCATGTATAACATAAAGGAACAGCTGGAGAAAAAAATTTTAATACTAGACGGAGCCATGGGAACAATGATTCAAGCTGCAGAATTATCTGCGAAAGATTTTGGCGGTGAAGAATATGAAGGATGCAACGAATATTTAAACATCACTTCCCCTGAAACGATTGTCCGTATTCATGAAGCGTACCTTGAAGCAGGCGCTGATATTATCGAGACAAATACGTTTGGCGGTACAAGCATCGTCCTCGAGGAATATAACTTGGGGCACCTTGCTTTTGAAATAAATAAAAAAGCAGCTGAGATTGCAAAGCGCGCTGCAGAAAAATATTCAACACCGGATTGGCCTCGTTTTGTGGCAGGATCAATGGGGCCAACGACTAAAACGCTCTCCGTTACAGGCGGCGTCACATTCCAACAATTGGCAGAAGCTTATCAAGTTCAAGCGGAAGGACTGTTAGTGGGGGGCGTTGATGTACTTCTCCTTGAGACAAGCCAAGATATGCTCAATGTAAAAGCAGGTTACTTAGGAATTCAACGAGCTTTTCAAAAGCTCAAGAAAGAAGTGCCGATCATTCTGTCCGGAACGATAGAACCGATGGGAACAACTCTCGCCGGTCAAGATATTGAAGCGTTTTACATTTCAGCTGAACATATGAATCCAATTGCCGTCGGCTTAAACTGTGCGACAGGTCCTGAATTCATGACCGATCACATCCGCACATTGTCTGAAATCGCCAATACCGCTGTCAGCTGTTATCCGAATGCCGGACTGCCTGATGAAGAAGGTCGCTACCATGAATCACCGGAATCTTTAGCAAAAAAAATCAGAGGGTTTGCAGAAAGAGGCTGGCTTAATATGGTCGGCGGCTGCTGCGGAACAACTCCCGAACATATTCGCGCAATAAGGGAGGCAATGGAAGGCTTAAAACCGCGAAAAATCGTCAAAAAGCAAAATCAACATACGGTATCAGGCATCGAGCCCCTTCGCTATGATGAATCAATGCGCCCGCTGTTTGTCGGTGAACGCACAAACGTCATCGGTTCGCGTAAATTCAAGCGTCTCATTGCGGAAGGAAAATTTGAAGAAGCAGCGGAGATCGCCCGCGCTCAAGTGAAAAACGGCGCCCACGTCATCGATGTCTGTCTCGCAGATCCGGACCGAAACGAGCTTGAAGATATGGAAAACTTCATCCGCGAGGTTGTAAAAAAAGTAAAAGCGCCGCTTGTCATTGACTCAACCGACGCCAATGTCATCAGAAAAGCGCTCGAATACTCACAAGGGAAAGCGATCATCAACTCGATCAATTTAGAGGACGGCTTAGAACGGTTTGAAGAAGTTCTCCCGCTTGTGAAACAATTCGGTGCAGCTGTTGTCGTCGGAACAATCGATGAAGACGGAATGGCTCTGACTGCGGAGCGAAAGCTGGAGATTGCCAAGCGGTCTTATGACATTTTAGTCAATCAACACGGTATAAGTCCAAGCGACATTATTTTTGACCCGCTTGTCTTCCCTGTCGGCACAGGTGATGAGCAATATATCGGATCTGCCCAAGAAACGATCGAAGGGATCCGTTTAATTAAAGAACATCTTCCCGGCTGTTTAACTATTCTCGGGATCAGCAATGTTTCTTTCGGGCTTCCGCCGGTCGGCAGAGAAATATTAAACGCCGTTTTTTTATACCATTGCACACAGGCAGGGCTCGATTATGCGATCGTCAATACGGAAAAATTAGAGCGGTACGCTTCGATCCCTGAGGAAGAGCGGAAGTTGGCAGAAAACTTATTATTTGAAACAAATGATCAGACGCTCGCACAATTTACGAACTTTTACCGCGACAAAAAGAAAGAGGAAAAAAAGCCGAAAACGGAATTAACCTTGGAGGAACGGCTCGCACAATACGTTGTGGAAGGAACAAAGCAAGGATTAATCGAAGACTTGCAACTGGCACTAGAAAAATATGATGATCCTCTCGATATCATCAACGGGCCGTTAATGAAAGGAATGGAAATTGTCGGCGAACTGTTTAACGACAATCAGCTGATTGTTGCTGAAGTGCTTCAAAGTGCGGAAGTGATGAAAGCATCTGTCGCCTTTTTAGAACCGTATATGGAAAAAAAAGATGACAGCGGCAAAGGAAAAGTCATTTTAGCTACAGTCAAGGGCGACGTCCATGACATCGGCAAAAATTTAGTTGACATTATTCTTTCCAACAACGGCTACCGCGTCGTTGATTTAGGCATTAAAGTTGCGCCGCAGCAGCTGATTGAAGCGGTCAATAATGAAAAGCCTGATATTATCGGTCTTTCCGGACTGCTCGTCAAATCAGCCCAGCAAATGGTGTTAACAGCACAAGACTTAAAAACAGCCAACATTTCGATTCCGATTTTAGTCGGCGGTGCTGCATTATCACGCAAATTTACCGATCAAAAAATATCACCGGAATATGACGGTCCTGTGTTATATGCGAAAGATGCAATGGACGGGCTGTCGCTTGCCAATAAGCTGAGAGAAAACCCGGATGCTTTCCTTGAGAAAAGAACGGTCGCAGTTGAGGAAAAACAGAATAGACAGAAAAGCAGCAAACCTGTTATGATCATTGAAAAAAAATCATCTGTGTCCAAACCGACCGTATATCATCCAGCTGACTGCAATCCACACATTATTCAAAACATTGATATTGCCCAAGTCGTCCCGTATGTGAACATGCAAATGCTTTTAGGACACCATCTCGGATTAAAAGGCAATGTCAAACAGATGCTTCTGGAAAAACAGGAAAAAGCGGTCGAACTAAAAAATGAAATAGATGAATTGCTGCGTTTAGGGAAAGAAAATGGCTGGTTCCGTCCATCTGCTATTTATCAATTTTTCCCGGCCTATCGCCAAGGAAACTCCATTCACATTTTAGATCCGGCTGCAAAAGATAAAATCATTGAGACGTTTACATTCCCTCGGCAGGAAAAGCCGCCGTTTTTATGCATTGCCGACTATGTAAGCGAACGGTCAGATGAAACACCGCATGATTATATCGCCCTGTTTGCCGTAACTGCTGGAAAAGACATTCGCAGCATCGCCATGCAGTTTAAAGAAAGCGGTGAATTTTTCCGGAGCCATGCGATTCAAGCATTGGCGCTGGAGCTGGCAGAAGGTCTTGCAGAGCGGACGCACCAGCTGATCCGCGACCGATGGGGCTTCCCGGATCCGCTTGACTTCACAATGCAGGAACGGTTTGCAGCAAAATACCAAGGTCAGCGCTATTCATTTGGCTATCCGGCTTGTCCAGACTTAGAAGATCAAGCGAAGCTGTTTAAGCTGTTAAAGCCTGAAAAAATCGGCATCCAGCTGACGGAAGGCTTTATGATGGAACCGGAAGCATCCGTCTCTGCCTTCGTCGTCTCACACCCTGAAGCTCGATATTTTAATGTCCTTTAATATTTCGTCTCGCCGTTAAGGGCAAGCTATTTTCGGATGCATATGGATAACGAAGTGCTCGTTTAGCAATTCGTTATCCATTTTTTATTAAATCGCCTCAAAGCTTTTCCTAACCATAAGCTTGAATAAATTGTATTAAAATAGCCTATTGCGGTTTCCTATCCGCCCGCTGAATGAAAACAACTGTTATAAACATTAGCACGATAACGGTTATCGACAAAAATAACCATTTTCTCAATAAAAATGGATCCCAAACAGGCGGATCGAATAGAAAGATGTGCGGCCATGGATAAATTCTCCTAACGTAAGCACTTCTAAAACCGTGTAAATCATGATAATCGTTAGAGAAATCTCAATGTTTATAATCAGCACGATAAGTGATGTGCCAAAAAGCATATAGAATAATACTAAAATCATAAAATGAATCACGTTAAGACCAGATAACGAAGTCATCCCGTATTTCATCACAAAAACGGTACATAAATGAAAAACCCCGATAATATTGACAATCAAGTACTGGAAGAAATCCATCCCAAACCGTTTTTAGTAATATGGAACTAACGTTTCATACGCCCCTTCTTCATACATTTCACTCAGCCGATACATAAGGCACCAGCAAGTAAACGGTATAAAAAACCCTTGAATAATAATGATATTACTGTGAATATCATCTTCCTCTCTTGGAACAAACAGAATAAGCAACAGAGATAAGCTAAACATCACAGCAGGGACAAAAAAAGTGAGCCCCATCGTCTTTCGGTCAAATACAAAGGTGCATAAATGCTTTCTAAATAATCTCTCATTTTAGTTCACACCCCTAACAACGGCTAAATATCGATCAATTAGTCTTGGTGCGACTTGTTTCGCCCCTTCTTCCTCTTTTTTCGCAAACACCCGTACATTCACGCCGTCTCCCTCTTCGAGAAGCTGAATCACTTCATTTTCCGCCATGATGGTATCCAATTCATTCGGCGAGACACGATATTCCCATACATATCTTTCCGCATGGGCTTTCAGCTCGGCTGGCGTTCCTTCGAATAGGACGTTTCCGCTTTTTAAAACACCGATCTTTGTCCATAAAAACTCAATATCTTCGACAATATGCGACGAAATGATGACGGTATGCTCCAAACCAAGGTTTATTAGCAAATTGCGGAAGCGAATCCGCTCTTCAATGTCCAATCCCGCTGTCGGTTCATCAAAAATTAAGATCGACGGCTTTCTCATTAACAGCTGTGCGATTCCCACCCATTTTCTCATTCCGCCGGATCATTCCATCATTTTCTTGTTTTCATGCCCTGTCAGATTGACCTTTTTAATAGCCTCCCATATAGTTGGAAAAATTCAAAAATATGTAAAATTTTTCTGTAAATTAATGGAGTTCATCATTTATAATTTTTGGTAGAGAGGCCTCTTCACTTTCTTCCCCTAAGATGGTTGCAACAAGGTTAACGTTAAAATAGAAAGGATGACAATGGCAACCTTATTCTGTCAGGTGAAATGCATCGCAACATGCGGTGCTGCATGTGCAGCTGACACAGTCTCACCGATCGCAGACGTATTAGGGTTTGCAGCAGGGGAAGCACGCTTCTTTAAAGCTTAATATCTTAATAGGCCAAGAGCCATGACGCCTTTTGTGGCTCTTGGTACTTTTAAATAAGTGAGGAGGAAGTGAAAATGATTAAATTTTTAACTGAACCATTATTATTTGATACCGAAAAAGGTAATTATTGTTATGACAACAGTACGAGAATAGTTATTCCAGTAAATAAATCAGAAAAAAACTTTTTGTCGGCAATTAAGATAGGTGACACCATTCATGAAGAAGACTTCCAAAAAAATAATCTAAATGAATTGCTTCATAAAATTGTAAAATATAACCTCTTTCAATCAGATTTTCAATTGCCAAAAATCACTGAACAATTTATTAAAGAAAAATTACTGACAGAGGGAATATCGCATCTATGCTTAATTGTTACCGATGCTTGCAATTTCAGATGCAAATATTGTATTTACTCTGATCATTATTTTTACTCAAAGAATTTTTCAAATAAACGTATGGATTTTCAAACCGCAAAATCCGCTATTGATTACTATATGAATGTAAATATTAAAAGTATCCAATACAACCCCAATTTAAGTATATCCATTGGATTTTATGGGGGAGAGCCTTTAATAAACTGGAAACTTATAAAACAGGTTGTTGAGTACACCAACGATAATTACAAAAAGGTATTTGACAATATTTTCTTTTCAATAACAACCAATGCATATTTATTAACTGAAGACAAAATCAATTATATGTTTGATAAAAATTTTTCTATTTCTGTAAGTTTAGACGGTGATAAGGAAAATCATGATAGAAACCGGGTTACAATCAATGAAAAGGGAACGTTTGACAGAGTTTTTAAAAATCTGGCTTTAATGGATGATATATATCGGGAAAAAGTGAGACTAAATAAACCGGTACTACCTTATGGAATATTAATAACTTATGATAATTTAACAGATTTTAGTAAATTACTCAACTTTCGCAGCTCAATTTTGGTAAATAAGCCTTGATATAATTAGGCAAAACTACAATCCATTTACGTAATTGACTTTCGATGAATTTTTTAATCTTTTGATTTACATTTTGAAGTGCATCTTCAAGAATTTCAATGAGTAGTTGAAGTGCAAAGGCCCAATCTAGTTCATCGATTTCATCACAAAGTTCATAAAAAATGCCGCCTAATGTTCGATAATCTGTACTTACTCGGTTTTGCCAAGACAAAACAATGTACCTTGTAAACACAATAGTGGTATGGCTGATCATGGAATCATAAGATCTTCCTTGGAACTCTTTTTGGAGTTTCAATAAGGATTTGACTGTTTTGAAGAATACTTCAATATCCCAACGTATCCCATAAATACGAATGATTTCTTGATCCGATAAAGTACAGTCTGTACTCAAAATAGCTAGCCACTGTCTCTTTTTATTACGATTACGGACAAATACCACTTTAACAGGTACGCCATTTGCCATCGTTGTGTGAATAGAGCGCAAAATACCCTTTTGATGTTGTGATGGTTTAGCTGTTTGGTATAGTTTTTTTAGGCTCACCCATTCACCGTTCACTTGATATCTTTGTTTTGTATCCTTCACCATTCCAATAACATCCAACCCTTGATCCACAATGGACTTGATCAAAGGCTGTTGGGTAAACCATGTATCCATTAAAACGTATGAGGCATCGATTCCTTGAGAAAGTGCCCGTTTAATCATATTGGGAATAACTTCCGGCGCTTTTTGTAAAGCTTCGACACGCCGCTTATAACCGGATGTACGCTTATCGATTCGGTTATCAATCCCATTGATTTGGGAATTCGTAGAGCTTAATAAAGCAAAATCAATAGGCAAAAATGTAGCACCATCTGACCAGCCGAGTGTAAGCATACGAAATCCTTTGTAATAACGCATTTTTTGAGAAGAATGATCGAAACAGCGAGCAAGCAGTTCAACCTTTTTACTGCGATTTCGTTCATAAGATGAGTCGTCCACGATCAGCACTTTCGGACGGTCGTGTCTCGTTAAACTACTTACCTTCATAATGGTGAAAGTACTCAAAACAAGTAAAAACCTGCGCCAATTGTATTGAGGGTTATTTAAGAAGCGATAAATAGCGTTTTTTTCCGGCAAATCTTTAGCTTTTTTACTTTGAAGAAGTCGAAACAAATTTTTGCCTTCAAAAACTAAACTAAAAACTAGCTGGAATAAATAGGCGCAGGAATAACCGAAACCCTTGTTAATTCCCACTTTCCTTAAATATTTTAAGATTTCAAGTTCATCAAATATAGCTTTTACTTCTTTTGGTAGTTGATTGTTCAGTCTGTTATTCGTTATCATAATAAGAGACACCTCACCTGCTTTTGGTAATGTTTTTTCTGGACAATTAAACTATACCAAAAGTTGAGGTGTTTTTTTTGCAAATTTTTATGTCAAGAAGTATTCGAAACAACCAACAAACCCATTAACCGTAAGGCTTAGAAATCCAATTTACTGTGAGAAAGTTGAGTAAATTAGATAAATACTTTATGGAGCATCCTGAACTGGATAAGCGGATTCAGCGAGTAAACAGGGTAAGTAATATAAATACTGAGTACTATAAAGGTGTCCAGTTGGAGCAATCCTATTTAGAAAGAAGAAAAGATTTTATCAAAGGACTCATTGAAAGAGCGAAAGATAAACAGTTTGAAAAGAAAGCAACTAACTTTTCCAAAACAATTCTTAAAAGCATCATCTTCGATCCTATGATGAATACTGCTTATAGCAATAATGAGTTAAGAGGTACTTGCCTGCCTGGAATCCATAAATTGGCTGTAGATAGTGATGGAAATTTTCATATGTGCGAAAAAATTAATCCTCATTATCCTGTTGGAAATATAGAAACCGGCTTGGATCCAACTAAGCAAGCTAATTACATGAATAATTTTTTCTCTGCTTTAGCAGGATGCAAAAATTGTAATTTAAATAATATTTGCAACCTTTGCTATGTAATAACTGAAACTGACGGACAAGGATTTCAATTAAAAGACACTTTTTGCAAAAACTTTAGAGAAGGAATTATAAATTCTTTCTCTACATACTACTCTATTTTAGAAAATAATCCGGGAATATTTCAAGAGATTAGAGAATAAGGAGAGGAAACGTATGAACTTTAAACTTCATCCGGAAGTCATATTTTTGAAGGGAAATGAAGGGGCGGTACTTTATCACTTAATAAGCGGAAAGAAATTTCAATTTAATAAAACTGATGCCGAAGCTATAGAATCATTAAATAATAACGAACAGGATAAAGAAAACATTCCTGATAAATTAATAGATTATTTATTGGAACATGATTTAGGTGCTTATTATCGTGATGGTGTATACTTGGAAAAAATAAAAACAAGTAGAATTGCTACATTAAAATACGATAAATTAATCCCTTTTAGACTAAATCGATTGGTAATTGAGTTAACCGGGACGTGTAATTTAAAGTGTTTATTTTGTACCGAAGAAAATGTAATCTACAGATCATGCGGATGTAAAAAATGGCCGGCCAAAGAAGAGATGAATTTCAATGAGTGGAAGGATATAATTGATCAAAGCATAAAACTAGGGATACAGGAATGCTTTATAACAGGAGGAGAACCATTTTTAAAATGGCATTTATTAAAAGAACTGCTAAATTATCTTTTTAAACACAAAATCAACGTTACCATTTTTACAAATGGCACTTTAATAAATAACGATATTGGCCTGTTCTTAAAAGATCAAA
Source organism: Aeribacillus sp. FSL K6-1305 (assembly GCF_038050115.1). Taxonomy (NCBI): domain Bacteria; kingdom Bacillati; phylum Bacillota; class Bacilli; order Caryophanales; family Bacillaceae; genus Aeribacillus; species Aeribacillus sp. FSL K6-1305. Next base: position 1,725,578 of record NZ_JBBOQV010000002.1, on the reverse strand, counting down.
ATGTTTCATTAGCTTTGCAAATTTTCAGTTCCAAAAATAAACAATATGAAAAAATCACCCAAGTTGACGGCTCTTTTGAACGTATTCAGGAAACTTTTAGAATAATTGATACACACAAAATACCTCATACTGTTTCAATAATAGTCTCTTCTTTAGATGATTCTTCTTTTGAAGAGATTCAATCAAAATTTGGAAAGAGAAATTACCAAAATATCTATATATATCCTACAAATAAATATTACTCTATTAGCAGAATAGCTGAAATGATGAACCCTGAAAATAGAGAAATTCCTATCAATTTGAATTCAGTTCCCTATTTAAAAAAATATAACAACTGTTTATACGGCCAAATCTTTATTTCCTCTGACGGCAAAATTTATCCTTGCATGATGATAAGGGATTATGAGTTGGGAGATTTAAAAAAAGAGAAACTTTGGGAAGCTTTCCACAGAAAAGAATACAAAATTTTTTGGGAGATGTCTAAAACGAAAATTCAACATTGTTCAAATTGTGAGAGAAATTTATTTTGCTTTGATTGCCGTGCGCTAGATTATTTTAAATCCAAAAGGATTGATGGAATGGTCTATTGCAATAAAATAGAAAAATCAACGGTTACCTCTACTAACTAAACCGGGGCGATATATATGAACAACAGCGTAAAATTATTGTTTAGCTATTTAAAAGAATTTAAAAAGAGCTTGTCTATAGCTTTTCTTTTATTAGTTGTTCTTTCTGCAATCACTGTACTTCCAGGATTAATCATTAAGAATATTTTTGATTTTGGAATAGCAAAAAAAGATTATCACTATGTTCTTTTATTCAGTGCAATACTTGCATTAATATATGTAATTAAGAGTATGCTCAACTATTTTTCCAATGTAGTTTTTACAAAAGTAAGCCAGAATATAGTGTTGAATCTTCGGCAAAATATATCAACAAGACTGCTGAAACTGCCTATGGAGTTTTTCAATTTTTACCCCAGCGGATATATTACATCAAGATTAAATGAGGTAAATAATATAGGGGGATTGTTTTCTGCCAACACATTTAAAATTTTGCTGAGTTTTTTTGAACTGTTTGCTACCCTTATTATTCTGGCAGCAATCAATTTCAAATTAACATTCATTTTATGTCTGCTAATGCCGGCATATTACATCATTTCAAACAAATTCTTGTCTTCAATATTTCATATATCTACTGAAACAGCTGAAAAAAGTGCCGTTTTAAACAACAAAATACAGCAGTCAGTACAGGGTATCGAAGAAGTCAAAAATCTCTCGGTAGAGGATAAGGAAACAGAAAAAATCAATTCAGCAGCTAAAGATCTAGTGGATGCCAATATTAAACAATCAATCTTTTATTCAATTGGTATGGAATTAATTGTTTTGGTTGGTTCACTGTCCTCTGTTTTATTAATCGTTATGGGTGGAAAAGATGTCATAATAAATAGTATGACAATAGGCGGGTATATGGTATTTATGAACTACCTTCCCAGACTGTATTCGCCAATTCAAAATATATCGGCTACTGTTCTAACGATCCAGCCGGCATTAGTAAGTTTAAAAAGGCTCCATATATTTATTGAACAAATAGGAGAAGACGAGGAACAGAATAAAGTCAAAATAAATGATATTAAGAGCATTGAGTTTAAAGGTGTATCTTTTAGGTATAAAGAAGACCAGCCATATATCTTGAATAATGTAAGTTTTTCGCTAGCCCCTGCTGATAAGCTTTTAATAAAGGGGAAAAATGGAACCGGCAAAACAACAATACTTAGAATATTAATGGGATTATATAATGTGCAAAAAGGAAAAGGACAAGTTCTTATAAATGGAATACCGATTGATGACATAGATAAAAAATCGCTTCGGAAAAACATTGGCATCGTATCGCAAAAAATATATTTATTTAACGATACAATTGAAAACAATATTAAATATGGTGTAGAAAACGTTGATTCGAATACTTATATGGAAGTGCTGAGAACGACTGGTTTAGATGATATTATAGAAAAATTGCCTGATAAAGAAAATACATTAGTTGGGGAAAACGGAAAAAATTTATCAGGAGGCCAAATTCAAAGAATTGCTATTGCCAGAGCCCTTTTAAAAGGGGCAAACATCATTATGTTTGATGAAGCAATTTCTCATATGGATTTTAGCGGTAAAGAAAAGATAAAGAAATTAATTGAAAGCGGCTCATCAAATTCCATTTTTATCATTATAGACCATAGCAATGATTTTGACACAGTATGCAACAAAATCATTCACTTACATGATCATCCACAAGGCGAAGCAACAATTGCTGCCAATTAGCAAAACTCATGACTTCAACCTAAAATCCGTAAATACCGTTCACATTTTGCAAATTGCCCGGATTTTGTGCACTTTGGGCAATTTGACTCCTCCCCGATCCATGCCCCAGCCTGCGGGAAAAATCCATCACTCCTTCTGGGTGTAAGGGGAAGTATTTGAGGCTCTGATGAAAAAACCGAGGCAGGCGCCCCGGTTTCTATCATTCTTTTGCTTTGAGCTTAAAGAGTTTTGAAGAAAAATCGCCCGATTCATTGACCCCGAAGCGGGCATCAAAGATATCGTTCGTCAGCTGAATGCCGACGTTCATCAGTTCATCGCCAAAAAATGTGTTTTCGACTCCTTTTATTTCATATTCAAAATCGCCATTTAACCCTTTTAACAGAATGCGGGAATATCCGTGATTTGGTTTTGCCAGCACTTGGTAGTAACCTACAAACGCTTCTTTTTGATCTTCTGAAACAACCATACATGCCGTCACATTTCCGTCCCCGTCAAATGGGCTTATTAAGCGGTAAAATGTTCCTTTTTGAATCCATTTGCGATGATCTTTATTCGATATAATCTCGCGATATTAGTTGAAAAAGAATATATAAAATGATGAGATTCATCGAAAAAATAAGTATATTTTTAAGCATTAGCATTGCATAAATATAGTTAGAATTTTCTGTTAATTAATTTTTGTGAATTTGTGCCAAAAAGACAAAACCTAAAGAAAGGTGGCACTGCCCATTTGGTAAATATATACAGTTAAACCAGAGCGACAACGACAAAAGGGAGATTATGGACTGGCTCGCCCATCAAATTTTCGCAACCAAACATAAGCTGGTTTCCACAGAGCTCTCTTTAACCAACGAGTAATTCGAAGTAGGGATTTCTTACTTTTCATCTCCAATTGAATGAGAACATGTAAGCAATACGTGATCAGGGCTAAGAAAATTTGATTTTGAATAGCTGTTTCACTCATTCCATAAAAGTGCTTAATTTCTACGTGTTGCTTGAGCCATTTGAAAAAGAGTTCAATAGCCCAGCGAGATCGGTAAATATCACTTATCTCTTCTGGTTTTAAATCAAATCGGTTGGTGATGAAACGAAGTAAGTTCCCTTTTGTGTCCATAACTTCTAGTAGACGATAGACATTTTCAGTACGATTTTGTGTGGTACCAATGTAGACCATTTTATCGGATAGAACGTGACAATCATCAGGAAGTGAAAATGTATAGACTTCACGAATGACTGCGTTTTTCTTCAGTCTTGAAACGAAGAAATAGCCATCATCTGTCATCCGATCAAAACGTTCATAGTCCACATAACCGCGGTCAAACACATACATGGCTTCTTTATCATCCACTAGGACTTCGAGTTGATTTCGGTCATGTTCTTTTGCTGTCGTAATCACTGCTTTTTCAGGATAGACGGTGTCTTTATCCATGAAAACGAGCCGTAAGTGTAGCTTTACACCAGCTTTTGTTTTACGGAATTTTGCCCATTTATAATGGGTCAAATTCAACGGGAGTGTACTTGAATCAATGATTTTCAGTGGCATATTCTTTCCGTTTTGATAATGGTACCGTTGAATTTTCCAAACAAGATCCAAGAACAAATTTGCAAGAATTAGTGGGTTGATCTGATTGTTTTTTCGGGATAGCTGAGAGGCACTTATCGATTCAAATCCGAGTGCTTTTTGAAGATCTTCGTCTACAAGTGCATCACTCATTTCCTCTAAGCTCTTAAATTCGAGCAGCTGGGCTACCAATAAAAGTTTAATATAGGCTTCTGTTGTCAGCTTTTTTGTGTAATAGTCCTGTTTCAATTCTTTGACTTGTTCGCTAAGTTTTTGAATATTTATGGGTGAAACCCATTTACCAAATGATGAAATTAGTGTATTCTTGTCCATAATGGTTATCCTTTACGATTGGATTTGGACAGGAACCACCTGTACTTCCATTGTAAAGGATTTTTTTGTTTCGAAATCAATAAAAAATTGAACATTCTTAGTATTTTGAATCATCAGATTTAATTACTGCAATGCTAGTGATTTTTAAGATACTCAATAAAAATAATGTCTTTCCTTCTAAATATTTATCAGGGATCAGTTTTATATTCTCCGATTTATTTCTCCATCTTATCATTAATTTCCATTTAAGCCACTTTATTATTAACATTTCATCACCCAAAAGCCATTTTGTTATTAACGGTTCGCTTTTTCCAAATGTCATATCAAATATTCTCCATTTTATTTTATAACCAAATACTGTTACTTCACCTAAATATAACCATAAAACAGATTGTAGTATCAATAGATTTTTGAAAAATCATTTTTTTCTAAAATATACCGATAATCAATTTTTGTTTATTATCCCGCCAACTTCCCATACTAACTATATACTTACTTGTTTTAGGAGGAGGTTTTTATGGTTCAGCAGCAAAATCAGCCTAATACACTTCCGCCTCAACAGCAAAATGTGCAGCCGGGGATTGAATCGTTTATGAATCCAAGACCAATCTTTGATGATCCTTCTTATCAAGGCAGCGGAAAGCTTGCAGGAAAGACAGCGGTCATTACCGGCGGCGACAGCGGCATCGGGAGGGCGGTTGCGGTGCTGTTTGCCAAAGAAGGTGCCGATGTGGCCATCATTTACTTAAATGAGCATGAAGATGCAAAGGAAACAAAAGGGTATGTTGAACAGCTCGGGCGCAAATGTCATTTAATAGCCGGCGATCTCGGCGACGAAGCATTTTGCCAGCAAGCGGTGAAAGGAGCAAAAGATCAATTTGGAAAAGTGGATATTTTAGTAAACAACGCAGCCGAGCAGCATCCGCAGCAAGGAATTGAATTCATTACAGCAGAACAGCTTGAACGAACGTTTCGGACCAATATTTTTTCGTTCTTTTTCATGACAAAGGCTGTTCTTCCCCATATGAAGACAGGCAGCACGATCATAAATACGACATCTGTTACAGCCTATCATGGAAATGAACAGCTCATTGATTATTCGGCAACTAAAGGCGCCATTGCGTCATTTACCCGTTCGCTTGCTTTATCATTGGCCCCTAAAGGCATTCGAGTCAACGGTGTAGCGCCAGGACCCATTTGGACACCGCTCATCCCTTCTACTTTTGATCGTACAAAAGTAGCTTCTTTTGGCTCCAACACAGCGATGAAGCGGCCCGGACAGCCGATGGAAGTTGCGCCTGCTTATGTATATTTAGCAAGTGACGATTCTACTTATATGACAGGGCAAATTCTCCACGTAAACGGCGGCACGATCGTAAATGGTTAATCTGCAAAAAGGCCCCAAAATCCAATACTTTGGGGCTTTTCTATTTGTAAATAGCTCTGGCATATCTGAGAGCAATATCCACATGGCCAGATCAATATGCTAAACAAAGTCATCGATACATGTTCGCTCCTGTCAGGTGCTGATAAATGAATTCCACTGGATTATTAATTCCTGGAAAATTCTACAGACTGCATCAATCGCTTTCAAATCCAAAGTAAAGAAGAAAATTTCGTGGCATTCAATATTTTGCTTGACGGTATGTCGTGAAAAATAAGCAAAATTTTTTACAAGCCCCTCTCTTCAGCGGCTCCTTCTATGAATTAACGGGATCTGTTTCTTGTAAAGAAATGAACCAAGTAATAAAAAGCCGTGCCTGCTACAAGTGAAAGAATTAAGCCTAACCAGGTCGCTTCCGCTACAAATTTACTTCCCTCTATTTTGATGACATATAAGGGAAGGTTCAGAATCTTCGGACTTGATTCAATGTGGGTGATGCCGGATAACCGAATAATAAAAGGGGTTATTAGAACTATTAAAGCGTACAGAAAAACTAAACTGATTCCGCCCATAAGCGCTCTAAAGAAAGTTGTCATAACATCTTCCTCATTTCTTCTATTGCTTTTACAATTTTTTTCATCAGGCCATTTGAGGACAAAAAGAGCAAATTACATAACGATGTTAAAAATAACATCTTCACAAAAAAGCTGTCAGTCATATTTATTCATACTATCGACACTGCCATTGGAGCAAATGCACAAATTTATTTCAGAATTGAAATAATTGAAATATATTACATAAAAATACTTCAAATTGATTATTTGCCGAAGTCCAATATTTTTCATCCCCTCTTTATAATTCATTGCGATATATCCCGTCTCATGAAAAATTGGAGGCCAGACTGCTAATAGCACTTTTATCATTTGAAAACAGGCCTTCTTAAAAAAATATTTTGAGAAATCAAGTATAGAAAAATCCCGCCTGCAACATATATAAAATCAATATAATAACTTTGCGAAATGAAATAATGTAAAAAAGAATCAATGATTGCCACAATGACAAGGATTATAATTAACGCTACAGCCTTATTCCCGTCATGAATTCTCGCTATAAATCCGGCAAAGGTTGAGAGCATTGTAACGAAAAAAATAGAAAAAATTCCGGTTAATTGCGGAAGAAAATCTTGATTTAATATAAAACAATTTAAAACTACAAATAAAAAATAAATCATAAAATTTACTGCTATTGCCATGAATATTCTCGGAAAAAAATAGACGGAAGCCGGTGCATTGATCATAAATATGGAAAGATTATATTGCCTAAAATGCATCCCAATACATAAAGGCAAAACAATCATAAGTTCTTTTAAACCTAAATTCATAATAAATGAATATACAATGGCAAAGGTCATTGCATCCGAGAAAATATAAACCCCTATGGTGAGAGCATAGAGAATCGAGAACATAAGAGCCATTTCCGCAAAAAGTCGATTTCGAAAATAATAGATTGCTTCCAATACAAAATGAATAACGTAATGATTAAGCTTAAATTCCTTGCTTTTTATTTTTTTAGGATAATTACCTGTATGGCTTTGCTGAAATAAACCAAATAAATACCTTCCCGATAAATTTTTTATCCCTATCCATAATATTAAAAGAGCGACCAAACAACCGATCCAAAACAGAAAGCCGAAATTTCCTATACGCTCCGCCATATGTTTAGAAACAAAATGCAGCCCCCATATGATGGACATAAATAATAATGATTTGAAATAAAGTCCATCTTTATGTCTGCCCAGCCATTTTCCGACAATCAAAGAGGATAAAATCCAAATAAACAGGATGAACCAAAAAATAATAAACAACAAAAGAAGAACTAGAAAAATATGAAAGATATGTATTTGAATATGTTTTATATAAAAAGAAATGAGCAAAGGCAAAAATGCGAAAAAAATGAAGATGTTAAAAAAGACATATAACAAAAAATAGCTTCCCGCAACAAATTGACCCGCATTAATAGAAGTGTTTAAAAAGAAAAAGGCATACTCCTTTCTTTTTAACTTTTCTCTGGAAAATATCATAAGGAAACACGCCAATAAGATGCTGAACACCAAAATTGAATCAAAAGCGTCTGTCTTATTCAATGGAATGAAATCCAAATATTGAAATAAAATTAAGGCATATACGACATAAAGGAGAATCGCTCCTAAAACAACTGCCAATAAATGAGTCGGGTAGTTCAAAAAGATATTTTTTGCTTTTTTAACCTGTTTCGGAATCTCGATCCTCGCTATTATCTCGAACATCGGGGGCATTTAAAATCTCCTCTGCTTTCAAGTAATAATCCTTGTTTGCCTCTTCATATATTTCTTCCAAAGACATTCTGCCAAACTGCTCAAATACTTGATCCCGCGTACAATTTAATTTTACTTTTCCGTTTCGAAGCAAAATAACCTTGTCGTACAATTCTTCCCCAAAACTAAGGTGATGGGTGGACAATAAAATCCCGATGCCTTTTGTTTTTAAAAAATGAAGAGTTTTCCGCAAGATAATGACCATATCGGGATCCAGCCCGTTCGTCGGCTCGTCAAAGATGACAAATTCACTTCCTTTAAAAAGCTGTGAAACAATTTGTGTTTTTTTCTTATTGCCATGAGATAAATTGCTTATCGGTATATGCAGATACCTTTCAAGTTCAAAAATTTTTATAAGCTTTTCTAATAACTGATGGTCTACCTGATGTTTAAATGAGTTTTCGATTAAAGAGAAGTATTCTTTCGGCGTCAAATAATCGAAAAGAGCAATCTCATCTGAAATATAGGAAACATTTTTCTTCAAATAATCCACATCTTCAGAAACATTCAAATCAATCTTTTTGTTATTTACGGATAAAGTACCGACATAATCCATTAATCCAAAGAGTGATTTAATAATGGTTGTTTTCCCCGCCCCATTATGACCTAATAATAATGTGATTTGAGAAGGCATGATGGTCACTTCTATATTTTTCAGCTCAAATTCATCACCGTGTCTCTTGTGTTGAATATATAATGACAGCATTCTATATTCCCCGCTTTGCAGTTGATTGGAAACATTCAATTATGATAGATTGAAAGAGAGAAAACGGGATCATGTTTTCTATCCTTTTTTCTTCACGTAAATGCACTGTCTAGGGATCAACAATAACTGAAAATAGTTCTTTTATTTTGTATAAAGATACTTGTGCTAAAACCACTGCTTATCCCGATGAATAATGGAAAAATCTATTTTCTTTGTAAACTATAAACTTCACTTTCATTCTTTTGAATATTATATATAATTTTCCAATTCATTGGTAATTTTACCAATACTTTTTTCTTTTTGTCAATTTTAATTTCCGATCATTTACAAACTTTATAGAAATTGTTTTTTCATAATAGATATAGAAGAAGTTTTCAAATGGTCATTTTTTAATGGAAAAAATCATAGGACGGCTGACTATTCAGGCAAGAGACCCAAAGTTTGCCGCCCGCTTCCATCAGAATCCGTATCACCACGGACACCCTTGCGTTAAGCTAACTGCTGCTTCTGCCTTCAGAGCTCGGGACTTTCATCCTAGAGATTACACCCATGTCGGGCGCACCAAGAAACCCCCAAAGCACATGTGCTTTGGGGGTTTCCTATTTTATTTGTAAATAGCTTTGCGGTGACGAATCTTCAGCATCATTCCCATTGCTATCAGCAGCATGCCTATCAGCAGCCAGCGATACACGTACGTTGCTGTATCCGGAAGTGATGCCGAAGCTTGATTCTCACTCACCTGTTCAAATTTCGTTCCATCCGTAGTTCCATCCGTACCAGAAGGATTATTTGTGCCGCCTGATCCGCTACCGTTGTTTCCATTATGATTTTCGTTTTCAGGATGAACTTCGTTACCCGAATGATCTTGATCTTTTTCTTGGCCGCCGCTTTCGGAAGGTGTTTTATTGTCTTTGCTGCCACCTTCGGAAGGTGTTTTATCGCCTTGACCACCTTTATCCCTGTTGTCTTTTTCCGGATCATTTCCGCCTTCTCCCGGATCAGCCGGATTTGGAACAATTTCACCTTCTTTCGTTTGGAAAGACCAAATCGATGAGCGCGTTTTACCGCCAAATTGATCTTCCGCTTCCGTGTACCAATAATACACTTGGTTTGGCTCTAAATCATGCCACATGACAGAGGCCACTTCGCCGCTCGGAACGTTTTCGACTTTGCCGATCAAGCTGTCGGTATAGACGTTGACAACAAAAGAATCTGTTGCTACTTTTTTCTCTTGCGGTTGTAAATCGGTTTCAATGATAAATTCATCTTTTCCTGGATACTGTTCCGGATCGTAAAAGTTGTAGTCGTCTAAATAAGGCGAATATGTTTTTACATAAATTTGATTCGTATCTGTATTGAAGTGCAGCAAACGGATATAGCCCTGGCCGCCCTCAGGACCGCCTTGATAATCAGCAAGTATTTGATATACTTTTCGGTCAGGCGCTCCATCTCCGTTATCATCAATCTCATCGACTAATGTCTCGCTGTCATGATAATGTCCGCATAATACCGCCATCACATTTTTATTTGGTTTAACAACTTTTTCAAAAATTTGATTTCCAATCGGGCTGCGGTTTCCGCTGACTAGTAAATATTCATGGAATGCTAAAATTGCTTTCCGATCGGGATACTTTTCAAGCACCGAATTCACCCAGTCCAAATCTTCATCCGAAACGCCCCAGCCCATATACACCATAATATAATCATTACCGTTCGCCGAAATTAAATCATAATGACCGCGGTTATTTTTATAAGAACCTCCATAATAGTCACGACCTGCAAACCGATTTTCGCCGAAATATTGATAATAATTGTTGTAGTTTCCGTCTTTATGGCCAACATCATGATTGCCGGCTAGAACTCCATATCTGATTCCTGCATCATCTAGCACTTTCATAGCTTGATCGGCCACTGCCCATTGATTGTGATCATCTGCTTCATCGACTAGATCACCTGTATGAAATACATACTGAATATTGAGATTATCTTTTTGATCTCGAATCCATTCGACTTGCTTTTGATAAATGTGTGGATAGCTTTCCGAATAATATTGCGTATCGCTCATCCATACAAACGTATAATCATAATCTATAGTTTGCGCGATTTGGTCTTGAACGATCACGCTCACCTTTTGGTTTTTCACATAGTCTTTCGCAATTACGCTCCCTTTCAATTGAAATCTTTCTTCACCGGCAGTTTGTGAAGCAACTTCCTTCCATTTATTTTCTATATTGTTCCAGGCATACATCGTCACTTTTCGTCCTGGCAATGAAGAACCGTTCCAAATAAGTTCTATTTCATCATTTTCATCAACTTTTTGATCAACGGTAACGTTGAAGCGATGATACGGAAACTGCTCAGTTGATGTTGTTGCAAGCGCCTCGCCATCTGCGTTTTCCAACTTCCTGCGTTCATCTTTCGAAAGAACTTTTTCGCCTTCAACTTGAAATCCAGCAGGCGGTTCTGTATCAGATGCATTTTGCAAAATATCTACATGTTCTTCATCTGATGCTTTATACTGAAAAGCTTGAAAGAAAGATACATCAAGATCGTCCATTGTCGGATCCGCCACTCTTACGGACAATTTAGCACTTAAAGCATCCTCATCTGTTTCGAAAAAATCAGGAAAGAGCGGATGTTCGTCCACTGTATAGAAAGTGACTTCGCTTTTTCCTTCATTGCCTGCCTCATCAATAGCTGTAATGACAAGTTGATGTTTGCCTGATTGAAGCTGTGCTGACGAAGCTGCAAATGGAAGATCGATATATTGATCATCTAATTTGGCAGTGATCGATCTAATTTTACTCCATTTATCTTGAATTTCAGCATCAATCACGAAAGATCCTTTATATTTTTTTCCTTCCTCAATTGTTGGTTTGATGATTGGCTTTGAGTTATCGACAATAACCGTCGATGTCACTTCATTCCCTTTTTGATCTACTGCTTTCACTTCATGCTCGCCGTCTTCTTCATTTACGCTGTTCCACAAGTAGCCGAGGGATGTAAATTTTTCATCCGGAATATCGAACGTAAATTCGACAACCGGGCTTAATCCGGCACTGTCGCCGACGGAAATCTCCTGTTCGGGATCTTGATGCTCGCTGCTGTATAGCGTCGTGCCGTCAGATAAAACTAAGCGCACATTTTTCACATAAAAATCATCACGGTTTTCTTCAGATGTTTCATCAAACGGACTGACCTTTGTGCCTGCCCTAATCGCAATTGATAAATCTTCCCCGATTTTCAGCCTTTCCGGCGAAACCGGAACCGTAATTGTTGTATATTGATTAATGGTGTCATCGAAAATCCGCAAAATGTCATTACCGATCGTCACACCGTTTTGAAAATAAAGATTCGTTTTACGAACATCAAAGGCAAAATAAACGTCTGATTCAATCGTGCGGAAAGTATTTGTTTGTTTTGCTCCATCAATATATAAGGAAACCTCCTCAGGTGTAAGATCGCCTGTTGCCTTCACAACGGTTTCTTTGGAAACAATTTGCCCGTTTTCTACGTTTAACCGCAAGCCCTGCTTCTTATTTGCACTTTCAATTTGAACCGTAAAATGAGGAGACTCTTGGATATTCGTCCCATCGCCAGCGACAAAGTAATACTCAACTATATTTTTCCCAATTAATTCAGGCGAATAAATCGTATGTTCATATAATCTCGAATTATAGTTTTCTTCTAAATTCACTTTTTTAAATGGTTCTTGTAGTTTTGTCCGGTAGTATAAAGAAACGGTTTTGACTTCGATATTATCTTTTACTTCCGCTTTGATGAAAATATTATCCGTTTCCATGGCTTTTTCAGTATTTGTTAAATTTTCAATAGTTGGCGCCATTGAATCGGCTGGAACAGTTACTTTCACTTTCGGAGTTTGTCCGTCTTTTACCGATCCGGGTGTAGCCGCTTCAACGCCGGCACTAATTTTTTGCATTATATTGCTTCCATCCGCAGGATATTTGTACAAAATCCCTTTGTCCTCTTTAGTATCATCAATATTTACCTGATCATTATAATGAGCAACGGAAATTTCTTTTCCGCTGTTTGTGGCAATTACTAATGATCTCGCACTACTGTTGGCCATCCCGTTATTATAAATTTTCACAATGTTTTTATTCTCTTCTAACGAAACACCATAATGTTTATTAAAATCTTCAACAGCCAACGATGCATTCCCTTGATTGATGATCCAAAATACAAGCGTCCCACCTGAAGGAATTAGCAGTGATTGATCATCATTAGGAGGTCCCCAAATAAGATCGGATTCTGCACCTTCCTGCGGATATCGATAACGGATTTTATAGTCTTTAAAATCAATAGTCTGATTAGTATTATTATAAATTTCAATAAATTCATAACCGTCCAACCCATTTATATTGGCGCTGTCCGGAACTACTTCAGTAATGAGAAGTTTTGGGGCTTTTTGATAATCAATATTGGGAGTTTTGAGTTGAACATGGTGTTCCTCTGTTTTGACCGTGTTTGTTCCATCTGATGCCTCTATGTAATATAGGAGTTCGCTTCCCCACATGCCTGCACTGGGAATCGCCGCCCTATATTCATTTTGATTTCCGTTTTCAGTCATTTGAAGGGATTTGTATGCTCCATTTTCCGTCAATTTATAAAATAATGTGACATAACGGACTTTTTTATTATCAGTGACTGTAGCTTTTACAATTAATGGCTCCTCGCTTTCCCATTCTGCTATTGGCTGATGTGTAATGACAGGAGCTTCTTTGTCATCAGGCTCTTCAATAGCGACAGGTGTCTTCGGCACTTGCCCTTCGATGAATGCACCTGGATTAGCTTTTTCACTTAAGCCAATTTTTTTCATTTTCGTCTCTTCCGTAAATTGATAAATGATTCCTTTATCTCTTTCAACATCATCAGCTCCATCATTATATGCTGCTGCAGATACTAATGAACCATCCTTTGAATAAACAGCTAATGCCCGGATGCCGCTGTTAGCCATTCCTTCAAATGGCAAGGCTTGGACTTCGCTTTCTTTCAAATTCGTTCCGTAAAATTGATTAAAATCTTCCAATCTTAAAGATTGATTAGAACTATTTTTCACCCAGAGAATGAAAGTTTTTTGCGGAGCTATTACTTGATTGTCCGAAAATTGAAAAACTTGATCGGCTTTTGCTGTACCCGGATATTGATAATGAAGTTCATAATTTCGCAATTCAATCGGCTTGTTGGTATTGTTGTAAAGCTCAATAAATTCATATCCGTCAGCACTTCCGACATTTGACGTGTCTGGAGCCAGTTCGGTGATTAAGATTTTCGGAACTTTTTGATAATCCGGTTCCGCATCTTGTTGAATAGCTACTGAAAATGTTTCAGAAGAATTTATTGGAAGTCTTGTTGTTTCTGTCTCATTTTTCCCTTCAAACCAATAAGTAAAAGCATAAGACCATAAATCGCTTTCTGGTACAGTTGCCGTAAAGGTTGTATCATTTATTTTCTCCATTTTCATGCTTTTCACAAGCATACCCGGTGCTGTACGATAAAACAGTGACAACTCCGCAAGACCTTTTCCTTCCGCATCAATTTTAAGCGGCCGGCCTTTTTGAATGACTGCCGGTGGCTGATGAACGATTTCCAGTGGCAGTGTAACAGCTTGCTGTTCAAGTTGGGGGGTAGATTGTGAATTTGCTTCTGGTTCTTGTTTTGAAGTTTCGGGAACTGTATCAGTATCTTGCTGTTCTGGTTTTTGCTGCTTTTGTTCACTTTCATTAACCGGAAAAGATGGATGATCCCCTCCTTTTGCAGGTTCTTTCATTTCTTCATTTGCTGCATCAGGCTGTCTTTCATCACTTTTGTCCTGTTGAACTTCGTTTTGCTGAGAGTTGTTTTCTTCAACATTTGGCTCGCTGTCATTTTGATGAAGCGGTTGTTCTTGATTTGGTTTATCCGTTGATTTCGTTTGTTCCTCCATCTGCTGCTCGGCGTTTCCTGCAACTGTTGCTGTTGCATACGTATGTATCGGTGTTAACACGGAAACAAGAACAAGCAAAACAGCGGAAGCTCCAGCCAGCATAGAGCGTCTCTTTCTTTTTTTCAAATAAAACACCTCCCTAAAATTTTCTAACCTCAAATTATTGTAATATCGAAATATTTAGTTGGTTTTAATTATTTGTAAATTTTCGTCTAATTTTCGTTCATTTTAAAATAGAAAAATAGGAGAATTTCCATGATATAATTCTAGAAAAGTATATTTGAAAGGAGCATGTTTCGTGGCAAATCCATTCATCGGTTATATCGGTACATATACGAAAGGTGAAAGCAAAGGCATTTACAAATTTACATTGGACACTGAGAAAAAAGAGCTTGGTGAAGCTAAAGTAGCAGCAGAGCTTGACAATCCGACATATGTCGCGATTTCCAAAGACAATCAAAATTTATATTCGGTTGTTAAAGACAGAAATTCAGGGGGGCTTGCTGTTTTTTCCATTGACGAACAAACAGGCGATCTGCAAAGCATCAACCGACAAGTGACGGAAGGACCTTCTCCGTGCCACGTCAGCGTCAACAAAGCAAACCATTTCGTCGTCACCGCTAATTACCATCGCGGAACGATCGAGGCTTACTTGCTGAATGAAGACAAAAGCGCAAATCCAGCGGCAAGCGTTGCAGAACATACAGGTTCAGGCCCTAATCTTGAAAGGCAAGAAAAACCGCACGCTCACTATTCGGGGTTTACACCAGATGAAAAATATGTTGTAGCTGTTGATTTAGGAATTGACCAAATTATTACCTACTCTTGTGATCAAGGTGTTTTAAAGAAGGTGAGCAGCCTTTCTGTTAAACCTGGAAGCGGCCCTCGCCATATCGTCTTTCATCCAAACGGAAAATTCGCTTACGTGATGACGGAATTAAGCAATGAAGTGATCGTTCTTTCTTATAATGCAGATGAAGGAAGCTTTCAAGAGCTGCAATACATCCCAGCAATTCCGGAAGATTTTGCAGAAAACAGCCAAGGCAGCGCCATTCACATTTCTTCCGACGGCAAGTTCGTTTATGCTGCTAACCGCGGCCATGACAGCATTGCTGTTTTCAAGGTAGAAAATGATGGGGGCAAGCTTGAATTTGTTGAATGGACAAGCACCGGCGGCCATTGGCCAAGAGACTTTGTCCTCGATCCGACAGAAAGATTTGTGATCGCCACAAACCAAGAATCAAGCAACGCCGTCTTATTTGAACGCGATCCTGAAACCGGCAAATTGACACGCTTGCCATCAGAAATTTCCGTGCCTGATCCGGTTTGCGTGAAATTTCTTCATCAAGGCTAAAAAAATGTCTTTGCAATCTATTTTCACCTTTACGAAAAGAAGGCTCATCTTGTTTTAAAACAAGACGAGCCTTTCAAATTTTTATAAAAATGGCACCTTCCATCAGACTTTTAATTTAGGAGCCTATTGGCGTTGGTCAACTTCGATCACAGTGCGAATCCCTAGTGAAAGAGTATAAAAACGGTGAAGTGCTGCTCAATCCGTTTGCCTCCAACTTATTAATTCAAATCTTATCGTCGTCCGATACAGAGCGTTTCAAACAATCTAGTTTTCCTCCAACTTATTAATCCAATTCCCGAACTCGAAAGAAAAATCGTCATGGAAGCACCCTTCTTTTAAGCTGACCGCTTATGATCCATCGGACAGCAAATGTTGCAAACCTTTATGACATCTTCATTCATGATTCCTATAGAAAAGAAACGGAAACAGCTTTCTACAAAGCTTGCAGTATTATAGTGAAGAAGCATAGCCCTCCGTGTTTAAAATTAGAATAGCCGAATTGTCGCTCGGCTATTTCCACGAAGAGGTTATTTCCTGCTTAACAGGAGCAAAATCTCAACATGGTTTCGCTAATACTTGGATTATGTAAAAGATGACGAAGACGAAAAAGAGTACAAAATTTCAACAAGATTGCGCCAATATGCACCAATAATTTTGAAAAGCCGCAATCAGCTACACTGACAGATTGGGCAGTGACGAAAACTGTAAAAAGCTACTTAGCTTCCTTTTGCGCAATATTCCCGTTACGGACATTGGCGATGCCTTCTTTGCATACACCGTGCGGAAGCCAGGAGCAATTCGCACATAAGTAATCTAAGTCGTCAGGGACTACTTTTTGGGCCGTGAGCCCCAATAATTCCGATTTTAAGTAAATCCCATTTTCTTCAATGCCTAAATGGCGGATTACTTTTTGATCCATGGAAATCACATGCTCATTTGAATTCGGATCCGCTTGGCACGTCGATTCTCCATGGTGCGGACATGCCATGCACGCATCATCAAGTGCAGAGACGACTTGAATGGGAAAGTCTTGCTCTTCATCACGAATTTTTGTAACTACTTCCCACATCTTCTCTACAAACGATGGACTATATCCCATTCCGCGAAATCCGTGCACACATAATAAATGATGCCCCCGTAAGCGAAGCGGCTTCATACATTTCTCCTCCCCTTTTTCTATTACTCCCATCTTATGAGAAAAAGCACCAGCCTACAACATAAACGTGAAAAAACATTGCATCCTTTAAAATTAAAATACAAGCGTCACAACGAAAAAGCGAGCAAAAGCTTGTTCCAAATTCACAAGCTATTGATAAGAAGCCCTCTTTCCTAATCTGTTATCCATTGATCAATATTGTTTTACCCACTTTAAATGGAGCCGCTCCTTTTCCAGCGTCTTGATATGAGGAAGGGGCTTTTTTGCGTTCAAAAAGGAAGAATTAGGCTTCTTTTCCAACATCTCAATATGAAAAGGAAGATGTGATAGGCGAACTTTCCGCTCCGAAGCTTTCAGTTGAAAAATTCCTGTTTAAAGCCTATGTGTACATAGAAGCAGCTTAAAAATGGCAAATCAAGACGAGTTTGTCCTTTTTTTGCACCTTTAAGGGATCAGCTTTTTATTTTGCATTTTACGACGGCTGTTTTCCCTTCCCTTTTTTATATGCGGCATATAAGAAAAGGATAAACAAAACTGGGACTCCGACCAAAATGGAAATAAAAGGGATGCTCGCGCCTTTTTGTTCGTCCAGTTTAAAAATCTCCGCTGTTTCCCGCTCCAAAGTGATCGTGTATCCGTCCTTTGAACTTTTTATGCTTCCCCCTTTTAAATACCCTCTCAATTCGTGATTATCCGGCAAATATCGAAATCCGATCGTTACGCTTTTTGTTTGCGATGTGTTGTTAATGGCAATAATGGATGTTTCATCACCGCTTTTTAATTGATAAACGAGCATGCCGTCCTTTTCATACAACAAATGATATTGCCCTGTTCGGAGAGAAGGCAGGATTTTGCGAATGTCGGCTAAATTTGTTATGTACTCGACTATTTCGGTGCTCGTGCGAAAATCCATCATCCGATAATTGACTGCTCCATTTCCGCCATCCAATGCAATCTCCGTCCCGTAATAAACAAAAGGAACAGCCGGTAAAGTATATAAATACGTCAAGGCAAGTTTTAATCTTGTCACTGGAAACGCTTCATTCTCAACAGCTTTTCTTGTAAAACGAACGATATCCTCGTCATCTAAAAACGAAACGACAGGCAGATTGGATTGCGTAAACCCGTCCAATCCCGAAAGCGGTTCATCCACATTCGAAAATGATTTTTGCGCATTTTTCGCAAAATAGGTATTCATCACGGCATCGATTCCACTGTTTTGATATGTATTCGGATCACCCCCGCCAATATCTGCCACTAAAACGAAATCTTTTTTGACAGACTTAACTTCTTCAGCCATTTTTTTTAAAAATTGAGGTTCAGTTCGATTCGCGTCAATCAACCGATACCCGTCAATATCACTTTGTTTGATCCACCATTTAGCGACATCGATTATAAATGCTTGAACGTCGGGGCGAGAAACATCGAATGTCGTACTTCCTTCAACAAACCATTCTTTTTTAGCTGGATCAGACAGCCAAGGGTGGTTCGGTCCTGTTTCGAAAACAAAATCTATCATGACCTTTAGATCACGTTTATGTGCTTCCTTTGTCAGCTGTTTTAAATCCTGCATTGTTCCAAAATGCTCGTCCACTTTTTTAAAGTCTTTCACCCATTTCCCATGAAAGCCGTTTGCCTCATTTTGAAATATTGGTGATAATGAAACGATTGTAAAGCCCATTCCTTTTATGTAATCCAGCTTTTTGATCACCCCTTGCAAGTCACCCCCAAGAAAATGTTCAAGACCGCCCTTTCTTTCGCCGTCATTGGCCGTCGTTCCATTGTAAAAGCGGTCAACTGCTACGTGATAAATTGACTCATCCTGCAAGTTTACAGCGCTAGCAGTCGCTGAAAAACAAAAAAGCAATGAAACACACAAAATGAAGATCAATCCTTTTTTCACTCGTCAAAATCCTCCTTATGTCAGCAAAATCCATGCTTGTCGCTTAATTCATCTAAGTTCGCCGCTTCAACTCTTCCGCAAAATCGGCAAGCGGTGTTGCATCTGTTTTGGTTTGCTGTCAATCTTCTCATCGAATGTATGTAATGTTTGATGGGATTTATCCCCTTTTCCGATGAGTTTTTCTTTATAAGCCTCGCGAATCACTCGCTGGCTTATCCCCGTTTCATTTGAAAGAGCCTTTATTCCTTCCATGCTAACTGAAAAATAAGTTTACATGTTTGAAATCATTGCGTTACCTACATCATTTTGCCTGGATTGCGCCACGATCAAACAGTTCGTCAACGTATTCAAAAAGTTAGGTCAGTTAATTTTTCATTCATATCTTCTTGAACTATTCTCTTACAACATGAAACGTACCAGGCCAAATTCGGATCTTATTGTAAGCTTCTCTCCCTGCTTGATTCCTAGACATTAGAAAATTTTTTGAAAACGTTCATCATTTTCATAAAAATCTTTTTTCTACCGATGAATCATTCAGTTTCTACAAAATGTTTATATATCTCTCCCCTCCCGCTCCCCTTGCAGATCATTTTTGAATTTCATTATAAAAAACATTATAACATGCTGAACATGTTTGTCCTTCTTTATTATAAAAAGCAAGGGGGGTGTCTAATAAGTCGTTTTTACGGCTTATTGACGCCCCCATTAATGTGTTAGAAACGTTGATATATCGGTGTTTATGATTTTTTGTTTTCAATGGCGATTTGACTTTCTAAGACAGCCTCATTTTCCCTAAATTCATCAAATGATATTAATCCGGTACTTTTCAAACCAAATGTGAATTTGCCAAAGATAGGCTAACAGCTGCGGTCCCGTCATCAGCTGTCCGTACCATGGGCGTTGAAAAGATGCACCGTCTGTCTCTACTAATTTATTTAATGCATTCCCATCGAAAAGCTCGTGCAATATGGAGTCTTTCATGGCCAATACGTTTTCAAGCTGTTCTTTTACAAGCTTCGTATATTTCGGATGATGTGTTTTCGGATACGGGCTTTTTTTCCTGTAGACAACCTCCTTCGGCAAAAGATCTTCTAAGCTTTTCCGTAATAGGCCTTTTTCCCGATCGCCATATCGTTTCCATTCCCACGGAATATCCCAGACGTATTCGACAAGCCGGTGATCTGCAAACGGAACGCGCACTTCAAGCGATGCCCCCATGCTCATGCGATCCTTTCGGTCAAGCAATGTTGTCATAAACCATATCATATTTAAGTAAAAAAGCTCCCGCCTTTTTCTTTCCGTTTCAGGTTCTCCATCTAAAACAGGTGTTTCTTCAATCGTTTTTTCATATTGCCTTAAAGCATATTCTTTTATATTCAGCTTTTTTTGCCAATCGTTCCGGAGCAGCTTGATCCGCTCATCTAATGAACGAATCCACGGAAATCCTTCTCTTGCCAATTCCTCAGGACGATAAAACCACGGATATCCGCCGAAAATTTCGTCCGCACATTCTCCCGACAAGCTCACGACAAAGTCCTTATTAATTTGCCGGCAAAACCAAAGAAGTGAAGAATCGACGTCCGCCATCCCCGGAAGATCACGGACTTCAACTGCTTCCTGCAAATATGAGACAAGCTCTTCCTGTGTCATGATACATTCGTGATGAATGGTTTGAAAAGATTCCTTCATTAAATGAATCCAGTAGGCATCAGCATTCGGCTGAAACTCGCTTTGTTGAAAATACTCAGAATTCCCTTCGTAATCAATTGAATAAGTATGAAGATGCCCCTTTCCTTCCTTTTCAAATGTCCTGGCGGCAATCGCTGTAATGGCGCTCGAATCCAATCCTCCCGATAAAAACGTGCATAGCGGAACATCGCTGACAAGCTGTCTTGTGACGGCATCTATTAGTAATTCACGCACTTTTTCGACCGTTTCTTCAAAAGAATCCTCATGCGGATGGCTTTTAACGTTCCAATACCTCCATATTTTTAAGCCATCTCGATTAAAACTTAGGGCATGGGCGGGTCTAAGCTCTTCGATTCCTTTAAAAACGCCTGAACCGGGAGATCTCGACGGCCCCAGCGCCATAATTTCTTGCAGCCCTTCCTGATCGAGCAAAGCATCGACTTCAGGGTTGGCTAAAAGGGCTTTTATTTCAGAAGCGAACAGAAAATTACCGTTGTTTTCATAAAAAAAGAGCGGTTTAACGCCAAGACGGTCGCGTGCTATAAATAATTTTTCATCTGCTGAATCCCAAACGGCAAAAGCATAAATTCCGTTTAAATGGTGCACACATTCTTCTTTCCACTCCATGTATGAAGCTAAAAGAACTTCCGTATCTGAGTGGCCGCGAAACGTATAGCCTTTTTTCAATAATTCTTTGCGAATATCTTCCGTATTGTATAGCTCGCCGTTATAACAAATCGTGTAGGAATTATCTTCTTTTTGTTTTGTCATCGGCTGTCGACCGCATTCCGGGTCAATGACAACAAGTCTTTTATGCCCGAACAATACGTGCTTCTTTCCCCAAATATTTGTATCATCAGGCCCTCTTTTGCTTAACGTATCAATCATGTCTTCCATTATTTCAGTATTTTGGAAAAGTGATTGTTGAAAATTTACCCAGCCAGCAATTCCACACATATGCTTATCACCCCACTATCTATAACATGAAAGATGTAGCTATTGTATGCAAAAAAAGTTCAATGTTACCTGCCCATTTGTATAAAAAGAAAGCATTTTGTCTAAAACAATCAATAAAAAGTATTGAGGTGTTCATATTGTTTTCGGACGTAAAAAATGACCTTCTCCATAAACAAAAAAGGAGTTTTCGGACTGCAACCGTTGAAATGCTTCAAGCAAAACCGATTTTGATCGATGATGAAGATGATGAACAGATTTCTCTTGATGATTTAAACGATCAGCACATTGAACTTTTGAAAAACGGCCGATGGGTTGATATTGGACATAATAAGGAAGAATACTTGCGGTCAGGCGGAAAAATTCGAATCAAGAAGACATTCCCCTATGCATTTCATTGTTTTTTAAATGAATTGGATGATGAAAGCTTTATAATGTTTGTACACCATTTAAATGCTTTATCCTTTTCCGTTTATGACATCATCTACTGCCACAATCAATTGTTGTATCACCATGGAAACAAACCGATGAAAGGCGCTTCTGTTTTTATATTTGATAATACGGATTCTCTTTGTGCGGTTCAGCATTTTTTCCATCGGGGAGACAAACAAAAAGACCTGTTTGAATTCACTGTAAGCACAGGGGAACGAAGCTTTGTCAGCTCTATTTCATAACTGCAATTCAAGGAAAAAAGGATTTAGTTAAAAAGTACTTTTAAGACAGTCGGAGTAATGAAAGCTTTGCAATTGATAGGGGGAGTGCAGAAATAGTCATTTAAATTTTTTAAGGAGACACATAAAAAACAGCTGCAGCCTGATCATGCTGGATATTCAAAAAGATGCTATTCGTTCGAATTGTCATCCTGTGGCTAAGTATTTATTCAATGATGGGCGAAACAGACCGGCTGCCCAACATCAATGTAGACTGCGCTACAGAAAAATGTTTATAAAAACAAAAATATGAACCTAAAACATTAGGATATTTACAAAAAGAAAGTAAACGTAAGGCATCGCCTGCATTGAAACTTTTTTCCAATCCGCGGAATTTCGTCCAACTTTTTGACGATTAGCAAGGTTTCAATGAACTCATATCGAATTAATATTCAAGCCTTAATAAAAAACGAGATAAGGAGAGTTTCATAATTTGAGGTGGTTATTAGCTATTCCATTTATTTTGCTTGGAGCTTTTTTATTTTCATTAACCATCGATGATATGAAATATAGGCCATATAATTCTAATAATTATAGGATTTGGATGTTTTTTTAAGGCTGGTTTTATTGTCAAATTCAAGAAAGAAAAATAATAGGGGGGTGTCTAATAAGTCGTTTTTACGGCTTATTGACGTCCCCATTAATGTTTTAGAAACGTTGATATATCGGTGTTTATGATTTTTTGTTTTCAATGGGGATTTGACTTTCTGGACAGCCCCGATTTGTGTACGCATCATACTGTGGCAATAACTCCATATTTTCTATAATGATCCCAACGCTTTGGGGGAAGGATATATCTTTATGTAATGCTTGATTATTAATTATAACCTCACCTTCAGTAGGAATAACTAATCCAGCTAAAGTACGAAGTAGCATGGTTTTACCGGATCCGTTTTTACCAAAGAGTCCGTAAACCTGTCCCGGTTTAAAAGTATAAGAAACATTTTTTAACATATAGGCCATATAATAATTCTAATAATTATAGGATTTGGATGTTTTTTTAAGGCTGGTTTTATTGTCAAATTCAAGAAAGAAAAATAATAGGGGGGTGTCTAATAAGTCGTTTTTACGGCTTATTGACGCCCCCATTAATGTTTTAGAAACGTTGATATATATCGGTGTTTATGATTTTTTGTTTTCAATGGCGATTTGACTTTCTAAGACAGCCCCTGCGAAATACGCTCCTATATTTTTGCATCAACATATTTTTTAAAAAGTAAGAGGCAGTCTAAATCCAAGCAAAATGACGAGAATCAGCACAATCCAAAAGCCGATCCAAATGCCTTTGGACGATTCGTTTCTCTTCTTTTTGCCCAAAACCATTTCCATAAGCCCGATCAAAACGATGGCAAGGAAAATTTTAGCGACATATTCCCCTACATAGTTGGCCATGCTGAACACATTATAGCGGAAAATTAATTCAAGTCCAGTTGCCAACACGATTAAATAAAAGATTCGCACAGCCATATGCAAACCTTTTGAAGGTTTGGCAAACGCAATGAAAAACAAAATCAGCAAAATGACCCATGATGTAATATGCAAATGTGTCATAAATGCCCTCCCCCATCTATACTTGCAAGTCCACATTCATCATATCAAATGATCATCCAAAAACATAGCAATTACTATGATAAATAAAATGATTTCACTAAATTGACAAAGACGCACTAAAACGAAAGATTAAAGGGGCTCACTCTTGCCCGTCCTTTCGCTATTAAATTTCCTTGACTTTATTTCTCAACGTGCCAATTCCTTCTACCGTAATTTCGACAGTGTCGCCAGGCTTTAATAATTTCGGCGGATTGAAGCCTTTTCCGACTCCCGCAGGTGTACCTGTTGCAATGATATCTCCCGGTTCAAGAGTCATGCCTTGAGAAATGATAGAAATGATCCGTTTAATCGGGAAAATCATTTGATTTGTATTGGCTTGCTGCCGAATTTCGCCATTAACTTTCGTCTCGATAGACAGATGCTGTGGATTCGAAACAGCCGATTTATGTACAATATACGGTCCCATCGGGCATGATGTATCCAAGCTTTTTCCTAAAAAATATTGTTTGTGGCGAGCTTGCAAATCTCTTGCTGTGACATCATTGATGATCGTATATCCAAAAACGTAGTCATAGGCTTCTTCTTCGCGAATTTGTTTTCCTTTTTTCCCAATGACAACTGCAAGTTCCCCTTCATAATCAAGTTCGTCGGTTAAATAAAGATGAGGATCAATTTCTCCTTCATGAGCAATAACGGAAGTTGAAGGTTTGGAAAACAGAATCAAATCGGAAGGAATATCACTTTCGCTTCCCATTTCCGCAACATGGTCACGGTAGTTTTTACCGACGCACATAATGTTTTTCTTCGGTCGTGGAATCGGTGCTTGGAGTTTAACAGCTGACAGCGGATAGACATATGTCTCCCTTTCTTTTTCCTTCGCAACCCATTCCTGTAATGCTTCAATATGGCGGACAAATTTTTCACCCATTTCAATGCACGCTTGCAGCGATGCAGGCGATATTTCCGATTCATAAAGCTTCAGTTCCGCTTTTTGAATATCAATAACCGAATCTTCGTTAAAAATTAGTCCGATAAACGTTCTGTCGTGAATATTTGCAGTGACAAGCTTCATGTTCTACCCCCAATTAAGATAAAGTTTTTTCGCATTATTTGCAGTTGTGCGCACAATATCTTCACGCGGCCTCTTTTTAATATTCGCCAATTTGCAGCAAATTTCCTTTAAAAAATAACGGGGTTGTGTCAACATTTTTAAACGCTCCCCCATACCGCCAAGGGCCGTCCGTCTCAATAAGCAGCTGATCCATCGGAACTTGTTCAGCAAGCTGCTGATCGCGCAGGCGGTAGCAAACTTCCGGAGTCACAGAAATATAATAGTGTTGTTTACAAATTTCCTTCACTACAGATGATGCCGCTTTAAGCCAATGAAAATGCGCTTTTTTCACTTGATGTTTTTGCAAAAGATGTAAAACTTTTTCCGCATCTTCATGAACTGCATGCAAGGCAACTGGCAGTGAATGTTCAACGCTGATTTTCAAAAATTCCTTCAAGACATCTATATAAGTTTGTTCCGAATACTTTGCAAATAATCGCTCTTTTTCATAATACGGCAAACCAATTTCCCCGACAGCTGAAATCGCCCTCTCTGTTCGAATCAGCGATAGAAGCTCTTCAAGCTCCCGTTCTTCAAGAATCTCCTGTTCAGGGTGAAAGCCAGCAGCTGCTATAATAAAATCTTCATGTTTTTGCTTCAATTCAAGCGTTTTATAGGCGGATGTTAAATCGGTTGAAACGGCCACAACATGAGTAATGCCCGCTTCCTGCCACTTTTTGATTTGCTCATCAATAGTTTTTGGATCGTATTGATCCAAATGAATATGAGAATCGATCATTCTTCATGACTCCCATCGGGCGGAATGAAGCCTTGCCTAGAAATGAACAGCTGATCTTTCGCAAACACATGTAAAAATAAGTCTTTCACATATTCGAGGTTTTCAGGGGAAAACCATTCTTCTTCTCCAATTTGCGAAAAAAGCTTTGACAAACCGAGCGCCTGTGATCGTCTTCCGCCGCTTCCATCTCCTAAAAAGAAATCATCTAAACAGACTCGTTTCGTCGCATTCCGTAATAGATTCGTAAAATTCGGAGAAAAAGGCAGTACAGGAGAAACTGCCGCCTGTGACGGAATGTTCTCTTCATTTAGTTTTTTAAGCGCATTGATCCTAGCTTGAATCGGCGGCGCCTTTGGAGAAAAAATTTTGCGCACATCATCTCTGTCCGTTTCAATGGTAATGCTGACAAGCACCCGATCCCCCAATTTTTGAAAGATATCAATATCTCTAGTGACAAGCGGGCTTCTCGTCTGGACAAATAAAAAGTCCGGAGGCATTTCTGCTATCACTTCAAGGAGCCTTCTTGTTCGTAATTCCTTCGCTTCCAGCGGCTGGTAAGGGTCTGTTGAGGATGACATGAAAATCGTCACTTTCCCTTTCTTCTTGGCCCGCTTCAATTCGCCTAAAAATTGGTTTGGCTTTTCATCCTTTATTTCAACCCATGTTCCCCACTCTTTTTTCTTAAACAATGCGACTGGAAGCTTTTGTACATAACAATAATGGCAGCCGTATGAACAGCCGACATACGGATTTAAACTGTACGAATACCCTTGCAAATAGCCGTTTGTTTTCGTTAAAAACGAGTTTGGATTTTTACGGGTAATTTCCATTCATTACATCCTTTCCCGCAGCGAAAAGATTATCTCATTCAATGAAAAAAATTTTGAAAAGAAAAACGGCCTCAAGGTTCACAGACAGCCCGCTTGCAAACCGGCCATTACCGCTTCCGTGAAGATAAGGACAGCTGTTCTCCACAAAAACAAATGGAGGGATAAACACCTCCATTTGTAAAAGGACAACTATTTGCGCTTGTCAATCGTTATCGCATGGATCTTTCTTTTGAACATTCCGTTTCAGGGTCATTATAACTTATAAAGCATGAAATGACCACTTTCTTGCTTCGTTAATCTGAAAGAACAGCATCTTGCACATTTATTTTCTCGTTTATCAATCCTGCCTCTAAAAAAGTATCTGCAAGCTTCTGTTGGGCATCCACCACTTCAGGTGTGATGTCAAATACTCCATATTCTCTTCTTTCCAAAGTTTGCTTCCATACATCTTTCGAAATGCCAGTTTTCTGTGAAAAGTTTTCGGCAGCCCCTTGTTTGTCTGCTTGAATCTCTTTGTGAACCTTCTCTAGTTCACTGATCACTAAATTTCGAAGTTCACGATTTTCTTGAAAATAATCGCGTCTTCCTACAATAAATCCATATTGACGCGGGAGACCTTTTGCATCGGCAATGATTCTAGCACCTCCACTTTCTTCTGCGTCCGCAAGATATGGATCCCAAATCACCCATGCATCCACATTGCCGCGTTCAAAAGCTCCTCTAGCATCTGAAGGCTGTAAATAGACAGGAGTAATATCATTCAAAGTCAGCCCTACACTCTCTAAAGCAGTAAGGAGCAAATAATGTGCGCTTGATCCTTTACCAAAAGCAACCTTCTTCCCTTTTAAATCTTCTATCTTTTGAATAGGTGAATCTTTTGGAACAACAATCGCCCGATATACTTCCGGTTCATAGGCAAGATAGGCTAATTCAGAATCTGAAACGGCTCCTGCAAGTACAGCAGGTGCTCCGCCTACATATCCTACATCAATTTTTCCTGCATTCAACGCCTCTAATAATGGCGGTCCTGATTGAAATTCATGCCATGTGACTTTAACTCCTTTTTCAGCCAAAATTTTTTCTAAGCTGCCTTTTTCCTTTAAGAAAAGCAAAATAGATGATTTTTGATAGCCAATTCTAAGTTCGTCTGGTAATGTCTCCTCTTCCGCTTTGGCATTTGATTTTTCCGCATTGGAAGTCTCATTTGCCTCCTCCTTGCTGCCGCAGCCTGAAATCCAAAGCACTAAAAGGAAAATTAAACTTAAAAACATACTTTTTCTGATAATTTTCATTAGTAAATCCCCCTTTAATGAATATATTTATTAAGCTTATTACGTTGATTGCCTTGCATAGACAGCTGGTGTGTTTTCTTCCTCACCCATTACGCGGCGCAAAATCTTTTCGACGAGGGCTGCAAATGCTGCATTACCGCGCTGCCTAGGACGAGGAAATTTAATCGGTGTATCCATCGCAATTTTTCCATCCTCTATCAACACCACTCGATCCGCCATTGCTACCGCTTCTTCCACATCATGTGTAATCAGCAAAGCTGTAAATCCTTGCTCCTTCCATAATCGTTCGATCAAACGCTGCATTTCAATGCGTGTTAAAGCATCTAACGCACCTAATGGTTCATCCAATAACAACAGCCTTGGCTTGCTGGCTAATGCTCTTGCAAGTGCCACCCGTTGTTTTTGTCCTCCTGATAAAACATGAGGCCATTCTTTTGCCCTGTCGATCAGTCCAACCTGCTTTAGAGCTAACTCCGCTTTAGGTAAATCTTCTTTTTTCATGCCAATCGCTACATTTTGAATTACGCGTTTCCAAGGCAAAAGTCTGGCATCTTGGAACATAATGCGAACCTCTGGATTTAATCCCTTCATCAATTTACTGTTAGCCTTGATCTCACCAGCTGTCGGCTCATCTAATCCGGCAATTAAACGAAGCAGCGTGCTTTTTCCGCAGCCGCTTCGGCCGATGATCGCTACAAACTCGCCAGGCTGCACCTCAAGATCAATTCCGCGCAGAACGTGCTGATTTCCGAAGTGTTTCTCTACACCATTGATTTGCAGATAAGTTCCAAAAGTTGGAGATTCCACATTTTCCCCCCCATTCTCTACAAGTTTTGATAATTTGGATTCCAATTTAAGCATTTTCTTTCAAGCCATTTTGCCATTGAATCCGCGATTTTTCCAAATAATGCATATAGAAGAATGCTGAGCAGCACTACATCTGTTTGCATAAATTCTCTCGCATTCATGGCCATATATCCGATACCAGAATCTGCGGAAATTGTTTCAGCAACAATTAACGTCAGCCACATGATCCCCAGTGCATATCGAACTCCGACTAAAATAGACGGGAGGGCGCCAGGCAACACCACTTGCCAAAAGAGAAGCCAGGAACGAAGTCCATATACCCGTCCCATTTCAATCAACCCTTGATCTACTGACCGAATGCCATGAAGTGTATTCACATAAATCGGGAACAACACTCCAGCTGCTACTAAAAATACTTTGGCTTCCTCCCCAATTCCAAACCAAAGGATGACAAGAGGAATCATGGCCAGGTGAGGAATATTCCGCACCATTTGAATCGTTGTATCGAAAATTCTATCTGCGATCGGAAACAGCCCGTTAATAAGGCCGAGAAACAAGCCAATGCTTCCTCCAATCAAAAAACCGATTATGGCTCGTTTAAAGCTGATCAGCAAATGCTGAAACAATTCACCAGAACGAATGAGCTCCACTCCTGCCATCACAACGTCTGACGGCACTGGAAGAATTTTTGTTGAAAGAATCCCTTTAGAGGATAACAATTGCCAAATGATTAAAATCAATATAGGCAAAAGCCATGGGATTAATTGTTTTTTTACTTGATCGGAAAACAACGACTTTTTCATTTTCTGATTCTCTCCATTTCTGCTGGTAAACTGTTGTTGGCAATAATTTCTCCAAATGGTCCAAACGGTTGTGGTTCACTGTTTCTTTGAACATGGCTTATCGGCAAGTGAGGAAACAACAGTTCAGCTGTTCTATATGCTTCCTCTAAATGAGGATAGCCGGATAAAATAAATGTCTCGATGCCGAGATCAGCATATTCCTTCATCCTTTCTGCAATTGTTTCCGGACTGCCGACTAGCGCCGTACCTGCTCCGCCGCGCACAAGACCGATTCCTGACCATAAATTCGGGCTGATTTCAAGCGACTTGCGGTCTCTTTTCACAAGATCTGACATCCTGCGCTGCCCTACTGAATCAAAACGGTCAAAAACCTTTTGTGCCTGAGCGACCGTTTCATCATCCACATATTTGATTAACCGTTCGGCGGCTTGCCATGCTTCTTCATCCGTTTCACGGACGATGATATGCAAGCGAATGCCGAAGCGCACGGTTCTTCCTTGTTCCTCTGCCAGCTTTTTCACCTGATTCAGTTTTTCAGCAACCTGTTTCGGCGGCTCTCCCCATGTTAAATATACATCTGCATGCTTTGCCGCTACTTGCTGGCCAGCCAATGATGAACCGCCGAAAAAGACAGGCGGATATGGTTTTTGCACTGGCGGGAACAAAAGGTCTCCTCCTTCCACCTGCAAATAACGACCTGTGAAATCGACTTTTTCATTTGCAAGCAGCTTTCGCCAAATTGTCAAAAATTCGTCAGTCACTTCATATCTTTCATCATGTGAATAAAAAATTCCATCACCCTTCAGCTCCACCGGATCACCGCCGGTTACAACGTTTACTAGCAATCGTCCATTTGAAATTCTGTCAAATGTCGAGGCCATCCTTGCAGCAGCGGAAGGAGCCATCAACCCCGGCCGAACTGCCACAAGAAACCGTAAGTTTTCCGTAACGGGAATTAAGGCAGAGGCAATAATCCAAGCATCTTCGCAAGATCTTCCAGTTGGAATCAGCACCCCGCTGTAACCAAGGCGATCCGCTGCTTGGGCAATTTGTTTGAAATAAGACAAATCGGTTGTACGTCCTCCAATGGTAGTACCTAAATAATGCCCGTCACCATGTGTTGGAATAAACCAAAAAATGTTCATTTTTCACTCCACCCATTTCGTTTTTAGATTTTCATCTGTCATTCAAG
Organism: Aeribacillus sp. FSL K6-1305; assembly: GCF_038050115.1. Taxonomy (NCBI): domain Bacteria; kingdom Bacillati; phylum Bacillota; class Bacilli; order Caryophanales; family Bacillaceae; genus Aeribacillus; species Aeribacillus sp. FSL K6-1305. Next base: position 1,694,888 of record NZ_JBBOQV010000002.1, on the reverse strand, counting down.
GTTTTAAATGCGCAAAAAGGCCCCTTTCTTAGCATGTTTCTGCTAAGTAGGAGCCTCCAGTTGTCTGGTCGGTTCGCTATTGTTTTCATTTAGTTGTTTGTTTCCTCCAAAGCTGCTTCTTTTACATTGATTTTTTCAGGAATTAATTTTAATTGATGAAAAGTATCTGCTATTACCTGCTGATCATTTAGAACTTGTTCGCTTATTTTCTGAACACCATATGTTCTTCTTTTAGCTGCTTTTTCAAGCGAAGCAACATCAATTCCCAATTCAGGTGACAATAGTTCTGCAACTTCTTTTGGAGCACTTTTAGCCCATTGATCTGTTTTATTGATTTCTTCCAATAACAGATCGATAACCTCTTTATGATTTTCGGCAAACTTTCTGCTCGCTAAATAAAACTCTCTATTTTTCACTAAATCCTTTCCGTCTGCCAAAACTCTGGCGCCTGTCTCCGTTTCAGCAACAGCAAAGAAAGGATCCCAAATGACCCATGCATCCACACTTCCTTGTTCAAAGGCTGCTCTTGCATCTCCCGGTACGAGATATTTAGGTTCAATATCATTTATGGTCAGCCCCGCTTTTTCCAAAGCTTTTACGAGCAAGTAATGGACGTTTGAGCCTTTGTTGAGCGCAACCTTTTTACCTTTTAAATCCTGAACAGTGCGGATGGGTGAATCTTTTGGAACAAGAATAGCTTCTGAAAGAGGGCTTTCTGGCTCATGACCAACATAAACTAAATCAGTGCCTGCCGCTTGTGCAAAGATCGGCGGCGCTTCGCCAGTATGCCCGATATCAATGCTGCCGACATTTAATCCTTCCAAAAGCTGCGGACCTGCCGGAAATTGAATCCATTCGACAGAATATCCGTGACTTTTTAACGCTTTATCCAGCGTTCCTTGTTTCTTTAAGATGTTTAATGTCCCGTATTTTTGATATCCGATTCTAACTACCTTTTCCTCTTTATCTTTTGTTTCTTGAGATTCACCGGCGCTTTTCACATTCTTTTCTTCTCCTGAGCAGCCGGATATAACAGCAAATAAACTAACAATCATGATTAAAAGCAAGGCAAGCAAAGATTTTTGATTTTTTCTCCTCATTTTGCTACCCCCTTTGTCCTTATAAAAACTATTAGTCAAATTTATTTACATTCTTTTTGAAATGCAGGCTTTTCGAGTGATAATGATCTTGGCGACATTATTTATTCATTCTACGGATGGAGAATCTGAAAAAAACTTTATTTTTTCCAAGTCAGCATAAAGAATCTCATCATTTTTCACGTTCAGTTGATTCGCCTGTTCAACACTCAAGTCCACTTCGATCAGATCATTCGTTTTCAATCTTTCCAATTCCAAACGGACAATCGGGCCATAAGATTGGATGCGGCGAACCTTTACTTGAATTGATTTTTGATTATCATTATGTCGAGTTATTCGCACTTCATGAGGACGAATATACCCGATCATTTTTTTCGTTTGAATGTTTTCATCAGGTGCAGCAAATAATGCTTCTCCGATATGTAGGCGACCATCGTTCACTTCAGCATGAAAAACATTAACACGCCCTAGAAACTGATACACGAATTTCGTTTTTGGATGTTGATATACTTCATCCGGTGTTCCGACTTGCTCAATTTGTCCATTATTTAAGATTACCACTTGATCAGCAACCTCTAAGGCCTCTTCTTGGTCATGCGTAACAAAAACAGTTGTTACATGTAATTGTTCATGCAACTGCCGCAACCATCTCCGCAATTCTTGACGCACTTTTGCATCAAGAGCTCCAAACGGCTCATCAAGCAGAAGCACGTTCGGCTCCACTGCTAACGCTCTAGCTAATGCAACTCTCTGCCTCTGTCCGCCTGATAATTGAGCCGGGTAACGGCGATCAAGACCATTTAATTGGACTAAATGAAGCAATTCATTTACTTTTCGTTGGACGTCTTGTTTGGACGGTCTGTCTTTTCGCGGACGCACTTTAAGTCCGAATGCAATATTCTCAAAAACGTTCATATGATGAAATAAAGCGTAATGTTGAAAAACAAAACCGACATTTCTTTCACGGACCGTTTTTGTCGTATAATCATGGTCGCCAAAATAGATGCTTCCGCTATCAGGCATTTCCAATCCGGCAATCATCCGCAGCAACGTAGTTTTCCCTGAACCGGATGGACCTAACAAAGCGGTAATCTTCCCTGACGGTATTGTTAAATTTACTTCTTTTAATGCTTGAAATGAGCCATAATTTTTAGAAATTTGCTTCACATTGATATCCATGATGCACACTCCTTACCCTTTTCCATCAACTACACCCTTCCATTCAAGCACCCCTTTAACAATTAATGTAACGATCGCCAACATAGCTAAAAGGGAAGCGACTGCGAATGCAGCAGTAAATTGGTACTCATTATATAAAATTTCTACATGGAGCGGGATCGTATTTGTCATTCCTCGTATATGCCCTGACACAACAGAAACGGCTCCAAATTCACCCATTGCTCTCGCATTGCACAGGATGACGCCGTATAAAATTCCCCATTTGACGTTTGGAAGCGTCACGAATAAAAATGTTTTCCATCCGCTGGCTCCTAAAGATAAAGCGGCTTCCTCCTGTTCACTCCCCTTTGCCTGCATGACCGGTATTAACTCGCGGGCTACAAACGGAAAAGTTACAAATAAAGTAGCCAAAATTATGCCTGGGACAGCAAAGATTATTTTCAATCCGAGCGAATCTAAAACCGGCGACAACAAACCTTGTGCACCAAACAATAAAACAAAGCTTAAACCAGCGATAACGGGCGATACAGAAAACGGCAAATCAATAAGCGTGATGAGCCAGGTTTTCCCGGGAAACTGAAACTTTGTGATACACCATGCAGCAGCAATACCAAAAATAAAATTTAATGGCACTACTATTGCTGCGGTCAAAAGTGTAAGACGGATCGCTGATTGAGCATCCGGTTCTGTAACCGAAGCAAAATAAACTTCTAAACCGTTTTTCAAAGCTTCTGTAAAAACAGTAATTAGCGGGATAATGAGAAAAAAACCAACAAATAATAGAGCCGTTCCCGTCAATATAAAACGAATCCACGCAGATTCTGTATGAACACCGACAAGAGGCTGTTTCTTCGTTTTAGTACCCATTTGAGGCATAACATCTCCTTAGTGACTTAATGAATAAAATATTTTCGACTCGTTCTCCATTGCAAATAATTTATAAGAAAAAGCAGGAAAAAAGAGATAATCAATACAATAGCGGCAATCGCTGTTGCCCCCTCATAATCGTACTGTTCCAATTTGGTGACGATCAAAAGAGGGGCGATCTCCGTTTTCATTGGCATATTGCCGGAAATGAAAACGACTGATCCGTATTCGCCTAACGCCCGCGCAAATGCGAGCGAAAACCCGGTGAACATCGCAGGAACAAGTGATGGCAAAATCACTTTCCAAAACGTTTGCCAACGGTTTGCACCTAAAACAGCTGCCGCTTCTTCGTACTGCTGATCTAAATCATGCAAAATGGGCTGGATAGACCGCACAACAAACGGCAATCCGATAAACGTTAAAGCAATTACGACACCGAGCGGGGTATAAACAGCCTCAATACCGAAGCGGTCCAAATACTGTCCAATAACGCCTGTCGGGGCATAAACAGCTGTTAAAGAAATTCCCGCTACTGCAGTTGGGAGAGCAAACGGCAAATCGATTAATCCGTCGATAATTCTTTTCCCTGGAAAATCATATTTCACTAACACCCAAGTAAGCAAAAGACCAAAAACTAAATTGATGGCAGCGGCAATAAATGAAGAAACAAAAGATAAACGAAGCGAGGCTGCCACCCTGTCAGTTGTGACGATTTGCCAAAATTGCTCCCAGCTGAGTGTTGAGGCTTTTAAAAAGATAACGGACAAGGGGATCAACACTATTAAACTAAGATAAGTTAGCGTAAAGCCCATCGTGAGTCCCCAACCTGGAATAACCCCTTTTCTGTGCTGTTGTTTTGTTTTGGCCACTTCCAATCCTCCATTCATCGGAACAAATCATTATTTCGGCTGATAAATTTGATCGAAAATACCGCCGTCGTCAAAATGTTTTTTCTGAGCCTCTCTCCAGCCCCCAAACAGTTCGTCAACTGTAAAGAGTTCCAATTGCGGGAATGTATCTTTATATTTTTCAGCGACTTTTGGCAATGTTGGACGATAATAATGCTTTGCTGCCAATTCCTGTCCTTCTTCCGTGTACAAATATTTCAAATACTCTTCAGCTACTTCGCGCGTTCCTTTCTTATCAACCACCTTGTCTACAACAGCAACAGGAGGTTCTGCTAAAATGCTTACAGAAGGTACAACAATCTCAAATTGATCCTTTCCTAATTCATTGATGGCTAGAAAAGCTTCATTTTCCCAAGCAAGAAGAACATCACCGATTTTTCTTTCGACAAAAGTTGTTGTAGCACCCCTTGCCCCGGAATCTAATACTGGAACATTTTTATATATTTTCGCAACAAATTCTTTTGCCTTCTCTTCATCGCCGCCATATTTTTTCAATGCGTATCCCCATGCAGCTAAATAATTCCAGCGTGCTCCACCCGATGTTTTTGGATTGGGTGTTATAATCGAAACATCAGATCTGACAAGATCGTCCCAATCTTTAATACCTTTCGGATTTCCTTTGCGTACTAAAAACACAATAGTGGACGTGTAAGGAGAACTGTTTTTATCCAATCTTTGTTGCCAATTTTTTTCGATCAATCCAGTATCTGCAATGGCGTCAATATCATAAGCCAGCGCTAACGTTACAACATCAGCCTCCAAACCATCGATAACAGACCGCGCCTGCTTGCCAGAACCGCCATGTGATTGCTTTATCGTAACCTCTTGACCAGTTTTTTCTTTCCAATAGTTTGCGAAAGCTTTATTAAAGTCTTGGTAAAGCTCACGTGTAGGGTCATAAGAAACGTTTAATAACTCGACTGCCTTTTTATCTCCCTCTGAGCTGGAGCTGGCACTTTCATTTTTTGAACCACAAGCACTTAAAACAAGAGCTACACTTGTAATAACAGATAATAGAAAAAATAGTCCTTTTGACTTGCGTTTATTTGTAATATTCATAAAATTCATCTCCCTTTCCGCTATGTTTCGATGGCGGTGTTATAAATAAAAAAACTTCCTCGATCCGGGAATATTGAAAAGACATAGGGAGTCTTCGGTGGACCGATCGACGACCTCTTTATGATATTGTTTTATATGTTCACTTAGCCCCTTTGTTATGGCTATCCTTTCGTTCTAAAGGATAACGGAATTTTTCCAATTTTTCGATTTGTGTAATTCTTGAGTCATGTACAATAATTTGCACAGATCCGTATTCCAAATCTTCTAGTGAACGTATAATTCTTTCAATCCACTCCTGATCAATTTTCGTTTTTAACAAAGCTCTCCCCTCCAATTCCCGTTGTAATTCTTTTATTCAATAAATCATCTAAAGTTGTTTGTTCAAGAACGCGGGCAATTGTGTCACGTACAACCGTCCAAAGCGGCTTTAATAAACACTTATCTTCCAATGGACAAGGCACATAAGCCGTCGTACTGGCACACCCCATTGGAGATAAAGGACCTTCAATTTGCCGGATAACCTCCCCTATGTTAATGTCAGTCGGCGATAAACGGAGCATATAGCCTCCTTGTATGCCCCTTTTACTGTGCACATACCCCAATTTTCTTAATTGGAGCAAGATTTGTTCCAAGTATTTGACCGTAACTAGCGTTTGTTTGGCGATTTCATTGATCGGATAAATTCTTCCCTGTTGCTGTCCAAGTACAAGCAAAGCACGTAACGCATACTCACCTCTGCTTGAAACCTTCACCAAATGCCCCCTTCCCCTGAAAGTTTACTAGATTAATCTCGACTAAAACGGTAGGGATTTTCACAACAAAAACTTTTTGATAGTTTAAGAAAATAATATTGAGTTACATTTTAATCGTATTAATCCTATATGTCAAGTAAGAATAATAATTTTTTTGAACTTTTTTCCATTATTTTTCCTTGATAAATGAAAAACAATTTGAAAACAAGAAAAGTCACCATGCTCTTCGGGCAAAAATTTTTTCGGATGCGATTATTTTATGAAATTTTTGTGTAAATGTGCTAAAAGCACCACGAATTTTGCATAGTTATTTTGTGAAATATTGAGGTATACAAAAATGCGACTCTAAACGTTTATCACAGTTTTCAAGACATAACATACACTAAAAATAGCTAAATAACTTTTAAGGTAAAGGAATGGAAAGCGATGCCTGCAATTGTTGGTGCTATGAAGGTAAATAGCGTCGGGACGGCCAGTGTCGTTCATGTCGGAGACGTCGTAAACATTTCGCCATACAGTGAAGTGAAAACATTCGCAGGGGCTGGTTCCTTCAATACAGGCGACGGTCTTTACGTATTTAACCAAAACAGCATTACGAATACGTTTGACAGTGATCTCGTTGATCAGCCGCAAGTGTTAAATGCTTAGAGGGTGGTTATATGAATTTTTATATTCAACAATCGATTCACATACAATTTATACGTATCGGAACGATCGCCAATTCATCCGTGTTTCAAATCGGCAGCGCCGGAATCATAAAACCGCTGTCGAATTTATACAACACAGGACAATTTACTGAACCGGCTCCCGCTCCGTCCGGCCAGGGAAACGGAGTCATTGTGCCTCTCCGTCCACCAAGCATTTCATAGCGATTCACCTTTCATTTGGAAAAGAATATAAATATGGTAACGAATGCAGATAAAGGTGGGGAGAACATCATGAATTACACTATACAATCATTATTGCAATATATTCTAAAATTGGAACAATATCTCCATTCCCAAAGCAAAAGAATCGACCATCTGGAAAAAGGTTTTCTTTACCTTGAAGAACAAATGGAAGAGCTCAAAAACAAGCCATATACAAATATTGAAAAAGTTGAGTACAAATTTGACCAATTGAAAATCGAAACGCTCGAAGGAGTCTTGAATATCGGCTTAAATCCTGCTGATCAGGAAGCAATTGAACAATTTTCCGTAAAAAATGAAGAACTAAACGTCGATGATGTTCATCGCGAATTAAAACAGCAAATATTCGAACAATGCGTTGAAAGCATTCATAGTTATTTACAAGAAGAATGTCCGAAAAAGATTGAAGACTTTGCTAAAAACTATGAATATGAATTAGATGAAACATATAAAGCACTCATCATAGAAGACATTAGAAAACAACTTGAAGGAAGGATTACTTATTATCTACAAAGACTCCGTCTCCATGAGCAAACAGATATAAAAGAAAAAATACAATGGATTGAAGAAAAAGTAAAAAAAGATGTTGATCAGTCGATCGATCATTTTTTTAAACATTTCCCCAATAAAAAGAAAGGCGACGAATTTTCATGAATTTTACCGTCATCAATAACGGCTTGCATGTGGGCATGGTGAGAATCATAGGGGTTTCAAGTTCATCAGTTTTTTTAATAGGGGATACGGATAAAATCTCTCTTTCTTCCATTTTTGATACGCCACCTGAATCACTGGTCATCGGTCCATTTGTTCCTTTGTCATTAGACTAATGTATTTGTTAAAAAGGTTTTCGAACATTAGAGTGGCGTATATACACTCAGTAGACATCTGTTCCGTATTCCAAATCGGTGACGCAAAAAAAATTACCCCTAAAACGAATGTTCTGGCAGTTCAGCGGGACTATGAAAAATTTAATACAAAGGAAGGATCCTTTCACTCCTATCAGCTTTTTCGCGAATCCATTCCCCAGCCTTCCTTTGACGAACGATTTTCCAGCGCATATTCAAACAATTCCCCGAACATATATGTCGATCACGTAAAAATTTTGGCCATTTCATCTTCAAGTATCGTGAACTTTGGATCAGCCGAAGAAATATGCGCGGAAGCACGAATAAAACATATTCGACAATTGTCTAAAAACGTTGATGGCGACGAAAAACAACGGTAATTTCAACAAGACAAAACATATTGATGCACCTGAACAATAGATTTTCTCTACGCATATGATTTATGAGACAACAAGGAAAAGGATGTTCCTCATGCCAGCGATTGTCGGACCGATAAAAATTAATTCCGTTTCAGGAGGAGTTGTAAATTTTGGAGATTCCTTTTATTTATCTCCAAAATCAGCATCAAAATCCATCAGCGGCTCTGGTAGCAGCTGCACAGGCGATTTTCATATTAATAACAACGGTCTCAGCATAACAAACGGAATCGATCCGGACGTAAATGATCAAAACCAGACGGCAAATGCATAGCCACCTGGTTCGTTAAAAAGACTTAGTGAAAAATAACGATTGGATTTATATTATGATCCAGAAACACTATTTGCGAGCAGGACATTCAATTTGTTGTCCTGCTCAATAAAAAAAGCGCATTGTCTTGCATTTCAGATCAAAAGACTCTTTTTAGGAATGTGGATGTCCTCATGATGCACAAATAGAGTGAAACTATGAATCGGTTCAAAGAAGCTGAAAACCTGCATTAGTTTTTTCATGGACTGTTATACAGTTAGAAAGCATTCGCACTCACAACATTAACATACAATACAGTTAATTTCGTAAAGTGATTTTCATCCCGTTGTAAAAGAGGAATTTGATATTTTATAAGACTCGCCTTTTCATAGTCTTATTTTTTTGACGGAAAACTTTTACTCAACCTATTTCAAAACGGGCTAAATTGCAGATGGTACCGTTCTCCTGTTTTTAAGCTTATTTGGAAATGCTGAAACGATTTGTGCATGATGCAGCAGGCGTCACCATCGAACCTGCTTTTTTCGCTTATTTGGAGAATGCTGAAGCAGCATACATCTTGTCAAAACGATGAAAAACGGTTAAAAAAGTACGGATGAGCACAGCAATCAAAACATGCTAAGATTAGCAGGGGCTGTCTTAGAAAGTCAAAATCCATTGAAAACGAAACATCATAAACATTTGATATATCAACATTTCTAAAACATTAACGGGGCGTCTATAAGCCGGAAAATCGACTTATTAGACAGCCCCGTCATGTTGAGCGGTTAAGATCCTTTAGAGAATGTAATACTTGCTGTTAACTGGTAACGGCATACTAGGTCAGAAATATCCTTGCTTCATGTAATTAAATCGTTTCGATTCGCACGGTCGTTCCATTTCCGGAAGGTTCAGCTGGCTCAATGATCAGCCGCTTAGGCAATCGTTCCCTTAGCTCCTGCACGTGACTGATTACGCCAACGGATAAATTTTGCGATTGCAGTTTTTCCAAAGCCGATACAACCGTATCGAGAAGCTCTGCATCAAGCGTTCCAAACCCTTCATCAAGGAAAAAAAACTGAAGCGGATATTTTCCGCGAAGCTGAATTTGGGTGGACAACGACAAAGCTAAGGCTAAAGAAGTTAAAAATGTTTCTCCGCCAGATAATGTCGAAACAGGTCGTTTTACTCCGCCATTTGCATCGTCACGCATGATAAAACCGCCTTCTGAATCGACTTCAATCGCATATCTTTGTCTTGTCAATTCCCCAAGCCGCTGTGAAGCATCAAAGCTTATTTGTTGAAGCTGTTCCTCAGCCATGTATTCGACAAAACTATTCCCTTTCAGGACGGCTTGAAGTTTTTCTAACCGATTAAGAAGAAGCTGCAACTCTTCTTTCTCTTTTTCTATTTCCACATATCGTTCATGTTTTTCCTTTAACAGCTGCAAATGCTTTGCCGCCGCGCCTCTTTGTTCCATTGCTTCGTTTACTTGCTTTCTAGCTTCTTCTAAGCATTTTTTCGTTTCTTCCCATGTTTCCTGCTTAAGAACAGTTCCGCCTAATTTTTCTTCCAGACGTTCAATTGCAGATGCTACATGCTCCATTTCTTTTTTATATTGATCTAGACTCGTTTGCATAGCCAGTTTTTCTTCTTCCTGCAAAACGGAATTTCTCACTTCATGCACATTTGCAAAAGGAGTCTGCTGTTTTCGGTCGTTCCAATTTTTTTCCGCTTTTTCAAGCTTGCTTATACAGCTTGTCAATTGCTGTTTGGCGGTATGGAGCTGACTTTCAGCTTTTTGATATTCATTTGCCGTTTTTTGGAAAATATCATAAGCTGCTTGTTCATCCCTTTTTAGCTGTTCAAGGGCAAGATCGATCCTCTTAAGTTCTGTTAAAAGGTTTTCCTTTGCAGCTCTTTGCGCTGTGAGCCTTTTCTGTTTATCGGCTATCAGTTCTGCCTGCCTGTCCATTTCTCCTTTTTTGGCAGCTAATTGAGTGGAAAGATTGAGTATTTCTTCCCTTAACCGCTCGATTTCCTGTTCTTTTTCTTGAATAAAGCTGACGCTTTTTTCAATTCGTTCGTGCAGCTGTTCAACGAGCGAGTCTTTTTTACTAATTTCCTTTACATACATCTCGATTTGATCCATATCGAGATCAGCAAACTCTAAATCCCACTTTCTTTTTTCTTCTTCCAGCTGCTCTATTACATTTTGCAATTGTAGCATGATTTCGGATAAGTCTTTTTCCCCAGCATCCAGCAACGGTTCTATTTTTGCTGTAATATGGTTGACTTCACGAATGTCTGCTATTGTTTTTCTTATTGCGTCTTTTATTTCTAAGTAATCTTGGTTCAAAGCTTTCCATTCGATTTTAAATTTGTCATATGCCAAAAGATCATGAGGCTTATCGTCCATCGTAATGATCGGCTCTTCGTTAGCCGACGCTATTTCTTTCACTCCGGCAAGGAATGACTGTTCCGCTTGTAAATCTTCAGACAGCTCCTGCAGCTTTTGCTTCAGCGAGGAATACAGCTGTTCGGTTTGATCACATTCTTTGAAAATTCGTTCTAGCTGCTGCGTTGTTTCTTCTAATTTTTTTAAACGTTCAATCGAAAAATGTCTGTTCGGGGCCGGATGATGTGTGGAGCCGCAGACAGGGCAAGGCTCCCCCTCCGTCAACTGCTCGGAAATCAAAGCTGCCGCCTGATTTGTTCTTTCTTCTTCAAGCTGACTTTTTGCAGCTTGTAAATCATCCTTTACTTTTTCTTTAAAAAATTCATGCTCCCGCATTTGGCTGCATAAACGATCATAAACTTTTTGTAATTGATTGAAATTACCTGCCAGGCGTTCGTTTAATTCACTCTTTTTGCGGGCGGACTCGTCAGCCTTTTCCCGCCATTCGTTAAGCTGGTCTTCTTTCTTTTGCTTTTTGCTTTTTAATTCATATTCGTCTTTCATAAGCTGCATGATTTTCAGCTTCTGTTGATATGCTTTTTGGATTTTTTCCCGGAATTCTCTTGAAACTGTTTCTTCTTTCGCCTGCTGTTTTAAAGCCTGCTGCTTCTCTAACGCCCTATTTAATAATTCGCTCGTCTTTCTCTCTGTATGCTGTTTTTCATGCAGCCTCGTTTTCAATGCTTCATAGTCTTCTTTCAGCTTTGCAAACGATGCTTCATCCTCTTTGATTTCTGCATCCAATGAGATAAGCTGTTTCAATAGTTCACGTTTTGTTAAAAGCTCCGGCTCTTCAACAGCTTTTTTGGCACGAATCGCTTCAAAAGCTTCCTTTTTTTCTTTATAAAGGCTTGCTAGCTTTTTCTCTTCCTGCTGCCAATGCTCTGTTTCTTTTTCAAAACGGTCCTTTTCCGCTAAATGTTCGAGCACTGCTTCCGCATATGGTTTCAGCATCTCCGCTTGCTCCGCTTTTTTCAGCTTTTCTTCGATTTCTTCAAACCGCTCCTTTTCTTGCTCAAGCTCCTGTCGTTTTTTCTCATAAGTCGTTTTTTCCGTCTGCAAATTCCAGATTGTCTGGATCCGCTCAAATTCTTTTGCTGCCTCATCCAGCTGCTTTTCCCGTTCTTTCAGCTCTGTTTCGCAGCGTATGAACGTTTTTTCTGCCTCTAAAACGGCTTCTTTCGAGGCATCGCCAAGACCTGCTTGTTCCGCTGACAATTCAGCGAATTGCTGTCTTGATTCCAAAAGACGTTTTTTCAGCTTTTTATTTAATTGGTCGCCGAATCGTTCCAAGTTGAACAATCGTTCAAACATTTTCCTTCTTTCCGAGCCTTTTAAAGAAAGAAATTCAGCAAACTTCCCTTGCGGAAGGACAACAGCGCGGGTAAAATCCTCTATCGTCAGCCCTAAAAGCTCGTAAATCTTGTCATTTACCTCATTTGTTTTATCTGCCAAAACGACCGTTTCTTCTCCTATTTCAAGAAGCCGGCACAGCCTTGTGTTGATCCTGACATTATCCACCCGCTTAAATGTTCGTTCAACGGTGTATCTTTTTTTTGATCGGCCATCTTCAAGCTCAAATGTAAAACTGACATATAATTGATCTTCCGCATGGTTCATTATCCCTTGCGTATTATTGGCCGCTCGCTCTACTTTTCCATAAAGCGCTAACGTAATGGCATCCAATATCGTTGATTTTCCACTGCCAGTCGGACCAAATATTCCGAAGACACCGCCGTCGCATAGTGTTTCAAAATCGACCGTCTGCATCTTTCGGTAGCTATTCAGTCCAGCTAAAGAAAGTTTTATCGGCTTCATGACTGTGCTCCTTCCTCTTTTAAGTCCTCAGAGAGCAATGTCATAAACAGTTCAATGAGCTCTGCCTCCGGCTCGGCGCCGCCAGTTTGTTTTTTGTAAAAACGTTTAAACATTTCATCAATCGGGAGATTTTCTCTTCTTTCTTGTTGGACCTTTTCGGCTTCTTTTTCAAAAATCGGCCGGATGTGGATAAAGCCGTCGTGCCATTTTCTCAGCCGATGAATTTCTTCTAATGAGAGGCTGTCGGTCAAAAATATTTCAAGATCAATCCATGCGTTTTTGTCTTTTCCCTCTTCAAGCCACTGGTGAACTTGAAGAAGACCGCCAGTTGCTTTCCATTTCACGAGCGGTTTTCCGCTCGACAAATAAATTTCGGAAACAACCGCGTTCTCGCCGGGTTTTGCATCGATCACTGTGACAGACTTCGTATAACCTGCCTCAGAAAAGCTATAGGCAAGCGGCGATCCGGAATATCTTGCCGGCACATTGGACTTTTTAACATTTTGCGGCCGATGAAGATGCCCCAATGCGACATATTGCGCTTTTTCCGGGAGACTTGTGGCTCGAACTGTATACGCTCCGCCGACTTCAATCGGTCTCTCCGAATCTGTCGTGCTGCCTCCGGCTACATAAAGATGGCTCATGGCAATATTCACCGTATGAGGTTCAAACTCTCTGCTCATCATTGCAAACAAGCCGCGAATTTTTTCATCGTAATGCTCTCTCAATAAGAGTTCATCATATTCGTTTGAAAGCAGTTCATTCAGCCTTGCTTCCGACGGATAAGCAAGCGCCGCCAGCTTCATTGTTTCATTTGTCCGCGGAACTTCAACCGTTAAAACATCGCCTCTCGGGTAGCCGATCAGCTCGATCGCCTGCTCCTTTGCCAGCGGAGCTGCTGCTTGCAATCGTTCCGGACTGTCATGATTTCCGGAAATGATGATAACACGTCTTTTTCCTCTATCAGAAAGTCTTGAAATACTTTCATAAAACAGCTTTTCTGCTCCTGCCGGAGGATTCACCGTATCAAAAACGTCTCCTGCCATCAAAATGACATCAATTTTCTCCTTTACAACAATTTCATACAGTTCATCAAGAAACTGTGCCTGCTCTTTTAGCCTGCTCCGACCTTCAAGCGTTTTTCCGAGATGCCAATCCGCCGTATGCAAGATTCTCAATTGCCTCACCTCTAAAATAGTCTGCAAATCTATAATTTTATGATGAGCCCTGCATCAAAAAAGAATAAATACCGATCATCGACTCGTCTTTTTAAGATTGACTCTACCGCCTTTGCATACAAGTCAATTTGAAATTCATATCGAGAAGCAAGCACCGGCTTTGCCTTTTCAATGGATGGAAAACGATCCTTTACCGCATCCGTTTTGTAATCTAACAGAACGAGCCCATCGTCATCTTCAAAAAGGCAGTCGATCACACCTTGAACGATGACCGTTTCAGTATTGAGAGAACTTCCTTTTTCGTAAATTTCGTTCGCCGGCACTGCCAAATTGAAAGGGATCTCGCGAAAAATTTTTTTTGCGCCTTTTAGGCGTCTACCCAGCGGTGATTCAAAAAATTGCACAATTCCTTCTACATTGACCGCTTCCACCTGCTCCTCCGTTAATATTTCTTTTTTCACGAGAGAATGCACGGTTTGTCGAATCGTTTGTTCCGTCAAGTCTTCACCCAATGGCAAATGCTGCATCACTGTGTGCATGGCCGTTCCTTTTTCTGCTGCTGTAAGAGATTTTGCCTGCATAAATTTCGGACGCTTGTACGAGGAATTCCCTTGTATTTTCTTCTTTATGGAAATGTCGCTGTATTCATCCGAAAATTGAAGTCTTCTTTTGATTTCCGTCACCGATTGCTTCGACCGGAGAGAGGCTGCATCTGAAAAAGGATAGCTCCAGGACAACTGACTTTGCACTTGGTTGGCAAAGCTACTTGTTGACTGAACAGGAACGAAATTTCTCAAAGCGTCCATTTTTTCATCCATCATAACCGCTGCCTGCTCATTTTGCTCTTTTAATTTTTCTTCAGGAATCACATCAATTTGCAATTTCACCGGATAAGAGAAGATTTCATCCGCTGCTTCTCTTTCTTCTTCTCGTAAAATTGCCGCATCTTTATGACGGATGACAGCAGGACCGATCCAATCTAAATAACATACTGCCTTTAAACGATCGTAATCTGGAAGCAGCCATTCGCGGTGAGTGAATGATTGCTCCCATTCTTTAAACTTTTTTTCTCCGTCTTTCACTGTGCCAATTAAAAACAGCTTTTCCTTTGCTCTAGTCAAAGCCACATACAATACCCTAAGCTCTTCCGAAAGCATTTCCATTCTCAATTTCTTTTTTACAGCTATATAAGGAAGAGTAGGATACACAATCCGCTTTTTTTCATCGATAAACAGCGAGGCAAATCCTAATTCTTTATCGAGCAAATATTTTTTGGTCAAATCTTTCATATTAAATCGTTTAGATAAACCTGCACAGAAAACAATCGGAAATTCAAGCCCCTTGCTTGAATGAATCGTCATAATTCGGACAACATCTTCCTGTTCTCCTAAAGCTCTTGCTGCTCCTAAATCATCGCCCCGTTCCTGCATTCTTTCAATAAACCTCAGGAATCGGAACAATCCCCGAAAGGACGTTTCCTCATATTGCCTTGCTCTGTCATATAATGCCCTTAAATTGGCCTGCCGCTGCTTTCCGCCGGGCATTCCGCCTGCAAAATCAAAAAAGCGGGTATCACGGTACAATTGCCAAATTAAATTCGAAACGGAGCTTTTTCTCGCCAAGTTCCGCCATTGATTGAGCCGGCTGACAAATTCGCTTACTTTCTGATAAAGCTCGCTATGATGGGCTTTTTCTTGCTGCAAAAATGATTCAAGTGCATCGAAATACGCACCGTTTTTCTTATAAAGACGGATGATGGCAAGTTCATTTCCGCTTAAGCCGACAATTGGCGAACGCAGCACAGAAGCGAGCGGAATATCTTGATAAGGATTGTCGATAATTTTTAAAAGCGAAAGCATAATGGCCACTTCTGTTGCTTCAAAATATCCTGTTGATAAATTCGCATACACCGGAATACCTTGCTGCTTAAACTCTTCCATGATTTGCGGCGCCCAAGGCATCGAACGAAGCAGGATCACAATATCTCTGTATGTGACAGGTCTCGTACGATCAAGCTTTCGGTCGTAAACAGGAAAGCCTTCCTGAATAAGCTCTTTTATTTTTTTCGCCATAAGGCGGGCTTCAAGCTGCACCGTTTCCAATTCTTCTTCATCAAATTCAATCATTATTTCTTCTTTTTCTGCTAATTCCTCCTTCCGGCGGTCTATTAGGAGGAGCTCTGTATTCATTCTACTGTTCTCTGGATAACGTGCGCCAAGCTTCAATTCTGCTGCCTCATCATAAACGACTTCGCCTACAGTCTCTCCCATCAATTGTTTGAAAAGAAAATTTGTGGCGTCCAAAACTTCTTTTCGGCTGCGGAAATTTTTAGCTAAATCGATGCGCAAGCCGGAATTCGTTCCGCTGGAGGTAAACCGTTTATATTTCGCCAAAAACAATAACGGTTCAGCCAGCCGGAAACGATAAATGGATTGTTTTACATCGCCGACCATAAATAGATTTCCTTCCGCTTCATGATCTTTTGACACCAGCTTTAAAATCGCTTCCTGCACCAAGTTGGTATCTTGGTATTCATCCACTAATACTTCTTGAAATTGTCGTTTAAAAAACAAAGCAGCATCACTCGGAACAACATTTCCTTTCTCATCTTTTTCTGTTAATATTTGTAAACAATAATGCTCAAGATCCGAAAAATCGACAATTCCTTTTTCTTTTTTCATTGCTTCCAGCCGGACAGCAAATTTTTTCACCAAGTCGGCTAAACAAATCATTGTGCGCTTCATTTTTTTCAAATCGAGCAGTTGGTTTTGAATATCCCTGGAGAAAAGCTCATTTTTTAATTTCTCTATTTCCTTTGTCGCTTTCTTTCTCATTTCCGTCACTTCATCAATGAGCTCTTTTCGATATTCTTCTCCCCTGCATGCCTTGGCGCGTGTCGGTTGAAAAGCTCTCATTTGCTCGGCAAGCTCCTGCCACGATGAAGCGTTTATAATGTTTTCCACCTGTTTCATGTCATCGAGTAAATTTTCAGCCCTTGGAGAGGGGCCGCCCGGCAATTTCGTAATGTCGAGAGCTCTCGCTAACAAATCCTTTATTCCGGAAAGCTGTATCGCTATATCCTTCCGTAAATATTGAAAAAACGGCAAGTCCTCGTATGATTCAGCTTGTTCTATGTCATACATTTGCACCATTTCATCAAGCCATTTTTCCGGGAATGGATTAGATCTAGCAAATTCATAAATGGATCTAATAATTTTTTTGATTTCATCATCTGAGCGATCGCCTGTATATTTGTCAACTAATTCGAAAAATAGTTCATTATGCTCCATTCCGTATTCTTCTTCTAACAATTCATCCATGCAATCTTCCATTAACAGTTCCATTTCTGTTTCGTCCGCTATTCGAAACCCGGGATCAATATCAATTTTGTAATAAAATTTGCGAACAACTTGCAGGCAAAAAGAATGCAATGTTGATATTTGCGCTTTGTTTAAAAGGGTTAATTGGCGGCGCAGATGGAGGGAAGAAGGCTGGTTTCGCAAAGCCTTTGCCAGCGCTTCGCCAATTCTGCTGCGCATTTCTGCAGCCGCAGCGTTTGTAAACGTTACGATTAACAGCCGGTCCACATCTACAGGATGCTGATTGTCGGTCAGCTTGCGAATAATCCGCTCAACTAGAACGGCCGTTTTCCCTGATCCGGCAGCGGCCGCCACTAATATATCTTGTCCGTCGGCAACAATCGCTTTCCATTGTTCATCGGTCCATTGGCCTTTTTCTAACTTTTTCAGCTCATTCTTCATCTGAATCCACCTTCTCTCTTACCTTTTGCAGCACTTCTTCCCCTTTTAAGCTTTTCAATATGCGAAAACGGTTCGTTTCAATCGATTCATCAAATTGACAGACCGATTTAAAGGAACAAAAGGTGCAAGGCGTTTTCTCTTTCATTTTATATGGCGCAATGGAAATATTTCCGTCTGTTATTTCCGTACCGATCCGCTTAAATTCGCGCCGGATATACGAGCGTAATGCATGAAATTCATCCTCGCTGGCGATTTGAGAATTTGCATAAAATTCCCCGGTTTTCTTTATGCCGGCTTGAACGATTTTGGAATAGCCGCTTTCCAATTTTTGATCCATTAACCGCACCGTTTCTTCGTCTCCAAGCAGCAAGCCTTTCATTTTAAATTTCTTCAAAATTTCTTCTTCTATTTCATCATCCGTTAATAAATCTGGGGACTGTATGAACGGATCATGAATATGGAAATACAGCACCCCTGCTGGAGTCGCTTCTACGCCAAGCCAAGATTGAGAATTGGAAATGACAACATCCAAGTAAGTGAGCATCTGCAGCGCAATGCCGTAATACACTTCTGCCAAATTTAATGTTTTGTCGCTCGATTTAAAATCGACGATGCGAAGCAAAAGACCTTTCGAACTTTCCGCTTTATCCACTCGGTCTATCCTTCCGACGACCTCCAACGTACATCCGTTTTCAAGCTTAAATCGGAACGGGGGGAGCTTGCTTTTTTCATCAAATGATATTTCTAAACCAATTGGGACAAAACCGCTTGCTTTTGCATGTTCGCTTAAAACCTTTGATGCGCGGGCAACAATATTTTGAAGCTTGCGTTTAATATAATAGTGGCGGTTTGTGCTCATTAAAATTTCTTTTTGCAGCTTCGGCGCCAGCTGTTCGACTGCATCATGAGCAAGTCTTTCGCAGTTCTCCTTTGTTAATTCGCGCCATTCTACTTTCATGCTTTGAAGCCGGTCTGCCATCAGCTTTAATGCAGCATGGAACAATTGGCCGATATCCGGCGCTTCCAATCTGTAATACTCCCGTTCTTTTAACTTTAAGCCGTGAGAAGCAAAATGGGCAAAAGGGCATGCCCGAAACCGCTCCATCCTTGAAACGCTTCCTTGTATTTTCCGTCCATATAATTTTCTGCTTACCTCTTCGGATAAAGGTCTTTCTGTATTTGAATAAAACAGGCTGGCAATCGCCTTTTTCGCTTTGCTGCTCCATTCTTGATCATATACAAAGTAATTGTAAACATCCCACCACAGCTCATGGAGAGGATACTGCTTTTTCCAATTTTGCAATTTTGAAGTTAAAACAGACAAAGAAACATTCGGACTGACAATAAAAGAAAGCTGTTCTTCCGCCTCCTCACTTTCCGGTTCATTAAGAGAGATCATTTCCTTAGCATCTGGAAATATTTCTTTTAACCGTTTGACAATAATAGACGGCATGAGCGCTTTTCCTTCTTCATCCGCCAAAGAATACGATAAGTACAGCTTTTGCTTAGCAGACGCGAGCGCTAAATAAATCAAAAAATTTTCATCCAGCAATTTTCTTCGAGCTGTCGGCGCAAGCTTCACTCCATTATGATATAGAAGCTCTCTTTCATCATCTGTTAAAACTCCGTCTTCCACCGGTTTTGCTGGAAGCACTCCGTCATTTGCTCCTGCAATAAATGCCGTCTTAATGCCATATAAACGTGACCGGTCAAGTGTTGCGACAATCACTTGGTCAATGGCCGGCGGAACGAGAGAAAATTTCATCGATTCCATTCCGGTTTCGACCATTTCCCTAAACAAATGAATGGAAATTTCCTGATCGCCCATAATTTCTACAAATTCATCCAATAGCTCCATCACAGCATTCCAAACTTGATCATGCTCCCTTGCTTCAATCAAGTTCCCTCCATTTTCCGCATCTAGACGAAGAAGCTCCAGCTTATCAGGCACTTTTGTTTGTTCTAAATACATATATAGCGCTTCGGCCATATCCCTGCCGGTTTTGGCGCGTTTCATCTTATTTTCCAATGCCTGCAGAGGCTCCACAATCAGCTTCCGTAATTGATTGATCCGTTTTTCTATTTCCTCTTCTTCATCTGTCTTTTTGTCGTTGCCATAGAATGAATGGTACTTCCTGTACGTCCAGCCGGCTTGATCCGTCCATTTTTTCCCTTGAATACCGTAGGCAAGCACATAATTTTCCAATTGATCCATTTCTTTTCTCATTTCGGCTTTATCGGCATCTAGCGGGTAAAGAAATTCTGTTTTAATCGTTCTGAAAACAGCTTCATACCGCCAGTTTCCGGTTATGACTTCCAAGCTCGAGCGGATAAATTCGATCAGCGGATGATATGTCATTGAGCTTTTTTCATCTATAAAAAAAGGAATCTCGTAATCTTGAAACAATTGCTCCAGCAAATCTCTGTAATCGGACATGTTTCTAATAAGCAGTGCAATCTCCCGAAATCGCACTCCCTCATCCCGAACGAGGCGGATAATTTCTCTAGCAATCCCTTCAATTTCGGCGCGTCTATTCACCGCTTGCATAAATACAATCGCGCTGTCTCCGTGAAAAGGTTCGGGAGTATGGGAAGAGTACATTTTTTCTAGATGAACAAGTGACGGCTCTTCAATAAAACGTTTCCGGTCAGTCATATATGCTACTTCATCAATGGAAATATTATTTCGTTCAGCCATTTTTTTCAGCAAAGAAAAGGTTTCAGCCGTCATGTAAAATAAATGAAGCTCGTCGGCAACGGCCTCTTCAGGCGGTTTATCCAATGTGAGAGCAATTGTTATAGAAGAAGCTGTTTTCATCATCGATTCGACTACTTGCAATTCTTGAGGCGTAAAATTGTGAAAGCCGTCGATATAAATTTCCGCTCCGTCCATGTAGCTTGATTCATAAATCTTCTCTGAAAGAAGCTGCAAATAATCCTCTGAATCTATGTATTTATCAGCAAATAATTTTTCCACGGAACGATAGATGCCCGCCAAATCTTTCAATTTATCGGAAAGAATCCGCTCTCTATGATCATGGCTTTCCGCTAATTTTTTTACTTGATCATCCAGCATATCTGGACTGATGATATATCTTTTCATTTCTGTAATCATCTGTTCGATATGCTCAATAAAGCCTTTTTTTTCACTGGCTTTGGAAAACACTTTAAATTCGTGCTTTTTTTCTTCGATGATTTTTCGAAGAAACATGTTCATGCCTGTTTGGGAAATAAAGGTACGGCTGATGCCTCCTTCCTCCTGCAGCACCCTCCACGCCAAACGGTTGAAGCTCAATACTTGTGCTCTAATGATTCCTTCTAATTCCGGAGTTTTCATCAGTTCATATTCCATTTGAAAAGTCATTTGATCTGGAACAAGAAACAAAATAGGTTTTCCATTATACGGATCTTCTTTTAATTTTTCCCTAATTTCGTTTAAGATTGCCGTCGTTTTTCCTGTGCCGGATGAACCGACCAAAAACTTAATACCCATGAAATCTCCCCCCTTCAGAAGGCATCCAAACGGAAAATGGGACAATTTTCTTGTCCCATTCTGATTTCGTGTTTATGAATACATTTATTTTACTGTAAATGGTTTTGAAAATCCATCGATTCGGACAATCCGAATTTCCAACTAATAGGAATCATCGTTTACGGTTTTACCTCTCCGATCACATTTTTTTCATGAACAAAGCCAAAATGCCGGCTGTCCCTGCTGTTTAACCGATTGTCGCCAATGACAAAAATACATTTTTCCGGCACCGCTTCTTTTCCAGTTATTTCTTTTAATGTAAAATTCCCTGTGATCGGATTTCCATATACTTTTTCTTTATTTTTCTTTAAAAATGGTTCCGGTACATATTTCCCATTCACATATAATTTATCGTTTCGATATTCAATTTTTTCTCCTGGAAGGCCGATGACCCTTTTAACCAAAACTTGCTTTTCGCCGGGCATCTGAAACACGACAATGTCAAACCGTTCAATTTTATTAAACCGATTCGTCAATTTATTTATATAAAAATGATGGCCTTCTTTTAAGGTGGGCTGCATCGATACGCCATCAACAGTGTACGCGGCAAACGCAATATTTTTAATTAAAACGGTTGATAAAAGAGCTGAAGTGACGATTCCCGCAATAACTCGTTTTTTCCTCACGGCTCTTCACCTACTTTTTATCTTTTCGTTTAATTAACGAAACATTTAAACGCTGCTCAATCCTTTTTCCGATAAACCACATGAGCGCCATCACAACAAACACAATGATCAACCGGGCGGGCTCTTCAATCAGCTCCCGTAAATCATACCCTGATAAGCTAAGCATAAAAATCATCACGAGCTTCCCTGATAAAACAGCGAGCGCAAACTGCCACACATTGATTTTGGAAAGGCCGGCTACTACATTTACAAGCGCAGAAGGCGTAAAAGGGAAACAGAGCATTAAAAATAAAGGAGCAAAGCCGTGCCGTTCGACCCAGTTCATCATTCGTCTTACTTTTTCATGTCTGCTTAAAAAATTTAAAAAACGCTTCCGGCCAAACTTTCGCACTAAAAAAAACACGAGCAATGCGCCTGCCGATGAACCGATCCACGAGTACAAAAAGCCGAACCAAAGTCCGAATGAATTAGCGTTCGCAATTACAAACAGAATAAGAGGCAAGAACGGAAAAAAAGCCTCAAGCATCGGAAGCAGAATCCCTGGAAGAGGTCCGAGCGCTCGGTATTCTTTAAAGAATCGTTCAACATCTTCTAATGTAATGGAATCGAAAAATGCAATGACATCCATATCTTAACTCCTTACTTCAACATCTCTTTTTATTTTACACCTTTTGAGCGTAAGTTGAAAATTTTGCCGAAAAAAATTAATTGAAATGATTTATTTTCCTGTTTTATAATAAAATATAGAACATATGTTCTTATTCGAAGTGAGGTATTCCTATGTCGAAAATCCCATCCAACATTCGCCATTTGATTGAACAGTCAATCTACTTGCCGATGACTGCTACGGTGTTGAACAAAGACATGAATATCGTAAAAAAAAGTCCATTCAAACTGAAAGATCCTTATTTGCATTTAATTGAAGAGGCGTTAAAGCTTGTACAAAAAGATTTGGCAGAAGTTCGCAAAGAATTGCGCAGGCAAAAGGTGAAAGTTTTAAAAGCCAAACAGGATGAAGCATTCACAACGTACACTTTCTACTATAACGGCTATGAAGAACATCACAGCTACTTCAACCCAAGAATCCGAAACAAAGTAAATGAACTGATTGAACATTATTTGTTTAAAACTGAAAAAAAATCTGGCATTCCAACCTCTTAGACTTTTTATCTTAAAAGAAAGACAACGGCCAAACCGTTCGCTACAGAAGATGAGGGGACAGGACTATTTGTTTCGCCCGTTGAATGCCTGTCCCCTTATAACAGAAAAAATGAAATCTCCCCCATTTTCTAACACGGAAAAAAGCACGCAAATTGACAGCTTGCGTGCCGGAAGATAAAGCTTATCCATCTTCTTTTCTGAATTCGCGAACGAGCTGTTCATAAATATATGCATGCTGCTCCTTCGGAAAAAAGATTGTGTTCATGCGGCGCTGCTCCTGCTCAATTCTTGAAGAGATAATCGTTCGAAGATGTGCCGTTTTATAAAATTGATGGGAAAAAGAAGATGGAGATATGTCAGCAACTATTTTCTGACCGTTACGGAATATGACTTCCGTACAATTCGAATCTGTTTTCATAAAGCGGGAAATGTGGGAATGGGAAAACCAGGCGCACTGATGCCTTGCGGGTGAATGAGTAGGAAAAAAATAAAGGGAATTGGCAGGATCAATGACAATCGGAAGCTTTTTTGTTATGCCAAGCAGCCCTTTTGATCCTTCAACTCTTCCTTTAAAGCTTGAACCATAATAACGGCAGCTTTGATCAATAACATAAACAGGTCGAATAGGTACTATGCGCTCTCCGCTAGTTTCCAAAATTTTAGCGTACAAGTGATGTTCTTTTCTAAAAGGCAAAATTGCCATTGTTTCCCCATTTACAATACATTTTTCTGCCTCAAACTGCTTCGTACTCACTAGAATTCTTACCTCCTAATTTTTTCTATATAATAGTTCTTTTTCACTGATTCAAATTTATCATAAAAATTCCAAAATTTCTATATTTTTTTTAAAATTTTTAAATACAAAGCATTAGATCAAGGCAAGATGTTATTGTTAATATAATTTTTCTAAAAATTACAAATTATAAGTTGATTTTTCCTTCCGAAATCCATATAATATAAAAAAGGCATCAGAGGTGATGGGTTATGGAAAACCGGAAATCTTATTCCGAACTGATGAAGACCCGTTCTGTGAAAGAAAATCCAGAAAACTTCATGATGGATGTATACATCCAAATGATTCTGGACGAAGCATGGTTCAATCATCGAAAAAAAATGCTGGAAGACAAAATTAATGATGCTCTGGACCGAAAAGATAGAGAAAAATTTATGGAGCTATCCAAAGAATATGCGAAATGGGTGCGTTAAATGATAAAAAAAAGCCAATCCCAGAGGATTGGCTCAATCTATGTGAAGGTAATGATTATGGCCAGTCAATTAAGTTGTGGTAAATTGTTCAGCTTCCGTAGACCCTTTTAAAGCGGTTGTAGAAGAAGTACCTCCAGTAATCACTTGGGCAACCTCATCAAAATAACC
The DNA here is from genome assembly GCF_038050115.1 of Aeribacillus sp. FSL K6-1305. Taxonomy (NCBI): domain Bacteria; kingdom Bacillati; phylum Bacillota; class Bacilli; order Caryophanales; family Bacillaceae; genus Aeribacillus; species Aeribacillus sp. FSL K6-1305. The sequence goes on along the minus strand of NZ_JBBOQV010000002.1, from coordinate 1,670,702 downwards.
AGTTCCAACCTCCCTCTGATGCCGTGTTGCTGTATAACCATACTGTTCGCTTCTAAATTCGGCTTGCTGAAGTTCAGAGTAGGCAGCCATTCCATGATCTTTATACTTGCGTGCAAGTTCAAACATGCTGTAATTCAATGCATGGAATCCAGCTAAAGTAACGAATTGGAACTTGTAGCCGTAAGAAGCAATTTCCTTTTGGAAACGTGCGATAGTATCGTCATCAAGCTTTTTCTTCCAATTAAAGGAAGGTGAGCAGTTATATGCCAATAACTTGCCTGGGAATTCTTTATGAATAGCCTCAGCAAACTTCCGTGCTTCTTCCAAATTAGGTTCAGATGTTTCACACCAAATCATGTCTGCGTATGGCGCATATGCCAAACCTCTAGCAATTGCTTGATCAAGACCAGCGCGAGTGCGGAAAAATCCTTCCTGTGTCCGTTCCCCAGTAATAAACTCTTTATCCCTGTCATCGATGTCGCTTGTGATCAAATCAGCCGCATTGGCATCAGTACGAGCAATGATAACAGTCGGAACATTCATCACATCAGCAGCCAGTCTTGCAGCAATCAAATTGCGAATAGCTGTTTGTGTCGGGAGCAAAACTTTTCCGCCTAAATGGCCGCATTTTTTCTCAGAAGACAATTGATCCTCGAAGTGAACAGCAGCTGCTCCTGCTTCAATCATCGCCTTCATCAATTCAAAAACGTTCAACTGACCGCCAAATCCAGCTTCAGCATCCGCAACAATTGGAACGAACCAATCAATTGAATGATCCCCTTCCATATGATGGATCTGATCTGCCCGCTGCAAAGCTTGATTAATCCGCTTTACGACATGCGGCACACTGTTAGCAGGATACAAGCTTTGATCCGGATACATTTGCCCCGCAAGATTAGCATCTGCTGCCACTTGCCAGCCGCTTAAGTAAATTGCTTTTAATCCGGCTTTTACTTGTTGGACAGCTTGATTTCCTGTCAAAGCTCCGAGGGCATTTACGTATTCCTCAGTTTTCATTAAATTCCAAAATTTTTCTGCTCCTCTTCTGGCAAGAGTATATTCGATTTCAATGGAACCTCTAAGCTTCAACACATCTTCAGCCGAATAAGGGCGTGTAATCCCTTTCCAGCGTTCATCTTTCTCCCAGCTTTCTTGCAATTGTCTCGCTTTTTCTTGTAATGTCATCTTTTCTCTCCCCTTTTTTGAAATATTTTTTAATTTAATCTTTCATAGCCTGGAAGCGTCAGAAAATCTACGAATTCATCATTTCTCACAAGCTCATCAAACAATTTCGCCGCTTCATCAAAACGCCCTTTTTGATAGGCTTCTTCACCAAACTCTTGTTTTATTTTTTCCAGCTCTTCCTGCTTAATTTTTTCATAAAGCTCTATTGTAACCTTCCGTCCGTCCTCCAACACCCCCTTTGGATGACGAATCCATTGCCATACCTGTGCCCTTGAAATTTCTGCCGTTGCAGCATCCTCCATCAAATTGTGGATAGGTGCAGCTCCTCTTCCAGAAAGCCATGATGCAAGATAACGAATGCCGACATCAATGTTCGTTCTTAATCCTTGCTCTGTAATTGTTCCTTCCGGGACTTCAAGAAGCTGTTCTGCTGAAATCTCAACATCTAGCTGTTTATCAATCTGGTTAGGTTGTTTCATATATTGGTCAAAAATTTCTTTGGCAACCGGTACAAGCGCAGGATGTGCCACCCATGTGCCATCGTGTCCATCTTTCGCTTCCCGCTCTTTATCAGCGCGCACTTTTTGGAACGCCTCTTCATTTTTCACCGGATCATCTTTAACCGGAATTTGCGCTGCCATTCCTCCAATGGCATGAACGTTCCGGCGATGGCACGTTTTAATCGCGAGCAGAGAATACGCCCTCATAAACGGAACCGTCATCGTTACTTGCGCCCGATCAGGTAAAATGACGTTTTGATCGTTTCGGAATTTTTTCAGATAGCTGAAAATATAATCCCATCTGCCGCAATTCAATCCAGCTGAATGCTCTTTCAGCTCGTATAATATTTCGTCCATTTCAAACGCGGCCAATATCGTTTCAATCAGAACGGTCGCTTTAATCGTCCCCCGCTTTACCCCCAATTCATCTTGCGCGAAACAGAAAACATCGTTCCACCATCTGGCTTCTAAGTGGCTTTCCAGCTTCGGCAAATAAAAGTAAGGTCCGCTTCCTCTTTTGATCAGTTCTTTTGCATTGTGGAAGAAATAAAGGCCAAAATCAAACAGACTGCCTGAAATCCGTTTTCCGTCCAATAGGACATGTTTTTCTTCTAGATGGAGTCCTCTCGGCCGCACGATCAGCGTTGCCGTTTCTTCATTCAGCTTATATACCTTTCCGTTTTCATTCACATATTCAATCGTTTTGTTGACCGCATCCCTTAAGTGAATTTGTCCTTCCACAATATTTTCCCAAGTCGGTGATGTGGCATCTTCAAAGTCCGCCATAAAAACTTTTGCGCCTGAATTTAAGGCATTGATAATCATTTTCCGGTCGACAGGTCCAGTAATTTCAACTCTGCGATCCTGCAAATCTTTTGGAACAGGCGGTATCGTCCAGTCCCCTTTTCGAATATGTTCCGTCTCCTTTAAAAACGACGGCTTCTCCCCTTCATTAATTCGCCTTTCCCGTTCTTTCCTCAGTTCAAGCAGCTCGATTCTTCTTGAACCAAATGTTTGTTCAAGCTTTTCAACGAACTGAAGGGCTTCGTTCGTTAAAATCTCCCTGTAAGAAGGCAGAAGAGTTCCCTTCACTTCCAGCCTAGATGCTGCACTAGCCTTCACGTTTCCTCACCTACCTTGTTATAAAACAGTTTTTAAATTACATTTTTAATATATAACAGATTAATACAGATTGGAAGACTTTTTTGAAAATTCGTTGTTTTCGTTTTCTTATCACATTCAATAAGTTTTTATTAACTTCCCTTTTTCGCTCGTACATCCGATCCATACCTCTATCTCAATCAGCACTTTTTGAAAACTTAAATAATTTTATGTTATTTTTTATAACATGATTTCGTTTTTCAAATTAAAATAATTGTAAAATTTAATAGATTTTACAAAAAAATAGTTGATTTTCAGTGAAAATAACCAATGACAGAATAGCTACCACAAATTATTATGTTATAAAAACGAACATAAAGTGTCACAAACAGAGGAGGAGGGATAAAAAATGGAAGCTGAAAAAGGTGTAAAAAATGCAGCTTTTATTAATCAAAAACCACAATTGGAGAAAAAGAAATTAAGAATGCCTCATATTTATGTCATATTGTTTGTTTTAATAATTCTTGCTACAGCCGCTACTTATTTTGTACCTGCTGGCGTTTATGAACGTATTCCAGGACCTGAAGGAAGAACAACGATTGATCCAAACTCATTTGATTTTGTTGAAGCAGCACCTGTAAGTCCTGTTGAATTTATGATGGCAGTCCCAAAAGGATTAGTTGCAGCAAGTGATGTCGTTTTTTTCACTTTGATCATCGGCGGTACATTTGCCGTTATTCGAAAAACAGGACTTATAGAAATAGGAGTAGAGAAACTAGCAAAAACATTTGCTTCCAATGGTATTGTGTTAATTCCAGTTTTAATGACTGTATTCGCAATTATATGCAGTTTAATTGGAACGCAAGAACTTAGTTTAGTTTATATACCTGTAATTCTCCCCCTATTTATTGCTTTAGGATTTGATTCAATGGTGGCGGCGGCGGTTGCTTTAGTTGCAACTACTGCTGGTTTTATGACAGGCTTTCTTAACCCGATTAATACTGGTTTAGGTCAAAAAATTGCAGGACTTCCAATATACTCAGGTATAGAATTTCGCATAGCGGCTTTCGTTGTCTTTGTTTTAGCAGGAATGATTTACATTATGCAATATGCTAAAAAAGTTAAAAAGAATCCTGAAGCAAGCTTAGTATATAAAGACGATCATGCTAAAAGGAATATGTACTTCAATCAATCTGTATCCAAAAGGAATGAAATGAATAAAAAACAAAAAGCTGCTTCTTTTGCCTTGTTATCCTTTTTTGTCTTATTAGTGTACGGTGTTTTAACTCAAGGCTGGTTTATGTTAGAAATGGCTGGACTGTTCATTATAATGGGTGTGGTTGTAGGTCTGATCGCTGGATTAACATTAAACGATATTTGCGAAGCATTTAATGACGGTTTTCGTGAAGTTTTAGTTGGGGCAATCATTGTTGGTATTGCCAGAGCAGTATCAGTAGTTATGGAAGACGGACAAATAATGGACACCATTGTCCATACACTAGGAACGATAGTAGGCGAAATACCAGGAACATTTAGTGTCATCGGGATGTTTATTGTCCAAATGCTATTTAGCTTTTTAATTCCGTCAGGCAGCGGACAAGCATTAGTTACTATGCCGATTTTAGCTCCGCTTTCTGATTTAATCGGAGTTACGAGACAAACAGCTGTTTTGGCCTACCAATTTGGAGACGGGCTAGGCAACATATTATTTCCAACTTCAGGATATTTTATGGCTGCACTAGCACTAGCTGGAGTTTCATGGCAAAAATGGGTTCGCTTTTATGTACCATTATTTTTAATTTGGTTTGGATTATCTGCTATTTTCCTGATCACCGCTCATTTCATTCAGTGGAACGGTTGAATCATGATTTAAAATGAGTCAAAAATTAATAAATCATCATATAAAAAACACGCGGCAAACAAAATGTTTTCCGCGTGTTTTTTTGAAATTTTATCGCATTTTTACTTAAAAAACGGCTCCCCTGGCTTTCGACTATCTTCCAATACAAGAATCCCTTTTTCTTTTGGTGCATTGGGCAGGTTTAATTCTTTTGCCGAACAGATCATGCCGCTCGAGGAAATGCCTCTTAGTTCAGCTTCTTTTATCACCATTCCGCTTGGCATAACCGCTCCTACCTTTGCAACAACAACTTTTTGTCCAGCCGCAACATTCGGTGCCCCGCAAACAATTTGAAGCACTTCATCCCCCACATCGACTTTGCATACACTTAATTTGTCAGCGTTCGGATGCTTTTCTTTTTCCAATACATGGCCAACGACAAATTTCGGTGATAAATCCGCCTCCAGCTTATCTGAAAAACCGTTTTGCGCAATTGTTTGATTGATCTTTTCCACCATTTCTGCCGTTACATCTAATTGGCCGTTTCCGTCAAGCGAAAAATAAGAAGTTGCCTGAAAAATGTTGAAGCCTGCTGTTTCATTAGTTTCAGCATCAAATATTTTTACAACATCTCCTTTTCTTTCAAACCGCTTCTGTTCATACGGTATATCTTTTAAAGAGATGATGAGTACATCGCCGATTCCTTCTTTATTGTAAAATACATTCATTGCTTGTCATCGTCTCCTTTCGTCAGTTTTCTGCGGTTTTTTGCCAAAATAAAGATCGGTTCGAGCTTTTTGTTTTCATAAATAAAGGATAAAGCCGTAATCGGCACCCTCCCATTTGTAAAAAAGCTCATCGTCAGCTGTGCCAGCACGTCATAACCCGTTTCATTTCGAATGTCGCCTATGATCAGCACGTCTTGATGAGGGACGCTGACAGTCATATCCCCTTGAACTTTTGATTCATATTCTTTTAAAATTGACTCATTTAAAATCCTGCTGGCATCGTAGCCGTCATTTGAATTAAAAAAATAAAAAACATTGCCTGCGACCTTATCTTCTTTTACTTTTGTCGGCAATGAACGCAAATTAAAGGCAGCCATTTCCTTCAATTGCTGGCGCGTCCAATTCTCCTTCTTCATCATCTGTTCATCAATTAGGCGATACGAATTTCCGAGATCAAGGGCATAATAAATGCGGGTCTCAGCAGTATGATCCTCAAAAATAAGAGGAACGCCATTCGACTCAACCGGAAAGGAAGTTGAGCGAATGACAGGATAAATCTGTTTTTCCTTGCCGCTTAATGCACCTTCATTTTTCATAGCTGAGAGAGACTCGGTTATGTAATAAACGAATTCATCAATCGCTTTTTCTTTTTTTTCGTTCCATTTTGAAATAATACCTGGCAAGGAGAGTGTCAGCCCTTTTTTCAATTCTGGATCTTCGATTCTTAACGTATCCTTTTTTCGATTAAATGAAAAGTGAAATGAGTAATCATTTAACTTCTCTTTTAACAATTCGACCATTTGTTCAGAATTCATAAGGCTGATCATCTCCTTTTTATTTTCTTTATATTAAAGATTTAAGCCATCTAAAAATTGCTGAACTTCCTCTTTTGTTTTCCGATCTTTGCTGACGAAGCGTCCGATCTCTTTTCCCTCGTTAAATGCGATAAAGCTTGGGATGCCAAAAACATTTAATTCTGCGCATAAATCGATATATTCATCCCGATCGACATAATAAAATGCGAACTGCGGATTCTCCTTTTCCAATTCAGGAAGATGCGGCTTAATAAACCCGCAATCTGGACACCAATCAGCCGAAAATACAAATAAAGCATTTTTTCCTTTCGTAAGCTCCCAAAAATGATCAACAGATTGAATGTTTTCCATCTCTAAAAGTCTCCTTTTATCTTTTTTCATTGGCATCGTAACAAATCTCAGCAAAAAAAGCTACTAACTCGCATGCCTGAGCCGATCAAAGTTAATTTTTTTTGGAAAATTGATATTGTCCTATTAACAGCTTCATGATATGTGCAAACATTTCTTTCCGGTCGATAAAGCCGTTTGTAAAGATTCCGATTGCTCCTTCTCGATGTCTCACATTTCTTTTTTTCGCATATGCATCCATTACATCTCCAAGCTCCAAGCCTTTTTTCAAAGGCTCAAGAAATTCATTCGGGAGCGGGATTCTCACCCCTCCAGCAATATATTCATTTCCATCTTTATCAATTAATGCACCCCAATTGCATAAAAACAATCCGCGAGGTGTAACATCCACACCCCCCTCAAGACCAACCGAAAGATCCGGTTTAACTTTTTCAAAGACATTTTTTGCCCGATTTAATGCCCCCTGCAATGTTTCCTCATCGGAAAATGGCTGTGTTGAAACCCCGGATGGAACATCAACTGAGATGAATTCCATGTTCTTCTCTTCCAAAAGAGAAAAGGTCTCCTTCACCGCATTGATTTTCGCCAGGTTTTTCGATCCGATTGCGACATTCATTTTTGCCCTCCGGAATGTTTTATGTTAAACGTTTTGCTTAATTTTTTCAACAGTGGATCGATCGCAAGCTTTTATGAGCTTCACAAGCAATTCTTTTGCTGCTAAATAATCATCGACATGGATCATCGAAGCATGAGTATGAATATATCGGGCGCATATTCCGATTACCGCTGAAGGCACACCGCTGCCAGAAATATGTACTCGGCCTGCATCTGTTCCGCCTTGGGATGTAAAATATTGATATGGAATATTGTTTGTTTCAGCTGTGTCAAGAATAAATTCCCGCATTCCCCGATGAGTGACCATTGTCCGATCATAAATTCTCAGCAGAACTCCTTTTCCAAGCTGACCAAATTCGTTTTTGTCCCCGCTCATGTCGTTGGCAGGACTCGCATCCAATGCAAAAAAGATGTCCGGCTTAATCAAATTGGCGGCCGTTTGCGCTCCCCTTAACCCTACTTCTTCCTGGACAGTCGCTCCAGAATACAAAACGTTTGGCAATGTTTCATCTTTCACTTCTTTCAACAGCTCAATGGCCAGCCCGCATCCATACCTGTTGTCCCAAGCTTTTGCCAAAATTTTTTTCGAATTAGCCATCGGCGTAAACGGGCAGACCGGAACAATTTGCTGTCCTGGCTTGATTCCTATGGCTTCCGCATCTGAGCGATTATCAGCGCCGATATCAATCAGCATATTTTTAATCTCCATCGGCTTTTTCCGAACTTCCTCATTGAGCAAATGCGGAGGGATGGATGCGATCACGCCGATCACCGGACCGCGTTCAGTTATAATTTGCACGCGCTGCGCCAGCAAAACCTGACTCCACCATCCTCCCAGCGGTTGAAAGCGGATCATTCCATTTTCTGTAATAGATGTGACCATAAAGCCTACCTCGTCCATATGGCCTGCAACCATTATAGTTGGTCCATCCTCACTGCCTTTTTTCACTCCAAAAATGCTGCCGAGTTTGTCTTGAACGATCTCATCTGCATATTTTTCTAGCTCTTTGCGCATAAATGAGCGAACAGCGTGTTCATTGCCTGATGCACCCGGCAGCTCTGTTAATGTTTTAAATAAATCCAACGTTTCGTTGTTCATGTTTATATCCCCTTCTTTAGCTTAATTTAGACCATCACGTACACAAAATATGTATAAACTTATTTTAGCGAATGATGAATGTATATTCCACAAATGTAACAAAACTGCGTTATACTAATAGTAAATTGTTTAAGGAGGGAAGATTGTGAAATGGAAAAATTTCCTGATCGGCTTCGCAGCAGGGATTGCCGTCGGATATGTATTAAAAAACGAATATAAAAAGCCGTTTCTTTCGCCGGAAAAAGCACTTGAATCGGTGAAAAAAGCTTTTAAACAAAAAGGCCCGATCAACGGATCCTGGATTTACACCATCCCGCAAGATTATGAAAAAAATGATATATCTTATAAAGTGTATGAGGCAGGAATCAGCCGTTTTTATAAAGGGAAAACTGAACAGTTTGAAGTTATTGTCGATGCATCGAGCGGAACCATTTTACATGTAAATCAGCTTTCCTCTTAACAAGAAACAGAGAAAACAAATTTCTTTGTCTCTTTGGGGAGTGAAAAAAATGGGGATTGTTAAAAAAGGTGTGACGATTTTACATTTTGATGAAACATACCATTATCAAAGAAAATTACAATCGTATTCTCACGAATGCATTGATTTCACTGATTTAGAAGGAACCCGGCTGTTTTGTGACGGACAATCGTTAAAAGTAATAAAAAGAAAGCTGTTGAGCCGCAAGCAAAAAGGAATTACGTTCATCGGCAGCGGCGATTATCACTATGTTACATATCTCCTGTTGAATGAAATAAAACTTCCGTTTACCCTTCTTCTATTTGACCATCATACAGACTTAGACGATTCTGCAATCGGGAGGAACATGCCAATTTCTTGCGGCTCATGGTTATCTTTTGCGCTAAAAGACAATCCTTTTTTAACAAAAGCCATTATCATCGGTCCAAAATGGACAGAAAAACAAGAAATAGAAAAAGTCAAGGTCATCCCGTATACACCTGAAAATCATCCGTATATTTTACAACAAATTCAACAAATACAAAATGATTTTGTTTATATTAGCATCGACAAAGATGTTTTAAAAAAAGGGGAGGCGGTGACAAACTGGGACCAAGGTACAATGAGTGCTGCGACATTGCTTTTTTATTTGCGGACAATATTAAATGAAAAAAAAGTGATCGGCCTCGATGTTTGCGGCGAGGCGCCGCGTAAAAGACTGGCTTTCTCTTTTCTCGAAGATCGAATGATGAATAAAAATGAAACGATAAATCTGAACATTTTAAAAATGTGCTTACGGAATCCTCACGTGTACGAAACAAATCAATTCCCCTAAAGTTTTTGCTTAAGTAAAAGACTGAAGAGTGCAGAAGATTCATCCCTCGAAAATTCCATTTTTTATCAAAAAAACATCCCGCACACTATCGTGCAGGGATGTTTGTCTTTACCGAATTTTCACTTTCGCAATTTCACTTCCGCCCTATAAATCTTTTGTCCTTTTTTGGAAAATTTCTCTTCGTATTCCGTCATTACATTGTCTGTAAAATCACTTTGGTGAAGATCTAAACTTACCCATTTCAATAAAAATCCGTATTCGGAAAAACTGACAAGCGAATATTCAAACAGCCTTTGGTTATCCGTTTTAAAATGAATTTCACCTTCATCAGCTAAAATGCTCTCAAAAATGGAAAGAAAGGAATGATGTGTCAAGCGCCGCTTCGCATGGCGTTTTTTTGGCCAAGGATCTGAAAAATTTAAATAGATTCGCTCAACCTCGCCTTTCGCAAAAATTTCAGCTAACTGGCTCGCATTTATGTTCATAAGCTTTACATTCGGAAGTTCCTCTTCTTTTAATTTTTTTAAAGCCGAGACGAGGACGCTTTCCTGAAGCTCAATGCCGATATAATTAATATGCGGATTTTGCTTCCCCATACCGACAATAAACTGTCCTTTGCCGGTGCCGACTTCTATATGAACGGGATGCTCATTCCCGAACAAATCGTTCCATTTCCCTTTCCATTCAAAAGGCTGCTGTATAACAAATTGGGGATGATTTCTTAAAAAATCTCCGGCCCAAGGCTTATTTCTTAAACGCATATTCCACCTCTGTTTATTTTTTTACTATGTCAAAAGAGCCGTATACTGAACGGCTCTTTATTGTATAGAAATCGAAATGATGTATATTCTAATCAATAAAGAAATGGGGTGAGAATGAATGCAATTGAATTATCGTGATCAACTGATGCTTCTGAAAGATATTTTATCTGAACATGAAAGTGAATGCTGCGGATCAGTAGCGGAATATGAGCAATTAGAGCGCCTCATTCGGTCATTAATGGCCAATGCTGAAGTTAATGATCAGTTAAAGCAATCGCTTGAAACAATATATACTTATTGCAAAAACGGGAAAAATTCCAGCGATATAACCGATTTTATCGCCTCACATCAAGGGCAGTTGACTCAATGGCTTGAGGATATCAATGCCCTTTCCTAAGCAAAGCATTTAAAAATTCCAGCTGCTCCGCCATTTCTTTTTCATTGTTTTTCTTTCTCAAAAAAGAGATGGACAAAATGACTTGAGCTAACATATACCAATGCATGCGAACTTTTAAATCGTCCGTTAAATCAGCTCCGTATTTTTTCAGCCATTCATCCCATTCACTTTCATGAATGTAAGTATATAACAGCATTCCTAAATCAATCGCCGGATCGGCAATCATTGCTCCATCCCAATCGATTAAATACAATTGGTTGTCCTCAGATAAAAGCCAGTTGTTATGATGAATATCACAATGGCAAACAACAGCTTCTTTATGCTGCACCTCTGTCACGTTTTGTTCCAAATAACATAGTGCTTGTCGAATAACCGGAAGCTCCAAAAGCTCCAAATTCGCTGCTTTTTTTACATTTTCGAGCAGCGTTTCAGGCGAGAGCGGCTCTTTTCCTAAACGTTTTAACATATCAAGTAGTTCATACGACCGATGGATTTTCTTTAGGAGCTCCGCAACGTGCTCGTTTTTCATATCTTTCGGTTTTAAACCGCGCCCGTTTAGCCAATGCTGCGCCGTAATCACATCACCGTTTTCCATTCTTTTCGTCCAAACGAGCTTAGGAACAATTCCTTCCGCTGACAAAACAGCTAAAAACGGCGAAGAATTGCGTTTTAAGAACAGTTTTTTTCCATTTTTTTCAGCATAAAAGGCTTCTCCTGTCGCTCCTCCTGCCGGAGATATTTCCCAATCGCTACCTAATACGTCTTCCAACCAATTCACCTTCAATTTCAAGCCCACATTTCGTTAGTAGATTCACCCTGCGCAATAAAAAAGACAGCTATTGAATTGAATGAGATGTTTCCAATAGCTATCCATTATAAATTTTATCTTCTAACAGTCTTTTTCGTCAAGAAAAAGTAAAAACATACCCTCATACTTCCATAAAGAACAACATGTAATCGAACATTTTCAAAAAATTCATTCATTAAATCGTTTTACCGCATTTGTTGCACATGATGCTAAAAGAGCCTTTACAGCTTTTAGTTGCATATTTTTAAAAGGAGAAGGCTGGCGCCGCATATTTTGAAACCAGTCGTCGTAGCTTCTCACATCAATTATTTCAATATCTGCCGGCAGCTCTGAAGCATGTATATATCCCGTTCTGTTTAATAATATTTTTCGAATTGGAAAGTTAACCTCCGCATTTGATAAAATCTGTTTTACTATATTTGCTGTCCGCTCCAATCCGATAATGGGAGATAATATTTTTTTCTCGCCTTGATCGTCCCGTTTCAGCCAAAATTTCTGTTTTGTACCGATTAATACGTTGTTTTCTTTATATTCTAATGCGGTAAGGCATACGATATCTGTTGGCCGAATGATGATAATTTCTCCTTGGACAGAGGCTTTTTTAATAAGAAAAACCGGATAATACATGACAAAATAAGTGTCAGGAAACCGCTGCAAAAAATATTTGAGCAGCGAATCCTTTTCAAAAGCTTCATCCATCGGGGAAATTTCCCGAATGGTAGAGCTTGCCCATACAAGCTGGGAGTTGAAAATCCGATCTAAAAATAATTGTTTTTCACTATCTAAGGTTGAATGAGCAAATTGGATACTCTCAAACCTTTTTTTAATTTCTTCCCACTGTTGTTTTTTCAAGCGGATAAATTGATTGGCATAACGATTTAGATCTATTTCATACCTTGATATATAATCCTCCATTTTAATCAACTGAGCCAAGATCGCGTCATCTCCTCTTTATCTCTACAAAAATAGCTGAACAACGTACGGGCAGATAATGGAAGCAAATATAGCGCTTAACGTCATCGAAATCGAACCGATTGCTCCTTCCAGACTGCCGTATTCTGCTGCCCTCGCTGTGCCAATTCCGTGGGAAGCTGTACCATATCCGATCCCAATAGCAATTGGATGATGTATGCGAAGTAATTTCAATAAATAAGGTCCAAACATCGCACCAAATATTCCTGCTATCATGACATAAACTGCAGCAAGGGTAGGATTACCTCCAATTATGTCTGTGATATCCATAGCTACCGGCGAAGTGACCGATTTGGGCGCAAGCGAAAGAATCAGTTCCTTATCTATTCCGAATAAAACAGCCATCATAATTCCTGAACACAGCCCGATAATCGTGCCGACGACAACGCTCAAAACAATTGATACAGCGTACTTTTTCAATGTTGATCGATGCTTGTACAGCGGGAATGCCAGCGCGACTACGGCAGGGCCTAGAAGCTCATCAATCCATTTTCCTCCATACATGTACGTATGATACGAAATATGAAATGTAATCAATAAACTAATGATGACAAATGTTGAAGTGGCAATCGGAACTAATAATGGAATATGGATTTTATTGTACAATTTAACCATTAGCCAATAAATCAGCACTGTAGCAAGTATCATTAAGATGGAGACTATTATTTTCATAAGCTTTGATCACTCCCATTCTGCCCAGCAGCCTGCTTTTTTTTTGGCAGCGGTCATCTGGCTGACGAAAGATGAAATGGACATCACCAGCACCGTGCTAATAATGACAATGAATACTGTCAAGATACCTTTTGATTGGAACAGCGAAAAATATTCCATCACCCCAACTGTCGCAGGAATAAATAAAAGGGCAAGATGCTTGACTAAAAAAGAGCACCCGTCTTTCACTAAATTTTGAAAAGGCTCGTAATGCAAAAGAGCGAAAAGAATCAACATGCCTATAATGCTTCCTGGAATCATTAAATGAAACAATTTTTGAAGGAACGTGCCAATAACATAAATGACATACAACAAACCTATTTGCCATATCAAATTAAATATTTTCAATTTTTTTACCCCTTACTCCTCTCATTATCCTCCAAGTGGAATTTGTTTGATCGCTTCATATTTAGGCGTTTGGTCAATATTCGTTTGGAATAAAGTAACAGAACCCACATGAAAATGTTCGTTTAACAAATATGGGGCGCTTTTCTCCTCCAAGGAAAATGAAAGCTGTCCTTCCCATTTTCTGGCGACAGTAATATGAGGTCTAAACGGACGTTCATCTAAAGAGAAATCGAAAGCTTTGCACGTATTATAAACTTCATTTCGCAACTGGTATAATAACTCGTTTTCTTTCACGCCTACCCATAAAATTCGCGGATGTTCCCGTTTCCCAAAAATTCCTGCCTCTGAAAGTTCAAGTGAAAAAGACGGAATTTTCCGGCAGGGCTCAAGCAAGCTTTCTGACAGCAAAGCAAGCCTCTTTGCATCAACATTCCCTAAAAACACTAATGTTACATGATAGTCAAAAGGATGGACGTAACGCGAAAAGTGCCACCGATCTTGATTCGCTGATATCCATTTTGTAATACTTTTTGCCGTTTCAATCGGAACATCCAATGCAAGAAAATAATGTTTTTGCATTTTTTTCTATCCTCACTTTCGAACATATTGTAGCAAAAACTGCGCATTCTTTGTATATCCGAGTTTTTCTGTCCGTATAAATTATGATATGATATGGATGGACTATATCAAAAGGAAGTGTTTTGAATGCGCGTAGTTCATAATATCGCTGATTTAATAGGAGAAACTCCATTAGTCAAATTAAACAGAATTAGCCCGAAAAACGGCGCAGATATTTATGTAAAGCTTGAGTATTTTAATCCTACCCGCAGCGTTAAGGACAGAGCTGCTTATAATATGATCGTAGAAGCTGAAAAACAAGGTTTGTTAAAACCGGGAGCTACAATTATTGAACCGACAAGCGGCAACACTGGCATTGGGCTCGCCATGAATGCGGCCGCCAAAGGATATCGGGCAATTATTGTCATGCCGGACACCATGACAGAAGAACGGATCAATTTGCTGAAAGCATACGGAGCTGAAGTTGTATTAACGCCTGGGGACGAGAAAATGCCCGGTGCGATTAAAAAGGCGCAAGAACTGGTAAAGGAAATACCGAACAGCTTCATACCGATGCAGTTTGAAAACCCTGCCAACCCAGATGCCCACCGGAAAACAACAGCTTTAGAAATTGTCGAAGCAATGAAAGAAATAGGAAAACCGCTTTCCGCTTTTGTTGCAACGTCTGGAACAGGAGGAACAATCACCGGCACGGGAGAAACGTTAAAAAAATATTTTCCTGAGATGACCATTCACGTTGTCGAGCCTGCTGGGTCACCTGTTTTATCCGGGGGCAGTCCTGGCAAGCATAAACTTGTCGGAACAAGTCCTGGCTTTATCCCTAAAACATTAAACACGAACATTTATGATGAAATACACAAAGTGAAGGACGATGAAGCGTACGAAATCACCCGCAGACTCGCCAAGGAAGAAGCTATATTAGTGGGACCTTCATCAGGTGCTGCATGTTTTGCCGCAATTCAAGTTGCAAAAAGATTATCTCCTGATGATGTTGTCGTGTGCATGACGGCTGATACAGGCGAACGCTATTTATCAAGCGATTTGTTCTTATTTGAATAACCGTTTATAAATTGCCTTCTTGCTGTTTCTGTGAGATAATTGAATCTAATTATGTAAAGTTTTCTAGGGTTCCGCAAGTGCCGTTCGCTTGGACTGGTCCGAGAGAAAACGCACAAATTGCTGTGTACACGGAAGGATAAAAGCCTGGGAGAATGACCTTATGGTTTCTCGCAGGCTTTTTTGATTGTGATGGAAAGGGGGAATTTGTTTATGAATTGGTTTTTAATCGTTGTTTCGGCGATTTTTGAAGTGGCGTGGGTCATCGGCTTAAAGCACTCAGACAATGTTTTGGAATGGATGCTAACCGTGATCTCTATTTGCATAAGTTTTTTGCTGCTTCTTTATTTAACTAAACAACTGCCGACAGGAACAGTATATACAATATTTGTCGGACTCGGCACTTTAGGAACAATTTTATGTGAGATTATTTTATTCGACGCCCATTTCAGCCCGATGAAAATGGTATTTATTTTGTCGCTAATTTGCGGAATCATCGGGCTGAAATATCAAACAAGCAAATTGGAAGCAAAAGAAGGTGACAAATCTTGAGCTGGATATTTTTAATTATTGCAGGATGCTGCGAAGTCATCGGCGTAACAGGATTAACAAAAGTGAACTCGTCGCCAAGCTTCTCATCCTTCTTTATGCTAATTGGCGGATTTATTTTAAGCTTATATTTTTTATCGCTTTCGATGAATGAAATTCCGATGAGCATTGCCTATGCAGTCTGGACAGGTATCGGCACTGTCGGCAGCACGCTCGTCGGCATGTATGTATTCGATGAACCGAAAGACAAATGGAGAATAACATTTATCGCCTTAATTATCGTTTCTGTTATTGGGCTGAAGCTAGTAGACTAAAGGACACTTATTTGGCTAATTCATAAATCGCTTGAGCGTAGATGGCTGTCGCTTTTAACAGGTCTTCGATATAAATGTATTCGTCTTTTTGATGAGCGATATCTTCCCTTCCCGGAAACAACGGACCAAAGGCGATTCCTGCCTTGAGAGATCTGGCATAAGTGCCGCCGCCGATGGAGATGAGCTCCGCTTTTTGCCCTGTTTGCTCTTCATACACTTTTTTCAATGTTTGAATAAGCGGATGATTTTGTTCTACGTAATGGGGAGCTGAATCGGAAAAGTGAATCAGCTGGCAACCAGCTATTTTTTCTAGTTTTTCTTTAATCTCGCTCCCTTTTTTTGTTACAGGATAGCGGATATTAATGCTAACGGTTTTCTCTTTCCCCTTTTCGTAATGAATAATTCCGACATTCACCGTTAACTCACCGCTTACTTCATCTTGTGTTGAGATATCCAGCTTTTTCCCTCTTGTATCTTGATAAAAATAACGATTAATCCAATCAACAAAGCCTTTTCCTTCGCCATCCAGCGGCAATGCTGACAAAAAATTCGCCAAATAAATCCCGGCATTTTTTCCGTTATCAGGTTCCATCGCATGAGCGGATATCCCTTCAAGCTCGGCGACTGCACCTTCTTCATTTTGATACATTCGACCTTTTAATTGTGATGCTGATAAAAATTGCTTAAAGCTTTTTTCAACCTCTGAGAAATTTTGGACATTTCCAAGCACAGCTTTCGCAAAATCAGGAACCATGTTAAACCGTCTGCCGGAAGAAAAGCTTTTTAACACATATTTTCCTGCTGCATGTTTATTCACGCTGTTCACCGAAAACACTGCATCGATTATCCCTTTTTCTGCATGAATAATTGGAAAATCAGCATCTGGCGCAAATCCGATGTCAGGCATTTCTTCATGCTTAAAGTAATGATCGACACAGCGCCAGTCACTTTCTTCATCAGTGCCAATGATCATTCTCACCCGCTTAGATAACGGAAGACCTAATTCTTTTACAATTTTCATGGCGTAGTATACTGCCATCGTCGGCCCTTTATCATCCAACGCACCGCGGGCATATATTTTCCCATCATGGATCGTTGCGCCGTAAGGATCAAATGACCAGCCGTCCCCTTCTGGCACGACATCAACATGGCAGAGGACGCCGACGATTTCCTTTCCTTTTCCCATTTCAATATGACCGGCATATCCGTCTAAATTTTTGACTTGAAACCCGTCTTTTTCCCCTTTTTGCAAAAGATGTTCTAACGCCCTTCTGATCCCAGTGCCAAAAGGCGCTCCCTCCCCTATTGTTGAAGGATCAAGCACACTTTTAATTTTTAAAAAAGTTTGGGCATCAGAGATGATTTCTTCCTTCCGCTTCAAAACTTCCCTCATCCAATTCATTCTGTTCGCTCCTTGTATTTTATATTTCGATGATAGGTGAAATGTCTATCGATTTCAATAGAAACATTAAATAGAGGAGTGGATGTTCGCATATGTCATATGAAGACGACGATTATTAAACCGAGTATTTTATATTACGGCATACCAGTCATTTTACTTACGACGTTAAATGAAGATGGAACGGTAAATATTCATTTACCCTAGGTAATCACATCATTTTAGGCCTAGGGGTTGGCGGGAAAGCCATTGAGAATTAGGAAAGGCTAGCTGAATGTGTGATCAATCTGCCGAATCCTAATCTATGGGAAAAAGTAGAACGACTAGCCCCCTTCACAGGTAAACGCAAAGTACCGAAGGAGGAGGAAAAACTCGGTTTCAGATTTGAAAACAATGAATATGGGTGGAGCGGCTTAACGCCTGTAGCATCAGTGTCTGTTCAACCGGACCGAATCTTGGAATGTCCGTTGCAGATCGAAGCAAAGGTAATGGATACGAAGGTACCAGCTTATGCACCATACTTTGCGGTTGTAGCAACAAAAGTGATTCATGTCCATGCTCATGAAGACATTGTGATCGATAACTGCTACATTGATCAGAACCAATGGTGTTTTTTGCAAAATAAAAGTGGAGTCTACGTTCTTTTGGTGAAAAATTGAGTAATTGATAACATGGAGTTAAAAAATGATATTTACATCCTCATTTTCTCAATTAATCTCTTCCTTTCACCAAGATCGCATAAGAACGATAAAAGTGCAGAGAATTGCAAAATCTTTATGCAGTTATATGGGGCAACACATGGAGAGGGAGCCATGATAACCTTTTTTGGTTTTGCCAAAACTATTGAAGCTGGCGCTTGGCTAAAGAATCATGGCTACAGAGGATCCATGTCAAGCCCTTGATGGCTAGACCGCATATATGTATATTTATACAAAATTTTGATATTGATATACTACAACACTCTGTATTTTTTTCTTGCAGAAAACAATGTATATTCACAAGTAAAACTCGATCTTACGCAAATTCTTTTCTTCTAAAGTGGAGCAACCCTAAGGTAGTAAAAAGAATAAGTAATACGCTAAATACTGCGAACAATTCTTCGTAGGAAGGTCGGAAAAGTTCATAGGCTGGAGACATCATCATCGAGGGCTGAGCCCACGGATAGTAAAAGGCATACGGAGTCTGACTAACCATTAAGACCGGGATCGTCAAGGCTATGTTTACCGTGAGAGGGAGTCCGAAGCTTCTCCAATTAAAGGCCAACCATAGCTGTAATGAAGCGAGCGGCAGAGAAGCTAGCCAGCCAAATAGGCCATATAATACAAAATCTTTTAATACAAACGTTCCCGAAAGATCAACGATGTGACCAATGAAAATATATTGACCGACTAAGGATAGCTGGGTTACGGCCAACAGTAAATATAAAATAAATAATTTAGCGAAATAAAGCTTGATGCGTGAAATAGGAAAGCTTAAAATTTGTTTCCATCCCCCTGTTAAATGATCAAACCTGCATATGGTAACGGCATAGATTCCAACAAGAGTGGGAAGAAAGATCATTCCGTAAAAAATTACAACTTGTGACCATGCTTCAACCCATAAATTATCATCTGGACCGATGAATTCCCTTGCGTTAACAAGGAAATTTCCAACCCCTAGGAAGATGGATAAACTTGGGACGAGAAGGGCTAGAGCCCAAAGAACCGACCGTTTCGTTTTTAAAAGCTCAACTGATAAAATGTTGGAGAACATAGTTCTTCCTCCTTATACGAATTCTTTTTTTCTAAAATGAATAAATCCAACCAGAAGAATCATAAAACCGATGATAAAGCTAGTGCCGACAATGTCCCATGGCAAGCTAGCCATCTCCTGGTTAGGCGAGGGTAGCACTTGCACATAAAATGACCAGGGTAACCATCTTCCTAACGGCAGCTGGCCCCCAAGTATTGCTAGTAAAATTCCCAATGATCCAATCGTGATCGGGATCGCTTGGTTTTGAAAGATAAGCGCTAGCCATAACTGCAAAGCAATAAGTGGAACAGCAGCCAAGAATGGAAGAAGGGAAAATCCGAGAATATACGTCCAAGGAAAAGATTCATTTCCAAGCAGCATGCCTAAGCAAACAATTCCTACTGTTAAAATTAATCCTGAAATGATCGTGAGGACCGTTGACCATGCAAATTTGTTGACGTATATGTGAAATCGTGAAACTGGCATTGAAAAAATAAATTTCCAGCTGTTACCTTGATGTTCTACATTTGCAATGATTGATGTGATGAGTGTTACTTCTAAGGGAATGGCTAGGAGTATGAGGAAAAAGCTAAAGATCCATATTGGGTCCCACATAGTCATGCTATCCTGTTCTACTTGTTGAACAATTGTGTCAAAGCGTAAAAAGATATTTAAAGCATTTGCAATAATTATAATGAATGGTATGATCAACGGAAGCAGCCAAAGCCATGTCCGCTTGTATTTGACCATTTCGGAAGCTATTACTTTGCTCATCATACGGATTCACCCACCCCCGTAAGTTCGATAAAAATATCTTCTAATGATCGTTTCACTTCTTCTAATCTGTACACCCAGAACCCTTCGGAAACAAGTGCATAATTGATTTTACCTACAAGTTCAGGATCTGTGTCCTCCATGACTAATCTAGTGCCCGCAAGCTTTGCATAGTAACCTTGTTCTTTCAGGAAGGCAACTGCTTTTTCTGCCTGTTCGACGCCAATGTGCAAAGCTGGTTTACTTTTCTCTTTTAGTACATTGATGGAATCTTGGAAAATTAATTCGCCTTTATTGATGATGCCTACTTGATCGGCCATTTGTTCAATTTCACCTAGTAAATGGCTTGAAACGATGATCGTCATGTTGTGTTGTTTCGGCATCGTTTTAATCAGTTCACGTATTTCTTGAATCCCTGCTGGATCAAGGCCGTTTGTCGGCTCATCTAAAATAAGGAGCTTAGGTTGTACGAGTAAAGCGGTTGCAATCCCTAGGCGTTGCTTCATTCCTAGTGAATATTGCTTAACCTTTTTATCTGCTGCTTTTGTCAGTCGGACGATATTTAGTACTTCAGCTATTCGTTTTTCTGGTACACCTAATAGCCTGCGGGCGGCTTCCAAATTCTCATATCCCGTTAAATGACCGTAATACGAAGGGGTCTCCACTAACGACCCGACTTTACTTAAAATCTCCATACGATGTTTTGCTAAATCTTTTCCGAATATTTTGACACTCCCTTTAGTCGGTTTGATCAGTCCGAGAAGCATACGAATAGTTGTGCTTTTTCCTGCTCCATTCGGACCTAAAAATCCGTAAATCGATCCTTCTTTTACGTTTAAATTGACGTTTTTCACCGCATATTGCTTCCCGTATTTCCTCGTTAAGTGACTCGTATTAATGACATCCATCACTTTGTTCCTCCTTCTTACATGTAAAATTCATATATAAAAGGCTGCTAATGGTTAGATTGTCAACCATTTTTCAACAAAAATTCCAAGATAAATGTTTCATTGAGTTAGATTAATATTGTTGATTTGGCAAAACACCTCAAAAGAGAAATGCCTTATTCATAAATAGTTGTCATCCAATCGACTATTCCGAGGTTTTGCTCTTCCCGCAGTTGCTCCACGTTATGATGGCCAATGATCTTACCGTCTTTTATCGCGATCACCTCATCTAAGATGTTTTCTACTTCTCGGATCTCATGAGTGGTGATCAGAACGAGCTGTTTTTCTAGATCGATAAAGGAGATCAGTCCTTTGACGATCGATTGACGTACCATCGGGTCCAATCCTGAAAGTGGTTCATCCATCAGGATAATTGGGGCGTTGCGGGCAAGGGACAGCACGATTTTTAATCGACCGCGGCTTCCTTTTGACAGCTCTTTCAACTTGCTTACCGAATCGAGCTTCATAAATGTTAAAATTTCATAGGCCTTTTTCAGATCAAAATCAGGAAATTGACTAGCATAAAATTCAATCGTTTGTTCGACGTTATAAAATCGGTAAAACTCATCCAGCTCTGATAAATAGGAGACTGTGGAGGCCACACGGCGATTCGCCTTGCTCCCACTAACGAGCACTTCTCCTCTCGTCGGATAAGCGAGGCCGGCGATTAACTTCAACATCGTTGATTTTCCACTCCCGTTTTCACCGACCAGTCCGATAATTTTTCCCCGTGTAAGCTTTAAGTTCACTTCATGCAGTGCTACTTTTTGACGATATTTTTTCGTTACTTGTTTAAATAAAATCATCGCTCAGATGCTCCCTTCTTAGTCAAATAAGAATCTAGCCCTGCTTTAATTTCGTCGTCAGAATACCCCATTTCCCGCATTCCATGTACAAAACGGGATATTTCCCTTTCCTTCATTTCCTCCCGGATCGCCTGGAGAACTTGCTCATCGACTGTAACAAATGTTCCTTGACCCCGTTTGGACTCCACAATTTTCAAACCCTCTAGTTCACGGTATGTTCGCTGTACCGTATTCGGATTCACGTTAACCTCAAGTCCCATGTCACGTACTGAGGGGAGCTTTTCACCAAGTTGTAATTCACCACGGACGATTTGCCGTTTTATACGTTCCGCTAATTGTAAATAAATCGGCTCTGCAGAATTGAATATATCAGACATCGATTATACCTCAACTTTCCGATCAAGAATCCAGCTGCCTCCGACAAAAAGCAAGCTAGCCAATACGAGATCCCGTACGAAATGACCGATGTAAAAAACGGTTGATGCTTCTTCAATTTCAAAACTATAGATTTCATTTGAAATGCTAAACTCAATCCCTGAAAGCACACTTTCATTGTTAACCTCCCCCCAATCGAATAAGAAGGATACGCCTTCAACTGTATTGAAGAGTGATACGACGACGAGAAAAAATAAGAACGTCAACACAAAACTAAGAAAATCATTATACGTTTTGCTTAACGTCATAAAGACCGTCCAAAAGAACAAATAGGTACACCCTAGTAATAACGTTGTTGTGAATAAGGTGATTACGGACAAAATAAGAGTAGTCAGCCATTCACTTACATTGATAGACACCATGCTGTTTACGTAAGCTTGCCATAATACAATTGCTGCAGTGATAAGGGTAATGAGCATATAGGAAAGGCCAGAAACTAGCTTCGCCAATAAGAGTTGTACGATCGGCAGCGGGTTATGGAGCCACAAATGCATTCGTTTTCGCTCTACATCCAGGCTGTAAAGCATGTAATAGGCTAAATAAAAGCCATGAAGAGCAACCGTAGCAAACGCCCCAATCGTTAACGTTTCCCACATTAAGTCAATCGATAGGCCAATTATGGTACTAATGGCGAAGATCCCGATCAGAACGATCAATGAGAAAATAAACGCAGGAAGTCCTAGTCTGAATTCCTTTTTTGTTAAATTGAGCCAAGCAGTCATTATTATGCCTCCTATCTTTGAGTGTATCATTGTACTAATAAAATAGTACACTAATACAAAGGTACCGTCAAGGGAATTTTAAACTAAATGAAAGGAATTGTGCGTAAGCCTTTAGTGAAACGTAAAAAAACCCCTGTCTATTATGACAAGGGAAAGAGATTAGGGTATCACTTAAAAAACTTTTTCGAGCTTTTTTGCTTGTTTTCCTTTCGGGCTTTCCATATTCCCGAATTCAAAGAATTTGACCTGTTTGATACCGACATAATGAAAAATGGCTTTTCTTATTAATGTTTTGTGGGTGTTATTTAGGAAAAGAAAGGATAATAGGTCGGGCCTCTCATCATAGAAACACAAACAATTGACTTTCCTTTTAATAGCTCTTCTAGTACAAGTCCTTCTTCGTCTCTATAGGCGATGTTAGATGCAAATAGTTGATCGATGTAACCAAGGAGGCTAGCAGGAGATCGGCCCTACCAAATTGGATAGACAAACACGAGCTTGTCAGCCCAAAGAATTTGCTTTCAATACGCTTCAAAGGCGGGATCCTGATGCTGATCCCGTCTCCGCTTTGTTTCATTAAATACAAGTAGTGGATCAAATTGTTCTTTATATAAATCTAATACCTCTTGAATGCTCGGGTTTTCCCTACTACCTTGGATGATTTTTTGCAAAAAAGAATGACAAAGACTCTGATATTAGGGTGGGTATAAATAACGAGTAGTAGCTTCATAAATTCCTCTTTCTACTTAATTATCATTTAATAGTTAGATGGTGCGGATATAGTGTTTAGTTGTCAAATTGTCAATTGAATCGATATTGCGACGCAAATTTCGTTTGAATGGTTTACGGGTGATAGATGGGAATCAAGTCGCTTGGAATGGGGAAACTGCTGTTGCCTCTAAACTGAGGCGAAAAGGAATTGACCAATATATCTTGATACTTTTTTTCCAGTAAATGTTATTTGTTTTACTGGGCTCCTTAAAAATTGCTTTTTTACATCTTGGTAAGATGAAAATTTCCAATTCCTTAAAAAATAGTGCTTGACATATTACCTTAGTACTTACTGATGTTTTTACGGCTCATCATTTCATTATCACCTACATTCAATTATAAAATACCAGCACCCCTCTTGCAAAAAAGTTAAAAAACGAATATTATATATGTGTTTTTATAAAATGTTCGTATTTAATTGGAGGTATCATATGTTTAAACTAAAAGAACACGGAACAAATGTTAAAACTGAAATTATTGCCGGTTTAACCACCTTTTTAACAATGGTATATATCGTTGTTGTCAATCCGATTATCTTATCGGAAGCAGGCGTTCCGTTTGATCAAGTGTTTACAGCGACAGTTGTTGCCACGATCATCGGCACATTGTGGATGGCGCTGTCGGCAAATTATCCGATTGCGATCGCCCCGGGTATGGGAATGAACGCATATTTTGCCTATACTGTTGTTGGGGCGGAAAAAGTTAATTATGAAATCGCCTTTTCAGCAGTATTTCTTGCAGGCATCTTATTTATTATTCTTTCGCTAACTCCGTTTCGTAAACAAATAATTGAGGCCATTCCAAGCAATTTAAAAAATGGAATTACCGCCGGCATCGGCTTATTTATTGCGTTTATCGGACTAAGAATGACCGGGCTGATCACCGATCATCCGCAAAATTTAGTGACTCTTGGGGATCTGCATTCCCCTTCCGTTGTTCTCGCCTTAGTCGGCCTTGCTATAACTCTTATCTTAATGAGCTTGAATGTTCATGGTGCACTTTTTATCGGAATGATTTGTACCGGTATCATCGCATTTTTTACCGGACAATTATCGTTTGACCAAGGAATTGTTTCAATTCCAAAACTGCCGGAAGGCATTATAATCTCCAACCCGATTGATGCAATTGGGGATGTGATTCAACATGGCCTATTTGCAGTCGTCTTTTCCTTTTTATTAGTCACCATTTTTGACACAACTGGAACAATGATCGGTGTTGCCAAACAAGCAGGTTTAATGAAAGGGGATGAAATGCCGAACGCACGCAAAGCCCTTCTAGCTGACTCAATAGCAGCAACAGCAGGGGCTATGCTCGGAACAACTCCGACGAGTGCTTACATTGAGTCTTCTTCAGGAGTAGCTGCTGGCGGTAGAACTGGATTGACAACTTTAACCGTTGCCGTATTGTTTGGAGCTGCTGCATTTTTCAGTCCGATCGTTGCAGCTGTGTCCGGCATTTCAGCGATTACAGCACCTGCGTTAATTATAGTTGGAAGCTTAATGATGGGCTCAATTGCCGAAATTAATTGGAAAGAAATTGATGAAGCATTTCCAGCCTTTTTAGTTATTTTAAGCATGCCGCTTACATCAAGTATTGCAACTGGAATTGCGCTCGGATTTATCTCTTATCCTCTCATGAAAGTCATGAAAGGAAAATGGAAAGAGGTTCATCCATTTTTGTACATTTTCGCCGTACTATTTTTCATCCAGCTCTTTTTCCTGGGAGGTCATTAATTAAGAGGCTTTCCCAAAAGGAAAATCTATTAAAAATAAAAAATGGATATCGGGTTTTGAATTAGAAATAACCTCTCTAAGCTGATATGCACCCCTTAAGGTAGAGCAATCTGT
Source organism: Aeribacillus sp. FSL K6-1305 (assembly GCF_038050115.1). Classification (NCBI taxonomy): domain Bacteria; kingdom Bacillati; phylum Bacillota; class Bacilli; order Caryophanales; family Bacillaceae; genus Aeribacillus; species Aeribacillus sp. FSL K6-1305. The sequence goes on along the minus strand of NZ_JBBOQV010000002.1, from coordinate 1,645,252 downwards.
TTACCTTAAGGGGAGTTTTTCTATGTATAAACATTCGAAAATCTTTGCGTAACACCGTTTCGTCGTTCACCAAAAGAGCTTTTCTATGTATCAAGATTCGAGAGAGTTCTGGATGCGGGCTGGACCTCTATTCAGTTGGAACGAACCTATTAGATGATTTTGTGGGACATGGATCCACATAAGCGGAATAAACTTTATTTCTACAGTTAAAATAATCATCATGATCGTAACGGTATGAGGTATGATTAGAACAGAAAAGAAACGTCCATAAACGTTCCTTTTCTTATTTTAAATAACGATCCAATTATGCTTGTACATTTACACCTTTTTCGTCTAACTCGATTTTTTTCATTTCTTCAGCAGGAAGCTTCTCAATCTTGAAACCGACGAAAGCATAAATGATGGCGATCAACGGACTGATAATATTCAAAATTGCATACGGTGCATGGCTTAATGTAGCCACTCCCAAAGTCGCAGACATAAAGGCCCCGCAAGTGTTCCATGGAACGAGGGGAGAGGTCATCGTCCCTGCATCTTCCAATGTCCTAGACAGATTTTTTGCATGCAAACCACGTTTTTTATAAGCAGTCAAATACATTCTTCCCGGAATTAAAATCGATAAATATTGGTCACAGGCAACGACATTCACTGTTACACAAGTAGCAACGTTGCCGTAATTAAGCTTCCAGTTGATTTTGCCAGTTTCAGTAAAGAGTCGACGATTATCTACAGCACTCCGCTTGTTTCTAAAATTCCCCCGAAACTCATGGCAATCATAACAAATGAAACTGTATACATCATTGCTTCTGTACCGCCGTTATTCAATAAATTGTCAACGACTTCATTTCCTGTTTCCTTTGAAAACCCATAAACCTCGATACTAAAAATGTCTGAAACAGCCATGATGGAGCCATCGCGACTGAATATTCAGTCTCCTGGTGGGAACAGATAAATGTAATTGAATAAAGCATAATCTGAGGATATTCTATAGAACCTTACAAAAAATTCTTGACAGTACCTTTATTTGCAATCTTCTTTATTCCCTTTCTATTTTTCTAAATTCTTATTTATAAAATTTTTCATTACTTTATTTACCTTAATTCCTCCATTCAAGCCATTAGTTCTGTAACTTCCTATATGTATTCCTATAATTTCATTTTTACTATTTAAAATCGGAGATCCCGATTGCCCTGATGTCGTATCTATATCATAATAAAGATTAAAGAGATCTTCGCTCAATACCCTTCCATTCATTTCATATTGCGAGACTGTACCAGTTTCCTCCAGTTTATCAACTGGATAGCCAATTACTTTAATAGGCTTTCCTTTGGTATATTTAATATTTTTAATATCCAACTTTTCTATGTTCTGCCCAATGGGTTTATCTAATTTTATAATGGCATAATCAAATTTAGAATTCCCTGAATGAATATATGGTTCTGGAACAATATATTCTATAGAATCTGCAGACTCAAAAGGAAATTCATCCTTATTTACTCCTGGATATATTGTACTATTTCTATAAAACTGTTTTGTGTCTGGATTATATACACAATGGGCTGCTGTCAAAACCTTATCATCGTCAACAATCGTTCCTGTACAGATTGAGTCAAGAGAGTATATGAAAGAAATAGATGAGTATGGTTTTTTTTCTGAATTTACTACTTCAGAGCGTTCATCTTTCCCAATAATTGAAAAAGGAGTAATGATTGTATTAATGTTTCCTTCATTAGCACTCGCATTAATATTGTTACCAAAGAGTAAAATAAATAGAATAGTAAATTTTAAAATAAAAAAACATCGACTATTTTTCATTTTATAAATTCCTTTCACTTATTTGTATTTTGGGATTGCTTATCTTCTCTTTCTATCATTTTCCCAATTTTTCCAATTCCCAAAAAACCAAAATACATAATTGTATAAAAAATTATCTCTGTATCAGAATAGAATTTAACAATATCCATACGTGATACTGTAATTTTCATATAAAAAATAAATAATGATAACTCGATTATGTGAACGATGAAAATTCCTCCAAATTTATTAAATCCCGTATAATTAACGATAGTTTCCAATAAGATACTTAAAGGAATAAGTAAGATAAATCCAGCAAGTACATTCAAAGATAAAAATATTGGCCCATAAAAACTTAAAAACTCGAAACTAACAATTATACTCGCTACATACTGTAAACCCATTATGAAACATATAATGATAATTAAAACAATTACTATAAATATAGGAACTAAAAAAAAATCTTTTTTCATGTCAACAATTAAAAGCAGAACAGTTGACTGTTCTGCTCCCTCCTTATTTCTTAAGTTTATAATAGAAATGAAACGATAATTTTAGCAATATCATCTGCAACATCTTCTGGTATACCAGCTTTTTGAAGACCTTTAGATATTCCGCTTTCTGTTGTTTTTTCTGCTTTTTCCAGTCCATCGGCTATTTTTAATCGATATTTTTTTATTTTATTAGCTGCTGATTTGCTTAAAGGTGCGAGAGCTTTCTCAAGTACCCATCCACCTGCTCTTAATATTGATGCAAGAACTTTTAATTTAGCTTCTTCATCGACTGAATCTTTCACTACTTTAGATGTTGCTATTTTAGTTGTCTTACTATGAGTAGCTGCCGATGCTCCTATTGGTCCAATTCCTAAGATTAATATACTAAGACTTATTACTGCAGGTAACACTTTCGATTTCATAATTTTCATTTTCTCCCCCCTTTCTTTTTAAAATTTTAAAAATTCTATATTATTTTTATCCGAAATTATAACATATAATACCAATAATGTAAATATTTTTAATTGATTTTCCCAATAGTACAACATTAATACTGCCAATTTATCTCTTTATCCATATCCTCCTATCTCAATAAAAATCTTTACTTATGTCGTAACACGTATCGAGATTCTTCGAGAAAGTTTCACCATCTTAACAAGGCTTATCGTGTTCGTTCTTCTATGCCAAACGCACATTTTTCCTAGACAACGGTGTTACATTTTATTTGACGCTTACTGTAAATGTTATCTAAGTAGTAAAATGAAATATATCATCATTGAAGTATTTTTATGCATAAGATTTCTAACATTTCAGGTCAGTTCCTTTCATCTTTTTTATGATCATCAATTTTGACAGCAAAAATTTGCCTTTGTTCATACAACGTTTTTTATTTGCATCTGTTATTGCTTAGACAAAGATAATTTGTGAACTTTTGAAAATCTAATCACCAATGGAACCTTTTTTACCAATTGAAGGAATCATCACTTCACTATTTGTCTATTCGACTGGGGTTAGTTCAAGCTGTTAAATCGGCCTATGAGAGGTAAGTATTGTAAATATTATGTGAATTTTATGAACACACTGGAAAGTTTACATGTAAATTGTGTATAATGGAATTGTACCACTTTAGGAGTTTGACATCTAATGCATGGACATTGAAGAGTATGTAGGTTTGTGATTTCGATGCATTAAATGATAGGGAGTGGTTTTTTGAAACCTTCAACAAACCGTATGCTAACCCGAATCAAATCCGTCTACATGTTCATTCATGAAAGGGGTACAGTAACAACTCAAGAGCTTGTCGATGAATTTGGTATTACCCCCAGAACGATTCAGAGGGATTTAAACGTGTTAGCATATAACGATTTAGTGCACAGTCCTGCAAGAGGAAAATGGGCAACAACTAACAAGAAGGTCAAGATGTCATCCTAGCTGCTAAAAAAAGAAAATTTGGTTATTCGTTCACATACATATATGGGGCTGATCCAAAAGTTACATAACTTTTGGTCTCAGCCCCTTTTTGTCTGCTGTTGCAAGCAATTTCCACCTTTTTCGGCGCCAGTTTGTCCGCCTTTTTAAAAAACGGAAGTTCAATTTGAACGTTTTTCAAACTACAAAGGAAAATCGGCTGAATCGCCCGGCTGCCCTTGAATCGATCGCAGTTGTTCTAATTCTTCTTTTGTCAGTTCTCGATATTCCCCTGTTTGCAATGTTTGATCTAGTTCAAGCGTTCCCATTTGGATTCGTTTTAAATATTTCACTTTTTTTCCGACAGCAGAAAACATCCGCTTAATTTGATGGTATTTACCCTCCGTTATGGTGACAAAAACTTCAGAAATGTCGTCTGCCTTAATAATTTCAAGCAAGGCAGGCTTTGTAACATAACCGTCATCAAGTTTTACACCTGCTTTGAACCGCTCGACATCTTTCTCTGCCACTAGACCAATAACTTCCGCAAAATATTTTTTAGGAACATTTTTCTTGGGCGATGTTAATTGATGGGCAAGCTGTCCGTCCGATGTTAACAGCAATAGCCCTTCGGTATCTTTGTCAAGCCTGCCGACAGGAAAGGGATTATAGCGAAGATCTTCCGGATCAAGCAAATCGACCACAGTCTTTTGGACGTTGTCTTCTGTAGCAGATAAAAAACCAGCTGGCTTGTTCATCATGAAATAAACATGTTCTTTGTACAACACCTGTTCACCGTTAATGATGATTTCTTGTTTATTCGGGTCGACATTTGTTTTCGGATCCGTCACCACTTCTCCATTCACATGGACGACCCGTTCCTTTAGCAGCTTTTTTACTTCTTTCCTGCTGCCGTAGCCAGCGTGTGCTAATAGTTTATCAATACGCATATTATCTACCCCCTTTCCTTCCTCTTACTTAAAAATCTAGTTCCAAAAATAACTTTTAGGAATCCTGATTGCTTAGCCAGCCAAAAATACGAGCCTGCTCCTAATAATGCAGCAATTCCAACCATGATGGCGGCATTTGTTTTACTTGCATGATAATCAAAAAAGACAGTGAAGAGAGAGGAAAACGCTACAACGACAATTGACATACAGATGACCAAAATTCCCGTAAATATTGTTCTTTTCCAAAATCTTTTATACGAGTAGCGTGTATGACGGCGAATCATCATAAATCCGTATATGAGCGAGCCAAGAAACCCGATCGCAGTTGCCATAATCGAACCGTATGCACCAAACTGCGTGATAAGCCAGCTGTTTAAACAAATTTTTAGCAGAAGACCGAATGCAAGGCTGATGACAGCCAATTTTTGCTTGTTAATCCCCTGCAAAATGGCGGCTGAAACAGTGAAATAAGAAAAAAGCAAAGCGATCGGTGCATAGGCAGCTAAAATGCTTGCACCTGTTTCATTGTCATTATAAAAAAACATGTAGATTGGTCCGGAAAGAATAATGATCCCAATGGATGCAGGGAGAACGAGAAACATTAATGTTTGAAACGCTTGGTCAATTTGTCTTCTAACAAACGGAAAGTTTTGATTCGTGAACGCATTTGTAATGGCCGGCACGAGCGTTAAGCCAAAAGCGGTTGCTAAAGAAACAGGAATCATGACAATTTTATTCACTAAAAAATTGACCATGGCATATAATTCTTGCGCTCTTTCGCCTTCTCCCGCCTGAATCATAGCTTTATTAAACGTAAAAGAATCGACAAATTGATATAAAGGAATAGCTAGTCCTACAAATACAAACGGACCGGCATACCTGAACACCTCGAGAAACATTTGCTTCGTGGAAATGCCGGACGGTTCAATTTTGTTCTCCTGCATCGCCAATAAGGAATTTTTTCTTTTCATCCAATACAAAAAAAGGACGAACAGCCCGCCGATGGCGCCAACAAAGGCGGCAAATGTCGCATAACCGACCGCTGTAATGATATCGCCATGTATAACTTTTAAAATGATATAGCTGGAAGCAAGCAAAAAAATGATGCGCACTATCTGTTCGATCACTTGGGACACGGACGTCGGCCCCATCGACTGATGCCCTTGAAAAAAACCTCGTATTAAACTCATAATCGGAACAACTATAAGCGCAAGGCTGACCATTCGTATAACATATGTGACATCCTCAACTGTCACACCTTGCAGCTCCTGTTGGCCAAGCTGGTGTTCCGCAAAGAAAGGAGCAGTCACAAATAAAATGAAACAAGTGAAAATTCCTCCTAGAAGCATAAACAGCATCCCAGAGCGAAACATTCTGCGGCTTGTCTCGTAATCACCAATGGAATTATATTTTGCGACAAATTTTGAAATGGCCATAGGAAATCCCATTGTCGCAATGCTTAAAAAAATCGTATACGGTACATATCCATATTGATACAAAGCACTTCCCGTTTCTCCAACTAACGCGAAAAACGGAATGACGTAAATCATTCCTAAAATCCTTGAAATATATGTACCTAATGTTAAAATAAACGTCCCTCTTAATAATTTATCCGACATGTTTTGCTCACCATTGTTTCCTACAAAATTTTCAACTATAATATTTTACCATAATCACTAGGAACTAAGATATAGTCATCACTCATTGAATTCAAAAATTCATCTTTTTATAATGATATAAGACTAGGATGTAGACGAAACTGAGGATCAATCTAAAAGTACGAAAAAATTGGACAAGCAACATTAACTTCTTAAAGGTTGTGACAATATGAATTATGATGTAGCAGTGATTGGAGGAGGACCATCTGGTTTGATGGCCGCCATCGCCGCCGCTGAAAACGGGGCGAACGTGCTGTTGATCGATAAAGGAGAAAAATTAGGAAGAAAGCTGGCGATCTCCGGTGGAGGGCGGTGCAATGTAACAAATCGCCGATCCATTGAAGAAATTATCAAAAATATTCCTGGCAACGGTCGATTTTTATATGGCGCTTTTTCGCAATTTAATAATGAAGACATTATACGCTTTTTCGAAAACCTCGGAGTTCGTTTAAAAGAGGAAGACCATGGCCGGATCTTTCCAGTATCAAACAGAGCTCAAGACGTAGTCAATGCGCTGCTTTCCGAACTAAAAAGGCTGAACGTTACAATTAAAACAAATCATCCGGTTGAAAACATCGAATATAGTGAAAGCAGAGTAAAAGGAATCTGGTTGAAAAATAAAACCTTTATTCCTGCCAAAGCTGTTGTCGTTGCTGTCGGAGGAAAATCTGTTCCCCATACAGGAAGTACTGGAGACGGATATGTGTGGGCAAAAAAAGCCGGTCATACTGTGACGGAATTATTCCCAACTGAAGTGCCGATTACTTCGAATGAACCGTTTATCCGAACAAAACAATTGCAAGGCCTGTCATTAAGGGATGCCGCTTTAACTGTTTTGAATCAAAAGGGCAGACCGATTATTACACACAAAATGGATTTTATTTTTACCCATTTCGGCTTATCAGGTCCTGCTGCACTAAGATGCAGCCAATTTGTCGTAAAACAATTGAAAAAAGAAAAAACGGTGACATTGTCGATTGACGCTTTTCCTACTGAAAACGAAGAAAATCTTTTTCAGCATATTTGGCTGAATTTGAAAGACGAACCGAAAAAGGCTGTTAAAAATGTGTTAAAAGGTCTTCTGCCTGAACGATATTTGCTATTTTTGCTGGAAGAATCCGAAATTGACCATTCGATGACATTCTCCCAACTTTCAAAAGATAAGCTGCGCCAATTTGTCCGCTTAGTGAAAGATTTCCGGTTCGAAGCAAACGGCACGCTCCCAATCGAAAAAGCGTTTGTGACCGGAGGAGGCGTTTCTATAAAGGAAATCGATCCAAAGACGATGGCCTCTAAACTAATGAACGGTCTTTATTTTTGCGGCGAAATATTGGATATTCACGGCTACACGGGCGGCTACAACATCACGGCTGCGCTCGTAACAGGACGGTTGGCAGGCTTGCACGCAAGCCGTTACGTGGAAAAGAGCGAACCGATAAGTTGAACTGCCTCCTGTCAAGTAGTCAGTGGAAATAATAAAAGTTGATCTAAGGGGTCTTGGCTCTATATTCCAAAGGACTGAGACCGTTTAATTTTTCTTGATAAAGATGGTAATTGTAAAATTGGATGTATTCGTCAATCGCATTCTTTAGCTCTTCAAATGTATCGTACTTATGTAAATAATATTTTTCACATTTACTGTTCCCCAAAAGGATGCCATTGGACCATTTATACATCGTCCAACACGAGACATATTATGTGTTAACCCTACTTGATCAATCCTTCCTTTAAATCCATGTGAAGTAAATTGAAATCCTCGATCACTATATAGTAAATAATGTTTACCACAAATAGAAGGAATTTCTTTGACTAACGTGTAAAACACTAGCTTATTATTATTAGATTGCTAAATACATAGCTAACAATAGAACCCAAAGGTCTAAAATAGCACTTAAATAAGCTTTCTTTGAAGAACCATATTTTAGTTCTATCACATTCGTTATCCATTTTTCATTCGGTTTACTGGCTGTAAATTCACGATTTAAAATGTTATCTGTGCATGTTGGGGTTAGATGGATACAATCTGTCATTCGTAAAGAGAAAAAGCGTTATTTTAAAAACGTTGATGAGAGTTCTGTTCATGTTAACCCTGATTTTGAGTAGAAGTAGAAGCAGAGGCAAAGTGAGGTAATACAGTTCCGAGAAGTAAAAAAAGTAAATGGTCAGTAAAGAGATTACTTTGAACTTCATTTCATCTCCCTCCTCTTATATTTTTAAATACAATAGTATAATATCAAAAAAATACATATTTAACATTTTTTGTCTCAAAATAGTATAATAATGGTATATTTTAATATGAAAAGAGGATAATTCTAATGAATAGTAACAAATCCGTATTATTAGCAGTGTTTAGTATTCCGATTTTTATGTTAATCACATCTTTTGATTTATCTATACAGACTGATAGAATAAATGCCCTAATTTTCCTTGGATACACATATCCGATATTTTTCCTTTTGTATTATTTAGTTAAGATTAAAAATTTTAAACCAATGTTAGTTCTATCAATAGGAATATTATTATGGACTGCATTCACTAGTTTTTTATTCAAAGATACCTTTATTACAATTGGTTTATTTATAATTTCCATCTTAGTTTTAGTGACAATAACAGTTATAACTAAAGAACCTAATTAATCCGCATTTAATGTCATGGTATTAAATGGAATGTTTTGGATGGCATAGTATCAAATTGCATTTTTAAACCTTACCTTTTTCATTCAAAGCGCATAAATTGATGGGTCTGTCTAAAAAGTCAGGATAACTTACTCTTTTTTTTAAAAGACACACAAAAAAACGTCCTATCTAGTAAAATGTGAGGTGACAAGCCCAATTTTGCAGAAAGAACGTTTTTTATGAACTGGGCAGCTGACTTTTGGGGGCGCCTCTTTTTTTGCACAAATCGTTCATCCCACGATCCGGTTTAGCTATTCGCTAGACCTGTTCGCATTCAAAAGCATTTCCAGCTGCTTATACCGTTCTTCATTTGAAGCTTCTAAAAAGCTCTTGTCTAATAATTGATGTAAAACCATCCTTTTTTGCTCTGGGTCGTTGATTTCTTCTAAGACACGTTTTCGACCTTCCTTTAAAAATTCAACATAGTCAGCAAAATGTTCATCAAACTGCTCTGCCAAATTATTTTTTAATTTTCTGGCGAGCCCCGGAACTTTCCCGCTCGTTGATACACTGATGATTAAATCGCCCCTTTTAAATGTTGCCGGCATAATGATATTGCTTTTTTCAGGTGCATCCACCACATTGATCAGCTGATGTGCTTCACATGACTGGTAGACCTGCTCATTAACTTCCCTTTCATTCGTTGCCGCAATGACTAGAAACGCACCGTTTACATCGTCTTTTTCAAACGTTTTTTGTTTCCACGATATTTTTTTTTCTTGATGCATTCGAAAAAGATGATCTGATAGATCGGGACTGACAACCGTTATATCAGCACATGCATCGAGCAAAGCTTTTATTTTTCTTTCCGCTACCTTCCCTCCTCCGACAACGACTGTCTTTTTTCCTTTTATATTCAACATCGCACTGTAGTACATATGATCACCCTTTTTTGTCTTAGCGCTTACAATTTCTGGTTGATGCGAAGCTTTTTTTCCTTTCAAAAGGTTCTAGGATAACTTAAAAAAATTGGTCATCCTTTTTTTCGTGCGGTCGCTTCGGAACGGCATTGAAATCTTTTTTCCAATAAAAAAAGACCTAGATTCCCCATAAACAAGGATTTTCAAACGGGTCTAAAGCTTGCTTTAAAAAGCTTTTTCATGAGTTAGTCCGTCTTCCATCCTGCAAAACGACGGCGATCATTTCAGTTTTATTCGACTTTCTCACATCAGGTACAATTTATAAAGTGTTTCCTATCTGGATCAGTGCTTATAAGCTTTCAAGATCCACTGGGCATAGCAACTGCTTGGAGCGCATGCGAACATTGATGCATTGACGAAGATTCTCTAAAATTACAATCAACCTGCGCTTCACGTTTAATTCTGTTTACATTCTTACTAAATATAATAGACTTTTCATTATTAATGTGAAAGTCTTCTTATTCTTTGTAAATAATCATCGCTGAAAAACAGTAAATTTGTTCACCTTTTTGATCGCATGTTACCGCTACATGATATTTTATGTCGATATATTTTTGACTTGGAAGCGCAGTTAAAAAAGCGTTCACTTCCTCTTCTAAATCTTTTTCATGCTCTTCGTCAAAAATGGCGACTTTATAGCTCAATTTCTTCACACTCCCTTTATTTATCTCGTTGCTTCCAATATACTTTTATGCTTGTACAAATATGACACTTTTAATAAAGGGAAAAGATTTGCTCATGTCGGCAGTTTTTATGGGGATTTTGAGGGTATTACATGCGGTATGGTTTACTGTTTTGCCACGCTAATCTTCCTTTATAAGGAAAAAACCGCGCCTACATAAGCGCGGTTTTTCCACTTATTTTTTTATCTCGCTCTTCGGTTTAGTTTCCCCTGTCCATTCGAGCATTCCGCCAACCATATTGATGACATTAAAACCAAGATCCTGTAAATATAAACAAACATTTTCACTTCTTCTTCCTGAGCGGCAGACGAAAATATATTCCTTTTCTTTATCAAATTCTTCAATGCGGTCCGGGATTTCTCCCATCGGAATATGTTTTGCTTGTGGAATCATGCCTTCTTCTACTTCTTCTTCCTCGCGGACATCAATAATGTCTAATGTTTCGCCGTTTTCAAGCTTCGTTTTGAGATCATTTGGTGTGATTTCTTTTACCATGAATGGCCATCCTTTCATTGATATTCAAGCTTAATTGGCTACGATGTTGACAAGCTTGCCAGGAACAGCAATCACTTTACGAACGGTTTTGCCTTCAAGCTGTTCTTTTATTTTTTCATCATCCATCGCGATTTTTTCCATTTCCTCTTTAGAAGCATCGTTTGGTACAAGCAGCTTTGCCCGCACTTTTCCGTTGATTTGAATGACAATTTCCACTTCATCTTCGACAAGCTTTGATTCATCCCATGCCGGCCACGATTCATAAGCAATCGTTTCAGAATGGCCGAGTTTTTCCCAAAGCTCTTCGCAAATATGCGGAGCAACCGGCGATAAAAGCTTTACAAAGCCTTCCATATATTCTTTCGGAAGAATTGTCGCTTTATAAGCTTCATTAATAAATACCATCAGTTGCGAAATAGCTGTGTTAAAATGCAGATTTTCATAATCCTCCGTTACCTTTTTCACTGTTTGGTGATAAATGCGTTCAAGCTCTTGAGACGGTTCATCGACGATTTTCGGATTCAACTCGCCATTTTCCATTACAAACAGCCGCCATACACGATCTAAAAATCTTCTTGCACCGTCGAGTCCTTTTGTTGACCATGCAATGGATGCATCAAGCGGACCCATGAACATTTCATATAAACGGAGAGTATCCGCTCCGTGGCTTTCAACAATTTCATCAGGATTGACGACATTTCCTTTTGATTTGCTCATCTTTTCATTGTTTTCGCCGAGGATCATTCCTTGGTTAAACAATTTTTGGAACGGTTCTTTCGTCGGAACTACTCCGATATCGTATAAAAATTTATGCCAGAAACGGGCATACAGCAAGTGTAAAACAGCATGCTCAGCCCCGCCGATATAAATGTCCACAGGCAGCCATTTTTTCAATTTTTCAGGATCAGCTAATTGTTCTGAATTGTGCGGGTCAATATAGCGCAAATAGTACCAGCAGCTTCCCGCCCATTGAGGCATTGTGTTTGTTTCGCGCCGCCCTTTTTTGCCTGTTTTCGGGTCAACGACATTCACCCAATCCTCAATATTCGCTAAAGGTGACTCACCGGTTCCCGAAGGTCTAATTTCATCTGTTTCCGGAAGCACTAACGGCAGCTCCTCTTCAGGAACAGCTGTGATCGTGCCGTCTTCCCAATGGATGATCGGAATCGGTTCACCCCAATAACGTTGACGGCTGAACAACCAGTCTCGGAGACGGTATGTCACTTTTCTTTGTCCTTTTTTGTTTTCCTCCAGCCATTTGATCATCGCTTCAATTGCTTCTTCTTTATTCAATCCGTTCAAAAAGTCGGAATTTACATGCTCGCCGTCTCCTGTATAAGCTTCTTGTTCGATGTTTCCTCCAGCGACAACCTCTTTAATCGGCAGGTCAAATTTTTTCGCAAATTCATAGTCCCGTTCATCGTGGGCAGGCACGGCCATGATCGCACCTGTACCATAGCTCATTAAAACATAATCGGCAATCCAAATCGGCAATCTTTCTCCATTGGCAGGATTTACAGCATAGGCTCCGGTAAACACGCCTGTTTTTTCCTTCGCCAAGTCCGTTCTTTCGAGATCGCTTTTACTTTTAATTTGATCTAAATAGGCTTCCACCGCTTCTTTTTGTTCCTCGGTTGTAATTTCTTTCACAAGCGGATGTTCAGGCGCAAGCACTGTATACGTAGCACCGAAAAGCGTATCAGGACGAGTAGTAAAAACAGTAAAGGTTTTATCAGTTCCATCGACTGTAAAATGAACTTCCGCACCTTCCGACCGGCCGATCCAATTTCGCTGCATTTCCTTTATGCTTTCCGGCCAATCAAGCTCTTCTAAATCTTCCAGCAGCCTGTCAGCATATTCGGTGATTTTTAACACCCATTGTTTCATCGGACGGCGTTCAACAGGATGTCCTCCCCGTTCGCTTTTTCCGTCGATGACCTCTTCATTTGCAAGAACAGTTCCGAGTGCCGGGCACCAGTTGACGGGCACTTCATCAATGTAAGCAAGTCCTTTTTCATAAAGTTTTAAGAAGATCCATTGCGTCCATTTGTAATATTCCGGATCAGTTGTATTTACTTCCCGATCCCAATCATAGGAAAATCCTAGTGATTGAATTTGTCTGCGAAAATTATCAATATTTTTTTTCGTAAATTCCGCAGGATCGTTGCCGGTATCTAAAGCATATTGCTCAGCCGGAAGTCCAAATGCATCCCATCCCATTGGATGGAGAACATTGTATCCTTGCATCCGTTTCATTCGCGCCAAAATGTCGGTTGCCGTATAACCTTCAGGATGGCCTACATGAAGACCAGCTCCCGAAGGATACGGAAACATATCCAATGCATAAAACTTCGGTTTATCGGAATCATCCTCTGTTTTAAATGTTTTGTTTTTTAGCCAATAATCTTGCCATTTTTTCTCAATCTCACGATGGTTGTAAGACATGTAAAAATCCTCCTTTGCTATATATATGTATAAGCGTCAAATAATAAAAAAACTCCCATCCCCACGACGAAGGGACGAGAGACAATTTCCCGCGGTACCACCCAAATTAGCGCAAATGCACTCACTCTGTTCCGTAACGTGGAAACACGTCGGGCATTAGTCTGTACCGGAATACATTTCACACCCGCAACTCAAAGGGGAGTTCGTGAATAAACAACGATTGACTTTCACCTTCCGTCAACTCTCTAGACGCCTTTATCCACTACTGATCCTTTTCACCGTTCTTGCTTTTTCATCCACTTATCATATTGTTATTTTAATGAATTTTATGAGTTCATGCAAGTCAATGTCGAAAAATTTGGATTTCAGTCTAATAATTAATAATTGACAGACCCTTTCAAGCTTGAATCAAGCAGCATTTCTGCTTCATTTAAAATGTCCTGCAAGATCGTGTCAGCAGCGTTTGGTCTATATAATTCAGCAATGCTCATTTTCATTTTTTCCATTTTTTCAGGGTGGTTAAATAAATCATTGACCGTCTCTTGAACTTTTTCAAGCTTATTGATGACAACCGCCGCCCCTTTTGCTGCAAACAAATCGGCATTCTCCCTTTCCTGCCCCGGAACAGGTTTATAGAGAATAAGCGGAACTTTTAATGCGGCCGCCTCGCTGAGAGTAATCCCTCCAGGCTTTGTTATCATGCAGGAACAAATGCGAAAGAGCTCATCGATTCTTTCGACATAGCCAAAAACTTTTATTCGATCCGGGTGAATATACTGAAGCGGTTCAAGCTCATCTTTCAGCGATTGGTTATTTCCGCATACAACGACTATTTGCATGTCATCTCGTGTAAAAAATGATTCACACAAATCTTTTACATTTTTTAAAACTCCATGAGCGCCTGTAGCAATTAACAAAGTTTTCTTGTTCGGATCCAAATTGTATTTTTTATATAAATCGATCGTTTCCATTTTTTCTTCAAACTGCGGCCGAATAGGAATTCCGGTTACTTTGACAAGCGCTGGATGGATGTTGAGCATTGTCAGTTTTTCCTTCACATCGTCGCACGAAACATAATATTTATCAATGTTTTTATGAACCCATACTCGGTGAAGACAAAAATCGGTCAGCACATTAAATGTCGGGATGAACACGCCTGTCCGCGTGCGATATTCAGGCACAACGGAAATAGGAAATGTATTAATGATGATGTCAGGATTTATCTCCCTTACTAGCTGATTCAATTTGCGGTGTCCAAGCTTCAAATACAAATTCATAATGCGTTTGTTAGACATTTTGTCCACACTATAATAAAATAACCGATAAAATTGCTTACCGATGGAAAAACTTTTCAAATATAAATATCTTGTAATTTCCGCCATAATTGGATGAGACTCGCTAATTAAATCAGAAACTTTTACGTTGTTGATTCCCATCTTATGCAAAGACTGCTCCAATGTTTTAGCAACTTGGATATGACCGTTTCCGTAATTTGCCGTTAATATTAATATCTTTGGGTCTTTTAACATTTTATTCACCTCAACTTAAAGCAGCTCAACAATTAGAACGAACTAAAATCAAAATAGTTTCACTTTAAATGTATATTTCCTTTTATAATTTTAGGAGAAAAAAATTAAGAATCCTTTATTATTTTATTACATTTACATTTCACTGGAAATTTTCGTTTTTTGTTGGTTGCAATAGCTAAAATGACAAATATATGGATTGGGATTTTTTAATGTCCAACAAAAAATAATTCTGCCCGTTTACTCGCATGGTTCATACAAGAATCTTACCGATACGCATTGGTTTAATTGAATTTATGCCGTTTTTCCGGGGATTTTTTAGCTAGCTAATGGGCAGCCAAAGCTGCATGAATAACACCGAGAAGAATAAGATATGCCCTCCGAACAAAGTTTTTCCTTTATCTTTTCTGAACCGTTTTAGCCAAACAAGCTGAAACTCGCTGCAGAGATTCAAATACTTTTTCTTTGCTAAACTTTATTTATGAAAAGCATTGGCAAATTCGTTATTCATGTCTTTCATCCATTGGTATATTTGTTCAAAGCTGATTCCTGCATAAAATGCATCGATCATAATTTGCCGCAGCTCCTCT
Source organism: Aeribacillus sp. FSL K6-1305 (assembly GCF_038050115.1). Taxonomy (NCBI): domain Bacteria; kingdom Bacillati; phylum Bacillota; class Bacilli; order Caryophanales; family Bacillaceae; genus Aeribacillus; species Aeribacillus sp. FSL K6-1305. The sequence goes on along the minus strand of NZ_JBBOQV010000002.1, from coordinate 1,629,615 downwards.
TTAATTATTTCAATTTTCTCTTCATCCAGCTTTTTCTGCACCATTTTCGATACAAATGTCCCCCGTCCTCTCAGCGTTTCAATCAAGCCTTCTCTTTCCAGCTCTTTATAAGCCTTTGAAACCGTGTTAGGATTAGCGATAATCATGGAAGACATCTCTCTTACAGAGGGCAGTTTATCGCCAGGCTTTAACACACCTTTGATACATAGTTCTTTCATTTTTTTTATGATCTGCTCATATATCGGAGTGGCACTTCTCGGGTCAATTTCAAACATCAAATACCCTTCTTTCTTACAAAAAGGACTCTTTTGTATTATGTGTACTACATTATATAGTACACATAATACAGAAAAGATGCAATCAACATTTTCTGATTCCGCATATAAAAAACGCTGAATGATTTCACTCGTTCGGGGGCTCTTGATCTTAGGGAAATTATGATGTACATAGTCGTATAGCAGCTTTTGCTAGAAGTTTGGCTGATTTCAACAAACTGATCCCGATTTTGTTTTAAAATGTAATCGTTCATTCGCATTGAGCCGAGCTTTTATATCGGTAATAGCGCAATCTGTTGAAAGATATTTTTATTCTATATTTTCGTTTTTATTCCAAAAACCATTCTTTCCTTATGCAAATTTATATATAAGATCAAATCGGCTAAAGAATAAATGAAAAATCATAATTGCAATTAAAGGGCAAGCCTACAATCAGGCTTTGCCCTGGAATTTTAATGATCGAGCAAAATCATCTCATTTTGAAGATGCTGCAGTTGAAGGCGCATGCGGTGAAGCTGCTCCCGCTGCTGGTCATTTGCGCTTAAACTGAGTTTTTCCACTTCTGCAAGCGCATCTTGAAGCTTTTGCTGTGCATTTGTATATTCTTCATCATTGTAATGCTCCTGTTTCAGTCCTTCAATATATTGCTCATTTGCATATTCCAATGCTTGCTGGCAATGTTGAATGCACTCTTCCACGGATTGTCTAGTAGCCAAACAAATCCCCTCCTTGATGAAGAATTTCTTCATCAACTGTATTTTTCGCTATTTCTGCAAGCTCCATCATGAAAAAAGCTGGTAAATTCTTATTTGAGATTGGTTTGGCAATCATGGTAAAATGTCTTGATAGTATATCGAAACAGGAGGAGTAGGAATTGGCGAACCACAATCCATTTCCGTATACGAATGACAACAAACGGTATCATACATGGAATTACCATTTACGAAATACATTTGGAGATAAAGTGTTTAAAGTTGCTTTAGACGGAGGATTTGACTGTCCAAACCGCGACGGTACGGTAGCACATGGCGGGTGTACGTTTTGCAGTGCCGCAGGGTCGGGCGATTTTGCCGGAAACAGAGCTGATGATCTTGTTACGCAATTTCACGACATTAGAAGCAAAATGCATGAGAAATGGAAAAACGGAAAGTATATTGCTTACTTTCAGGCATTTACAAACACTCATGCACCCGTGGAAGTTCTTCGTGAGAAATATGAAACGGTATTAGGTCTCGAAGGAGTTGTCGGTTTGTCCATTGCTACAAGGCCTGACTGTTTGCCTGACGATGTTGTTGATTATTTGGCGGAATTAAATGAGAGGACATATCTTTGGGTTGAATTAGGATTGCAAACCGTTCACCAGCGGACCGCTGATTTAATTAACCGTGCGCACGATTATGAATGTTATGTGGAAGGAGTTAACAAGCTCAGAAAGCACGGAATCCGAGTTTGCACACACATCATAAACGGTCTTCCGCTTGAAACGTACGATATGATGATGGAAACTGCAAAAGAAGTTGCTAAGCTGGATGTTCAAGGAATTAAAATTCATCTGCTCCATTTGTTAAAAGGTACACCGATGGTTAAGCAATATGAAAAAGGGATGGTGCGCTTTTTATCCTTTGATGAATATGTACAATTAGTTTGCGATCAGCTAGAGGTACTGCCTCCCGAAATGATCGTTCATCGCATTACAGGCGACGGTCCGATCGATTTAATGATAGGGCCGATGTGGAGCGTTAACAAATGGGAAGTGCTGAATGCCATTGATGCCGAACTCGAAAAACGAAACAGCTACCAAGGGAAGTATTATACAAAAGATCGAGTGATGTCAAAATGAACCTCATTCGCATTCTTCCATTTGCAAAAAAATTGATGGCTTCCGCTGTCCAAAACGGCGATATCGTTATTGATGCAACAGTCGGGAACGGACATGATACCGTCTTTTTAGCTCAACTCGTTGGCGAACAAGGTCATGTGTTTGGATATGATATTCAAAAACAAGCGCTTGAAGAGACAAAAAAACGATTGAAGGAATCCGGTTTAATCGACCGTGTTACTTTGTTTCATTCCAGCCATGATGACATTTTCAATACGATTCCGAAAAAACATCACAATCATATCGCCGGTGCGATGTTTAATCTCGGTTATTTGCCCGGTGGCCAAAAAAACATTGTGACAAAACCAGAATCAACTATTGAAGCAGTAAAGCAGCTTTTATCCATATTAAGACCCGGTGGAATGATCGTGCTGGTCGTTTATCACGGCCATCCGGAAGGAAAACGTGAGAGAGATGAGCTTCTTAAATTTGCCGAACAAATCGATCAACATACTGCTCATGTACTTGAATATCGTTTTTTAAACCAAAAAAATTCCCCTCCGTTTATTGTAGCAATCGAAAATCGAGTAGGAGGGAGCGATTAACTCCCGTCCTCTCACACCACCGTACGTACGGTTCCGTATACGGCGGTTCAATTAAGATAATTGACGCAAGTCTTTATAACTTCCGTGAATAGCTGTTCTCTTTATGCCAGTGGTCACTCCACCCTCCAAGAGATCTCCCACGGGATTCACCGCTTCCTCCCTCAAGTGAGGTACTACGTTTTCTGTGTTCATCATGACTCACTGAATGCCAAGGGCTATTCTCTCTTAATTGTTCGGTCCTTCTTAGTTGTTCTAGACCAACTAATACTATGACCTCTGCTGACTTCTGACTGTTCAGCTATCTATCACTAGATAGGTTACCAAGGTTACTTGGCGTGCCAGCCAGACCTCCCCGGGTAAGAGTGTAATCTTTCCTTCCATCCATCTGCTTCATTTACTCTGTATCACCTTCGGCAGAAAGGGCTTTGTTTTGTCTTGCAAACTCACCCAGTGATACCTAGCCTCATATGAAGTTCGTGTTCCGAGAGACCCAAAGTTTGCCGCTCGCTTCCTTCAGATTCCGCGTCACCACGGACACCCTTGCGTTAAGCTAACTGCTACTTCTGCCTTCGCAGCTCGGGACTTTCACCCTATAGATTACACCCATGCCGGGCGCACCCAAAAAACGAAGAACAACGAAGAAAAGTTGTTCTTCGTTTTTACCTAAACGATCGCTTTTTCTTTAATCATTCTTTTAATCTCAGCCGCAGCTTTTACTTTCACTTCAAGACACGGAGAGATTTCTACTTTGTAATCTTGTTTTTTAATCGCTTCTCTCAGTTCATCAATCGTGTTGCACTCCGGTAATTCATTTCGAATTGACCCGTACTGCATTGCCTGATGGGTATCACTTCCACCAACAACTGGTATGTTATACGGTTCTGCAAATTGCTTCACTCGTTGTTCCATTTCTCTTCCGTATGTATATAAATCTTTTCCATTTAAATCAAATGCGTCGAACTGTTCGAGCACTTCTGTTTCATGATGATTCCACGGTGTTTTTTCACGAAGTGGGTGAGCACCAATTTTTAAAACATTGTAGTCTTGAAGCAATGCAATTAAATCATTCACTTTAATATATGCTGTTTTTTCTTGATGAGGAAGAAGATACTTTGCAATGCTCATAATGTGTTCACGTGATCCGATCACGAGGAAATGTCCTGTTTCTCGAACATCTACTTCCAATCCACAAAATACTTTCATGCCGGAAACAGTGTAATATTCATCTTGATAAGGGAACCTACTTTCCATTTCTTCATATAATTCGATAATATTTCTCGAATTAAAATGTTCCGTTATAGCAACTGCGGTTAATCCGCTCGCTTTTGCTTCTTCCATTTTCTTTTCGAATTCGTCGATTGAACTCGGTATTCTTTTCGCCAAGTTGGCGTGGGTATGAAAATCAATAAACATAATAATCTCCTTTCAGTCCGACAAATTTAAGATGGAAACGTGTGTCCTAGCCACCAAATAGATAATAGGATGGCGAGATGTAAGACAATGAAAACATAATCTTGCTTTCTTAACTTTAAATATGCCAACTTCTGTTTTTTCGCTTCCGGATTATGAAGCGAATAAGAAAAACCGCGCACTTCTAATGCTTCTACCGTCAGCCTCGTTCGTTTTGCGACGTTCAACATAAGTGGATAAAACGATTTTATGATCACTTTGATATAGTAATAAACCATTCGCCACTTTAAAAAGCCCGGACGTTCCGGCGATTTTCCCCGCATTCGATAGGACTGGAAAATTTGATGGTATTCATCAAGCAAAATCGGAAGCATCCGGTACGCATAAGAAACAGCAAAACTAAATTGTGCTGGAAGCCCTAAGCTTAACAGTCCGTCACTCAGACGCTCTGGACTCATACTCGCAAAAACCGATACACTTGCGATTGACATAATAAAAATTTTCATCGAAAAAGTTAAAAGTGGTAAAACGACAGCAAAAGAACCGTCACCAAAGAATAACGATCCAACGAAAATCGTAAACAACTCCGTCATTATCCCAATTCCGAGCAATGTAAGAATGAGCGGGCTCACCCTTGATATAACAGCTAGGATAGCGGTATACATGATAATGGCAAGCAAAATTGTATTATTAAACGTAAACCACGGCACTAAACTGACGATTAAGTACCAAAATATTAGTACCCGCGGATCAATTTTCGCTAAATATACGTCAGGCTTTCCAAACGCAGTTTTTATGAGTTCCAATTTAATCGTTTCTACATTTAAAACGTCTTTAACTTTATCCATTAATTCCATCTTTTGCTGCCTCCTCTACCCGCTCGATGAATTCTTCCACTGACAAAGCCGGATGAATATTAAGCGCAAGACTTAACTCAGCAATCTGCGGAAGCTTAAGCCCTGCTTGTTGCCAAATTGGAACTCGTTCAAATAATTCCCGCGGTGAGCCATCGAACACAATTCGTCCATGTTCCATCACGATCACCCTTGTCGCCCATTCTGCAACTAGTTGCATATCATGCGTTGCAATAAGAACGGTCTTTACCCGGTCACGGATCGCGTGTAAAATTTCTACGAGCTGTATGCGATTTCCGACATCTAAACTAGCAGTAGGTTCATCAAGCATCATGACGGCAGGGGCCATCGCCAAACCAATTCCTACAGAAGACCTTCTCTGTTGTCCACCACTGAGTAAACGTCCGTCTTTTGGAAGCAGTTCATCCAACTTTAACATCTCTGCAATTTTTTCATAGCGGATTTGATGGTCTAAATTCCGAACCTTGCCAAAGAACGTTATATCGTTTTCGATAGTATCTTGAATGAACATTTCCTCTGGATTTTGATAAATATAGGCGATATGACTGGAAAGCTCTTCTGCTGGTGTTCGCAACACATTCACACCATTGACTGTTATTGCCCCTTTTTGCGGTTTGATAATTCCAGCTAAACTTTTAAGTAACGTCGTCTTCCCTGCACCGTTATTTCCGACAATCGTTACTCGCTCTCCTTCAAATAAAGTTAATTCATCGATATCGAGAACTTTCCTTCTTTCTTTATTTAACGTTTTCACTTCGTAAGAAACATCGTTTATCGTCACTATTTCTTGGCCATTATGTGGAACCGTTTGTTGATTTGGTACGACATCGGCAATGTTAAACCGTTTGAAATACGTTGTCGCTTCATCGACTGTAATCGGTAAGTCCCGCATATTGCCATATGGATTTAAATTGATCGCAGCTTGCGTAACTTGGGGTGGATAAATATGCAATTCTTCCAGTTCCGTTATTTTTAATAAACCTAGTTTTACCGGTTCATGCCATTTTACTTGACCGTTTTCAATGAGCACAACATGCTTACAGTAATTTGCGATAAATTCCGTATGATGTTCAATGACAATAATCGTTTTTCCAAGTTCTTCATTTAAATACTTTAAGCGATCATAAATTTCGGTCGCATGTTTCGGATCTAGCTGTGCAACAGGTTCATCGATAATAAGCACGTCCGGATTTAATGCCAACGCACCTGCAATTGCTGTTAAATGTTTTTGCCCTCCGCTTAATTCCCAAATCGTTCGATCTTTTAAATGGGAAATACCGACGAGGTCCATTGCTTCTTCCGCTCTTTCTTTATAATCAGGATATCCGAAATTGAGAGGTGAAAAAGCTACATCTTCAAAAACGGTTAGCTTCATTAATTGTGACTGGAAATCTTGATACACATAGCCGACATGATGGCTGAGAACGGAAACGGGATGGTCTTTTACTACTTTCCCGTTTACGATCACTTCTCCTTTATAATCCCCGGAAAAATAATGCGGGATTAATCCATTCATCGTTTTACAAAGCGTTGATTTTCCACTGCCATTTCCGCCAATGATTGCGAGAAAGTCACCTTTGTGAACGGTTAAATTCGCTCCATTTAACACCGGCTGATCGGAACCCGGATATTGGTAATGCACGTCTTTAATTTCAATAAGAGGTTCTTTTACGCTGACCATTGATCATGATCCTTTTTATTTTTTTCTTCGCTAAACGAACGGCCACACTAAACACTAAAATAACGATGATTGCTGCAGCCGAAATCGGAAGCCAAATGTAGCCATCTCCAAACTGTTCTAAGAAATCCGGATCCCAAACAGCAAAGTTAATATCCATCTCTGCCATAAACTCTGCAACAAGACCGACAAACGCAAGGAATACTGCAACAATTAAAAAGCGAACGGAAATATATGTCGTCATAGAAGCCCGATCATTTGCTTCTCGCGGTTTAATTCCCATTAACGGTTCAATTTTACGGTATAGTTTCGGCATAAAATACAATGTAGGAATTAGTCCAAACAATACTCCGGAAATTACCATTTCCTTGACAAAGCTAAACGCTTCAATCGCAACGATACTTTCTGGTAAACCAGCAACGGCTTCAATTTCTTCGATTCCAACCCAAACTTTTCCAATATCGACAATCGAACTTAACATTTGGTCGATTCCTACACCGACAATCGCAGCAATTCCAATTTGTTTTCTGCTAGACGGATCTTGGACGAGCAATCCTGCTATATACATCGCTAACGTAAATTCAATAAAACCTTCTACTTCACCGAGTCCGCTAAAATCACCGAGTAGTAAATCTCCAAAAATAATTTCACCTGTTGATGCACCGATTGCTGCAATTAGTGGATGGAACAAGAAAACGAGAATTAACGGAATAAATGCTAAATATGAAATGGATAAGTCAATTGGCCCAAGCTGAAATTCAGGCAAAATCTCTGTAAATAAATTTGCAAGACCATTCAGCGACATCGCCAAAATAAAAACAATCATCTTTTGTGACTGCGTATATTCATATCTAGATGATAACTGATTCGACATTTCTTTTTGCCTCCTTTTATATTCTATCTTCATCATACCGATCAATTGTTAAAGGAGTGTTGTGACTTAGTAAAAAAGATACTAAATTTAGAAAATTATTTTTCAATATGAAAAAAAATTTACATTTTTAATAAAAATCTTTGTTTATAATAAAATTAGAGACGAAATGTTATAAGAAAGGTGGGCAAACATTGACGCTTTCATTAAATTTAGATCCTGCTCAATTGACGCCAAACCATCAACGCGTTTTAGAAGTGATTAAAAAAAGAGGTATGAAAGTAGCCTACATGTCCATCGAGGATTTAGCAGAAGAAGCAGGAGTAAGTACCGCAACGGTTTCTCGCTTTTTTCCATTAGCTGGATTTAAAAGTTTTATCGAATTTAAAAACGATGTAAAAAAGCGAATTGAAGTGACACCTGAAAATAAACTGAAAAATTTTATTTTAGACATTGGTAGAGATGATGTACTCGATCGAATGATTGAACAAAACTATGAACATCTGCTACAAACGCATACCCATCTCGACCAAAAAGCTCTACATCGATCCGCAATTGAAATGATCAAAGCGAACCGCATTTTTATCCATGCCCCATCTTCTTCAGAAGGACTCGGAAGTTTACTCTCGCATCGTTTAAGGCGGTTCGGCATTTCAGTCGAACGGATCGCAAAAAGCGGACATGAAATTTATGAATCAATGATCCACTTTAGCAAAGACGATTGTATCGTTTTGTTTCAATTTGTTAAACTACAGCCTGAGTCAGAAGCAATTCTAGATTACGCAAGGAAATTAGGCATTCAAACGATTTTATTTACAGACCAACTAGTTGGGGATATGAATAACCTTGCTGATCACGTCCTTTACGCCTATAGAGGAGATGCATGGGAGTTTCATTCGATGGTCGCACCGACTATTGTTGTAGAAACGCTTGTTATGCTCATTGGTCAGCAACTTGAGAAGCGAGCGATCGCAAATGCAAAGAAATTAAGTTCGTTACGTAAGGAATATGGAGACATCATTCCAAATTAATCGAGTAGGAGGGGGTGACTAACCCCATAGCCATCAAGTTAAGAATTTGATCTTTTTTCAGCGCCAAAAACATGGTATCCTTTCTAACGAAAATCATCGTTGGAAAGGATTATTTTTTGATGGCAAAAAAGATGAAGGCATGGATAAAAACGATTCGTCAACTCTTCTCCTATGAAGAACTGACCCGTCTGGCACGGAAAGTCGGATTCATTCAGCGGCAGCGTTCATTAACAGCGGAAGCCTTTCTGACGCTATGTGCTTGGGGAGACGGATCGCTCGCCTGTCAGTCGCTTCAGCGGTTGTGTGCCGATTTGGCGCTCTGGCATGATTGCTCTCTCTCGAATGAAGGACTGAATCAGCGGTTTACGCCTCGTGCCGTGGCGTTTTTAAAAGAGGTCTTTTTTACTCTCCTGATGCATCAACGTCCGGCACTCTCTTCCATCACCGAAACGTATCGCGCTTGTTTCACCCGTCTGCGGATCTTAGACTCTACCAGTTTTTTACTTCCGACCGACTATGGTGAGGACTATCAAGGTTCGGTTTCATCTGGCGCCAAAATTCAATTTGAGTATGAGCTGTTATCGGGAACCTGTCTTCAGCTGTGCGTCCAACAGGCCAATGATTCCGATGCCCGTTTTGCTTATCATACCCAGCACACGATTTTACCGAATGACCTTTGCATTCGGGATCTGGGGTTTTTTTCACTCGCCACGCTGGCGGAGATCGATGCTCGAGGTGCTTATTATATTACCCGGTTGCGTTCCGATATCAAAGTCTATATCAAACAGGACGGGGAGTGGCACGAATGGGATTGGGAATCGATAGGAAATCGATTGGGCGAGGGGGAAGCCGTGGAAGTGGAACACGTGTATATCGGACACCAACGCCTGTATGTTCCGCGTCTGATTTTTCGCCGTCTCACGGCGGAAGAATGGGAAAAACGGCTGGCGTACGTGCGGAAAAAGGAAAAAAAGAAAGGGAAGGCGCTGTCACGCCAAACCCTTGAACAAAAGAAATATCACATCTTACTGACCAATTTACCACAAGAATCGTTTGATGCGCAACAAGTTTATGAGCTGTATTCGCTGCGCTGGCAAGTGGAGCTGTTATTTAAGGGCTGGAAATCCTTATTTGATCTTGACCGTGTCAAAAAGATGAAGAAGGAACGATTCGAATGCCACTTATATGGGACATTGATTGCCATTTTAGTCACGCAGACTCTTCTGTTCCAAGCCCGAAGGTATTGGCATCAACGGGAGGGAATCGAGATCAGTGAATGGAAAGCGCTTAATATCCTCCAATCGTATTGGCATCGGTTTCTTTTGCATCCCCAAGCGATGGAAACCGCCCTTCCATCTCTCCTGTCTCTGTTAAGGAAACACGCGAGGAAAGACCGAAGGAAAGGAGAGGAAACGGTATCGGATCTTTTAAAGAAATTGGAGATATGGTAGTGTGGGTCATGGATATAAATGCCAAATAACCCTCTTCTTGAGGGTTATTTGGCATGCCCAGCATTTGGTTTTCTCTTCATCCTTTGATTGATTTTTCGAACATGCGTATCATCCTAAAAAATTTTATACCGCTAACTTGACGGGTATGGTGACTAACCCCCGACCTCTCACACCACCGTACGTACGGTTCCGTATACGGCGGTTCAATTAAGTATGACGTAGTGCTTGATATCTTTCGAATAGACTTCTTAACCCCCGACGCTTCCAATAGGAGTTGTCGAGGGTTTTGTGTAGAATGGGACTGCAGGCAATCCGCCAATATTTCTTGCGTGTATTGCCCCATTCGAATGCTTTATGGCTTGGAACCCCTAATCCTCTGAGTTTCCGAATTCTTGTTTTCGGGGTTTTCCATTCTTTCCACAAACACATTCGAAGCCTTCGTCTAATCCATTCATCAAATTCTTTGAACTTACTTGGTGTTTCTGCCAAGGCAAAATATCCGCACCATCCCATTAAATACTTGTTCAGTTTCTCAATCCTTTTCTCCATTGGATACGGTTTCGACCTTGATGTAATTTCACGGATCTTGTTCTTCAAACGTTTCACACTTTCGTTCGCAATCCGTACCTTTGGAGTCTTATTGAGTGTGAAGCTGAAACCGAGAAACTTCCGTTTCCAAGGACGGTCTACCGCCGATTTCTCTTTATTTACCTTGAGCTTTAACTCCTTCTCGATAAAGTTCGTAATGGAATTCATGACACGAATTCCTGCTTTCTTTGTTTTCACATAGATGTTACAGTCATCCGCATACCGAACAAACTTATGTCCACGTTTCTCAAGCTCTTTATCCAATTCATGAAGCATGATGTTTGATAAAAGTGGACTAAGCGGGCCGCCTTGAGGCGTTCCCATGTCCGTTTCCATTACCACTCCATTGATCATCACGCCTGATTGAAGATACCGGCGAATTACCTTCAGTAGAATTTGATCTTTGATCGTTTTCGCCAAGATCCCCATCAGTTTGTCGTGATTCACCTTGTCAAAGAATTTCTCTAGGTCTATATCGACTACCCAACGATATCCTTCTTTGATATAACCCTTTGCTTCCCTAACCGCATCATGTCCCCTTCTGCCTGGGCGGAAACCATAGCTATGGTCCGAGAAGGTCGGATCAAAAATTTTCGTCAACACTTGGGCAATCGCTTGTTGGATGAAACGATCCGTCACGGTAGGGATCCCTAGAAGCCTTACTCCACCGTTCGGTTTCGGGATTTCGACCCGACGGACGGGTAAGGGCTTGTAGGTTCCTTCTCTCAACGACTGTCGAATGGAGTCCCAATTTTCGTAGAGGTGTCTTCGTAGGTCTTTTACGGACATGCCATCTACTCCGTGACCTCCTTTATTCTGTTCGACTCGTTTCAGTGCCGCCAGGAGATTTTCCCGTGACAAAATCATTTCCATCAACATTGATATCCTCTCCACGTGAACGAATTCTTCTATTTGTGCCATCTTCTGCTCCACCCTCTTGAAGTCCCCCGTGGGATTCACCACTTCCTCCTTCAAGTAAGTCCTATCGGATTGTCTGCTTCCACACAGAAGATGAACGCCTAGCGATTCGTTCTCCTTAATTGTTCAGTCCTTCCTCTTCCATCTCGAGCTTGAAAGAGTACTATGACTTCTGCTGACTTCTGACTGTTCAGTTATCTATCACTAGATAGGTTACCAAGGTTACTTGGCGTGCCAGCCAGACCTCCCCGGGTAAGAGTGTAATCTTTCCTTCCATCCATCTGCTTCATTTACTCTGTATCACCTTCGGCAGAAAGGGCTTTGTTTTGTTGTGCAAACTCACCCAGTGATACCTAGCCTCATATGAAGTTCGTGTTCCGAGAGACCTTAAAGTTTGCCGCTCGCTTCCTTCAGATTCCGCGTCACCACGGACACCCTTGCGTTAAGCTAACTGCTACTTCTGCCTTCGCAGCTCGGGACTTTCACCCTATAGATTACACCCATGCCGGGCGCACAAGCAAAATAGCCGGGAATAATATCCCGGCTAGCTTTATCCATCAAGAAGATTTAATCAAATTCCATTTTCGGAACGTTCGATATGCCCTAGCATTCACATAAAAGAAAACGGAGGTTGTTCCTCCTTTTTTTATTAATTTTTTAGCCAGCTTTCCTAAATCTTTATGTACTAATACTTTGTCATCAGATAAATAAATGCCGAGCAATCCGCGGTTAATTAATTTATGAAAATTTTCGTTCGGAATACCTTTTAAATTTTTGTCCGCTTCATGTACAAAATGAGCTAATCGTTCCATCATTTCTGATGTGCTTTCATAAAAACTGCAAAAATTTAAATCGCCCTCCAATTGATCCTCCTCTTGATCAATAAAGTAATCCAATAAAATGTGAAGCCCTTGCACATATGGAAAGTAACCGTCTTTAATTTTTTTGGCAATCGCTTCGTTAAAGCTGGGCTGAAATGCATAGGCGACTAAACAAAAAATGCCCAATGTCGATCCAGCGCAGGCAGAAAATTCATACCACCGCATATCCGGGAGGGAAGATTTATATTGTTCGAACCACTGTACTAGCCTTGGCACTCTTTCCTCTTCTATTACATGCTTATGTACTTGCAGTTCACAATAATATTCGCAAAGCTCCATCAAATAGCCAGCTATAACCGGATAGTTCTCCAATTGGCTCAGCATTCTTTGGCATGTCATGACAAGCTCTTTTAAATATCCGCCGTCATCTTGGTCCTCACGAAATTGGTAGTAATTTTTTAATTCTGCATGAATCGACAGCGCATCCTTCATTGATTGGTGCAGCATGCGGAAATCTTCCGGATCAAAAGAAGTGCTTCTGTCGCATAAATTATCCAAGTAATCGCTAATCGTTTGATAAGCAACGATAAACTCTATGCATTCCTCTATATGAGAGTTCGACAAAAGCGCTAAAATGCTTCCTCCTTCGCAATGAAATGCCTTCGTATTTATGCTTGCAAGCGCCTGCTTTCTCAATTCAGGATTCGGTATTTCCTCAGCCTTTTTTTTCCACCCATCTAAGTAATAATGGACGGTCGGAAGAATTTCCCTATAAACTCTTGACATAAGGCTGATAGGGTGTTCAGGTATACTCAAAGATCAACTCACCTCTTCATTGTAAAATTCCAGTGTTTATGTTAAATGGCTTTCTGTAAATCTCAACGCATCTTGAAAAACAAGTTCTCTTTCCGGTTCATTAAAAATTTCGTGATATAGTCCTTCCCATTCTTTATAGCTCTTTTCCGTGAGATTCAACTGACTATACCATTTTTGAACTGCTGATTTATCAACAATTTTGTCTTCTCCTCCCTGCATGACGAAAAGAGGGACATCTGGAAACTGCGGAAGCTGCTGAAATGCTAGTTCAATAGCATGAAGAAGCTCTCTGTACCAGCGCACAGAAACTTTTCTTACGTAAAGGGAGTCGTTTCTGTTTATGTCTTGAATTTCCTTATTTCTCGTTGCCATCTCAACTGTCAAACCGGAATCAAAGCGTACCCTAGGCGCGAAAATATTTAATCCTTTTGCCAAAAGATCGAGCGCTTTACTCGGTTTTTGCAAAATTCCTAAACATGGCGAAGATAAAATGACCCCGTTTAACGGAATTTTATTTCTCTGCAGCGTACGTATGGCTATTAAACCGTCCATGCTATGCCCCAGCAAAAAAAGCGGCAATTGGAAAGATTGAGCCTCCCTGATCCAACGGTCAACTTCATCAATATATTCATCAAACGATTGGACATGTCCCCGTCTGGAGGATGAATTTCCTTGTCCTGGCAAATCCCCCATGACAACATGGTACCCGTTTGTTTGCCACTTTTTTATCAGCCATTTGTAACGTCCATGATGTTCTAAAGCTCCATGAATGATGACAATCGCAGCTTTAGGACTAGAACTTACCCATTTCCACATAAATTAACTCCTTTCCGAACATGACGGAAAATTTGTTATAATATGAAAAAAAGAAAAGGATGGTTCCCATGGTTATTTATCCATATAAAGACAAAAAACCTATAATTAGCGATTCGGCTTATATAGCTGATTTTGTCACAATCACCGGCGATGTTCAAATAGGAGATGAATCAAGCATTTGGTTTCAGACGGTTATCCGCGGTGACGTCGCCCCAACTATTATTGGAAATCGGGTCAATATTCAAGACCAATGCTGTCTGCACCAGAGCCCAAATAAACCGTTAATTATTGAAGATGATGTAACCGTCGGCCATCAAGTTCTGCTCCACAGTGCGATTGTGCGGAAAGGAGCTCTAATTGGAATGGGTTCGATTATTCTGGATGGAGCAGAAATCGGAAAAGGCGCTTTTGTCGGTGCAGGCAGTCTTGTCCCGCCAGGCAAAAAGATACCTGAGAAAACTTTAGCATTCGGAAGACCCGCCAAAGTGATTAGAGAATTAACAGAAGAAGATCTTCAAGATATGGAGCGCATCCGTCGCGAGTATATCGAAAAAGCTCAATATTATAAAAATATTGCTCGTATGAACAGCATATAAATTGCTTATAAAAACATTTTAAAACTTTCTCTTTCAAATGTCATTCTTTACCGGGCAGCTTCATGCATTTTTAAAATTTTGTAAAATTTTTATTAGATTTGTTGAAGTTTACATAAATATGAGAGAAAATTTTTTATAAGAATTTTTGCTTTTTGAAAAGAGGAACTTTAACATGGGCAGACTGCTGAATCAGCTTTACCAATTTGAGTGCAAGTTGTTCAAACTGATTAATTCGCATTTTGAACGAAAAGGACTGAATGTTTATTTTCGGTATATTACTCATTTAGGAGGGGCTGTTTTTTCAATTGCAACATGTTTAATGCTGATGTTATTTTTTAATGAACCTGTAAAAACTGTTGCCTTGGCAAGTTCAGCTGCTCTTTTTTTCAGTCATATTCCGGTTTTCATTGTGAAAAGAATTTATCCACGCAGACGGCCTTATCTTACATTATTTGAAACAAAAGTGTTAGAAAATCCGTTAACTGACCATTCATTTCCTTCTGGACATACGACAGCTGTATTTTCAGTGGCAACACCATTTTTGCTCTTTTTTCCAGCCTTAACATGGATTTTGCTTCCTCTCGCATTCAGTGTGGCACTATCAAGAATTTTTCTTGGCCTACACTACCCTTCAGATGTGCTGGCGGGAATAGTTCTAGGAGCTTCAGCAGGCACCATCTGTTTTGTCGCATTCGGACCATAAATCGAGTAGGAGGGAGCGATTAACTCCCGTCCTCTCACACCACCGTACGTACGGTTCCGTATACGGCGGTTCAATTAAGATAATTGACGCAAGTCTTTATAACTTCCGTGAATAGCTGTTCTCTTTATGCCAGTGGTCACTCCACCCTCCAAGAGATCTCCCACGGGATTCACCGCTTCCTCCCTCAAGTGAGGTACTACGTTTTCTGTGTTCATCATGACTCACTGAATGCCAAGGGCTATTCTCTCTTAATTGTTCGGTCCTTCTTAGTTGTTCTAGACCAACTAATACTATGACCTCTGCTGACTTCTGACTGTTCAGCTATCTATCACTAGATAGGTTACCAAGGTTACTTGGCGTGCCAGCCAGACCTCCCCGGGTAAGAGTGTAATCTTTCCTTCCATCCATCTGCTTCATTTACTCTGTATCACCTTCGGCAGAAAGGGCTTTGTTTTGTCTTGCAAACTCACCCAGTGATACCTAGCCTCATATGAAGTTCGTGTTCCGAGAGACCCAAAGTTTGCCGCTCGCTTCCTTCAGATTCCGCGTCACCACGGACACCCTTGCGTTAAGCTAACTGCTACTTCTGCCTTCGCAGCTCGGGACTTTCACCCTATAGATTACACCCATGCCGGGCGCACAAGCAAAAAGGTGTCTAATGCATGCATCGCATTGGACACCTTTTTTATTTTACAAATATTGATGAGCCTGTTCGCGCAAAGCTTCCGCTTTATCTGTGCGTTCCCATGGCAAATCTAGATCGTTGCGTCCGAAATGACCGTAAGCAGCTGTCTGTTTGTAAATCGGGCGGCGCAAGTCAAGCATTTTTATAATGCCAGCTGGGCGCAAATCAAAGTTATTGCGAATTAATTCAACTAAAACATCTTCGCTTACTTTGCCAGTACCGAACGTATCAACAGAAATAGAGACAGGTTTCGCTACACCAATTGCATAGGCCAGCTGAACCTCGCATTTGTCTGCAAGTCCGGCTGCGACAATATTTTTCGCTACATAACGAGCCGCATAAGCTGCAGATCGGTCTACCTTCGTCGGATCTTTTCCTGAGAAAGCTCCTCCGCCATGGCGCGCATAGCCTCCGTAAGTATCGACAATGATTTTTCGTCCCGTTAATCCTGCATCTCCTTGTGGTCCGCCAATAACGAAACGTCCGGTAGGGTTGATGAAATATTTTGTTTCTTCATCGATCAGTTCTTTTGGAACAACCGGATCAATTACTTTTTCTTTAATATCCTGCTTAATTTGTTCTAAAGTTGCCTCCGGATGGTGTTGAGTCGATATGACAATTGTGTCAATTCTAACCGGCTGTTCATTTTCATCATATTCTACCGTAACTTGCGTCTTTCCGTCCGGACGCAAATAAGGAATTTCTTCGCTTTTTCTAACTTCTGTAAGCCGGCGTGAAAGCTTATGGGCAATGGAAATCGGGAGAGGCATTAATTCCTTCGTTTCATTGCATGCAAAACCGAACATTAACCCTTGATCTCCAGCGCCAATCGCTTCAATTTCTTCATCAGTCATTTGTCCTTCTCGCGCTTCTAAAGCTTTATCCACCCCTGCAGCAATATCGGGTGATTGCTCATCAATTGATGTTAAAACAGCACAAGTTTCAGCATCAAAACCGTATTTAGCTCTCGTATAGCCGATCTCTTTGACCGTTTCTCGCACAATTTTTGGTATATCCACATACGTGCTTGTCGTAATTTCTCCACTGACTAATACAAGTCCGGTTGTGACAGATGTTTCGCAAGCTACACGTGCGTTCGGATCTTTTTCTAAAATGGCATCTAAAATCGCATCTGAAATTTGGTCGCAAATTTTGTCCGGATGCCCTTCCGTTACGGATTCAGATGTAAACAGACGGCGCTTTTTTGTCATTTACTGCATCCTCCTCAAACTTAAAATGATGTTTATGGAGTGCTACACTCCTTGACATTGACACGGAACTCATTCCCTCGCCACTATTGTAAACATATCAAAATTGCGTACGATAAGAAAAACTTGGCTAAACGAGATTTCTCTTATACATAGAAAAAACCTTCCCTGCCAGAGGAAAGGTTGTTATAAACATCATTGCCTTTCACTCTTATCGTTCAAGGATATAACCTTGCATCAGGTTAGCACCATTGCTCGTCTATGAATATGGAATTCTTTCGCATCATGTTGTATGTCCATAGAATACCGGGATTTTGAAAGCCATATTCTACTGTCTTCTTTCAACGAGCCGGTTGCTGGGCTTCATAGGGCCTGTCCCTCCGCCAACTCGGGATAAGAGTATCCGTTCAAATGTATATCATACAGGAGCAAAAAAGTACTTGTCAACAATAAATAAAGCTTCTCTGTAATTTTCCAAATCATCTGATATCCATTATTTCAGTATCAGCTGATCAATCATGATTCGTATGATGCCCAAAAATGAAGGCAAAATATATAGTAAAAACATTATTTTCAGAAATCGATAAATAGGATGGATTATTTTTGCGAATGTGTTATACTATTTCTATAAAACCATTTCAAATATGCAAAAAAAGGATGGTATGTATATGAATATTGTAGATGTATCAAATGAATTAGCTTCGTTGATCAGCGGACCAAATGCATATCATAATTTACCAGTCGCACGGCTTGTAGAAAAAGTTTTAGCTAGGAAAGAAGGTTTTTTAACAAATACAGGTGCAGTTTCGGTTACAACAGGCAAATATACCGGCCGGTCACCAGAAGATAAATTCATCGTTGAAGAAGATTCTGTCAAGCATTTAATTGATTGGGGACCCGTCAACAAGCCAATTTCATCAGAAGTTTTTGAAAAACTGTACTTAAAAGTCATACAATATTTAAAAAATAGAGATGAAATTTATGTTTTTAACGGATTTGCCGGAGCTGACAAAAAATATCGTCTTCCAATTCAAGTGGTCAATGAATTGGCGTGGCAAAATTTATTTGCTCGCCAACTGTTTATCCGTCCGAAAAGCCAAGACGATTTAAAGGAGCATAAAAATCCGTTTACAATTGTTTCCGCTCCTTCCTTTAAAGCAGATCCAGCTGTGGATGGAACGAACTCAGAAGCATTTATCATTATTTCTTTTGAAAAGAGAATAATCCTGATCGGCGGAACTGAATATGCAGGCGAGATGAAAAAGTCTATCTTTTCCGTCATGAACTTCCTGCTTCCAGAAAGAGATATATTTTCAATGCACTGCTCCGCCAATGTCGGTCAAGAAGGCGATGTCGCGCTCTTTTTCGGTTTATCGGGAACAGGCAAAACAACACTTTCCGCCGATCCAAAACGCCGATTAATTGGTGATGATGAACACGGCTGGTCTTCATCTGGTATTTTTAATATTGAAGGCGGCTGTTATGCAAAATGCATCGGCTTGTCTGAAGAAAAAGAACCTCAAATTTATAACGCTATTCGATTCGGTTCCGTTTTGGAAAACGTTGTGGTTGATGAATCGACACGAATTCCTGATTATGACAACTCCTTATTAACAGAAAACACCCGTGCGGCTTATCCAATTGAAGCGATTGACAATATTGCTAAACCGAGCATTGCGGGTCACCCTAACACTATTATTTTTTTAACAGCTGATGCGTTCGGTGTTCTGCCGCCAATAAGCAAATTAACGAAAGAACAGGCTATGTATCATTTCTTAAGCGGTTATACGAGCAAGCTTGCTGGAACGGAAAGGGGTATTACTTCCCCTAAAACAACGTTCTCCACATGCTTTGGCGCACCATTTCTTCCGCTTCCAGCTACAAGATACTCTGAAATGCTCGGAAGAAAAATCGAAGAACACGATGTGAAAGTATTTTTAGTCAATACAGGGTGGACCGGCGGAGAATACGGAGTAGGAAAACGAATTAAACTTGCTTATACAAGAGCCATGGTTCAGGCAGCATTGGAAGGCGAACTCGATGAGGTGGAAACTGTAAAAGACCCTATTTTCGGGCTGGCGATTCCTGCTCATGTTCCAGGAGTGCCTGATGAAGTTTTACAGCCTATTAAAACATGGAGTGATAAAAACGCTTATGAACAAAAAGCGTATGAATTAGCAAAAGCATTCAAAGAGAACTTCAAAAAATTCTCGAACGTTCCGAAGGAAATTGAAGAACTTGGCGGTCCAATCATATAAAAAAATTACTTACTTTCGGCTACCGGCTTTGAACTGCCCCCTGTCAAGTAGACTGTAGAAATAATAAAAATATACCTAAGCGGCTTTAGCTCTATATTCCATGGGGCTAAAGCCGCTTAATTTTTTTGATACCTTTCATAATGATAAAAGCGGTTGTACTCATCCATCGCAAGAGCTAATTCTTTAAATGTCTGATACTTATGTAAATAATACTTCTCGCATTTAAAGCGTTCCCCAAAAAGATACCATTGGCCCATTATCAATGCATCTGCCTACTCTTGACATACTTTGTGTCATCTCTGCTTGGTCTATCCTACGTTTAAAACCATGAGAGGTATATTGGAACCCACGGTCACTATGAATAAGTGGATGCTCTCCTTTTAAAAGTACGGTGGCTTGATCCAACGTTTTGAATACAAGATGATGATGATTGGAATGTCCTAAAACATCGCTCACAATTGATCCATCATATAGATCAAGAATAGCACTTAAATAGGCTCTCTTTGATGAACCTATTTTAATTCTGTGACATCAGCTACCCATTTTTCACTTGGCTTTTCCGCTGTAAATTCACGATTCAATATATTTTCTGCAACATGTTGAGGGAAAACGTTTTAACCACTTATAGTAAGCAGCTCGTGAAATACCGGCGATTTCACATATAAGATTATGCTTAGTTTTCTTTCTCATGAAGTTCCCGGATTGCGATATACTTGTCTTCAAAACGGATTTGGTTTACTTTCACCTCCTTTCGATTTCCTCTAACTTTTTTAAAAATAGATTCTCCGCACGTAAGCGCTCATTTTCTCTTTCTAACTTTTTCATCTCCAGTTTCATTTTCTCTTCTGGAGATAACTCTGCTTCTTCTTTTTTTCTTCCTCGTTTGTCTTTATCCATTGCCTTAAAGAATATTTAGTAATTTGATACCTTTTACAAAGCTCTTGAATAGTACATTCTCGGTTTTCATATGCAAGTAAAACTTCAAGTTTGAGCTCTGTTGTATATTGCTTATACATAGAAAAACCCCCCCTAAGGTAAAACAGATTTTTTATATTTTAATCTGTCTACCTTAAGGGGAGCATATCACTTTGTCGATAGCCTTTTAATATTTTTATGTGGTTTGGCAAAACAAATCGGCAACGCAGATTTTTAGACGAAAACCCCTTTTTCAACGAACTTTTATGAAAAAGGGGTTACGCGATTTTTTATGATAAGACAAATGGAAGCCGTACTCGAAAAAATTAAGCAAATTCCTCCTTCCACAATCCGTTCAGCAAATGAACGGAAATATGGTGACGGTTAATTGGTTGAGTACAATGAAGTGAGATTATAAGTAAGCACGGTTTTGTTATCAGCCCATTCCAATTTAATAATTTCAGCTGTTCCTGTAGGATCGCTTATCAACGTTTTTCGAACTTCCAAAGGAATATTCATAGGATAAAGGCGATAGCCATCTTTGACAAGCTGAAATACGTTTTCCTCTATCCGCTTTTCCTTCCCTTTTGTAATAATCATCGTATTTAATTCAAGCGGCATGCCCATTTCTCCAATCCCCTTTCATTTGATCGATCATTTTTTAGTATGTATCATATGAAAAATATAATGGTCAATTTTTCATCCATTTTATCATTCGTTCTAAAACCATCCGGTTATGCCGAGGCGGAAAATGATGACTAAAATGTTGGAAATACCAGCTGTCCACTTGCTTTCCCAATTCTTTCAGCCTTCTTTCCAATCGATATGCATGTTCAATTGACACGTTTTCATCTTTTCCCCCATGAATGATTAAAACGGGTGCTTGCATTTTTTCAAGGTAATACAACGGTGTCCGCCATTTATAGCGGTCAGGATATTTCTTCGGTGTCCCTCCAATAACTCTTTTCATCATCCTTCTTAAGTCCTTTCTCTCCTCATAAGTTAAAAACATATCAGACACCCCGCCCCAGCTTACAACAGATCGAACATTTGAGCATATAATCCCAGTAAGCAAGGCCATGACTCCTCCCCTTGAAAAGCCAAAAACGTGAATGCGATCCGGATTCACTTGCGGATGTTTCATCAACAAATAGAATGCATTGACCGCATCAAAACGATCATTCCCCGCAAAATCTTCATTCCCTTCTCCTCCTAAATTTCCTCGATAAAAGGGAGCCATCACGATAAAGCCTTTTGATGCAAATTGTATAATTCTTCCTGCCCGAACCATACCAACATTTTTAATCCCTCCGCGCAAATATAAAAAGCCATCATAAACACCTTCTTGAACAGGCTCTGCTAACAGACCTTTCACTTTTAGTCCTTCAGAAATATATGTCACGATGGAAAGCTTAATCGAAGGGTTCGGTGATGGGAAAATTTGTTTGTCAACTATTTCTCCGTTTCTCAGCATCTTTTCAACCTCCATTTAGGTAGGCAATCACACATTATATTTTTTTTTCATACTTTATCCTAGATAAATATATTTAAACATTTTTCCTTTAATATGAACATCATTAGGGAGGATTTCACATGAAAAAAAGGCTTGCTTCCATCGTATTGGTGATCCTTTTCATCATACCTCTTTCAGCCTGCGGCGGAGGAGTGGAAAAAATTCGGCTGGCGGAAGTCACTCATTCTGTTTTTTACGCACCATTGTACGTAGCCATTGAAAAAGAATTTTTCAAAGAAGAAGGACTGGACGTAGAATTAAAAACTACTTGGGGCGGAGATAAAACAATGACCGCCATTTTATCAAACGGCGCTGATATCGGTCTTGTCGGTTCGGAAACGTCCATTTACGTATATGCCCAAGAAGCAAATGACCCAGTCATTAACTTCGCCCAGCTGACCGAAACGGACGGCACTTTCCTTGTCTCCAGAGCCAAGTTGGATGATTTTCAATGGGAAGATTTAAAAGGAAGCACTTTTTTAGGACAGCGTAAAGGCGGCATGCCGCAAATGGTAGGGGAATTTGTGCTGAAAAAGCATAGCATCGATCCGCATCAAGATTTAAACCTTATCCAAAACATCGACTTTGCGAATATTGCAAATGCTTTTGCTTCCGGCACAGGCGAATATGTTCAGCTGTTTGAGCCAACCGCAAGTATTTTTGAAAAAGAAGGAAAAGGTCACATTATCGCATCCTTCGGCAAGGAATCGGGCAAAGTTCCTTATACAACATTTATGGCAAAAGAAAGCTATATTAAGAAAAATGATAAAACGGTGAAAAAATTCACAAAAGCTCTCTACAAAGCGCAAAAATGGGTGGAAGAACATGACGCCGAAACAATTGCCGAAACGATAGCGCCGCAATTTAAAGATACGCCGATCGATATTTTAATATCTTCCATTGACCGTTATAAAAGCCAAGGATCCTATGCAAAAACCCCGCTGTTAGATGAGGACGAATGGAACAATTTGCAAAAAATTATGGAAGAAGCAGGAGAACTGCCGGAGAAAATTGATTATGAACTATTAGTCAACACGTCCATAGCAAACGAAGTGGCAAAATAATGTTGTTTCAAAAGGAGTAAATTTATCGACAAGGGGGGAGGAGATTGTCATTTTTAACGATCGATCATGTCAGCCATACTTATTTTACAAAAAAATCGGCAACGACTGCTTTGGAGGACATCCATTTGGAAGTAGAGGAAGGGGAATTTATATCCTTTCTAGGTCCTAGCGGCTGCGGCAAAACAACGCTGCTTTCCATCATTGCCGGTATCATGAAACCGACAGAAGGGCAAGTTATTTTGAACGGAAAGCAAATATCTTCCGCAACACCGTCTGTCGGTTATATGCTGCAACAAGATTATTTATTTCCATGGAAAACGATAGAGGAAAATATTTTAATTGGATTAAAATTATTGAACAAACTGAATGAAAATGAGAAAAAGCGGACATTTCAGCTTCTGCACCAAATGGGTCTCGAAAATGTAGAAAAGCTATATCCGAATCAATTATCAGGCGGAATGAGACAAAGAGCCGCTTTAGTCCGCACTCTTTCTACAGATCCGAAAATGCTGCTATTGGATGAACCTTTTTCCGCCCTCGATTATCAAACGAAATTAAAGCTTGAAGACTTAGTCTTTCAAACATTAAAGGATTTTAAAAAAACAGCCATTCTAGTCACGCATGATATTGGGGAAGCAATCGCCATGAGCGATCGGATTGTCCTGCTATCCAAAAGGCCTGGCAAAATTGCCAAAATATTTACTGTCCCAAAAGAATTGCGGGATACATCCCCGTTTAAAACAAGGCAGCATCCAACGTATACTTCACTTTTTGACTTAATCTGGAAGGAGTTAGATCAGCTTGAAACAAACAACAACAATTGATCTCCTCCATAAACAATATTTGCAAAGATTGAATAAGGAAAAGAAATGGATTACCTTTTATCAAATCTTAATTTTTATTTCTTTTTTTCTCATATGGGAGGTGTCATCCAGCCAAAAATGGATAGACCCGCTCATATTCAGTTCGCCGACAAAAATTTTTCACTTATTTGTTGAAAAACTGCAGGACGGTACATTACTTGCCAATTTGAACGTGACGCTTTTTGAAACGGTCTTGGGGTTTATTTTTGGGACATTATTCGGGACATTACTTGCTGCTCTATTATGGTGGTTTCCAAGGCTGTCTAAAATATTAGATCCGTATTTAGTGGTTTTAAACGCAATGCCGAAAGTAGCTCTTGGGCCGATTTTCATCGTCGTACTTGGGCCCGGATTTACCTCAATTATCGCGATGGGAACAATCATTTCGGTTATTATTACTACAATTGTAGTCTATACTTCCTTTAAAGAAGTGGATCCGAATTATATAAAAGTGCTGCAAACATTTGGGGCAGGCAAAAAGCACGTGTTCAGAGAGGCGATCCTGCCGTCATCTTTTCCAACCATTATTTCTACTTTGAAAGTCAATGTCGGGTTATCCTGGGTGGGTGTGATCGTCGGAGAATTTCTCGTTTCAGCTAAAGGATTAGGCTATATGATTATTTACGGGTTCCAAGTTTTTAATTTTACCCTTGTGCTGTTAAGCCTAGTTATCATTGCCATCTTTGCAACGATCATGTACAAAATTGTCGAACTAATTGAAAAAACATTAATCAAAAGCCAATAAGAGGCTGTCAAGAAAGTCAAATCGCCATTGAAAACAAAAAATCATAAACACCGATATATCAACGTTTCTAACACATTAATGGGGGCGTCAATAAGCCGTAAAAACGACTTATTAGACACCCCCTTAAACAATTTCTAAACCGACTTTCAGGAATTTAAAAGCTATTTTATGTAATCGGCATAAATTTTGTCCAAGCTGCGTTTTAGAACATCATCTTTCATAATAAAGCTAAAGCGATGATCGTCCTCAATTTTTTCAGGCAAGTCCGCAAGCAGGACTGGACCTAACGTTTCAAAATACGTGCTCTGTTTTTCGAGCCTCTCAATTTCCGCATAATAAATATTTTTCACAATCGTTTTCTCTTTTCCTATAACCTTATATTGCCCAATATATACGATATCTTGGACAATTCCTCCCGTTTCTTCCCTCACTTCCCGGACAGCAGCTTCAACCGGCTTTTCGCCGTTCTCGACTTTTCCTCCTGGAAACTCGTAGCCCCGGTCTTCATGTAAAGTTAAAAGCCATTTGTTTTCATATCGGCAGATGACCCAGACATGCTTCGGGTAAACAGAAAAAGGGTGTTGACGGAAAGACAGGTATACATCATTGCCGTAAAAATCTTTAAAATAAAACATAATCAATCCCTCTACTCCCATTTATCTGTTTTCATCATAACATATGGAAAAGAGGATTGTATAACTTATTCTTGATTATGCATAAGACCCATTGAAGCAATATGTTTTCTTGCTTCTTCGTCGCCATGCTTATAAATGAATTCATATACTTTTTTTGTTAAAGCATCAATCGCATCATTTTCCTTGTCATAATGATACTGTATATACGGAACATGCGCCCGGAAGAAATTTTGCCAGCTGGTAGAATGAATCTGATCGAAATACTCCCGTAACTCCGTAATTTCCTCATCATTGGCAGAAATTTGAAAATCCCACGGAGATGCTTCTCTGCTTTGGGAAATCTCACCGCTAGCTACTGATATATAATAGGTTTTTTTTGGATTTTCGGACATTTATATCCCCCTCCTCTTTTTAAGTATTGCCTTATCAAAGAAAAATATTTATAAAAAAAGGCTGCCTAACGCAGCCAAAAGAGGAAGGATATAATTATTTTCCAAGGAATGACTTTAACATCCAGTTATGTTTTTCAAGATTCACTTTAATATCGAGAAGCATGTCACCAGTTGCTTCGTCATTCACTTCTTCAGCAACTTTGATTCCTTTGTCCAAATCTTGAATGATGGCGGAAAAGTCGTCAACAACTGCCTGCACCATTTGTTCTGCAGTTTCAACGCCTTCTGCTTCTTTAATAGAGGAGATTTCTAGGCTTTCTCTAATCGTAGCAACAGGTTTAGCGCCCAAAGCTAAAAGTCTTTCCGCTAATTCGTCAATATAACCTGCAGCTTCATTGTACAGCTCTTCAAACTTTTCATGGAGAACGAAAAATTGGTCTCCTTTTACATTCCAATGAAAGTTATGTAATTTTACATAAAGTACCGTCCAATCCGCAATTTGTTTATTTACGATTTGAAATAAATCTTGTTTAGACATAATCCCATCTCCTTTTTATTTAATCTTTTAGTTATACAGTACCCCTTTTTTGCACTCTTAAAACTATAAAAAAAGTTGCATCATTGCGTGTAGCTGTTAGCTGAACACTTTTTCCAAATCCTCTTTACTATGCTTTAGCCAATATTCCATGAGCTTTTTGGCGCCTTCTAAATCATGAAGCTTCGCTTGGCCGCATTGCAGTTCGTTTGCGGCAGGCACTTCTGTCTGCTCTACAGCATCTTTCATTGTCTCTTCCAATAAATCAATGATTTCTTTTACGGTCGGTTCCCCGCTAACGACTAAATAAAAGCCTGTTTGACACCCCATTGGAGAAATATCAATGATATCAAAGTGATCATATTTTTCCGCATATTTGCGAATTGTAAATGCCAGAAGATGCTCCAATGTGTGAATAGCATCCGGTTTCATTGCCTGCTTATTCGGCTGGCAGAAGCGGATATCAAATTTGTTAACTACTCCATCCGTGCCGACTTTATGTACTCCGCAATGTCTGACATACGGTGCTTGCACTTTTGTATGATCCAGTTCAAAACTCTCCACTGAAGGCATTCCCATCACTCCTTACATTTTCTTAGTTTCCATTTTAACACAAAATTTTATAACATACATTTATGTTAAAATGTTGTCAAGATTCCAGAAAAAAGAGGTGCTTGCTGTGAAATCTGTCATGATCGCCCTTATCCGTTTTTATCAAATCTTTATCTCCCCGTTAAAGCCGCCTTCATGCCGCTTTTACCCAACATGCTCTGAATACGGGCTTGAAGCAGTGAAGCGTTTCGGAGCTGTCAAAGGCGGCTTTCTGACAGTAAAACGAATCTTGAAATGCCACCCGTTTCACCCGGGAGGATTTGACCCTGTCCCGGAAATTGAAAAAGATATAAATAAAAAAACGAGTGAATAAATGAAAAATAATGCAAAATACTACAATTATCAAATAAAGCTAAAGGGAGCAAAAGATATGGAAAATATGATCGCTCAATTTAAACATGAAGTGAATAATGCAACAGAAGAGACGTTCCATTCTTCTGTTTGTTCTTTTTTAAATTTGTGGAGCTATGAATACGGCTCGTTCGAACATTTGCCAAACGAAATCCACCACTTATTGCATATTAGCCAATATGATATTTTAACTGTCGATCATGAATAGCCAAAAACTACAGCCATTCTTTTAGTTTTCTCCTGAGCAGCTTTTTAGATGCATTTCGTGGCAGAGATTCAACAAATGTAAATCCTTTTGGAACTTTATATTTTGCCAGCCTTTTCAAACAAAATTGCCTTAATTCTTCTTCAGACACCTCTTCGCTTCGGACGACAAAAGCATGGGGAACTTTTCCCCATTTTTTATTTTCTTTTCCTACCACTCCTACATCTTTTACGGAAGGATGCGACAAAATAACTGCTTCAACCTCCGCCGGATAAATGTTTTCTCCTCCCGAAACAATTAAATCGGATCGACGGTCCAATACATATAAAAATCCTTCTTCATCCAGATAGCCTAAATCTCCAGTATAAAACCAGCCGTCACGTATAGCTTCGTTTGTTGCGTCTGGACGATGTAAATACCCCGGTGTAACATTCGGTCCTTTTACTACAATTTCTCCTTCTTCATTAGGGGAGCAGGCCCTGCCGTCTGCTACGATCCGAATTTGAGCTGGAAACAACGGTTTTCCCGCAGATCCGAGTTTTGAAAAGCAAAATTCAGGGGCTAATGTGGCAATTTGCGAACACGTTTCCGTCATCCCATATGTTTGAAAAACGGGAATTTCTTTTTCACGGCATTGTTCAAGAATCGGCCGCGGGGCAGGACCTCCTCCTAAAAGCATGCAGCGAAACGATTTCGGATACGTGTCACTTCCTAATTCCTGCAGCATGTCATTCAGCATGGCCGTAACGACGGAAGCAATCGTAACTCCTTCATTTTTGATCGCTCTGTTTGCTTCTTTCGCTGAAAATGAAGAATGGAGAACAATTCCGATTCCATAAATGACGCTGCGCATCAAAATTGACAGTCCGCTTATATGAAAAAGAGGAACTGCCAAAAGCCAGCAATCGCCGTCCTTCAGTCCAAGATTCAGCACAGAACCGATCGCACTCCACCAATGATTCCCAAATGTTTGCTGAACTCCTTTCGGTTTTCCTGTTGTTCCAGACGTATACATAATCGTTGCCACGTCGTCTAAAATAAAGCTGTCATCTAATGCTGCTTCCTTTTCATCACAAAGCTGCAACTCTGATAATGTCATAACTTTTTTACCGGGAAAATGAACCGATAATTCATCATCACAGATAACGCATTTTATATTCGCATCATTTATTTGCCATAATAATTCTTGAGCTGTTAGTCTAGTATTCAAAAGAACATTGACCGCACCGAGATACATTAAAGCATGAATATTAATGACCATTTCTAAGCTGTTTTTCATTAAAAGCCCGACTGTATCTCCACGCTTGATATCTATTTGATGCAGCTGTCTTGCTCTTTTTTCAACAAGCTGATGCAAGTCCAAAAATGAATAATTTTTCCCCTCATAACGAATAGCCAATCGGTCCGGAGTCAAAAAAGCTCGCTGTTTAAGCCAATTCGGTGTTTCATTTCGATTTGCACTCATGTCTTAACACCTCGATTATTGCACAATAAAGCAGCTCGATGCATCGCCATCAAGCTGCTTGTACTTTTTAAGGGAAACGCGGGAATTGTTTGAAATCAGGTTTTCTTTTCTCTTTAAATGCATCTCGTCCTTCTTTCGCTTCATCTGTTGTATAATACAATAATGTCGCATCCCCCGCAAATTGTTGGAGACCGGCGAGACCATCTGTATCTGCATTAAATGCAGCTTTCAAGAAGCGAATAGCAGTTGGACTTTTTTCCAAAATTTCTTCACACCATTTGACAGTTTCCTCTTCAAGCTGCTCTAATGGGACAACTTTGTTGACTAAGCCCATCTCATAAGCTTCCTGCGCATTATATTGACGGCATAAATACCATATTTCACGAGCTCTTTTCGTACCAACAAGCCGGGCAAGCAGTCCCACTCCATATCCCGCATCAAAGCTTCCAACTTTTGGGCCTGTTTGTCCGAAAATTGCATTCTCTGATGCGATCGTTAAATCACACACGACATGCAGAACATGTCCTCCTCCAATTGCATATCCGTTCACCATTGCAATAACCGGTTTTGGAATCACCCGAATAAGCCGTTGCAAATCCAAAACGTTTAATCTAGGAATTTTATCATCCCCGACGTATCCGCCATGCCCCCGCACTTTTTGATCTCCGCCTGAGCAAAACGCTTTATCACCAGCACCTGTCAAAATAATTACACCAATTTTATCATCGTCCCGCGCATAGGAAAAAGCATCGATCATTTCCGCGACCGTTTTTGGTGTGAATGCATTATGTACATGAGGACGATTCATCGTAATTTTTGCTATCCCTTTGTACGTTTCATAAATGATTTCATCATATTCTCGTTCTTTTACCCAAGGAAATCCCATTTTTATCCTCCTTTAATATGTAGAAAAATGTTGGAGAAACTCATCTACTATTTTACCAAAAAATTTTGACTGTTCCACATGAACTGCATGTCCGGCTTGCGGCACGACCTTTAATTCAGAGCAAGGAATCAATTGGTTCATTTCTTTCATAATTTTGCAAAACTTAAGATCCCTTTCACCGCAAATTAATAATGTAGGGATGTTGAAACTTTTTAATGCTCCCCACCATGAAGGTTGAACGCCAGTTCCCATTCCTTTTAAACTGTTTGCCAATCCAATTGCATTATTTTTCAGCCGGTCCTTTCTTATTTTGTCCTTGACGGCAGGCGGGAGAGACTTTTGCGTTAAAAACAAAGGGATATTTTCCCAATGTTGGACAAATGCCGCAACCCCTTCGTCCAAAATCATTTGGGCAAGTTGTTCGTCCTGCAGCCTTCTCGTCTCTCGTTCCTTTTCAGTTTTTAATCCAGGAGAACTGCTTTCCAATATTAAAGTCTTCACAAATTCCGGCTGTCTCATTGCAAAGCTCAATGCCAATCTTCCGCCCATTGAATACCCGAGCACATGCGCTTTTCGAATATTGAATGAAAGGAATATTTCTTTTAAATCTTCAACTGCTTCTTCCATCCGATATCTTTCAGGATTTTCAGGCGAATCTGTTTGACCATGGCCGATGATGTCGATAAGTACTAGCTGGTATTTTTTTAAACTATTTTTCAAAAATCCCCAGGTTTCTCCGCTTCCTGTAAAACCATGAAGGAGAACAAGTGGCTCCCCCTTTCCAAACGTTTCAGCCCAATAATTCACATTTCGAACGGCCAATTTTCCCATCATAACATCCTTTCTATTTCCCAGGAAACAGAACGAAGCCATTTTCTCTGTTCGTTGACTCGTGTATGTCGATTGGTCGGGATTTCAATAATATTTAATCCATCTCTATTCATGCAGAATTGAAACTCGCTTCTGAATTCTTCCCAAGTGGAAATTTTTTTATAATGTGCACTATATAAGCTGGCTGCATATTGAAAATCTAAATTGGTCGGGGTGCCAAACAATTGTTCAAAATGCGTCTTTTCATCCGCCTGCGGCAAAAATGAAAAAATGCCGCCGCCGTTATTATTAATTAATAAAACAGTTAAGTTCAATTTATTTTGTTTTGCAGCAAGGAGTCCATTTAAATCATGATAAAATGATAAATCCCCTATGATTAAAATAGTTTTTTCATGACTAGCTGCAGAAACCCCAAGGGCTGTCGAAACGACTCCGTCAATTCCGTTCGCTCCCCGGTTGGCATAAACCGTAATATTTTTATCACTGTTATGGAAAAACGTGTCGACATCTCGAATCGGCATGCTGTTTCCTACAAATACATTGCAGCGATCCGGGAGCAATTTTTGCAATTCGACATATACCGTTCCTTCAAATAAAGAATCTTCCTCAATGACCGGCGTTGACAAATATTCTCGAAAGAGATTGTTTACTTGTTTCCATTTTTTACACCAGGATGTTTCCTGTTTATCTTTACATTTTTTGATCAGCATTTCACATAAATAGGCTTCATCACTGTGAACATGTTCTGCTGATAAAGTAGGATCACGATAACCGCCATCACCATCAACCACAATTTGCTTTATTTCAGGATGGTCTCTTAACAATAGAAACAGCGGTTTTGAGACGGGCATTGCACCAAAACGAAGGACGACATCAGGTTTCAGATACGCTTTCTTTCCCATCGTTTTTAAAATGGAATCATAACAATCAATAATATAATGTTTAGAATGTTCGCCAAAGCGTAAATTGGACAACGGATCCGCTAATATCGGGAATTTCAATTTCTCTGCTAGTGCCAAAACTTGTTCACGAAACTCTTTGTTATGTAATTCCCCGCATACAATAAGTCCTTTCTCGCTTGAATCGATTTCATCCACAATCCGTTCAATTTGCTCATGTTCGACCAGCTTTTTTATTTCCACCACTGGCTCAATATGAAGAGACTTCTGCAATTGATGGATTTTCGATAGATCGGGCAAAAGCGGCTCTCGGAAAGGTAAGTTGATATGGACTGGTCCTTTCGGATTTTCATTTGCAGTTTGGACCGCCCGTTGAGCGATATTTTTTATATATAACAGCATCGTTTGACTGCTTTCAGGAAGAGCGCAATCAACAAACCATTTCACATAGTTCGAATACAGATGAATTTGATCAATTGCTTGTGGAGCTCCAATATCCCGCAGCTCATGAGGTCTGTCAGCCGTTAAAATCACAAGAGGGATGCGTGAATAATGGGCTTCTATGATAGCTGGATAATAGTTTGCTGCAGCTGTTCCTGATGTGCAAAGCAAAGCAATTGGTTTTCTTTGTTTTTTAGCCAATCCAAGAGCAAAAAAACCTGCAGATCGTTCATCAATATTAATATAAGTATGTATTTTCGGATGCTCTGCAAATGTGATCGCAAGCGGGGTAGATCGTGAACCTGGGCTAATCACAACTTCAGAAATACCTTTTGTAATTAATCCATTTACAAATGCAATGACATAGTCAGATAGATTTTTATTTTTCATTCAGTTTTCCCCCTAATGCATGCTGCATAGGTCCAAATTTGATTTCTGTCTCCCTGTATTCCTCTTCCGGCTTCGAATCTCCAACAATCCCGCATCCTGCATACAAATAAGCTTTTTGCTCATCCAGCAGACCTGAACGGATCGCAACGACAAATTCTCCGTTGTCCTGATCATCCATCCATCCAACCGGAGCAGCATACCAGCCTCTCTCTAAAGGTTCTTCATTGCGAATA
The DNA here is from genome assembly GCF_038050115.1 of Aeribacillus sp. FSL K6-1305. NCBI lineage: Bacteria > Bacillati > Bacillota > Bacilli > Caryophanales > Bacillaceae > Aeribacillus > Aeribacillus sp. FSL K6-1305. The sequence continues at coordinate 1,597,216 of NZ_JBBOQV010000002.1, read as the reverse complement.
AATGCTAGAGCAGCATCTTTCGGATAGCCGCCAAGCGCAGGGGTCGGATGCAATTTTTCTACAAAATCAATCAACGTAAAACCTTTTTTTACGGTTCCTTCAACAGGTGTATACAAATGTTGAATATTCGGCGTTTTTAAAATCGTTGGATTGTTTTGTAGTTGCACTTCTTGGCAATATTCACGGAACACTTTTTCGATCGCTTTGACAACAATTTGATGTTCATGAATGTTTTTTGTATCTGAAAGCAGCATCTGAGCGTATTCTTCGTCTGCCTCCACTGTTTTTCCTCTTTTAATTGATCCTGCTACACATGCAGACTGGACCTTTTGGTCTCTCTTGCTTACAAGCCGCTCAGGAGTTGCACCAACGAACGTTTTTCCTTCATTTTCAACAACAAATAAATAACAATTAGGCTGATGTTCATTTAACATTGATAAAACATAATGGATATCAATCGATCCCTCAAACTCCAGCAGCATTTCCCTTGCCAATACGACTTTCTCAAAACGGTTTTGTTTTATTTGTTCTGTTGCTTTTTCAACAGCTGCCATCCACTCTTTTTTATAAAACAAACTTTCTTTTTTGATGGTAAAATTCAAAAAAGAATTTGTGTCTTCATTTTTTTTCTTTAAGGTGTATTCATATGTATTGAAATGATTTATAATTTCATTTATATCATCAGTTGATTGAATTAACCTGTTTATAGTAGCAAGTGTGTGACGGCCAATTTTTGTAATCATGAAAGAAGGTAAAGTGAATCGTGCTTCATGAAACGGTTTCCATTTTGAAGAATTCGCATTTTTTAAAGGGTCAAAAGAAAAACCCCCAAAAAGAAGCGGACCCGTTCCAATCGGATGGGCGCCTTCAATTTGTATATGCTCTTTCCAATCTTTCCACTTTGAATAAATGTCAAAAAAACGGTTGGAAAATTTTTTGTCTGACGTCAATTCGAGCTCAACACCAATTCCACAAAGGATAAATGTACGATCAGGTGTCGCCCAATAAAATCTTTTCCCTGCATAAGCCGATTGAAAGCTTGAGAAAATCTGGAGCGGATCTTTCTCCTTGATTTCAAATACATAACTTAAAATGATTGGATGGGAATATTTTTTGGCATGATTGACAGCATTCGCAACTTTATCCCTCAATGTATCTGAACATGGAATTGAAACCAAAGATGATCCCTCCATAACCGAAAAATAGCTTATATTAAGATACACCTGTTCAAAATTTATGTCAACTATATTATAGAATGACGCAATGCAAAACAACAAGCAAACAAACTGCTCAGCTCTTTGATGGGGCTTGAGCATTTATTCCAATGAAAAACAATTGACACTCTTTCGACATTTTTCTAGACTAGGTTGTGGGGAATAGCTTTCGTTTTCAGAATGAAATAAAGGAGAGAACATATTATGCATCCTAAAACGGAGTCACATAATGTACCCATTATAAAAGCTGAACGAGGGTTTCGGGCTTGGTGGATGCTTTTAAGACCCCATACATTAACTGCAGCATTTGTCCCCGTGATTGTCGGAACTCTTTTGGCACTGCAAGTAGGACCCATTCATATTGGACTTTTTCTTACAATGCTTACTGCCTCGTTGTTAATTCAAACAGCCACAAACTTATTTAATGAATATTTCGATTATAAACGAGGTCTTGATACAGAAGAATCTGTCGGAATTGGAGGAGCAATTGTCCGAAATGGCTTCAAGCCCCAAACCGTTTTAAATTTAGCAATCACATGTATTGTTGTCTCTATCCTATTGGGAATTTACATTTGTCTCCAGTCAAGCTGGTGGTTGGCATTAGTCGGTTCAATTTGTATGGCAGTAGGATACTTATATACTGGAGGTCCATATCCAATCGCTTACACGCCGTTTGGCGAGCTAGCTTCAGGTTTATTTATGGGAGTCGTTATTATCCTTATTTCCTTTTTTATTCAGACAGGTTATCTAACTTCAACAGCTTTCATTCATTCGATCCCGATTGCGATCACGATCGGCGCCATCATGCTTGCGAATAACATAAGAGACTTAGACGGCGATAAGGAAAACGGAAGAAAAACATTAGCAATTTTGCTTGGCCGCCAGAATGCAATTCGATTTTTAGCAATTATGTTTATTGTTTCTTACTGTCTCATTTTTATTATGATCATTTTTGATTATTCCACATGGTGGTCTATTCTAGCTTTTCTTAGCATTCCAAAAGCTATTCAGGCGGTGAAGCGATTTGTCGGCAAAACAAAGCCTATTGAAATGATGCCGGCCATGAAAGCAACATCGCAAACAAACACTTTATTAGGCTTTTTGCTTGCTGCAGGTTTGCTCATAAGCACCATCATATCTCAGTAACACGATAGTATGTTTACTATCGTGTTTTTTTATTAAGCTTTACTGTGAAATTTGTTCTGTATCATCCACTCGCAATTTCAATATGCTGAGCAAATATTTTGTCCTGAAAAAACATCTCGATAGGTCACAGCCTCTTTATCGGATAGCCAGCCTGTTTCTCAGCCGAATGATGTTGTGGTAGCCTTTCAAGTGCCATCAGCTTCAAAGCATAGCGTTAAAAAAGGCGTGGAAGCAGCAATCCTTTCCTGACATGTTTTAAAATGATGATGAAATTTATGGCTGCAAAGGTGAATTTTTTTCATGATTTTAAAGTTATAATTTATTCCTTTTCGTCCAAAATAGCTTTAGATTCTAAAAAAGAAGGTGTCTTTCATATGGACATGGACGAAAAAAAATTAAAGGAATTTCAAAAGCAATTAATATTCATGAAAAATGAGATTGAAAAACGTTGGGATAATAACGATCATTTTCAATTGGAAAAAGGGCTGGACCATGAATCAACTGGAGAGCTTTCCAGCTACGACAATCACCCCGGAGACGATGCGACCGAACTGTATGAAAGAGAAAAAGATTTAGCATTAAATAAACATTTAGAAAAAGAATATGAAGAGATCGTTGAAGCATTAGAAAGAATTCATGAGGGCACTTACGGTACTTGTTCCGTCTGCGGAAAAAAAATTGATGAAGACCGTCTCAAAGCCATACCGACAGCCAAAACATGCAAAGAACATACTCTAGTTCAAACGATTTCTCATGAAAGACCTGTAGAGGAAGAAATACTTGATGCGACTTTTCACGGATCCTCTCAAATCGACCATGAAAATACCGCTGTTACTGAACCGTATGATTATTTTCAAGATGTTATCGAATACGGAACGTCAGAAACACCGCAAGATGTAAGAACTCCACCGTTATCGTACGGAGATATGTATAATTCCGATGATGAAATTGGATATATTGAAGATATTGAAAACTTCATTTATACAGATATTGAGGGAAAAAACGTAAACGTCTATCCGTCACATGAACATAAACAATATGAAAAAATGCTTGATGAAGAGGATTTAACAGTTTTATGGGGAGATCTTCCATTAACAGAAAAAGAACCATATACGAAAAATGATTAAAATTACAAGAAGACAAAAAAAAGCGTTGCAAACTGCAACGCTTTTTTTGATTTCGAAATGACTCCGCAGGCAGGATTCGAACCTGCGACCGTTCGGTTAACAGCCGAATGCTCTACCACTGAGCTACTGCGGAATATAAAAAAAATTTAAGGCATTTTGCCAAATAGAACAGCTTTTGACTGACAATTGCAGCAATGTCAATTGCCCAACTAGGCTGCTAAAAAAATAGCAATGGGCCTGAGTGGACTTGAACCACCGACCTCACGCTTATCAGGCGTGCGCTCTAACCAGCTGAGCTACAAGCCCATATTAAGCGGGTGATGGGAATCGAACCCACGACATCAGCTTGGAAGGCTGAGGTTTTACCACTAAACTACACCCGCGCGAAAATATTTATTTTTCTATTTAAATGATAAACACGCATTTTCCATGCCTCTTCCTCTTCCAGCACTGTTCGAGGATGTAAATGCGTCGAGGCAACTCGCAGATTATTCATTGAAGTGTCGCTCGTGGCTGAGGTTTTACCACTAAACTACACCCGCACGAAAATATTTATTTTTCTATTTAAATGATAAACACGCATTTTCCATGCCTCTTCCTCTTCCAGCATTGTTCGAGGATGTAAATGCGTCGAGGTAACTCGCAGATTATTCATTGAAGTGTCGCTCGTGGCTGAGGTTTTACCACTAAACTACACCCGCATAATAAGCTGATAATAGAAATAAATACTTATTTTCAATGCCATATTATCTATCTCTACTATAGGCAAATGGGGCGACTGATGGGAATCGAACCCACGAATGCCAGAGCCACAATCTGGTGCGTTAACCACTTCGCCACAGTCGCCGCAATTAATAAAACAATGGCTCGGGACGGAATCGAACCGCCGACACAAGGATTTTCAGTCCTTTGCTCTACCGACTGAGCTACCGAGCCGTAAAACTCCGATAAAAAGTTATGTACAATCCATCATTAAAGAAAGAATTCATTGACACAACCTGCTGTACTTGAAAAATTCCTCCTACAGCTGTTGAATCAATAATTAATGGCGGTCCCGACGGGAATCGAACCCGCGATCTCCTGCGTGACAGGCAGGCATGTTAACCGCTACACTACGGGACCATTGGTTGCGGGGGCAGGATTTGAACCTGCGACCTTCGGGTTATGAGCCCGACGAGCTACCGGACTGCTCCACCCCGCGATAATAATGACGGAGGAGGAGGGATTCGAACCCCCGCGCGGTTTGACCCGCCTCTCGGTTTTCAAGACCGACCCCTTCAGCCAGACTTGGGTACTCCTCCATATAATAAAGATGGTGGACCTTGCAGGATTCGAACCTGCGACCGGACGGTTATGAGCCGTCTGCTCTGACCAGCTGAGCTAAAGGTCCGAAAAATGGCGGTGGAGGGGATCGAACCCCCGACCTCACGGGTATGAACCGTACGCTCTAGCCAGCTGAGCTACACCGCCAAATTAAATATGGAGCCTAGCGGGATCGAACCGCTGACCTCCTGCGTGCAAAGCAGGCGCTCTCCCAGCTGAGCTAAGGCCCCTTTAAATTCCCTGATCGGGAAGACAGGATTCGAACCTGCGACCCCATGGTCCCAAACCATGTGCTCTACCAAGCTGAGCTACTTCCCGATATGGCGCGCCCGAGAGGAGTCGAACCCCTAACCTTTTGATCCGTAGTCAAACGCTCTATCCAATTGAGCTACGGGCGCAAATATGGTGCCGAGGACCGGACTTGAACCGGTACGGTAGTCACCTACCGCAGGATTTTAAGTCCTGTGCGTCTGCCAATTCCGCCACCCCGGCAGAGAAAAGCGGAAGACGGGATTCGAACCCGCGACCCCCACCTTGGCAAGGTGGTGTTCTACCACTGAACTACTTCCGCGTATTATGCGGGTGGAGGGACTTGAACCCCCACGCCGTAAGGCGCTAGATCCTAAGTCTAGTGCGTCTGCCAATTCCGCCACACCCGCGTCAAAATGGTGAGCCATGGAGGATTCGAACCTCCGACCCTCTGATTAAAAGTCAGATGCTCTACCGACTGAGCTAATGGCTCATAAAAAATTTTTTCTCCTAATCCATTTTTCATTTGTCAGATGTCCCTTCCTCTGCCAGTCTTTTCGAGGATGTTGGATGCGTCGGGACAACTCTCTGATTGTTCGTCGAAGCATTGCTCGTTGCTCTGACGACTAATCTAAAAGCTCCTGCTCAATATGCAACACCTTTAATGATGCCGGCGAGAGGAATCGAACCCCCAACCTACTGATTACGATTCAGTTGCTCTGCCAATTGAGCTACACCGGCATGATGAATACAACAATCAATAATCAGTCTTGCTTCATTTGATCGTCGTTTGATCGTCGTTCCAATCTTAGAAATCTTGTCCAAGGAAAAGTTCAATTGGTACGATGAAGCAGCATGAAAGACGATATCTCGACCGTGCTTTGCCAATTGAGCTGAATCGATATACTGTATGGTGGAGGATGACGGGATCGAACCGCCGACCCCTTGCTTGTAAGGCAAGTGCTCTCCCAGCTGAGCTAATCCTCCAATTCAAAAATCACCAGAGGACATATGCAAAGTAAATAAAAGTCCATAATTCTTTCAAAACTAGATAACGGTTCCTTCACGAATAGATGCTCTTACTTGGTTAAGTCCTCGATCGATTAGTATCCGTCAGCTCCACGTGTCACCACGCTTCCACCTCGGACCTATCTACCTCGTCATCTTCAAGGGATCTTACTCGCTTTTCGCGATGGGAAATCTCATCTTGAGGGGGGCTTCACGCTTAGATGCTTTCAGCGCTTATCCCTTCCGCACATAGCTACCCAGCGGTGCCCCTGGCGGGACAACTGGTACACCAGCGGTGCGTCCATCCCGGTCCTCTCGTACTAAGGACAGCTCCTCTCAAATTTCCTGCGCCCGCGACGGATAGGGACCGAACTGTCTCACGACGTTCTGAACCCAGCTCGCGTACCGCTTTAATGGGCGAACAGCCCAACCCTTGGGACCGACTACAGCCCCAGGATGCGATGAGCCGACATCGAGGTGCCAAACCTCCCCGTCGATGTGGACTCTTGGGGGAGATCAGCCTGTTATCCCCGGGGTAGCTTTTATCCGTTGAGCGATGGCCCTTCCATGCGGAACCACCGGATCACTAAGCCCGACTTTCGTCCCTGCTCGACTTGTAGGTCTCGCAGTCAAGCTCCCTTCTGCCTTTGCACTCTCCGAATGATTTCCAACCATTCTGAGGGAACCTTTGGGCGCCTCCGTTACCTTTTAGGAGGCGACCGCCCCAGTCAAACTGCCCACCTGACACTGTCTCCCGCCCCGATCAGGGGCGCGGGTTAGAATGTCAGTACAGCCAGGGTAGTATCCCACCGTCGCCTCAGCGCAAGCTGGCGCTCACGCGTCTCTGGCTCCTACCTATCCTGTACAAGCTGTACCCACATTCAATATCAGGCTGCAGTAAAGCTCCACGGGGTCTTTCCGTCCTGTCGCGGGTAACCTGCATCTTCACAGGTACTATAATTTCACCGAGTCTCTCGTTGAGACAGTGCCCAGATCGTTACGCCTTTCGTGCGGGTCGGAACTTACCCGACAAGGAATTTCGCTACCTTAGGACCGTTATAGTTACGGCCGCCGTTTACTGGGGCTTCGGTTCGCACCTTCGCTTTTCGCTAAGCGCTCCCCTTAACCTTCCAGCACCGGGCAGGCGTCAGCCCCTATACTTCACCTTACGGTTTCGCAGAGACCTGTGTTTTTGCTAAACAGTCGCCTGGGCCTTTTCACTGCGGCTCATCATGGCTTATCACCTTGATGAGCACCCCTTCTCCCGAAGTTACGGGGTCATTTTGCCGAGTTCCTTAACGAGAGTTCTCTCGCTCACCTTAGGATTCTCTCCTCGCCTACCTGTGTCGGTTTGCGGTACGGGCACCTCTCACCTCGCTAGAGGCTTTTCTTGGCAGTGTGGAATCGGGAACTTCGGTACTTCCTTTCCCTCGCCATCACAGCTCAAGCACACGGCAAGCGGATTTGCCTGCTTGCCAGCCTAACTGCTTGGACGCGCACATCCAGCCGCGCGCTTGCCCTATCCTCCTGCGTCCCCCCATTGCTCAAACGGTGAGGAGGTGGTACAGGAATATCAACCTGTTGTCCATCACCTACGCCTTTCGGCCTCGGCTTAGGTCCCGACTAACCCTGAGCGGACGAGCCTTCCTCAGGAAACCTTAGGCTTTCGGCGGAGGGGATTCTCACCCCTCTTTCGCTACTCATACCGGCATTCTCACTTCTAAGCGCTCCACCGGTCCTTCCGGTCCGGCTTCGATGCCCTTAGAACGCTCTCCTACCGCTGACACCAACGGTGTCAACCCGCAGCTTCGGTGATACGTTTAGCCCCGGTACATTTTCGGCGCAGAGCCACTCGACCAGTGAGCTATTACGCACTCTTTAAATGGTGGCTGCTTCTAAGCCAACATCCTGGTTGTCTAAGCAGCTCCACATCCTTTTCCACTTAACGTATACTTTGGGACCTTAGCTGGCGGTCTGGGCTGTTTCCCTTTTGACCACGGATCTTATCACTCGCAGTCTGACTCCCAAGGATAAGTCATTGGCATTCGGAGTTTGACTGAATTCGGTAACCCGATGGGGGCCCCTCGTCCAATCAGTGCTCTACCTCCAAGACTCTTCCCTTGAGGCTAGCCCTAAAGCTATTTCGGAGAGAACCAGCTATCTCCAAGTTCGATTGGCATTTCACCCCTACCCACACCTCATCCCCGCACTTTTCAACGTGCGTGGGTTCGGGCCTCCAGCAAGTGTTACCTTGCCTTCACCCTGGACATGGGTAGATCACCTGGTTTCGGGTCTGCGACCTCGTACTATTTCGCCCTCTTCAGACTCGCTTTCGCTGCGGCTCCGCCTTTCGGCTTAACCTTGCACGAAATCGCAACTCGCCGGTTCATTCTACAAAAGGCACGCCATCACCCGTTAATGGGCTCTGACTACTTGTAGGCACACGGTTTCAGGTTCTCTTTCACTCCCCTCCCGGGGTGCTTTTCACCTTTCCCTCACGGTACTGGTTCACTATCGGTCACTAGGGAGTATTTAGCCTTGGGAGATGGTCCTCCCTGCTTCCGACGGGATTTCACGTGTCCCGCCGTACTCAGGATCCACTCGGGAGGGAACGGAGTTTCGACTACAGGGTTGTTACCTTCTCTGACGGGCCTTTCCAGACCTCTTCGTCTACCCCGTTCCTTTGTCACTCCTTAATCGAGTGTCCTACAACCCCAAGAGGCACGCCTCTTGGTTTGGGCTGTTCCCGTTTCGCTCGCCGCTACTCAGGGAATCGCTGTTGCTTTCTCTTCCTCCGGGTACTTAGATGTTTCAGTTCCCCGGGTTGCCCTCCATACCCTATGGATTCAGGTATGGATACTGCCCCATTACGGACAGTGGGTTCCCCCATTCGGACATCTCCGGATCGACGCTTACTTACAGCTCCCCGAAGCATTTCGGTGTTTGTCCCGTCCTTCATCGGCTCCTAGTGCCAAGGCATCCACCGTGCGCCCTTTCTAACTTAACCGTTTCTTCCTAACATGAGCGATCTATTCGTGAATGTCTTTCCGTTATCCAGTTTTCAAAGAACAATCAAGAAGGATATGATCCTTCAAAACTAAACAAAACGGAAAAGCGCACCCTATTTCAATGTATATATCCTTAGAAAGGAGGTGATCCAGCCGCACCTTCCGATACGGCTACCTTGTTACGACTTCACCCCAATCATTTGTCCCACCTTCGGCGGCTGGCTCCCGTAAGGGTTACCCCACCGACTTCGGGTGTTACAAACTCTCGTGGTGTGACGGGCGGTGTGTACAAGACCCGGGAACGTATTCACCGCGGCATGCTGATCCGCGATTACTAGCGATTCCGGCTTCATGCAGGCGAGTTGCAGCCTGCAATCCGAACTGAGAGTGGTTTTTTGGGATTCGCTCCACCTCGCGGTTTCGCTGCCCTTTGTACCACCCATTGTAGCACGTGTGTAGCCCAGGTCATAAGGGGCATGATGATTTGACGTCATCCCCACCTTCCTCCGACTTTTAGCCGGCAGTCACCTTAGAGTGCCCAACTGAATGCTGGCAACTAAGGTCAAGGGTTGCGCTCGTTGCGGGACTTAACCCAACATCTCACGACACGAGCTGACGACAACCATGCACCACCTGTCACCCTGTCCCCGAAAGGGGAACGCCCTATCTCTAGGGTTGTCAGGGGATGTCAAGACCTGGTAAGGTTCTTCGCGTTGCTTCGAATTAAACCACATGCTCCACCGCTTGTGCGGGTCCCCGTCAATTCCTTTGAGTTTCAGCCTTGCGGCCGTACTCCCCAGGCGGAGTGCTTAATGCGTTTGCTGCAGCACTAAAGGGTGGATACCCTCTAACACTTAGCACTCATCGTTTACGGCGTGGACTACCAGGGTATCTAATCCTGTTCGCTCCCCACGCTTTCGCGCCTCAGCGTCAGTTACAGGCCAGAGAGCCGCCTTCGCCACTGGTGTTCCTCCACATCTCTACGCATTTCACCGCTACACGTGGAATTCCGCTCCCCTCTCCTGCACTCAAGTTCCCCAGTTTCCAATGGCCGCTCGCGGTTGAGCCGCGAGATTTCACATCAGACTTAAGGAACCGCCTGCGCGCGCTTTACGCCCAATAATTCCGGACAACGCTTGCCACCTACGTATTACCGCGGCTGCTGGCACGTAGTTAGCCGTGGCTTCCTCGTCAGGTACCGTCAAGGTACCGCCCTGTTCGAACGGTACTTGTTCTTCCCTGACAACAGAGCTTTACGATCCGAAGACCTTCTTCGCTCACGCGGCGTTGCTCCGTCAGACTTTCGTCCATTGCGGAAGATTCCCTACTGCTGCCTCCCGTAGGAGTCTGGGCCGTGTCTCAGTCCCAGTGTGGCCGGTCACCCTCTCAGGTCGGCTACGCATCGTCGCCTTGGTGAGCCGTTACCTCACCAACTAGCTAATGCGCCGCGGGCCCATCCTGCAGTGACAGCTAAAAGCCGCCTTTCAACCGAAAACCATGCGGTTTTCGGTGTTATCCGGTATTAGCTCCGGTTTCCCGAAGTTATCCCAGTCTGCAGGGCAGGTTGCCCACGTGTTACTCACCCGTCCGCCGCTAACCTAAAGGAGCAAGCTCCCTTCGGTCCGCTCGACTTGCATGTATTAGGCACGCCGCCAGCGTTCGTCCTGAGCCAGGATCAAACTCTCCAAAAAAAGTTTGTCACCAAATGCTCTTGTCAGAATCAACAGGCACGCTTTTCGTTTTGTTCAGTTTTCAAAGATCATTTTCCGCTGTATTTTTACAGCGACTTTTTCAATATACAACTATTCAGAGCAAAATGTCAAGAGTTTTTTTTAAAAGTAATTTTTTATTCATGACTAATGTCTCATTGATCTTAACGACATTTGATATTCTATCACCATTAACCACTAATTGCAATATAAATTTTTATAAAAAAAGATTTATTTTTGATAGTCGTTAGACAAAAATTGATTTAGTAGACGAAAGCATACTCATTCAAATAATTATCTGTTAGAACATATTTTACCACAAACAAACGCATTGTTAAGCACCTCTTACTGTTTGTGATCCGCTAAAATTTCTATCTAACGAGCCAAAGGAAAATCGATGTCAAGCATTTGTCAGCATCACCGTTTTCATAAACACGATTTCACCGGATTGAAACATGACACTGTGAAGCAATTTATCGATCGAGACAATAGTTTCCTCAACTTAAAAAAAGACGCGATGCAGCCAAGTACAAATAAAAGCAGAATGCTGATGCAGCCATAGCATTTATTTTTTTGTATTAAAAATGGACAAGCATGAATATATAAAATTTAGAGAGACAAAAGCGGGAGGGATAAAAATGGATCTGGCTTTCTTAATTATTGCTTATTTTTTATCCATTTTCCATTTTGCATATGGATATAAAGAAGCTATAAGAATAAGCGAAGAAAACGGAAAAGTGAACGGTTGGTCCGTCATTTTTTCGTTTCCACTCGGATTTATATTTGCATTTTTTACAAACTTTTTTTATCACAAAATATATTTATAAATTCAATCAGTAGATTTATACAATCTTTACGGGGGTGTCTAATAATTCGTTTTTACGGCTTATTGACGCCCCCATTAATGTTTTAGAAACGTTGATATATCGGTGTTTATGATTTTTTGTTTTCAATGGGGATCTGACTTTCTGGACAGCCCCTTCTTTTCATTGAAGACGAATATTATCACAAAAAACTCATTTTTTATGAAGAAATAATAAAACCCTTGGTCAACAAGGGTTTTTTAAATGGAGCATAGGGGGCTCGAACCCCTGACCTTCGCGCTGCCAGCACGACGCTCTCCCAACTGAGCTAATGCCCCGTTTTTCATTTGTCACAGACAATATTATAGCGTGATGATTTTTCCAATACAAGTATAAATTTATACAAATGACGAAATTTCATAAGAGGTTTTTCTCCTGTAAAAAAGTTGATGCGGTAACGCTCTTTTCAACGATATATCAGAATTTACATGGACCAATTACTTATCAAAATCATACGATGGCTACAGAGGGGGGAACGATAAATGATTTCAATTCAAAATAGGCCTATTACAGCTAATGAATTAAAAGAATTTTTTTCAGATGCAAAAGATCGGGAAATTATTGATTGGATGGCAAACAGCCACAAAGTTTATCGCTATGAATCCTTAAATGAATTAAAGTTTGAAATTTTATTCAGGAGAAAAACGATCGAAGCTTCGCTCGACCTTTTAAAAAGCAAAGCGCAATTTGCGACATTTGAAAATTCATACTGTCATGATCGCTTCTGGCAGCTGAGCAGTAAAGGGGCGTTTTTGTTAAAAAAAGATGTGACTCCGGCAAAAGGAATAGAGGACATTTTTATAAATGGAAATAAATATGCATTTGAATGTGCAACAGCTATAGTCATTGTGTTCTATAAAGCTGCTCTTGATTCAATAGGAGAAAAAGCTTTTAATTATTTATTTGCAGATCTTGTTTTATATGACTGGCATTACGACAAAGACCTCGGAGTCCGAACGACCGTTACGACTGATTTTGTCCCAGGAGACTGCGTTTATTTCAACAACCCGGATTTTAACCCGGAAACACCACAGTGGCGGGGGGTAAATGCGATTCATCTCGGCAATAATCTGTATTACGGTCACGGAATCGGAATTCGTGATGCAAAAGGCGTCATCGAAACGTTAAATCGATATCGAAAAAGACAAGCGGTTGAATCGGCTTATTTAAAAGATCAAGTTACAAGACCGAATTACAAGTACCTATCAACTTATCAAAACTATATTCGTGAAAATAAAAATAAACGAATTTCGGCTAGAATCGGGCAAACTTTTTATACATTTTAACTAAAACCTATCCTTTTAAAATTTTTGCATAATATGTCCGTTTTCTAGGTCCGTCAAACTCGCAAAAATAAATGCCTTGCCATGTCCCAAGCAGCAAATTTCCTTCCAAGATGATAACGTGCTGGGATGCTCCGACAGTACTTGCTTTCATATGAGCAGCAGTATTCCCTTCAAAATGCCGGTCAAGCGGATTCTCCCATGGGTACAGCTCATCGAAACGGCGAATCATATCCCGCTTTACGTCAGGATCAGCATTTTCATTGATCGTAATGCCTGCTGTCGTGTGCGGACAGTATACCACAACTATCCCTTCTGAAACGGCTGATTCATGTACAAACTGTTGAATTGACATTGTAATGTCAATCATTTCATCACGCCGGCTCGTCTGTAATATAAATTTTTTTAACATGATAAACACCGCCTCTTAGCCTTGCGCTTTTTCTAAAATGACAAGGGGCCTATTATACGAATAAGCCCCTTTTCCAATTTTTATTCTTCTTGAGATTGGAAGAAAATCATCACGAATTTCAGAAGTTCAAATAGAGATATTAAAGCTGCCGCAACATACGTTAAAGCCGCTGCATTTAATACTTTATTGACTCCGTGCTCTTCTTCGTTTCGGATAAAGCCGTCGCTTACTAAAATAGCTTTTGCTCTAGAGCTCGCATTAAACTCAACAGGCAATGTGATCAACTGAAATGCAACTGCAGCGGAGAAAAAGATAATCCCAAGCCCTAACAAGTTTAAGCTTTGTAATAAAAACCCGGCAATAAGCAAAATCGGAGCAATTCCCGATGTAAGATTGACAACTGGAAACATTTTATGTCTTAACACAAGAGCACCATACCGTTCTTTATGTTGAATTGCGTGTCCGCACTCATGCGCCGCGACGGAGACGGCCGCAATCGAATTTCCGTAATAAACCGGCTCTGATAACCGCACAACCCGATGAATTGGATCGTAGTGGTCTGTCAGCTGCCCGTGAACAGGCTCGACTGGAACGTCATAAAGTCCGTTTTGATCCAAAATTCTCCGCGCAACTTCTGCCCCTGTTAAATGACTCGAAGCGATCACATCGGAATACTTAGCAAAATTCCCTTTCACACGGAATTGCGCCCAAATAGATATTCCGAAGGCAATGAACACCAGAATGTCCATCGGATGAAAAAGCATTTTGAAAAACCTCCCGTTCTATTTTTTATAGTTAACAATAATATAACAATTTTTGAAGGAATTTGTACAGAATTTTGTATCAATGTAAAAGAACTGACACATGTCTTTACTATTCTACGATGACATGAACCATTTCATTCAGCTTTACTGTAAAATCACCCCATAATTATGAATTCAGCTGTCCAACATATTCATACGCATTTGTATACGAAAAGTTTCATTTTCAAAAAAGAATTTGCACATACTAATACAGGGGTGTTGAGATGAAACTTAATAATGAAGAGAAAAAACAACTGAGTACCGCAATTGATAACATGAACGATGCGTTAGATGTATTTATCGAGCTGTACAATGAATCAGAAGAAGATGTAAGCATTATAGAATTTGAAGATCAAACCATCAAGGCGATTAAACGCGCGGTCGATGCATACGGAAAAGAGGCCGTTTCCAAAAAAATCAATACAATTATTACAGAAATTTTCTCTTTTCTTGCCGAAACGAAAGGAAGTAAATCATGAAATCGACAAAGCTTTGGATTCAATATTTAAGGTGGCCGGTTTTTATCCGAATGTCTGTTATTGTGTTAATGATTTTAATTTTGTTTGGCACGATGATTTCTTACATAGAACCGAAGGAGTTTCCTACACCTTTTGAAGGCATATGGTGGGCTCTTGTAACAATGTCTACAACCGGTTATGGCGATTTCGTTCCAAAAACTTTTTTGGGACGTACATTCGGAATGATACTAATTTTGACCGGAGTAGCATTTTTAACATCCTATTTTACGAATTTATCAGCTGCTGCTGTAAAAAGGCAAAATGCCTATATTGACGGGGAAATTCCTTTCAAAGGGAAAAACCATTTTTTATTAATTGGCTGGAATGAAAAAACAAAGGAGATTATTGAAACACTGCGTATTATAAAATTTTACTGCCCTATTGTTCTTATCGACCAAACATTATCTGAGGCACCTTATATTGATGAAAACATACACTTTATTAAAGGAAATCCTGCCGATGATCAAATTTTAAATAAAGCAAACATTAAAGAGGCAAAAGCTGTCTTCATAACAGCTGATCAACATAGAAACGAATTGGAAGCCGACATGCTCACGATTTTAGTATTAATTACGGTAAAAGCGTCAAATCCGTCCGTGTACACCATTTGCGAAATGATGACAAAAACACAAACATTGAATGCCAAACGGGCGGGAGCTGATGAGATTATTCAATCTTTCCAGGTGGTTGGTCAAGTCTTTTTAAACAGCTTCTTATTTCAGAATGGATTTTCGAATGTTATATTAGAGCTCGGGAAAGCATACGGCGCCCGCTTAACAATTGAATCTCCAACAGACCAGGACATCGGGAAAAATTTTCAGCAATTACATAATGACCTGTTTTCCAATGGCATCATTCTTTTTGGCATCAAAAGAGGGGAAGAGATTTTTCTAAACCCTCCCCACAATTTTACAGTCGTTCAACACGATTGTTTAATAGCTTTAAAAAACTAATTTAATCTTCTTTCAAGCTCTTGAATTAGTGTCTCTCCTAATTGAACATAAGGCTCTAAAACATCGGCATCTTTTTCCGCCGGTTCGGAAAACTGATTAAAGGAGGCTTGGAAGTTTCCAATTGCCGCATGATCGTCAAGTCCCTCTTTATATTTGTGGGTTAAAATAAAAGGCCGGCCGAGTCTTACCGTTGCATTATGTGCATCCAATTGCCCGTCGACAGCACGAAACGGTATTCTTAAAAAGTGGTATCCGTCGTCATCATCCATCAGATAATCAAAATAACCGTGATCATAATCCCAATTCCCTCCAATTGTGTATCCTAACTGTTTTAATTCCAGTTCTAAATCGTATAAAGGATATTGTTTTCCTTCCAAAGATGAAGAAATTTCAATCATAACTTAAACACCTTCCTGCTCATTTTTTATTATGTTTACCCAATGGTGAAAAAGTAGTCATGAAAGATGCTCTTCAAGCTTTATGGAAAATGGCGATTTTTGCATTCGGCAAATATTCGAGCGAATTTTTCGTTTGATGGAAAGTCATTATTTTAAGTTAAAAAATTGGTTTTTTATTTCGAATTTTGCTCTAACTATGCGGATCCCTCTTTCCAATAATATTCTCCACGCTCTTACAGCGGACAGATAAAAGTTAAAGGGCTTCTGTTAATGGAAGGGATATAACGTGACAGTCAAAAATATTGCGATGAAGAGCAAATTGTGTATTTATTTTTCTAAATAAAGGAATAAAAGAGCAACATTGCATTCCAATTGTCGGAAGCGGGCAGCAGATAGACAAAAATAAAACAGCTGTAGCTAGAAATAGCTACAGCTGCTGTTTAATCAAATTCTGTCTGCTTGGCAAAGGAAAATTCAGCAACAAATTGCCGTTCTTTTTTACATGATTCCCTTTTATTTCAAGCGTTTTTCAAGCTCAGCTTTTTTCTCTTCAAAGCCCGGTTTGCCT
The DNA here is from genome assembly GCF_038050115.1 of Aeribacillus sp. FSL K6-1305. Taxonomy (NCBI): domain Bacteria; kingdom Bacillati; phylum Bacillota; class Bacilli; order Caryophanales; family Bacillaceae; genus Aeribacillus; species Aeribacillus sp. FSL K6-1305. Next base: position 1,580,634 of record NZ_JBBOQV010000002.1, on the reverse strand, counting down.
AAAAGAGCGAACATATTGATTTTGTATGCTTCTACGCCTGGCTGGTCAAACGGGTTAACGCCAAGTAAATAACCGCTCATTGCACAAGCTTTTTCAAAGAAATAAACGAGATATCCGAATGTATAAGCGTTTAATTCAGGAATGGAAACAATGAGGTTCGGTACGCCCCCGTCAGTATGAGCTAAGAGAGTCCCTTCAAATGCTTTTTTATTGACAAAATCAACAGATTTTCCGGCTAAATAATTTAATCCGTCCAGGTTGCTTTCATCTTCTTCAATCGTTATGTCATGCCGTACCTTCTCTACATGTAAGATCGTTTCAAATATGTCCCGGCGCCCTTCTTGCACATATTGTCCTAACGAATGCAGATCTGTCGAAAAGTTGGCTGAAGCAGGGAAAATACCTTTCAAATCTTTTCCTTCACTTTCCCCGAAAAGCTGCTTCCACCATTCAGCAAAATATTGAAGAGCCGGCTCATAATTGATGAGCATTTCAATTGTTTTCCCTTTATTATAAAGAATATTGCGCGCAACGGCATACTGGTAAGCTGGATTCTCCATTAGCTCGGAAGAAGAAAAATCTCTTCTTGCATCTTGAGCGCCCTTCATAATCTCTTCAATATCCACTCCGCTTACCGCAATTGGAAGAAGCCCGACAGCAGTTAGAACAGAATATCGTCCGCCGACATCATCCGGGATAATAAATGATTCATATCCTTCTTCATTTGCGAGTGTTTTGAGGGCTCCGCGCGCTTTATCTGTCGTAGCATAAATACGTTTTTTCGCTTCTTCTCTTCCATATTTATCCTCTAATAATTTGCGGAAAATTCGGAACGCTATCGCTGGTTCTGTCGTTGTTCCAGATTTAGAAATGACATTAATGGAAAAATCTTTTTCTTTTATAAAATCAATAACATCTTGGATATATGTAGAACTTATATTGTTTCCGACAAAAATAATTTGCGGCGCTTTTCTTTGGCTTTTTGAAAGAGCATTAAAAAATGAATGGTTCAACATTTCAATTGCAGCTCGAGCACCTAAATAAGAACCTCCGATTCCGATGACAAGCAATACATCAGAATCCGAACGGATTTTTTCGGCACATTGTTGAATCCGTGCAAATTCCTCCTTGTCATAATCTTGCGGCAAATCGATCCAACCTAAAAAATCACTTCCTTGACCTGATTTTTCATGCAAGGAATGATGGGCAACCTTTACAAAATCTTGATAATATGTAAATTCTTGCTCACTAAAAAAAGATAAAGCTTTAGAGTAATCAAAACGTACATGTGCCATAATGCAATTCCTCCATCTCTAAAAATTTATCTGCCATGTCTTCCACTTTATCGAAAATATTTGTCGAAATCAAGAAAACAATAAACTGAGCAGGCTCATTATTCCTGCTATCAGATGTATAAATTTTTCATTTTGATACAAGTTAATAAGGAAAAATTCAACTTAAAGGAGGTAGCAACATGAGCACTTTACAGCGGATTGCACTGCTTTTTACAATAATCGGAGCCCTGAACTGGGGTCTTATCGGATTTTTTCAATTTGATCTTGTGGCAGCTATTTTTGGCGGCCAAAATGCTGCTTTATCTAGAATCATTTATGGTATAGTCGGTATTGCCGGTCTCATTAATCTTGCTCTCTTATTTAAACCTGATGCAGAATTTGCCCGTAATGAGCCTAAGACGGAAACAAGATAAAGACAACAAGCATTTCAATGAGATCAAAATTCGGAGCTTAAAAAATCGACATAATTTTCTGTAAAAAAACCTTCTATAATTTTTTTCAAAAATCGACAGAACCGAAAAGTAGGGTTCAAATAAACCGGCATAATTGCCGGTTTTTTTCATTAGCGCAGCTTGAAGGATTGCCGCTTTTCGAACTTCTATAACCGAAATGACATTCGATAAATCTTTAAAAGAATGTCCGGGCAAAGTTCGATAGCAGTCTTTGTAACACGAATAAGTATTAAAAAGCAAATTCGTGTTCTACAATAACGTTTCCGTAAAATTCCGCCATGACAGCGATGCGTATGTCTTTATTTTTTTATAATATTTTCGTGTTTTGATTGTTCAATCCATTCCTGCAGCTTTTCACGCAATGTGTTAAAGCCTCTTGACGCTTCGCTTTCTGTTTTTTGTTTAGCAATTGGTTTTGATTTTTCTTCCACTGCCTTAATGGATAAGCTGATCTTTCCCGATTCATGATCAACAGAAAGAATTTTTACATTTACTTCATCGCCGATCTTTAAGTAATCCCGGACATCTTTTACATATCCGTGGGCAATTTCCGAAATATGCACTAGACCTTGCGTTTCTTCATCCAATGCTACAAATGCACCGTACGGCTGGATTCCTGTCACTTTACCAACTAAAACAGCCCCGATAGGATATTGATTAGCCATTTAAACACTCCTAATTCATAATTTCTGCTTAAAACGAATATGCGGTGATCAATTATAACACAATGTACTCATTTGAGCAAAAATAAATAAAAAAACCTGGCCTCATATTAGGCCAGGCAATAAAAGCATTATAAAGATTGTACAAATCGTTTGATCCTTTTCATCGCTTCTTGAAGCTGCTCCATAGATGATGCGTATGAACAACGAATATATCCTTCTCCGCTTTGGCCAAAAACATTGCCGGGGACTACTGCTACTTTTTCTTCTAAAAGCAATCTCTCCGCAAATTCCTCGGAAGACAATCCGGTGCTTTTAATGCTTGGAAAAGCATAAAAGGCACCGCCCGGCATATGGCAAAATAAACCGGCTTCATTTAACGACTGAACAATGTAGTTTCTTCTTCTTTGATAGCTTTTCCGCATGTATAAAACATCTTCATCATTTTCCAATGCTTCTAATGCAGCGTATTGGGCCATTGTCGGCGCGCACATGATCGAATATTGATGAACCTTCAACATTGCACGCGCAAAAACTCGGTCAGCAGCTATATACCCAAGCCGCCACCCTGTCATGGCAAAGCCTTTAGAAAAGCCGGAAATAAGAATTGTCCGTTCCTTCATACCTTCAATACTCGGCATGCTTACATATTCATCTTCATAACAGAGCTCAGCATAAATCTCATCAGCCACTACCAGCAAGTCATATCGCTTAGCAATTTGTGCAACTGCTTCCAGCTCTTTCTTCGATAAAACCGTTCCTGTCGGGTTGTTTGGCGTACAAATCATAATGGCTTTTGTCTTACTTGTAATATATTTTTCCAAAATTTCCGGATTGACTTTAAATTCTTCTTCTCCAAAGGTAGATACGCTGACAGGCTTCCCTCCCGCGAGAGTGACCAGAGGCGCATATGAAACAAAGCAAGGTTCTATTATTAATACTTCATCCCCGCTATTAATAATAGACCGGAAAGCTATATCGATCGCTTGACTCGCACCAACTGTTACAATAATTTCTTCAGCCGGATCGTACTGTAAATCAAAACGTTTGAACAAATACTCGCTGATTTTTTCGCGAAGCTCATACAATCCAGCGTTTGCTGTATAAGATGTAAATCCTTGTTCCAAGGAAAGAATGCAGGCTTCGCGTACATTCCATGGAGTGACAAAATCAGGCTCTCCTACACCAAGTGAAATAACGCCTTCCATATTGGCAGCCAGGTCAAAAAACTTGCGGATGCCTGATGGCTTCATATTTATGACAGTTTCTGACAAATATGAATTTAACGTCTTCATTTTCATGGTGACACCACGATTCTTTTATCTTTATCTTCGTGATCAAAAATGATTCCGTCATGTTTATATTTTTTCAAAATAAAATGTGTTGTTGTAGATAAAACGGATTCAAGCGTTGACAGCTTCTCCGATACAAAACGGGCTATATCATTCATTGTTTTTCCTTCAATCACGACAGAAAGATCATAAGCGCCTGACATTAAATAAACCGATTTAACCTCGTTAAATCGATAAATGCGTTCGGCAATTTCATCAAACCCTACGCCTCTTTTTGGAGCCACCTTTACATCGATCATGGCTGTTACGCCTTCATGTCCGTCTACCTTTTTCCAATCAATAGTTGTCGCATAATTCACGATGATTTTTTTCTCTTCTAAACCTGAAATCAATTTCTTTGTCTCTTCCTCAGAAAGTCCAATCATTTTCGCAATTGTTTCAGGTGTTAAGCGGCTGTCTTCCTCCAAAATTTCTAAAATTTCTGTTTCCTTTTCAGTCAATTTCATTTTTGTAAATCCCCCTAAAATGGAATCTTCAGATAATTATATCACGTTCCAGAATTTTTACATCACTATGCCAGAAAATTTTTTAAATTGATGGATAAACTAACGGTACAAAATTACTGAAAGGAGAAATAAGCATTGCTAAAGGAAATCCATCACAAGATGAAAATATTAGGAACAAATATATATTACGAATATTATCATCATCCACAACAAACAGATACGATCGTGCTGATTCATGGATTTTTATCCTCCACCTTCAGCTATAGAAAATTAATCCCTTTATTAAAAAAGCACTTTTCCATTATAGCCATTGATCTTCCCCCATTTGGGAAATCAGAAAAAGCAACGAAGTTTTTCTATTCCTATCACAACATGGCAAAAGCGGTTATAGAGCTTTTAGAACGTCTGCAAATCAAACAGGCTGTAATTGTCGGCCATTCCATGGGCGGACAAATTTCTTTATATGCAGCTAAGCAAAAACCTGATTTGTTTAAAAAAATTGTGCTCATTTGCAGCTCTGGTTATATGCAAAAGATGCCTTCCTCTCTCATATTTTGTTCATATCTCCCGTATTTTTACCTTTACGTTAAAAGACAATTTATCAGGCAAGGCGTATGGAAAAGCTTATGCAGTGTCGTGCACGACCAATCGCTCATTAACGAAGACATGATATACGGATATAGCGAACCGTTTTATGACGATAAAATTTTCAGAGCATTGACCCGAATGATTCGTGAACGTGAAGGAGATCTTTCCTCACAAGACTTAAAAACGATTGAAATTCCATGCTTATTAGTATGGGGGGAAGAAGATAAAATCGTTCCAATCGAAGTCGGATACCAGCTTCAGAAAGATTTGCCCATCTCTCGTTTTGTCTCCTTCAAACAAACAGGCCATTTAGTGCCTGAAGAGCGGCCATATCATGTTAGTAATCACATTTTTGATTTTTGTTTCGGCTAAATAGGTAAGTGTTTTTACAATAATTGGCATGACGCATTTTTTTTAATCGCCAATAGTTTTTTGGCGATTTTTTCACATTCCTTTAAAGGTATAACCTCTTCAAAAGAGAATTCGTAAATTGACTGAATCTTCCTAGCCAACTGTAAAGGGTGATCAATTGTATGAACGGCTTGAATGCAATCAACTATTTCCAGTTCGTAAGCATCATTGCCCAGTTGGAGCGGATCCCATTCACTTAACAGTTCAATCATAAATAAATTTGCCTCTTTTTGTTCCATATCGCTTCCCCCAAATTGGTACAAAATGTTTGCAATTGTATTTTAGCACATATACATTGGTATTGAGGTGAGAAGATGAGTGATTTTGATCAAGTAATAAAAAGAAAAGGAACACAATCTTACAAATGGGATTTCACAAAAGAATTGTTCGGACATGAAGATGTTTTGCCAATGTGGGTAGCTGATATGGATTTCAAATCTCCCGATGCGGTCATAGCGGCTTTGAAAGAACGAGTCGAACACGGTGTGTACGGCTATACTGGCGTCGCCTCCAAAACAAAAAAATCGGTTCAAAATTGGCTAAAAACAAGACATGGATGGGAAATTTCAGCCGATTCACTTGATTTTTGTTCAGGCGTAGTGGAAGCAATGAGCATAGCCATCCAAGCATTAACGGAAGAGGGGGATCGGATTGTGATTCAGCCCCCGGTATACAAGCCTTTTTTTGACATGGTGAAGTATAATAAACGCATTGTTGTGGAGAATGAATTAGTTTTAAAAGACGGGCGTTATTCTATCGATTTTGAAGATTTGGCGGAAAAGCTGGCAGATCCATCCGTCAAAATGCTGATTCTTTGCAACCCGCAAAACCCGAGCGGAAGAGTATGGACAAAAGAGGAGCTTGCAAAAATCGGCGAATTGTGCTTAGAAAACGGCGTGTTTGTTTTTTCAGATGAAATTCATTCAGATATTTTGCTGTTCGGCAATAAGCACACTCCTTTTGCTTCCATCAGTGAATCATTTGCTCAAAATTCCATTACAGCTATTGCGCCAAGCAAAACATTTAATCTTGCCGGCCTTCAAGCTTCGGCAGTGATCATTCCTGATAGGAAAATATTAGGTAAATTTAAACAAGTGAAAAGAAAGCAGGGGCATTTTTCTTTAAATATTTTTGGCATTACGGCAATGGAAGCAGCCTACAATAACGGACATGAATGGCTGGATTCACTTCTCCTTTACCTTGAAGAAAACGTAAAACTTGTCGAACAATATATTGGGGAGCATTTAAAAAGTATAAACGTAATCCATCCTGATTCTACGTATTTAATTTGGCTTGATTGCCGTTCATTAAATATGACTGAACAACAATTAAAAAAACAGCTGCTTGAAAAAGGAAAATTAGCATTGGAACTGGGCAGTAAATACGGCAAGGCTGGAGAAGGTTTTGTGCGGATGAATATCGGCTGTCCGCGGCAGATGGTCCTAGATGGATTAAAGAGACTAAAAACGGCTCTTTCTTAACATTCGTTGGGAGGCATCGCCTCCCGGTTTCAGCTTCTTTTTTTCTCATTTTCTGAAAGCTTTTTCAGCAGCTCATTCGCTTTTTCTTCTTCCTTGCGGGATATTTTTTTAAAAAAAATGATCGCAACTACAGCTAAAATGATAAACGGAACCATTTGCAAAAAACCATATAAATATTCAATTTTATTTTCCGGAAAATATAGAATAAAATTTAGAAGCCATTCCATGATCATCACGACCTTTCAAATCCATTCTATCTTTTACTATAGCAAAATTTTGCTTTATCATGCCATCTGCTCTGAAAATAAAAGTGTACAATAGGTGAAAACATTACAATTGCTGGAGGGGAAAACTTTGGACATAAAAGTCGGGGATATCGTTACAGGCATTTATAAAACCGGTAAATATATCGGGGAAGTTACCGAAATTCGGGAGAATCATTATTTAGTAAGAGTAAAAGCGGTTTTAAAACATCCGATGCAAGGGGATTTGCACCAGCCGAAACAAGCTGATGTTCCGTTCTTTCATGAACGCAAAGCACTTTCCTTCAATGAACAAGCAAATATTCCAAAAAAAATGGTTCACCATTATAACGGGGAAATTCCTGATTACGAAACTTCTCTGAAAGAAGCTTCCGCTGCTTTAAAGAAGGAGCTTGAGGAAGATGGAAGCGATTGGGCATTGCGTTCTCTTGAAAACTTGAATCGATTAGAGAGAGAATATTTTAAAGCATTATGAAAAGGCCACTACAAATTGCAGCTGGCCTTTTCATGTCGCTTGCTTTTGCCATAATTTTGTTAAATCTATTCGTTCACCAATTGTCAACGGCTTTGGTTTCAAAAGATATTGCTTATCTTTTTCAATCAGCTTAAAAATATTAAAAGTTGTTAACGCATCGTCAAGTGCACGATGATGCTTGCCGATTCCTTTTTTGCCGTATTCCTCCACAGCTTTCCACAATCCTGTTTGATTGCGGTCGCCAAAAAATTTTTTATATTCCATTGATAAATCGATCTCCGTACCTGCTATTGGAAATGGCAGTCCATGCTCTTTGCAATTATGGCGAAGAACTTTCATGTCCATGTTGCCCCATGTCACGATCATTGTTTCTTCCCCAAAAGAAAGCTTGCGAAGAAGATGAACCAATTCGGAAAACGATAGACCGTTATCAACTTGTTCTTGGGTAATTTCCAAAAAACGCTTACATCGTTCTGTTAATTTTGGAAAAAATCTAGGTTTTACAAATGTGGAAAACGTCTCTTTAATTTTTCCCCTTTCTACCTTTACGACACCCGCTTCGATAATTTCCGGAAAAAAGCCTTCCGGATTCATTTTGTTCTCAGCCATTGTAAATTCAAAATCAATAAATAACTGCTTCTTGGCCTCCACGTTATCCTCCCCCCTTATGAATCACTGCTCCGAAAACACCGTTACTTCATTATATCATTTAACAAGAATAAATATCTTCCATTTCGGAAAATAAAAAATTTTTTATGAATTTTTTATTATAAAATAGAAGAAAGGAGTGAATATCGATGAAGCCAAAAAAAATCATTCTTTTCGACGGCATGTGCAATTTTTGCGATTCGACCGTAAATTTCATCATTTCGCACGATCCAGATGAAATTTTTATATTCGCACCGCTGCAATCAAGCAAGGGAAAGGAATTATTACAGCAATTCGGCCTTTCGACTGAATCTTTTGATTCGCTCGTATTATCGGATGGGAATCGCTATTATACAAAATCCACTGCTGCTTTACATATCGCCAAACACTTAAGCGGGCTTTTGAAAATATTTTACGGATTCATCATCATCCCGAAACCAATTCGCGATTTTTTTTATCAGATCATTGCTAAAAACCGATATAAATGGTTCGGTCAAAAAAACAAATGCATCCTTCCTAGTGAAAACATAAAAAAACGTTTTTTACAATAATCCGAGAAAATTTTAAAACTTCCTGTTCATCTCATAAATTGTTCTTCCTGTAAATAAAGAAAAAAACTGGGAAATCGCCAATTTCCTTTAAAAAACTCGATTTTACTTGTATTTTCTTAAATATTTTTGGCATTTCATTCTAAGTAATTGATGACACGAATGTATTCTCTTGGTGCAAACGTTTCTCCCTTCATATTTTTGGAAAAAGTATTGATTGGCGTCCACTCATATGATGGATGTACATACGTCTGTTTCGTTTGTTCATGCAAATACCATGAAATGCTGAATAATAAGATAAAAATTAAAATGGCTGTCATTACCTTTTTTGTCATCATACCACCTCATTTTCAAGGTGGGAAATTTCACAAAAAAATATACATTTTATGATTTTTTTGATACGATATTTGTGGTCTTATGAACTTGAAATTTAAAAAGCTATATATGCAAAAAATATTGAGAACAATAAAATACAGCTAGTCCAAAACATTGGATAAGGAGGGTTTACATGACATTTCTGCATTGGGCTATATTATTTCCATTTCTATTTGCTTTCATGGTACCATTCCTATATAAGACATTTCGGAAAATACATACTGGATGGTTTGTGCTTCCCCTTCCTATATGTTTATTCATATTTTTTCTTCAATTTTTGCCGGGAGTTAAGTATAAAGAAGGTATCGTACAAACTGTTAAATGGATTCCATCATTAGGAATTGATTTTGCTGTTTATGTGGACGGACTCAGCCTTCTGTTTGCTTTGCTCATTACCGGTATCGGCTCTCTCGTTGTTCTTTATTCGATCTACTATTTGTCGAAGGAAAAAGAACAGCTGAATGCGTTTTACGTTTATTTGTTGATGTTTATGGGGTCAATGCTTGGAGTAGTCTTAACTGATAATACTATTGTTTTATATACTTTTTGGGAAATTACCAGCTTTTCTTCTTTTCTATTAATTGGCTATTGGCATTATCGGGAAAGATCACGTTACGGGGCGCTAAAATCGATGCTTATTACTGTTTTTGGCGGACTTTCCATGCTTGGCGGATTTATCTTGCTCTACATCATGACTGGAACATTCAGCATTCGTGAAACAATTGTCCAAAGCAGCAGTATCGCCGACAATGGATTATTTATCCCAGCCCTTATTCTGCTCTTATTGGGAGCATTTACTAAATCTGCCCAATTTCCTTTTTACATTTGGCTGCCTGATGCGATGGAAGCGCCAACGCCAGTCAGTGCGTATCTCCACTCAGCAACGATGGTGAAAGCAGGCATTTATTTAGTTGCTCGATTCACACCTGTATTTGCAGGAAGTGCCGAATGGTTTTGGATCGTTTCACTTTTCGGAATTTTCACCTTATTCTGGGGATCCTTCCATGCGGTGAAACAAACAGATTTAAAAGCGATGTTAGCCTTTTCAACTGTCAGCCAGCTCGGCATGATTATGTCCCTTTTAGGTGTCGGCTCCGCCGCCCTCTTGTTTGATCATTTTGAATTTTATTCAGTTGCGATTTTAGCAGCGATTTTCCATTTGATTAACCATGCGACATTTAAAGGCAGCCTATTTATGGTTGCAGGCATTGTTGATCATGAGACAGGTACTCGAGATATTAGAAAGCTTGGCGGACTCATGTCCCTTATGCCCATTACCTTTACGATCGGTTTAATCGGCGCGTTTTCTATGGCAGGTCTTCCACCATTTAATGGATTTTTAAGCAAGGAAATGTTTTTTACCGGTATGATTCGAGTATTGAACATGGATGTATTTCAAACAGAAACATGGGGGTTTTTACTTCCAGTGCTCGCATGGATCGGCAGTGTTTTTACATTTATTTACAGCATGATGTTTGTTTTTAAAACATTTGCTGGAAAATTGCAGCTGGAAAATCTGCCTAAAAAACCCCACGAGGCGCCGATCGGAATGCTGATTCCGCCTATTGTGCTGGCATCCCTTGTTGTTATTTTTGGATTTTTTCCAAACTTGCTTGCTTACAGCTTAATCGAACCGGCAATGAAATCTGTCATGCCTAGCTTGTTGAAGGATGGAGAACATTTTCACATTCATATTTCACATTGGCACGGCTTTACTGCGGAATTTTGGATGACAGTTGGCGTAGTGATACTTGGAATATTCCTATACTTGACAGCGTCAAAATGGAAAAGAGTTTACGATCTGCAGCCGAAAAGGATGACGCTCAATCAATTATATGATCATTCTTTAAAAACGGCAGGCAAAACTTCCAACCGGCTGACAAGCTTTTATATGACTGGATTTATACGCGACTATCTTGTCTATATTTTTGCATTTATGATCATGGCAGTTGGAGCGACAATGATCATCAAGCAATCAATCTCTTTTGCTGCTGATGATGCTGCACCTGTCGGAATTTATGAATTGATCCTGTCGATTGTTATGATAGCCGGTTCAATCACAGCTGTTTTGGCAAGATCCAGATTGACAGCCATTATTGCACTTAGCTCCGTCGGGTATTCACTCGCACTGTTTTTCGTTTTATTTAGAGCGCCGGATTTAGCTTTAACGCAGCTAGTTATTGAAACGGTATCCACTGCCTTGTTTTTGCTTGCTTTTTATTTCTTACCTGAGCTGCAGAAAAAAGATAAAACTCGAGGATTCCGCCTGGTGAATTTTATAATTTCAGCAGGCGTCGGGGGGATTGTAACGCTGCTGGCCATTTCCGCAAGCAGCGAACGCACTGGAAAAACGATCGCGGAATACTTTCTGGAAACGAGCTATAGCTTGGGCGGCGGATACAATGTCGTCAACGTTATACTAGTCGATTTCCGCGGCTTTGACACGCTGTTTGAAATAACTGTTTTGGCAATCGCAGCGCTTGCTGTCTACAGTATGATTCGCCTTCGCACAGGAGGGAAAGACGTTGAAGAAAACGGGTTTAAAAACGAATGATCTTATTTTGCAAACAATTACAAAAATCGTGCTTTTTATCGTGATCATTTTTTCGTTCCATTTATTTTTCGCTGGCCATAATGCCCCTGGAGGCGGGTTTATCGGCGGGCTCATCACATCAGGAGCAATCGTTTTATTATTGATCGCTTTTGATGTCAAAACCGTGAAAGCGATTTTGCCCATTAATTATGTTAAAGTGGCGGCGTTCGGATTATTGATTGCGATTTTATCGGGGATCGGCTCCTTTCTTTTCGGAGTTCCATTCCTTTCTCATACACATGGCCACGTTCACATCCCGGTTTTAGGCGATACACATCTTGCGACTGCTGTCATTTTTGATCTCGGTGTATATTTTGTTGTTGTTGGCGTGACAATGACGATTATTCAAACGATTGGAGAGACGGAATAATGGAGATTGTAACTTCCATTGTTGCAGGAATTTTGTTTATGACAGCTACATATTTAATGCTTTCAAAAAGTTTATTGCGGATCATTATTGGAACAGGTCTTTTGAGTCACGGAGCTCATCTCCTCATTTTAACGATGGGGGGACTGAAAAAAGGAACTGTTCCGCTGCTAGATGAACACGCAGCTTCTTATGTAGACCCTTTGCCGCAAGCACTTATATTAACTGCAATTGTCATTAGCTTTGGAGTAACAGCCTTCTTTTTAGTGTTAGCCTACAGATCTTATCAAGAACTTGGAACAGACGATATGGATCAATTGAGGGGAAATGATCAGAAATGAATAACAATATCATTATTTTACCGATTATTATTCCTATGATAACTGCAGTATTGCTTATTTTTTTCAATAAACAAGAAAAAGTGCAAAAATATTTAAGCGCTGTTTCTTCCGTTATAAATATCGGCATTTCCGTTTTCCTTGTTCACTATGTTCATACAAACGGAATCATTTCCCTTGAAGTCGGGGATTGGAAAGCGCCGTTTGGGATTGTTCTTGTAGCCGATATGTACGCGATTCTGCTTGTTTTAACGGCAAACATTATTGTTTTTGCCTGTTTGCTATTTTCCTACAAAATAGTAGATTATAATCGAAGCAAATTTTTCTACTATTCCGGCGTCATGTTTTTATTGACCGGAGTGTCCGGTGCTTTTCTGACAGGAGATCTTTTCAATCTGTTTGTGTTCTATGAAGTTATGCTCATGTCTTCTTATTTTTTAATTGTTCACGGAAATTCAAAGCCGCAATTAAGAGAAACTATTAAATACATTTTAGTAAATGTTATTTCATCCGCTTTATTTGTCATATCCGTTGCATTTCTATATGCTGTAACAGGTACATTAAACATGGCTGACTTGAGCCTGCGAGTCGCAGAATTAGGCTCATCCGGCATCATCGCGGCCATCTCCATCATGTATTTAATTGTATTCGGATTAAAAGGAGCCATTTTCCCGCTTTTTTTCTGGATGCCCGGCTCCTATCAGGCTCCGCCAGCAGCTGTTACGGCTCTATTTGGTGCTCTTTTGACAAAAGTTGGCGTCTATTCGATCACAAGAGTGTTTACGCTTATTTTTTTGCAGGACATTGCATTTACTCATACGTTTATCGCATGGCTGGCGGTGCTTACGATCATATTTGGCGTTATTGGCGCCATTAGCTTCTCGGATATTAAACAGATCGTGATATACAACATTTTGACAGGCGTTGGTGTCATTTTATTCGGAGTGTCCACAATGACCGAATCAGGTTTAGAGGGATCAGTTTATTACATGATCCACGATATGATTATTAAAGGGTTGCTGTTCCTTTTGGTCGGAATCGTCTTTTCGATCACTGGAACAACAAACCTTGATAAATTCAGTGGACTAATAAAAAAATACCCAACACTTGGGTGGATGTTTTTTATCGCCGCATTAGCTTTAGCCGGCATTCCACCATTAAGCGGTTTTATCGGGAAACTGAAAATAGTCCAAGGGGGATTTGAGCAAGGTGAATTTGTATTAGCTTTCGCAGTCTTGCTTTCAAGCCTTTTAGTCCTATATTCTGTGATGAAAATATTTATTAACGGTTTTTGGGGAGAGGAAAAAATTCCGCAAGTTCGGGAAACCAGTCAAGTAAAAAGTCTTTACGTTCCGGCTGCTTTCTTGCTTGCTCTCTCATTATTTTACGGGCTTGGCACAGAATTTATCTCTTCATACATCAAACAGGCGGAACAGGTTCTTCTTTCTCCTGATCTTTATATTGAAGCCGTATTAAAGGAGTAGATCACATGGCCTTTCAAATACTGTTAAATTTTATGATTGCCATTACATGGATGCTTTTGCAGGATGACTACTCATTCATCACATTTTTTATCGGATATCTTTTAGGTATTATCATTCTTTTCGCGCTGCGCCGTTTTTTTCCAAGACGATTTTATCTGTACAATATTGCCGCCGTCATAAAGCTCATGTTCATCTTTTTGAAGGAGCTTGTCCTTGCAAATATTGCTGTTTTAAAAATCGTTTTGTCGCCAAAATTGAAAATGGAGCCTGGAATTTTTGCCTTTGAAACAGAATTGGAAAAAGATTGGGAAATTACGATTCTATCCAATCTCATTACTTTAACACCAGGAACATTTGTTATTGATATTTCCGATGATAATAAAACGCTTTATATCCATTCTGTGGATATAGCGAATGTCGAACAAGCAAGAAAAGATATAAAAAGCAGTTTTGAGAAAGCTATTAAGGAGGTGAGCCGTTAATGTTTGAATTTATTATTTGGATTTCTTTGGCTCTTATCGCTGCTTCCTCTCTCTTATTGATGATTCGGCTCATCAAAGGCCCATCCGTTCCAGACCGCGCCATATCATTAGATGCGATCGGCATTAACTTAGTCGGGATCACAGCGATCATGTCGATTGTTTTAGTTACAAGCGCTTTTTTGGACATTATTTTATTAATTGGAATTTTAGCTTTTATCGGCACAGTATCGATTGCTAAATTCTTGGAGAAAGGAGAAATTATCGAAAATGATCGAAACAATCAGTAAGTTTGTGATCGGATATCTCATTCTCCAAGGAGCCTTTTTCAGCCTAATTTCCGCCATTGGTGTGTTGAGGCTACCAGATGTATATACGAGAAACCATGCGGCTTCCAAAAGCGCGACATTAGGTGTGCTCTCTATTTTACTAGGGGTGTTCTTATATTTTTGGGTACTTGAAGACCATATGAATGGAAGAGTTTTGCTGGGAATCCTGTTTATATTTTTAACATCGCCTGTAGCAGGACATTTAATCAGCCGCGCAGCTTACCATACAAAAGTGAAACTATGGGAAAACAGCAAAATTGATGAGTTAAAAGAAAAAAAGAAAGCAAAGGATAAGGTTCATTCATGAGCCTTATCTTTTTTAGCAATCAAATTGGACGGGACTCCTTATTTAAAGAATGCCTTCTGACTTCGCAATTAATACGGCTTCTGTCCGAGAGCTGACGTGCAGCTTATTAAAAATGGAAGTCAGACTATATTCAATCGATCTTTTGCTTAAATGCAGCTTATCTGCTATTTCTTGATTTGTTAACCCTCTTTCGACTTCCATTAAAATCATTTTTTCCCTATCTGTTAAAGGCTCATTTGCTTCTTTCATAGATGGCGACTTTAATGTCTGTCGTTCAATCAATTTTTTTACGTAATCAAATGATAGAATAATCTCACCAAGCAACGCATGGCGAATGTGAGATAATATTTTCTCTTTTGACTCCGTCTTGCTGATTACTCCATGAATGCCTAAGGAAATCGCTTCTTCCATATAATCATTGACATCATATCCAGTATAAAGAAGGACTTTGCATTGGTGTTCTTGAGATGTTATTTGTTTTGCCAGTTCAATCCCGTTGACGTCACCTAAATTCATATCCATAAGAACTGCATCATATTGCAAAAAATCGATTTTCTTCATAAGTTCAGCCGTATAAGGAGGCTCCAGACAATCCACTTCAACTTCAGAATCCGTCTCCAATATCGCTTTTGTCCCTTCTCTCACAGCAGGATGATCGTCAATCACTAAAATACGAATCATGTTTTCCACCTCTTTAGACAAAATCTACAGTAAAATGACTTGGCAAAAGCCAAGTCAAGAATGTGATTAAATTTCAATTAAGACCCGAAATCCATTTCCCGGAGAAGTCTCAATCTTCATTTCACCATCCAAAGCTTTTACCCTCTCTCTAATTCCGGACAATCCCATGCTTTCTGTTTTCGCATACAACAGTTCTTCATCGATGCCTACGCCATCATCTTCATAGTGCAATACAATTTTTTCTCTTATATTGACGAGCATAATTAATATTTGCTTCGCATTCGAATGCTTGCGCGCATTTGATAAAAGCTCCTGAATGATCCGGTACAAATTAAGCTGCATGTTTATATCAAGCTGCTTGTTAAAATTCCCCGTATTAAAGCGGATTTGAAAATTACACTGTTCTTCGTATTGCGCTACTAGCTTTGATACCGCCTTGACGAGTCCCAAGTCATATAAAATTTGCGGACGCAGCTCTTGACACGTTTCCCTCGTCATATGAATGATATCAAGAATGTTTTGATTCATGCTCTGAATTTTTTCGATCGTAGCAGCAGGATATTGTCCAGATTCCTCCAGAACCAATTCGCATTGCCTTTTTAACGAAATCAAATCTTGCAGCACAGAATCATGCAAATCTTTCGCCAAATTGGAGCGCTGCTTTTCTTCAATTGCAAACAGCAGTTTTTTGAGCCATGCAGGATTGCTGTTTCCCTCTTCCGCTTTTTCAAGCCTTTCCATCAATTCTTCTATTTTCAAAAAGTTTTCTACAGTTACATTCGTATAAAAAGCAAGGGAATTCAGCCAAGAAATTTCATCACGAGTCAGTTTAGGCGTTTTAATGACAGAAAGGCAAATAATAACATATTTCCTTCTATTCGTTTCACCGACAGTTAACACAAACCCTTTATCAAATTCTACAATTTTCCCTATTTCTGTTACAGCATTTAAAATATCTTTTTCGTATGGGGCAATTTCTAAAAGACCGCCATCCCCATCATCATCAACCATTTCGATCCGTCCACTCTCATGAACAACAAGGCAGTATGCACGGCTGACCTTCAAAACCTCTAAAATGGTCGATTTTAACTCAGCCATCATCTGTTTTAAACTGCCTGCTTTCCGGATCCTTGACGTATACTTCAAAATGCTGTCCTGATAATTATATTTTTCCGAAAACCGCTTAAACCGGAAGCGGAAGTCAACAATTTCTTTAAAATAAAAAACACATATCATTAATATATATATAATAATTGAAAGTTGAATAGGGTAAATTTTGGGATTATGTTCTTTCAGCAGTATGATAAAAGCCACTAAAAAGATAGTCGGCAAAATGGAAAGGAGAGCATAATATTTGACTCTGCCTAGAATAAACTCAATATCATATATCTTTGATGATAGAAACTGATACACAAGGGCGAAAGGTATTAACAACATAAATGAAGACAGGAACACTGGTGAGAACAAAGCATCTTTTAAAATGATATACGGAATGACATATAATAGGACAAAAGGTGCAAAAGCAAGTACATTTGTAATAATTAAATTTCTAATCGTAAAAGATATCTCGGAAAGTTTAAGTTTTCTCATTCCTTTTACTTTCACTATAAACGATATTAACAATAAAAAGAGAAAGGTGATTAGATTCAACACTTTCGAATTATAATTAATATCTAAATCTATCGGTTGTTTATTTATGTATTCAATTAAAAAATTTACAATTACAAGAAAATACCCAAAAATAATTACTTTTTTATTAAATAATTCTTGTCCATGTTCATAAAAATAGTGATACAAAAAATGCAGATATATAACTGGAGTCAAAGTAAAAAATAAAACAACCATATATTGGGAAAAAATATCTCCCCGGGCAGAACTGGTCGCAAATAAATAGGCAAGAGATACACATAATAGAAAAAATTTCAATAAATATGGGGATAAAATTTTTAATTTTTTACTTGATCTATAGACAAAAAAACTGCAATACATAGATAGAAGAAAAAGAATAATTGGTATTATCATCATGAAAAATGTTTGAAAATCTAATGATGTTTCCTCAACGTTTATTTTAAATATACTGCCATCTGCCCGTTTGATTGTTAAATTCTTTACTTCTTGATAAACAAAAAAACTGCTCTCTCTAAAAAACTTTTCAGTAGGCACTCCATTTAATTCTAATACTTGATCCCCAATTTTTAGTCCTGCTCGATCAGCCCAAGCTTTCGGGTCAATATTTCTAATATAATATTGACCCTTTGATGTTTTTTCAATGTTTGTTCCTAAATAAGGATACGAGAGGTTGATTTGAAAAATATAAACAATAAAAAACAGCGAGCTTATAAATACTGCAAGTTTATATCCATAATCAACGATTTTTACCTTATTAAAAACCAAATATTTTCACCCTTTAAACTATTTCCAAAATCCAGCAGGCGGCAACAATTTTAAACCGTCTGTAAGTCCAGTAATAATGCCTAAAAGTTCATCAGAATCTTTAACTCCAATCAAACTAGCTTGTCCATTCACGACTTTCTCCAAAACATCAGGGTTTTCGATTAAGAAATTTACGATTTCTTGCATATTGATCTCTCCTTTTTTATTTTTTGATTAAATTTGTTAATAGTTCATCCAATTTCTCAGCAGGCAGCGGAAGTTTTTTTATATAAGTTTCAGCCTTCTTAAGCGCGATGTGTTTCATCACATTTAAATATTGGGTGACTCCCGCTTCCAACAGCTTTTCTTTAAAAGCTACAATGCTTCCAAAGTATTCGTCGAAGTCTTTTCCGCTGTGCACATATTGTAAAATATCCACGCTTGTTTGATTAAATTTCCTTTGCAAATAAAGTAATGCCAGTGACGGCTTCAAAAACTTCCTGTCCTGTTTATGCGGAGTAAACAATCCTTTATAATCATTCTCAATCTGGCCGGCAATCCCTACTTGGTGCCCGTATTCCTTAACTTCCTCGTATCTTTTCCCGCATGCAAACATGACACCCGCTTCAGCTGCAAGAGCTGTAAGGGAACCTGATTTCCATCTCATCATTTGCAAACATTCTTTTTCTGTCTTCACGGCATTTGCCAAATCAATATGCTGGCCTTTCATAGCCTGCAAAGCATATTCAAGAAACAGACCAAGGATCTCAGAACGATAAGGTGATGACAGCGAATGGATATGCGATAAACTTAACGTATAAAGAAAGGATGAGCTGTTAATCGCTTCCCCTCTATCAATATCCATCCACGGTTCTGTAAAGTTGTCCAGATCCTCCAAATCATCAAACATATCAAAAGCTAGGACGAGCAATTCAACAGCTGCCATAAGCTTGTACAATTCTTCTTCATCATTTTCGCTGTTGAATACGTTCGCATGCAAATAACAAAGCTCTGCAAAAGGAAATGTTTGTTTAGATTCGATAAAACGATGCAAAAGATTCCGCAAATAAAGCCAGTCTACAGACCTTTCGACCGCATCCTTCATAAACATTGCCACTTGAACTTTGTTTAATAATAACTCACTTTTTAATGCCATCCCCTCCTTTTGATCTGATTTATATTCAGCTTGAAATCTATGGATGTTTTACAATTATTATACTATAAATTATATATATTATCATAAAAAAGGCGACCAAATTTGGTCGTCGCCTCATTATACAATTTTCGTATATTGATATTTATCGTATTTGTCAATGCTCTTATTGATATTATCAAGCGCCTTTTTCGTTTCGTCTAACTCCCTTTCAAGCATTAAGAAGATCTTGTTGATTTTTTCGATTTCTTGATGATTCAAAGTATCACACTCCCTTGAAAAGATCCTTTTTTCGATCTTTCATATTTATTTTATAGAATTTTCGATCATTTTTCACCGAAAAACTAATTTGAAGTTTTATGCGTGATACCGAAAAACACGCAATGTGATTGTATGTGTCTTTTTGCGATGTATGGCAAACTTGTTATAAAGATTGCATGATCATGATTTTTATAACAGAAGGACTCCTTCTTTCCCCCATTTGTTAAATTCATATAAAAAAGAAGGAAAATTTTGATAAAAGAGGGTTGAATGAACGAAAGAACATTGATAGAATATTTTCTAAATCCCGAGAAGATATGACAAATAAGGGTGAACATAGTGGAAAAAAAAGAATATGTTATACATATTAAATTGGACAATTTATTGAAACAAAAAAGAATGACCAAACGAGAACTTGCCCGTCAAGCTGATATTCGCCATACGCTTGTATGGGAAATGTGCCACAACAAAACGAAGCGCCTTCCTCTAGATAAGCTTGCAAAAATTTGCTCCGTATTACAAGTCGACATACATGATGTCATAGAATTAGTAGAGAGAAAAGAAAGCAATCTAATGTAACCTCCGTCTGACAGCAGAGGTTACATGTTTCTCAAATCCTCTTGAAAATTTACATTTCTTGTATCCATTGAGTAATTTTCGAAGAAAGTGAAATGGCAATGTTCTCATTCGATCTTTTTGCAATAGAATTTTGTAAATGTTCTCTTGTTTTGTCATTGATTTCTTCATATTTAATGATCTTGGACCATTCAAGCTGCGGTACAGCAACTAATATATACTCCTCTTTTTTGTTTTCATAAATATAGACGTTTCTGATCTCTTCACCGTTATGTATTATATTTGCCTTTCGTACTTTCATTGTTTCACTCCTTTTTTCCCTCTATATAAAAAAATACCTGAGTTGAAAGAAAAATCAATCTCAGGTTTTGCAAAATATTTTACCTATTCCCTATTATCGGTTGATCAAAGAAACTTTTCGAATGTTCATTCGTTTTGCTGCGAACGTCAAATGTTTTTACATAGTCTCCAACATTTAAAGCTCCTGAACCAAGCGCAGATTTTAAACTCGCTTTAGGAGAAATAGAAAAGCTGTCACCCACTTTTATGATTCCTGAGTCGACTTTATTAATCTCAATTGGACCTACAAAAGAAGGCAAACGAAACCACCACTTCCATTGTTTGTTTATAGTATTGTATGATCAAACGCCTAAATTGTTCGCTTATACAATGGATTTTAACTGAGAATAGTACTTTTCAACTTTTTTATCTAGAGTCCTAATTTTCTTTAAAGCCAGCTTTTCGTCAATTTGACGGTAATGATGCATTCCGCCTGGTTCTTCATCCAATTCATCAGCAAGCCGAACTATACGCTGAAGAGGATTTTGCTTTAAATTACCATCAGGCAAATACGAATCCGTATGAAGGAGAATAGCTAAAGCAATTTGCTTGGCTGCTTCAGGCTTTTCCCCAAGCCTTATCAGCAGTTTATGCGCTCTGTTCGCTCCTTTTATTGCATGAATATCATTTTTTTGATATTTTTCATAATCCCATTTACCGTCCGTGTACCATTCATAATGGCCAATATCATGCAACAGCGCCGCCTTTGTCGCAAGATCGGGATTTACATTGAATGCTATCGCAAGACGAAAAGCGTGATCAGCCGTTTTAATCGCGTGAGCGATGCCAGATCGTTTTAAATATTTTTGTGTAATTGGATGAGTGAAGACTTCCATTAAAGTGACCCTTTTCACAGCTCATCCCTCCTAAATATTTCTGTATAAGATACCATATGTTCGAAATTTTCGCAACGGAAGTGGATTTTATAAATTTATGCAAATATACTGGCGGTTTCGCTGAAAGCTGCAGACAAACATACACCGATTTGCATATGATATAAAAACAAAAAATTCAATGAATGATTGCCAGCAGGAAAAGAAACAATAAAATGGACAGGTACATGAAAATTCCGACTCATTGTTGGTACATATGGAATATTAAAACGAAATTATACTATACAGGAGGGATTGCAATGATAATTGGTGTACCGCGGGAAATTAAAAATAACGAAAATCGTGTAGCCATTACACCAGCTGGAGTTGTTTCATTAGTCAAGGCAGGTCACCGTGTACTCGTAGAAGAAAGTGCAGGTCTTGGAAGCGGAATTCATGATGAAGAATATATTCAAGCAGGAGCCGAAATTCTTCATGATACAAGCAAGGTTTGGGAAGCAGATATGGTGTTGAAGGTCAAGGAGCCGCTTCAAGAAGAATATAAATATTTCCGTGATGGTCTTATTCTGTTTACTTACTTGCACCTTGCAGCTAATCCTGAACTGACAAAAGAGTTGAAGGAATCCGGTGTGATTGCGGTCGCTTACGAAACAGTTTCTGACGGTCATTCGTTACCCCTGTTAACACCGATGAGCGAAGTGGCCGGTCGTATGGCAACACTGGTTGGAACGCAATTTTTACAAAAACCGTACGGCGGAAAAGGTATTCTATTATCCGGTGTTCCAGGCGTTGAACGCGGCAAGGTCGTCATCATCGGCGGCGGGGTAGTCGGTACAAATGCTGCAAAAATGGCTATCGGTTTAGGAGCTCATGTAACGATCCTTGACGTAAGTCCTAAGCGTCTTCGGGAATTAGATGATCTTTTTGGCAACGACATTCAAACGCTCATGTCTAACTCCTATAATATTTTCGAGGCAGTAAAAGAAGCGGATCTAGTCATCGGTGCTGTCTTAATCCCCGGTGCAAAAGCGCCAAAGCTTGTGACTGAAGAAATGGTAAAATCGATGAAACCTGGATCAGTCATCGTTGATGTTGCCATTGACCAGGGCGGGATTTTTGAAACGAGCGATCATGTCACCACTCATGACAATCCGACATATGTAAAGCACGGGGTCCTTCATTACGCAGTTGCGAATATGCCGGGAGCAGTTCCGAGAACATCTACGTTCGCCCTTACTAATTCGACCATTCCATATGCATTGCAAATAGCCAACAAAGGGTTAGTAGAAGTAATCGCCAAAAACGAAGCGATCAAATTAGGTGTCAACGTTGCCAACAAAGAAATAACGTATGAGGCAGTCGCCCGCGATCTTGGGTACAATTATGTTCCTGTAGAAAAAGTTTTTGAAAAAGAGTTCGCAAATATGAATTCTGCCACATAATACACATATATTTTCGACTTACCTTAAAAGAAGGAAAACAGTTCTCCGCGAATCTATTATCAAAAATGCAAAAAAAGCCTTCGCTCTCTTTTGAAAAGCAATAAAAAATGCGCACTTATAGACATGTTAAGTACTGGGCTAATCGTGCACAATACAGACCAAATCAGGATAAATGTGCAGCAATTTGTTAAGTCAGAATGTGCCGACACATTATCCTAATTTGGTGTTGCTTCCGACAACATACATGTCAGAAAGAAATCAATCCACGATTTTCAAGCATACTGAATGGCGGTCATCTTTTTTACAAAATAGATTCCGTCTCTCTCCTATATTGAATTGCGGCTCCTGCCGAAAAACTGAAACAGCAATAACATTTCTGACATAAAGCCTAATCTGCAATAGTTCAACCGAATGATGGATGACTCCATCATGATTTAATCGGCACGAATTTTTCCACAAAGGCCGCCAATGTTCGAGTCATCACACCAGTTGCTCCTTCAGGTCCTAGAGGGCCTTTCTTAGCAGTAGTGGATGTCCCGGCAATGTCTAAATGAACCCACGGCGTATCTTCAGCAAATTCTGCTAAAAAAGCACCGCCCATTATCGCATGTCCTTCCCGGCCAGGGGAATTATTCAAATCCGCCATTTTACTGTTTTTTACCCGCTCGCGGTCATCTTCAAAAATTGGCAATCTCCATATTCTTTCATTACATTCAACAGACGCTTTCAAAAGCTGATCATACAGTTTTTCGTTGTTCGTCATCGCACCTGTTGTGTGCTTTCCGAGAGCAACAATAACTCCACCGGTTAAAGTGGCAACATCGATAATGTATTTCGCTCCATGCTGCTTTGCATAAGTGATGCCATCTGCAAGAGCTAAACGCCCTTCAGCATCTGTATTTAAAATTTCAATTGTTTTTCCGCTTAATGACACGATGACATCATCCGGTTTCATCGCTCTGCTGCCAATCATGTTGTCAGTAGCCGGAATAACGGCTACAACATTTTGTTTCGGTTTTATTTCACCGATAATTTCCATCGCTCCTAAAACGGCTGCTGCTCCTGCCATATCAGTCTTCATGTTTACTAACCCATCTCTAGGTTTTAACGAGTAGCCCCCAGTATCGTAAGTAATTCCCTTGCCGACTAAACCAATCGCATCGTCCCAAATCTTTTTTCCTTGGTATTTCAACACAATCATTTTAGGGGGTTCACTGGAGCCTTTATTTACCGCCAATATCCCCCCCATACCCATTTCCTCCATATCCTTTTTTTCAAGGATTTCGATCTCAAAAGAATATTTTTTGGCCAGTTCGATGGAATAATTCGCGAGTTCTGTCGCAGTTAATAAATTTGAAGGCATGTTCACAAGAGTTCTTGCCGAATTTGTTCCTCTTCCATAAACATAACCGGCAGTTAAGGCTGCGTTTATTTTCGCTTTATCTGCATCTGTCAAAACATGAACAGCTTCAATGCTTGATTCGCTGCTGTTTGATCGTTGTTTATAGTTTTTTATTTTGTATGTAGAAAGGGCAAACGCTTCCGCTAGTGCATGAGCTGCATCTATCTCTTCCACATCTCCTCCAATAAAGGTAGAAAGCTGTACGCTTACGATTTTCTTCTGATCTTGTTGAACAGCTTGAAACGCATGCCCAAAAGCTTCCATTGCCTTTTGGAACGTGAATTCTTTTTCTTTCCCAAGCCCGACAAAATAAATTCGTTTTACGTTTTCGGCATCAAATGTATATAGTTTTGCGACACTGTTTTTCGCAGAAGAAATTTCACCTGATTTTATAAGCTTGGTGAGTTGATTGTTCAATTTTTTATCCAGCTCCTGCAAAGCTTTTGATAAATTTCCGTTTTGCTTAAAAAGGCCAACAATTAAACTTTCCCCTTCTAAACCGTCTAGTACTTTAAACATTTTTCCACCTCCTTCAATTATTATACGAGGTCGAATAGAACTTTGCTTTATTTTCAAACCAAAAAATAAAGCCCATCCCTGTGGGATAAGCTACCGTTGTCTAAAAACTTCCATCGTTTTATTTTCGTTTAATTTTTTTAATTCCTCTTCTGTTAACGTTCCGTTTCCTTTTTTAACTAAATAAACATCCACTTTTTTCTTTCCCCACTGATTGTAAACATCTTCTACTGTTTCATAATACAAATCAAGCCGATTGCCTTTAATCGCAGCACCTTTATCTGCAACAACTCCGTAGCCATATCCGGGTACATAAAGTATCGTTCCGATCGGAAAAACGTTTAAATCTGCTGCTATAGTGGAAAAATGATCCCTTTTTACTTTAACACCTGAATAAGTAATTCCATATTCAGGGTGGCCAGGATGTTTTCCTGTCGACTCATATCCGGCTGTATATCCGGTAGCCACAACTGTTTTTTTTGGATACTTTGATAAATCAATGGATTTTTCCATCGTCTGTCCTTGATTTGCATGATTAATATTTTTTGCAACGGCTTGTTGAGAATTTTCTCTTTGATTATATTGTTTGATCACCCATTTTGTCAGTTCATCTGCTTTCACACCTGAAATGGTTTCAAAAGTTGTTAAAAACGCCCCAATAAACAACAGACTCATCATAATTCTTCTAGTCCACATTTTTATACTCTTCATTTTTTCTAATTTCACTCCTCTCACCGTCTATTTGTTTCCAAATCGTAAACAAAATATACGTTGGAGGAGCTTTTGAAAGGAGTGTATTTTTCAATACATTCCGACATGTATAAATTTTCCAATAAATTAAAAATAAAATGTAGGCACTCAAATAACATTGTTTTAACAAAAAAGCGTTTTTTTTTTTACATAAAAAAAAGCCTTCCGATTATACGGAAAAGCTTAAAACATTTGATATCCTCTTGCTCGAAGCATTCGAATGACAATCCCTGATAGAATCGCACCTACCATCCCGCTTCCTAAAATGAGAATGTCTGCTACGGCAAGAGAGGCGATTTTTTCACCCAACAGAGAAAATGAGCGGCTAGGTGATTTGAAATAATCAAAAAAATTCACTTCATCAATTAAAAAAATACATACTAACGGATAAAGTATCGCCATTATCCATGACATTCTTAAAAGCATATTTAATAAAAAACCGATTCCAAAAAATAAAACTAAGAACAGCAGCATGGAAATCAACAGCACCGGTATGTTCATCATCGTGTCCTCACCCTCAGAAAACTGTCGTATTATTATTAAAAGTTTTTATGTGGTTTAAATAAGGAAAAAACTTGACCAGCCTTTGTTAATTTGCCAGATCTTCTTACATGTGCCAAATCTTTAAAGCAGCAAATCGATAAATTGTTACCTTAATTATTAACCTATTTATTCCAATATATCAAGTACAAGATTTAATTTAATCGGCATAAATCAGCAAAGCAAGTTTGACATGCACACAAAAAGGTTCTCAGTAGGCTCTCCAACCTTTGAGCAGTTCAAAATTTATACAAAAAAACTGGAAGTTTCCCCAAATGTTTTAAAGTGACAAAAATTACCTATAAGAAAGATTGTCCTAATGTACAGTGCTTTGTCTGTTTTTTACTCATGTGAGATGCTTTTGTGCTTGTACCATAAAAGGAGGGATTTGGCTTCAACATTTAAGAGAGAACTTTCATTCCTTCAAGCACAAAAAAGACGGTGTAAACAAACAAAAGAAGCACAAGAACTTGAGAATAAAACGAAGAACTTTGAAGGAAATATCGGGTATAGCTGTCCGACAGACCAAATACATCAGGCTACTATATAATTGCAGATCAGCATGGCGATTTTATGCTGAATCGAACCCTCTAATCGCAATCAGCATAGCGAGCTCTTTAATTTAATTTGTTTAAAAGCTTATTACTACGAAAATTCAATAAATACAGAGCGGCTCCTTCTCCAAAACATTTTACTTTCCTGCTTTAAAAGAAATTACAAAAGCTGTTCATGTTTATAAAACATTATTTTAAAAGAGCAAAAGCCCTTAAGCCTTTGCTCTTTTCTTCAGCTTAAAAAAATTTGAATTTTCCTTTTTTCAACACGAGACCTGCTCCGCCAACCATATATAGCGCGCGGTTATCAATCATTTTCTTCATGAAGGATGCTTTTGTACCGACCATTTTTTTGCCTAACGCAATACCTACTGCATCATCTTCTCCTAGAGAAGCAACAGTTCCTTTAATATCTGGCTTAAATGGTTCGAGTTCTTTTTTACCGCGAATTAATGCAGCTAAATTTCTCGCGCAAACTTCTCCCTGCTGCATTGCAATTTGCGCTGTCGGCGGATATGGACGATTGATTTCCTCATTAATAATTAATGAACAGTCTCCAATAATAAACACATCATCATATCCTGGTGCGCGCAAGTCTTTCTCTACTTTTACGCGGCCCCGCATTGCCTCAAAACCAGATTCTTCAATTACACTGTTTCCGCGCACACCAGCCGCCCAAATAACAGTGCCTGCTTTTATTTCTTCCGTTTGATCGTCTTTCCCAACAATAATTCCTTGTTCAGTACATTCTTTTATCGCTGTGCCGATTCTAAACTCAACACCTTTGCGCTGCAGTTGATTGACTGCGTACTCCACAAGTTCAGGATCGAAACCTGGAAGTGCTGTCGGTGCTGCTTCCACACAAATAATACGGACTTTTTTAGGGTCAATATCATACTCTCGGCAAAGCTCAGGAACACGGTTGGCAAGTTCGCCTAAAAACTCAATTCCAGTGAATCCTGCACCTCCGACTACAATGGTTAGACGTGTATCATCTTTTTCTTCTTCTGTATTGTATGTAGCAAATTGATATTCAATATGCTCTCTAATTTGTCTAGCAGAATTAATGTTGGAAATTGTGAAAGCGTATTCTTTTAACCCTTGGATTCCAAACGTTTCCGGATGAGCCCCAAGAGCGACTACTAAGTAATCATAGTTAAGCTCGCCATTTTCAAGAATGACTTTTTTCTCATCTGTTTTAATTAATTTTACAGAATCTTGCACAAAGTTTACTTTGTTTGTATCAATTACATCTTTAATTGGATAGCGGCATCGGTCATGATGAAGGGTGCCTGCAGATGCTTCATGCAGCCATGTTGTTTCATAATGATAATCATGCTTATTGACAAGTGTAATATCAGCCTCGTTCACACTCACCATTTTTTGTAGACGTGTTACGGTCATTAATCCTCCATAACCGGCACCTAAAATAACAACTTTAGGATTTCTCACAAGACACACCAACCTTTTCCGTAATTTTTAAAGCGGTCAATTCTAGACTCACTTTTCACATAATTTGTGAAAATATTCACGTTATTGGACAAAAAATTATAAGGGCAAAATTGTCAATAAAATTTAACATCTTTTTACCTATAGTCATGATATCCGTTTGTGTCCAACTTTTCAAGTTTATTTTTAAGCTAAATGATCAACTTTATAAATCTTTAAATGACAGAATCTTTGTATTTTTACAATCTTTTTTTTATGATATGATTAATAAAGATTAACAAGAGGGGGAATCGTCTGTGAAAGAGGACAGCAAAGTCTACGATATAACGATTATTGGCGGGGGACCTGTCGGGATGTTCACAGCTTTTTACGGAGGAATGAGGCAGGCTTCCGTTAAAATTATTGAAAGCCTTCCACAATTAGGAGGGCAATTGACAGCGCTTTATCCTGAAAAATACATATATGATGTAGCGGGGTTTCCAAAAATTAGAGCTCAAGAATTAGTCAATAATTTAAAAGAACAAATTGCCTTATTCAATCCAACCGTCTGCCTTGAACAGGAAGTTCAGGAAGTTGAAAAACAAAGTGACGGGACATTTAAGTTAACGACAAATTCAGAAATACATTATTCAAAAACGATTATCATCACTGCCGGAAACGGCGCATTTCAACCACGTAAACTTCAGCTGGAAAATGCTGAGCAATTTGAAGGGAAAAACCTGCACTATTTTGTAGAAGATTTAAACTATTTTGCAGGCAAAAAGGTCGTCCTGTTTGGAGGCGGCGACTCAGCTGTTGACTGGGCGTTAATGCTTGAGCCTATTGCAGAAAAAGTAACGGTTGTCCATCGAAGAGATAAATTTCGCGCGCACGAGCATAGCGTAAATCAATTAAAAAATTCTAAAGCAAATATATTAACACCTTTTGTTCCTGTTGAGCTTATCGGCAAGGATCGAATTGAACAAGTCGTAGTCGAAGAAGCAAAAGGAGATCGGAAAGAGATTATTGATGTAGATGAAGTAATTGTCAATTTTGGCTTCGTTTCCTCTTTAGGCCCTATCAAAAACTGGGGGCTGGAAATTGAGAAAAATTCGATTGTTGTTAACTCAAAAATGGAAACAAATATTCCGGGAATTTATGCTGCCGGAGACATCTGTACTTATGAAGGAAAAATAAAATTAATTGCGACTGGGTTTGGCGAAGGTCCAACAGCTGTAAACAATGCCAAAGCTTATATTGACCCAAGCGCAAAAGTTCAGCCAATGCACAGCACAAGTATGTTTAATTGATGAAAAAAGATGTGGGTGTCTAATAAGTCATTTTTTCGGCTTATTGACCCCCTCTTTAATGTTTTAGAAACGTTGATATATCGGTGCTTATGATTTTTTGTTTTTCAATGGGGATTTGACTTTCTGAACAGCTCCCTTACAGCGGGAATAATAAGCAAAAGTAAATTTTATTGGAAAGAATAAAGGCTGTCTCGTAAAAGGTCATTTTTTATGACCTTTTGAGACAGCCTTTTTGTCAAGTACTTTTCTAAAGAAACCAGACTGCATCAAGAAGAAGGGGCTTATCGGACAGACCATTTTTCCTTTGTTTATATCCTTCAGAAGTTTTATAAATGACTTTTCTTATGCTCTCTTTCTTCATTAAGTTCTTCAAAAGTTTTATGACGGATATTCAACACATACAATTGCTTCTTGTTGGACTTCATTGCCTCTATGAAGGACATTTACAAATTTTATTCCTTTATTTTTATCCTTCACAGTAGCTCCAAAATCCTTCATTTTAGGAACTCAACGGACAGCCCTATCTTTTTTCAACTTTCATCGGTGATTCATATAGTCTTTCGCACGGTCTTCCATGATGAAAATCTGTGATCTGCAAATATCCTCATTTAATTCTCTATCACTTTTAATAAGTTGCATTTAGCCGTTTTTCCCATAAAAATATCCTAATAAAGCAGACTTTTTCTTTTTGGATTCCACTTTATTAGGATATATTTTATTGTGAGTATAGAAAAAGTTAAGGAATAAAGCGATCATTATGCTTGGCTTCAGGAAAGAATCTTTTTTAGCACTCTTCCGGTGTTCCAGCGTGTGTTGCAGTTCTAAAGGAGGCGCCGCAGCCGCAAGACGCAATCGCATTAGGGTTGTCTATTGTGAATCCTCCACCAAGCATCGATTGTTTATAATCAATCTTTGTTCCCTTTAATATAGGGGCGCTGTCTTTATCCACTAAAATTCGAATGCCGAATTGTTCAAATTCGTGATCATCTTCTTGTTTTTCTTGTTCAAACCCGATGCCGTATGAAAGTCCAGTGCAGCCGCCGCCTTTCACACCAATACGCAAATAGGCGCCTTCTTCCTCATTTTCTCTCATCATATCTTTTATTTGAAAAGCTGCCGCTTCGGTAAGCATAACAATTTCAGACATGACCCATCCTCCTTTTCATTAATTTTTGAGTCACTTTTAGTATACCTTTTCAGAAAAAAACTCTCAAATTTCTGAATCGGCTTCATAATAATAGGTCCCCGTGCAAACCGTTTCAGCAGGTCCTTTCATCAAAATGTTCCCCTCGTCAGTCCATTTAATAAATAAATCGCCGCCGGCAAGATGGACAACTGTTTCTTTGCCTCTTGTTGTTTGCTCGTTTAATACGGATGCGACCACTGCCGCACATGCTCCGGTGCCGCAAGCTTGTGTGACACCTGAACCTCTTTCCCATACTCGAAAATGAAGCTCATGGTCATTGACGATTTCGACAAATTCTACATTTACCCCTTCTGGAAATCTTGCATCTTTTTCGACAACCGGACCCAATGTTGTTAATGGAGCTTTCTCAATATCGTCCACAAAAAAGATGATGTGTGGATTTCCCATCGAAACCGCTGTGACTTCATATTTCGAGCCGTTAAATTCCATGATTTCACCAATAGCTGTTTCATCTCCGTTTCCGGCCATCGGTATTTCCTTTTTTAACAGCTTAGGGTGACCCATATCAATTGTGACACATGATACTCGTCCATTTTCTTCATGGACTTCGGCTTCAACCAAGCCAGAAAGTGTTTCGATCAAAAACTTTTTCTCTTTTACTATGTTATGCTCATAAACATATTTTGCGACACAGCGCAAACCGTTTCCGCAGTTTTTTCCTTCTGAACCGTCACTGTTGAAAATTCTCATTTTCACATTCGCACGTTCAGATGGAAGAATTAATATTAGCCCATCTGAACCGATGCCGGTATGAACGTTCGCAACTTTTCGCGCAATATCTGGCAGGAGATGCTCCGGAAGCGTTTCTTCGAATCCATTTACATAAATATAACTGTTTCCTAATCCATGCATTTTTGTAAATTGAAAAGTTTCCATTTTTTCCTCCAAAACAACAAAAAATTTGTTTTTATAAGTATAAAACGTTCAAAATTTGTTGACAATAAAAATATCCCCCGTTTTCATATATAAATAAAAGCTCCTCGGGAAATATAAGAGGGGCTTTTATTTTTTATATCATCAGCCTGCCGCTTCAAACACCTTGCTCATACGTAAAAAAAAGACTCATCCGCAAAGGCAAGCGTCGTACTGAGAAACAATATTGAGATTCATACTTACATTTTATAATATGCTCTCATACCTCGAATGAAATATTTAGAGACAGGATCAAAATAAGGAGAATCAAAAGCTTGTCTCCCTTTTAATTTTATCATTCACTTTTATTTTCTATTAAAACATTGGATTTTCTTCTAAAAATTGATAAATATTTTTCACTAGCTCTTCTGCCGTTTCCCCTTCTACCGCTTCTCCGTTTACGAGGGCAAAAAGCGATTCGTAGCATTGGCCGCAATACCCTAGGCAGCTGTATTCAACTATATCTAAATTAGGATCTTTTTCTAATTGTTCTAATGCTTTTTGTGAACCGTTTGCTAAGTTGCTGACACAAAACTCTATAATTGGTTTCACGTGAATTGTCCTCCTTCTATACTCAGTAGCCTATCATAATGCTTTTTTTCTTCATTGTCAAAGCATTGAACTTCAAGGCTCATTTAACATTTTGCCATAACAATTGTGCTATTTTTCCTTAAGTATGTTGTGATTTATACATAAATTCGTTATACTTTTAGTGGCATTTGTTACGATTGTCACAGTTTTGGGGTAAACATTTGCAGGGAAAAGGGGAATCGCGATGAGAAAGTTACTGCTCCTCGGAGGCGGCTATGGCGGCATGAGAATTCTTCACAAGCTGCTTCCCAATAACTTGCCGGATGGTGTCGAAATAACATTAGTGGATAAAAACCCTTATCATTGTTTAAAAACGGAATACTATGCGCTGGCTGCGGGAACGATTTCAGATCAGCACGTGCGCGTGGCCTTTCCAGAACACCCGAAATTGAACGTTCATTACGGTGAAGTCACGGACATTGACCTTGAACAAAAGCTTGTACATTTAAAAGATCAATCTCCAATCACGTATGATGATCTTATCATCGGATTAGGATGCGAAGACAAGTATCATAATGTTCCGGGTGCTGACAAATACACTTGCAGCATTCAAACAATCGATCAATCACGTGAAACGTATCAAAAGCTGAACAATTTAGGAGCAGGTGCAACAGTCTGCATAGTTGGAGCCGGATTGAGCGGCGTTGAATTGGCAAGCGAACTGCGTGAAAGCAGATCCGATTTAAAAATCAAGCTGTTTGACCGCGGAAAAGTGATCTTATCAAACTTCCCGGAACGATTAAGCAAATATGTCCAAACATGGTTTGAAGAGCACGGGGTTGAAGTAATCAACAGCGCCAATATTACAAAAGTTGAGCCAAATATGGTTTATAACCATGATGAACCGATTCCTTGTGATGTTGTCGTTTGGACCGCAGGAATTCAACCGAATTATGTCGTAAGGAAATTGAATGTTGAAAAAGACCGGCAAGGACGGGTTATTTTAACAAAATACCATCATCTTCCTCAAGATGAACATGTGTATGTTGTTGGAGACTGTGCAAGCCTTCCTTACGCACCAAGTGCTCAACTTGCCGAAGCGCAGGCTGAACAAATTGTACAAGTATTGCTCAAAAAATGGAACAACGAACCTCTTCCAGAGGAACTGCCGCCGTTCAAATTAAAAGGCGTTCTCGGTTCTCTCGGAAAAAAATCAGGTTTTGGGATGGTAGGAGATCGCGCACTCACTGGACGTGTGCCACGTCTTTTAAAATCAGGAATTCTTTGGATTTATAAATATCATAGTGGAGCATGAGAAAACCGGGCGTTCATTTGTACGTCCGGCTTCTCTTTTTCCGGAACTCTTTCACTGGAAAATATAAATCAAGAGAAATACAGTTGTCTATTATTTTGCATGCAAAAAAAACGAAGCAGCGTTTTTTTTAGCGGATCTGTTCTTTTGGCTTGAAGAAATCGACAATGCACTTTTTCTTTCACAGTTCTGGATGACGAGTAAACTCTTTCTTACACAGGTTGGTAACCATGTTTTTCCATCTCTTGAAAAATCCTTTTTATCTTTGGATTTCCTTCTCCTACTACCACTCCATTTATGACAACAAGGGGATAAAAATATTCTTCCTTCACGATTTGATCGGCTATTTTCTTTTTCTCTTCATCTTCCGGAGGACAATATATATCAATATATGTGATGTCAAATGGCTGATCTGGATATTTTCTAGTCAGTGCTGCTTCCAGCCATTCAAATGTATCTTTTGCTGAAGGCGAATTTACACAGCTTGGACATAAGTTTTCTGCACCATAAACGCAAATTTCTACCGGTTTTCTCATGTTTGTTCTCTCCTATTTAATAAAATGATGATCTCCTAGATTATCCATATTAGATTTAAAAAAAATGTGATACAATGAATTTGAAACTTACAAATAGATTTTATCGCTCATTTTGAATATAATGATGGATAAGAAAGGAGTCGATAGTATGTCAGATGTTCAAATAAAAGAACAAGTACAGGAAGTTTTAGATAAGCTGCGCCCGTTTTTGCTTCGTGACGGCGGAGACTGCGAATTAGTTGATGTTGAAGAGGGCATTGTGAAATTGCGCCTTTTAGGTGCGTGCGGGAGCTGCCCAAGTTCTACCATTACTTTGAAAGCAGGTATTGAGCGGGCTCTGCTGGAAGAAGTTCCAGGCATCGTAGAAGTAGAACAAGTATTTTAATGAAACAAACCGGCGAAAAGCCGGTTTGTTTCTTTATATCAAGCTTTCAATATGAGTAAACCAAGACTTTGTCCCTTCATAATCAATTTCTAGCTGTGTTACTTCACAATGAGGAAAAGCCTCTTTTAGTTTAGGACGCAATGAGTGTCTCATGCCTTTTGGAGCAAAACACAATATCGTTGGACCTGCACCGCTCAATACAGTCCCGTACACACCGTGCTCTTTTCCTATCTTTCGAACAGCTGACAGTTCAGGAACTAGACTTTCCCTATACGGTTGATGGAATATGTCCATTTCCATCATTTGGCCTGCCAATTCCCAATTATTATTCATGATGCTCCCAACAAGCACATTGCTGATCGCACTGGCTTTCACCGACTGCTGAAATTTAAATGTCTTCGGCAAAACGCCTCTAGAATCCTTCGTATATAAATAATATGGCGGAATAACCGCGATAATATCCACATCCAGATTATCCACTTTTACAAAATATGTGTGGTCATCTGTTAAATAGCCGACCACTAGACCGCCTACTATAGAAGCTCCGGCATTATCCGGATGTCCCTCAAACTTGCTGGCAAAATGAATTTTTTCTTCATCGCTCAAATTCAGTTTACAAACACGATCGCAAAGCTCAATCCCTGCTGCAATGGCGGCCGCGCTGCTTCCGAGTCCTCTTGTCATCGGAATATCACTTGAAATTTCCACATAACATGCAGGAAGATTAACACTATGTTTTTCTGCTAGCTTGGAAGCGACTTTATAAATTAAATTCTCTTTCCCTTCCGGTACGTTTGCTACTTCTTCACTTACCGGCTTAAATGTCCAATTTTCCGCAAATGTAACGGCTAGTGTTAAATAGCGGTTTAAAGCGAGCCCTACAGAATCAAAACCGGGGCCAAGATTGGCTGTACTTCCGGGAACTTGAATTTTTAACATGTCTCCTTCTTTCATACATGCCCATCTCCCTTGAGATGGTCCATCACAGCTTTCTTTTCATTAGGCAGCACGATCGGCTGGATGGATGACACATCGATCGCAGTATTCGGATCTTTTAATCCGTTGCCGGTCAATACTGCTACAACTGTGCTTCCTTTCGGGATTTTCCCCGAATTTACATCTTTCATCACTCCTGCAATAGATGCACTTGAAGCAGGTTCAGCAAAAACGCCTTCCGTTCTTGCAATTAATTGATAAGCATCCAAAATTTCTTCATCTGTTACCATATCGATCTTTCCGCCTGATTCATTGGCAGCATTGACAGCAAATTCCCAGCTTGCTGGGTTTCCAATTCGAATGGCAGTTGCCACTGTTTCCGGATTTTCAATCACTTGATTTTTTACAATGGCTGCGGCGCCTTCCGCTTCAAAACCGTGCATTTTTGGAAGCCCTGTTTGGTGCCGCTCATTAAACTCTTTAAATCCTTTCCAATATGCTGTAATGTTTCCAGCATTTCCAACCGGAATCGCCAAATAATCCGGAGCTTTTCCCAGCTGTTCACAAATTTCAAACGCCGCTGTTTTTTGCCCTTCAATTCGGTAAGGATTTACAGAATTGACAAGAGTAATTGGCAGCTCTTCACAAATTTCACGAACCATTTTTAAGGCATCATCGAAGTTTCCTTCAATTGCAAAAATTTCTGCGCCGTACATAACTGCTTGGGCAAGCTTTCCAAAAGCGATTTTTCCGTTCGGTATAACAACAATGGAACGCAATCCTGCACGTGCCGCATATGCGGAAGCAGCTGCAGACGTATTTCCAGTTGAAGCGCACATTATAGTTGTGCTTCCTTCTTCCACCGCTTTTGCAACTGCCATCACCATACCGCGGTCTTTAAATGAACCGGTAGGATTCGCTCCTTCTGTTTTCACATACAGCTCAACGCCTAATTTTTCAGATAATTTTTCTAAATGAATGAGAGGAGTATTACCTTCGTTCAATGTCAGCATCGGTGTTTTGTCCGTTACTGGCAAAAATTCTTTATATTTTGCAATTAGTCCATTCCATTTCATAATAAGCCGTTCCCTTCTACTCGATACGTACTTTTAACTTCCTTAACAACCTGCAAATCTCGGAGCTCCATTAAAATTTCCTCAAAATCTTTTTTCGATGCTTTATGGGTAACGATGACAATTTCCGCTAAATCTTTATTTTTCAGAGGTAATTGGAGAATTTTCTCAAAGCTTACACCTCTGTCTGAAAAGAGGGATGTAATTTTTGAAAAAGCTCCAACTTGATCTTCTACGTGAATTCGTAAAAAGTATTGGGCAAAAATTTCTTCAGGTGCCTTCAATTGTTTCTGATATTGCGGGGCTACGGCGCTTCTTCCATTTACACCTAGACGCATGTTTTTCAATACGCCTACTAAATCCGAAACAACAGCGGTTGCAGTTGGCAAGCTTCCTGCGCCAGGACCGTAAAACATTGTTTCCCCTACCGCTTCGCCGTACACATAAACCGCATTATATTCATCTTGGACGGAAGCTAACGGATGATGATCGGGCAGCAGTGCAGGCTGTACACTAACTTCAATTTTATCACCGCTTCGATGGGCGATGCCGATTAATTTCATCGTATAGCCGAGCCGTTTACTGTAATCAATATCCTCTTGTGTAATATCCGTTATCCCTTTTACTTCCACATCTTCTAAATCTACTTCCATAGAAAATCCAAGTCTTGCCAAAATCGCCATCTTTCTCGCTGCATCCAAGCCTTCTACATCAGAAGTCGGATCAGCTTCTGCATATCCTAATCTTTGCGCTTCCTTCAGCACTTCTTCATAAGGGGTTCCGTATTTTGACATTTTCGTTAAAATAAAGTTTGTCGTTCCGTTAACAATCCCCATCATTTTTGTAATCCGGTCTGACGCCAATCCATCTACCAATGTACGCAGAATCGGGATGCCGCCTGCGACACTTGCTTCATAAAAAAGATCGCAGCCGTTATCCGTCGCTTTTTTGAGCAACTCAGTTCCGTACACGGCCATCAAATCTTTATTTGCCGTCACAACATGCTTCTTCCGATTTAATGCTTCAAGTAAATATTCCCGTGTCTGCTCAATTCCCCCCATGACCTCAATAATGACGTCAATATCCGGATCTTCTATTACCTCATGAACATTTGTCGTTAATTGGGAAGGTTCTACATGAACGTCTCTTTTTTTATTTGTATTTTGAACAAGAATTTTTTTTACTTTCACCGGGCACCCGATTAAATGAATGAGCTTATCCTGGTGGTCTTCAATGATTTTTACTACTCCGCTACCAACGGTGCCTAAACCGAGCAGTCCTACTGAGATTGATTCCAACCAATTCATCTCCCTTATGTTTATTTATAATAGACAATTGTCTGCCGTAAAAAGACATTAACTGTTTTATAAGACATTATAAATTTCAATGACTGATTTTACAAGAGAAATTTTCATCATCCGCATATGTAAACGCTTTTTGGGCGTTTAAACAACGGCTGTTTTCGGTTTCTCACCCGTTAACACACGTTGAATATTTTCGACGCAAAGTTCGATCATTTTTATGCGGGTTTCCCGACTCGCGCTGCCGATATGCGGAAGTGCTACAACTTGTTTCAATGATAAAAGCGGATGATTGGAATCAATCGGTTCTTCTTTAAACACATCCAATCCACAACCAGCGATTTCACCAGTTTTTAGAGCATTATACAAAGCGTTTTCATCAACAGATGCTCCTCTGCCAGCATTAACAAATATTGCACTTGTTTTCATTTTTTTAAAGGCTTCCTCGTCAAACAAGTTTTTCGTTTCATTTGTTAATGGTGTTAAATTAACGACAAAATCGGCTTTCTCTAGCAATTCATCAAATGTGCAGTATTTCGCTCCAAGCTCTTTTTCCACATCCGGTTTCTTTGAACGATTATGATACAAAATTTCCATATCAAATCCTTTTGCCCGTCTCGCAACAGCTTCTCCAATTTTCCCCATCCCAACGATCCCAATCGTTTTATGATGGATATCGCTTCCTGCCAACAAAAATGGAGACCACCCTGTCCATTTTCCTTCTTTTACATACTCCGCAGCTTCAACCAATCTTCTTGCCGCTGCCATTAACAAAGCAAAGGTTAAATCGGCAGTCGTATCTGTTAGTACATCCGGTGTATTAGTTACAGTCACGCCGTACTTTTTCGACGCTTCGAGATCGATATTGTCATACCCGACTGCTAAATTAGCAACGATTTTTAATTTTTTGGCTTTTTGAAGCAGTTCTTCATCCACCCGGTCTGACAGCATTGTAAGCAGAGCATCAGCTTTTTTTGCCTTTTCCAATAATACAGCCCTCGGACATGGAGAATCCTGCTCCCACATGTCGACAACTCCGATGGAACGAAGAGGATCCAATAGGTTTTCTGGCAGCTTTCTTGTTACAAAAATATATTGGGTCACTGATTCATCTTCTCCTTCTTCTAATAAATGGCTATTGTTTTGAATTGATATGACAAAATCGATGCTTTGTTCGAAACAGCAGCAAGATTTTAGCTGCTTTCTTTTTTATGATACCACAACAAAATGCAAATGAACCTTTTATAACCATGTCAAAGCCGGCAATACAATTTGCTTTTTCCTCAAATATATCATAGATGAAAACGAAGATAAAAATTGCTCATATTGCGAAGATGTTTGCAAAATTTTTTCCATTTGAAATTGTAGAGAATCCCTTTCTTCTTCCTCTGCAAGATAATAGTTTTCAACACATTCAAAATAATGAACAGGAAACAAAAGCCTGCTAAAAACTAACCGCCAAAAAAAAGAGGATAACGGAGACGCTCGGTCGTATTCTGCCAAAAAAAGCTCATCAATTGTTTGCCTTCCTGTCAGAAAATCATACCTTAAACATTCAGCAATATCTCTTCCTCCATGATCAAAAACGAAATCAACAGGCAATGAAAATGCGTTTTCCCATGTTTCTCTCGTAAAACGTTGATGACATATGGTGCCGGAATCAACCGGCAATGGTCGATCATCAAGCTCAGTATCCGCTAAATATTGGATGGCATTTTCGCCTAAGCCTAAATAATATGGAAAGGATTCAATAAATAGCTTGTCAAAGGCGTGATGAGGCTTTGAAGCAATTTGAATACTCCAAAATTGCTCCATTTGATCGATCCGCCTTGCCCATAAATTTCTCCATTGCCCAATTCGATTCGAATGAACGGGAGTAAAAGGCAGCCTTCTGCCAACTTCGTGAAAAAATGACAGCTCTTTTCCGAGAGAAGTTATATTAAGCCGCTTTGTTTGTTGAGGTATTTGAAACACAGCGTAGCGCGTTCCATTATGTTCTGCCGTAAGATCCCCATTTACAGTTAATAAAAACGAAGCAGCTTTTCTCTCGTTAGTCATAAGGAGATAACGACTCATTTCATACAGTTCATAAAGCTCCTTATGGTCAATATGTGAAACAGCTGCAATAAAACCGATATTTCTTTTTGTTTTAAACCCCTGCCATTGCCCAATTGAAAAAAAGTCGAGTACATCTATTCCATAATGCTTTTTTAAAAGCTCTTTCATTCCTAATTCCCCCTATAAATCCATTGTTCAAAAAAACACCCCAATAATATAAATAATGAAAAAATGCCATAAACTATAACATGTAGAAAAGCTTTTGTGTATACAATATAAAAAAGATGTTGATGCTTTTTGAAAATTTAAGCAAGAATTTATTGAAATCGGCGTCACAGCCGATTTCAGCACTTTCATATACTTGTAAAAGATAGGGTGAACGACATGGATAAAATAGAGCAAACTGCAAGAAAATGGCTGAAAGATAGAGGAGTTACACCGGATGACATCGCAGAGCTCGTCTATTTTTTACAGCAGCAATATTATCCAAACTTAACAAAAGAAGACTGTTTGCAAAACGTGGAAAGAGTTCTTTCGAAAAGAGAGGTTCAAAATGCCATTTTAACCGGAATTCAATTAGATGTTCTAGCAGAAAAGGGGGGTTTACAGGAGCCTCTTCAATCGATCATCCAATCGGATGAAGGATTATATGGAATTGATGAAATTCTTGCATTTTCCATTGTGAATATTTACGGATCAATCGGGTTTACGAACTATGGCTATATCGATAAACAAAAGCCTGGTATACTTGCTCATTTAAACGATAAAAGCACAGGTAAGTGTCATACTTTTCTAGATGATATTGTCGGAGCCATTGCAGCGGCAGCTTCAAGCCGGCTCGCCCATCGATCCACTGATTCACAGTAGGGGCAGCGGAGCACCTATTGTGAAATCAGCTGGAAAAGAAAAAGGCTTCATCATAGCACATGCCATTCCGAAAGGTTATTCACTGTATAAGTCGGTTGTATTTCTTTATCTTTTAAGTGTTCTTTCGTTGTTACGCCTGTATGCACAAGAAGGGTGTCCATCCCTGATTGGATACCTGCCTTAATATCCGTCTCGTAATTATCTCCGACAAGAAGCGTTTCTTCTTTTTTCGTTTTCAGCATTTTCAGCCCTTGCTCTACAATAATTTTTTCAGGTTTTCCGATAAAAATCGGCTGAACATTTGTAGATACTGAAATGACCGATGTAATGGCGCCATTGCCTGGAAGCAGTCCTCGCTCAGTCGGCAGAGCAGT
This sequence comes from Aeribacillus sp. FSL K6-1305, assembly GCF_038050115.1. Lineage (NCBI taxonomy): Bacteria > Bacillati > Bacillota > Bacilli > Caryophanales > Bacillaceae > Aeribacillus > Aeribacillus sp. FSL K6-1305. The sequence goes on along the minus strand of NZ_JBBOQV010000002.1, from coordinate 1,540,091 downwards.
ATCCCCGTTTGTTGAAATAAATGTTGCACCTGCGCGAACCGCTAAACAGGCCTTGGCAAGCTTTTCATAATTGATGTTTCGGTCAATACCCACAACGACAAAATCCGGATTTTCATCGACGAAGCGAAAACCTTTTTCCTCCAAGGCCTTTCGCAGCCCCTCTTCACCGATTACATATATAGAAGCATTTTGTTTTCTTTCCCAAATAAAATTGGCTGTGGCAATGCTTGAAGTTAAAATTTGATGCTCTTCCGCCGGAATGCCGAGACTGATTAGTTTTTCAGCTACTTGCTTCGGAGTTTTAGAAGAATTGTTTGTCATAAATAAGTACGAAATTCCTTTTTCCTTCAGTTTTTTAACAAATTCTTCAGCTTCTTCAATTTTTTCTGTACCCCGATACATGGTGCCGTCTAAATCGATGAAATATCCTTTATATTTCTTCAATTTTTTTTCACTCCTTCAATCAATCCATTACGGCTTAAAAGCTGTAACTGGTCCAAGTTCATCTTCCAAGTAGGTTCGAACACGATGGCAAAAATTTCTCAAAACTTGTAAATGGGTTGATATTGAATCATACAGTTCTTCATGCCGTATGTTTAAATAATCTTGAACGAGCATTTTTCTGTAGGAAATTAATTTTTTTAATCCTTCCGCATCCCTGCTGTCAACGACAGATTCATCTTCTAAAATGTCAATAATGTCTTCATAGCTGCCCGGGTCCCGCATAATAAAACCGTCAATAATTCCGTTTCCGATATCTAAAATCGCCTCAATCAACAATTGGGCAATCCGCTCCAACGCTTTTTTTTCAACATCAGACTCCCACTGTTGATGTCCTTCAAACATGGATACAAGATCTTCTACAAATTTTACAGTATCTTCAATCTTTTTTCTGTCCACAAAATACATATGATTTCTTTCCTTTCTTAAGGTTTTTGTATCCGTTTTTTATTTTACCATACTCGACCATTTGAACTACCTACTACTTTACACACTTTTGAGTTTTTTAAAGCAGAGCACTAAAATCCTCTCGTTAGACGGATCGATTTTGGCAAAAACAGAGCTGATGTTTCTAAAATTTGGATTTCGTGATTGAGCAGGCGCAAGCTTTCCGCGGTTTGATACATCTTGCATGCCGGGTGGGATCCGCTTAGATTTTTTCAATTTCGTAAAGAAATTCCTAAACGCGCACAAAAAATTGCTTTTACAGATGACGATTTTTCATGACAAGCAGATGAGGATTTTGAATATGACTTTCGTGCCGATTCATAATATGTTTCTCCAATTAACTTCCCATTCGATACAGAAATCATGGCTGATTGGCAGCAGATGTGCGGGCTGATAAAAAAATTGTGTTATTTTGCTTCTATTTCAACAGAAAAATCGCTATGCGAATCGAAACAGAGGTAAGTTTTCTCACAAATTTGCGATAAATCGTTGTGAATGCATCATCTTATGCTACAATGCAATTATAAGAAACGGAGGTAATGAACCATGGCCGAACGCTTTTTTTTGTATGATGAAACCGTCGAGACAAAAACAAGATTTGTTAGCTTTATGGGAGAAAATCAACGCTTTGATTTAGCCATTATTCAATCGGACCGCTATTACGGAAAATATCTTGTACTAAATTTGCAAAGCAACCGGTTTGCGATCATTGGGGAAGATGATCTTAAAGAACCGGGGTATTTAGAAGATGTTTATCAATTAAATGATGAAGACGCAAAAGAGCTTCGGGAGTTTTTATATGAGATCGTCTAATGTATAAATTACCTTCCATGAGGAACGATAATGGTAAAATCATGGACAGGTGAACAAAATGGACAAACAAAATGAATATACTGATTTTTCAGTAGTGGAAACAATGCGAAACTATATTATCCCGGAGGATATGCCGGAAGGCGCCTACGGAGCTCCGCGGGGAAAGGATGAACCTGTGGAGAATAAAAGCACACCTTGGGAAGAAGGTCAGCGTCCATATAGCAGTTTTAACTATGAATTCAAATCCTTGCATCAGAATTTGCCGAGACAATTTCCGGGCAGTCATCCTCCTCATGATGAACCTGATAAAAATGAAGAAGACCCGTATGAAATAAAGTAATCAGGACGGCTGTATGCCGTCCTGATTACTTTTTCACACCCAGATGTTTTTGCATCTGGCGTTTATTTTTTTATTTTCTTTAATACAAAATAAGCACAGCCGAAATTGCAATATTCATACAAATATTCATCTAATGAGCTGATTTTCGTATCATGTGTTGCTTTTTGGTTTTGATCATCAAAAAATCCTCTCAGCCGCAATTGGCTATATCCCCAATCGCCGACAATATAATCATATTTGTTTAAAATTTCACTGTACCTTGCTTTAAAAGCCTCTTCATTAAAACCATTTTTAAAATCTTTTATAAGCTCGTATGTTTGATTAAAAATTGTGATCATTTACAAATTCACCCTCTTCCATATGTTTATCATAAACAAATGATTTCCCTCCATCAATTGCCTGACAACAATTTTTTAAAAGCGGCAATCCTAAAATTATAAGGAGGTGCTGAAATGAAAAAAAGGCTTTTTACTCCTTTTATCATAGCTGCGCTTGCAGCCAGCGGGTGCCAATATGATCAAGAAGGAAAAGGTCTATATAATGAAAACGGGAATACGGTAAACGTGGCAGAAAGAAATGATAATTATAACAGCAATAAAGATTCAGACAGCTTTGGATATGTCCGGCATCAAAAAAGTCCAACAGCCGGAATAGAGAAAGCCACAGTAAAAACTCCTGTCATCAATCGGGAACAATTAGCAGACGTAATCGGAAGGCTTGCCGTCCAGCTTCCAAATGTTCATGATGCTGCTACGCTCGTAACAGATGAAGAAGTTCTTATAGCGTATAAAACCGATTCAAACAACAAATTTGAAACAGCTGACCAAGTGAAAAAGACAGCTGCATCCATTGTTCCGCGTTATTTTCATATTTATGTAACCGATAATCCTAATCTGTTTAAAGAAATCGAATCATACAGCACTCTTGATGGAGAGTCTCCAAATATTAACCGCAATTTAAACCAGACCATTCAGCGCATGTTAAAGTCTCCCCAAGGAAGAAAATTGAATGCTGGTGAAAATGCAAATGGCGAAGGATTCGGAGAAATGAACGAAAGTATTGATCACGACATAAAAGATCAATGAAATAAACGTTGATGCATAGGTGAATTTTTTAGAGGTTATTTACCTATTTTTATTAAAACGGGCCGTCAAGAAATTCTTGACGGCTCTGTGGCTTTAAGCTTTTGCCTGCCGCTGTTTGGCTGCCTCATTTACTTGTTCATCAGCATGATAAGACGAACGGACTAACGGACCTGCCTCGCAATGGCTGAATCCTTTTGACAAAGCAATTTCTTTTAATTCTGCAAATTCATCTGGATGGTAAAATTTTTGAACTTTTAAATGTTTTTTCGTAGGCTGCAAATATTGTCCGATTGTGATGATGTCAACATGATTTGCACGAAGGTCATCCATCGCTTCGATAATTTCTTCTTTCGTTTCCCCAAGCCCGATCATAATGCTTGATTTTGTCGGAATATCCGGATTGATTTCTTTTGCTCTCCGCAAAAACTCCAAAGAACGTTCATAGGTTGCACGAGCGCGAACCCTTGGGGTTAAGCGCCGAACAGTTTCAATATTATGGTTTAAAATATCAGGTTTAGCGTCCATTAATGTTTTTAAATTTTCGTACACTCCGCCCATGTCAGATGGAAGAACTTCTATTGTAGTAAATGGATTTTTTTTGCGCACAGCACGAACCGTTTCAGCAAAAACGGCTGCTCCGCCATCTTTCAAATCATCACGGGCAACTGCAGTGATGACAACATGCTTTAAGTTCATAATGCGGACGGAATCCGCTACACGCTCCGGCTCTTGCCAATCAAGCTCGGTTGGCAGTCCTGTTTTCACTGCACAGAAGCGGCATGCGCGTGTACAAACGCTTCCTAAAATCATAAATGTTGCCGTTCTTCTCACTGCCCAGCATTCATGAATATTGGGGCATTTCGCTTCTTCACAAACCGTATGAAGCTTTTGCTCGCGCATCAATTTTTTTAACCCTGTGTAATTCTCGTTTGTATTTAATTTTATTTTAAGCCATTCAGGTTTTCGTAAACTTTCTTCTTTTTGAGCCATTTTTCATCATCTCCAATATGTAATCATTAAAAAAATAAAGATGATACACTATAGTCAATTTAACATAATGAAAGATATTGGACAAGAAAAAGGAATTTTATATTCCTTCAATTTCCAGCCATTGAAACTTTACTTTTTTCTTACACTAAGACATGACATGATGGAAAGGAGTTTATCAATTGTGGTTCTCAGAAAAATGTTATTATTGGCTGCACTTTTATCTTTATTTTCCAGCCATGCCAATGCGTCCAGTCAATTAACTGAACAACAAATAAATCATTTGCGAATGAGCCTGTATAAAAAGGTGGAAGCCATCACCCAGATTCCTTGGTATGTATTGGCTGCGTGCGACCAATACGAACGAAACGTCAGAAAAATAAAAAATGATATCCCAAAACAAAAAGGAGTTATTGGCATTTACATTCCTCCTGATAAATGGGCTGGGACAGCTAATCCGAATCTGAACGACCAAAATCCGGTTAGCATTCAGCTATTCGGGGGAATCGGAATGGATGGAAACGGCGACGGCAAAGCGCAAATGGATCATGATGAAGATGTCTTATATAGTTTTGCACATTTTTTATCAAAATATGGTAATGATATAGAAAATTTAAAAATTGGTTTATGGTCTTATTATCACCGTGATAAAACGGTCGGAATTATTTTAGGTCATATGAAATTGTTCAAACATTTCGGGCATCTGCAATTAAACGAGCATGCTTTTCCTCTTCCCGTCAGAACTGATTACAGCTACCGTGATACATGGGGAGATGCGCGCGGCTGGGGCGGCCGGAGAATTCATGAAGGCACAGATATATTTGCACATTATGGCGTACCGGTTCGTTCCACTTGCTACGGAATTGTCGAAATGAAAGGCTGGAATCGCTATGGGGGTTGGAGAATCGGTATTCGGGACATTCAGAATACGTACCATTATTTTGCACATTTAAACGGCTTTGCCAAAGACATTCACGTTGGACAAATCGTAAAACCGGGGCAAATCATCGGTTCTGTCGGAAGCAGCGGCTACGGCCCTCCAGGAACATCTGGCAAATTCCCGCCGCACTTGCATTACGGGATGTATAAAGACAACGGTAAAACCGAGTGGTCTTTTGACCCTTATCCGCATTTAAAACTATGGGAACGGCTTGAATGGCAAAAAGAAAAAAAATAAAGAGCCCGCACCAACTCAGGAACGGGCTCTTTATGAATCAATTTTATGTTTTTTACTCGACTGAATGGCAATTACTTGCGACTATATCGCTGATCAAATGATAGAAAATACTTTTTCATGTCTGTTGAAAAATCCATTAATGAATACATCTTATTTAAATTCATAGATGGTACGTTTTGGAAAATTCTTTCATCTGTATACTATAGATGAGCAATAATCATTCTTTTATAAAAAGATAATGGTTGTTTTTTATTTTTCTACCATTTTCAATAGTGCTTCTTTGCCTGTCATCCCTGCCTTAATGCCAATTGCCTCCGCTTCTGTTGTGACTGATTCCAATGGGGCTTCAAGAAGCTGCTCAATTGTCCTCACTCCGACAGCGCGGCCGGCAATAATTTTTCTCTCTTTTAATTTTTCATTCAATAAGGCTACATCAAGCGCACCGCACATAATATAACCTTTTTCGGCTGTAACAGCCATGAAATTCGTTTTTGGCAGCTGAATGGTAATGGCGGTAAATTGATGATCACCAATTTTAACCGGCGATACAGATACCATAAAATACCCTCCTTCCCTACTTCACTTTATGAAAGGAAAGGAGATGTTGACAAAAATTTATTGATGGATTTGCAGGAACTGTTTCGATAATTTCCAAGCAAGTACATCTCTTAGCAATTCAGGCATGAAGTATATTTTATTCTTTACACGGCTTAATTGCGGATATAATGGACCTAATGTAAACATATCAATAGTTGCCACTGCATACACATGATTTTGATCAAGATGTTTTCCATTTACAAAGATCTTTTTCACATGTTCCTTGCCATCTTCCAACGTTTCCATGACCGTTTCAATGCCGTCAAAAACCATACGCCCCATTACTTTGCCTCTGAAGCCTAATCCTTTAAGCTTCAATTGCTCCATTTCTTTTGTCCGTGCTTGTAAAATAACTTCTTTTAATTGATCGCCTTGAACCATGATTTTACAAGGATTAATCGGATGAGGACAAATCCGGTGCAAATCGCCTTTTGTGACGAGTCCTTTCGGAAGCGATTCAAGCAATACTCCGGCATTCACCATGGAAACTTCCCCATCGCACCATTCTTTTAAAGCGGAAGCCAACAGCTTTGCAAATGGTGAATCTGAAAACCAATCAATCCGTAATTCTTCTTTTAATTCCACAACAACTTCGTTAAGTTTTTGAGCACTTTCAGCTTTTTTTTGATCAAGCCACTTTATGGTAAAAACATCTTCTTTTTCAATCGTTTTCGTTTCAATAATCTCCGCTTTTTTATTTACCAGCTTCTTTTGAGCAGAGTCGATCTTAAGTTCAATATGTCCAAGCCACTGTCCAAACTTTCCTGCTCCCGCCAAAAGCGTATTGCCTACAAGCTTTCCACGATCAAGCACATGATGTGTATGGGCTCCTAATATAACATCGATATCAGGAAATTGTTGAGCAATCCATTCATCATCGGATATTCCAAGGTGTGATAAAAGAATGATAACATCTGCTTTGCCCCGGATTTCCTCCAATGTTTCTTTTATATTTGCCATCGGTTCTGTTATCATCCACCCTAACTGACGGTAAAATTGCTCAAAGCAAACCGTTACGCCTAAAATACCGATTCGGACTCCATTTTGTAAATGTTTAATCACATAAGGCTTTGCCCATTTTGGTCTAGTACCGTCTAAGTAAAATAAATTAGACACAATGACCGGGAATTGTGCATGATTATACAGCCGATCCAATGCTTCAAAAGGAAGAGTAATTCCTTCATTATTTCCAATCGTTATTGCATCTGGAGTTAAATGATTCAGCAGCTCAACATTTGCGACTCCCCCGGTCGCTTCAGTAATTGGATGAAAGCGATCGACGTGATCGCCGATATCGAATAAAAAAACAGTTTCGTTTTTACTTTTATGAATATGTTTTTTTGTTTTTAGATAATGAACGATTTTCGGCCAATTTTCAAAATGACTGTGCAGATCATTCGTATGATATATATGAACCGTCTCAATCAAAGTCGCTCTCTCCTTCAGTGGGATACTTTTCAAAACACTCAAATAAATCAAGCTGCCTTGGCGCTAAATCATGATATGTAATTCCTAACTTTTTCATCAGTTCTTTTCCATTGTCCGCCGCGTCTCCGCCCGAGTTGTTGTTGAAAATGAGATAGAGATCTTTAGTTTGCTTTTTCAGCATTTTTATGTGTCCTTTCCATTCATCAAGCTCTTGTTCATTATATCTATATAAATATCGTACTTCACGCCAATTCCCTTCTTTTGGCCTCAGCCATCCATGAACATTTCGTCCATGAAATCTTACCAAGGTCTTTTCTCTATTCGTGCAATATAATACGGTCGGAACTGAATTTTCCCCTGCCTGCGGCTCATCACAAATGGTGTGAATCCACCCTTCCTTCTCCATGAATTGAAGCGTTTTTTCATAATATGTAGGAAGGAACCAGGAGCGGTGGCGAAATTCTAGTGCACAAGGGGCATCCTTCATTTGCTCTTTGCACCATCGCAAGAAATCAACATTTTCTCTTTTGCAGTGAAACCAAGGGGGAAATTGAAAAAGAACCATTGCCAATTTATTCGCTTCTTGAAAGGGCTGAATCATTTTATAAAAAGCAGCGAACATTTCTGAGCGGCTTTCGAAAGATCCTAAGCCTGTTTCGTGTCCAGTCATTCCTTTATACGCCTTTACAATGAATTGAAAATTTTCGGGCGTCTCGTTCACCCATTTTCGAACGTTTTTCTCAGGCTGTATCGAATAAAAAGTGGAATCGACCTCAACAACAGGAAAATGTCCTGCATAAATCGTTAATTTATCATTCGATGATGTCCCGGATGGATAGAGAGAATCATGATCTCCCCAACCTGTCAAGCCTATGTAAATCATTTCTTACTCCTATCAATGTAGTCTTTATATACTCATCATAATACAGCATCGAAAAAGATTCACGATTTAAGCACTTTTTTGTTATAAAAGGCTGGCAGTATTTTTGGACATTGTATTTATAACAACAATAAAAATAAAGAGTTTTGCAACAAAAAAGTTCAAATATCTCATCCTGTACAGTTGCTGATCGAAGAAACAGGTAAAGTAAAGATGTTATAAGGATCTATGATCAGGAAATAATTCACAGATTCATCATTTACAACTTGAAAAAGCTGATGCTGCCAATTGGACTACTTCAGATAGAAAAAAATTACAGAAAATGGTATAATAAACATATAAGAGCACAGTTTGGCCAAATGATAAAATACACCGTATTCTACAATTTTAGTAACCTCATACAACTGTAAAAGGATTTCCACAGAAAGATTGTTAGTCCTTGCTGGATGAATGATAAAAGAGTGATAGCCACAACATGTCAGTACGAATCAAAATGACTTTAGATGCTTTGAATAAAAGACTAGATGAAAAGAATATGCTGGTTGTTCAAAATGAAGAAGGATTTTTAGGAAAACTACAATTTCGTTTCAATCCCCCTGCAACAGAAGAAGAAATCAAGAAGCTGCCTTTTAATATTCCTAGTGACTATGAAGACTTTCTGAAAATATGTAATGGTGCTACATTATTTGATGATCCTGAAAACGGAGGTGGACTGCAATTATTATCTGTCGAAGAGATACTAGAGGATTATCAATATATTGATTATCCTCCAGATTGGTTTCCTATTGGATATGGCTACGATGGCTGCCGGCTCATTATAGCTTTAGCTCCCGAAAGAAAAGGATATCTTTATTGGCTTGACAACGGCGGAAGTTTGGACGATCCGTTTGGGTTTCTAAACCTGACTTTTGAAAAATGGTTTGATTACTTTATAGTAGCCCAAGGTAGTAAGTTTTGGGAATGGATATGGGATTTTAATAGGTAAATTATCGCTTAGGGGCTAAATATATTTTGATCGTATAAATAAGTTTGCTTCTTCTTTATGAAAGGATCTCATTAAAAAGGATGCGGCTTCAGAAAATGACGCGCAATACATATGTATTGAGGTGGTTGTGTTGAAGATCGTAAAAGAAGCCGTGATTGTTTCTCTTGTACTCCATAATTATATATTTTAGGAACAGTTATATTTGGCCAACATCTTATACTCCTAATATGATGAATTTTTATTAGGAGATGAAATTACTGCAAATAATATAGCATTTGGTTTTATCAATCCATTATTTTTCTTGTTATCTTTTATTCTCCTTGCAATGATTTGCGGCTCGGTTTTATATTTTGTATGAGAAGATGTTCAAGCCTCATAGAAAAACGTAAGCTATCATTTATGGTGTTCTAGAGGAGAGGGGCAAGCGAAATTTTAAAGCCTTCTGATTCTTCTTTCTCACAGCCACTATTGGCATTGGGGAAAAGCTGTTATGCAATGTAAACTTTAGAAATAGTCCGGTGAGTGACGTTTCCTGCTTGTGACCTCCACAGAAGTGTGCAAACATGCAAACTCCCTGTTTTTTCTTTACATGATGCTCTCCTTTAGCTGGAGCGAAAGATTAAGATACTAAAGCATAAAAATAACCGCTGACACATATCTCCATGTGACCAATAAAATTGAGGACGAGGCACTGGAGTTGTATTAACGGTATACAAACATGAATATCTAATTTTTGTGGGTGAATTGTGGGACTGTCCTCAAATCCCCATTGAAAACAAAAAATTATAAACACCGATATATCAACGTTTCTAAAACATTAATGGGGGCGTCAATAAGCCGTAAAAACGACTTATTAGACACCCCCTTAGTATTATAAGGATTATCCAATACTTCCTTCCATTTCAAACTTGATGAGGCGGTTCATTTCAACGGCGTATTCCATTGGCAGCTCTTTTGTGAATGGTTCAATGAATCCCATGACGATCATTTCGGTTGCTTCCTCTTCAGAAATGCCACGGCTCATGAGATAAAACAGCTGCTCTTCAGATACTTTCGATACTTTTGCTTCATGTTCCAAAGATATATTATCGTTTAGGATTTCATTATATGGAATCGTGTCGGAAGTTGATTGGTTATCCATGATTAATGTGTCGCATTCAATGTTTGCACGTGCTCCATCTGCTTTCCGACCAAAATGGACAATACCTCGGTACGTTACTTTTCCACCTTGTTTCGAGATCGATTTCGAAACAATCGTAGATGAAGTATTCGGCGCTAAATGAAGCATTTTCGCTCCTGCATCTTGATGTTGACCTTTACCGGCAAGGGCAATGGACAATGTCATGCCGCGTGCACCTTCACCTTTCAAAACGACTGCAGGATATTTCATAGTTAATTTCGAACCGATGTTTCCGTCAATCCATTCCATTGTTGCATTTTCTTCACAAACCGCACGTTTCGTTACTAAGTTATACACATTGTTTGCCCAGTTTTGAATCGTTGTATAGCGGCAATAGGCTCCCTTTTTCACAATGATTTCTACAACAGCACTGTGCAGCGAGTTAGTTGTGTAGACAGGCGCCGTACATCCTTCAACATAATGAACGTGGGCACCTTCATCAACTATAATTAACGTCCGTTCAAATTGTCCCATGTTTTCTGAATTAATTCGGAAATATGCTTGCAAAGGCGTATCAACTTTTACTCCAGGCGGAACGTAAATAAAGGAACCCCCTGACCAAACTGCAGAGTTTAAAGCGGCAAATTTGTTATCAGTCGGTGGAACGACCGTCGCCCAATATTTTTTAAAGATGTCCTCGTTTTCTTTTAAGGCGCTGTCTGTATCTTTAAAAATGATGCCCATTTTTTCAAGGTCTTCTTTCATATTGTGATACACAACTTCTGATTCGTATTGGGCAGAAACACCTGCTAAATATTTTTGTTCCGCTTCAGGAATTCCGAGCTTATCAAAAGTGCGTTTAATTTCTTCTGGAACTTCATCCCAAGAACGTCCTGAGTGTTCAGAAGGTTTTACGTAATAAGTAATTTCATCGAAATCTAAAGCAGACAAATCGCCGCCCCATTGAGGCATTGGCATTTTATAAAAATGGTCTAAAGCTTTCAAGCGGAATTGCAGCATCCACTCAGGCTCATTTTTCATTTTCGAAATTTGTTCAACAATTTCTCTTGTCAATCCGCGTTCTGCTCGGTATATAGAAACGTCTTTATCGACAAAACCATACTTATAATCGCCTATTTCAGGCATTTTTTTCGCCATACTTTCTCACTCCAATCTCATTTAAATTTTATCACTCGACTTCAGACCGCACACCTTTTTCCATCGCTTTCCAGGCAAGCGTTGCACATTTGATTCGAGCTGGAAATTTTGAAACGCCTTGCAATGCTTCAATATCTCCTAAATCAATATCATCATCGTATTCCTTGCCTTGCATCATATCGGAGAAGATTTTAGAAAGCTTAAGAGCATTTTCAATCGTTTGTCCTTTGATCGCTTCGGTCATCATGGATGCCGATGACATCGAAATGGAGCAGCCTTCCCCTTCAAACTTCGCATCGATGACTTTTCCATCTTCAATTTTCATTGTCAAATGAATTCTATCACCGCAGGTTGGATTGTTCATGTCAACCGTAACGCTGTCTTGAAGAGAGCCTTTATTTCTAGGATTTTTATAGTGATCCATAATGACTTGACGATACAATGTGTCAAGATTATCAAATGACATTGCCGAAATACTCCTTTGTTTTTTGAATTGCGCGAATGAATAAATCAATTTCTTCTTCAGTATTATATAGATAAAAGCTCGCCCGTGCTGTCGCTGATACTTCTAAGCATTTCATCAATGGCTGGGCGCAATGGTGCCCGGCTCGGATCGCAATACCTTCCGCATCCAGAACAGTTGCCACGTCGTGAGGATGAATGCCTTCGAGGTTGAAGGTAACGAGCCCAGCCCGTTCTTTCGGTCCGTAAATTGTCATGCCTTCAATATTTGAGCATTGCTCCAATGCATATTGGGCAAGTCTATGTTCATGATTGAAAATATTCTCAAGCCCAATTTCTTCTAAAAAGTCAATTGCTGCGGCTAATCCAACTGCTCCGGCAATAATTGGTGTACCAGCTTCAAATTTCCATGGGAGCTCCTTCCATGTAGATTCATATAAACCGACAAAATCAATCATCTCTCCGCCGGTTTCAACCGGTTCCATATTTTCGAGCAGCTCTTTTTTTCCGTATAGAACACCGATTCCTGTCGGAGCACACATTTTATGTCCCGAGAAAGCAAGAAAATCACAATTTAAATCTTGAACATCAATTTTCATATGTGGTGCTCCTTGAGCAGCATCTACGACAAGAACAGCTCCGTTTTGATGAGCAATTTCGCCTATTTCTTTTACTGGATTGATCGTGCCAAGAACATTGGATACGAGCGCAATCGAAACAATTTTCGTATTGGCTGTAATCGTATTTCGAACATCACTTAACGAGATAGTTCCGTCTTCTTTTAGTGGTATATATTTTAACGTAGCTCCTGTTTCTTTTGCAACTTGCTGCCATGGAATTAAATTGGCATGATGCTCCATGTACGTAATGACAATTTCATCGCCTTCATTTAAATTGGCCCTTCCATAGCTCTGTGCCACCATATTTAGACCTGTTGTTGTTCCCCGTGTAAAAATAATTTCCTGGACGGATTTTGCGTTAATAAATTGACGAACTCTTTCCCGTGAACCTTCATAGGCATCTGTAGCTTTTGTACCAAGTGTATGAACACCGCGATGCACATTTGAATTGTACTCGCGGTAGTATTTTGTGATTGCATCAATGACGACATTTGGCTTTTGCGATGTTGCAGCATTATCCAAATAAACTAAATCGCGGCCGTTGACCTTTTGACTAAGGATCGGGAACTGTTTGCGAATTTCTTTAATATCCATTACCGAACTTTCCTTTCAATAACCTCTGTCAATTGGTTTTTTACACTTTCAATCGGCATTTGTCTTACAACAGGATCTAAAAATCCATGAATAATTAATCGCTCAGCCTCCGATTTTGAAATTCCTCTGCTCATTAAATAGTAGAGCTGAATCGGGTCAACACGTCCCACAGATGCGGCATGGCCGGCGACAACATCATCTTCATCAATGAGCAAAATCGGATTTGCGTCTCCTCTTGCCTTTTCACTTAACATTAAAACGCGGGATTCCTGCTCAGCATTTGATTTCGATGCACCGTGCTCAATTTTGCCGATGCCGTTAAAAATGGACGTCGCACTGTCTTTCATAACACCATGTTTTAAAATGTTGCCTTCGGTATGTTTGCCAAAGTGAACGACCTTCGTCGTAAAGTTTTGAATCTGGCTTCCTCTCCCAACAACAACTGTTTTTGTATCGCCTATAGAACCGTCTCCGACAAGATTTGTTGTGTTTTCAGAAATCGTATTGCCGTCATTCATTAATCCTAATGCCCAAAGAATTTTTGCATCGCGTCCAGCAACCCCGCGGCGGTTCACATATGTTGTGATGTTTTCAGTCAGATTGTCAACCGCACCGTAAGAAACTTTCGCATTAGTATTGGCGATAACTTCGGTAATTAAATTAAACACAGCACCCTCTGTTTCGGTGGTCGAGATGTAGTTTTCGACATACGTAACAGAACTATTATCATCCGCAACGATGATCACATGATTAAACAAATTGGCTTCAGGGTTTTCATGTATAAAAACCGCCTGAAGAGGCTTTTCCACTTCTACATTTTTCGGCACATACACAAAGACCCCGCCGTTTAAATAGGCTGCGTGCAAAGCTGTCAGCCGATGTTCATCAATTTTTACTCCATCTTTCATAAAATATTGCTGAAGCAAGTCTCCGTGTTCCTTCGCAGCCGTGTGAATGTCAGTAAAAATAACTCCTTTTTCTTTCAAATCTTCAGAGACTGTCAAAAAAGCAGGCGTATTGTCACGTTGTATATAGAGATTTTTATGTTCTTCATCTGCGTCAATAAGCGTTTTTACTTCTTCCGGCAGCTCATCAAGAGAAGATAGAGTGCTGCTGGAAACGACATGTTTAGAAAACTGAGAGAAATTCCATTTGTCGATTTTTGTTTTATCCGGCTTTGGCAATGGAAGCTCTTCAGCTTTTGCAAGAGCAAGCAAGCGAAGATCTTTCAGCCAGTCCGGTTCACCTAACTGTTTGGAGAAATTTTCTATATATTTCTGGTCAAACGGTAGTTTCGTTTCTACAGTCATTTTGATCCTCCTAACACTTACGCTTCTTGCCCTACTGTTTCGTCTTCGATGCCTAATTCCTTTTTAATCCAGTCATATCCTTCTGCTTCAAGACGCTGAGCTAGTTCTGCTCCGCCGGATTTCACGATTCTTCCTTGCATCATAACATGAACAAAATCCGGTGTAATATAGTTTAACAAACGTTGATAGTGTGTAATAATCAAGCAGCCAAACTCAGGGCTCCGCATTTCGTTGATACCTTTGGAAACAATTTTCAACGCATCAATATCTAAGCCTGAATCGATTTCGTCCAAGATGGCAATCTTAGGCTCAAGCATCATTAATTGAAGTATTTCATTCCGCTTTTTCTCACCGCCCGAGAATCCTTCATTTAAATATCGCTGCGCCATCCCTTGATCCATTTCAAGAAATTCCATTTTTTCATCCATTTTGCGAATAAATTTCATTAAAGAAATTTCGTTGCCTTCGCCTCGGCGGGCGTTGATAGCTGAACGCAAGAAATCAGCATTTGTGACTCCGCTGATCTCACTTGGATATTGCATGGCAAGAAAAAGTCCTGCACGCGCACGCTCATCTACTTCCATCTCAAGCACATCTTGTCCGTCGAGAGTTATGGATCCTTGTGTCACTTCATATTTTGGATGTCCCATGATCGCGGAGGAAAGAGTTGATTTTCCTGTTCCGTTCGGCCCCATGATCGCATGAATTTCTCCGCCTTTTATTTCAAGGTTCACACCTTTTAAAATTTCTTTCCCTTCTACGGAAACATGCAAATCTTTAATCGTTAATGTAGATCCTGACATAACCAATACCTCCATTAATCTATAGGTCAAATATTAATATCATTCTCAATTTATTCTCATTATTATTTTATAACAAATTAAAAGTGAATACAACCTTTTAATATCTCACAACATTATTCATATTACCAAATTTTTAGGAACAAAGTATATAGTCATCTTAGTATCATTCAAACAAACTTGTTGTATGTATTCAATAAAAAGAAAAACCAGTCTTTGCCGACTGGCTGATTTAGTTTAGCGTAGACAAAAACAATTTCCCTTTCAGATTAGCTGTTACAATTTGGCTGCTGCGGTAATTTCGTTCTCTTTTTCTTTCAACCTTCATTCGCTTCTTATGTGTTCTCCTATATTCGTTATATCCCATTCCGTGAAATTGATGCATGGCTTTTTCCATTTCAGACGTAAATTTAATGTCTATCATTTCTTGGTTTAAATAAATAATGAACCAATCCTTTCATTTTTTATACAATTTAATGTTAGCAATGATTACAGCTTGCAAGCAACCTGCTGTATCGCTGATTAAAACAGCTTAAAACCCATTTTAAGCCAATGAGAAAGGATTAAAGGTTCAATCTTACAAATGCTCCAAAATACTGAAAATTACATCTTTATTTGTTTTTCATGCAAAACATTCCGTTCTAAATGCGGCCGCTAAGCTCATCACAATTCCTTCTTCGAAAGCTGGTGCAAATCCTGCTGCTTCATATATTTCCTTTCGGCTGCATTCCCGCTGGAGAGAAAAAAATACAATATTCATCTTGCATTTGACACTGATCGATCATGCTATTGATAGCTCAACCTTTTTGAAACAAGCAATTGTAAAATTATGTTGAGTAAATGCCCCATTCCCTTTCTTATGTTCTGCTGAAGCGCTTAATCGAAATGAACAGCACTTTCTATTTGCTTTTTTGGCGGCATAAATTTCACCTAAGTTCGTACGTTTTTTCTCAAATGAATTTTTGTCCAAA
The DNA here is from genome assembly GCF_038050115.1 of Aeribacillus sp. FSL K6-1305. Classification (NCBI taxonomy): domain Bacteria; kingdom Bacillati; phylum Bacillota; class Bacilli; order Caryophanales; family Bacillaceae; genus Aeribacillus; species Aeribacillus sp. FSL K6-1305. Next base: position 1,523,816 of record NZ_JBBOQV010000002.1, on the reverse strand, counting down.
CAATACCAGCTCAGCTTGGTCCAAAAAAAGAAGCTGCGCGTAAATATGCACAGCTTCCCAATTGATTATTCAGCAGGAATAACGGAGCCTTGATAATTTGTTTGAATAAATTCTTTAATTTCATCTGATTGTAACACTTCTACAAGAGCTTTAATTTTTTCAGAGTCTTTATCTTCACTGCGGACAGCAATGACGTTTACATACGGATTGTCTTTTGGCGATTCAAGAGCAATGGCATCTTTTGATGGGTCAAGTCCTGCATCCAGAGCAAAGTTCCCGTTAATTAATACAGCGTCGCCTTCATTGTTTTCATAAGCTTTCGTCAACATTGGCGCTTCGATGTCTGTTTTGAATTTCAAATTCTTTTTGTTTTCTGCTATGTCATCAACTGTCGCTTTCGTTTTATCAACGCCATCTTTCAGCTTAATTAAACCTTTTTCCTCCAGCATTGACAGCATGCGTCCATGGTCAGCAACTGAGTTACTCATGATAATAGTAGCTCCATTCGGAAGCTCCTCTAAAGATTTATATTTTTTTGAATATACGCCAATTGGCTCAATATGAATTCCGCCGGCATTGACAAAATCATATCCATGTTCTTGTTTCTGTGCTTCAAGGTAAGGGATATGCTGGAAGTAGTTTGCATCAATATCCTTTTCCGCTAAAGCTTTATTCGGCAATACATAATCAGTGAATTCTTCAATTTCCAATTTATATCCTTTTTTCTCAAGAAGCGGTTTTGCTTCCTCTAAAATTTCTGCATGTGGAACAGGAGATGCGCCAACTTTAATTACTTCATTTTTCTCATTGTCAGAGCCGCCGGAGCTGCCTCCCTGATTACTTCCACCTCCGCAAGCAGAAGCAAATATCATCGTCGCACCTAAAACAGTCGCTAAAAGCCATTTTTTCATATTATTCTCCTCCTTCGTTTAACGCTTATCAATTGCTCTTGTAATCATATCGCCGATCAATTGGATGATAAATACAATAATCAATATGAGTACAGTTGCAACAAATGTTACATCACTATGATTACGCTGAAATCCTTCTAAATAGGCAAGGTTTCCAAGACCACCGGCACCAATGGCGCCTGCCATGGCTGTATAACCTACCAACGCAATTGCTGTGACAGTTATTCCTGAAACTAAAGCAGGCATCGATTCTGGAAGCAGTACCTTGAAAATAATTGTGCTCATTGTAGCTCCCATCGATTTTGCAGCTTCAATCACCCCCTTGTCAACTTCCCTCAGTGCAATTTCCACCATCCTTCCATAAAAAGGCGCAGCACCAATGATGAGTGCAGGAAGTGCAGCATTAGCCCCTAAAATGGTACCAACGATTGCTTTTGTAAAAGGAAGCAGCAAAATGATCAAAATAATGAAGGGAATTGAACGGAATACATTGACAACTGCTGCAACAAACGAGTGGATAAACCGATTTTCCCACATGTTCCCCTTTGACGTTAAAAACAATAAAAGACCTAAAATAATTCCGAGAAAAAATGTAGCAAATACAGAAACAGCTGTCATATAAACCGTTTCATAAGTTGCATCAATGACTTTGTCCCATTTTACATTTGGCAACAATGTCTCAAACATTCGCAATCACCTCCAGCTCCACTTGTTGATTGCGAATAAATTCAATGGCTTGTTCAACTGTAGTTTCATCTCCATCAAAATGGATGATTAACGTCCCGTAGGATCCACTTTGAGTTTGTGAAATTTTCCCTTGCAAAATATTAACCTCTACATCGAACTCTTTAATGATTTTTGAAATCATAGGCTGCTCCGCTCTGTCTCCTACAAAGGTAAGTTTGACAACCTTTCCATGCTTGTACTTTTCAAGCAGGTAATCAATCGTTTCCATTGTTTCATCAGGTTCTGTAACTTGTTTAACAAATCGTTTTGTAATGTTAGCCTTCGGATTTCGGAAAACCGTCAACACATCACCATGTTCAACAATCTTCCCGTTTTCCATCACAGCCACTCTATGACAAATTTTTCGAATTACATGCATTTCATGGGTGATCAAAACAATCGTTAAACCTAATCGCTTGTTAATATCTACAAGCAAATCTAGGATGGAATCAGTCGTTTGAGGGTCTAAAGCAGAAGTCGCCTCATCGCACAAAAGAACTTTCGGATTGTTCGCAAGAGCTCTTGCAATGCCGACTCTTTGTTTTTGTCCTCCGCTCAATTGCGAGGGATATGCATCTTCTTTTCCTTCTAAACCTACTAGTTTAATAAGTTCATCAACTCTTTTGAGCCGATCGCTTTTCTTCATGCCGGCAATTTCTAATGGAAAAGCGATGTTCTCCCGCACTGTTCTTGACCACAATAGATTAAAATGCTGAAAGATCATACTAATCTCTTTTCTGGCGGATCTCAGTTCTTTTCCTTTAATTTGGTCTATTCTTTTTCCCGCCACTTCAACTGTCCCATTTGTCGGCTTTTCAAGACCATTTAACAAGCGTATTAATGTACTCTTCCCAGCACCGCTGTATCCGATGATCCCAAAAATTTCTCCGCTCTGGATTTGAAGATCAACTTGATCGACAGCTTTTACTTGGCTATGATTCGTATGATAAATTTTTGTAACACCGTTGAGAGAAATCAAGTTTACACCTTCTTTCACACATGCAGCAGCTTCGGTTTAATACTAAAAGCCTTCCTGCACAGATGCAGAAAGGCACGATTACATTCAATTGACCTTCCTTTTTTTCAACGCAATTGTAGACAAAGCTTTATTGTACATGTGCACCCGCTATTTTTCTATTAAAACATTATTTTAAACAATACAAACTAACTGGGAGAGATTGTACCATTCAACAAACATTGTGTCAATATATTCTTTTCCGATATCTTTACTCTATTTTAACCTGTTAGGCCAATAAAGACAAGACAGATTCTAATCTTAAAATATCCCGAAATCTCCCCTCAACTTTTACTGCTTTCAATTTCATTAGTTGTTGGAGCTTTAGCTGGCCTGTAATGAGCTCTTCCATTTGCTCTTCATTTCCTATAATTTTTACATCAATGGATTCGATATTTCCATCAACTCGTCTTAATCCTTCCAAATCCAATTGATAACAATAAATGCTTTGGCCATACTCAAAAGCAATAAACATAGGATGTGCCGGAAATAAAGGCTTTAAAAAATGATGATCATTTGCCTTTTCTAATAAAAAATCAAACATTGACAACCCCCCAGCAAATATTTTATTTTACTCATTCTTTCTAGCTTTCCTTCTTCCTGCTGGGAGTTGTCGACGCTTTCTAGAAAAAACTGACATATTTCTCAGGAAATATAATTATATGGTAGAAAAACTTTTTAACTTTTGATATAAATAGTCAATAGAATGAAACGCATATATTTTTTCGGCAATTTGTCCTTTTTCAAAGATCAATAAACATGGAACACTTTCAATTTTCCATTTTTCGGCAAATTCAGGGATATAATTCAAATCTTTCGTATATATGTTTATGGAAGGAATGATTTTTTCTACAATTTCCAGCATGCTTTTAGCTAATTTACACGTCCCGCAAAAAGGTGTATATAAAAATATAATGGTTTTCTCTTCATCGCTAATCGCATCTAATTGCTCTTTTGTTATTTCAATCATTGAACACACTCCACATTTATGATAAATATCTTGCATGTACATCAATATTTGCTCTCAGCAAGACGGCGGCAATATGCTGTTCAGGTGCGGATGCAACTTGACGGTACATTTTGTCTATATATAGATGGTTGGCTTCCGGAAGCTCCCGCTTAATTTGTTTTCTCAATTTTTCTCCTGCTTCATCCGCATCGACTAAAATATAAACATCCTTGAAAAATAAGCTTTCCGCCAATTCATCGAGCTTGGACAAGCTTAACGTGCCATTTGTACAAATAATCTCAGCAGGTTCATTAATAATTTTCTCTACTTTTTTCTTATCAGACTTTCCTTCAACAATGATAACTTTCTCAATTTCTATCAGTGCCATTGTTATCACCTGCTTATAGATGCTTTTTGATATATACTTATTCTAAATGAAGTGGTTGATTCCTTCACACAAAATACTTTGATTGTCCGCACTTTTCCATTAATAAAGAAATCGAGTAGGAGGGAGCGATTAACTCCCGTCCTCTCACACCACCGTACGTACGGTTCCGTATACGGCGGTTCAATTAAGATAATTGACGCAAGTCTTTATAACTTCCGTGAATAGCTGTTCTCTTTATGCCAGTGGTCACTCCACCCTCCAAGAGATCTCCCACGGGATTCACCGCTTCCTCCCTCAAGTGAGGTACTACGTTTTCTGTGTTCATCATGACTCACTGAATGCCAAGGGCTATTCTCTCTTAATTGTTCGGTCCTTCTTAGTTGTTCTAGACCAACTAATACTATGACCTCTGCTGACTTCTGACTGTTCAGCTATCTATCACTAGATAGGTTACCAAGGTTACTTGGCGTGCCAGCCAGACCTCCCCGGGTAAGAGTGTAATCTTTCCTTCCATCCATCTGCTTCATTTACTCTGTATCACCTTCGGCAGAAAGGGCTTTGTTTTGTCTTGCAAACTCACCCAGTGATACCTAGCCTCATATGAAGTTCGTGTTCCGAGAGACCCAAAGTTTGCCGCTCGCTTCCTTCAGATTCCGCGTCACCACGGACACCCTTGCGTTAAGCTAACTGCTACTTCTGCCTTCGCAGCTCGGGACTTTCACCCTATAGATTACACCCATGCCGGGCGCACAAGGAAACCCCCTTCTCAAAGGGAGACGGGGGTTTCATATTAGTCTTCTTTTACCATTTCTTCATATTCTTCAGCTGTCATTAATTTTTCAACATCTTGAATGTCATTTGGTTCAACAACAATCATCCAAGCCTTTTCATAAGGAGATTCATTTACATATTCAGGATTGTCATCCAATTCCTCATTCACTTCAACAACTTTTCCGCTGATAGGGGCATAAAGCTCAGAAACTGTTTTCACTGATTCAACGCTACCGAAAGGTTCGTCAGCGACTATTTCATCTCCAACTTCTGGAAGTTCAACAAATACGATGTCACCGAGTTCAGACTGCGCAAAATCAGTGATCCCAATTCTTACTTTGTCACCTTCCACCTTTACCCATTCATGCTCTTCAGAATAACGCAATTCTTTTGGTGTATTCAATGTCATTCCCTCCAATTATCATTTTTATATAAGAATTCTATTTAAATAGAATCTTTTCTAAATTTAATTTCCCCAAATCTTCTCAAATTCCTCTTCTTTAAAGCCAACGGTCACCTTTTCCCCATCAGTAACAATCGGCCGCTTAATGAGCATACCGTCTGATGCGAGCAAATCAAAGAGCTCCTCATCTGTTGCTGTTTTTACTTTTTTTTTTAAACCTAATTGACGATATTTTTGACCGCTCGTGTTAAAAAACTTTTTTAACTCCAATCCGCTCTTTTCATAAAAGGATTTTAACTCTTCTTTAGAAGGAGGATTTTCCACGATATGTATTTCACGAAAATCAATTCCGTGATCTTCCAGCCATTTTTTCGCTTTTCTGCAAGTTCCGCACTTCGGATACCAGTACATTGTTAAAGCCATTCCTTCTCACCTCCTTCATACAACACCAATAATATTTTATCATATCCGAATTGGACAAACATAATAACTTGATCAATAAATTTTTGGAGCTGTCCAGAAAGTCAAATCCCCATTGAAAACAAAAGATCATAAACACCAATATATCAACGTTTCTAAAACATTAAAGGGGGTGTCAATTAGCCGTAAAAACGACTTATTAGACACCCCTAAGTCCCGCAGCTATACTATATATTTTTCCTCTTCAATCACTCTAGCTGCAATTTGGCGTTTTTTCTTAATGACATTTACAGGGATTTGTCGCATCAATTTTTTTAGAGCAGAGAGAAGAATCCGCAAGTCGTCTCCTTCCTCGATCGCAACAATCGTTTCTTTTGCATTCGCCTCTAATTCCTGAAACGCTTCTTGCACAAACACTTGTGTATAAAGAAGCTTCTGTTTATTCTTTTCTTCTCCTGAGTTCACAATGGCCTTTTCTGTGCGCAAAATAGCGGATTCCATCGCATAAACGTTATTTACCGCATCCGCGATATTTGCAAGAATCTCTTGTTCCTGCTGCAAGGATTGGCCAAATTTTTGAGCTGCAGCACCTGCCAGCAAAAGCGTCACTCTTTTCGCTTGTTTCAACAAATATTTTTCTTGCTCCAATACGCCATCGCCGATTTCTTCCGGCATCCATGTCAACAGTTCTTTTTGAAGGCTTTGTGCTTTTTGAAGAAGAGGTAGCTCCCCTTTCATTGCTTTTTTCAAAAACATTCCCGGAACAAGCAAGCGGTTGATTTCATTCGTTCCTTCAAAAATGCGGTTAATTCTGGAGTCGCGATAGGCCCTTTCCACTTCATATTCCGCCATGTATCCGTATCCGCCATGAATTTGAACTCCTTCATCCGCTATATAATCAAGCGTTTCAGAACCGAATACTTTGTTTAATGAGCATTCGATCGCATATTCAGCAATCGATTGGGCAACAGCATTTCCATCCTTTTGCTCTTCAGGTGTTAAATAACTCATCCGGTCATCAAACAATCCAACCGTTCGATAGACTGAGCTTTCCATTGCATAAAGCTTCAGCGCCATATTGGCCAACTTTTCTTGGATTAACGGAAATTGGGCTATCGGCCGTCCAAATTGTTTCCTTTGCACCGCATATTTGACCGACAATTCGATGATGCGCTTGCAGGCTCCGATTGCCCCGACGGCTAATTTGTATCGTCCGATATTTAAAATATTGAAGGCAATTTTATGCCCTTTGCCGATTTCCCCTAAAACATTTTCTTTTGGCACTAAAACGTTGTCTAAGATCAATGTCCTTGTTGAAGAGCTTTTGATCCCCATTTTCTTTTCCTCAGGACCTGTTGAAACACCCGGAAAATCTCTTTCAACAATAAATGCTGTGAAATGTTTGCCGTCCACCTTTGCATACACGATAAAAACATCTGCAAAAGCTGAATTTGTGATCCATTGTTTTTCTCCGTTTAAAATATAATGTGTTCCTGCCTCATTTAGCTTCGCTGTAGTTTTTGCACCAAGAGCATCTGATCCTGATCCTGGTTCCGTTAATGCATATGCAGCGATTTTTTCACCGACTGCAAGGCTGGGCAAATATTTTTTCTTCTGTTCTTCATTTCCAAACAATACAATTGGAAGCGAGCCGATGCCTACATGGGCTCCAAATGTAATTGAGAAGCCCCCTGCGCGGGAAAATTGTTCTGCAATAAGAGCAGAGCTTACTTTATCAAGACCTAGTCCGGAATATTCTTCTGGAATATCTGCTGCGAGCAGACCAAGTTCGCCAGCTTGCTTCAGCAATTTCACCGAAATATCAAATTCATGGTTTTCAAGACGGTCAATAAAAGGAACAACCTCGTTCAGGACAAAATCTTCAGCTGTTTTCGCAATCATTTTATGTTCTTCTGTACAGTCTTCCGGCGTGAAGATCCGATCAAAAGGAATTTCTTCCATGATGAAGCTTCCGCCCTTTATATAGGCCTCTGTTTTGTTTGCCACCCAATATTCCCCCTTTTGGATTCATAAATAAGTTCGAAGACTCCATGTCATTTTCCATCATGTGTAGAAAACCTAACCTTTTGGTTTTTTATAGAAGCTCGAAAACTCCCGCTGCACCCATTCCTCCGCCGATACACATCGTCACCAATCCAAATTGTTCATTTCTTCTTCTCATTTCGTGGATAAGAGTTAATGTCAATTTTGCACCTGTACATCCAAGAGGATGTCCAAGAGCTATGGCACCTCCGTTTACGTTTACTTTCTCTTCGTCTAATTTGAGTTCTCTAATTACTTGAATCGCTTGTGAAGCAAATGCTTCGTTTAATTCAATGAGTCCAATATCGGAAAGTTCAAGACCCGCTAATTCAAGCGCTTTTGGCACCGCAACGACAGGGCCTATTCCCATCACTTCAGGCGGCACTCCTCCTACAGCAAAAGAACGGAATTTGGCCAGCGGCTTTAGCTGAAGCTCTTCCGCTTTTTTTCGATCCATTACCATAACGGCAGCCGCTCCGTCGCTCATTTGCGAAGAATTTCCCGCCGTTACAGATCCGTTTACTGCAAATACCGGTTTTAAAAATGAAAGAACCTCTTTTGTTGTTTCTGGTCGAACCCCTTCATCTTTGCGAAATATTGTTTTTTTCTCCTGCAGCTTGTTATTAGCATCAACTGTTCGGTTCGTGATTTCTACAGGAACGATTTCTTCAGCAAATGCTTCGTTTTGAATTGCTAATGCTGCTTTTTGGTGGCTCCGCGCAGCAAATTCATCTTGTTCCTCTCGACTGATATTGTATTTTTGTGCGACCTGCTCGGCTGTATGTCCCATGCTCATGTAATATTCAGGCGCTTCCTCGGCAAGCTTTGCATTTGGCCGCAATACATTTCCAGTCATTGGAACAAGACTCATTGATTCTGTTCCTCCTGCGATAATGACTTCCGCATGCCCAAGCATGATCCGTTCAGCTGCATAAGCAATAGCCTGCAGCCCTGAAGAACAAAACCTGTTAATGGTTATTCCCGGCACTGTATAGGGGAGCCCTGCCAGCGCCGCGATATTTCTTGCAATGTTTAAGCCTTGTTCTGCCTCAGGCATAGCACAACCAATAATGACATCATCAATATGTCCGTCATAGCTTCCGGCCCGCTTCAATGTTTCCTTTACTACTAATGCTCCTAAATCATCCGGTCGTATGTTGGCTAATGCCCCTTTTTTTGCTTTTCCAACCGGTGTCCTAGCACCAGCGACAATGACAGCTTCCCTCATTTTTCTAACTCCTTTCTGTCAGTTGCGCAGCGGTTTTCCTTTTAACAGCATGTGCTGCATCCTGGCTTGTGTTTTCGGTTCACCTATTAAACTTAAAAATGCTTCCCGTTCCAAATCGAGCAAATATTGTTCATCTACCTTTGTCCTGTATGGAAGCTTGCCTCCCGCAATCACATAGGCTAATTTTTTAGCAATCTTTACATCGTGCTCCGAAGCGTATCCCGATAAATAAAGATTTTGTGCCCCTAATATCATGGCAGCATATCCGGTCTCGCCAACTACCGGAATTTTTTTGCGGACAGGAGGACGGTATCCGCTTTCATATAAAAACAGCGCTTTTTGCTTCGCATCATACAGCAGGTGATCTTTATTGATGGTTATGGCGTCTGTCGGTTGAAGAAACCCGTTTTGCTGCGCTTCCTGTGCGGATTTGGACACCTTAGCCATGGCGATCGTTTCAAATGTTTTATTTGCGACCTTTTGCAAATCAATTTCAATATCATTGCCGATTTGGTCAAGAATTTTTATATACAGTTCTTTGTTTCCTCCCCCGCCCGGGATCAGTCCAACACCTGTTTCAACTAGGCCAATGTAAGTTTCCATAGCTGCTTGAATGCTTGAGGCAGGCAAACATACTTCCGCGCCGCCTCCCAATGTCATATGAAAAGGGGCCGCTACAACCGGCTTCGGACTATATTTAATTTTCATCATCGCTTGCTGGAACTTTCTTATCATCAGCTCAATTTCAAAATAATTTTCATCCTGTGCCTCCATTAACATAAACGCAAGGTTTGCGCCTACACAAAAGTGTTTTCCTTCATTGCCGATGACTAGCCCTTTATAATTTTTATCAACTTCGTCGATGGCAAAATCGATCATTTGCACAATATCATAGCCGATCGCATTGTTTTTCGAATGAAACTCGAGCAGTGCGATATCATCGCCGATATCGATTAAGCTTGCCCCGTTATTTTCTTTAATGATTGATTTTCCATTTTTCAACGATTGCACATGAATTTGTTTCATATTTGTTTGCAGCAGTCTGTACTCGCCCCGATGATAAAAATAAGTGGCGCCTTCGCTTTGCTTATAAAACGTTTCATTTCCATCCTTCAGCATTTGCTTGACCCATGCTGGCACTGTTCCGCCCTGCTGTTCAATGGTTTCAACAGATCGTTTTATCCCGATTGCATCCCACATTTCAAACGGTCCAAGCTCCCAGCCAAATCCCCACTTCATCGCTTGGTCAATGTCAACGATCGTTTCGGCAATGCTGTCCAGCTGTTCTGCGGAATAAAGAAGCGTTGGAATAAGAATTTTCCAAATAAGAGTGCCTGCACGGTCGTTCGAATAAACAACGGCTTTTAACTTCTCCCCGGTGCCTTTTTCACGTCTCGCTATTTCGATAGAATCGGCACGAAGTTTTTTTCTATTTTCATATTCCATCGTATTTACATTTAATTCTAAAATTTCTTTGCCTGTTTTTTTGTAGAATCCTTGCCCGGCTTTTGATCCAATCCAGCCGTTTTCATGCATTTTCTTCATAAAATCCGGGACACGAAAAATTTCTTTTTCTTCGCCATCCACTCTTTCATATACGTTGTTTACGACATGAAAAAACGTGTCTAAACCGACTACATCAAGTGTGTGGAATGTGGCGCTTTTTGGTCTGCCGATCAAAGGTCCTGTCACGGAATCAACTTCTCCGACAGAATAATTCCCTTTCAGCATTTCACGTACGGTTACAAGAAAACCATATGTTCCAATGCGGTTGGCAATGAAATTCGGTGTATCCTTTGCGCAAACAACCCCTTTGCCAAGAACATCTTCACCAAATCTCTTCATAAATGCTACAACTTGTTCGTCAGTATCTTTTGTTGGAATAATTTCGAGCAGCTTCAAATAGCGTGGCGGGTTAAAAAAGTGAGTGCCTAAAAAATGTTTGCGGAAATCTTCTGAGCGGTTTTCTGACATCGAATGAACGGAAACTCCAGATGTGTTTGTGCTGATAATGCTGCCTGGCCGCCGCCATTTGTCCACTTTTTCAAAAACTTTCTGTTTAATATCGAGCCTTTCCACAACTGCTTCAATCACCCAATCAGCTTCAGCAATTTTCTCAATGTCATCATCAAAATTCCCGATCTCAATTCGCTCTATATTTTCTTTTGCAGTCAATGGAGCAGGAGTCTGCTTCTGCAGTCTTTGCACGGCCTTTTGAGCATAACGGTTTCGAACGATTGGATCTTTCAGCGTCAATCCTTGCTGTTTTTCTTCTGCCGTTAGTTCTGTCGGTACAATATCCAGGAGTAATACATGAATCCCGACATTCGCTAAATGTGCTGCAATTTGGGATCCCATCACTCCTGATCCGAGTACTGCAGCTTTTTTTATTTGACGCACAATTTCAAATCCCCTTTCATTTGAATGAACATTCATTCATTTTTTTCTGTTTTACTAAAGTATAAAATATTTAAAATTTTTGTTCAATATTCCTGTTAAAAAATTTTTGCATAACTCTTTAAAAATTGTGGGATATTAAATTTGTACATTTTTGAAAAAGGGGGCTTTTATGATGAATCAAATGCCAACCAATATGCAAAATATGCAGCAAAATCAAGTTTATAACGAACCGCCGCAAATTATTTCTGTAAAAGATCAACTATATTTAACAGATATGATGTCATGGAATTTAATTGCGATGAAAAAAGCACATTTTTTTGCTTCACAATGCCAAATTCCTGAAATTAAAGCTGAGTTGGAAAAGGTAGGAGAAATGCATCATCGCCACTATCAGCAGATATTAAATCAATTAAATGGCAATCCACAAATGCAGTAGAAAGGAGATTTATTATGCAAGCCCAGCAATCAAACAACACGAAAATCAGCAATCCGGAAACAACAGTTCAAAAAAGCCCGCAAATGAACGACCGCGACTTTATAAATGACTTGCTTGCAACTGAAAAATATATGACACAAGGTTATAGTACAGCTTTGAATGAGCTTAGCCACACCGTTTTATACGAAAATATTCAAATGATTTGCGACGAAACGCAAAAATGCCAGCGGCAGTTATTTAATGTCATGTTTAAAAATGGATGGTATTCCCTTGAGGCGTGCGACAACCAAAAAATACAACAAAGCTATCAGCAATATGCTAATTATTTGCAGCAGCAATCTCCTTACAATCAAAACATTCAATAAAAATGAACTTAAAAGTGTCTGACCCCATTCGAGCAGACAGCAAATAAAGAGTTAAAGCAGCCTTATTCCGGTAAACAAGCGGAGTAAGGTTTTATTTCTTTACGGGTTGAAATGTTATTCCCAATCGATTACTGAATAGGCGATCGAATGCTCATTCCGTTCTATATGATCACTATTTATCTGCTGTTTTTAAAGTAAGAAGCATTTTGCTTTAGCACAAAAAATTTTTAACCTTTATCAGCATTCCATTGTTTCGTCCAACGTCAATGCTATGAAACCTTAAAGTTATTTTGAATGATACTATTCTGTCCGCATAAAAAATCCCCCTGCTGCTTATAAGGAGGACAACTTCAAATTTAGATCAACGTTTTTTATTATTTCTATGCTGTTCATTTAATTCTTTTATTTCATTAATAATAGCTTTCATTTGTTCTTTTGCTTCTGGAAATTTTTCATTCCAATGTTTCACTAGCGGCGGCATCGATTTTGCCATGTACGTATACAACACCCAAATTTTCACTTTTTCTTTTAATTCAGGAGACGATTTTCCAAGCAAGAGTTCGGTATACTTTTCAACAAGCGCATCAATCTGAGCTTGAAACTGGTTATCCATTTTTAATCTCTCCAATTACTTTTTTATTGTACATTCACTAACATTCGGGCATGTTCTGCACTTTTTCCCTTCATCGTCTGTCAAATAAAACAGGCAGCATGTTTTTCTTTTTCGAATATAATCATCATATTGATCAGAATATGTCTTAGGACCAAAAAATTTTTTTAAAGGGTTCCGATTAAAATCCCCAAACAATTCACCTTTTGCTTCCTTCACGCAATAAATAAAATCTTCTTTTATTTTTTCATGTTTATCTTCATGCTGCTTTTCATTGAGCAATGTTTCATACATCCAAAATATATAGATCGCAACATTTTCCCAAAGAATCCATTTTGAAATTTTTGCCTCTGTTGAGACAACCTGTAAAAGACGGGTGATGTTTTCTTTAAATAATAAGGTTAACATTTCATCCCGCCATTTTTTTCTTTCTTGGGGAGCAATTGTGACTTCGTTCGATTTGAAATAAAAGCCCGGCAGCCAAAGCGGATCTTCGTCATCAGTGATCAGGACAAGATTTTTTATATCCACTTTTAAAGCTTTATCAAACATTGTCATGGTATAAAGAGCTAAAGCGGCTAAAAAAGCATATCTTTTAATAAACATTGACCCGGCTACATAAAGAGGTGCATTAAATTTAGGCTGAATATTTTTTAAAAACAGCTGCAGTTTTTCCGGTTTTAGCAGTTCCTCCATGTCAATTGATGAATCGGTTGCACGTTTTGCTTCTGAATATCGAAATTTTGACAGCACCTTTATTTCATCGAACGTCAACTTTCCCATGCCTGCATCCCTACTTTATTAATATTTCTCCCTTTTCCGAACGGAATACATAGCGGTGTTCCAAAAATCGGATCGCGAATAATTTTGCAATCCATTTCAAAAACATCTTTGACCAGTTGTACATTCATTACATCTTCCGGTTTTCCTTGTTTATAAATGTTTTTATCCTTTAATACGACGATATGATGAGCATAACGGCAGGCTAAATTTAAATCGTGAAGAACCATGATGATCGTTCTTTTCTCTTTCATATTCAATTCAAATAATAAATCGAGTATTTCAATTTGATGTGTTATATCTAAATAAGTTGTTGGCTCGTCGAAAAGAATAATATCTGTATTTTGCGCCAAAGTCATGGCGATCCATGCACGCTGTTTTTGTCCTCCTGATAAAGAGTCCACTGTTCGTTCTGCCAATTCACTCATTCTAGTTGCTTCAAGCGCTCGAAAAACTAATTCTTCATCTTCCTTGGACCATTGGTTCAGCCAATTTTGATAAGGATACCGTCCTTGTTTAACAAGCTGCAAAACAGTTAATCCTTCTGGGGCTTCAGGCCCTTGCGGAAGTATAGCCAGTTTTTTTGCCACTTCCTTTGTCGGTAGCTCGGCAATGTCCTTTCCTTCCAAGAGTACTGAACCGCCTGCTGGCTTTAAAATTCTTGCCAAAGATTTTAATAAGGTCGACTTTCCGCAACCGTTGCTTCCAATTAATACAGTAATTTCTCCCGTTGGAATAGTAAGATTAAGATCTTCAATAATCATATTCTGTCCATAAGCAAAAGTTAACTCATGAGTATACAATCTATGCATGCCATCACCTCCTAAATATTTCTGTGCTTCATTAACAAGTAAATAAAATAAGGAGCCCCGATTGCTGAAGTAAACACACCAGCTGGAATTTCATGCGGCAAAAAGATTGTTTTTCCCAATAAATCAGAAAGCATAACAATGAGTGCCCCGACAAAGGCTGAAATCGGCAGCATCAAACCAAAGCTTGAACCGACAAGCTTTCTTGCAATGTGAGGAGCAATAAGACCTACAAACCCTATCCCTCCTCCAAAAGCGACAGCAACAGCAGTCAAAGCGGTTCCTAGAAATAAGAGGAAAAAGCGGGTTAATTGTACCCGGTTTCCCATACCGATTGCGATCTCATCGCCAAAACTTTGAATATTGATCGTTCGTACAGTAACAACCGTTATCAAGAGAAGAATGATAGTTGCTGGAAACAAAATCTTTACTTGAGACCAGTTTGCTGCATAAACTGAGCCGGTTATCCAAATATTTGCTTGGGATGCTTGGTAAATAGGCCCTTTTATCATTAACAAAGTCGTTAATGCTTTAGTTAAAAAGGAGATTCCAATGCCGACCAACACAAGCCTGATGGCAGTCACACCGTTTTTCCACGACAATAAATAAACACAAATGCCTGTAACGGCTGCTCCTATGAAAGCTGCCAAAGGCATCCAATGAATGCTTACAGTTAAAGAATGATTCTTATCGGAAAACAGCATTAAAAATAGTACAACCGCTGCCGAAGCACCGCCGGTAATTCCGATAATGTCAGGGGATGCTAAAGGGTTTCGAACTAAATTTTGCAAAATTCCGCCCGCAACAGCCAAACACATGCCGACCAAAAGGGAAATAAGAATTCTCGGAAGCCTAAATTGTTTAATAACAAGCTCGTTCGTTCCATCCCCTATTCCAAAAATTGTTTGAAAAACTTGGGCAGGGCTGATCATCACTTCGCCTACACTTGCACTGACAAGGATTACGAAAAACGCCGCAAGAAAGAAAACGAACGAAAGGAAAAAGGCTTTTTTATCAATTAAAAATGAAATGACATTTCCGATCCGAAGCGAAACATATTTTTTCATGATGCACGAACCCCCTTCCTTGCAATATAAACAAAAAATGGGGTTCCAATTATCGCCGTCATGACCCCTACAGGGACTTCTTCAGGCATGACAATGAAACGGGCGCCAATATCTGCTGCAACTAGCAAAATCCCACCAAATACTGCACAGAACGGCAAAATCCATCTGTAATCATTTCCGGCCACATACTTTGCAATATGGGGCACGACTACGCCGATGAATGCAATAGGACCAGCCGCCGCAACTGCACCGCCCGCAAAAAATATGACAGCACAGGCTGCAAAAAACTTCACTGTTCCTACTTTTAGTCCTAAACTTTTCGCCACTTCTTCTCCCATTACTAAGACGTTTAATTTAGAGGCGATAAATGTACAAATAACTAATCCAATCAAAATATATGGAAGAACAGCTGTCATTACCTCCATTTTGCGGCCTTGCACAGATCCTGCAAGCCAAAATAATACTTGATCCAACGCTGCTTCATTTAAAACTAACAAACCTTGCGTAAGGGAAGAAAAAAGTGCCGCAACGGCCGCTCCTGCCAAAGTAAGCTTTACAGGCGTCAATCCATCACTACCCAATGAGCTGATCATGTACACAAGCATGGCAGCAAAAGCTGCGCCTGCAAAAGCAATCCAAGTAAACGCTTGTAAGCTGTTTACAGAAAATAAGGAAAAAGCTAGAACAATAAAAAATCCTGCACCGGCATTGATGCCAAAAACGCTTGGCGATGCAAGAGGATTTTTCGTAATAGCTTGCATCAATGCACCGGATAAAGCAAGACAAGCGCCGACTACACTCGCTATGACGGATCGAGGAAGTCGAACATTTTGTATAATAATATGTTCATTGGAACCATTAAAATGAAAAAAAGCATCCCAAGCCATCTTCCAGCTTGTATCCGTATATCCATATACAATACTTGCACACATGCAGAATAATAGAAGCAAAAAGGAAAGAAAAAGTAAGATTGCTTTACGATTACTAGATAATGACAACTTCACGTCTCTCCTAACAAGTCGAACTTCTGAACCAATTGTACCAAATCATTTTGAATGTGAAAATCATTTTCAATTAATTATTGACTTTTTATTTCTCACTGATTACTATTATTAAGGAATTGAAAATCATTTTCAACTACATTTTAGGGGGTTACATAATGAAAAAAATATCAAAATTATTATTTTCCATCGTTGCCATACTCATGCTGGCAGTAATTGCTGCTTGCGGCAACGGGGACAGTAAAGAAGCTTCAAAAGAAAAGAAAGAAAGCTCAACTGAAAGTCAATCATACAAAGTTGAGCATGCAATGGGAACAGCTGAAATTCCAAAAAAACCTGAACGTGTCGTCGTATTAACGAATGAAGGAACCGAAGCGCTTTTAGCAATGGGATTAAAACCAGTCGGAGCCGTTCAATCTTGGCTTGGCGATCCTTGGTACGATCATATTAAAGATGAAATGAAAGACGTTGAAGTCGTTGGTACAGAAAGTGAAGTCAATGTTGAAAAAATTGCAGCTCTTCAGCCTGACTTGATTATAGGCAATAAGCTTCGCCAAGAAGCAATCTACGACAAGCTCAATCAAATAGCGCCAACAGTTTTTTCGGAAACATTAAGAGGCGACTGGCAGGAAAACTTTAAGCTATATGCAAAAGCCATCGATCGTGAAGAAGAAGGACAAAAAGTATTAGATGATTTTAATAATCATGTAGAAGAAGTAAAACAAAAATTAGGAGATCAAGTGAATCAAGAAGTTTCAGTTGTTCGTTTCATGGCTGGTGTAACGAGAATATATTGGAAAGATTCATTTTCTGGTGTGATTTTCGATCAAATTGGATTTAAACGTCCTGCTCAGCAAGAAAAATTGTTTACAGATGCAAATAAATTAGGAGATTTGGCAGTTGAAGTCGGAAAAGAACAAATTCCGGAAATGGACGGTGACATCATCTTCTATTTCACCTATGCACCGCAAGGAGACAAAGAAGCTTTGCAAGCAGAAAAAGAATGGACAAACGATCCACTTTGGAAAAACTTAAATGCTGTTAAAAACGGAAAAGCTTACAAAGTTGACGACGCTATTTGGAACACAGCCGGCGGTGTGCTTGCTGCAAACCATATGCTGGACGACTTAGAAAAATTGTTAACTCAATAAAATTGAGATGGTCGAAAAGATAATTTTTTCTTACCTTGAAAATAAGCAATATGAATAAAGCCAAAGCAACCTTACTTCAAAATTCATTGGAGTAAGGTTGTTCAGCTTTTATGCACTTTTGTTTCGTTTAACTAAATTTTCGCTTTATTTTGGTTTATAAGACTACTTTGCATTTGTTATTTAACTTATGTTCGAACAAGTTATACTGGACGAATCTTCATTCATTTATAAAAAGGAATTCTTTTTCGTATTCAATGCCAATCAATTATTTCGTTTAAAATTCTTTTGCCATACATTCTCTTTTTAAGGGAAGGGCGGCTTTTCATGTTTTTAATTAATCTATTCATACGTATCGACGTTACGTGCTTCGAACATATCTGGTTCCTGCCGTTCAATTAGTTCGCCACGACTTAATTGATTTCTTTCCCCGCTCTTATTTTTGTCCATACATATACACTTTTTCAGCGATTCTTTCTCAATTCTTTTCTACCATAAACAATATCCATTCCGATCTTTATTTTTGAACCGTTACCTTCTTCGTGACATGCTCATGTAGTCCTTCATCATTGTTGACATGAACTTGGATTTGATAAGTTCCTGAGGAAGAAAATGTATATTTCGCTTCATAAGTACCTTTCTCGTCTCCTGCAGCATCTACCCAATCATGCTTATCAGAACCGTCCTTCCAAATTTCATAACGGACGTTTGCGTTTAGCAACGGAGCGTTTTCTGCTTGAATTTTTGTTTGAATCAATGTTTCCGCATTCGCCTTTACATTTGTCGGCAGCTCCAATTGGATGTCTACAGATCCTTGAGAATGTTCATGAGTATGATTTGCGGTTTCTTCGTTTTCTCCCGTTGAAGCTCCACCTTTATGTAGTTCACCAATCACAATTTGTTTTTTGGGCATATTATGCTGATTTTTCGCCGTAACGTGTGATTGAACAAAAAAAACTCCATTTTCATCAAATGTGTGTTCAATCGTATATTGGCCGTCTTTTTCATGTTTTGCTTCTATCATTTTACTTTCTTCTTTTTCTCCTTCTTTCCATATTTCAAATTTTACTTCATCAGCATCTTCAACCGCTTCTCCTCCGTAGCTCACTTCAGCAGTCAACGAAACTTTTTCATGAATATTCGCATGGTCTGGCACTTTCAAATTGACTTCGAGCGGATGAACTTCGGCACTTTCTCCGCTGTTCTCTTGTTTCGTTTCATTTTGACCGCAAGCTGCAAGAAGGAAAACGGCGGCAAGCAATATAATGATTTTTTTCACAATAAATCTCCTTTCCTCAATAAAAATTAATTGAGAACTATTAAATAAAGAATAAATTTAATACATACATATTGCAACATTGCAAAGGTGAATATTTTGTGTAGGATTCATGAAATTTTTATGTGGAGGATAATGGTTTTTGCACCTGGCAGCATTGAATATAAATAAGAAAACCGGACGCACAAATTGAACATATCCCGATCAAAGATCAAATAGACAGTATTAAAAATTCCCCCTTATTCAGCGGCTTACAGAATAGTTGTAGAAGGAATCACTGTTAAAGAAATCATCTGACAATTCCTCCCCATATAACTCAGTAGGTCTGTACGCTGAAGAAAGAAGCACTGTCTTCGAAGATATTTTTTAACTGCTAAGAGTTTAAACTCAACTGAATAGTTTATGAACTTTTGTCCTTTTCTTGCCATAAAAAATCACCTCTTAAAGCAGTGTTGACCAAATAGGGATTTTTCAACATCTACTTTAAGGGGTGCAGTTCATAGACAGTATAGGTTTTTTTCTTTCTATCTAGACAAGAGGGATCGTATCAAGTAGTGAGTATCGGTATATATTTTCATCTCCCAGCAAAAATTCAATGTTTTCTGTTACACCATTTTCTCCGGCTGGACAATGCGGTCAAATTCTTCGGCTGACAGAAGGTTCAGTTGAACAGCTGCCTCCTTTAAAGTCAATCGTTTTTCATATGCAAGCTTTGCAATTTTCGCTGCATTTTCGTATCCAATATGAGGATTTAAAGCAGTTACGAGCATGAGCGAGTCTTGTACATATTTATCAATCACTTCTTTGTTTGCTTCAATTCCCACAGCACAGCGGTCGTTGAAGGAAATTATACTATCCGATAAAAGCCGGATCGATTGTAAAAAGTTATAAATAATAACCGGTTTGAAAACATTTAATTCAAAATTTCCTTGGCTTGCGGCAAAACCGATCGCTGCATCATTTCCCATGACTTGGACTGCTACCATCGTTAATGCTTCGCTTTGCGTCGGATTCACTTTTCCCGGCATAATGGAGCTTCCGGGCTCATTTGCTGGTATCGTGATCTCGCCAATTCCGCATCTTGGACCGCTTGCCAGCCATCTAACATCATTTGCAATTTTCATAAGATCAGCTGCCAAGGCTTTTAGCGCTCCGTGTGCATGAACGATTTCATCATGGCTAGTTAGCGCATGGAATTTGTTTTCAGAGGAACGGAATGATTCATTCGTTTGCTTGCTTATTTCATCTGCTACAAGCTGTCCAAACTGAGGATCCGTATTAATTCCTGTTCCGACTGCTGTTCCGCCGATCGCCAAATCTCTCAAGTTATCCATTGCTTCGACAATCATTTTTCTGCTTTTTCTCAGCATATGTACCCATCCGCTGATTTCCTGTCCAAGCGTGAGCGGTGTTGCATCCTGCAAGTGGGTGCGGCCAATTTTCACAAGATTCTCAAACTGCTTGGATTTCTTATCAAGCGTCTCTGTCAACAAATCAATTGCCGGCAACAGCTTGTTTTTTATCACTATGACACCAGCAATATGCATTGCTGTAGGGAATGTGTCGTTTGAGCTTTGTCCCATATTCACATCATCATTTGGATGAATTTTTAATGATTCAAACCCATTTTCTTTCAAGTATTCATTTCCTTTAAACGAAATCACTTCATTGACATTCATGTTCGACTGCGTTCCGCTTCCGGTTTGCCATACTACGAGCGGGAAATGCTCATCAAGCTTCCCTTCTATAATTTCATCGCAAACACGAACGATCGCATCTTTTTTCTCTTTTGGCAGCTTTCCTAATTTTTCATTAACGATCGCTGCACCTCTTTTTAAAATGGCAAATGCACGAATGACTTCAATCGGCATCGTCTCAGTACCGATTTTAAAATTGTTTCTGCTCCGTTCCGTCTGTGCACCCCAGTAGCGGTCTTTGGGAACTTTTACTTCTCCCAGCGTATCTCTTTCTATACGATAGTCCATTTTCTTCTTCCTCCTTTTTAAATAATCATCTATTTTAAATATACCTCTAATATTTTGTTAAAAGCAAAAAAACTCTGATAATTTTTTATAAAAATGAAGAACTTTATTAAATCATAAAAAAAAGCGGTTTTAACCGCCCTGAACTATTGTTTTCTTATTTTGAAGTGTGCATTCAGCTGGCCTTGAATCATTTTTTTCTTATCTTCGAGCATTTTATCTCTTTCTTTTTTCAGCATTTCTTTTCTAATTTCAAACGTTTGAACGCCGTCTTCGATTTTATCTGCAATTTCCATTAATGTTTCAATATCTGAAAAGGAATATTTTCTCGTTCCTTGTTTCGTTCTTTCGGGAAAAATTAATTTTCGTTCTTCATAATATCGTATTTTTCTTGGTGATAGTCCTGTTAGTTCACTAACGATACCGATCGTAATGACTTTTTTATCCTTATATGATTCTGACATTGTTATACCTCCTTTAATAACGTTATTACGTTAAAATTTATAACATTTTCAGCCATTAACTTTATTATACAATTTTTTTTCGTATTTTTTAATTTTTGTTGTAAGATTTTCTTACATTGAATACTTATAAATATTTTTTTCCTTGTTCAAATTGACAAGAAAGCAAACTATTAGTATCCTTTGTACAGATCACATTTGGGTTGGAGGAAAGGTTTATGTTACATACGAAACAAACGAATCTTGAATCTTTTTTACATCAATATAAAGATCGCGCACGTCTTCTTATTACATGCAACGACCAGCCAGGAATTGTTGCAAAAATTTCTAAAGTTTTATATGAACACGGCGCCAATATCGTCCAATCAGATCAATATTCAACAGATCCTTCAGGCGGCACTTTTTTTATGCGCGTTGAATTTGAATTACCGGATATAGGACGTAAAAAAGGCGAGCTTGAAAAAGACTTTGAGCCGATCGGAAAAGAATTGCAAATGAAATGGCAATTTTCATATATGAACCAATTAAAGCGAATGGCGATTTTCGTATCGAAACAAGATCATTGCCTTCTCGATCTTCTTTGGCGTTATCAATCAGGCGATTTTTTTTGCGAAATACCTTTGGTAATCAGCAACCATCCAGATTTGCGTGAACCAGTTGAATCGCTTGGAATTCCGTATTATTACATACCGGTCAATAAAGACAATAAGCCGGAAGCGGAAATGCAGCAGCTTGAACTGTTGAAGAAATATAATATTGATTTCGTCGTTCTCGCCCGTTATATGCAAATTTTATCTCCAGATTTCATCAAGCATTACCGGCATCGAATTATTAATATTCATCATTCGTTCTTGCCTGCATTTGTCGGTGCAAGACCGTATGAGCGCGCATATGAACGCGGAGTCAAAATTATTGGAGCCACTTCCCATTATGTGACGGAAGATTTGGACGAAGGACCAATTATTGAACAAGGGGTTAAAGAGGTCAGCCATCGGTACAATGTTGAAGATTTAAAAAGAGTCGGAAGAACGATTGAACGCGACGTTCTCGCCCGCGCTGTACAATTGCATTTGGAAGACCGCATCATTGTTCACGGAAACAAAACGATTGTCTTTTAATCAAAAAGCGCACTTGCTTTTCACAGCATGTGCGCTTTTTTTCAATAAGAGCTCTATTGATAAATTCAATTAACAAGGATGTGGCAAAAAAGAAAATGATGGTATACTTAAATACAAAAAATGCGGGATCATTTTTGAAAAAATATTTTGTTTTTATCATTCGTTTTCTATTGCTCTATACGGTATTTCAAATACTATCGGGTACTGTTTTAACTGCTTTTTACACGCCAGATTTTTCTGCCAAAACGGGCAGTCTTAGTCAAGAGGTAGTGTTCGGCGAGCCTTCTTCCATACCATTGCTTATATCATTGCTTATTGCTACAACAGCCTATTTTCTCGCTCAAAAAGTATTGAAAGCTGCACAATAATAAGAAAAAAGGACCTCAGCTTTGAACTGAAACCCTTTCCTTTAGTAAAGCATGTAAATAAAAGAAACCGGCATGTTTGCCGATTTCTTTTATTTCATTGTTAATTTTATAAAAATCACGGGAAACGTCTTTCTATAATGGAGACGGTGGGACGTGCTGATCCATGCTTTCGCAATGGCACTGACTATATCTTGAACCTAAACAGGTCCTCCGGCGTGTTATGCGAAATTTAGATTTGCCGTACGGCAGAATTTCGCATCCTAGTACTACCTTGAAGGCAGCCTATGAGTCGATACACGGCTGTTGGATTGCTCCACATACCGCTCGGTGTTGCCATATCGCAGAAACGACTTAGGTTTCACCGATTAAGCCGGATTTTCACTTGTGTGTTGCCACACAAGGCGACTATTTCCTAATCGAACCCACGTCCAGAGATATCGCCACTTAAGCATCTACGAGCGTATCCGACATATTTAACATTTCACTGTTCCTTAGCCTGTCGGCAGGCATCCGGACAGCTAGTCTGATTCGTCTCTTCCCTCTTCCTCAGACGGCGGAATCGGGCGTAGCCCACTTAAGTTGAACCCCTTTTCCTCCACATGGGCGATGGAAGAAAGGAGCCTTTAGCATTAAGCAGCTAAAGCGTAGTTGTTTTGTTTGCCAGTTATCTTTAGGCGACGTTGATGACGGAGACGATCCCTCCGGCTCGCAGCTTAAGCTCGATCTATCCCTGTCGAATCCAAAACGTCCCCGTTTTATTCGAGCTAGTGCTTGAGAAATATATTCAACTGGCAACGACATATATTATTATAACAAAAACAATATATTTTTCAATTGTCATTTATTGTTATCATTAATAGATCCCTTTTTGTTTTTGTTGAAATGCCCGTTCAATTTCTCTTTTCGCTTCTTTTCGTTTTAAATCCTCCCGCTTATCGTATTTCTTTTTCCCTTTTCCTAGCCCGATAAGCACTTTCGCAAATCCATTTTTAATGTAAAGCTTCAGCGGAACTAATGAATAGCCCTGTTCTTTTGTGGCCCCGATCAGCTTATTGATTTCTCTTCGATGCAAAAGAAGCTTTCTCGTTCTTAACGGCTCATGGTTGTATCGATTTCCCTGCTCATACGGGCTGATATGCATGTTATGAAGAAAAACTTCCCCTTTTTCCACTCTTGCGAACGCATCTTTTAAATTGGCGCGGCCGGCGCGAATCGATTTAATTTCTGTTCCCTGCAGGACGATCCCAGCTTCATACGTTTCTTCAATAAAATAGTCGTGGTGCGCCTTTTTATTTTGGGCAATCAGTTTCCCTTCTCCCTTTGACATTCTCTGTCACCCTTTCGTGAAAATTAGGGGTAAAGATTATTATAGCAAATGAACATTTTCGCCTCAATCAAGATTCTTTCTAAATGAAATTTTGCTGTTTCAATGAGTTTGTTTTTTTAGACATCTGGCCTCGCTTTAACGCTTTTTCTTCTTCCGCTTCTTTTTCGATACGTTTTTATAAAACTTTTTCTTTTTTGATTTCGGCGGTCTCGTTGACCATTCTTCCTCTTCTTCCTGATGTTTGCTCTTAATCACCTTCACCGTTTCAGGCCGTGTTGATTTTTTTCGTTTTTTTCTCATGCCGACAATTTCAAAATCGATGGATCGTTCCTCTTTATCAACATTCACAACGCGGACGGTAATTTCATCGCCGATGCGGTAAACATTTCCCGTTCTTTCGCCGATCATCGCATAATGACGTTCATCATAATGGTAGTAATCATCCGTCATATAGCTTACATGAACGAGACCTTCAACAGTATTCGGGAGCTCGACAAACATGCCGAAGTTTGTGACAGAACTGATGATTCCATCAAATTCTTCCCCAATCTTATCCAGCATAAATTCTGCTTTTTTCAAATCATCCGTTTCACGCTCCGCATCAACAGCCCGCCGTTCCATATTGGAAGAATGTTCTGCAATTTCCGGCAAAATTGATGCCCATTTCATCTGTGTCTTTTCGTCTATTTTCCCTTCAAGCAAATATTTTCGAATGAGTCGATGAACTATCAAATCGGGATAACGGCGAATCGGGGAAGTAAAATGGGTGTAAAATTCGGTCGACAATCCGAAATGCCCGACGCTTTCCGGATGATATTTCGCTTGCTTCATAGACCGAAGCATGACAGTTGAAATCACCATTTCTTCAGGTTTTCCCCGTACTTCATCTAAAATTTGCTGCAAAGCGCGCGGATGAATATTGTTTCCTGTTCCCTTCACGACATAACCGAAATTTGTAATAAATTCCAAGAAACGTCTTAGTTTTTCCTCATTCGGTTTTTCGTGAATTCGATATATAAACGGTACATTTAACCAGTGAAAATGTTCTGCTACTGTTTCATTTGCAAGCAGCATAAATTCTTCAATTAACCGTTCCGCTACAGATCGTTCCCGAATAATGACATCATACGGTTTGCCTTTCTCATCCACCAAAACTTTCGCTTCCTTAAAATCAAAATCGATAGCTCCGCGCAGCATTCTTTTTTTCCGTAAAATCGCCGCAAGCTCAGCCATATCCTCCAGCATGGGGACAATTTCTTGATATTTTTCCCGAAGCTGTTCATCCTTTTCAATCAAAATTTTATTGACATTTGAATAAGTCATCCGCTCAGCGGAGCGAATAATACTTTGAAAAATATCATGCTGAACTACGTTCCCATATTCATCCACAATCATTTCGCACGATAATGTCAGACGATCCACCTTCGGATTCAGTGAACAAATTCCGTTTGATAAACGATGCGGTATCATCGGAATGACGCGATCAACTAAATATACACTTGTCCCGCGTGCAAATGCCTCTCTGTCAATCGGAGTTCCTTCTTTTACATAATAACTGACATCTGCGATATGCACGCCAAGCTTATAGCAGCCGTTATTTAACTTTGTTACTGTTACGGCATCATCCAAATCTTTTGCATCTTCACCATCAATAGTAATGATTAATTCGTTGCGAAGGTCTCGTCTGTTCTTGATTTCCTCGCTCTTAATCTCATCAGGTGTTTCGTTTGCTTGCTTTAATACATCATCCGGAAAGCTCAATGGCAGCTGATGCTTATGAATGATTGATAAAATATCGACGCCAGGATCATTTTTATGGCCTAAAATTTGTACGACTTCTCCTTCTGCACTCATTCGTCCTTCAGGATATGACGTGAGTCGGACAATTACTTTATGACCTTCAACCGCCCCATTTGATGCATTTTTCGGAATAAAAATGTCGTTGACAATCTTTTTGTCGTCAGGTATGACAAATCCGAAGTTTTTGCTTTCCGTATATGTTCCGACAATTTCCGTTATTCCTCTTTCCAAAATGCGTATGACCGTGCCTTCCTGTCTCGCCCCGCTTGTTTTCGGGCTTAGCCGCACAAGAACTTTGTCTCCATGCATCGCATGATTCAGCTCGCCGGGCGGAATGAACACGTCATCAAAACCTGGTTCATCCGGTTCAACGAAAGCAAATCCGCGGGCATGTCCGACCAGTGTTCCGCGGATCAAATTCATTTTTTCTGGAACACCGTATCGATTTGCTCTCGTCCGCACAATGAGGCCTTTTTCTTCCATCTTATTTAAAGTAATAATCAGCTTTTTAAATTCGTCTGCGTCCTCTAGCTGAAAAGCTTCTTCTAATTCCTCCACAGTCAAAGGTTTATAAGCCTCTTCCTTCATAAAAGAAAGAAGCCTTTCAACTAATTGCATATCGGGTTCTGCCAATACGATAACCTCCTTTTACTCCTGCCAATCAAGGCTCTCTAAAAATTCATAGACGTCCTGATGCAGTTCATCTCGCTGCTTGTCAAGCGTAATAACATGCGACGATTCTTCATACCATTTGATTTTTTTTATATTTGAGCTTACTTCGTTATAAATAATATTTGCACTATCCGGATTGATCATTTCATCGTGCCGCGCCTGAACCACAAATGTCGGGGCATAAATCATATCGACATTTTCTCTCACATCAGAAATCAAACGCTGCAGAGCTTTCAACGTTTTCATTGGTGTTTTTTGAAACTCTTCCATTTCCGCCTCAATCTGTTCTTCCGGCTTTCCTTCAAATTGTTTATATTTGCGGGCATATTTTAAAATCCCTTTATACATCGTTTCTTCGCTTTTAATATACATCGGGGCGCACATTGGAATAATTCCTTTTACAGGTACAGTGTATCCCAGTTTTAAAGAAAAAACTCCTCCAAGAGACAAACCGGCAACTGCAATTTCTTTAAAACCTAAGTCTTTCAGATGTTCGTAGCCGCCCATCACATCTTGCCACCAGTCATCGGGACCGGTATGAACCAATTCTTCCGGAGGAACCCCATGGCCTTTATATTGAGGGGCATGACAAGTATACCCTTTATCTTGCAAAAAACGCCCAAGTATCCGCACATCTGCTGAATTTCCAGTAAAGCCGTGAAGCAGCAGTACAGCACGATTCCCACCTTCAAACGTAAAAGGTTTTGGCGGTAAAACTTTCATTTTAAAATCTCCTTCTCTTTTTAAATTCTTTATTTTTTACAACGAATTGTAGTATGAAAAAAGTTTAAATTCCATTATATACCAAAAACATTATTCATTCAACAGCTTTATTTTCCCATAGAAAAAAGGCCTGTTTGACAGACCTTTCTAGCTATTATAATCCAAACCATGAAACAGCAATTGCTAAAACAAAAAATAACACAGAAAGAACGATTGTAATACGATGTAAGATTAAATCTATTCCACGCGCTTTTTGCTTCCCAAAAAGCTGTTCAGCACCGCCGGAAATGGCTCCAGATAATCCAGCACTTTTTCCAGACTGCAGTATCACCACAGCGATCAGCGCAATAGATACAATTGCTAATAGTATGACAAGCAGAGTATGCATGTCCACTCCACCTCCTAAAAAAACGCACATTACAATAGTTTTAATGTATCATAAATTGGCTCATTACACAATAGCGTATCCATTCAGAAAATACGAAAGCGGATGTCTTGAAGCAAGACATCCAACTCTGTATTACCTTCCACGATGTTTTGCCTTCGCTTTTAAACGCTTTAACTCTCTTTTTCGCTTGATGAGAGCTTCGCGCAGCTCCTTGCGCAAAACTTTTCTCTCTTTTTTACGATGCTCCAATTCTAGCTGAAGGGCTGTTTGTGCATATGTGGAAAGCGGCCTTGTTTTCATTTCCTTTGCAGCTTCACGTTGCAGTCGCTTCGGATTTTTGCGCTTTTTCATTTCAAGCGGCACGGCGGTTGTTGTGCGGCACTTGTGCAGTAACGATAGCATCGGACCATTCACAAATGCCAAAACTTCATCATCTTTTGGCTCTGAACCAAATACGTAGCGAACCGCTTTTATAGCTTCACCTTCCTTTTGCTCAACCACACCGATCCAGAATTGTCCATCGTAAAAAACCGTCAACTTCATGAAAGGTCCCTCCTTGTAAAAAGTAACGACAGCGATGGACATCCCAAGGAGGGGAAGGATACTGACACTCTTTCGGAGTGCGCCCGGACTACCAACCGGGACTGTGTTTTTACGCTGTCTATGTTTTTATTATATGTTGTTTATTGGCAATAAGAAAATATTTACACATCGTCTAGGCTATGATTTAGTGTGCTTTGAGCTTAATTAAAAAGGTCTAACCAAATAACTCGGTTAGACCTTTTCATAGATAGTGTTATTTTTTCAAGTTATAGAAAGATTTAATTCCTTGGTAAATTGCAGTATCGCCAAGTTGATCTTCGATGCGAAGCAATTGATTGTATTTCGCAACGCGGTCCGTGCGGGAAGGTGCGCCTGTTTTAATTTGGCCTGCGTTTGTTGCCACAGCAATGTCTGCAATGGTGCTGTCTTCCGTCTCGCCTGAGCGATGGGAGATGACCGCTGTATAGCCGGCGCGTTTTGCCATTTCGATCGCATCAAACGTTTCTGTTAACGTTCCGATTTGGTTAACTTTAATCAGAATAGAGTTGCCGACTCCTTTTTCAATGCCTTCCGCTAATTTTTTTGTATTTGTTACAAATAAATCGTCTCCGACAAGCTGAACTTTTCCGCCTAAACGTTCTGTTAACAGTTTATGGCCTTCCCAGTCGTTCTCATCAAGTCCGTCTTCAATCGAAATGATCGGATATTTGGAGACAAGCTCTTCATACCATTGCACCATTTCTTCCGACGTTTTTACAACGCCTTCTCCTTCTAGGTGGTACTTGCCGTCTTCTTTATTAAACAGTTCAGAAGAAGCAACATCCATCGCAAGCTTAACTTGTTCGCCAGGTTTGTAGCCGGCTTTTTCAATTGCTTCGATAATAGTTTGCAAAGCTTCTTCATTTGATTGTAAATTTGGAGCGAATCCGCCTTCATCACCAACAGCTGTATTATATCCTTTTCCTTTTAATACAGATTTTAATGAATGGAAAATTTCCGCTCCCATCCGCAGTGCTTCCCGGAAGCTTTCCGCGCCGACCGGCATAATCATGAATTCTTGAATATCAACATTGTTGTCTGCATGAGCGCCGCCGTTTAAAATGTTCATCATCGGCACAGGAAGAGTTTTCGCATTGAAGCCGCCGAGATATTGATACAGCGGAACACCTAAATAATCAGCTGCAGCACGAGCAACGGCCATAGAAACACCTAAAATTGCGTTTGCTCCCAGCTTTCCTTTATTTTCTGTTCCGTCAAGTTCAATTAATAATTGATCGATGGCATTTTGTTCCGTCACATCAAAGCCTAACAGTTCTGGGGCAATAATTTCGTTCACGTTTTTAACTGCTGTTAAAACCCCTTTTCCAAGGTAGCGTTCTTTATCACCGTCACGCAATTCAACAGCCTCATACTCACCTGTGGATGCACCGCTAGGTACAAGCGCCCGTCCAAATGCACCTGATTCTGTATACACCTCTACTTCAACTGTCGGATTTCCTCTTGAATCAAGCACTTCACGTGCATAAACATCAGTAATAGCTGGCATATTGCTTCATCTCCTTTATTTATGATTTAATAAGACTTTTCCCTGTCATTTCTTTCGGTTTTTCCAGCCCGAGCAGCTCGAGCATCGTTGGTGCTAAATCGCCTAAAATTCCGTCTTCTCTTAATTCGATTCCTTTTTTCGTTATAATAACCGGCACTGGATTTGTCGTATGTGCGGTTTGCGGTTTTCCGTCAAGTGTGACGACTTCGTCCGCATTTCCGTGGTCAGCAGTTATAATAGCTGTTCCGCCTTTTTCGAGAATCAAATCCACCACTTTTCCGAGACATTCATCAACCGCTTCGACTGCCTTTATCGTTGGCTCAAGTTTGCCGGAGTGGCCGACCATGTCCGGATTGGCAAAATTCAATATGATCGCATCATGCTTGTCAGCCTCAATTTCTTTTAAAAGCGCCTCAGTTACTTCATATGCGCTCATTTCCGGTTTTAAATCATACGTGGCTACCTTCGGTGAATCAATTAAAATCCGTTCTTCGCCAGGAAACTTCTCTTCCCGGCCTCCGCTCATAAAGAACGTAACATGCGGATATTTTTCTGTTTCTGCTATGCGCAGCTGCCTCAATCCGGCTTGGGAAATGACTTCGCCAATTGTGTTGTCCAAGTTAACCGGCTTGAAGGCAACATATCCTTTCACCGTTTCGCTAAAATGCGTCAAACAAACGAAGAATAAACGTTTTGGATGTTTCGGTCCCCTATCAAAGGAACGGAAATCTTCATTTGTGAATGTATTCGAAATTTGAATAGCGCGATCCGGACGGAAATTATAGAAAATGACCGCGTCATCATCTTGAATGGTTGCAACAGGACTGCCGTCTTCTTTTGTCATAACAGAAGGGATGACAAACTCATCATAAATCCCGTGTGCATAAGAATCTTCAATACATTCGTATGCGTTTTTATAAGCTGGTCCTTCGCCATACACCATCGCTCTGTATGCTTTTTCTACTCGATCCCATCTTTTATCTCTGTCCATCGAGTAATAGCGGCCTGAAATCGTTGCGATCTGTCCTACTCCGTATTCATTGATTTTTTCATTCAGCTCATCAATATATTGCTTCGCCGTTTGCGGACCAACATCGCGTCCGTCCAAAAATCCATGAATGAACACATTTTTCACTTGCTGATCTTTCGCCAATTTTAACAAGGCGAATAAGTGGTTAATGTGGCTGTGAACACCGCCATCCGATAATAAGCCGAAAATGTGAAGGTTCGTTCCTTTTTCTTTCACGTGGTTCATAGCTGAAAGAAATGTTTCATTTTCAAAAAATTCGCCTTCACGAATCGCTATGTTAACGCGTGTCAAACTTTGGTATACAATTCTGCCTGCACCGATGTTTAAATGTCCAACTTCAGAATTTCCCATTTGACCTTCCGGCAAGCCGACAGCTTCTCCACATGCTTTTAACGTTGCATGCGGGTATGTATTCCAAAATCGATCAAAATTCGGCTTGTTCGCTTGAGCCACAGCATTTCCTTTCACTTCGTCACGCAGAGCAAAACCGTCTAATATAATTAACGCTACTGGCTTTTTACTCATTTTGGCCTGCCTCCAATAGCTGCAAGAAAGAGCGTGGTTCTAGGCTTGCGCCTCCGACTAATGCTCCGTCAATTTCCGGCTGGTTTAGAAAATCTTTAATATTTTCCGGTTTAACACTGCCGCCATATTGAATGCGAACTTCGTTTGCAACATCATCGGAATAAATATCGGCAATTACACCCCGAATATGGGCACATACTTCATTGGCATCCTCAGGAGAAGACGATTTTCCTGTGCCAATCGCCCAAATCGGCTCATAAGCAATCACGATGTTTTTCACAGCCGACGCATCGACTCCAGCCAACGCTTTTTTGACTTGGTCGCCAACAATTTCATTCGTTTTTCCAGCTTCCCGTTCAGCTAATGATTCGCCTACACATACGATCGGAGTTAATTTGTGTTTGAAAGCAGCCAATACTTTTTTGTTCACGGTTTCGTCTGTTTCGGCAAACATTTCCCGGCGTTCGGAGTGTCCAATGATCACATAATCAACACCGATATCCGCCAATGCAACAGGGCTGATTTCCCCTGTATAAGCTCCGCTTTCTTCAAAATGCATATTTTGAGCGCCAATTTTTAGTTCAGAGCCTTCAGCCAATTCCACAAGCTGACCTAAAAATAAGGCAGGTGCACATATAACGGAATCAACTTTATCCTGTGGGGGAACGAGTGATTTAACTTCCTTTACAAAGCTTTTTGCTTCTTCCAACGTCTTATGCATTTTCCAATTCCCTGCAATAATCGGCTTTCTCATCTTTACACCTTCCTTTTTACGGAAATGGTTGTGGTTATTTGTCTTCCAATATTTGAACTCCCGGAAGTTTCTTTCCTTCCATGAACTCTAAAGATGCTCCGCCTCCGGTTGAGATGTGGTTCATTTTATCCGCAAGGCCGAATTTTTCTACTGCTGCTGCTGAATCACCGCCGCCGATGACCGTATAAGTATGTTCTGCTTTCGCCAAGCTTTCCGCTACAGCTTTTGTTCCCTTTGCAAAAGCATCCATTTCAAAAACGCCCATCGGGCCGTTCCAAACAACAAGCTTTGATTGTTGAATGACATCCGCATAAATTTCAGCCGTTTTAGGTCCAATGTCAAGTGCTTCCCAATCAGCCGGAATGCTGTCAATATCCACTACTTTTGTATTGGCATCATTTGAAAAATCATCTGCTACCACAACATCTACAGGCATATAAAAGCGAACGCCCTTTTCTTTGGCACGTTCCATAAACGATTTTGCCAGTTCTATTTTATCTTCTTCAAGCAAAGACTTGCCGATTTCGTGACCCAGCGCTTTTACAAACGTATAAGCAAGTCCTCCGCCGATAATCAAATTATCTACACGTTCCAATAAATTTTCGATAACTCCGATTTTATCTTTTACTTTTGCACCCCCGATAATCGCTGTAAATGGGCGGTCAGGATTATCAAGCGCTTTAGATAAAACATTGATTTCTTTTTCCATTAAAAATCCTGCAACAGATGGTAAATATTCCGCAATGCCTGCGGTGGATGCATGTGCGCGGTGAGCGGCGCCAAAGGCATCGTTAACATATAGATCCGCCAATTCAGCAAAAGCTTTAGCAAGCTCAGGATCATTCTTTTCTTCGCCAGGATAAAAGCGTACATTTTCCAGAACGAGAATGTCGCCATTGTTTAACTTGTCTACTTCCGCTTTTACAGCCGCACCGTAAGCTTCATCTACTTTGACCACCTTTTTGCCTAACAGTTCTTCTAAACGCTGCGCTACAGGCGTCAATCGAAGCTCTTCCACAACCTGTCCTTTTGGTCTGCCAAGGTGGCTGGCAAGCAATACTTTCGCTCCTTGATCCGCCAAGTATTGGATCGTTGGGAGTGCAGCTCGAATGCGTGTATCATCGGTTATTTTGCCATCCTGCATCGGTACATTAAAGTCAACTCGGCAAAATACCGTTTTCCCTTTCACATCGACATCTTTTATCGTTTTTTTGTTCATGGCTCAAGCTCCTCCTTCACAATAACGATCAGGAAAAAATTCTTCCTACATGTTGAAAGGGAAAGGGGAATGTAAACGTCCCCTTCCCCTTCCCGCTTTTCATTATAGCTTTTTAAACAGGCAAGCTACAAGTCCGTATTTAAAGATTATAAACCTTGTTTTGCAATGTAAGCCGCCAAATCTACCACGCGGTTTGAGTATCCTGTTTCGTTATCGTACCAAGAAACAACTTTCACCATGCGGTTTTCAAGCACCATAGTAGAAAGCGCATCAATCGTAGAAGAATGAGTATCACCATTATAGTCTCTGGATACAAGCGGCTCCTCGCTGTACGCTAAAATACCTTTCAATTCTCCTTCAGCTGCTTCTTTAAGCGCAGCATTTACTTCTTCCACTGTTACGTCTTTTTCAAGCTCAGCCACTAAGTCAACGATGGACACATTTGGTGTCGGAACACGCATTGCCATACCGTTAAGTTTTCCTTTTAATTCAGGCAATACGAGCGCAACTGCTTTAGCTGCACCAGTTGTTGTCGGTATGATAGATTCTGCTGCAGCGCGAGCGCGGCGGTAATCTTTGTGAGGCAAGTCTAAAATTTGTTGGTCATTTGTATAAGCATGCACAGTTGTCATCATGCCTCGAACAATGCCAAATTTTTCATGTAAAACTTTTGCAAACGGAGCTAAGCAGTTTGTTGTACATGAAGCGTTGGAAATGACATGATGATTGCTTGGATCATATTTGTCTTCGTTTACGCCCATAACAATTGTGATATCTTCTTCTTTAGCCGGCGCAGAAATGATTACTTTTTTCGCACCTGCTTCAAGGTGTTTTGCTGCATCTTGACGGTTTGTGAAGCGACCAGTAGATTCTACTACAATGTCAACGCCAAGGTCTCCCCAGCCTAATTGAGCTGGATCGCGCTCGGATAATACTTGAATTTCTTTTCCATCCACGACCAAGTTATTTCCGTTTACCCCGACTTCCACATCGAGTTTTCCATGAACGGAATCGTATTGTAAAAGATGTGCAAGCATGTTTGCATCTGTTAAATCATTTACTGCTACTACTTCTACTTCAGGATTTTTTAATGCTGCGCGGAATACATTGCGTCCAATACGACCAAAACCATTAATACCAATTTTCACTGCCATCTTTAAGTCCTCCTTCAATTTTAGGAATGATGTTTATATTGAGGGAGCTTTACAGTTCCCTTAATAACTCTTTAGCTGCCACTTCGTCAGTTACTAAAATCGTGGCTAATGATTGATTCATATACGCTTTGATCGCTTTTGCTTTAGAGGCTCCTCCAGCAACCGCGATCACATTTCGTATGTTTTTTAAGTCCTCCAGCTGCATTCCAACCGTTTGAACTTTATGGACGACTTCACCTTTTTGGTTGAAGTAATAACCGAAAGCTTCGCCTACTGCTTT
This sequence comes from Aeribacillus sp. FSL K6-1305, assembly GCF_038050115.1. Lineage (NCBI taxonomy): Bacteria > Bacillati > Bacillota > Bacilli > Caryophanales > Bacillaceae > Aeribacillus > Aeribacillus sp. FSL K6-1305. The sequence goes on along the minus strand of NZ_JBBOQV010000002.1, from coordinate 1,489,180 downwards.
TCCTTTTTTAATTTTTTCGAAATCTTCCTTCGGAGTCTTTCTTCGCTCCGCCATTGTTTGAGCATCCCCGATGCCATGAACAAGCATTTTCGCTGAACGTATAATTTTTAAAAGGTCTTTTATTTCCGGTTCTTCGATAATGGATTCATATGCTTCCTTGCTTAGCTGGTCAGGAACATGGAGCAGCCTGTATTTCCCATGTGCACGTTCAGCTATTTTGGCGCAAATCGTATTCGCCTGGTTTTCAACATTTTCCCCTAGTCCGCCTCTTGCAGGGACAAATAAAACATTTCGGCGATGACCTAACGGAATCATCATTTCAGCAACAGCTGCCAGCGTTGTGCCGCCTGCCACAGCAACAACCTCGTCATCCTGCAAATGATTCATAATGCATTGTGCACAAGCTCTTCCCATTTCTTTTTTCACGAGGGGCGAATGGTCGCTGTCACCTGAAACAACAATCACTTCATCTAAATGAAGCTTCTCTTTTAATGTAGTTTCCAAAAAAGTTAAACCTAAAACATCTTTCATCATTTCTTCCAATGATGAAAGAAGATCATCCCCTTCTTTCGTTAAGGTCATTCCCGAGGGGTGAATATGAATTAAATTTTGTTCTTTTAAAAATTGCACTTCTCCACGCAGAATTCTTTCACTGATGCCTAAATTGTTTGACAAGCTTCGTCTTCCTACAGGCTGCATCAGTCGAATGGACTGCAAAATTTGATAGCGCTTTTGCATAGTTTGGAGAAGATCAGGCAATAATTTTTTTTGAGCTTCAATTAATGATTGCATTTTCAAGACCCTTCAGCTCTTTCTTTCCGGGACTTTTTTTGTCCCTATAAGACAAATTATGTCCCAATTATAGCAAAAAAATTCACCCCTTGCTACATATATTATTTTAGCAGGAGCGCAAATGTTAATCAACAGAAACAAGTTCCAGCAAACGTTTTCTTAAAGAATTTTCTTCAATTTTCCCAAAAATAACAATCTTTCCATTCACTTCAATCACTGGAATCATTAGTTGATATTTTTCCAGCAACCGGTCATCTTGATAAATATCTTTTTCTTTCAGATCAAAGGGTATTTCAGCTTGCAGCTTATACAGCAATTCCTTTGCTTCATCACATAATGGACATGTTTGCTTCGTATAAAGAACCACTTGATTCACGAATCCAATTCCTTTCTAATTATATCTTTTTCGCAAATTGGACGAAGGGATATTGAGCTGATCGCGGTATTTGGCCACTGTTCTTCTCGAAACATTCATATTATAATTCTCTTTCAACAGGTTGGCAATTTTTTGATCTGAAAGCGGTCTTTGCTTATTTTCTTGATCAATTAATTGCTGAATGACCTGTTTAACATTCGCACTTGATGTATCTTCTTCTCCCACTTTGTTAGTGAAAAAATATTTCAACTCATATAAACCGAAAGGAGTTTGAACAAATTTATCATTGACCGCTCTGCTTACAGTCGACTCGTGAATGTTAAGAGAATCAGCGATATCTTTTAATGTTAACGGTTTCAAAATGTTGTTTTTCAAATAGAAAAAGTCTTTCTGAAATCGTATAATTTCCTGCATAACTTTGACAAGCGTTTCCTTCCGCTGCTCAAGCGATTTTAACAGCCAGCGTCCTTGATGGAGTTTAGTCTGTACGTAAGATTTTACTTCTTTTTCTGTTTGTACAATCGGTTCGTAGTCCCGATTGATTTTAATTTGCGGCAAAAGATCTTCATTATAATATACAATCCAATCTCCATTTCGCTCTTCAATCATTAAATCAGGGATGATATAATTCGGGGTTTCCTCATCAAATTGCAGACCAGGTCTTGGATTCAATGTTTGAACAAAATCGAAAATTTGCTGAAGAGCATTCAGCGACAGACCTGTCTTTTTGGAAAGATCCTTCCAAGCTTTTGTGGCAAACAGATGAAAATGCTCTTTTAACACGAACTCGGAGCCTTTAGGTTTTTCCTCGATTTCTTTAGCCTGCAAAAGCAAGCATTCCTGAAGCGAACGTGCCCCGACGCCAATTGGATCTAATGATTGCAGCACAGACAGCTGTTTTTCAAAAAGATCGATCGAAATTTGGAACTTTTCCGATAGGCGGGATAAGTCCTCTGACATATAACCATTTGAGTCCACTGCATCGATTAAAATATGAATAGCACGCCGTTCGTTTTCGGTAAAACGAAATTCTACGAGCTGATTTCGCAAATGATCTTTTAGCCCCATCCCTTTTTTCGGCATATTTTCGATCCAGCGGCCATCCTCCTTGTTTGCCCTCTGCTGCTTTCTTTGATTATGATAAAATATCGTTGGATGGGATTCTTCCAATTCCACAAAGGGGTTTTCAAGCGTAATTTCCCTCAAGTAAGATACTAAATCGATTGTAGAATATTGCAAAAGCCCAATGGCTTGCTTCAGCTCTTTCGTCATCGCCAATCTCAAGGATTGGTTTTGGACTAAGTCCATTTTTATATGCATCAGAACTCCCCCCCTTTAGTTCTATTTTACATGAAGAATTTAAAAAAAGAATCTAAAATTTTGGAGGAACGAACATGACACAGCTTTTTTCTGTTTCCTATTTTAAAGAAAACTTTAAACAGTACATTGAAATGAATAAAGAAAAATCTTCAAAGATTGATGCCATGAACAGCTACTACCGATCTGTCGTCTCAACTTTAATTTACGACCAGCTAACCAAAAATGCAGAAATATTGAAAAGACTGCAAAATCTTGATCAAGCATATAATCAAGTGAAAAACGAGGAATAAAAGGACTTTTAAATTTTAATGTATGAGATCAGTTTTTGAAGTCGGCATATAAGCCGATTTCTTTTTTTTGCAGTAAAACTTATGGCTAAAACAAAAAACTGAGCAAATATAAGCTGCCCAGCTTTTGTTTTCATTTTTATTTCGATTCATGTTTTGGCAAATATTCTGTCGTAAAAATTTCCTTTGCATCAAATGTTTTTTCTAATAAACCGAGATCGTGCAATTGTTTAATTAATGTTGCCCAGCGTTCTTCCGTCATATATCCGACTCCATGCTCTGCTGCATCTCCTCCATATACAAAATCCACTTGTGTTTCGGCTTCAAATTTTAATGATTCTAATTCCATATCAGCGTTGTCTTTCTGAATCACTTTATTAATCTCTTCGTAAGAATCTTTGTATAAATACCATCCTTCGACAAAAGCATCCACAAATGCTTTGACAGTTTCTTTATTTTTTTCTAAATAGTCTTTTGTAACATATAACACAACGTTATAAGGATTATAACCTGCATCAGATATGAGCTTCGTTTCTACATCTACTCCATCTTTTTTTAAGAAAAACGGCTCTGAAGTCACAAAGGCTTGGCTTACAGAATTGGGATCGCTAATAAAATTCGAATGCTGTCCTGTATAAGCCAATTCTTGTACATTACTTAAATTATATTTAGATTTCAAAAAGTCCCAATACGTAATACCAGGCTGTATATATACTTTTCTTCCATTTAATTCATCAAAATCGTCAATTCCCTTTCCTTTATGGAACATTAATGCCTGCGGGCTTCCTTGCATGGCAGCAGCTACAGCGACTAATTCAATTCCTTGATTTCTAGCAATAACCATTTGGTCAGCATGTGCAAGCCCAAAGTCAGCACTTCCAGATGCAACCATTTGAATAGACGAGACTTGCGGCCCGCCCGGTTCGATCGTGACTTTTAAACCGTTTTTTTCAAACAATCCGTTTTCTTGTGCTGCATACAAACCGCCATGCTGCGCCTTCGGAAACCAATTTAATACAATTTTTACATCTTTTAAGTCTTTTTTCTCTTCATTCGAAGCGCTGTCTCCCTCGTTTGTTGAGCTGCTCGACTCTTGTCCGCCGCAGGCGGTGAGGAAGAACATGAATATAATCCCGATTAATAGAAAACTCGCTTTGCGCCATGCTTTCAATTCTTTTTCCCCCTTTTTGCACTTTTTTTGAAACTCAATAAAGCTCGTTCCCTAACGCAGCAAACCATTTTTATGCAAAAAAAATTAGCAAATTAAATTCAGCTCTTGTAAGCAATAGTGATTATGTCAACTTAATTTTGGATCAAATTTTTTATTTTTCTCCCTTCATCGCGGATTCGTGCCATGATCTCAGCATGAAATGAGAAAACAAACTTACGAGTAAGTAAAAGACAATCCCAAAAATAGCAGCGGCAATTCCGCAAGCAAATAAATATGGTGTTTTTAATTGAACGGCTGCTACCGTAATGGCATACCCTAAACCGCCTTTTCCTCCGCCAATTCCAGCTATATATTCACCCGTAATAGCTCCAACGATCGATAGCGTGCTGGATATTTTTAAGCCGGTCATCATGTAAGGCATAGCAGCCGGAATTCGGAGCTTCCACATTTTTTGCCATTTTGACGCATTATATAAAGTAAATAATTCGCTCATATTTTTATCGACTGAATTCAATCCCATTAACGTATTTGAAATGATCGGAAAAAATCCAATTAAAAATGAAATCATCACAATCGAATTGAAGCCCGAGCCGAACCAGATAACAACGATCGGTGCAACAGCTACAACCGGTATCGTTTGTAAAATAACCGCATACGGGTAAATGCTTATTTCTAAAATTTTTGAGCTTGCTAATAAAACCGCAAAGCCAATTCCAATGATGGCGCTTATTACAAATCCGATCACAGATTCAGCCACCGTTATTTGTATGGCTGGCCATAATAACTCCCAATCTTCAACCGCCGCTTGAAGGACGTCTGTCGGTTTTGGAAGTATAAACGGCTGCACGCCAACCATAATCGGTACAAACTGCCATAAAGAAAGAAAAACAACAAGCGCAGCAATCGGACCAATAATCTTCCATTTTGATTTGCTCCATATTTTCAGTTTGCCAGTATTATTTGATTGAGCGACAATTTCCTTCGTTTGAGTGGTTGCTGTTTGTACAGACATTTATACCAACTCCCTTCGGGTTGAACTATTCTCAAGACTTTGCGAGGAAATATCGACATATTCTGTAAACCGTTCATCTGTCCGCTCCCTCGGATAAGGAAGATCGACATCGATGATAGATGATAATCGTCCGGGCCGAGCTGACAACACTGCAATTCTAGTAGAAAGATAGACAGCTTCAAATACATTATGAGTAACGAACAAAATTGTCATTTTCTCCCTTTTCCATATTTCAAGCAGCTCCGTCTGCAAGGTCTGTCTTGTAATCTCGTCTAATGCAGCAAACGGTTCATCCATTAACAGCAATTTAGGTTTTGCAGCCAACGCTCGAGCTATAGACACCCTCATTCTCATTCCGCCTGACAACTGCCTAGGATATGACTTTATATGATCCTTTAGTCCAACCATCTCCAATACTTTGATCGCATCCTCTTTGCGGCTTTTTTTATCCGAACCCCTTAATTCTAAAGGCAGCATCACATTTTCCAGCACCGTTCTCCATGGAAGCAAATTGGCATCTTGGAATACAAAAGCAACATCATTTGTATTTTTTATAACTTCTTTCGGGTTTTGCCCAAATACCTCTACCTTGCCCTCAGTAGCTTCGCCTAAACCTGCCACCATTCTTAATGCCGTTGATTTCCCGCAGCCAGACGGGCCGAGGAAGCTTATAAATTCCCCTTCTGTGATGGAAAAATGGAATTGGCTTAAAGCGACTGTGCCGGTATTGTAAATCTTACTAACATGATGAAATGCGACAATCTCGTTTCGAATTGCTTCCACTGCTTATCCCCCCTTATCTAAGTTAGAATAGCTGAGTTTCTTATTCTTGGTTTTTTATAATTGACTTTTGTATGCTCAAGAGCCGTTTCCAGCATTCTTTCAGCAGCTTTTTGCGCCCGCATGGCAAATGATTCTTCATCGATATTGACAAGACGCCCTTTATCTACAACAATCTGTCCGCCAACGATAGTCATATCGACTGTCGGTGTGCCCGCTAGAATCGGAAGTGCCGTATCGTTGAAAAGCGCACCAGCAAATTCTAATCGATTCGTATCAATCATAAACATATCAGCAGCCTTGCCGACTTCCAATGAACCAATGGCATCTTCCCAGCCAAGCACTTTAGCTGAACCTCTCGTCGCAATCGACAAACAATCTTCAGCACTTAGCGCTGTCGTTCCATGCTGAAGATTATGGAGCAGGTTCATAATTTTTAAATCTAATAATAGATTGGAGGAATCATTAGAAGCTGAACCATCAACACCAAATCCCACTTTTACCCCTGCCTGCAGCATGTCCATAATTCGCATCGTTCCGGAAGCCATTTTCATATTGCTGCTCGGACAATGAGCAACTCCGCAGCCACAAGCACCCAGCTTGGCAATTTCTTTGTCATCAAACCAGATTCCATGCGCATACCACACGTCTTCGCCGACCCAACCTGTTTCTTCCATTAGTTCGAAAGGACGCATGCCAAACTTTTCTCTGCAAAAATCCTCTTCATCGATCGTTTCCGCCAAATGGGTATGCATCCGAACGCCATAACTGCGTGCTAAATCCGCTGATTCACGCAGCAAGTCTTTGCTAACCGAAAATGGTGAACAAGGTGCAACACCTACCCGCAGCATCGAAAATTTACTAGGATCATGATAGGTTTCAATAATTCTCATGGTATCTCGAAGAATAACATCCTCCGGCTGAACGATTTCATCTGGCGGCAATCCCCCTTTTGATCGTCCTAAACTCATAGAGCCTCTAGTTGGGTAAAAACGAATTCCGATCTCACGTGCTGCCCGTATTTCCTCATCAATTAATTCACAGCTGACTCCATTCGGAAAAACGTAAAAATGGTCAGCTGATGCCGTACAACCGCTTTTAAGTAACTCACCTAATCCGACAACAGCACTTAAATACACATCTTCCGGCCTTAGATGGCGCCAAATATCGTACAAAGCGATTAGCCAATCAAACAGCTCAACATTTTGCACCCAAGGGATATTGCGGGTGAAAGTCTGATACAAATGATGATGCGTATTGATTAACCCCGGATAAACAATTTTTCCGCGCGCATCAATGACAATATCCGCTGACTCACAAGGTAAATCATAGCCAATCGCTTTAATCTCTTGACCGACAACATACATGCTGCCGCCTGGGTATTCCGTTCGATTTTCATCCATCGTAATAATATTTTTGGCATTTTTTATGAACAACGTCTTCATTCATTCACCCCTTTATAATACGATCAATCCCCTTTATGTTATTTTTTATAACACAATACGTAATGTGTATTTATTATATATTCTTTTCAGTTGTTTAACATTAGCGAATATTCACAATTTTTAATGTGATTTTGTGTATTTTAACTAAAAATTTACGTATTTATGTTATATATTATGACATAATTGTCGTTTTTTTAAGAGGAGCGGTATATGGGGGAGTGGATTTGTTTCCATATTTAGGAAATAAAAAGCCCAGTTTTTCAACTGAGCTAAATAAATATTTTTCGGCAACCGTTATATATAGGGACTTCCAAACGAATAGGCAATGTTGAATGAATCCGAATGTGACAGTAAAAGAGATGACCAGATTTAAATCTTGTACTCTTCATCCGTAGTGAAATCCCTTTTGCATGCCGGTTGAAATTTTGCAATGTGACTGGTTCATTCGGATGGCCGTCATCAGGAACCGGCTTTGCCTGAATTGTTTTGTCCGAAAAGATTTCCTCCTGCAAACTCGGCTTCCATCAGAACCGTTTTATCCGATCACATATAAGGGAATACGCTAGGACGAATGATCGGTGCCGTAATAGTCAGATACCCTTGTGTCTTCGTCGTAATCTTGTATGCGTTTTTCTCTTATACATTACACCCTCTCTCAGGTAAAATAAAAAGCACTCCTAAAAGGAGCGCCAATTTTTGAAAAATTAATGGAATTCAACATCATCTATCTTCCATGAAAAACGATCAGATCTTGTATCTTCATTTTGTTTTTCTTTTTGATCATCAACAGGTTTATTTTTATTAATATCAACAGGTTCTTTACTATCCTCTTTCATTTTCTTGACCATCTCACATAAAAAATTGTGATCACTATAATCTGCTTTATTTTAAAAGTCGCTTCTTTATCCAAAAATATTTCTTCTTCGCCCTAATAAACTGATTTAGAAAAATTCTTTCACTTCAACAATGCTATTAAACGGTTTACATTCAACTTTTTCGCTTAATTCTTCATCATCAAATGCTGGGTATCGTAACGTACCTACAACCATACGGATTACCAGGAAGCCCTCCTGCAGGTGGATTATTTACTGTACAAAAAAACTTTCCATCTATTTGTCCATGATTTTCTTACTCTTTTATCGTGTGATATCGAGATTATTGTTTCAAATCTTATGGATAAGATAAAAAACGGAGAGTTGCTTCAGCTTTTCTTGCGGTCTGATACAGTTTTAATTCCTCATAGTTAAGATAAAAACCCCAAAAAGTTGTTGATATGACAAAGTTTTGATAATACTGGAAATTTTGTTATTTCAATTTTAGCGTAAACAGGATTTTTTATCAATTCTTTGTTTTTCGTTTATTTTTCTGCAGTTTTTGTGTCGTTATTCAAAAAAATTCGGTATACTTTTAGACATAGGCAGGGTTCTCCTTTCTCTGGAATGTGTTTTTGTCCAAATCAGAGAATACCCTATTTCCTTTTGGTCTAGCAAAATGCTTTACACAAACTTTTATACATCATCAAATTATTGGTGCTCAGCTATTCAAAGATAAAAAGATAAATTTTATTTAAAAAGCAGCCTAAAACACGAATATAGAAGGTTTAGGCTGCTTCCTTTTTCTATTGACTTTTAATATTTAAGAGTGCGGCACTTGTTAAGTATTTTATTAAAGAGATAGACATCATTCTTGCTTCCCTAGTTAATCAATGAACGCTTTTTCACATCATTTTAATAAATTTTAATGTTGCCGCTTGATACGCTTACGTCGATAGGATGTTCACCGGACCCATGGGTACCTTTGATGTTTTTATTATCTATTTTTTTGCTAGTTAGCGGAAAATCACATGTTATATTGCCGCTGTTTGTCTTTCCGTTTAAAGTAAAGTCAGCATCAGTCGGAAGATTAAGATCCACCACTCCTGAACTTACTTCAATATCAACTGAATCTGTTAATTCATCCATTTGTATATTTAAATTTCCAGATGATAGCTCAGCCTCAATAGCTCCGATATAATGCTTTACTTTGAGGTTTCCAGAACTAATATCAAATGATCCTGTTTCTGTCGTTAATGAGTCTATATCGACATTCCCCGACGAACTATCATGCTCAAAATGTTTAACCGATACATTCTTCAGGTTGACGTTTCCCGAGCCTATATCTAATATTAATTCATCTAGTTTCATCGGTTCATTTTTTGAAAGGCCAGAGAAATTCAAATTCCCGGAGCCAAGATTTATAGCCATGTTTCGATCATAATCTTCAGGGATGTAAATATTCAATCTTGCCTTGTTATGAAACAACCACCCCAACCATTTCCATTTCTGTTTGGCACTTACTTTTACTTTGTCTCCATGCTGTTTAACAGTCAGCTTTCCCTTTCCATCTAAATCAGCTTTTAAATCTTCTCGACTTTCCGGAATAATCGTTGTGCTAACACCTGAGGCATCAATTTCAATCATTTCAATTCCCTCTGATGTAACGGACTGGATTCTTTGATTTCCTAAAGGCCACCAACTAAAATTGATTGGATTCAAAAAGATAATATATAAACCAATAAATCCGATGATACCCAACAGAATCACAAAAAATCTTTTCAATGTTTTCCCTTCCTTCCCAAGAATTTTTCGCAGCTTTATCACTTGATTTGTTTATCCTTTAGCACTCCGTTCAGCAAGGAGCAACAAAGTAGCACCGATCCTCCCCTTGTATACAAAATATTTTGACTAGAATTTTACATAGTCTTCTTCCACATATTGCGAATTTTCATACTAACATGTCAATGAAACAGCTTCATTAACAAATCCCTAGTGCAAGAAGTTCGCCTAAACAAATACAAAAAAAGCAATGACTCTCCAAATCCACAGCCTTTTCGCGTTCTTATTTTAGAGAAGATTTTTAGCCACATAAACAGCTATTATCCAAAAAATTCAAGCTGGATTGATTAAATGAATTTAAAGGATAAACAAATTCAATTACTTTTCTCTTCCTTAGAATACAGAGAAAAGTGATTTTCCAAAATGGACCTCAAATGTATATTCAACTAAGTCTTGAGACTTATTTATGATGAAATGATTATGGGGCCTGTCCCCCACTACGTGAATGTAATGAGGGAAGACCCCGTATACCGTAAGTTTCTAATCCGTACAATAAAAAATATGGTCTTGATGCGTCTAAAGCCAAGTGATATTGTACTCCCATTTTTCGACTATTAGTACTTTCCTACAGGATGTCAAGCAAAATTTCATCATCATCTTGGTCATTGAAATCCAGAAGAATCAACATGTTGCGCTGGAGTCAGAACACTGTCAATGTAAAATGTTTCAATTCCTCATAGTTAAGATAAAAACAAGGATATCTATATTCCCTTTTCTCTGGATATGACGAGTTTCAATTCCTCATAGTTAAGATAAAAACTTGACGAACGGACGGGAGGATGGATCAGGAATCGATTGTTTCAATTCCTCATAGTTAAGATAAAAACCAAATTGGAAACCCTATGGACATGCAAATCGACAATGTTTCAATTCCTCATAGTTAAGATAAAAACTTTGAAGAGCAAAAACAAACTCTTGAAGATCGTTTGTTTCAATTCCTCATAGTTAAGATAAAAACCCTAAAAATTGTTGCTACATAAGTATTTGGTTTTAAATGGTTGATTGGTTATTTTTATTTTAACGAAGGAGGTAAGTTTTATCAATCCTTTGATTTGCGTGGGCTCAATAAAGATTTAAAAGAGTCGTCGATCCCCAGGGATTTTTGCACGATTGGGGGTCGACGACAAATATTTCCCTGTTACTACAATTCCCGAATAACACGGAACATTCCAAACCCTTGAGAATTTCGTCCCCCTATTCCAGTTTGCAAAAGGAAAGTAAGATACTTCGGAGAAGACCGCAAACGATACCTTCCCTGCCATGCAGTGATATAGTAATTTTTAAAAGTCGTGACGACTTTATGTCTCTTAGTAACATGTAAAGGTTCAATAAACAATCTCTCTTGTGGCGGATCTCCGTAATAGGCTTCATACTTATTGCGAAAATTAAGCTCCACTAAATGTGGAAATGCTTCATCATATGGATGAAAAAACTGTGTCTTCTGGGTACCATCCACCGTTTCATATGTGCTATAGACTGTTACTGGTGAAAGCATCTCAATTTCAATTTCAGAGCTCTTTACTTCGCTTTCCTCCATTTTTATACTTTGTATCTCCACCGATTGATTTCCTAGATGAACTTCATTTTGTAATAAAAAGTATTCTCCTAACTGCTGCGTCAGTTCAGGCAATACAGTAGAAACATGCCAAGAAATATCGTCATCGAATATAATCGTTTTCGGATCTAATTGAATTTTATGTTGCCCGAAAAGACGACTGAATGTAAATAATTTATATGTTCTCTTCCCTTTCTGGAAACCAATTTCATGCAAAAATGAAGCGAAACTTTTATCCTGTAAAGAATTATAAAGTAAACCATGTAATAAATACTGATAATGTAATGGCAGTATCACAACATTATTTTTTGGCTTCATCGTTACCGTTAATCGCATAGCTTGTCCTTCTTTCTACAAAATAAATTCGTCGCCGCCTTTTTTTAATCCTAATTCCTCACGCGACCAATATTTCTGCGTTCGAAATGTATAAAAAATTACGGAATCTTCATCTGGATTCATAAGATTTTCCAATTCTACTTTTAGTTTTTTATAATTCGCTTGTGAAATTTCTCCCTCGAAAACAGAATTTTGCACCCAATGAAGATACTTTCGAGCAATTTTTAGCGCCTTCGCTACACGTTTCTCATTAAAATCATACACAAGTATGACAAACATGAAAATCCCCTACCATTTAGCTGTATATGGTTCATATGGCTTCTCACCAAGTAAATGCTTCTGCAATTTATACAATTCCAAACGAATCAAGCGTCGGTATGACACAGATTTTCCTAGATGGCGATGTTGGACGGTTGTTTGCATTTTTTTATCAAGTTCACTGATAAAAACCTTCCGTCCTTCCTCCGATAACAAAATACCATCGGTCAGTTTTTCAAAATGCTTTTTTGTCAGCATTTTTTTATTTACAAGGGAAAAAATCAACCGATCAACGATAATAGGTTTAAAAATTTCGGCAATATCAAGATTTAAAGAAAAGCGTCGAAAATTCGTACTATGTAAATACCCAATGCGGGGGTCAAGATACGTTTTATAAATCTCGCTTAAACACATCGTATACACTATAGAGTTCCCGAAGCTGATTAACGCATTTAATCGGTTGTGCGGTGGTCGTTTTGTTCGTTTTTCAAAAATAAAATCGGGATGTTGAATAATCGTATCAAAAGTACTGTAATACTTTTCTCGTGTATGTCCTTCTGATGCCATTAATTGTTCAACTGACTGAGCAGTTGGCAATTTTTGCAGCTCTTTTTGAAAATCTTCTAGCACTTCATCAAAAACAGCTTTTTCTTCTAAGCGAGAACGATAATATTTTAATACGCGGCTCATCTGTTGGATAGAGCCTGCAATAAATCGCTGCGCCAAATCAAGCCGCTTACCGTCATCAAGATAGTGCTCCGCTTGTTTTAAAACAACGTGCCCAGCATTTAAGTGCTCGCGGGATAAAATGATCCAACAAAGTAACCATGATGATTAAAATAATGGACTATAATCTCTTTTTGTGCAGCAAACTCTAAAAATTTTTTTTGATACATCAACTTCTCCAAAAATATAAATATCATTTGTATTCTAAACTGGGATATAACGTTTTTTCTCCTCTGTTTCAAAATATAAACTATTATCTTTTCCGACGTAGTTCACCGCTTTGAAAGATGTATAATGTTTTTTTCATATTACCTCCTCCGCCCAACAATATTCACGGTATGCACATTTCCCACAAAAATGAATTTTCTCCGGTGCAGGTGGTACAGGCATGCGTGCAATATGGCGAATATCTTCCATTGCCCGCTCAAGCTTCTGTTTTGCTTCCTCCGTCCACTCTACTGATTCTTTTTTCCTTTCTTCCGGAAACAGTAGCTCCCCTTTTGCTTCAATCCCCATTTGACGAAGTGTGTCTAAATAGTACAGAAGTTGCATTTTGGCACTTTTCATATATCGCGATGATTTTTTCACTTCTCCAATCACTAATTGGCCATCTTCCCTATCACAAAAGAAATAGACAGGTTTGTTTGTCTTAAAATCAATTTAGCATCTCCATTTTGCAGAGACTATCGAACATGATCATAATGTAATGGGAACATGTCCATACAACATCATCACTTTAATTCAAGAAAGCAACAACTTGATTCAGTTGTTCCAAAGCATGAGGAGGTATTTTCAGTGTTGAGGTTGGTTCTCCCGTTCCTCCGTAAATGAACGGATAGCGAAAAAGTTCTTTATCGATTATACAAGGCAAAGAAAGACCAACTAAAGGAACGCTGCCGACAGTGTATCCCGTGATCTTTTGAACTTCTTTTGGGGGTGCCATTTTTAATTGATTGCATCCCAAGATTTCTGACACTTTTTCCAGATTCACACGACCGCGTCCTCCTGAAACGATTATTGCAAAATAGCCTTTGTCAGACTTAAGTATCAATGTTGGAGCAGTCTGACCTATTTCGATTCCAAAAAAGTCCGCGCCTTCCTGCGCTTTGCGAATTGGATTTTCGTGATAAAGGATGTCAAATGGGATTCTATTTTCCTGTAAAATGCTTTTTATATGATCCATAAGTAAGCCCTCCTATTACAAATTCCACGAAACGGCCTCTTCTAACAATTTAATTGCCAACAGCTTACTTCCACAAATTAATCCAATTTCCTTTTGAAAAGTGGTTTTCTTTACAAAAAAGAAGTGAAATACAGTTGAATGGGACTTTATGGGGATTGTTGCGAGTAAATGCTATTCATAAACTGGAGAGTTTCGTAAGTATCTAAAATGGTATTGAAATGTAAATGAAAACTCCAAGAACGCTGCCCCAAATTTTTTATCTACATATGATCGGTTTAAACTTCAAATGAATACAGTAGAAGCCGAATCGGCATTCATTAATAGTTCCCAATTGCCTATGCTAAAAAAGAGAAAGTACCGCAACCTGATGGTCCTGTACCCTTCCGCTTTGTTACTCGTCCAATTTAAAATCTTTTTTTCTCTCTTTAATGATTCTTTCTGAAATTCTTGCCCGTCAAAGCGGCGTACTACAATTTAGCTGTCGGCTCTTTGCAGCTGCAATTTCCGAAGCCTATGACGCCACAGCAGCAGATGTACTGTGCCTTTTCACATTTTTCAATCACTATGCAAAAAAGGCTATCGAATGCACTCGATAGCCTTTTGAAAATGATTGATCTAAGCTTTATGGACTTGGGTTCCTTGCGAATTCATGGATAATCGATACTATCCTTTATGGAACTCGGAAGCAATTCTGTACAGTATCGTACTGTTATCCCATGGATGATCGATCTTATCCTTTCTGAACCTTGATTAATACGTCTTTTCCTCCAACTACGTTGGATGGATAACTACTATGGTCGATTTTAAACTGATCTCCGTTCAGTAAAATAATAGGAGTAATGGTGTTGTACCCTTTTTCGCCAATTTGGTCGATGGCGAATTGTGCGATAAGATCTCCTTTTTTGATTTTGTCTTTAGGTGAAACTTTTATTTCAAAGCCTTCTCCTTTTAAGTTCACTGTTTCTAGTCCCAAATGAATCAACAGCTCTGCTCCTTCATCTGAACGAAGTGTAATGGCATGCTTGGTTGGGAATACATCGACGATTTCACCGTCAACCGGAGAATAGACATCTCCGCTTGTTGGTTGAACAGCAATGCCGTCGCCCATCATTTTTTGAGAGAAAACTTCATCAGGCACTTCTTCCAATGCAACAACCTTTCCTGATAATGGCGCTACAAAACTAATAGTTGATTCTTCTTTATATTCGTTTGTTTCCTGATTCATGATATCTAAAATTTGATTTTTTAACGTGTCTGAAGTAGGGCCAAATATTGCTTGAACTCCATTTCCTACCTCCAATACGCCTGAAGCACCAAGAGCTTTCAGTTTTTCTTTATTAACAGCGCCTTTGTTTTTTACACCTACTCTTAACCGTGTAATACATGCATCAAGACTATTGATATTTTCTTTTCCGCCAAGTGCTGCTAAGACTTCATACGCTTTTTGATTGACAACAGATTCATCACTTTTTCTATTTGTTTTTTCTTCGTAATCTTTTCTAGTATAAAGTCTGTTCGAATCTTCATCTCCGCGTCCTGGTGTAAGAAGATCCCACTTTTTAATAGCCCATCTGAATACAACGTAGTAAACAACAGCCATTGCCAGACCAACGATAATGACATACCACCATGGCTCTCCAACACCAGGTAATATACCAAATAAGATAAAATCAATGATTCCGGATCCGCCGGCATATCCAACATTCACATCTAAAACATACATCAGCATAAATGACAGCCCTGCCATTAATGTGTGGAAAACGTATAATAATGGCGCTACGAACAAGAACGTGAATTCAAGCGGCTCTGTAATTCCTGTAAAAAATGCTGTTCCCGCAGCAGTCAATAATAAGCCTGCTACAGCTTTTTTGTTTTTCGGTTTTGCCATGTGATACATTGCTAACGCTACCGCTGGCAGACCAAACAGGACGAACGGGAATTTCCCTGCCATAAATCTTCCTGCTGTTATTTCAACGGCATCATTTACTTGTTTATCCGCAAGCTGAGCCATATACATTGCCGTATCCCCGGAAACGACAGATCCAGCAAGTGTTGTATACGTTCCGCCAACTTCCGAAAAACGAATTGGGATATAGAAAATATGATGCAATCCAAACGGAATAAGGGCACGTTCTACTAGTCCATAAATGAACATGTAAAGCGGCGGCGTATTTTCTCCAGATAAGGCAGCTCCAAGTGCATAAATGCCGTCTTGTACATGTGGCCAAACAAAGGCCAAAATCAGTGCAATAATGATTGAATAACCTGCTGTTATAATAGGAACAAATCGTGAACCGCCGAAAAAGGACAGCATTTCCGGCATTTTGAAATCATGATATTTTTCATAAAGAACTGCTGCTACAAACCCGATGATGATACCGCCAAAAACACCGATTTAAAGTGTCGGGATCCCTAACTCAAGTACACGCCCTGGTTCCGATACGTTTTCCGGCGTGATTCCAAGGACAATCCCGATAACGGTATGCATAACTAAATAACCAACAAGTGCTGATAAGGAGGCTGCCGCTTTTCCACCGGTCCAGCTCCCCGCTATACCGATAGCGAACAAAACACCTAAGTTCCCAAATATCGCTTTTCCTGCACCCTTCATTAAATCAGAAATCGTTTTCCAAAATCCTGAATCTAAAAAAGGCAAATATTCGATTAAATATGGAGATTGTAACGTTGTACCGATTCCCAACAATAAACCGGCTGCAGGAAGCAAAGAAATTATAACCATAAAAGTTTTGCCAATTCTCTGAAAGAAATCAAAGTTAAATACCTTCTTCATTTCATAGCTCCCCTTCTAGATAAGATATAGAAAACGGATACATTCCAGCTATTTTTCAAGCAGGGAGTCATAATGGCTCCCTGCACGGACAAGTTATTATCGCAATTCCGGCCAGTATTCTTTATTGGCTTCGATTAAGGCATCCAATACCTCTCTTGCTTTTGCTGCAGATACAACTGTACGATTTAAAGTTAAAGCTTGCAGCGCTTTGGCGTATGAGCCTTCCATATATGCTTCCACTGTAAGTTTTTCATACGCATATTGCCCTTCAATCAATCCTTTATAGAATGTTGGAATTTCTCCAACTGCGTATGGTCTAGGCCCGTTTGAGGTTATACTTGCAGCCACTTCAACCATCGCATCATCCGGCAAATTGCTGATGATTCCATCATTTTTCAAAATGACAATAAAATTGTCGCCTTTGTTGTATGCAATGGATTCTGCAACAATTAAGATAAACTCGCCATGCGCATCATTTGCTACTACGTTGGAATCTTTTGCGGTTCCTGTTTCAGCAACGCGCACACAATCTTCAAATACGCGTTTCTCTCTTCCGGCTTGTACTTCATTTGCACGCGTAAAATCCGGATTCAATTTTTTCAGCACTTTATCTGGATATAAATAATACTGTAAATACGTATTCGGCAAATAGTCCGGAAAATCTCGCACCATTTGCTGTACCATGGCATACGTTTCGAGCCATGATTTATCCCTTTGCTCGTAGTCAGCCGGACGGAAGCCGTTTTTCAAAATCATTTCCCTTAACTCAGGCAATTTGTCATTGCCTTGCGGATCATATAAATGAGTAAACCAGCCAAAGTGATTTAATCCGAAGTATACAGGATCAAAATCACGTTCATTCATATTTAATAAACGGCCGTACGAACGAAGCAAGTTTTCAGGCTGGTCGCAAATATTGAGGATTCTTTTATCATCAGGAAACATTTGCTGTAACGCAATCGCAACAATAGCAGCAGGATTTGTGTAGTTTAAAATCCATGCGTCTTTCGTTTTGCTTCTGACATCCTTGACCAATTGAATCATATCGCGGATCGATCTCATACCGTAAGCAAAACCGCCCGGCCCGCATGTTTCCTGACCGATAACCCCTAGTTTCAACGGGATCTTTTCGTCTTTTTCACGCATTTCATAGCCGCCAGTACGCATTTGCACAAAAACAAAATCGATATCTTCCGTGAATGCTTCCTCTTTATCTGTTGTATAGCTAAAATGAATGTCAGGGTACTCTTCTTTAAAGAGCACTTTCGCAAATTCGCCAATTATTTTTTGGCGTTCGTAATTGATATCATACATGACCAATCGGTTGATCGGGAAAGTATCTTGACGCGAGCAAATTGCTTTTAAAAGACCTGGCGTCCAAGTACTACCCCCGCCAACAATAAGTACATTGAATTTTTTCATTGTGTTTCAGCTCCTGGTAGTAATTTTTCATGTAACTGATTCTACCGATATCTTAACGAACGAAAAAACAAAGACAGAAAAAATTTCATTTTATGAAACTTTTTTCATGGTCATTTATAATAGAACGTACAATAAATATGAAATCCGGAGTGATTCGATGTACAACTTTATGGCTAAATTATTAAACTTCATTGAATCTTCAACAGACCAAACAAAATCAGAAATCATTATTGCCGAATATATTTTGAGGAATGTGGAAAAAATCCCGAAAATGTCCATTTATGAATTAGCTGAAGCGTGCCATACATCACCTGCAACGATCACCCGATTTTGCCAGCGCTTTGAAAATATTACGTTTAAAGAGCTTAAAGAATATGCCAGATCATTTATTGAATTTAATGATACTGAAGTAGACTATCAAAACCTTAAAACGAAATTTAATATAAAACAAATAAACGAATATTATGACGAATTACTTGCTTCTCTGAAGCAAACAGAGCAATTTCTCCGCTCAAAGGAAATCATTCAAGTTGTTCACGAAATTCATCACTCAAAAAAAGTTGCTTTTTTTGGGGTAACATTTTCGCATCTCATTGCAAGAAATGCACAATTCAAATTTATTCGTCTGGGCAAATATGCTACTGCGTACAGCAACCATGAAAATCAAATTTCCGAAGCAGAATCACTTACGCCCAGAGATTTAGCCGTTGTCATTTCTTTTTCTGGAGAAACAAGATTTATCGTTCAGCTAGTAAAGGTATTAAAGAAGAGAGGCATTCCTATCGTTGCGATTACAGGCAATGAAAAAGGCTATTTAGCACAGAATGCGAAACAAATCATCAAAGTGAGCAGCTGCAAACTAGAATCCTTTAAATCACCTATTTTGGAAGAAATCAATATGCTGAGTGTAATTAATTCCATTTATCTCGTTTATTCCATCGTTTTTAAAAATTCGGAAGGATATCAGGCAAACAAAGGAGGCAGCTAAAATGAATATTGTCGTAGCACCTGATTCTTTTAAAGGGAGTCTGACCTCTTCTCAAGCAGCAAATATTATGAAACAAGCAATACTTGACCTTCATTATGGTGATACAGTAAGAACAAAGCCAATGGCTGACGGCGGAGAAGGAACAGTCGATGCATTGTTAGCCTCTTCAGCCGGGGATCGCATTGAGGTAACCTGTACAGGCCCCTTGGGCAAAAAAATAAAAACATATTATGCCATCCTCGAAAACAATACAGCTGCTATTGAAGTTGCCAATATCGCTGGGCTTGTCCAAGTGCCTCCTTCACAACGAAACCCGGATGTGACCACTACTTTCGGACTTGGCGAAGTGATGAAAGATGCATTGGATAAAGGCTGTAAATCGTTTATTATCGGGCTTGGCGGCAGTGCTACAAATGATGGGGGCCTTGGCTTTTTACAGGCGCTTGGCATGAAAGCTTGGGATAAAGAAGGAAAAGAAGCGGGGATTTTCGGAAAAGATTTATTGGAGGTCAATCAAGTAAGTTTCGACCGTTTGGATCCGAGATTGGAACATATTACAATAAAGGTTGCTTGTGATGTGGACAATCCGTTATGTGGTGAAAAAGGTGCCAGCGCAGTTTACGGACCGCAAAAAGGTGCCAGCAGCAAACAAATACCGATTTACGACGAAGCATTGGCCCGATTTGCTGCTCTTATTGAGAAGCAGCAAGGAAAAGTCTTCAATAACGTGAAAGGTGCAGGGGCAGCAGGAGGCTTGGGATTTGCATTCCTTGTACTAGGCGCAAAGCTTATATCCGGTGCTGAGCTTGTAGCAGAAGCTTCGAACTTGAAGGAAGCAATAGAGCAGGCGGATCTTGTCATTACAGGAGAAGGACAAAGCGATGAACAAACATTATACGGAAAAGCGCCCGGCTATATCGCTGATCTCGCTCAAATATACGGAGTTCCAACGATATTAATATCCGGCTCGCTTGCAGGCAATTTGGATGTGCTCCGCAGCAAATTTCACGGATGCTTTTCGATTATTACTAAACCATTTACGATTGAGGAATGTATGGATCAGGCAAAACAGCTATTGTACAACCAGACGAAGCAAGTGATGCATCTTATTCACTCTTTGAAGATATAATCGGATCCAGGTTTTCGCTTTTATAATCCAGATGGGGAAATTTTTTTCAGATGTTTATGTTGAATACTGCAAAAATAACTTTCCCCTTATTCCATCTCAATTTTATCTAGAAGATTGACCGGCAAATCTCCAAAATTCCACGTTAGAGAGGCATCTAAGATCTTGTTGAACATCTAAGATGCCTCTTTTGTAATGAAGGTAAAAGAAATAATTGATGTATTCCATTAAACACCGACAATATCTTCACAATTTTTTGTTAAATTTATCGAATACTGATCATTTTCCTCACGATCATCCATGTTGTCTTTAAACAAGTCTATAATGCTTCCTGCACTTTTAAACGGTTCTTTCAACTTTTATTCCATAACTCCGTTTTTAACCCATATACTTTTCTTCTTGGTACTGCAAATGCTAAAGTTCTTTAATGATTTCGACTTCGATGTTAAACAACCGTTCCGTTAAACTATTTCCTTCCATTCCTTTTGGATTTTCGCGGAAAAACTTAAAATTACCAAAATTGCCAAAAAGGTGAATGCGTATTAACTTCTCCAATCTAGTAAGTCTTTATATAAGCGTGTTCTGAACCCAATTATTTGCCAAAACTTTGATGTCGAACGTCCTTTCTTGAAAAAACACGAGATTGACGACTTCCGGAATATCGACTTCAGTATCAAGTTTATCGGCTGATACAGCAATTTACGTCAGAAAAATGATCAATTAACATTAGATACCAGTTGACGCTGTAATCAATAACCCTTGCAAATCCGTCCTTATTCTCAGAAAACAGTTGATCAAAGCGCTCACTATCCGTTCTGTATGATGATTTTCGCAAAAACAATCGTTTTCTGCCTTCAACTCGAATTTATGTTTTATTAAATTTTTCAGTACAGTATCAATTAATAAGTCCATTCGTTTAGTGCTTTTAACGCTAAGGGGGGTGAAAACATTTGTTGTGTGATATCCACAAAATTGATTTCTAGTTGATAAATTCCTTCTTTGATCAAGCTGTGCCGATCTCTTCGCATGTCTAGAAAATGCACGAATAAATTGTCATCCGATTAAACGCTATGTGCAATCTCTTCACGCATCGTTCCGTTTTTAGCAAAATTTATATGCCATGAAAGAGCTTTTTCTAAAACATGTGGTGTATGCCCTCCTCTTGCAAGAGCTTCCTGATAATATTCACGAAGCTGGTCGCGATACATCGGATGGGCGCAGCGTTCGATAATCAGTTCCACACGCTCTCTTGGCGCCAAGCCCCGGAGATCCGCATACCCTTGCTCGGTGACGATGACATCGACGTCATGCTCCGTATGGTCAACATGGGAGACAAAAGGAACAATGCTTGATATGTTTCCGTCTTTCGCTATTGATTTTGTCACAAAAATCGCCAGGCGGGCATTTCTTGCAAAATCACCTGATCCGCCAATGCCGTTCATCATTTTCGTTCCAAGTACGTGGGTTGAATTGACATTGCCGTAGATGTCCACTTCCAATGCTGTGTTAATGGAAATCAAACCGAGCCGGCGAATAATTTCAGGATGGTTGGAAATTTCCTGCGGTCTCAGCACTAAACGGTCGCGGTATTTCTTAAAATTCGAGAAAACCTCCTTCATTTTCGGCTCTGAAAGGGTAATCGAACAACAAGAGGCAAAACGGACTTTGCCCGCATCTATCAAATCAAAGACTGCATCCTGCAATACTTCAGAATACACCTCTAAATCCTCAAATTCTGAATCCAGCAAGCCATGAAGAACCGCATTGGCGACGGAACCGATGCCTGACTGCAGCGGGGCTAAACGTTCCGTTAACCGGCCGGCTTTAATTTCTTTACGCAAAAACTCTATCAAATGCTGCGCCATAATGACTGTTTCTTCATCCGGAGGCACAATTGTCGACGGTGAATCCAGCTGATTGGTAAATACAATTCCTTTTACCTTCTCGATATCAATCGGTATTCCGATCGTACCGATTCGATCATTCGATTTTGTCAGCGGAATCGGTTTTCTTTCCCCTTGTTTCTCCGGTTCATACAAATCATGCACTCCTACTAAATCTACAGGCTGTGCCATATTAATCTCTATAATGATCGATTTTGCGTGCTGGGCAAATGTCAACGAGTTTCCAATGGAGGTTGTCGGAATAACCATTCCATCTCTTGTAATAGAAACCGCTTCCAAAATTGCAAAATCGATTGGATCCATAACATTTGAGCGCACTAATTCAGCAGTATGGGACAAATGCTGATCGACAAATAAAAATTCTCCCCGATTGATTCCTTTTCTCATCGTAGGATCTGCCTGAAAAGGAAGCCTCTTGCCTAAAATGCCAGCTTCAGTGAACATTTTATCGATATCAGAACCTAAAGAGGCTCCTGTATACACATTTACTTTAAACGATTCTCGCTCTGCACGTTTTACCAACGCATATGGAACCGCTTTCGCATCACCCGCGCGTGTAAATCCGCTTAGCCCTAAAGTCATCCCGTCTTTGATCCATGATGCGGCTTCATCAGCTGTGACTATTCGATCGCGCAAACGCAAATCTTCAATCCTTTCCAATTTATTGTCCATTTCCCCATCATCTCCCCTTTAATGAATTTAAAATTTATTTTACCGATAAAAGTTAACGGGGCAAGGTTTTGGGGATAAGTGACCGAAAATTCAGATAAACAACTCAATTTCCATACTAAAACAGAACGATTTTTTAAAATCCAAGCAATTTTCGAAAATAACTAGAGTAGGACTGACTGACAGGAATTTTATCACCGTTATTCATCAACAGCAAAAAAGTTGAATGCGCATCAGGGTAGATTTCCTTAATATGGTTGACATTCACAATAAAAGCCCGATGACAGCGAATAAAATAGTCCTTTGGCAGCAAGTATTCAAATTCCTGGAGAGAGTATTTATGTGTTCCTGAGCACCCTTCAGTGTACACATAGGTCTTTTTATCTTTTGCTTCTAAATACGCAACTTTCGAAAAAGGAATAGGAACCCATCCATCATCAGTTTTGACGGTCACAACAGATTTTCCATCCGTCAAAGCAGGAAAAATCGCAGTGACGCATCCCTCAAGCTTTCCTTCCCAAAAAAACGGTACAGCCATCCCGTGATAAGGAACGCCAAACACATCGCGGTTAATAAACTCAGAAACCTTTTGTTTGGTGTGCAAAGCTTTATACGCAATCGTTCCTTTTCTCACCAAGTCTCCCGGTCTGATTTTCAAATCAATCCGTTTGCTCGGCCGGTAATAGATATATTCCTTAGTATTGGAAACAGCAATCGAAACTTCATCAGAAAACAATTCACCAATAACGTCTAAAATGGAAACTACTGAAATACGTTCCATTCTTCAACACCCTTCGTGATCTATAAATCTTCAAGATATTATTATTTTACATCTTTTTTCACCCTTTTTGGCATAGTTCTTATCGAGTGCGACTAATATCGTCACCTTTTTCAAATAGTTTATGATAAATGTATGTCTTAAACAGTGTAAGACTTACGCAATATTCGTCTTTTAGTTTGAATATTTTTCTGATGTTTCCTTCTTTTTAACTTTTCACCATATTGATTAACGAATACATATGAAATGTTACCGAAGTATCCTCGAATTTCTTCTATCAAGTAGTTTACATACTTCTTTAGTCATTGGAACAATCCGGCTTTTACGGCTATTGTTTTTGGCCCCAGTAACATAATAATACCGTCATCTAAAATACCAGAAATTTCTGACTATTCAACTTAGTTTGCCCTTTGTTCTCACTCTACCATTAGTTTAATAGCACCATAGTCACGAAATCCCGTAAATACCTATATCTTTGACGTTTCATAGCCTCTTTACTTGCGTGTCTGTAAGCACAAAGATTCGTTGTTTATCCTTATTAGTTTTGGCATTTTTTTGACGAGACTTTCTTCAAAATAATACCGTATTTATGTAGCTTTCTAAAAATCGATTTAATAGCACCGAAAAGAATATCCACGGTTACAGATGACGTATTAATGTAACGTCTAATTTGGTCAGTAGTAAGATCTCTAAAACCGACAACATCTATAAAATTTTTTCAAGAACTTCAATAATCGGTACTCGTTCGTCCTGGATAGCTTCCGTTTTGTAAATGATCTTAGCGTATTTTAATCCTTCTGCAACCGTCATATAATCGAGATTACATCTACAATCAGATGTCTTGAAACTACCTTTCTAGCCTTTTTCGCATAATAAAAACCTCCAAAATTTTTCATTTTGGAGGCACGCGGTCTCTTTGATTCAGTGGGACGGAAACCTTGCGAAAATACGTTGTCCGTTTTTCGGTAGTTCCCGTCCGTTGAACGACTTCTAAATCGCTCAAACCCTTGTTGCTCTAGGCTTACGCGCTCGGAGGGACTCGAACCCCCGACGGACGTGGTACCGGAAACCACCGCTCTATCCAACTGAGCTACGAGCGCATTTTTCAAATGTCACGAATTATATTATAATCGAACCGAACAGTATATGCAAGAATAAATTTTGCTTAAGTTATCCATCGTGTCAAAATTGTTTTGAAAAATTCATTTTTCATCGTTGTTTGAAAAATGAAAAATGAGGGTATGATGGTACATGTATTGATCTTATAAATAATTATATATAAAAGTTTTTTGTTTGACCTTTATTGACCTTTTATGTATGATGGAATAGAAATGACTTTAACTTTGATGCGAGGGAGGAAACATAATGAATTTAATACCGACTGTTATTGAACAGACAAACCGTGGTGAACGTGCTTACGATATTTATTCAAGATTGTTAAAAGACCGCATTATTATCCTTGGTACGCCAATTGATGATCATGTTGCAAACTCCATCGTTGCTCAGCTTCTTTTCTTGGCAGCGGAGGATCCTGAAAAAGATATTTCCCTTTACATTAACAGCCCGGGCGGATCAATTACTGCTGGCATGGCGATTTATGATACGATGCAATTTATTAAACCTGATGTATCCACGATGTGTATAGGAATGGCTGCTTCCATGGGAGCATTCTTATTGGCGGCAGGTGCAAAAGGAAAACGTTTTGCCCTTCCGAATAGTGAAGTAATGATCCATCAACCGTTAGGAGGCGCGCAAGGTCAGGCAACTGACATTGATATTGCAGCTAGACGAATTCTCTCTTTAAGAGATAAATTGAACAGAATTTTATCTGAAAACACTGGTCAGCCTCTTGAAGTAATTGAACGTGATACGGACCGCGACAATTTCATGTCAGCTGAACGTGCAAAAGAATATGGGTTGATTGACAAAGTTTTAACAAAATAAAAGCTGCCTCAAATAGGAAGACAATAAAAATTTAAACATATCAAGCAGACAGTATAAAAATAAACCGCTGCTTCATACCTTCACACATTTGAATGAGGAGCAAATGTCAAGAATGATCTTGACAGCAGCTCCTCATTCAACTTTTTGGCCGGAATCGTCAGCTTTACGTTTTCGAAAGGCCGTTAACTGCCGATATTGCTTTAATCTAAGCCCAAAATGCGGATCGAGCCGGATGAAGGATTAAATATGCTTTCGGAGAGCCTGTGTAAACCGTATTTTGCTGAAGTTTTTTCTGGACACCTGCTGGCAAAACAAGTGTTATAATCGATTTTTTTATGTTATAAAGGGCTAGAATCTCTCTTTATCCATTCAGCTGTAAGTCATTCGAACCATATCAAAGCACGTTTGCTTTTTCTTGAATGTTGATCGCAGATTTATGAAAAAATAGTATTTACACCAAATATATTGCTCGGATTCGCCCCGCTCTTTCGCAATGCTTTGAATCCAAAAGTTCCAGTTAAGAACCTTCACGAAGCTCTCTCCCAACATAAGATTTATCACAACTTTTCTATTAACGCACCCGAAGCCATTTCGTCTTCATATCAGTTTTAGCAAAAATAAAGCCCTCTTGTGGCTGACAGCGGTTGTTTCCTGCTTTCTCCCACAAGAGAGGCAATATCCATCCATTGATGAATTTTGCGGCAATTTTTTTGTGTGTTCACATTAATTTTCGTTTTGAATGTAGTTGATAAGCGCTTCTAATGCTTCTTCCTCATCGTTTCCTTCTGCGATCAATGTGATCTCAGAGCCGCTGTTAATAGCTAAGCTCATCAACCCCATGATGCTTTTGGCGTTTACTTTCTTTCCGTCTTTTTCGATAAAAATGTCAGAAGAAAACCTGTTGGCTTCCTGAACAAACAATGCAGCCGGTCGTGCCTGCAAACCGGTTTTTAACCGAACTTCCACTTTTTTCTCAACCATATTTATCCCTCTCTTCTTAAAAATTTATTTAAATGAAATCGTTTTGCCAGCCCGCAATTTTTCAGCGATTTCATCGATTTTTCTTAATCGGTGGTTGATTCCCGATTTGCTGATTTTCCCGCTGGACACCATTTCACCTAGTTCCTTCAATGTCACATCTTGATACATAACCCGTAATTCTGCAATTTCCCTCAGCTTTTCAGGTAAGGCGCTTAATCCGATCTTTTCATCAATGAATTTTATATTTTCTACCTGCCGTAAAGCAGCTCCAATGGTTTTATTTAAATTTGCTGTTTCGCAATTGACAAGGCGGTTCACTGAATTTCTCATATCACGAACGATTCGGACATCTTCAAAACGCAGTAGAGCTTGATGGGCACCGATCAATGTCAAAAATTCCCCAATTTTTTCAGCTTCCTTTAAGTATGTAATATATCCTTTTTTCCGTTCCAGTGTTTTTGCATTTAAATAAAACGTATTCATCAAACTGCATAGCGAATCGTTATGTTCCTTATATAACGACGAGATTTCCAAATGGTATGAAGAAGTTTCCGGGTTGTTGACAGATCCGCCCGCTAAAAACGCACCGCGCATATACGACCGCTTACAGCACTTTTTTTTCACAAGGTCTAAAGAGATTTGATGGTTATACATAAAATCCTTGCCTAAAATTCGCAAATCCTCCAAAATCTCTTTTACTTGTTCATTCATTCTAACAATATAGACGTTATTCTTTTTTAATCGCATCTTTTTTCGTACAAGCAGCTTGATCGGAACGTCATATTTTTTTTTGATCAGCATGTAAATGCGTCTTGCAATCGCTGCGTTTTCAGTCTGCACATCCAAAAGCAATTCCCGGTTGGAAAATGACACAGTTCCGTTCATTCGGATGAGCGCGGACAACTCTGCTTTTAAACAACATTGTTTTACTTCCAGTGTTGTCAATTCTTTTTTCGTCTCTGAAGCAAACGACATGTTTCCATTACCGCCCTTTCCGATTACGTTTCTTCCAGAAGCAAATTTTTTAAGATGTTTGCCACTTTATTCGTATCATGTCGAATAACATGTTGATCGAAGGAGACCATGTTGTCCTGCACTACTCGAAGTCCCATATCTTTTAGCGCCTCTGCATCGACTTGGACAGGAAAAGCTGATTCTTTCGCGTAGCGTTTTTGTATGTATTCGGGAATAGATCCGTTGTTCACGAGGATCACATCAATAAACGGACAGTTTAAATGATCGTAAAGAGCCTTCACATGATCGCTCGCTGTATAGTTTAGCGTCTCCCCTGGCTGAGTCATGACATTGCATATATATATTTTTTTGGCCGAGGACTTGCAAACCTCCTCGCCAATTTTCGGAACGAGCAAATTCGGTAAAATGCTTGTATAAAGACTTCCAGGCCCTAAAATGATCATATGTGCCTGTCTGATGACATCGATCGTTTCTTGAAGAGGTTTTACATTTTTCGGGGTTAAAAACACCTTTTTAATTTTTTTTCCTGAAAAAGGGATTTTCGATTCCCCTTTCACAACAGATCCATCTTCCATCTCCGCATTTAATACAACGCTCTGGTTCGCTGCAGGCAAAACAGTACCGCGAACATTTAATACTTTACTCATTTCCCGAATGGCGTGCATAAAGTCACCGGTGATATTGGTCATCGCTGCAAGTATTAAATTGCCGAGAGAATGGCCAATCAAATCGTTCCCTTTTTTAAAACGATGCTGGAAAAGTTCCTCGATTAGCGGTTCCACATCGGAAAGAGCAGCTAACACGTTGCGAATGTCGCCCGGCGGGGGAATGTTCAGTTCATCACGAAGTCTACCGGAGCTGCCGCCATCATCTGCAACTGTTACAATGGCCGTGATATCAAAAGGGAGCAGCTTTAAGCCTCGAAGCAGAACAGATAATCCGGTTCCTCCTCCAATAATGACGATTTTCTTTTTATCCATAGTTATCGATAGTTTCTCCTTTCAATATCACGATGGGATACATGCACTTTGTAGTTTTTGCGGAAAAAATCCCCTAAATATTCAGCCAGAGTCACCGAGCGATGCTGTCCGCCAGTGCAACCGATTGCAATGACCACTTGACTTTTTCCTTCTCTTTGAAAATGAGGGATCATAAATGAGAGTAAATCTGTCAGCTTCTCTAAAAATTTAGATGTCTCTGTCCATTTTAAAACATATGATGAAACTTCTTCGTCAAGCCCCGTCTTAGGGCGCATATGATCAATATAATACGGGTTGGGCAAAAATCTCACGTCAAACACTAAGTCCGCGTCGATCGGCAAACCATATTTAAATCCAAATGATAAAACGTTCAACGTAAAGGTTTGATCGCCATTTTCTGCGAACTGTTTTAAAATTTTTTCTCTTAATTCTCTTGGCTTTAAGTTGGATGTATCATATACAATTTGCGCACGTCCCTTTAATTCCTCCAGCATTTCCCGTTCAAGGCGGATCCCCTCAAGCGGAAGACCTTTTGGAGCTAATGGATGGGTTCTTCTCGTCTCTTTATACCGGTTAACTAATACTTGATCATGTGCATCAAGAAACAAAATTTGCGGTGCGATCCACGGGATATCATTGATTTCTTCAATTGCCTGATGGAAAGATTCAAAAAATTCCCTTCCCCTCAAATCCATAACTACAGCTACTTTGTTCATTTTCGTTCTCGATTCTTTCATAAGCTCTAAAAACTTGGACAAAAGAGTAGGTGGAAGATTATCGACGCAAAAATATCCAAGATCTTCAAAGCTTTGAATCGCAACCGTCTTACCTGCCCCGGACATCCCCGTAATAATAACCATCTTAATATTTGAAGTTTCACTCATCATTCAAAGCCCCCCGTTTTTTCAAAAGAAAAATATTCAGTAACAGATGTTGAATAGGAAATATCGGGATTTATTTTTTGATCTGATAGCTTTTTGATCAAGGATGAGAAGAGTCAAATCATAAATTTATTTAGCGGAAATTTTGAAACTGGCATGTATATCCTCTTCTCTGAACCTTGGCTTCGATTTTCTTGCAGCTGAAGTTTTCTTTATTGTGGATCGAGCCGATAAGACAAAAGCTCATAATCAGGTGTATAGATGAATGTTCCATACATGATTCCTGACCCTTTAATCATATATTCAATAATGTGGTAGTCGCCCGCAGCCATCGGCAACTGTTTAATTTCATCAATCGAGTGCCATTTCAGCTTTCCTTCCTCAGTTTCCAAAACATTTTCCCCGTTAAATTGTGTTGCGAAAAATGTAAACATCATCCATTCTTGAACAACCTTATCTCCATCTTTGACAATGATCGTGAAAATCCCTTTAATTTTTGGATTTATTAAATAAATTCCAGTTTCTTCTCTAAATTCTCTTACAACAGATTCTTTTATCGATTCCCCTTGCTCCATTTTCCCTCCAGGGGCTACCCACCAATTCCGGCGCGGTTTTTGAAGCAAGAGCAGCTGACCTTCATGAACAAGAACACAATTTGTAACCCTTTGCAAAGCAAGTTCACCCCTAGGTTGCGGTACATAAAAAATATTTATTCCTTTTATTATACAATTAAATGCTATAGTGTCTCAATGCGCATGCTTTCCTACTTTATCATACGTTTTTTCTCTTTTAAAGGTTTCAAAAGAAAAGGTGCAACAAAAAAAGGAGCATGGGAAGGGTTGCCCATGCTCAAAAGTATATATTATAAAAGGGGGTCAATTACTACTTTTATAGTAACTGAATTTTATTTCATTGATGTTACAGCACAATTAAATCATAGTTACGATTTTGTTAACAATTTTAGGCATTTTTTAATTTCTCTTTTAATTCTTCAATATAATGTTGAGCACTTTGGGCAGCAATGCTTCCGTCACCAGTTGCAGTTACAATTTGCCGCAAAGATTTTTCCCGAATATCTCCTGCCGCAAAGATGCCGGGAATTTTCGTTTCCATGTTTTCATTTGTTTCAATATATCCTGCTTCATTCGTAATTCCGAGATTTTCAAAAGGTTTGGACAGCGGCACCATGCCAATGTATACAAATACACCGTCTATCTCTTTTTCTGTTTCTTCATTTGTTATCGTATTTACGAGCGTGACTTTGCCAACCTTCCCGTCGACTTCATGAATTTCTTTTACTGTATGATTCCAAATAAAATCAATCTTTTCATTATCAAAGGCGCGCTGCTGCAATATTTTTTGGGCGCGCAATTGGTCGCGGCGATGAACGATTGTCACACTGTTCGCAAAGCGGGTTAAATAAACTCCTTCCTCGACAGCAGAGTCTCCGCCGCCGACAACAATCAAATCTTTTCCTTTAAAGAATGCTCCGTCGCATACAGCACAATAAGAGACGCCTCGTCCGCCCAGTTCTTTCTCTCCAGGCACGCCGAGCTTTTTATATTCGGCCCCTGTAGCGATAATCACTGCTCTTGCTTTATATTCTTTGTTGCCTGTTTTGACGATTTTATATTCGCCTTCATCGACAATTTCCTTCACATCTCCATATTCGTATTCAGCACCAAATTTTTTAGCATGTTCAAACATTTTATTTGATAGCTCTGGACCTAAAATATGATCAAATCCAGGATAGTTTTCAACATCTTCCGTATTGGCCATTTGTCCTCCAGGCACGCCTCTTTCTATCATTAAAGTAGAAAGGTTGGCGCGGGATGTGTAAACAGCAGCTGTCAATCCTGCAGGTCCTGCTCCGGCAATGATACAATCATAAATTTTTTCTTCAGACACGAGACTCACTCCTCATCATATGATCCAATAAATAATACAAAATTATTATTCCCTACAACATATCCTATATAAAATAAATGTCTCGTGCTATTTATTTGCTCACATTTTCAATTTTTTTGCGATGCGCACGTATTTAGACAGCGTAGCTTTGCTGATGTTAAAATGATTTGCCGCACCATCTTGTGTGATGTTTTTTCCTATCTGTTTCATCCATAAATAATAGACAGCTGCTGACCATGCGTTGACATTGCGAAATTTTATGTCGAACTTAAAGGCATTTTTGAAAAGCCGAAACCAAAATAAAACCAATTCTTTTCCTTCTAACGTTTTGTCCATTAAACTATCGGCCACATGGAAAGCGAAATGAACAGCATGAAAACCTGTCGGCCTTTTGCCATTTAAAACGCTTAAAGCATATTGAACAGCTTCTCTTTCAAGACGAGTTTCAAACTCCTGTTCATTTACTAAATATGCTCGTTCATCCATTTTCATTGCGAAATAGATAGAGAGCAGCCGCTCCGGGACTTGATTTTCCATTTCGTTTAGCCCTTTCATATTCCACGGTTCAGAGCCTTCCTTCCGCGGATTTAAATACAGAACCTTCTTCCATATTTTTTTAGCAAAGTCATAGTGTCCTATAAAATAAGAAGAGTATGCGAGCCAATAATAAAACGTGTCATCCCCCTCAAATCCTTTTCGATACAAGGCATGGAGCCTCTTGAATGCATGAGGATAAAAGCCGATGAGTGCAAACGTCGCCCCCAGTTTATATTGGTGCTCTGAAACAAGCGGATAAACTCTTTTTAGTTTTTCAACTAGCATGCTTATGCTCGCTTCATCACCTTCATAATAAAAAAATACAAGCAAATTGCATAAAGCATGCAAATTCCCTGGATTTTTCCGGAGCACGAGGGAAATCATGTCCTTCGCTTTTTCCACTTCCCCAAGGTAAAAATAGGCAAGCGCCAAATTATTATAAGCGGACCAAAACTCTGGGTAATCAGCTATAATCTCTTTTAAAATGGAAATAGATTCTTGAAACTGTCCATTCTCAAGCAAAGAGCGCGCTTTTTCTTGCTTCACGATTAGATCATCCGAATGCTCAGCCTCTTCTTCCATTTCGATCATTTCAAGAAGATCGCTGTTTTCTACGGAAAATATGCCTTGCGGCGCCTTTTCCTTATATATCATTGCATGTTTATAAGCTTCGTGAAACAAGCCGAGATGAGCATAATTATTTGCAAGAAAATAATAGCATTCTACCGAATGAGGGTGAATATGTTCAATAATATATGTTAATAGTTCGTTTGATTTTTGAAACTTTCCTAATTCGGTATAAATGCTGGCCAGCCTGCAAATCATTTCTTCGTTATACGGATCCAGATCTACTGCCCGCTTGACGAATTTTGAAGCCGACTGCAAATCGCCTTTTTGATAAGCCTTTAATCCCCAGCGATAAAACGTTGCACTGTCTTGGAAAAACGAAACAATTTTTGAATCTTCGTCTTTTTTTACTTTACGGTTTCCCACTCAAACCCTCCATTTCACTTTATTTGCCGAGGGATAGTATACCATATCTTATAAATAGGAAAAACCTATTTTTACTCGCGATTATTTTTCATGTCTTTCTTTTAAAACTTTCAATACTTCATCGAGCGGAAGCTTTTGCTCGCGCAGCAGAACAAGCAAATGAAATAATAAATCCGCGGCTTCCCATTTCAGCTCATCATGGCTGCGGTTTTTTGCTGCAATAATGACCTCTGAAGCTTCTTCTCCAACCTTTTTTAAAATTTTGTCCAAGCCTTTTTCAAACAAATAGGTAGTATAAGAGCCTTCCGGACGCTCAGCTTCACGCTCAGCAATGACGGCCTCCAGCTTGTTAATAATATCAAAACGGCTACCGTCCACCTGGCCGCCATTTTCTTTTGAAAAACAGCTGTATTGTCCTGTATGGCAGGCCGGACCATTCGGGTTTACCAGCACGACAAGCGCGTCCTTGTCACAGTCATAGCGTATCTCTTGAACAGTTTGTGTATTGCCGGACGTTTCTCCTTTATGCCAAAGTTTTTGGCGCGAACGGCTGTAAAACCATGTTTCCTTCGTTTCCAGAGTTTTTTTTAGCGACTCTTCGTTCATATAAGCTACTGTTAACACTTCTTTGCTAACAGCATCTTGAACAACCGCAGGAATAAGTCCATTTTCATCGAATTTGAGTTCTGCTATGTTCACCGTATATTCACCCCTTCTTTTTGCAAAAATCTTTTTACTTCTTTGACTGATGTTTCTTTGTAATGGAAAATGGAAGCTGCCAGCGCTGCATCCGCTCGGGCATCGCGAAAAACTTCAAGAAAATGCTCAGCATTACCGGCGCCGCCGGATGCAATGACTGGGACGGGAACTGCCTCGCTTACTTTTTTGGTTAAGTCAATGTCAAAGCCGGATTTTTCTCCGTCCTGATCCATGCTAGTCAGCAAAATCTCGCCAGCACCTCTTTTTACCGCTTCCTTTGCCCATGCCACGACTTCCCATTCGGTCGCTTTTCGTCCCCCGTGCGTATAGACGCGGTGGCTTCCGAGCTGCGGATCGTATTTTGCGTCAATCGCTACCACAATGCACTGGCTGCCAAAGTAATCAGCTCCCTCCATAATCAGCGAAGGGTTTAATACAGCAGAAGTGTTAATGGAAACTTTATCCGCACCAGCACGCAAAATTTTTTTCATATCTTCCAAAGAGTTGATTCCGCCTCCGACCGTAAAGGGAATGGCTAACGTTGCTGCTACTCGTTCGACAACATCAATCATCGTTTTTCTGCCTTCATGAGATGCGGAAATATCTAAGAAGACAAGCTCATCTGCTCCTTCTTCATCATAAAATTTCGCTAGCTCCACTGGATCGCCCGCATCTTTCAACTGGACAAATTGCACGCCTTTGACGACACGTCCGTCCTTAACATCTAGACAAGGAATGATGCGTTTCGTAATCATAGCCCATTCACCTCATGGATAGCATCGCGGAGGCTGAACTTTTTCGTATAAAGCGCTTTTCCGACAATAGCGCCTTTCACTCCATCCTGTTCATATTGCTTTAACTTTTTCAAATCATCAATGGAGCTTACCCCTCCGGAAGCGATGACTGTTTTTCCAGTTGCTTTTGCCATTTTCACAATCGCCTTGACATTTGGTCCCGAGAGCATTCCATCTGTCGCAATATCAGTAAAAATAAATGTTTCTGCACCGCTTTTCGCCAGTTCTTTTCCAAGATCAACCGCTTTAACTTCGGACGTATTCAGCCAGCCTTCTGTTGATACATAGCCATTTTTCGCATCGATACCGATTGCGATTCGGCCGCCGTATTCAGCCAGCATTTTTTCAACAAATGACCTGTTTGAAACGGCAGAACTGCCTAAAATAACCCTGGAAATACCGTTTTCCAAATATTCGTATACATCTTTTTCTGTGCGAATGCCGCCGCCAACTTGTACCTTTACTTTTAGCTCTTTTGCCACTTTCAAAACATGTTGATGGTTCACGCGGACTCCTTCTTTTGCCCCATCCAAATCTACCATATGAATCCAGTCAGCACCTTCCTTTACAAACGACTCGGCGACAGCAAACGGTGAATCTCCGTAAACCGTTTCTTTATTGTAATCGCCTTGAAGCAGCCGGACACATTTCCCTCCGCGCAAATCAATGGCGGGAAAAATAGTAAAACTCATCATTAGCTCACATCCTTGATACAAAAGTTAAATAGTTTTTCAAGATGGCTAGTCCCAGCTTGCCGCTTTTTTCCGGATGAAACTGGCAGCCAAATACATTTCCACTTCCTACAATAGCCGGAACCGTCACACCGTATGAAGCGCTGGCGACCACAACGTCCGGACCGTTTACGACCGCATAATAAGAATGGACAAAGTATACGTAATCTTCTTGAAGACCAGCTATGAGAGGATGATCTCGTTGAAAAGCCAGCTTATTCCATCCCATATGCGGGACTTTTACATTTTCTCCTGGAATTCTTTTTACTTGGCCGTTTAAAAAGCCGAGTCCTTCAGTCCAGCCATGTTCTTCGCTTTCGTTGAACAAAAGCTGCATGCCAAGACAAATACCTAATAAAGCCTTTCCCTTTTGCACTTCGTCCTTCAAAAATTTATCTGTTTTTGTTTCCGTTAAAATAGCCATCGCGTCTTTGAATGCGCCTACTCCTGGCAATATATAAGCTGTTGCCTTTTCAAGCTCGTTTAAATCACTTGATACAAAATA
Source organism: Aeribacillus sp. FSL K6-1305 (assembly GCF_038050115.1). NCBI lineage: Bacteria > Bacillati > Bacillota > Bacilli > Caryophanales > Bacillaceae > Aeribacillus > Aeribacillus sp. FSL K6-1305. The sequence goes on along the minus strand of NZ_JBBOQV010000002.1, from coordinate 1,453,679 downwards.
TTCCGCATTCATGCGTTCCAAGGCTTTCGAGACGCTGTATAAATTCCCCATGCCATAGTCGATCACGCCAATCATTTTTACAACATCCCCTTCGTTGATGGGACCCCTTTGACTCTGGGGTCGATCATAGTCGCTTCATCAAGAGCTCTCCCCAACGCTTTAAATACAGCTTCAATCATATGATGGGTATTCATTCCATAGTGAATGATTACATGCAGGTTCATCCGGGCTTCAAGCGCCAGCTTCCATAAAAATTCATGAACAAGCTCCGTATCAAATGTTCCTACTTTCCCCTTCGGCAATTCTCCACGCATTTCAAAATGCGGTCGGTTGCTTAAATCAATAACAACCTGCGCTAAAGAGTCATCCATTGGGACAAAGGCATGACCGTACCGTTTAATTCCTTTTTTATCGCCTAGAGCTTGTTGAATCGCCTGTCCCAAACAAATGCCAATATCCTCTGTCGTATGGTGATCATCAATATCAATGTCGCCTTCTGCCTCAATCTTTAAATCAAAATGGCCATGCCTTGTGAACAGATCAAGCATATGAGTTAAAAAAGGAACTCCAGTTTTTAGATCTGCACGGCCTTCACCATCTATTGAAAATGACAGCTGAATATTCGTTTCGTTCGTTTTTCGAGATATTGTGGCGGTTCTATTCATTTCGATCACTTCCTCTTTTTTCTAGTCGAGCTTCAATTGCTCTTGCATGCGCCTCTAATCCTTCATATCTTGCAAACTTTGCAATTTTTGAAGCATGTGCACGGAATGCTTCTTCACTGTATGAAATGATGCTTGACTTTTTCATAAAGTCATCCACGTTAAGCGGGCTGGAAAAACGCGCTGTTCCGTTTGTCGGCAAAACGTGATTGGGACCTGCGAAATAATCGCCTACAGGTTCACTGCTATATCTCCCTAAAAAGATGGCTCCTGCATGTTTAATTTTTGGCAGAACACCCGTCGGGTTTTCCGTTAATACCTCCAAATGCTCAGGTGCCAATTGGTTGACTATCCCAACCGCTTCCTCGATTGAATCCGTTACATAAATAGCACCGAACTGTTCGATCGAAGCAGCGGCGATATCTTTTCGCGGCAAATCGGCCAATTGTGCCGCAACTTCCTTTTGAACTTCCTTTGCTAATTTTATAGAAGGTGTAACAAGAATGCTGGTTGCCAGCCTGTCATGCTCTGCTTGCGACAATAAATCGGCCGCAACTTCATGCGGAACAGCCGTATCATCAGCTAAGACGACAATTTCACTTGGCCCGGCGATCATATCGATATCAACTGTTCCAAACACCTCCCGCTTTGCAAGAGCGACGAATATATTGCCAGGACCGACAATTTTGTCGACCGGTTCGATTGTTTCTGTACCGTAAGCTAGCGCGGCTATTGCTTGGGCGCCGCCAGCTTTATATATTTCCGATACCCCAGCTTCATTGGCTGCCACCAGCACTTCCGCCGGCAGGCTCCCATTTTGATCTGGAGGAGAAACGAGCACGATTCTGCCTACACCAGCCACTTTAGCCGGCATGATATTCATTAAAACAGAAGAAGGATAGGCAGCTGTGCCCCCGGGAACATAAACGCCGACAGCATCTAGCGGCGTTAATTTCTGACCGAGCATTGTTCCTTTTTCATCGAAATAAAACCATGATTCTTTCTTTTGTTTTTCATGAAAATGAAAGATATTTTCTGCTGCTTCTTGAACAATGTCAATGAATTCTTTATCTACCGCTTCGTACGCTCGACTAATTTCTTCTTTTGATACGCGCAAAGATTGAAGATCTACCCCATCAAAACGTTTCGTATATTCGTATAGCGCCTGATCGCCTTCCTTTTTGACTCGTTCAATAATTTCCTTCACAATTTTACGCTGCTCCTCTGTTCCAGCGTCAATCGATCTTTTCAAGGAAAGCTTTTGATCCTTAGTGATGTGAATAATTTTCAATCCGAATCCTCCTTTCCTTCTTCCACTGTTTTGGCAAGCCGCTCCACAAGCATGTCGATCGGCTTGTCCTTCATCCGATAGCTGACGGGATTGACAATGAGTCTTGAAGTGATATCAGCAATATGTTCAAATTCTACTAATCCGTTTTCTTTTAACGTTCTTCCCGTCGAAACAATATCGACAATTCTGTCAGCCAGTCCAATCAATGGCGCCAGCTCGATCGATCCATTCAAATGAATGATTTCGACCTGCTCCCCTTGCTCTCGAAAATATTTAGAAGCCACATTTGGATATTTTGTCGCCACCTTTGGAGCGATGTCATTCATTTTCGTATCAGGCAGTCCGGCGACAGCCAGATGACATTTGCTAATTTTCAAATCAAGCACTTCAAAAACATCCCGCTCTTCTTCCATCATGACATCCTTTCCGGCGATCCCAACATCTGCAACACCATGCTCTACATATGTTCCGACATCCATCGGCTTCGCTAAAATAAAGCGAATATTTTCTTCCGGCACGGTCAAAATTAGTTTTCTTGATTCATCAAATTCGTCTGGAAGCTTGTAGCCTGATTTTCTTAATAGTTCGACAGCTTCTGAAAAAATTCGCCCTTTCGGCATCGCAATCGTTAACATGCTCATCACTCTCTCACCTTTCCTGATTTTCCGAGGAAATAATAAATATCTGTAAATTGACCTGTAAACCTGTCGATTTGATCGATACCGGAAATATCTTGCATGACAACCTGTTTTCCTTCTTTTCGTAGCTTATTGGCATATCGAAAAGCTTCTTGCCGATTCTCTCTGCTGAATATGATGCAATAGCGATCTTTGTTCAAATTTAAATTCCCCAGAGCTTCCAGCAAATTATCTAACCGTATGCCAAAGCCTGTCGCCGGGGCAGGACGTTCAAATTTTTCTAAAAGATGGTCATAGCGCCCGCCGTTTCCGATCGGAAGTCCAACACCGTTCGCATATAATTCAAAAATCACGCTTGTGTAATAACTCATGTGGCTGACGATATTCAGTTCCAATTTGATATATTGATCCACTTCATAAGCTCTTAATTGGATAAGGAGCTGTTTTAAATCTTCCAGCGCTTTCTTCCCGCTGTCACAAGCAACAAGGCTTGAAGCTTCATCAGCCTTCTCAATTCCTCCTTTTAAATCAATGACTCTTAAAAGGCGTTCTTTGTCAATGGTAGAGAGAGATAATCTTTTCACATGCTCGCGGTATCCGACAAAGTTCTTTTCATATAAATAGCGGCGCAGCTTCTCCGCCCGTTCTTCCTTCCCTAAAATTTCTCCGAACAAAGCATTGATAAATCCGATATGCCCAATGGAAATTTTAAAATCTTTAAGGCCAGTATTTTTTAAGGCATATATCATTAGAGCGATCGCTTCCGCATCAGCGCTAATCGTTCCATCGCCAATCAGCTCAATGCCAATTTGTTCAAATTCTGCCGGTCTGCCGCCTTCATGCTGCTGTGCACGAAACACATTTGCAGAATAAGCGAGCCTTAACGGCAAGCTTTCTTTCATCAGCTTGGAAGCCGCAATTCGTGCAATGGGAGCTGTCATATCTGGTCTTAAAACGAGCGTATGCCCCTGCCTGTCAAGAAGTTTAAATAATTGCTGCTCTTGTATCGCCGACTGAACTCCTACTGTTTCATAAAATTCCAACGTTGGAGTCTCCAAAAATTGATAACCCCAGCTTTCAATCACATTCATCAATTTTTTACGAACGCTTTCTTTTATGACATATAAGCCCGGCAATGTATCCCGCATTCCCAAGGGCTTTTCAAACATAAACACTCATTGACACCTCCATGGCGCATTCACTTTAATTCGCTAATATGTTACCATACTACCAAAATAAAGATTTATAATCAATAAGTTTTTGATGTAAACTTCTTTCACAAAGCGCCTTTATTTCACTTTCGCTCTATCCTGCTTAATCAAAAAGCGGTAAGCGACAAAAATTGATGACGCTTACCGCTTTCTTTTTTCCATTTCTTCTTTTGTGTAGATGATTTGCATTGGATTTCCTCCTGCAAAAGAGCCTTCCGGAACATCTTTATGAACTACAGTGCCGGCAGAAACGATAGCTCGATTTCCAATTTTCACACCAGGCAAAATAGTCGTGTTTGCTCCGATCATGACTTCATCTCCAATTTCCACTTCGCCGATGCGATATTCATCGATTAAATATTCATGTGCTAAAATCGTCGTGTTGTATCCGATAATAGAATTGCGCCCAACTTTAATTTTTTCCGGGAACAAAATATCTACCATAACCATAAATGCAAACGATGTTTGCTGTCCGATTTTCATGCCAAGAAATGTGCGGTAAAGCCAGTTTTTGATAGACATAAATGGAGTGTAGCGCGCGATCAGAATCACGATGACATTTTTGACAACTTTCCAAAAAGAAACCGTCTTGTACACCTGCCAAAGGGAGTTTGCGCCTTCAACAGGAAATTTATCCGTTCTTCTCACAATCTTCACTCCATCACAATGTTCAATAAATCACTCATTTTGTCCAGCACAAAATCTGGCTTTAACGATTCTATATACTCTCTCCCTTTTATGCTCCAAGCAACTCCTGCCGTTAATGTTCCTGCATTTTTTCCCGCCTCTATATCATGAAGGTTATCTCCCACCATTAATGCATTAGACGGCTCGGAACCGAGCAATTTAAGAGCGGACAAAACAGGCTCAGGATGAGGCTTCGCATGCTGTACATCATCCAGTGTGATAATTGCGTCAAAAAATGAATCCATTTCCGTTAATTTCAGCCCCATCATAACAGTGTCGCGAATTTTCGTTGTCACAATGCCCAGTTTCAATCCCTTTTCTTTTAAAGCTCGAACCGTTTCGTGCACATGATCATATTCCTTCACAAGCAGATCATGCTGGGCATGATTAAACTCCCGATATCTTCGGACCATTTCCTCCGCTTTTTCAGGGTTAATACGTTGAAATGTGTCAATAAGCGGAGGCCCGATGAAAGGAAGTATATCTTCCCGTTGATATTTGCCCGGATAATAATAGTTTAGCGTATGTAAAAACGATTCAATAATTAATTCATTTGTGTTTATTAACGTGCCGTCCAAGTCAAACAATACGGTGTCAATGTTCATAAACCGTTCCCCTTTTCCCGATATGTGCTTGTTTTTTCCAGACAAAACCGATAATCATCGTTAAAAGAATGGCTGCGAACAGCCGGATGAGTAAAAGCGGCCAAACTGAACCGACGATCGGAACAAAAATCAATGTGTCTTCTATCACAGCATGGCAGGCAACGAGGAATATAAACGCCAACGTTAAATCGCGATGCTCCACTCCATCTTCTTTTACTGCTTGCAGCATCACGCCAGCCCCGTAGGCAAGCCCGAAAATTAATCCTGCCGCAAGCGTTGTTGAAGTGTTCCTCTTCATTCCCAGCATTTCGGTTACCGGCTCCATCTTTTTTGAGAAAGCGTCGACCCAGCCTAAATCTTTCATAAATTGAATGGCAATCATTAGCGGGATGACGATGGTCGCAAGCTGAATGACTCCCATTGCCGCTTTTTCAAGCCCTTCAAGTAAGATCATTCCCCAGTCTGAAGGCACGGCATCTTGTTGAGATATAAATCCGTATTGAGCTTTTTCTCCACCGCCGTCCCAAAAAAGATTGATGATAAAAGCCGAAAAAAATGCCAGTCCGAGCCGGACGGACAAGATGATCCACAGTTTCACACCGACTTTGCTTGCTACAGTCGTTTCGATTAATAAGTTGTGGGAAAATGACAGCATGACTGCCAAAATAAAGACTTCTTTTACCGTAAAATCAATGGACAAAATGGCTCCAATCGCCGCATACAAGTTAAGAAAATTCCCAATCACAAGGGGGATTGCAGCATCTCCATTTAACCCGATTACCTTCATGACCGGCGTTATAAAATGAACCATCCAATCAATCAAAGGAGTATGTTGTAAAAATGAAACAATCAACGTTACAGGGAAAATGACTTTACCGAGAGTCCACGTTGTTTCCAATCCTGTTTGTAATCCTTTTTTCAATGTTTGTTTCAAAGTTTCACCTTCATTCCAGCAATTTATCAATATTCATCTAAATATCTTTCTACTTTTTTTAGTCTCCGGTAAATTATAAGAGCAATTGCACTAAGAATAAGTAAAATCGAAATGACCTGTGCCATTTTTACCGTTTCCGTCAGCATCAAACTATCAGTTCTCATGCCCTCGATAAAAAATCGCCCGATCGAATACCAAATAACATATGATAAAAACAGCTCTCCACGCCGCAAATTAAACCTTCTTAGCAAAATTAAGATGACGAACCCAGCGAGATTCCAAATGGATTCATATAAAAAAGTCGGGTGATAATATTGTCCATTTATATACATTTGATTAATGATAAATTCAGGCAAGTGGAGATTTTCCAAAAATTCTCTTGAAACAGGTCCTCCATGAGCTTCCTGGTTAATAAAATTCCCCCATCTGCCGATCGCCTGCCCTAAAATAATACTCGGCGCAGCTATATCAGCCAGTTGCCAGAAAGATAGTTTTTTTACTTTTGCATACACAATCCCGGTTGCCACAGCACCGATTAACCCGCCGTGAATGGCAAGGCCACCATGCCAAATTTTAGGGATTTCCGAAAGATTTTCAGAATAATATTCCCATTGAAAGATGACATAATAAGTTCTGGCACATATAATCGCAATAGGAATAGCAAACAATGCAAGATCGATAAATATATCTTTATGAAGACCTCTTCTCTCCCCTTCACGCATCGCCAAATATAGGCCGAGCAATGCGCCGATTCCTATAATGATCCCGTACCAATGAACTTGTAATGGTCCTAGCTGAAATGCGATTGGATCAATGGGCTGAATTGCCTCTTTCATTCTCTCATCTCTCCTATTTCATCAATTAAAAATCTTCGTGATCTCCATCTTCGATAACATCCGCCAATTTATTTGTAAATTGTTCCGCCGCATTGAATCCCATTCTTTTTAACCGGAAATTCATTGCCGCAACTTCAATAATGACAGCCAAGTTTCTTCCAGGACGTACAGGAATTGTTAATTTTGTCAGTTCTGCATCCAAAATTTTCATTTTCTCTTCATCGAGTCCTAAACGGTCGTATTGTTTGTTCGGATCCCATAATTCCAAATCGATGACAAGGGAAATTCGCTTATGACTGCGGACGGCTCCTGCACCAAACAATGTCATCACATCAATGATTCCAAGACCGCGGATCTCTAAAAGATGGCGGATCAATTCCGGCGCACTGCCGACTAATGTATCCCGATCCTCCTGACGAATTTCAACACAGTCATCTGCAATCAAGCGATGCCCTCTTTTCACCAGTTCAAGAGCAGTTTCACTTTTGCCGACCCCGCTTTTTCCTGTAATTAAAACACCCACCCCGTAAATATCAACAAGCACTCCATGTACAGCTGTCGTTGGAGCAAGCTTGCTTTCCAAAAAATTGGTTAAGCGGCTTGACAAGCGGGTCGTTTTTAATGGTGAGCGCAGCACTGGAACATTTGATTTTTCAGATGCCTCAATTAATTCCGGCGGAGCCTCCATCTCTCTTGACACAATGATTGCCGGTGTTACATCCGTACATAGCTGTTCCATCCGGCTTTTCTTTTCTTCAGGCGTCAATTTTGCAAAGAACGTAAGCTCCGTTCTTCCCAGCAGCTGTATACGCTCTTTTGGATAATATGTAAAATAACCAGCCATTTCAAGACCAGGTCTGGAAAGATCACTTGTAATAATGGGCCGGCTGATTCCCTCTTCTCCGCTGATCAATTCAAGTTGGAATTTTTCGATAATATCTTTTGTACGTACTTTCGACACGAAGTCTTTCCTCCTTAGACTTAAAAAACTTTTTTCATCTTTTTATTGTAGCACTTTTCTTTTTGGCAACAAACATCTTTCATCAAAGACATAGCAGAGACAAGGGCATCGGAGCGAAAGATAAAGGCTATTCAATCCAAAACTCTTCTTTTTTAGGAGAGAAAAAAAAATGCTTGTTGGAATAAGGTGAATATGCACGGACATAAAATTTGGAGCGACTCGGAAAATAATGGAGCAAGCGTAAAAAGCCTTCTCCTCCTTCAGGAGCCCCCTGATAGTCCGCCAATAATTCATAAACAATCCGATCAGGAGTCCCATCATGATCATCATCAATTTTTGTTTTTAATAACTCACTGTCATCATAATGGCCGCTCAAAACGATTTTTACATTTGGATTCTTTTTGACGATATTGCGAAATATACGATTTCCAACCAGCGTTCGTTTTCCATTTTTATGCAAATATTTATGGACAGCTATGATTGCTGTTCGGTCTGAATGACGTTTTAAGACTTCGTTCATCCAGCTGATGCTGTCTTTGTCAACATGCCAGCCGATATACAAAAAAAGAAAATGTTGATGTCCGAGCGTAATTAAATCGTAATGCCCTCGATTATTCCGATATCCCCCACCATAATAAGGCTTCGTGAAAAATCGATCTTTTCCAAAATATTGATGAAACATTTTATATGATTTTCCTTTTACTAAATCGTGATTGCCCGCAAGCACTCCATAAGGAATAGACACCTGTTCCAGTTTTCGGAACATGCGGTCTGCTTGAACCCACTGCTGTTTCTTTTCCGCACGGTTGACAATATCACCGGTATGAACAACATATTTTATATTCCAATTATCGCGATTTTGCACAATCCAGTCCATTTGATTACGAAAAATATGAGGGTATTTTTCCGAATAGTATTGAGTGTCTGAAAGCCATACGATCGTGTAGACGTTTGAATCATTTGGTGAAGCTGCAAGCTCAAAGCTAGGAAATGCGGGAGATAAAATCATGAAAACAAAAATAATAAGAGGAAAGATTTTTTTCATTTATATCACCTATTCGTATCATTCCCGAAACGATAGGAGATATGAATGAAAAAATCTTTTTCATTAGTCTTTAAAACGGTTCATAAACACCAATTGAATGAGCAGATTCAAAAATGAAATGAAGATGGAGGCAAGGAGGGCAGTTCCAAAGCCATCAATATTAAAGGCATCTCCCATTATTGCCTGGGCAATCATCAACGTAACTGCATTGATAACAAATAAAAATGTTCCGAGAGTAAAAACCGTAATCGGCAATGTCAATAATATGAGAAACGGCTTCACAAAAACATTTAACACTGACAAAATCATACTGGCTACAATAGCCGCTCCAACTCCGCTTAAATAAAACGAATCAAAGAACCCAGCTACAACTATCAAAATCAGTGCATTTAATAAAATGCTTGTCAACCATCTAATAAACATCGAATTTCGTCCTTTTCACTTTCTATTTACAAATTATTATAACACTTTCTATGTGAAAGTATGAAACAGATTGACATTTTTTCACTATTTTGGTAACATTCTTTACACAAATGGGAAAGGAGTTGATAGGCTTTATATTTTCTGAATTTTCATATTTTGCTCGCCCTAGACGACTCGTCTTTCTGTCCTGACGTAAACGTTTGTTTATTTTAACAGAAAGGAGGGGCAGCAGTTCAAATGAACTCATTGTATCTTTTATCTGATTACCTGTTAATGAAAGCCTATTATGAAGCCATTCAAATTGAGGCTAGTGAAGAGTTTATCGTTTTATTAGAAGAAGAAATTGTTAGAAGAGGAATTGTCCTTTCCTCTCCTAACGTAAATGTACAATAAAATTAAACTCACGGAGAAAATTATACCATTTTTTCGTTATTTTGTAAAACGATTTTTTCTTGAATTGGAATGGATGTTTCATGATCGTTTATATAATTTTTTCTGAAAGGGGTTGTTACATAAGCAGAAAACTGACTTATGGACAGCCCTACTTACGCGATTACAAAAAAAAAGGTTTCGCCCTTTCTTGAACGATGCCGGGGCGTTTTCTAAACTAAATACACATAATTTTTTATGCTGTTGTTTTAAGGTCCATTCGTTTTTCATAACGACTCATTTTCTTTTCGAGTTTTGCAAATATGACTTCACACACCCAACAAATAATCCAGTAAATGATCGATGCGGCTAAATACATTTCTAAAAATTTATATCCATTATTTGCTATAATTCTTGTAATGGCTAAAATTTCTACTACTTTTACAGCAAAAGCTAAAGATGTTCCCTTGATCAATCCAATAAACGTATTGCCTAAATTCGGAAAAGCACCAACAAATGCTTGAGGCAGGACGATTCGATATAATCCTTGTGCAGTTGTCATGCCGACTGAGTACGCAGCTTCCATTTGTCCAGCGTTTACTGCATTGATCGATGCGCGGAATATTTCAGCCTCATAAGCAGCTGTATTGATTGTATAAGCAATTAATGCATAAATCAGTGTCGGAACGTTATCCGCATTTAAATTCCATCCGAAATGATGATTAAGAAAATCAAACAATACTGGGGCACCGTAGAAAAAAACATACAATTAAACAACTAATGGTGTTCCCCGAATAAAAGAAATATAAACGATGGACAATTGATTTAGTACAGGAACTTTATATATTCTGCAAAGAGCAATAAGCAACCCGAATACGAGACCAAGCACCATCGCAACAATGGCAATCGTTAGTGTCACTGGCACACCTTTTAACACTTCAGGAACTTGCTCTAAAGCAAATTTAAAATCAATAGTTGCCACGAGTTATAACGATTCTTAGCAAAAATTACTTAGATAAACTAACTCGACCTTTCTAGAACACTTTTTCAGCATAGCCGATAATACCTTCAATGAGGATACAAGTACTCCAATATACAAGAGAGATCACAACATAAATCTCAAACATTCCCATACCATGATTATTTCCTAATATAATTCGAACTTGCCCCATAATATCAATAATACCGATCGAAAAGGCAAGTGATGTATCTTTTAACAATTCAATAATGTTATTTCCTAAATTAGGCAATGAAATGACAAAAGCTTGAGGCAAAATAATTCTCCTTAGAGCTTGTGTATACGTCATGCCAACGCTGTATGCTGCTTCTAATTGCTCCGTGCCGACAGCTAAGTAAGCTGAACGGATAACTTCTGATAAATAAGCTGCTGTATGAAATGAGAATGTAATAATAACAAAAACAAGTCTGTTCCAACTATTAATATCAATATTAAAAACTAGCAATAATTGAGGCAGTCCGAAATAGACAAGAAACAGCTGAACTAATAACGGAGTACAACGTGTGAATGACAAGTAAAATGTTGCAATTCCATAAAGGATAGGCGGTTTTTGGATTCGAATAATCGCGATAATAACACCTAAAATTAAAGCGAAAAATAAAGATGTGACCAGCATGAACAATGTTAGAGGGAGCTTATCTAACACTTTCAAAAATAAATCTGCCCAATCTTGTAAACTCGTGTTAATTTTGCTCACCACCTTCATTAAGAAATATATACGAATTTAAATATACCGTATTGAATGATTAAATAATCATTCAATACGGTTTTTGATTATTTCTCGTATTGGAATCCTTCTTTTTTAATATAGTCAAGGTCTTTGAAAAAGTCTACACCAAACCATTTCTCAGCAAGTTTCGGAAGCGTACCGTCTTCAATTAATTCAGCAGTTGCTTTGTCAATTTTCTCAGCTAGTTCTTTATGTTTTTTGTTATAAACAATATAAACCGGCTCTTTCGAAACGATACCACCTATTTTCAAATCCAATTTCAGCTCTTTTTGAAGAGCATCAAATGTAGTTTTGTTCAAAAAAACAGCATCTGCTTTTCCTTCAGCAACACGTTTTAAGTTATCTGCTGCTGACGGATTTTCCATACTTTCAATCTCGATCGGATTATCTGGATTCTTTTCGTTGTACCCGTTTAAAATAGCACGAAGTCCACCGCTTGGCGCCATTGGAGCGAGTTTTTTATCCACCATATCATCTAACGATTTAATATCATTTCGATCTGATTTCGTCACTAATACAGTTAAAGAGTATCCATACTCATGTTCTGGATAAAGGAATTTCTGTTCTCTTTCCGGATTTTTGAAAAACCAGTTAATCGCAAAATCGAATTTTCCTGTGTCAACCCCGATTAAATTCGATTCTTCTTCTCCAAACGTATACTCAAACTTGTATTCTGGCAATTTCTTTTCAATTTCCGCTAAATAATCCATATCATAACCGATAGGTTTATTTTGATCATCCGTATATAAAAATGGTGGATTTACTTCATCACTTAATGCCACTTTAATCACTTTTTTGCCGTCATCAGTTTCTTTACTTTCACTGTTCGAACAACCAGCGATGACGAAAATAGATAAAATGAATAAAAAGAATTTTGTCCAAATACGTTTACGATTCATGCAGTAATTTTCCCCCCATGTAAATTTTAAAATAGTATATTCAGGCTCTATTAGAAGCCTTTTTTAAAATTGTTTTGTTCGCTCATGCTTTGGATGAACTAATATTTCTTCAGGCGGTCCCTGTTCAATAATGGCGCCGTCTGCCATGAACACAGCACGATTCACTACTTCTCTTGCAAAGTGAATCTCATGAGTTACGATCACCATTGTTTTGCCTTCATCAGCAATTTTTTTAATAATCGACAAAACCTCTCCAACCATCTCAGGATCGAGCGCGGAAGTAGGTTCATCAAATAAAATGACGGAAGGGTTTAAAGCAAGTGCTCGCGCTATACCAACACGCTGCTGTTGACCGCCGGACAGCTGGCCAAGATAGTCATTCATTTTCTCTTTCAGGTCAACTTTTTTAAGTAAATCAATGCCAATTTTACGCGCTTTGGCAGCTTTCATTTTCTTTGCAACGATAAGACCTTCCATTACGTTTTCCAGCACCGTCTTATTTTTTAAATAAATTATTATGCTGAAAAACCATTGCGGTCTTTCGTCTTAGCGTTAAAATGACTTTTTTTGACGCATGTTTTCCTTCCACGGAAAACACATCAATAGTAATAGTACCCCCGTCAGGTCTTTCTAAATCATTCATACATCGAAGAAGGGTGATTCTCCCAGATCCGCTTGAATCGATAATAACTAGGACATCCCCTTTGTTTACTTCTACATCAATTCCTTTAAGAATTGAATTTTTTTAAAGCTTTTTTGAATGTCCTTTAATTCGATTATACGAATCACCTCTCTTTATTATCAAAAATATCAAAACATTGGGTTAATTGAATAATCTAAACTATAACACAACTATTCCTAGTTGTAAAGTATGAATTAAATTGTTATAATGGAAAATGTTCGTAAATTTAATAGTTCATTGAACCTATTAAAATATTAATCTGAACAGAGTTTGCTTAAGGAAGTGTGGAACGTGTCAAAAAAATTATTTGTGAAAACGGATGCGCAAAGATTGTGGATCGAAAAGCTGTTAAAGCATGAAGAGTTGTTTAAAAGTCATTCTAGGGAAAGCGATGAAAAGACAAAGTTTCCAAAAGAAAATATCCAAGCGCTTGTCAATATGGGGTATACGAAGCTCTCGCTGCCAAAAGAATACGGAGGCGGCGGCATTGGTGTTACAGATCTAGTTCTATTCCAAGAAACCATTGCTAGCTTTGATGGTGCTACAGGCCTAGCCATCGGTTGGCATCTGGGCGTCGTTGGGGAGTTGTATGAGAAAAAACTTTGGAGGGAAGAAAAGCTTGCCTCTTTTGCAAAAGAAATTTTAAACGGCGCTTTGGTGAACAGAGCAGTTAGTGAAGCAAAAACAGGCAGTCCAACCCGCGGCGGGCGCCCTGAAACGGAAGCAGTGAAAAGAGATGGCAAGTGGATTATTTCGGGCAGAAAGACATATACTACTATGTCACCTGTGCTGACACATTTTCTTGTATCTGCATGGGTTGAAGAAAAGGAAGGAATTGGATTTTTCTTAATTGAACGAGAAGCGAAGGGTTTATCAATTGAAAAAAATTGGGACGTTATCGCCATGAGAGGAACAGAAAGTCACGATCTTGTGTTAGATAACGTTGAAGTAGCAGAAGAAAATTTTGTAGAGCTAAACCATGGACCGAGAGGAAATACAATAAATGGTTGGATTCTGCATATTCCGGCTTGTTATTTAGGTATTGCACAGGCGGCGCGTGATTATGCAGTGAAATTTGCGACAGAATATTCTCCAAATAGTATAAGCGGAACCATTAGCCAATTGCCAAATGTACAAAATTTAATTGGTCAGATTGACTTAGAATTAATGAAAGCTAGACATTTCTTGTATAGCGTAGCGGAAATTTATGATGATGAAGCACGCCGTCCATACATTACAAACGAGCTTAGTGTTGCGAAGCATATTGTAACGAACTCAGCCATCAACATTGTCGATAAAGCGATGAGACTAGTTGGAGCAAAAAGCCTTCAACTGTCAAATCCGCTGCAGCGGTATTATCGTGATGTGAGAGCAGGGCTTCACAATCCGCCAATGGATGATATGACGATTTCTAAATTGGCTCAAACAGCTATTCAAGAAATGGAAAATAAATAATTTATATATGCCTCTTTTCATAGGGACTGATTTTAAAAAAGCTGATTCAAGGCCGTCAAATATGGTTTTTTGGGTCAGCTTTTTTATGAATTAGCAATGCATCAAAGATATTCAATACATTCGGTAATTGTAGACATCGTGAGCACAATAACTAAGACGCCGGAAAATCCGATTCATTGAGTCTTCAAAATGATGAATTTGAATGAATGAAAGGAGAAACATCAGTTTATAAAAAAAGAGCCCTTTGTCACACAAAGGGCTCAAGCTCTGTTTTATGCGAAATGTTCATATATCAAAGAAAATCAGTATTTCCTCGATTTTTCGCTGAAAGGGCTAGTAAAAATCTACAACTCATCTCCTGAAAACCGATGGAGTAAAACCATCCGTTTCAGGAACATTCTTCGTCATTTAAAAGAGACTGGCAACAGCCTATTTAACTGTTTGCCGCTGCCTCTTTTTTCAAAATGAAATTTTTCATTCTCTCCCGATCCCGATCCAAAATCGGTTTTAAATATTTTCCTGTATAAGACTGTTTCGCTTCTGCCACTTCTTCAGGGGTACCCGTTGCAATGATTGTTCCTCCGCCGTCCCCGCCTTCTGGTCCAAGGTCGATGATATAGTCAGCTGATTTAATCACATCTAAGTTATGCTCAATTACAAGAACTGTATCTCCGTTTTCAACAAGCCGATGCAAAACCTTCAAGAGCCTAGCAATATCGTCAACATGCAGCCCTGTTGTCGGTTCATCTAAAATATACAGCGATCTTCCAGTAGATCTGCGATGCAGCTCTGAAGCAAGCTTTATCCGTTGTGCTTCCCCACCGGACATTGTCGTAGCCGGCTGACCAAGTTTCATATAACCAAGTCCTACATCGTAAATGGTTTGCAGCTTCCGTTTGATTTTTGGAATATTTTCAAAGAACTGGAGTGCGTCTTCCACAGTCATTTCTAAAATATCCGCAATATTTTTTCCTTTATATGTGACTTCAAGAGTTTCCCGGTTATATCTTTTTCCGTGGCATACTTCACACGGAACATATACATCTGGAAGAAAATGCATTTCAATTTTAATGATTCCATCGCCTCGGCATGCTTCACAGCGGCCGCCCTTCACATTAAAACTGAAGCGTCCTTTTTTATAGCCTCTTACTTTCGCTTCATTCGTTGCTGCAAACACATCACGAATATCGTCAAATACGCCGGTATACGTAGCTGGATTTGAACGCGGCGTTCTTCCAATCGGAGATTGGTCAATGCTGATGACCTTATCGAGATGTTCAATCCCTTTCATTTCTTTATAGGCACCGGGTTTTGTTTTACTGTTATTCAGCTTTTGCGCCAAGCCTTTTTGTAATATTTCATTGACTAACGTACTTTTCCCCGAACCAGATACACCTGTTACTGCCAAAAATACACCTAACGGAAATTTGACATTTACATTTTTTAAATTGTTCTCGCTTGCTCCTTTTATTTCAATATACCGACCATCCGGTTTTCTTCTTTCGACCGGCAATGGAATGAACTTTTTCCCTGACAAATATTGTCCTGTAAGCGAACGGTCATCATTCATCACTTCTTTTGGTGTACCAGCAGCTACAACTTGACCGCCGTGCACGCCAGCTCCCGGCCCAATATCGATCAAATAATCAGCTGCAAGCATCGTATCTTCATCATGTTCAACTACAATCAACGTATTGCCGATATCCCGCATATTTTGGAGAGCACGGATCAGCCTGTCATTGTCCCGTTGATGCAAACCGATAGACGGCTCGTCCAATATATAAAGTACTCCTGTCAGTCTTGATCCGATTTGCGTGGCAAGACGGATTCTTTGCGCTTCTCCACCAGAGAGCGTACCGGCTGATCTGCTTAATGTTAAATAATCAAGACCTACCTCAATTAAAAAATTCAGCCGTTCTTTTATTTCTCTTAAAATCAAATTGGCAATTTTCATTTCTTTTTCTGTCAATGCCAATTGGTCAAAAAACTGATAGGCTTCACGAATAGATAATTGAGTGACTTGTCCGATATGGCGTCCGTTAATAAGAACAGCCAGACTTTCCTTTTTCAGTCGATGCCCTTTGCATGTCGGACACGGCTGATTCGTCATATATTTTTCCATTTGTTCACGTATGAAATCAGATGTCGTTTCTTTATAGCGCCGTTCTATATTGTGGACCACACCTTCAAATTCTACATAGCCTTCCCGGATTTGTCCGAAATCGTTCTCATAACGAAAATAAATTTTTTCCCCGCCGCTTCCAAATAAAATTTTATCGAGCAGATGTTTCGGTATATCTTTAACTGGAATGTCCATATCAATACCGTAATGGTTGCAAACCGCTTGAAGAAGCTGCGAATAATATTGAGAGCTTGTCGGCTCCCACGGTGCAATTGCGTGTTCCTTTAATGTCGAGTTTTTATTTGGAATAACGAGATCCAAATCCACCTCTAGTTTTGAACCTAAGCCGTCACATGCATGACAAGCTCCGTACGGGCTGTTAAAGGAAAACATCCGCGGTTCAAGCTCTCCAATCGAAAATCCGCAAATCGGGCAGGCATGATGTTCACTGAAAAGCAGTTCTTCGCCATCGATGATGTCAATTATGACTTTTCCATCACCTAATTTTAAAGCTGTTTCAATCGAATCGGTCAACCGGCTTATAATCCCCTCTTTCACGATCAGCCGATCCACAACGACATCGATGGAATGTTTTTTATTTTTTTCAAGAGAAATATCATCGGTAAGCTCCATCATTTCTCCGTCAATCCGCACGCGGACAAACCCTTGCTTTTTTATTTCCTCCAATGTTTTCACATGCATTCCTTTTTTTCCAGCCACAACAGGCGCAAGAACCTGCAGTCTTGTCCGTTCCGGATATTCCATAATTCGGTCAACCATCTGTTCGATTGTTTGCGAAGAAATTTCTATCCCATGCACCGGACATGTCGGCCGCCCGACACGGGCAAAAAGAAGCCGTAGGTAGTCATAAATTTCTGTCACCGTTCCGACCGTTGAACGCGGATTTCTGCTTGTCGTTTTTTGATCAATCGAAATGGCCGGCGATAAGCCTTCGATCGCATCGACATCAGGTTTATCCATTTGTCCTAAAAATTGGCGGGCATAGGCAGATAAAGACTCCACATATCGCCGCTGTCCCTCTGCATAAATTGTATCAAATGCTAAAGAAGATTTGCCCGATCCCGATAAACCTGTTACAACGACAAGCTTGTCTCTTGGAATCGTGACATCAATGTTTTTTAAATTATGAGCGCGCGCACCTTTTACAACAATTTTATCCATTGCCATATCCAATCATCCTTCCGCTTTCAGCTCCAAAATTAGATCGCGCAATTCAGCAGCTCTTTCGAAATCTAATGCTTTTGCAGCTTCTTTCATTTCTTTTTCCATACGGGCTATCAGTTGTTCTCGATCTTTTTTCGACATTTTGTTCAGCTTCACAGCCTTTTCCGTTTTATATTCTGCTTCCTCTTCCGCTGCATATGTCGCCCTAATTACATCGCGAATATCTTTTTGAATCGTTTTTGGCGTAATGCCATGTTGACGGTTATATTCCTCTTGAATCGCACGACGCCGTTTTGTTTCGTTTATGGCGATTTCCATCGATTTTGTGATTGTATCAGCATACATAATGACATGCCCGTTTGCGTTCCGAGCCGCCCGTCCGATTGTTTGAATAAGAGAACGTTCCGAACGAAGAAATCCTTCTTTATCTGCATCCAAAATTGCAACGAGAGAGACCTCCGGAATATCAAGCCCTTCCCTGAGCAAATTGATCCCGACCAACACTTCATGTTTGCCAAGGCGCAGGTCGCGGATAATTTCAATGCGCTCGAGCGTTTTAATTTCGGAATGGAGATATGTCACCTTAATCCCGATTTCCCGCAAATAATCCGTTAAATCTTCCGCCATTTTTTTCGTTAATGTGGTCACAAGCACCCGCTCATTCCGTTTAACCCGCTTTTGAATTTCGCCGATTAAATCGTCTATTTGCCCTTCAACAGGTCGGACGTCAATGGTTGGATCTAAAAGTCCAGTCGGGCGGATAATCTGTTCAACAACAACCGGCGTATGCTCCAGCTCATACGGCCCAGGGGTGGCAGAAACATAAATGACATGTTTCATATGCTTTTCAAATTCCTCAAATTTTAACGGACGGTTGTCAAGTGCTGAAGGCAAACGGAATCCATGATCGACAAGCACTTGTTTTCTCGCCTGGTCGCCGTTGTACATCCCACGGATTTGCGGAATCGTCACATGCGACTCGTCAATGACGATCAAAAAATCATCTCCAAAATAATCTAAAAGCGTATAAGGAGTCGAACCGGGCGGTCTTAATGTAAGATGACGGGAGTAGTTTTCAATCCCGGAGCAAAAGCCCATCTCCCGCATCATTTCTAAATCATATCTTGTCCGTTGCTCGAGCCGTTGCGCTTCCAAAAGCTTTCCATTCTCCCGCAGTTCATGCAGCCGTTCCTCAAGCTCCTTTTCAATATTAGCAATGGCAATTTTCATTTTTTCTTCTCTTGTCACAAAGTGTGATGCCGGGAAAATCGCTACATGCTCCCGCTCTCCAATAATTTCGCCTGTCAGAGCATCAACTTCACGGATGCGGTCGATTTCATCTCCGAAAAATTCCACGCGGATACAATGTTCATCGCGCGAAGCAGGGAAAATTTCCACTACATCCCCGCGCACGCGAAAAGTTCCCCTGCGAAAATCTACATCATTTCTTTCATACTGCACATCCACTAAACGGCGCAGCAAGTCATTGCGCTCGATTTCCATTCCTGTGCGAAGACTAACGACCAGCTCACGATATTCTTCTGGCGAACCTAAACCATATATGCAAGAAACGCTTGCGATAATAATAACATCTTTCCGTTCAAACAATGCAGAGGTGGCCGAATGTCTTAATTTATCAATTTCATCATTAATGCTCGCATCTTTTTCAATATACGTATCTGTTTGCGGAACATACGCTTCCGGCTGATAATAGTCATAATAGCTGACAAAATATTCAACTGCATTGTTCGGGAAAAATTCTTTAAACTCGCTATACAGCTGTCCGGCAAGCGTTTTATTATGGGCAATGACCAGCGTCGGTTTGTTCACTTCTTTAATCACATTGGATATCGTAAACGTTTTGCCAGTTCCAGTTGCACCTAACAATGTCTGATGTTTTTTTCCTTGCCTGATTCCCTCCACCAGCTCTTTGATAGCTTTCGGCTGATCTCCTTGAGGCTGGTAATTTGAAACTAATTCAAACCGATCCATGGAACATCCTCCAATTCAGAAACTTATATTTTATTTTAACATATAATCAGGCTGAATCACCAAAAATACGAACTGACGTTTGATTTTCATAGACAATAAAAACCTGTCAATCGTGTTGAACAGGTTTAAGTAGATGTTTTCTTATCCTTTTTCATGCTTCTGGCAACGATAAAACCAGCTGCTAAGCTGGCTACATCCAAAATGGCGATATAAATAGTATCCATATGACCTGCAAAATAAGAGGCAATTAATAAACCAGCCGTCAACAATGTCCCAACGACATGACTATATGTAACTCTTGTGAAAAATAAGACAAGCAAAAAAGGGGCGAATGCGGCAAACACAAGCTTGATCATAAAAAAACCTCTTTTCGTCAACGGTTATACATTTATTATATTGAAGCCCTCAAAAAGCTTTCAAGCAAAACCACAAAAGAGAAGGGAAAAATAAGCCAATGCAAAGAATAAAAAATAATGCGATGTATAGCGGTCAGAAAACCTAGGATACAGGGGAAATAGTTGAAATCGATGAAGTCAAAATAAACGAATAGAAATAGCTTTATGATTATATTTAAATGCAATAATGAAGAATAGGCTAAAAAATTCGCCTTTATAAAAGCAACTTTTATACTATATTTACTTTTTTCTTACGGTCACCCCCTAAGCATATAAAAAAGCATCCAATAGCCGCCTTTTTTCACTATTGGATACTCTTTCTTAATCTTGAGATAGATAAAACAAATGATCTAAATTTACATATGAAATATCGTATTCAGAATTTACTGCATGTAATATTTTTTGATAATCTTCCACCTTAAGATCTAGTGGTAGATTTTCAAACAATTCTCCATTTACATGAAAATCCAGTATTAATGCACAAAAATCTTTACCATCAACTAAATCCATTGCAAACTCTCTAAAAATATCTGCATCTTCTTCATTTAACTGATCATCTGACAATACATAGATTTTTATTACATTTTGAAATTGTTGAATATCCTCTTCATTCATGTATTTATAAAGGTCTTCTTAATCCCCGATAATAAGATATCCCATAGACATACTGTTTTTAAATAATAAATAAATTTCTAAATCCCTAAGTCTAATTTGTCTTTTTTAAGATATATAATTTAATTGATTCTCCCTCTAAATGTAGAGATGTTTAATAATTGTTTAAAGATTAAAAAATATTTTTCAATATTCGTTTTGTTTCAGCATATACATTGCAATACTCCTGAACTCCACTTATCAAAAAATGAATGCTTCCAGCCACCTAAACTTAATCATCTCAGCTGTAACATAAAGAGCTGTTAGGTCACCGAGCAATATCTTGGATCAATTCTCTTTAGCATTAGTTTTAGCTTTATCTAATTCTTTTTGGTTCTTAACTGCATTCTTGAAAGTTTCCTTTTCTTGTACACATTTTTTGTATGCCTGATTTTATTTTATGGCTTGGGTTATCTGTAACGATTATTTGCCGATAAATGTTCTTGAGCTTTATTTTTGATTATTCTCCAAAAACGCCTCATATGCTAAACCGATTGCTCCGCAAAGTCCCGCATTATCCCCTAATCCGGGCGGAACAATATAATCTGCAATGTTTTCTAGCACCACTTCATGGCGAACATAACCGTTTAATAAAGCTTGAACATTTTGATGTATAAGGGGGAACAATTGCTTTTGTTTGGCGACTCCGCCGCCAATTATTATTTTTTTAGGCGATAAAACGAGTATAAGGTTGGCAATTCCTTGTGCAATATAGTACGCTTCCAAATCCCATACTTTCTCATTTTTTTCTAATTCTTGCCCCTTTTTTCCCCAGCGTTTTTCTATAGCAGGACCGGATGCCATTCCTTCCAAACAATCTTTGTGATACGGACAATTGCCGGCAAACGAATCTTCAGGATGGCGCCGAACAAGCATATGCCCCATTTCCGGATGGATTAGCCCGTGTACTAGATGTCCTTCAGAGATGGCACCGACTCCGATCCCGGTACCGATCGTCATATAAATGCAGCTATTCAGACCTTTCGCAGCCCCCCATTTCATTTCCCCGAGCGCTGCTGCATTGACGTCTGTATCAAAGCCAATTGGAATAGGGAATTCTTTTTTTATCGCTCCGACAAGATTTGTATTCGCCCACTGTAGCTTCGGAGTAGATGTTATGTATCCGAATGTTTCGCTTGTGCGATCTAAATCAATCGGACCGAATGAACCAATTCCAAGTGCTTTAATATCTTTATCCCGAAAAAATTTGACCACTTGTTCAAGCACTTCATCAGGCGTTGTCGTCGGAAAAGAAGTCCGCTCGATAATATTTCCGTTTTCATCTCCAATTCCGCAGACAAATTTTGTTCCGCCCGCTTCAATTGCACCTAAAAGCATTTCACAATTCCTCCCATGATTTTGTCCATAATGTTATGTCCAATTTTTCATTAGCGGCAGGTTGTCAAATTAATAAGATTATAATAAATGTCATATGTTTATGGAAGAGAAATATTAAAAAATGCAAGAAAAAAGGCGATCAGCCATTAGCTGAAAGCCTCATTTAGAAGTTTTTTATTTCGTTCCCATAAAATCGTTAAACTAATGAGGGTCACTAAAACAGTCGCCCCCATATCCGACAGAATGGCTATCCAAAGCGTAAGCCAGCCTGGAATCGTCAGCAGCAGTGCAGCGGCTTTTAAACCTAGAGCAATCCCGATGTTTAACTTGATGATTCTGTTCACTTTTTTGGCAGTTGAAATAGCATCAGGCAGCTTTCCTAAATGATCTTGCATTAAAACGATATCAGCCGTTTCAATTGCGCTGTCTGTTCCTTTTCCCATTGCAATGCCTAAATCAGCAGCTGCGAGCGCAGGCGCATCATTAATACCATCTCCGATCATTGCCGTTTTTCCTGAGAGAGACAGCTCTTTTACCTTTTCCACCTTTTCTTCCGGCAGAAGGTTTGCAAAATATTCACTTAAACCAACCTTTTTCGCCACTTTTTCAGCAGTTTTTTCGTGGTCTCCTGTCAACATGACAGTTCTCTTCACACCTGTTCGGTGAAGCATGCGGATCACCTGGCTGCTTTCCTGTCGAATTTCATCCGCTATACCGACCATACCGAGAACGTTTTTGTCATCTGAAACCAAAACGATTGTTAGTCCTTCCTGTTTAAAGGCCTTTATGTCTTCCTTTACATTTTCGCTGAGCGAAAGATGTTGAATCGTTTTTTCATTGCCGACACGGTATTCCTTCCCGTCTATCTCCGCTTTTATTCCCTCACCTGATGTTGCAACAACGGAGTGAGCCTCCAAAAGGGAAACGTTTAACTCATCTATTTTTTTCATAATGGCTTTAGCGATCGGATGAGTAGAGGATTTTTCAATTGATCCGATGATGCTCCAAAAAGAAGGATCATATTCTACAAACTTCTCTACATAGGGCTCCCCTTTTGTCAGTGTTCCTGTTTTATCAAAAGCTATTATTCCAATTTTCCCTAATTGCTCTAAATAAACCCCGCCTTTTACAAGAATGCCTTTGCGTGCATTTCTCGTGATTCCTGAAACGATAGCAATGGGAGAGGATAAAACTAATGCACATGGACAGCCGACAATTAACACTGCCAATCCTTGATATAAAGATGTTCTCCAATCAACTCCTAAGAAAAGCGGCGGAATAAAAATAACGACAAGAGAGATAAGCATGATCAAAGGAGTATAATATTTCGCAAACTTATTAATGAATTGCTCAGTCGGCGTTTTTGTTTCCTGCGCTTCTTCAACTAAATGCAAAATTTTCGCTAGAGACGATTCTTCGTAAGGCTTTGTTATCCGAACTTTCAAAATTCCTTCATTATTAATGCTTCCGCCAAACACTTCATCTTTTGCTTCCTTTTCAACAGGGAGAGATTCTCCAGTAATGGCCGCTTCATTAACTGAGCTTTTCCCTTCCACCACTATCCCATCCGATGGAATTTTTTCACCGGCTTTGACAAGAACAATATCCCCTGCCTTGATGTCATGAATGGAAACTTTCTTTTCCTGGCCATCTATAACAATCGTAGCTTCATTCGGCGCAACTTCTAAAAGCGATTCGATAGAACGACGGGCCTTTTCCATTCCCAAGCCCTCTAAATATTCGTTCACTCCAAATAAAATGGCAACAACAGCACCTTCCTTCCACTCTCCAATGCCAAAAGCTCCAATCAAAGCAATTGTCATAAGGGTGTCAATATTAAATTTCAATCGAACGAGGTTTTTGGCCCCTTTCAAAAATGTTTTATATCCGCTGATCACCGTAGCAATTATATACATTGTAACAGCGGCGGATGGTGATAATGTTTTTTCGAACACAACAGCAGCTATAAAAGCTAAAACCGAGAGCAAAACGAGCCACAATAAATAAGAATGTGTATCTTCATGTTTATTTTCTTCCTCAATATAGGCCCCATCCGATGCTAAAATTTTTTTGACTTTAGCAATATTAATTTCTTCATTGACATACAGTTTGCTAGATTGAAAATTTAATTTTGCATTTTCCCCATATTCAAGCTTTTGGATTTCCTCTTCCAGATTCTTTGCGCAATTTGCACAAGACAATCCCTTTACCCGATACTGAATCATTCTCTAATCCTCCAATGAAATAGAGTACACATTGCAGTATACAGTATATGTGTTTATATGAATAAGTGTTCATATTTTATATGTCCATTTTATGAAAAGACAATTCAATTGTCAAATATTTTCGTAAATATAATTTTGACATGTACATATGAATAACCTTACAATATTAATGTTATCGAAATTCGATATCGATTCTCAAAATGGGGGGGTAAAAATGGAAGATAAAGTGTTGCGCAAGCTTTTTCTCGGTTTTATACATATTCATATTTTACATCATGCAAGCGAACATCCTATATTCGGCTTGTGGATGCTTGAGGAACTGAAAAGTCATGGCTACAACATAAGTGCAGGGACTCTTTATCCGATTCTCCACGCAATGGAAAAGGACGGACTGTTAGAAAAAACAGAACAAAATGTAGAAGGAAAAATACGAAAATATTATACAACTACACAGAAAGGGAAAGCCGTTCTGAAAGAAGCCCGGACGAAAGCGTACGAGCTTTTTAAAGAAATACATAATGAAGGTGGGGGATAGCATGAAGGAATCAAAATGGAAAACGCTGTTCGAGATATTTGCCATTTCCACAAAGCTTGGATTGACCTCATTTGGGGGACCAATCGCCCATTTAGGATATTTTCATGAAGAATATATTCGGAGAAGAAAATGGTTGGATGAAAAGAGCTATGCAGATTTGGTTGCTTTATGCCATTTTTTACCCGGACCTGCCAGCAGCCAAGCCGGGATCGGCATCGGTCTCATGCGGGGAGGAATATTAGGCGGACTTTGCGCCTTTATCGGCTTTACGTTTCCGTCTGCAATCGCACTGATGATCTTTGCTCTTATTCTTAAAGAGTTACATATTGTTGATGCCGGCTGGATTCACGGCTTAAAGATTGTTGCTGCTGTTGTAGTCGCCCATGCTGTTATTGGAATGGCACAAAAACTTGCCCCTGACCGAGGGAGAAAAGCCATCGCATTAGGCGCGCTAGTCGTTACTTTATTATGGCAACATGCTTTTTCCCAAGTTGTCGTCATGTTGCTAGCAGCTTTTATTGGATTTTTATTATATAAAAAAGTAGAAGAAGACACCCAGACTTCGTTGCAGGTGCCGATTTCAACACGATTTGCCGCAAGCTGTTTATTGTTATTTTTCGGGCTTCTCCTTTTCCTTCCTTTATTAAAAGTGTGGACTTCTTCTTACTGGATCGGCTTGTTCGACAGCTTTTACCGCTCTGGATCTCTCGTATTTGGGGGAGGACATGTGGTGCTCCCGCTGCTTGAACAGGAATTTGTTCCAACAGGAATGTTAACAGAAAAAGAATTTTTGGCTGGTTACGGAGCAGCACAGGCAGTTCCTGGTCCTTTGTTTACATTTGCTTCTTATATTGGGACGGTCATGAATGGATGGGCTGGGGGATTCGTTGCAACTTGCGCCATCTTTCTTCCGGCAATTCTGCTCATTTTTGGTACATTACCGTTTTGGGGAAAGCTTCGAAGCAATTCAAAGATTAATGGTGCGTTAATGGGCATACAAGCTGCTGTCGTCGGAATTTTAATTGCCGCTTTTTATGATCCGATCTGGATAAGCTCCATTAATCGTCCGATTGATTTTGCTTTTGCTGCTATTTTATTCAGTATGCTCGCTTATTGGAAGATAGCTCCATGGATCATCGTCTTAACGGGCGCCATTGGCGGCTTGTTCTTGTAAAATTAGATCTGCTGACACAAAGATCCTTCAGGTTTCATTTGATATGATCCCTCTTATGTAGACCTGTCTACCATAAGAGGGATTCCTTTACGGCTAAACCGGACAAAGTATGCCCTTTTCCG
Source organism: Aeribacillus sp. FSL K6-1305 (assembly GCF_038050115.1). Taxonomy (NCBI): domain Bacteria; kingdom Bacillati; phylum Bacillota; class Bacilli; order Caryophanales; family Bacillaceae; genus Aeribacillus; species Aeribacillus sp. FSL K6-1305. Next base: position 1,427,494 of record NZ_JBBOQV010000002.1, on the reverse strand, counting down.
ACATTTTTTGATCTGGCAGAAGCTGCTATTCATGCCCGGCTTCACCCGTTCCTGTATGAAGGCTAGCCGACAGCGTGAATTAACCAAGTTAACGTTTAGGCAAGGCTGTTCAAGAACGAGAGGTTATCTTCTGCTAGTCAATAATTAAAATAAACATATTGAAATGCTCAATTTCCATGCTTGGCAGCTTCTCAAAAAGATAGATGAATCGACTTCTCAATGATTGCTCGCAAGTACCCTGAAATGTCTTTATACGATCAATTTAGAACATTCTCTCCAGCTGCAATCTACTTTGAGGCAATCATCTTTTAAAAACTGCTTCATTTATCTCATTGCTAATGTCACTTTTAAAGAGCTCTTAGATTTCTTAAGCCCGCTGAAAATGCCTCAGAACTAGTTGACCGTATTTCCAATCTGAAAGGTTCCCTCCTCATTATGTACTGTTAAACAGATTTCCTAAACTTGACAAAAAACAGAATGCAAAATACAATAAAATATGAACATATGCTCATATATAATAAAATAACGAGGGAATTATGAATGAAGACGGAAGATCATTCTTTCTTAAAACCTGAAACAATTGAACATATATCGCAAATATTTAAGTTGTTAGCCGATCCTACACGAATTAAAATTCTTTATTTGTTATCACAAGAAGAGTGCAGCGTAAATCATATTGCCGAAGTGTTGGAAATGTCTCAATCAGCAGTTTCCCATCAGCTTAGTATATTGCGAAATCTTAGACTTATTAAGTATCGCCGTGAAGGAAAAACACTGATTTACTCCTGTAATGACGAACACGTTTTTTCATTATTAAAACAAGCCATTGATCATTCTGAACATCAGTAAGGAGGCATTGGACCATGAACAGCCATCACCACTCTCACGACCATCATCACGACTTTAACAGGGAAAACAATAAAAAAGGACTTATATTTGCATTGCTCATTACTGTTGGAATTTTGCTGTTAGAGTTTTTCGGGGGGTTAATGACAAACAGTCTGGCCCTTCTTTCTGACTCTGGACATATGCTTAGTGACGCCAGTTCGCTTGCTCTTAGCTTAATTGCTATATGGTTTGCGGCCAAACCAGCCTCCCCAAATAAAACGTATGGCTTTTTTCGTTTTGAAATTTTAGCCGCTTTGTTTAATGGAGTTACCTTATTTGTTATCGCTGGATTTATCATTTGGGAAGCTGTTCAGCGTTTTTTCAATCCGCCGACTGTAGCAAGCGGCTCGATGATGTTGATTGCGTCTATTGGTCTTTTTGCTAATCTTTTAAGTGCCTGGGTGTTAATGAGAAAAGGTGATGTGAAACATAATGTCAATGTTCGCAGCGCTTATCTTCACGTTATCGGCGATGCATTAGGCTCTGTCGGAGCCATTGCTGCAGGATTCATCATGTGGCTCTTTGACTGGTATATAGCAGACCCTATTATTTCCATTTTAGTTGCTTTATTAATATTAAAAGGCGCTTGGGGAGTTTTGAAGCATAGCATACACATTTTGATGGAAGGAACGCCCGTTACCATTGATCAAAATGAAGTGAAGAAAGCCTTAAAAAGTATTGAAGGTGTGAAGGATGTTCACGACCTGCATATTTGGACGATTACATCAGGTTTAGATTCACTAAGCTGCCATATTTTAATTGAAGATCATCATGACAGTCAAAAGGTGTTACAAGCTGCCATTCACATGATTGAAGAAAAATTTAAGATTTTGCATACAACCATTCAAATTGAAACCTCTCAAATCCATCATGGAAAAATGAAAGTCTAGCTTTTTTCGGAGTTGATTGAAATGGAACAAAATGTTGATGTTCTTGTAATCGGTGCTGGCCAAGCAGGATTAGCGATGGGGTATTATCTAAAGCAACACGATATATTATTTGCCATTGTCGGCAAGGAAAATCGAATCGGAGATGTTTGGAGAAATCGTTACGATTCTTTAGTGCTTTTTACCCCTCGATCGTTTAGCTCCTTGCCAGGAATGGTCTTAAAGGGTGACCCGAACGGATATCCAACTAAGGATGAAATAGCCGATTATTTAGAGGATTATGCTCAAAAATTCGAATTGCCTATTCATCTGAATACAGAAGTCATTTCTCTTCAAAAAGAAAATGAGATTTTTAAAGTGACAACCAACCATAGGAGATATATGGCAAATAAAGTGGTTATAGCAACAGGGCCTTTTCAAAAGCCTTATCTTCCACCATTTGCCGAAAGCTTATACGATCAAGTGTATCAAGTGCATACATCCGCCTATTTGAATCCATCTCAATTGCAAGATGGCTCTGTTTTAGTAGTCGGTGCAGGAAATTCTGGAGCGCAAATTGCAGTTGAATTGTCCGAAGACAGAGAAGTTTATTTATCAGTAGGTCATAAAATGAGATTTCTTCCACTTGAAATTATGGGGAAAAGTATTTTCTGGTGGTTTCAAAAAATAGGTTTATTAGACGTCCATATCAATAGCCCGTTAGGCAGGTTGATCAGTAAACAAAGCGATCCTATTTTCGGTAGAGAGCTGAAACATTTACTACAAGAAGGCAAAATAAAAATGAAGCCTAAAACAGAGAGTGTTTCAGGAGATGTTATCTCTTTTGCAGATAACAGTCAAATTCAAGTTCAAAATGTCATTTGGGCAACCGGATTTTATTTTGATTACAGCTGGATACAAATTCCTAATGTTTTAGATCATAGAGGAAAGCCCGTTCACCAAAGAGGGGTTACTCCTGTGAAAGGATTGTACTTCTTAGGATTGCCTTGGCAATATCGGAGAGGCTCCGCTCTTATCGGAGGGGTGGGCGCCGATGCAGAGTACTTGATAAATGATATTTTAAACCATTGAAGGTGCTTGCAATGTTTAGCTAGAGTTTTTCTAGCCGCGGCTATTTTCATGATTAGACATATTTACTGAAAGGCTTCAAATATTATTGAACAATGTCAGTTCCTTTGTACAATAATTTCTCGAGCCTAATTCTGCTAGCTATAACATTTTTTGACGTAAAAAACACTTAGCCAATCATTGACTAAGTGGTTTGATGTGATAGAGAAAATATACCTTTATCGTTCCGGAAAAAAAATGAAACTCATTCCGAAGAATTATGGCCTATCCCTAAAAATTATGTCGCTATTCCGGTTGATTATGAACCATTCATACCGGTTAAGAGGCTTCTGACTTCCACTTCTCACCTTGCACAAAGAGCAAGCCGAGTTCATGATGCTCCCCTTCGTATAAGGCGCGTTGGACAAAACGGATTTCTTTGTTATGTCCTAGTACCTCCAACTTACAATGCGTCCTGCTTATCTGCAGTGCTTCGTAAAATTCGTACGTTGTTTTTACATTTTTTCCATTCACCTTTGTTATAACTTCTCCCGCTTTTATTCCCATTTTCTCTCCCGGGGATTGAGGAAGCGTGCCTAATACGACCAGTCCATAATCTTGTTTCGAGAAATAAAAAGCGGCCGAATTATCATTCATCCTTTGTTTTACAGTTATTAATCCCTTTCCTATCAATGCTAGAGCCGCGGCAACAAACGACAGAAATGGAGCCCACAACGAAGCAGCAGCAACAACAAGAGAAATAATTCCAAGAATCGAAATGCGCCGGCCTGTTACTTGAATGCTTTCCTTTGGCAAAGACCCTTGAATTCTTTGATAAAAACCGACAAAATACGGAATCATCACGAGCATAAATGGTTCACCATTTAAAGAAATAATTGGCCACCAAGAAAAAGGAGATTCCAATGAACCGCCTGGAACTAAAAGCATTAACGGAATCATCCATGTTCTGTTCGCTACATGATTCCCAATCGGCATTCCTCTCTTGCTTTTTATGATAAATGGGGATGTATGGTAATGTGCTGTTCGATAGATGAGAATCCCTTCACAAATAAGCAAAAAGCTCAAAAATAGCGACAAGACGCTGTAGTTTGTTTTATCAAGGCTCACAAAAAATTCATCGATCCAAGGAGATTGATCTGCCACTCCATTTAATAAAGCTGTTAAAAAAATCGTTCCGCCCAATGAGATACTTGATGACAAAAAACGCGGCTGAAAAGTTAAACTAACAGCCAGCAGCCAAATAGTCAATAAAACGAGTGTTCCGAATGGAATCCACAGTCCTAGAAGCATGAAAAGAACAGAAAGGATAAGGCCAGCGATAATTCCCTTCGTATAAGTAAAACGAATATCGTCAAACACATCATATACGCGCACATGAAAAGATTTTCGTTCTCTTCTAACCCGCCAATATCCATTTAAAAAGGAATAAATGAGAAAGAAATACAAAAGCGGATGCAAGAAAAAACGGCCTATGCTGAAAAGCAATTCTAAAAGCCATTGTCCAACCAAACGGCCCACCCCTTTTACGAATCATATGAGACTTTCCTCTATTTTATCAAATCTTTTAAAAAAGAAGCTAGAACGTCATATAAAAAACTGGAAATAGGCAAAAAGGCCGATTGACCAAATTCATGGAGCAGCGGCTTTTTTGGCTTCATACCGCTTTTTTCTAAAAAACTGAATGAATCAGACTTGCAGCAAATTGATCAAAAAATTGAGCAAGGAAACAGCCACTTAACAATGCCGCTCTGTCACTTCCCGATGATTTAAAAGAAAACGCAGCCATATTGTCATAAAGCTGCGTCCATCCTCTGTATAATTGTAAATTTCACTACGATATGAAAGCAGAAATTTTCTCAACTGAAAAGCCTGCACAAGGAAGCGAAATCTCATTTAGAGGCTGTCCATAAAGTGAAATCCCTATTGAAAACAAAAAATCATAAACATCGATATATCAACGTTTCTAAAACATTAAAGGGGGCGTCAATAAGCCGTAAAAACGACTTATTAGACAGCCCCTTAAACAAAATGCAAAATAAAAGCTGCCGTATTTTTCCAATACTTAAGAAGATCGTGCTAATAGTGAAATAGCAGTTTGCAGCTGCAAGTCATTTTGTTTTGAACGAGTTTCTTTTGTGATCAATTCATTCATTTTTATAGCTGTTTTTTGATCCACTTTCCCCGTCACGGATAAACCGTTCATTTTTTGAAACGCCTTTACAGCCAGCTCGGTTTCTAAACTGAAATAACCGTCTTTTCTCCCAGGATCATAACCTAATCCTGATAATAATATTTGTGCAATGCGAACTTGTTCATTATTCATCTCTTTTTTTAATGGCTGTAAAATATCGAGCGGTCCAGCTTTAAAATAATCCGGCTGCGATATTTTTACCGTTGGTTCCACACCTTTTTCATGAATCCAATTTCCTTTAGGAGTCAACCATTTGTATAACGTCAGCTTTATGTTGCTTCCATCATCCAGCGGTATTGTTTGCTGAACTGTTCCCTTTCCAAAGGATTTTTCGCCGACAATGGCATACCCTCCTGCTTCTTTCAACGCAGCTGCCAAAATTTCCGAAGCAGATGCGCTGCCGTTGTCAATTAAGACTGCAATAGGATAATGCTTCTTTTCTTTTAATGTTGAATAATACATCTCCCTTTTTCCGTCTCTCTTTTCTATTTGAATATATGGTGCATGATTAGGGACGAGCTGCTGCAAAATTTGCTCTACAGCCTGCAAATATCCCCCCGGATTGCCGCGAACATCGATGACTAGACCGTTAATTTTCTTTTTTTCTAACATTTTTAGCTTTTGTTTAAAGTCATCAGCTGTCCTTTCAGAAAATGAAGTAATATGCAAGACGCCTAACCGCTTGCCATTTTTATTGATTTCGGAGCTGAACACTGTTTCAATCGGAATCTCATCCCGCTTTACTTCAAAAAACAATAAATCTTTACTTCCAGGGCGGCGTATCGTAAGTTTGACGGTTGTTCCTTTTTCTCCTCTGATTTTCAGTACTGCATCATGAAGATCTGAACTGGAAACTGTTTTACCATCAATTTTCACAATTTCATCATTTGGCTTTAAGCCCGCTTTTTCCGCCGGCGAATTTTTAAATGGTGAAATAATGGTTATTTTGCCGTTGTTCATCCCGATTTCGGCACCGATTCCTTCAAATGAAGAATCAAGTGACTCTGTAAATTGTCTAACAGTTTCTTTATCCATATAGACTGAGTATGGATCGCCTAAAGAAGATAGCATCCCTTGAATGGCACCTTCTAGGAGACGTTTTTTGTCGACTGGATGGACATATTTTTCAGAAATTAATTCATACGTTTTTATAAATTTCTCCAATCCTGGAATGGTTTCATCTGCACTTTGCGCAGATGCAGCAATTGTTTTATTTTCCAGCGATTCATTATTTTCAGCATGACCGTGCACATCCAAAACGACGATGGAACTGGTCACTATCCAAAACACTGTAATCAATTTTATTATTTGTTTCATATGTTTTTGCCTTCCTTTCCAACAATCCGAATTATTTATAGCGTATGCAAAGCTTGTACAAATCATGTGCGGATTACAGGAAAAGGAAAAGCAATTCAAAAAAACTTAATATACCGCCCTTTGACAAGAATTTGACCGCTTCTAGCCAGGTTCCATCAAGAAAACAGAAAATCAGCCAACGGTCATCTTTGCTTTGAAAATGGGTAAGGTGTTTTGTTCTCATGAAACGCTTTCCTTTTCTTTTAGTCAAGCAAACTGCCTACACCGGCATAATCATACGAGAGGAGAAACTATATTTTTTGTAATTATCTATCACTACATGAAAAAGAATTATTGTGAAAATCAATCCATTGAAGCTTGATGTAATCTCCCGTTTCCTCTATTTTTTGCATCGATGAAACACGATCAGAAGAAAACTGTTTTGCAATTTATAAAAAAATAACAATGCACAACAAACTCTTCTTCCCTTAAGAGCTTATTGTGCATTGTTAATAAATTTTTATGGAAGAACGCTTAAAGGATTGATCGCGCTGGATTTGCCCCGCCATGTTCCGTTATGTACTTCAAAATGCAAGTGCTGTCCTGTTGATCTTCCTGTATTTCCCATATATCCAATAAACTGACCTTGGCTCACTTTTTGACCACTTGAAACGTTAATGCTTCTCAAATGCCCGTAAAGTGTAGTATACGTTTTACCGTTAATATTATGGATGATCATAATCACATTGCCGTAGCCGTTCATTTGTCCAGCATAACTAACCGTGCCGCCAGCAGAAGCGTAAACTGGAACCGTTCCCCGTTTCGCAATATCAATTCCTGCATGTAACTCGCCCCATCTCATACCCATTTTAGAGGTAAGAACACCTGAAGCCGGCCAGATAAATGATCCGCTTCCTGCAGCTGATGATACAGATGGTTCTGGTGAAGATCCGCCATCGCTTGAAGCAGCAGCTTTATCGCTTGATTTAGAAGCAGATTGTGAAGCTTGAGCCTGTCTAGCCTTTTCTTCTTCTAGTCTTTTTAAAAATTCTTGCTGCTGTTGTTCAATCATTTTTTGCTGCTTTTCCAGCATAGCATCTTGATGCACCAAATCTTCTAATTGATCCATTGCCTGGCCATGTTCCGCTTCCAATTGCGCCAACAATTTATCTTTTTCATCAATTTGCTTATCTAACTCTTGTTTCAATGAAGCCAATTCAGATAAAGCTTCTTCCAAAGAGGACAGCTGCTTGTTTAATTTCGCCTCCGCTTCCTCTTTCAGTTTCATATCTCTTTCATGCTCTTCAATAATTTTTTGATCCGCATCAACGATCGTTGTAACAGCGCTTATACGAGTTACAAAATCATTGAAGCTTTTCGCACCTAAGATAACGTCGAGATAGCTGATTGTACCTCCGGCTTCCTGCAAGGATTTTGCCCGTTCTTTTAACAGTTCATTCCGCTTTTCAATCCGTTTTTTTACTTCAGCAATTTGTTTTTTCAACTGTTCAATTTCAGTTTTAGTTTTCTTGATTTCATTCTCTTTCTCTTCGATTTTTTCACCAGTATCCAGCAATTTTTCATCTAACTTTTTAATCTCTTGATTAAGTTGATTTTGTTTTGTCTCTAATTCTTTTACTTCACTTTTCTTGCTCTCTATATTCGATTGAACATTGGACCGCTCATTTTGAATTCTTGCTTTTTTCTCCTCAAAGGATGACGCATAAGCGCTTTTGCTCAGCGGTACAAATACCCCGCTTGTCCCCAATATAGCTGTAAGACTTAATGTCACTATTCTCTTTTTCACAATCCGGTTCCTCCTCTTAATTCATGTTTTCAATCAATTCGATCTGGTATGGCAAGAGCTGCCTAAGATAAACTACACTTTCAAAAACTTTCGAACAGACATTAAGCTTCCCCATATGCCGATTAAGACGCCGATTAACAATAAGATAGCCGATATTTGAAAAACAAAAGGAGAAAATGGCAACAACTCAACAAAAGAACCTTGAATATAAGGAACGGCAATATTTACTAAGCTATTGTAGCTGACAACTAAAACTGTAATTGGTATGACAGCTCCCAGCGCTCCTAAAAACAAACCTTCTAAAAAGAACGGCCAGCGTATAAACCAGTTTGTTGCACCAACCAGTTTCATAATTTCTATTTCTCGTCTGCGGGCAAATATAGTGATTTTTATAGTGTTTGAGATTAAAAACATCGCAGTAAACACAAGCCCTATGATCAAGACTATGCCGATATTTCTTGAAACGTTGACAACTTCAAACAATTTTTTCACAGTTTCTTCTCCATATTGAACATTTTCGACATAGCGCATTTTTTTAATTTCTTCCGCTACAACTGGAGTATCTTCGGGAACTTTCGTTTTGACGATGAAAACATCGTTTAAAGGATTATCCTGTTCAAATAGCTTGAATGACTCTCCTTTTTCACCGAAGCTTTTAATTAATTTTTCCAGCTCCTGGTCTTTGGAAGAAAATTGGACGTTCTCCACTTTTTCTAGATTTTTCAATTTCGATTCAAGTTGGTTTTGAGCGTTTTGATCTGCTGTCCTGTCAATTAGCACGGTTATTTCAACATCTTCTTCAATGTTGCTGGCGATATTATTTAAATTCATCATAATAACCAAAAACGTGCCGACCAAAAGAAGGGTCACTGTTACGGCTGATATAGAGGCTATGGACATCCAAGCATTTCGCCCAAGACTTTTTATCGCCTCCCGCAAATGACGACCGAGAGTTTTATTCATAAAGACCATACTCCCCTCTCGCCTCATCGCGCACAATTTTGCCGTCCTCAATAGCGATAACCCGCTTTCGAATCGTGTTCACGATCACTTTATTGTGGGTGGCCATTAACACCGTTGTGCCCCGATTGTTGATTTCCTCTAGCAATCTCATAATCTCCCAAGAGGTTTCAGGGTCCAAATTCCCTGTCGGCTCGTCTGCTATTACAACAGGCGGATTGTTTACTATGGATCTAGCAATTGATACGCGCTGCTGTTCACCGCCAGACAATTCGTCAGGGAAGAAACGGGCCTTATGCTTCAATTGCACAAGATCAAGCACATTTAATACTTTCTTTTTAATGTTCTTCGGATTTTCCCCGATCACTTCCAAAGCGAAGGCAACATTCTCATAAACAGTCAATTTCGGCAATAATTTAAAATCTTGAAAGACAACCCCGATATTTCTCCGCAAATACGGCACTTCTTTTTCTTTTAAGTTTTCTAGTTGTATACCGTTTATGACAATACTACCTTTTGTAGGCTTTTCTTCCCGATACATCAATTTGATAAATGTCGACTTTCCAGCACCGCTAGGACCTACGATGTATACAAATTCGCCTTGATTGATTTTTATTGAAATACCGTTAATGGCCAAAACACCATTCGAATAGGTTTTATAAACATCCTTCATTTCGATCATGCTATCACCTGAAGTCATTGAATTATTTCATTACTTAGTCAAAAAAATTTTTATAACTTGAAACTAATGTTATTTTCTATTCGTCTATTAATTATGAAGCAGAAAACAAATCTTACATCCTTTCCACAAAAAACATTATAACATCATTTTTCGTCAAAAATAGACCTTTTCATATTACATTTTTGTTTCAATATCATATTCCGAGGGAAAATTTTTAAAATTCTTGTAAAAAAAAGTACAAAATTTTCTATTATCTGCTATTTTTTTCTATAGCATAAAAAAGCGAGGGTGATCATGTCCCCTCGCTTCTTATGTTACTTTTGGCCTGCAAGCCACTCAGCGACAACATCTGCTTCGCTATCGTTCAATAAACCTTTTGGCATAGCGCCTTTGCCGTTTAAAATAATATCTTTTATTTCATCTTTGCTATACTTGCTTCCGACTTTCTGTAAACTCGGACCGGAAGCACCTTCAAGATTTTGTCCATGGCAGCTTGTACAATTTTGTTTTATCAGATCTTCTGCAGATGCAGTATTCTCAGCTTGATCTGTTCCGCCATTTGTTCCGCTTTCTTGGTCATTCCCGCCGCCCCCGCATGCAGCTAATACGAGTGAAAGACCAAATATTAAGATCAAGAACTTTTTCACTGCGAAATCCCCCTTCGCCAATTAGTCTCGAAGATATTATAACCTAATTATTGAGGTTTCAATCTGGAACAAATTGACCAACATTTGACAATCCTGTGAAAATAACTTGAATATTGATAAAAAAGAAAAAGGGTGTCTAATAAGTCGTTTTTACGCCTTATAGACGCCCCTTTAATGTTTTAAATGTTGATATATCAATGTTTATGATGTTTCGTTTCAATGGATTTTGACTTTCTGGACAGTCCCACACGTTCTCTAATCAAATGGAATTTAGGGCAGTTTTTCTTCGTCATTTTTCCGCATCACATTTCTATTCGCTCATCTTTTGTAACGAGTCATCGTCCTTTTCATAACAGCCTTAAGACAATTTTGCTCTTAAATATGCATCAATAAATGCATCAATTTCACCGTCCATTACAGCTTGGACGTTGCCGATTTCGACATTTGTCCGGTGATCTTTCACCAATGAATATGGATGGAAGACATAAGAACGGATTTGGCTACCCCAGCCAATTTCCTTTTGCTCTCCTCGAATTTCCGCTAATTCTTTTTCCTGCTCTTCAATTTTTAATTGGTATAGCTTAGATTTTAACATTTTCATTGCTCGTTCTCTGTTTTTAATTTGAGAGCGCTCCGTTTGACATGTCACGACAATTCCAGTTGGCAAGTGTGTAATCCGTACCGCCGAGTCGGTCGTATTTACGTGCTGCCCTCCCGCACCGCTTGAACGGTACGTGTCAATTTTCAAATCCTCGCTTCTAATTTCAATATCGATTTCATCATTAAATTCTGGCATCACTTCGCAGGAAACAAAGGAAGTATGGCGGCGGCCTGATGCATCAAAAGGAGAAATGCGCACTAACCGATGGACTCCTTTTTCCGCTTTTAAATAGCCGTATGCATTGTGTCCTTTAATTAACAGCGTTACACTTTTTATTCCTGCTTCATCACCCGGAAGATAATCGATCGTTTCAACTTTAAATCCTTTCTTTTCCGCCCATCTCGTATACATTCGCAGGAGCATAGATGCCCAGTCCTGAGATTCCGTCCCTCCTGCTCCCGGATGAAGCTCTAAAATCGCGTTGTTTTTATCGTAAGGCTCATTTAAAAGAAGCTGTAATTCAAAATTATTCAATTCCTTCGTTAATTTTTTCAATTCGGATTCAAGCTCTCTTTGCAAATCATCATCCGGCTCTTCTTTAATAAGCTCGTAAGTTACTTGAAGATTTTCATATGATTCATTTAAATGGTTAAATTCTCCGACAAGATCTTTTAAGGCGTTTGCTTCATTAATTACCTTCTGAGCTGCTTGCTGGTCATCCCAAAAATTTGGCGCAGCCATTTGCTCCTCTAATTTTTTTATGCGTGCTTCCTTCTCTTCTAAGTCAAAGAGACCCCCTAAAATCCGCTAATCGTTTAGCCATTTTCTCCAGTTCATTCCGAATTTCTACTAAATCCATTAGTCCATCACCTCTAAAAATTTTTTGCACAGTATACTATATTTTTGCAGATTCGCTTTGTCCACTTATACATTAGTTAAAAAATTTATGGGACAGGCGAGACTGACATCTCGCCACACCCATTCTATTTAAAATCGTTATCTTCCGCAACAATGTTTGTATTTTTTGCCGCTTCCGCACGGACATGGCTCGTTGCGGCCAACCTCTTTTGCTTTTCTGACAGGTTTCTTTTTCGTCTGGGCGTCTCCTTCTTTCGGCTGCACGGCTTCGCCGACCGCCACTTCCTGACGTTCCAAATTGTTTTGAATTTCAGCTTTCATTATATATTTTGTAACCTCTTCTTGGATGGACGCAATCATATTTTCAAACATTGTGTAGCCTTCCAATTGATATTCACGAAGCGGATCGGTTTGTCCGTATGCACGTAAATGAATACCTTGGCGAAGATGATCCATTGCATCGATGTGATCCATCCATTTTGTATCAACGGCGCGGAGTACAATGACTCGTTCAAATTCACGCATGTTTTCCTCGCCAAAAGCAGCTTCTTTCTCATCATAACGCTTCGTCGCTTTTTCCCAAATGATATCAATAATTTCATCCGATTCTTTTCCGCGAAGGTCATTTACATTAAAGTCATCTGCTTCATCCAAAATATTGGCTTTTACCCAGTCGACTAATCCTTCAAGGTTCCAGTCTTCTGGAAGCTCTTCTTCAGGCGTAAATGACTGTACAACACGGGTAATCGTTTGTTGAATCATGTCTTCAACATTTTCTCGCAGATTTTCAGATTCAAGCACTTCATCTCTTTGTTTATAAATAATTTCACGCTGCTGACGGAGCACATCATCATATTGAAGAAGCTGCTTCCGCGCATCAAAGTTGTTTCCTTCCACCCGTTTTTGCGCCGATTCCACAGCACGGGTAATCATTTTGCTTTGAATCGGCTGGGAATCGTCCATCCCAAGCCGATCCATCATGCTCATCATACTTTCCGAACCGAATCGGCGCATCAGTTCATCTTCCATTGACAAATAAAACTGCGTAACACCCGGGTCTCCTTGACGTCCAGAACGTCCTCTCAGCTGATTGTCAATTCTTCGGGATTCATGGCGTTCTGTGCCGATGACAGCTAATCCACCCAACTCTTTTACGCCTTCGCCGAGCTTTATATCCGTTCCCCGTCCGGCCATATTTGTCGCGATCGTCACAGCATTCTTTTGTCCGGCTTGTTCAATAATTTCTGCTTCCTTTGCATGGTTTTTTGCATTCAACACATTGTGCGGAATTCCCCGCTTCTTAAGCATATTAGAAAGCAATTCAGATGTTTCAACCGCGACTGTACCTACTAGAACAGGCTGACCAATCATGTGCCGCTGAACGATGTCTTCTACAACCGCTTTAAATTTCCCCTCCATTGTACGGTAAACGAGGTCCGGACGATCTTCGCGGATAACCGGCTTGTTTGTCGGGATGGTAATAACCTGCATGTTATAAATGTTGCGAAATTCTTCTTCTTCTGTTTTCGCAGTCCCTGTCATTCCCGCCAGCTTTTCATACATTCGGAAATAGTTTTGGAACGTGATCGTTGCCAACGTCATGCTTTCATTTTGAATTTCAAGGCCTTCTTTCGCTTCGATTGCCTGATGCAAACCGTCGCTGTAACGGCGGCCTTTCATTAACCGTCCGGTAAATTGGTCTACAATGATCACTTGTCCGTCTTCAACGACATAATCAACGTCTTTATGCATGACGACGTGGGCTTTCAGCGCATTGCTGATATGATGGTTTAGTGTAACGTTTTTTAAATCGAACAAATTATCAATATGGAAAGCACGCTCCGCTTTTTCAATCCCTTCTTCTGTAAGTTGAACGGATTTCGTTTTTTCATCATAAGTATAATCTTTATCCTTTTGAAGCGTTCTGACAAAAGCATTTGCCTGAATATACAGTTTGGTGGATTTTTGTGCTTGTCCAGAAATAATAAGCGGAGTTCTTGCTTCATCAATTAAAATGGAGTCTACCTCATCGATTACCGCAAAATGCAGAGGGCGCTGCACTTTTTGTTCCTTGTATAAAACCATATTGTCGCGCAAATAATCAAACCCAAGTTCGTTATTTGTTGAATAGGTGATATCAGCTTCGTAAGCAGCCTTTTTCTCCTCTTTTGACATACCGTTTAAATTTAAACCAACAGTCATGCCGAGAAATTCAAAAATTTTGCCCATTTCTTTTGCGTCCCGGCTTGCCAAATATTCATTGACGGTAACGACGTGAACGCCTTTCCGCGTCAACGCATTTAAGTAAACAGGCATCGTTGAGGTTAATGTTTTCCCTTCACCTGTCTTCATTTCCGCAATATTGCCTTCGTGAAGGGCAATAGCTCCCATAAGCTGTACTTTATATGGATACAGGCCGAGCACTCTGTGAGCGGCTTCTCTTACAACTGCATAGGCTTCCACAAGCAGATCATCGAGTGTTTCTCCCTTTTCAAGCCGTTCCGCAAACTCAGCTGTTTTTGACCTCAATTCCAAATCAGAAAGCTTTCTCATATCTGGACCGAGAGCATTTATTTTTTCAGCTATTTTTTCATAACGAGCTAAAGTGCGTTTATTCGGATCAAACACTTTATTTAAAAGTCCAAGCATCTTTAACGCTCCTTAATTTATTTTATTATTTTAGTTTCTTTTAAATTTTATCACTGCTTTTCCAAGCGTACAACTTTTGCTGTGTGAAAGTCTTTCCATAAACCCGTCCCATTTGTCTACATTTTATTTGCTTGAAGGTAAAAAAAGTACAGCCAAGGTAGGCTGCACTTTTTTTATATAATAAATTTTACTCATTCGGTTCAATTAATCCATAGCGGCCGTCTTTTCTGCGGTAGACAACATTTGTTCTATTTGTATCAGAGTTCGTAAAAACAAAGAAGTTATGGCCGAGCATGTTCATTTGCAAAATAGCTTCCTCAGTATCCATCGGCTTTAAATTGAACCGTTTTGTTCTTACAAGTTCGATATCCTCTTCATTCACATCAGTGTCATCATTCGTTTCCGCATTGATGAAATATTTAGCATCAACTTGTTGTTCACGAAGCTTCCGGTTTACTCTTGTTTTATGCTTGCGGATCTGACGTTCAAGCTTATCAACGACAAGATCAATCGCAGCATACATATCTTCATGATATTCCTCAGCACGCATCACTAAATGCGTCATTGGAATCGTTACTTCAATTTTAGATTCTTTGTCATTATAATATTTTAAATTCACATTTGCATCGGCTTGTACTCCATTATCAAAATAACGTTCAAGTTTAGATAATTTTTTTTGTACATATTCTCTTAATGCTGGAGTTACTTCAATGTTTTCCCCTCTAATGTTGTATTTCATATTGAGCTCCTCCTTTTATTAAGGGATATATATATAGTTCGATGTTTCGTTCGTTTTTCCTTTCACAAAATAAAAAAAATCGTGAACATTTTATGAATGCTGATGAGCGGGGAAAACGATTTTCACACTTTCATCCATCGCTACATGATCGTGTCTTTTTGTACATATATTGCTATTTTTTCTTATCATAAAAAATGCCATCAATAGTGGCATTCGCATAAGAGTTCATATATTTTTTTGTCATCTCTTTCTGGGCTTTCATCTTGACGATATCATGTTGTATCTCTTGTTTTATTAGTTTAAGCTGCTCAACAAGAATTTGATTCAATTGGATAATTTTTCTTCCTGCTTCTTTCTCCTTGGGCGTGAAGGGAGGATTCATGCTTTTTGTTAACTCCTCCCGTTTTGCCAGCAAGTCTTCTATTTTTTGTATCACTTGATCACGGTCGCGATGTTGATCTTTAGACCGTTTTGTCAATTCCACTAACTCTTCCGTTATTTCCAACAATTTTTCCACTTCGTCCATTACGCTTGTCCGCCTTCACTATGCCGCTGTTTCCGGTTGATTTGGATTACTTCTTTCCACGTATCTCTGAACTCTGTCACATATCCTTCCACTTCTTCAATAATGGTGACATCGTTTTTAAAATTGGCCTCAACAAGCCGTCGATTCATGTACTCATACAGTGCGTACATATTTTTAGAAATCTCAATATCCATATTTAGCGTGGCCATTAGTTCACAAATGATTCTTTGTGCTTTTTGCAAATTTTCGTTTTTTTGTTGGATAGATTTTTCTTCTATTGCTTTTTTCGCAAGCTTTAAAAATTTTAAACACCCGTTATAAAGCATTAACGTGAGTTCACCCGGTGATGCAGTTTGTACGCTGTTTTCCAAATAAGATTGATAAGGATTGTTCATTGCCATTTAAGACACTCCTCAGATATCATATCCATTAAAAAGTAAATAGTAAAGGCAGACGATTAAGCGCCGCCTCCAAATAATTGCATCAAATATGCTGACTGTTGGTTCGCCCGCTGAATCGCCTGTTCCATTGCCGTAAATTGCCGATAATATCTTGATTCGATTTGTATAAGCCGATCTTGAAAGGCATTGATTCGATTATCCAAATCTTTTAAGTTTTTTCCAATCGTAAACTGGTCATTTGTAGACAAAGACGTTCCCGCTTTGTCTTTGATTTTTGTCATCATACCTTTCAAAGAATCGCGGAGACGGCGGGCAATCCCTTTATCATTGTAAGATTCGCCGTCAGACATAAATAGTTTATAGATCGCTTCTGGATTTTCCTGAATTTTTTCCCGGAGTTTATTTTCATCAATTGTAAGTTTGCCTCGATCCAAATAATTGGCTGTTGTTGAAATCCCAATATCCGTAAGCTGCTTAAACCCTTTCAAAGCATCTCCGGCGACAGGAGAATATAAATCCAACCGCATTTGATTAAGACCGCTTGTTAAAATCGCATCGCCGCGAAGAAGGCCGCTTTTCGCTTTTTCTTCCCACAGCTCGATTTGCTTTTCCGTCATTTCCTCTTTTTGTTCATCCGTTAGAGGAGGAAAATTCCGGAAGCGCTCTTCTGTTAATTTGCCATTAATCTTTTCAATCACTTCATTATATTTATTAACAAATTTTACAATAGTATCGAGAATTGCATCAACATCTGTTGATGTAGAAATCGTAACAGGACTTGTCGTTACATTTTTAATTGTATATTCAATCCCCGCAATCGTAAATGTATTAGATGTTTGGACAGTTTCGTAGCCATTGATTTTAACTTTTGCATTTTGACCCGCAGTTTCGGGGATTAGGTTAAACGTTGTATCATCAAGTGAAAAACCTAGGCTTTGCAAAAAATCAAATGTTTCACTATCGGCAGCTTTAATCGTTCCACCTTCACCTGTTTTATTATTCGTTAAAACGAGCCTTTCCACACCAGATGAATCCTTTAATTTCATCCCCGTAACGCCTAGATTTGAGCTGTTGATTTTGTAGATAACATCATCAAGCGTATCATTTTCACCAATATTAATCGTCACTTCTCTCGTTTCTGTTGAACCTGGATCGGTCACTTCAAATTTTAGCGTTCTTGCACCAGATGTAAATTTATTTAACTTTGCTGCACTATATGTGGCAGCCTTAGCCAATTGTTGGACTTCAATCGCTGTCGACGTATTAGCTGAAGCGTTGATTGCCTTTGCCACAACAGCTGACTCATCAGAGCTCGTCACTTTTTTTTGCCGGAAATTCGACAGTCTGTATACGCCGTCAAAAATCAATCTGTCCAATTCGTCCAACAGCTTGTTGATTTCCCTGTAGCTGTCGCGCTGCCATTCAAAAATTTGCTTTTGTTGGACCATTTTATCGAGCGGAATTCTTTCCGCCTTCATTAAATCTTTTACGAGAGCGTCAATGTCCATTCCGCTTGCCAAACCGACAATTCGCATTGTTTCCACCCCTAGTTAAATTTTCCGATCCACGATTAATCCCATCAGCTCTGCCATTGCCGCATATATATCAAGCATTTTTTTCGGAGGAATTTCCCTGATGACTTCGTTCGTCTCTACATTGACAACTTGTACAAAATATTCTTTCAGTTCTTCATGAAGTACAAATTGAATCGATGTTTTAATCGGCTTCAAAAAATTGTTCAAATCCTCAATTGCTTCCTCCAGCGTAACTTTAGCTTTTTTTTCTTCTTCTTGGACAGGCTGCTGGTTTTCAGGCATTGACAATTTTTCCTCTTTTCCTTGCATATCCTGCAAAAAAGCATTATTATTAACACCGGTTATCTTTTGTATTCCCATATTCCTTCTCCTCCGAGGAATTCTTGCTATTTTATTTATCGGTAAAAAATTGCCTTGTTTTAGCATCTTTTGACAAAACATTCATAACTTTATTGAAATGATTTCTTAATTTTTAAAATATTGAGTTTATGAAATCGGTAAGCTGAAGGGCTGCTTAAAATCCACACAACCATTTTTTATTCTTCTAAAAGCTTAGGTCGTTTAAGATGGGGAAGGCTTCCAATTTACTAGTAGAGTAGAAAACTGTTTTCAAAGGGCTTGTCTAAAAAGTCCATAAAAACAGAGCGAATGGAGAAAACAATGAGTTTTTCCATTCGCTCTGTTTCCTTATTTTTGAAATTGGTTTGGGAATTTGCGGCCCATTTCAGTATGTTGTGGGCCATTGCCACAATCCCGAATTCTGTTCGGACTTTATGAAGCCCCCGTAACAGAAATCGAGTGAAACGCAAATTGCCCTTGATGTTACCGAACACACTTTCGACATCCACTTTACGCTTCGCATAAAGAGCTGCCTTTTGTTCGTCACCAAGAGCTGCTTTGGCTTTCGCTTTCATTTCTTCATAAATCGTGTTCCAATATACTCGACGATTTCCTTTGGCTTTCGTACACCCATTCTTCAACGGGCAATCCGTACAATCTTCACACTCGTACACTTTCAAATCTTGTATGTATCCAGATGCATTTTTTCTTTTTTGATAATACTTGAATACGACTTTCCGATTGTTCGGACAGATAAAGCAATCGTCTTCTTCGATGTATTTCCAGTTTTGTACTTTTGATAAATCCTTTTTAAACTTTTTACTTTGTTCCTTCAAATAGGTTTGGTATGGGGCTAATAATTCAAAACGAGGTTCTTTTTCTTCGCCAATCGCATATAAATAGTTTTCTTCACTCGCATATCCTGCATCGGCAATGACATACTTGAGTTTCTTTTCCTTCGGCATCGATTCCAATAACTTTTCCATAAATGGTTGGAAACAGCGAGTATCTCCTGGATTTTGATAAATTTCAAATCCCACGATAAATTGATGTTGTGTGGCGAGTTGAACATTATAACCCGCCTTGAGTTGGCCGTTTTTCATATGGTCCTCTTTCATTCGCATAAAAGTGGCCTCATGGTCGGTTTTCGAGTAGCTATTTCGTTCACCTAGAATCTGTTTTTGTACTTTGTATTTTCGTAATCGTGGAAGATAATCCGTTTGAATCGTTTTCAGTTGTTTGGTGAGTTGGGATTTTTTAGAGCGAAGTTCTTTTTTTCTTTCTTTGTCTTCTTCCTGTTTATAATCTTTTTCCAAAGCTTCTATTCTCTCAGAAAGTTGTGCCGATGATTTTTCTAATTCTTCTTCTAATTGTTCTTCTTTTAATTCCTCCAAGGCGATTTGGTGCGCTTCTTGTAGAAACGATTGAATTTTGGCTCGTAGTTTCTGATCATATTTTTCTACGGATTTTCGCCATACAAACGTATATTTGTTGGCATTCGCTTCTATTTTCGTACCATCCACAAAAATATGGTCGAGGTCGATAAGTCCTTGTTCTACTAGTTGAAGGACAAATTGTTCAAATACAGAATCCATCATGTTTGACATACGAACACTACGAAAATCATTTATTGTGCGATGGTCAGGGGTTTGCAATCCCGCCAACCACATCATCGGAAGATTTTCTTTCACCATTTGCGCTATTTTCCGACTTGAATAAACATTTTGAGTGTACGCATATAAAATCACTTTCAATAACATTTTAGGGTGATAGGGTGCACGACCCCCACCAACATAATGAGTATACAACACTTCATCCGGAATCGATTCCACCATTTCATCCACTAAACGGGCGACATGATTTTCAGGAATATACATTTCGATATCTAAAATGCTCATGACTTGACGATTGCAATAAGGTTGGAAAACTAGTTTTTTGCGTTTCTTATTCTTTTGAACCTCTATTTTTTGAATACCCTCTAGAGTCATTTCTAATTGCGTGTTATAATTTTCTTGAATAGTCATTTGATTATTCATAAGAAATCGTCCTTTCTGTAGAATGTTTTTTGGTCAATTTCATTCTATAAAAAAGGACGATTTTTTTGTACCCTAAAAACAGAAAAAAGGGCTGAGCCCAAGGTCGATTCAATCGACTTTTCGGACAGCCCCTTTTGCTCTCAGCTTCCCCTCATCAAACCGTACGTGAGGTTTTCCCTCATACGGCTTTCCGACGTTCTTCCTTTGGCTTTCGTTCTTGTCTAACTTGCTAATTTCACTAATAAGCCTTGTGTTAATTTTATAACTTCTTTCATTCTCGCATGTTTCTTCCTTTGGTTCTTCTTCTTATTCCAGTACAGAGTAAGTCTTTCTAATACATACCAGTCCACTTTATTTAGCCACTTCTTGGCGATGGACGAAATACTGTAGTAATTCTTAAATCCTTGTAAAATTCGATTGAGCCCTTTCACCAGTTCTTTGATGTCCATAAATCGCTTGTTCCTTGGACTCGTATATTCCTTAAATTCATTTTCATTTTCTTCATGGCTTTCTTACTTGGAAATGTGAGACATGACATAAACTTTCGAGCCACCCTTGTTCATCACAGGAAATTTCCGATGGTGTAGATCTAGAAAGTCAAATCCGTTTGTGTCGTCCCATAGGCTGACCAGTTTGGATTTCTCTGTGTTGATTTCAAGGTCGAGTTTCTTCATGATGGCTTTTAGTACTTGAATGCTCTCCAGCGCCTCGTTTTTCGTGCGACACATGATCACGAAATCATCTGCGTATCGCACCAGTTCTCCTAAGTGTAGGAACTTCTTCTTTCATATCGTGTCCATATAATGCAGGTAGCTGTTCGCTAAAAGAGGCGAAATGACTCCGCCCTGCGGGGTACCCTTTTCGGTGTTATGAAACTGTCCATCTTCCATTACACCTTAGCTGGGCGCGCTAAAAAACAAAACCCCTTTTTCAACAATAGCTTTGTGAAAAAGGGGTTTTGAAAACCTCGTCAAAAGGTTCAGTTTTAATTTGGACCGTCAACTGCTCCATTATGCTTGCTAAGTTTAAACGAATACAGGTTGAAATTCATCGGTCACTTGTTGGAATCCATTATTTTCTTCATAAGCTTCTTCACGTTCCACATCAAATCTTTCCATAATCGGCAAATCATTCGCAGAGAACAGGTAAGAATCTTTTTCGGCAACATGCTCATGCCACGCCCAATTCGGAACAACGAAGAAATCGCCGCTTTCCCAATCAAAGCGCACACCGTTGATAATACTGTACCCAGATCCTTTATAGACATGGTAAATAGTCGAGTGCGTATGACGGTGAGCTTTTGAATGAAACCCTTTTGGAAGCAATTGCATCCAAGCGGAAATCGTCGGATTGGCTTGTTTGCCTGTTGAAGGATTGATATATTCAACCGCATATCCATCGTACGGATCTGGATCAAAGCGTTTTAAACCTTGAATAGCTGCTTCAGTCTGCTTCCATTTATAAGACCCTAACGGAGCGATTTTTGGTTCACGGTCAGAAATTGGACGAACCATGCCGCCTTCATATCTTTGCGATGAGTAATTATCAGGAACTTTCGGTTGTTCAATTCCGTCTGGATAAGGATCAAAGAACGTGCCGCCAATCGAATAGATAGTTGGAATATCAAGACAGTCCATCCAAATCATCGGCTCATCACCCGGATGTCCATGACCATGCCAAAGCCCTTTCGGAGTAATGAGATAATCGCCTTCCTCCATAAAAATCCGCTCGCCTTGCACAATTGTATAAGCGCCTTTTCCTTGACTGATAAAGCGCAGCGCACTTTGCGAATGGCGATGCGAAGGCGCTACTTCACCGGGAAGAATTAATTGTACGGCAGCATAAAGCGTTTGTGTTGTTGATGCCCATCCCCAAGGCTTTCGATAAGTCAATCCAGGATTTTGAAAATAAATCGCCCGTCTTTCCCCGCCGCGCTCAGGAGTAAAAATTTCAGTTGCTTCCATCAATTTTTTATAAAGGGTTTTCCATTTCCAAAGATACGCTTCAGCTTGCGGAGTTGGCTGGCGATGCATTAAATCTGGAATAGCATCCCAAAGCGGTCCTAGATGGTATTGCTCAATATCTTTTGTGAAATCTCGGACAATTTTACTTTTAAAAAACTCATTTTTTTCCGCCATGATGAACTAACCTCCTCTATTCTTTTAAAGCTTTGATAAATTACGTTGAATTTGGCTATAATGCTTGCTTGCATGTTCGACAAGCAGGTGGTCGACAATAAAAGACATCGGTTTTGTTCCGAAACGAGGATTGCGGCTCGGAGCCTCTGATTTTAAATCTTCTTCTGACAGCTTGCTCAACACTTTTTCCACTTGATCTTTTACGTTTTCAAGCTTGTTTAGCACGTCTGAAACTTCACGTTTTTCTGTATTAGCAACAGCAGCAAGCCTGTTTTCATCCGTAAGTCCTCTTCCCCATTCTGCACCCGGCGACTCAAGCAGCCGCTCAATTTCGTTTAACCAGTATGGAATCGCTTCTTCAACATGGCAAAGAATTTGCATGATGGACCATTCTTCTTCCGATGGATTCCAACGAATGGTCTCTTCTGAAAGACTTTTTGTAGTTTCAATCATTTGGTCAATGGATTGTTTTATGCTTTCAATCGCTTCGTTCATATTAGTCATTCGCTGATCTCCCCCGTCACTTTTTTCACTTTATTTTCTAATGCACCGATGCCGTCTATCTCGATGCGGACAACATCTCCATCTTTTAAAAATACTTGAGGGTCTCTCGCTACACCAACACCTCCTGGAGTTCCTGTCAAAATGACATCTCCCGGCTCAAGGGTCATAAGTCCAGATAGAAATTCAACCAAGTACTGTACGGAAAAGACAAGATTTTTCGTGTTAGAACGCTGACGTTCTTCACCGTTAACCGTTAAGACTACTTCCAGCCCAGAAGGATCTGACAGCTCATCGGTTGTTACTAACCACGGCCCCATCGGAGCGCTTCCATCCACTGTCTTGCCTTGAAGCCATTGCAGCGTACGGCGTTGAAGATCCCGGTAAGTCACATCATTCACAATTGTATAGCCTGCAACATAATCCAATGCTTCTGCTTGGGAAACATTGCGCGCCCGTTTTCCAATCACAAAAGCAAACTCAGCTTCATAATCCAGCTGATCGGAAATTGGATAATGAGGAATGTCATCCTCCGGTCCGATGACAGTATTCGCGAATTTCGCAAAAACTACAGGATATGGAGGAATCTCTCTTCCCATTTCCAAAATATGCTCCCTGTAGTTATGGCCTACGCAAATCATTTTCCCCGGCGACGGCACTGGTGCTTCCACTTTGACATCTTCTTTGGAAAACACAAGCTGCTTTCCTTTATATTTTTCATGTTTTAAAGCAAATGCAACTGCTTCTTTTGCATAGTCCAAGCTTTCCTTTCCGCCTTGCAAAAATCCGTTCATATCTGCCGGCACATACGCCTCAGCAATTTGTTTGAAGCGCAATTTCCCTTCCGATTCCAGCTTTTTTTCAAATGCGGCATGCAGATCAATCACTTTTCCATCCTCAATTGCACCGATGCGTGTGACGCCTTGTTCTGTAAACGTGATCAGTTTCACTATTGAAACCCCTTTCATTGATTATGGTCTTGTTACCATCTTAATATTGAAAAAAATCTAAAAATACATTATTTTTCTTATATACAGAACAAAAATGGATTTCCTCATCAATCAAAAAATTTTTTACAGGTGATATGGATGGCTTCTCAAAGTAAAAAAAGAATTTCTTCTGTTGAAAACGCTTTAAAAATTTTGAAAAGCTTTTCAATGGACGAACCGGAACTGGGTGTGTCAGAAATAGCCGAAAAGCTAAATATCGGAAAAAGCACTGCCCACAGACTTTTAACAAGCTTAGCCAGCGAAGGATTTGTATACAAAGATATAAACACAAATCATTACAGTTTAGGTGCTTCGATCTTGACATTAACAAGCATCGTTAGCTCCCAATTGAAAATTTTAAATGAGGCGACGCCGGTTCTAAATGTTTTAACAGAGGAGACAGGCGAAAATTCGCACATTTCCATATTAGAAGGCACCGAAATTATTTATTTGCAAAAAATTGAATGCACCTATCCTTCAAAAAAAGAATATACCCATATCGGCAGAAGGAATCCTGTCTACTGCACAAGTCCCGGTCAAGCCATTTTAGCTTTTGAAGACGAAGAAGTAATCGAGAAAATTTGCTCGCAGCCCTTCAAAAAATACGGTCCGAACACGATCACTTCACCCGAGCAATTAAAAGAAAAGCTTTTGAAAATAAAAAAAGAAGGCTACGCCGTTTGCAATCAAGAGTTCCAAAAAGGGATCATCGGAATCGGTGCGCCCATTTTTAATGAACATAATAAAGTGGTTGCAGCAGTGAACATTACCGGCTCTACGAAGCGAATCAATTCCATTAACATCAAGCAGCTTATAAAAAAAGTGGTGAATGCGGGAGAAAGAATTTCTGAATTAATAAAACAGAGAAAAACGAAGCAATTGTTCGGCAATGACGACTAGACTGGAGGACTAACATGAGCGAAAAATATTTGCTGTCATCTGTGAAGAACGCAATGAAAATTCTGCGTCTTTTTACACATAAACAAAAAGAGCTAGGGATTACCGAAATATCAAAAAAATTAAATATTTCCAAAAGCAGCGCCCATCGCCTTGTTTCATTGCTTGTAAAGGAAGGATTTTTATCAAAAAATCCCCGGACAAACAAGTATCGATTAGGCCTTTCGATTCTAACATTAGGAGGCGTGATTTTCAGCAATCATGAGTTGTACAAAGAAGCGCTGCCCATTGTAAAAAGGCTTGTTCACACATTAAATGAATCCGCCCATATTTGTCTTCTGGAAGAGGATCAAGTAGTGTATTTGTTCCGAATTGAAAGCAGCCAGCCCGATCGGCTGTTAACATATATAGGGCGGAAAAATCCGATTCATTGCACAAGTGAAGGGTTATGCATTCTGGCTTATCAAAACAAACGAACAATTGAAAAAGTTTTGTCGAAAAAATTATATGCATACACTCCCTATACGATCACCGATCCAGACATTTTAAAAAATGAGTTAAAAAAAATTAAAAAACAAGGATTTGCCATATCAAAAGACCAATTTTATGTCGGGTATGTCGGGATCGCAGCACCAATTCGCGATTATTCCGGCAAAGTGGTGTCTTCACTGTCCATGATTGGCTCAACTTCCAGAATGACAGATGATCGGTTTCCAGTCTTTATTGAACATATTACGCAAGCAGCTAAAAGCATATCAGAGCATTTAGGTTATATCGACGGAAAATGAGTACATTTTTTAAAATTTTGAATTTTTTGTTTTGTATAAAAGAACTAGAATATTCCTTTTTCTTTCTTTTCTGACTATGATAAGAAACTAGCTACAAGTCTAAAAGGGAGGAATATTCATGGTTCATACAGTACAAACACAAGAAAACGAACTTAGGTCGCTGCAATTGCAAAAACTGAATCGATTGTTACATTTTGTTTTGAATCATAATGAATTTTATAAAGAAAAACTTGCCGGTTTAAAGCTTCCGCTGCAATCTTTGGAAGAAATGAAAAAGCTTCCTTTCACAATGAAAAAGGAATTGGTCGATGATCAAAACAATCATCCTCCATACGGCAAAAACCATTCATACCCTTTAGAGGAATATGTAAGATACCATCAAACTTCCGGCACTTCAGGGAAACCGCTGAAAATTTTAGATACAAAAAAAAGCTTTGAATGGTGGGAAACATGCTGGCTGGAAGTTTATCGCTCCAGCGGAGTTACGAAAAAAGACAGAGTATTTTTCGCCTTTTCGTTCGGTCCTTTTATTGGATTTTGGGCTGCATTTGAAGGAGCAAAACGATTAGGTGCCCTTTCGATTTCATCCGGCAGCCAAACTTCGATTGAGCGATTGAGAAGCATGATAGAAAACAGAGCAACAGTACTAGTCTGTACTCCAAGCTACGCTTTACATCTGGCGGAAGTAGCGGAAGAAAACGGCATTGATATTAAAAATGGCCCTGTCCAAAAAATCATTACGGCTGGTGAACCTGGAGCCTCTGTCCCTTCTACACGAAAGCAAATTGAAAGTTTGTGGGGAGCCGTTTTATATGACCACGTAGGCATGACAGAAATGGGAGCATACGGTTATTCTTGTTCAGAACAAAAAGGGATTCATGTCAATGAATCGGAGTTTATTGTAGAAGTGATCAATCCTAACACGTTGGAGCCGGTTGAAGTTGGTGAAAAAGGAGAATTAGTATTAACCAATTTAGGAAGAGAAAGCTATCCGGTTATTCGCTATCGGACAGGCGATATCGTGATCCGGTCTGATCAGCAATGTGAATGCGGCAATTCTTATCAATTTTTCCCTGGAGGAATTCTCGGCCGCGCAGACGATATGGTCATAATACGGGGCATTAACATTTACCCGTCTTCCATTGAATCCATTATTCGCGAATTCAAAGAAGTGAAAGAATTTCGCATCGTGTACTACACAGAAAATGAAATGGATCAAATCAAAGTGGAAATTGAATCCGATTCTGAACAAATCGTGCCTATCCTCGCAACAAAATTAAGAGAACGAGTCGGTTTAAGAATTCAAGTTGAAAAAGTTCCAGACAACGAGCTGCCTCGCTTTACAATGAAACTCAAGTTTGACACCATTTCACTACATGTGGATAACTAAAGGTGATTATACCAATAGTTATCCACTTTTTTTATCGAAAATATAATCATTATGTAGTGTTATGTGGATAACTTTTGTATATCCAATAATATGTAATATATGTTATACTATTAGTGCTATGTATATTCGAATTAATAAGCAAAAAAATAAAAATGGTTCAGTTCGTCAATATCTACAAATATGTCGTACATTTCGTGTAGACAATAAAGTTCGGCAACAAACGCTTTGTAATCTAGGGAGGTTAGAACATTTATTAGAGAATGGCTCTGTCGATAACATAATCGAGGGATTAGCCAAATTTTCAGAGCGTTACTTTGACCGAATTCACGGGCAAGGGTCTTCCTCTTCTGTCTCCGTGCTTTGGACAAAAGAGTTTGGGCCGGTTTATCTGTTCCGAAAGGTATGGGAAAAGTTAGGGCTTGGTCGGCTATTACGTAAAATCATGGATGATTCCGAGGCTGCTTCTCGGTATGACGAAGCCATTTTTGCCATGGTGTTAAACCGTCTCATGGATCCCAATAGTAAGCATTATATCTTCAAACAATGGATCGACACGATTTATGCAGAAGGTCTTTCAGACATTCAACTCCATCACTACTATCGTGCATTAGACTTCTTAAGTGAACAAAAAGAAAAAATTGAGGAACAACTTTATGGACATTTAACCGATTTAACCTCATTAGAAGTAGATATCGTGTTTTACGACACGACAAGCACCTATTTCGAAGGAGAGGAAGCAGACGAACTGCTGGCTCACTATGGTTACTCCAAAGATCATCGTGGAGATCGAAAACAAGTCGTGATTGGCTTATTAATGACCAAAACAGGGATTCCGATTGGGCATCAAGTCTTCCCTGGAAACATGCATGATACGAAGACGTTTGGCATGGTGGTTGAAGACCTGAAGAAGCGCTATCCTATTCAGAAAGTCATTCTAGTGGGAGACCGCGGAATGGTTAGTGAAGCCAACTTAGATCAAATTCGTGAACTGGGCATGGAATATATTGTGGGTGTCAAATTACGAAAGTCGAAGAAAGCCCAAGAGCTATTATCCATCCGTGGGCCATATAAGAAGGTTCTCCCGAATCTAAAAGTGAAGTCAAAGAAAATCGATGGCGAAACGTATGTACTCTGTTACAATCCGGACGCTGAAGAACGTGATCGAGCGAGTCGTCAAGTCGTGTTAGAAAACCTTCAATCGAAGCTTGATGAACTCGGTCCATCTGGACTCGTCAAAAACCGTGCGTATTCCAAGTTTTTAACGATAGAAAAAGCATCGGCCAAAATTGATGAAGAGAAGGTATCCAATGACGAAAAGTTTGACGGAAAGTACGCCATTCGGACCAACTCGTCATTAACGGATGAAGAGGCAGCACTTGCCTATAAAGAGTTGTGGAGAGTGGAACAAGCCTTTCGTAACCTGAAGTCGAATCTAGAACTTCGCCCGATGTACCATCGAGTGGAATCTCGTATTCGAGGCCATATCATGGTTTGTTTCCTTGCGCTTGTCATGGAATCCTTTTTGGCCTATAAGCTAAAAGAAATAGGATGCCAAACAAGTGTAAAGGATATTTTGCATGATGTAAGCCAGGTGAAGGCCTCGAAAATACGCGTGAATGGTGAAGAGCAAATCGTTCGTACAGAATTACAAGGTCAAGCAAATCTAGCATTTGAAGCACTTGTCACACAAGCGCCTCCTAGAGTATTAGAAAAAAACACGTGCCACTAACAAGTGTAGTGGTACGTGTTGTGGGTAAAGTCCAAAACACCAGTATTTTCGGGCTTTTCTTTAGTGTACTCTGTCAAACTTGAGTGAAAGCGAGAAGGGTTGTGGACAATCGAAAAAAAAGATAAACACATATATATTTTTGAAAACGTTTTCCGCATAACTAGAAAAGGATGAAGATTTTCTTATCTCCAAAAAATCGAGTAGGAGGGAGCGATTAACTCCCGTCCTCTCACACCACCGTATGTACGGTTCCGTATACGGCGGTTCCATTAAGATAATTGACGCAAGTTTTCATAACTTCCGTGAATAGCTGTTCTCTTTATGCCAGTGGTCACTCCACCCTCCAAGAGGTCTCCCACGGGATTCACCGCTTCCTCCCTCAAGTGAGGTACTACGTTTTCTGTGTTCATCATGACTCACTGAATGCCAAGGGCTATTCTCTCTTAATTGTTCGGTCCTTCTTAGTTGTTCTAGACCAACTAATACTATGACCTCTGCTGACTTCTGACGGTTCAGCTACTTATCACTAAGTAGGTTATGAAGAGTACTTCACATATCCGCCAGACCTCCCCGGGTAAGTACATGCACTTTCACACCATCTATCCGCCTCATTTACTCGATATGACCTTCGACAGAAAGAGCTTTGTTTTGTTTTGCAAACTCACTCAATCATACCTAGCCTTATATGAGGTTCGTGTTCCTCGGACCGGTGTTTTGCCTCCAGCTTCCTTCAGATTCCGCGTCACCACGGACACCCTTTCGTTGAGCTAACCTCTACTTCTGTCTTCGGGGTTCGGGACTTACACCCTATAGTTCATGTACATGCCGGGCGCACATAAAGCAGCCTTGCTTCATTTGTAAGAAGACAAGGCTGCTATTTTGCATAATTTTATTCTTCAAACTTAAAAACGGCTTTTTTCTGACAAAACTTGCATTTCTTTTTCGTGTAATGACTTAATATTATGACATGCGGTGCATCTAACAGCTTCAGCGATTCCTTTACATGCTTTTCGCACGAAAATATGGCTGCCGCACACATATGGAACCCCTACATTATATAAAATGTTTGGTTGTTTGAACCTAATGGAATATGTCCCATTTCTAAAATATCAACTAAATAGGCAAATGGATTTTCTCCCCATTCGTTTATATTTGCAACCAATTCCCATGCGCATGCCAACAAGCTGATGTACATGGCATGGCCAACTAAAAACCGAATGAATGATTCATCTGAAAATGTTTTGAAGGCACCTTTATAGACTTCATGAAATACAGCTTCCGGCAAATGATAGACGATTTCGTTCAAAATTTCCTCTTGTCCGGATTGATCAATTTTCTCTTTCAGCCTGTCAGGCAGCACCTTCAATGCTTCCCATAAAGAGCTGTTAGTTAACCGAATGGTATCGTATATATTTCCAATTTCATCTTTTGAAATCCACTTAATTTCGCAATTTTCTATATTCAGTGATTGCAAAAATTTTTCTGCTTTATTCTGGACGTCATCATGAATTGTTCCGACATGCTGGTACCAGTTAATGTTTAGCAGACGATCCGCCATTTGATTGACTCGTTCATGCTTGAAATCATATGAAGCATGGTTCTCAATGAGCGTAATTGACATGTTTTCCACCCCTTTATATAAAATCAAAAGCGATTAATATTTTGTTGTTAATTCAGGCGGACCAAATTTTGGGCCATAAGGACCTTCATCAAGCCATCTTCCTAATTTCGGCACAATGGCTGTTAAAGATGCTGCAATTTCCCTTTTTAAATTCATTTCTGGAGAATTTCCTTGCAGGTGATGCAATGCAGTCGAAGAGCTGTTGCGATTCCACAAGCCTGCAATTCTCCGTTCATTTGCCGCTTTTTCAATCGCTTCGCGTCTTTTCTCTTCGCTTGAAGCATCAAGAGCCTTTTCAATTCCTTTAACAGCAATTAAAGCATCAGGAACCCCCGAATTCAGCCCTCTAGCACCAAATGGTGCAAATAAGTGGGCAGCTTCTCCGGCCAACAAAACTCTTCGTTTTTCGTCTGTATATGAATTGGCGACAACTTGATGAAATCTGTATGATGATACCCACGTAATCCGTTCTGCATATTTAGGATCCATAACTTTCGGAAGCCATTTTTTTACTCCTTCCACTTCCGAATATTCATCTGGATTATCGTCTTCCAGCAGTTGAAGGTCGATTCTCCACCCGCCTTTGAACGGTACAAACATCACATTCCGCCCGCCCATTGCCGGATGCTGATAGTGGAAAACCCTTTCAAGCGGCAGCGGATCATTTTCATCTTCTTCAACATCAACGACAAGAAATGTATCTTTTGTTCTTGGTCCTTCAAATTTTAATCCTGCTGTTTCACGGACGACAGAACGAGCGCCGTCACAACCAATCACATATTCCGCTTCCCAAACATCCCCTTTTTCTGTCACCACTTTAATGCCGTCTTCTTCTGAAATCACTTCTTTCACAGGGGCATCCCATACAAATTCAACGCCGGCTTTTTCACAATAATCATATATAATCGATTCAATATGATTTTGATGTAATGACGTAAATGGAGGAAGCTTTGTCGGATCACTAGTATCCGTCACACCGTAATTTCTTACGTACACTTCTTTCCCTTTATAAATCGTGCGTTTTATCGGCCAGACAACACCATTTCTCGCAATTTCAAAACCAAGTCCTTCATCAATGCTTTCAAGCAGCTTCAACGTTGCGTTATGAATATAAATTGCTCGGCTTCCAGGTCTTGGCCGCCCTTTCGGCTCTGCTTCAATCACGACAGAAGAAATTCCTCTTTTTTTGAGTGCCAATCCTGCTACAAGGCCAACTGGACCGGCGCCTACAACGACAACTGTACGCTTGTTGCCCATGACATATCTCTCCTTTACATAAATGAAATGGATGGATTGATTGATGGAAACGCTTACTATGATTCTATTATAATGGCATTTTTTCTTTATTCGTCACTCATTTGTTCCTCTATGCGGGACAAATAAAATACCTTTGCTATTTTTTTAAATTGAATGCCCCTCGCGTCTGCAAGGTGCCAGATTTTCTTTGCGGGAGCTCGATAAGGTATATGTTGAGTTTGGGATTGCGGCATCAGCTCATACATGCTGAAAGGGGCTGTCCGATGAGTTCCTAAAATGAAGGATTT
Organism: Aeribacillus sp. FSL K6-1305; assembly: GCF_038050115.1. Classification (NCBI taxonomy): domain Bacteria; kingdom Bacillati; phylum Bacillota; class Bacilli; order Caryophanales; family Bacillaceae; genus Aeribacillus; species Aeribacillus sp. FSL K6-1305. Next base: position 1,395,787 of record NZ_JBBOQV010000002.1, on the reverse strand, counting down.
GGGAGAAATACTACCGTGAAGGACAAAATAATCGAATAAAATTTGCAAATGTCCTTCATATAGGTCATGAAGTTCAACAAGAAGCAATTGTATGTGCTGAATGTCCGTCATAAAACGTTTGGAGAACGTAATTAAAAAAAGTCCTTCATAAGACTTCTGAAGGATATAAACAGATAGAAAAAATGGTTTGTCCGATAAGTCCCTAAAATGAAGGGGCTCCAAAGTCAGTTAACCCTGACTTTTTGGACAGCCCCTTCAAACAAAAATCGAAATATATTAAGGGGGCTGTCAAATAAGTCGTTTTTTCGGCTTATGACGCCCCCTTAAATGTTTTAGAAACGTTATATATGATGCTTATGATTTTTTGTTTTCAATGGAGAATTGACTTCCTGAACAGCCCTACTTGAATTATTTTTGGAACTTATCGGACATCCATGTAAGAAACAATCGATTATAGCTTGTGAATGCCTGAATAATTTCCGGCAGTTATAACGGCAGATGCTATCAATCGTTTATCATGAACAAAATCATTGTTGCTTGATTGAATCGTTTTAAATAATTTTTCTTGTTGCTGCTTTATTTGTTCATCGTGTAACACACTGAACTTGAACATTTCCGACACGATTTTACTAGATGCCTCATATGCGAAAATTTTTGCCAATAGTTTCTTTTCTTTTATTTTTTTCTGAGCTTTATTTGCAAGTAATTTTTCCACTCGAAATAAATTGCTTTCAATTGCATAAATCGAAATGGCCAAATTTGCCAACCATGCTAAAATTTCTTGTTCTTCCTTATAATTTTCAAATGACTGTAAAATCATTTCCATCGCTTGTCCCGCGAGCCTTCTCAAGTTGGACAGCAGCTCCCACTCCTGCGCCATTTCTTCAGATGGACCTTCATCCAGCTTTCTGAAATCCGGCCATTCCGCTTTTGATTGCAGCAGTGTTTGGGCAATAATCATCCGGTTAATCTCGTTTGTTCCTTCAAATATTCTGTTAATCCTTGAATCGCGGTAAAGGTGCTCCACTTCATATTCGGAAATATAACCGTATCCTCCATGCATTTGCAGCGCTTCATCCACAATGATATCCAGCGCTTCGGAAGCAAACACCTTGTTGATCGAAGCTTCCACTGCAAATTGCTTTAAAATATCTCTATACGGTATATTATTTTCTTTACAGTACTGATATCCCCGATCCAACTCGCCGGCAGAACGATATACCATGCTTTCAATCGTAAATATTTTTGCAGCTATGCCGGCTATTTTTTCTTGAATTAACAGAAATTGCGACAGCAGCCGATTAAATTGTTTCCGCTCTGTTACATGCTGAACGGCGAGCTCCAATGCTCTTTTTGCCATGCCGAGGCTTGCCGCTGATATTTTATGGCGGCCGTTATTCAAAATGTTAAACGCAATCAAATGTCCCCTGCCAATTTCCCCTAATACATTTTCAACCGGAACTTTTACATCCTCCAAAATGACCGGTGTTGTTGAAGAGCCTTTTAAACCCATTTTCTTTTCTTCCGGCCCTATTGTAATCCCTTCACTTTTATCGACAATAAAGGCGGTGAACTTCTCACCGTCCACTTTCGCGTACAAAATAAAGAAATCTGCAAAAGATGCATTAGTAATAAATTGTTTTTCGCCATTAATTAAATAGTATTTGCCGTCATCAGACAATCGTGCTGTCGTTTTGATACTTAAGGCATCCGTTCCTGCCGACGGTTCTGTCAATGCATACGCACCAATTTTTTCGCCGCTAACTACGTAAGGCAAATATTTTTCCTTTTGTTCGTCTGTTCCATAATACACAATCGGAAGGGAGCCAATTCCAATTTGCCCTCCAAATGTTGTTGAGAAAGATCTCGTCTTTCCAATTTCCTCCATGATGATAACCGAGCTGATTTTGTCTAAATCAAGCCCTCCGTATTCTTCAGGCACATCTGATCCTAATAGACCTAATTCTCCTGCTTTTCTCAAGAGCTCAATCGATTGATCAAATTGTTGTTTTTCTATTTCCGGCAAAACAGGCAAAACTTCTTGTTCCACATAGGCTGATGCAGTACTAGCTATCATGCGATGTTCTTCAGTAAAATTCTCCGGTGTAAATATATCATCTAAAGAAATCACTTTTTTCAAAAAAGGGTTGCTTGAAAATTGTTCCATTTTATAACACCTCTGTTTTTTACCATTCATTTTTCTCCCAAAGCTGCTTCATCTGTTATTAGAGCAAAATCAAGAAAAGTGCATTTGCTCCAATAAGCTGAAAACAGTCCCCATAACTACCGGCATCTGTATAAGCTTGCTGAATGGAAGCGCAAAACATAATGGCATCACATACTTAATGGAAAGAACAAAAGCTAAAGGCACGAAAGAATAGCGGGAAATTCCAAATCATACATCACTTTTCCTTTGCGTCCAAAAAAAAGAGGCGGAGCCAGCCGAAATAACGGCTGAAAAACTCATCATGAGACGACAATTTATATGGAAGGTAAGTAATTGCTGCTGCAATATCGAAAAAAGACAAGAATAGAAGCAGGGAGCCGCCAAAAGATTAAGAAAATCCGGATCTCGCAAATGAAATCAAATGAGCATGCACAATCACCAAACGCTTATGAACATTTTTTGCAATCGTTTTCAAATTTTAAAAGATTGGAAGTAAAAATAATAGATTTGAGATATTGTTATTTTATCTGAATTTTCGGAAATTATAACTCGTTTATTCAGTCAATAAACCAGCTTCCAAATCGCAGCATGGACATCAAACGCATGAATAACTTCAATACCATGGCAAAACTGTCCGTTACGACGAGTTAAATAAATAATAATGCCGGCCGGCAGTGTAAAGAAACCAACAGGAAACATTATATGGAATTGATGCTTACTTCATAAGATATCCCGATATTTTCCAAATCATCGCCGGAGTTTCAATGCTTCAGCCGATAAGCTGTTCTTAAACTCTTCTTTTCATCGAACCATTTACGCATTGAAATTAAATTTTTCCATCACTTGGTCTTTCAGTCTTACCTTTTGAATTTTACCGCTCGCTGTGACAGGAAAATCTTCTGTGAAAATAATTTTGTTTGGAACTTTGTATGATGCCATTTGCGCTTTAACAAACTCTTTTAATTCTTCCTCTGTGCAAGCTGCGCCTTTTTTCAGCTTTATAACAGCACAAACTGATTCGCCCATTACTTCATCAGGCAAGCCTATGACAGCTGCTTCGACAACTTGAGGGTGTTTAGTTAAAACTGCCTCGACTTCCTGCGGATAAATGTTGAAGCCTCCACGAATGATCATTTCTTTTTTTCGCCCGACGAAACGAAGGTTTCCTTTTTCATCCAACACTCCGAGATCTCCCGTATAAAACCATCCTTCTTTATCCAAAACCTGCTCTGTTTGTTCCTTCATTTTGTAATACCCTTTCATGGTGCCAAAGCTGTGGATGGCAATTTCACCAACTTCGCCTGGAGGGAGCTCCTGCCGATTTTCGTCTACAATTTTCAGCTTTACACCTTCGATCGGTTTTCCTACAGTTTCCAATATCACTCGTTCATCCTGTTCATCATAGTCAGTCGCAGTAACAGATCCTGTTTCGGTAATTCCGTATGATTGGCACAAGTTTATTCCCATCCGCTCCCGAATTTCTTTCACTTTGTTTGGTGGAATAGGTGATGCCCCGACAATACCCGCTCGCAATGAAGAAAGGTCATAATCTTCAAAATCTTCTTGTTCTAATTCTTTTATAAACATGGCGGGAACTCCTTGTTTGATCGTCACTTTTTCCTGTTCAATTAATTTTAATGTTTCCTTCGGATGATATTTCTCTTGCAAAATGATTCTTGCGCCGCAAGAGATCGCACAAAACAAATTGACGGCCATTCCAAAAATATGGAATAAAGGAGCAGGAACGATAAACACATCTTTTTCAGTACATCTAATCGTTTTAGCCATAATATTAGCTGATTGAACAATGGCGCGATGGCTAATCATTACACCTTTCGGAATGCCTGTCGTTCCTGATGTATACAATAAACAAAACAAATCGTTGTTGACATCAAGCTTTTCAGCTGGAGCATCTTCTGACGCGGAAGACGCTACTTCTTGATAGGATAATAGATCAGGATGTTCAAAACGAACAGAAATCAAAGTTTTTACAACTTGGAACGCTTGCTTAAATCCAATGTTTTCATCAAACTGTTCCGTTACAAACAACACTTTTGGCTCCGAATTTTTGAGAATGTATTCCACTTCGTGATGCTTATACTTCGGATTAAACGGAACTAGAATTGCACCTATTTTGGCCGCTGCTACAAAAATAACGGCTGTTTCGTTCCAGTTTGGCAAGCAAACAGCGACTCGATCTCCCTTGTTGATCCCCAGCTTTTTCAAACCCGCAGCCAGCCGGTTAGCTTCTTGAAAAAATTCGCCATAGGTCAATCTGTTTTTCAGGTCATAGAGCACTTCTTTATCTTTATAGGCTTTCACCGTATGTTCTACCAACTCGTACACCGAAAACAAATAATTGTTCATTGCTTCGCCATCTCCTCTTACGCAAATATTCAAAACATGTAAGACACGAAGCATCCTGAGTCATTTCATATCGGACACTTCGTGAAATTACATGATTTGTTCGATGACTTTTTCTATATAAAATAACCTTTTCAACATGAAGTCGGTTGTATCGCTTTTATTATTTTCCAACGTAAACCGGCTTGCGCTTTTCTACAAACGCTTTCAATCCTTCTTTTCGATCTTCAGTTGAAAAGGCATTGGCAAAACTAGATGCTTCAAGGGTCAATCCTGTTTCCAGATCAGCATTGCTGCCAGCATTGACAGCTATTTTCAGCATACGAAGAGCTACAGGCGGTTTTTGGGCTAGCTTTTCTGCCCATTGTTTGGCAGTTGCCAGCAGTTCTTCGCCAGGTACAACTTTGTTCACTATATGAAGCTCCAACGCTCTGTTAGCATCAAACATGTCGCCAAAATAAAGTAATTCTTTAGCAATGCCTTGACCGACAATTTTTTGCAGACGCTGGGTGCCTCCGCCGCCAGGAATAATGCCAAGACCGACTTCAGGGAAAGCAAATTTAGCTTTTTCCGAGCAAATCCGCAGGTCACAAGCCAATGCAAGCTCTAAGCCTCCGCCTAAAGCAAGACCGTTAATGGCAGCAATGACAGGTTTGGATGCGTTTTCAATTTTTGAAAAAGCTTCCCTTGACACACGGTTCATATTCATCATGCCAACAAGATCGAGATCAGCCATTTCGTTAATATCTGCTCCGGCAACAAATGCTTTTTCACCGCTGCCTGTTAAAATAATGACTCTTACTTGGCTGTTTTCTTCCAGCTCGTTAAAAATGGTTACAAGCTCTTTAAATACTTTTGAATTCAGCGGGTTGACAGGCGGGCGGTTGATGGTGACAACTGCTACATGCTGTTCAATATCGCATGTTAAAAATTCCAAGCTCATCTTCAGTCCCCCATTCTCATGATTAGTCATAGTCGTAAAAACCGGCTCCTGTTTTCCTTCCAAGTCTTCCTGCTCTTACTAATTGCTTTAGAAGCATTGGAGGTGCGAAGCGGTTATCATTAAACTCATTTTTCATATATTCCATTACGTAGTAGCCGATATCAACACCGGCAAAATCTTGAAGTGTGAACGGCCCCATAGGATAGTTCAGCCCGAGCGTAACCGCTTTATCAATATCTTCCGCTGTAGCTACCCCTTCTTCGAGCAGCTTAATCGCTTCAATAAATTGCGGAATCATAATACGGTTGACAATAAATCCTGGAGTGTCTTTTTTCACTTCCACCGGCTCTTTATTCAGCTTTTTCGCAAATTCCTTCAGTTCTACTACTGTTTCATCGCTTGTTTTATATCCTCGAACAACTTCCACTAATTTCATGATCTGCGCAGGATTGAAGAAATGCATTCCTGCGACGCGTTCCGGCCTGTTCGTTGCAGACGCAATCTCTGTTATGGACATGGAAGAAGTATTTGTTGCCAAAATCACATGGTCAGATGTAATTTGATCCAATTTCGCGAAAACGCTTTTTTTTACTTCCAAATCTTCTATAACAGCTTCAATCACAATATCAGCCTGTTTAAAATCCTCCAAATTTGTCGTAACTTGAATTCGTTCCAAAACTTCCTTTTTTTGCTCTTCGGTCATTTTTCCTTTTGCAACGCTTTTTTCCATAAATTTATTTATTCTTGATAAGCCGTTATCAAGAAATTTTTGTTCGACATCATGCAAGATAACTTGAAATCCTGAAATGGCGGCCAAATTGGCGATGCCGCTTCCCATCGAGCCTGCTCCAACTACCCCGACTTTAGATATCGTCATAGTCACAACTCCTTTTAAAAACATAACTTTATTAATATTCTGTAAATTATTATAGAAAATATAAAATGAAATAAACACCTACAAAATACGGAAAAAGCTTCTCTTCTATCAACAATTTTGTGGAAAAAACGCTGCGGCGCTTTTATATTCTTTCAGTTGTTTTTGAATAATACAGGTCATAAAGCTTATAAGCCATCATCATATTAAATCGATGATCAGCATCATTTAAATCAATTTCCAGCAGCGATTCAATCTTTTCAAGACGATAAAGAAGGGAGCTTCGATGAATAAACAGCTCTTCTGCCGAATTTTTAATATTTCCGTTGTTATAAAGGAACGCTCGCAGCGTATGGAATAAATCCATACTTTTCCCTTCCGAATAATTCAATAACGGTTCAAGATGCCTTTTGATGAAAAATTCCACCGCTTCTTTATTATCTAAATGATGTAAAATAGTGTAAGCACCCAATTCCTCAAACAAAGCAAACCCTTTGTGGCGAAACCTGTGAAACACGACATTCAAAGCTTGGATAGCCTGCTGATAGCTAATATAATAATCATTTAAATTTTCAGTTTTACCGCCGATCCCCATGAATACTTGGCATTCAATATTGCCTTCTCGAACCCAATTTTTTATATTTCTATAAAATACTTTCCAATAGTTTTTTGGATGCTTGCCTTCTTCTTTTACCGGAACAATCAATATATAGTTTCCATCGTTTGTCGCCATGATAATTTCTTTGCTGAAACGGGAAATTTGTGTTTTCAACTGGTCCCAAATCAATGTTTTTTTAGATTGTTGAACAAGCAAATTACTGTTTTCCGTTTCCTTCTCATCTAATAAAATCGACAACACCGCTAATCGGTGCTGATGAAATAAGTTCCATTGGAATAAATTCGCATATTGTAAAATCCGCTCTTGATCCTCTATACGTTCCACAAGCAATTTGCTGACAAAACTATCCTTTACCTGCTCTTTTGTATCCAAAACAAGCTTCTGCTTGATAAATTGGATCGAACAAATATTTCTTGCCAAATCAATTGTCAGCTGATCAAATTCATCCATGTCATTTTCGCCAATTTCGACAGCCAAAAACCCAAGCAAATTTCCTCCGCCGTTCACCTTCCACAGCCGGAAATGAAGCTCTTCCCCGTCATCCAATTGGATGTGGAGTTTCCTTCCGTTTTCTATCAATCTCTCTTTATTTCCGCTGCCCATCAGCCTTTCTACATCTTTATTTGATAAATCATAATGATGGAAGGAACAAGAAATCGGCCTCATAAAACGGTCGAACAAAAGGACGGATTTGGAAAAAAGACTTCTTAAAGCAGACGTAATACCGTCAAAATTGTCATGTTCAACTGTTTCTTTCACGAGGGCGTGCTGATAATCAAGCAGAAAGTAAAGACGTTCTTTATGCTCCTTTTCGTTTTTATATAAACGGGCATTTTCCAAAATAGCGGCAATATGATTGGAAAGCAGCTTTAATATCTCCAAATCATCTTCATTAAAAACTCCCTTTTGTTTCTCTTCTACATGAAGCACACCGATTGTTTTCAAATCAAATATTAATGGAACGGTCAGTTCAGACCCGCCTGGAGTATCCAAAAACGGAAAGTATTCCTTTAAAACATAATTTGTTTCAATATTAATCCGTTCCGGTTTTTCAAATGGACCATAGGATGGAGGCTGAAAAATAAAATGATTTTCTTTTTCGTTATATAAATAAATACAAGCCATCCTTGCATTAGTTCCTTTTCCGGCGCGTTCCACAAGTGTTTCAATATTTTTTTCAAGCGGCACATCAAGCGACAAATTTTTGCTGATCCACTCGATCCCTTCGATTTTTTTAATTTGTGCTTCTTTTTGTTTTGCCATTGCAATCGCAACAGCTACATCTTTGCCGAATTCATCAAAATGTGCCTTCATATCCAACAGAGGCACGTAGTCAAGATAGGCAATAATGCAAAAGCCCAAGCTGCTCATATCGTCTTTGAGAGGAACTGTAAACCACGTTTTTACTTTTTCTTTTTTCATTAAATTGGTAAACTGACAGTCGCCTGCTTGCTCTGCTTTATCATATGTTAAGCTTTGGTGAAGGAGATTCGGCGAACAGTTTTGAACCTGCAGCGGAAAGGATTCCGTTATTTTCTGCAAATCTCCGCTCCAAACTTTCAAACTCAGCTCCTCTCCCTCTTGTAAAATGATGCCGACAAAATCACATGAAAACTGGGAGCGGAAGGAATCAGCCAAAAATTGCAATGCCTCTTCCTCCGTATCAATTTTCACTAGATGTCTAGCCGTTTTTCGCAAATGATTTTCAATCTTTCTCATTAATTTTTCCCGTTTTGATTCTGTCAAAGAGGACTCCTCCTTTTTGAAGAAGCTTGTGTCAATATTTCAAAAAATGAAAAACATGCTATAATTCAATTTAAACAAAAACAAATGCTGCGTACAAATTTTATTTGAAAAATGAAAACGTTGATGGTAATTTGTTAAATAGCTGCGGCTTTATCCACGCTTTTAAAAATTTTGCTACGATCTTTTGCGAGGATGGTACAAATGATCAATATTCTTGTCACACTGAATTCAAATTATATTCCCCCGCTGAAAGTTATGTTAAATTCATTATTCCAAAATAATATTGAAGAAAAATTTTCGATATATATCATGTATTCAAATATTTCCGATCAAGATTTACACGAATTGGATCAATTTGTAAAACGTCATAACCAAAGTTTATATCCAATATACGTAGACCCTAAGCTCTTTGAAGATGCACCCGTTTTTCGCCATTATACATCAGAAATGTATTATCGATTAGCTTCCCATCAATTTTTGCCAGACGATTTGGACCGAATTCTGTACCTTGATCCCGACATCGTTGTAATCAATCCCATCAAAGATTTTTACTATAGTGATTTTGAAAATTGCTTGTTTATTGCTTCTGAACATACACACTCTACAAAAGTTGCCAACCTTTTTAATAAATTAAGGCTTAAAACCCCGAATGCGAAAGGATATTTTAATACAGGCGTTTTGCTTATGAATTTGGAACGGATTCGAAAAGAAGTAAAATTGGAAGATATATATGCATTTATTAATGAAAACCGTTTAAAGCTTGTCCTTCCTGATCAAGATGTGCTCAATGCTTTATACTGGGATAAAATTAAACCTGTTGATTGTTATCGATACAATTATGATGCAAGATATTATGAAATTATTAAATTGCTTCCAAATGCAAAGCATGGGATGGAGTGGATAAAAGAGAATACTGTTTTTATTCATTATTGCGGGAAAGACAAGCCTTGGCAAAAAAACTATAAAGGAGAGCTGGGAGCTTTTTATAAAAAGTACGAAATACTATAAAGAGCGGCAAAAAACATTTATCATCACATCTCCGCTTTAATAAAAGGGGCTTGTCTAATAAGTCGTTTTTTCGGCTTATTGACACCCCTTTCTTACATTCAGTCAAGTACTTTTTTAAATTCTTTTGGAGATATGAATTAATGTTTTAGAAAACGTTGAAATATCGACGTTAATGATTTTTGTTTTCAATGGGGATTTGACTTTCTGGACGGCTCTTTTTTGACTAAAACCGTCCTGACTTAAAAATGGAAAATAACAGCCACAAAAACATGAGCGTTGCTACGCCAAAACCGATTTCAATCGCTGGAATTTTCCAAAGCAGTGTTGATTGCCTTCCCATTGAAGAACCAATAATAATCCCTACCATAATAATACTGAATGCCAATAACACGATGCTGAACGATAACCGATTGCTGATGCGGTCAAGTTTTTTCAGAAAAAGATCTAATTCCGGAATCGTGATCTCATGGCGGAGTCTGCCCCGCTTCATTAAAGAAGCGATCTCTGCTACATAAGCTGGAAAATCCATTAGCAGTTCTGTATAATCTGTTACGTGTTTCCATGCATTTTCAGCGATATACTTCGGATGCAAGCGCTCCTTTGCCAGCCGGCGACCAAAAGGCTCAGCAACATCGATAATTCTAAAATCTGGATTCAATTTTTCGACCACGCCTTCAACCGTCAAAAGCGTTTTTCCTAATAGTGTTAAATCAGAAGGGATTTTGATGGAATGTTTGAAAGCTGCTCGAAAAAGGTCGTTCACAGCTTCACCGATGCTGACTTGGTGTAACGGAACACCGTAATACTTTTCCCGTAAATCTTCGATGTCCGCTCTCAATTGCTTTAAATCGATATCTTCAGGAACGATGCCCATGCGCAAAATGGCTTTCATGACGCCATCCGTACTCTGTCTCATTAAAGAAATCACTAATGATGAGAAATGATGCTTCATGTCCGATGTAAGCCGGCCGGTCATTCCGAAATCAATGAAGGCAATGATTCCGCCCTGCTTAATGATGACATTTCCAGGATGGGGATCGGCATGAAAAAAACCATCCATAAATATTTGCCGGAAAATTTCTTTTGATAAAATTTCTGTAATATGATCCAAATGGTATCCATTTGTTTTTAGTTTTTCAATCTCATTTAGTTTAATTCCTTCTACATATTCCATTGTTAATACTCTTTTCGTCGAGTACTCCCAAAACACTTTCGGAATGTAGACAGCTTGTTCATTTGCACTCTGTTTAGAAAATTTGTCTGCATTTCGGGCTTCAATGGTATAATCGAGCTCAGCACGAAGAGCCTTTGAAAACTCTTCAATCATGTCCCTGACCTGATACTTTGCAGCCCATTTTAGCCTATGCTCCGCTAATACCGCTAAATCTTGAAGAATTTCTAAGTCCGTTTCAATCACATTCGAAATATGAGGGCGTTGAATTTTTATAGCCACTTTTTCACCCGAATGCAAAACGGCTTGATGAACTTGTCCTATTGAAGCAGCAGCTAACGGAGCATGATCAAAGTGCCGAAAAATTTTTTCTATTTCACCGCCCAATTCTGATTGAACAATCTCACGCACCTCATCAAAAGAAAAAGGCGGAACTCGATCCTGCAATTTTTCCAATTCACTAATAATCTCCTCCGGCAGCAAATCAGGACGGGTGCTCGCAATTTGACCTAATTTTATAAATGTCGGGCCTAATTCTTCCAATACAAGCCTTACCCGTTCACCTATCGTTTTGGAATGATGCTCAGTTTTTCTGCCAAAAAAAGCTTTTTGCGGCAAAGAAAGAAATTGCGAAATACCCATTTCCTCTACGACGAATCCAAATCCATTGCGAATTAAAGCAGACGCGATATCCCGATAACGGCCAATATGCCGCATCCTTTTTCCAACCACTTTACCGCCTCCTCAACAACAAAGGACCTTTTAACAGGTCCTCTTTTACTCATCTTCCTTTTCCAATTTGCGAATCTTTTCTTCCAGTTCTCGGATATCCTCCTTCGTTGCTATATCTAGTTTGTTGATCACCTGAGCCACTTGCTCTCGAACAAGACGCTGCAGTTCAGTTTTTTCTTCTTCACCGCGCTTGATTAGCTGGTTAAAAACTTCTTTTGATTCTTCAATCGATATCTCGCCTTTTTTCACGAGTTCATCTACAAATTTTTTCACTTGTTCTTTGCTTGCTACAGCTAAACCAAGTCCGAACGCCAATCCCTTTTTGAATAAATCCATTATGCTTGCCCTCCATTTCTTTCGAATTTCAACACGAGGCTTTATCCTTGTTATCACCTTAATCTTCTATTTTATTCAGTAAAATTCCTTCACTTTCTTTTCGAAGTGTAAAACAACAGCCACATCTTATAAAATTCGGCTATTTTTGTTATTTCGTCACATCTTCCAGCTTCGCTTCTGTTACTTGCTGCAAATCTTTGACGCTGAGCTCCATTTGCACGCCGATTTTGCCCCCGCTGACAATAATATGCTCGTGTTCCAATGCAGTTGAATCGATAATCGTCGGGTAATGTTTCTTCATGCCGATCGGCGAACAGCCTCCGCGGATATAGCCTGTCCATTTTTGTAAATCTTTTACTGGCAGCATTTCGATTTTTTTCTCTCCTGTTATTTTCGCAGCTTTTTTTAAATCTAATTCTGCCTCAACAGGGATGACAAATACATAAATGTTGCCGGCGCTGCTCTTAGCAACTAATGTTTTATATACTGATTCAGGGCTTCTGCCAATCATTTGTGCAACAGAAATCCCATCAACCTTCCCCTTTTGGACATCGTAAGTAATCACGTTGTAATGTATTTTTTCTTTATCAAGAATTCGCATTGCGTTTGTTTTTGTGTTCATTGTTTATACCTCTCCAAAAGCAGAATATTTCAGGATGAGTGATGTGATGAAAAATATAAATGGACGGCATCCCCAACACAGGCTGTTGTGTCTCAATCGTTAAACAGTTCACTTAACACCTTTTTTCTATTTTCGAGAAACCGCCTAGTAATAATATAATGCATAGTTTCTTCATATTTTACTTCCTTTAGCGGATGTTCATCAAAATTTAAGATTTGGGCATTTGGATAGCCGAGTAAAATGGGAGAATGAGTAGAAATAATAAACTGCGCATCGTTTTCCAAATCTTTTATGATCCTTAATAAAGTCAGCTGTCTAGCAGGTGAAAGTGCTGCTTCAGGCTCATCCAACAGATAGATCGCTTTTTTTCCAAAACGATTTGTTAAAAGTGAGAGAAAAGCTTCCCCGTGCGACTGTTTGTGAAGAGAACGGCCTCCATAATAAGGGAGACTTTCAGGAATTGTATCGAGATACGACGCAAAATGATAAAAGGTCTCAGCTCGCAAAAAAAACCCGTTCGTCACTTTTGGCATCCATGACAGCCGTATGTATTCCCCAAGGGCCGCATCGGAAGCATCTACATGAAAATTATTGTTTTTGCCTCCTCCGGCTGTATTAAAGCCACACTGATAAGCTATTGCCTCAAGGAGCGTTGATTTTCCGGAACCGTTTTCCCCGACAAAAAAAGTAATATTGGAACGAAACGAAATGGATTTTAAATTTTTTATTGCAGGAATCGAAAACGGGTAGCTATTTAAATCAATTTCTTTATTTCTTAAAATTTCGAGGCTTTTCAAATACATTGAATTCATCTCCAAAGTCGTTCGTATTTTCATATTCACTGTGCACATTTCACATAAAATAAACAACTGCCGATTGCTTGATGTTTTATGGAAAAAATTTTTTGGAATATTGCGACCTTTGAAGTTGATCGCTTTGAAAATCATCAAATGTTGTATTCCGACTTCCAAATTTCTGCATTCATTGAAAAAGTTTCATTATAAACGAAACGGGCGATGGAGATTTTCGTCTCAACGCTGCATATTTTCTTAGTTTTTGATAAATATGTCGCAAAAACTTATTGTTTACAATTAAAGCTCGCCAACGAATAAATGATTTTTGTATGGTGGCCATTGATTCGAAAAAGTGTTTTTTCCTATCTGATCATCGTCTTGTAAATATGATAATTTTCGTCATCAAAACAAACGAACAATATTGATTGAATGCTTCGGATGAATTGATTTTGAATACACTCCTTAACGGTCTCTAAAGCAATTTGGGCCGCTTCATGCTTTGGAAAACGATAAACACCAGTACTGATATTTGGAAATGCGATCGTTTTCACGAAATGCTCTTCCGCAAGCTTTAAGGAGTTTATGTAGCAATTTCTTAGCAGCTCCCTTTCTTGATAGGCTCCGCCTTTCCATACTGGTCCGACAGTATGAATAACGTATTTGGCGGGCAAATTTCCTGCAGTAGTAATAACTGCTTCCCCGGTCGGACATCCTCCTGTTCTTTCCCTGATCTTTTTGCATTCCTCCATAATCTCCGGCCCGCCTGCTCTATGGATCGCGCCGTCGACACCCCCGCCTCCCAAAAGTCCGTTGTTAGCCGCATTAACAATCGCGTCAACAGTACACTTTGTAATATCGCCTTTTATTACCTCCAATTCAGTATCGTTAATAACGATTTTCATTAATATCAACCTCCGTTTTTATACAAATATGAATTTGTATACTGACAGTCAGCTCCTAGTTACGGAAACCCTATTAGACGATACTTTAAACCTTATTGTGTTATATCCACGATCGTTTTTTGAACGAATTTGAACAATTCAATGATGTCTCAATTGTGCGACCTTTAGGAGTTTTCATATTGACATCATACAACCATTTCTTCTTTGTCTTATCATAACAAATATAAATCGGAAAATACATATAAGACCAACTGTTACAATAAAGCTTGCATATTTTTTTACCACACAAATCAAACTATAAATACTTTTAAAAATAAATTGCGGAGGACATGAAGTGAGACGTGCTATAAACAGTTTAAATGAATTTTTAAAAGGAAATTATATGGCAATTCACGCTTATAATGAATATATAAATCGTGCTAAGCAACCGGAACTTAAATTACTGTTACAACAGTTACAGCAAAATCATCAGCAACATGCGATGGAGATAACGAAAAGAATACAAGATCTTGGCGGAAAACCAGTTGATCATCCTGGAATCAAAGGGAAAAGTATGGAGATATTTAAAATGTTAACAGACCACAACAATGAACCGGACCATATAGTAAAAGATGCACTAGCTGGTGAAAAACGTGGTATTGAAATATCACAGAACATTGTAAATGGAACTTTAGATGACCAAAGCTACAGACTTGTTCAACAAATTTTAGATAAAAACATAAAACATCTTGACCTTTTGAATCAGGCTTTACATGACATACAAAAAAAAAAGCCGATTGATACAATCGGCTAAAATGTGTGTACAATGATAATGTCATATACCCGTGGTGCTAGATAAAATCTCGAGACATAAAAACAGCCCTTGCATGAGGATCTCCTTTAAAATGAAAGTGCGAACAAACATTCAAAAGGAGAAGTTCCATGCAAGAGCACTTTCATTTTACAATAAACCAAGCAAAAATTCAAAAGCAATATACCGCGATCTTATTCGTTGTATCAGCACAACTGTCTTGTATTCAGATGTATTTGCAACGTCGAAATCGTCATTTGTTGAAGCAAGAGGATGAGGTTATCATCGCCATTCACGTTCTTGGAAAATTGCTGGGTTTTACTTCGGAACGGGCTTGGCATCGATTTGTCATTGGAAACCTGTTCACCAAGGAAAAGTTCCTAGAGCGCTCTCGATACAACCGTCGATGCCGTTCTTTGCGTTGGGCCATCAAATGGATTCGTCACCAACTCGCCAAACGTGGACAACATCACGCTTATGCGGTAGTGGACAGCTTACCCATTGAACTCTGCCACCACGCACGAATGTATCGCGTCAAACGATTTCAAGGAATCGCAGATATTGGGTATTGTGCATCCAAAAAGATGGTTTACTATGGGTTTAAGCTTCATCTTCAGATTACCGACCAAGCGCTTCCGATGGGATATGTCCTGACCGAGGCATCCTGCCACGATCGGACAGCTGCGGAAACAGTGATGACTCAACTTCCTCATCCGTATACACTTGGCGACAAAGGATATGTGAGCCAAGCCCTGCAAAAGAAGCTGTACGATGAATACAAGATCGCTTTTTGGACGCCTGCCCGAAAAAATCAACGTGTGGTGCAATCAAAAGAATGGAAACAATGGATGAAGTGAAAACGCAAAATCGTCGAAACCGCGTTCTCGGTTTTAGTGGATTCATTTCGGATCACGAAAATTCGCGCCAATTCGATCTCTGGATTTGAAACGGCGCTTGATGCCATTTTATTGGCCTATTCGCTCGTTGTTCTTGGGCTAGTTGAGCGTTGACGCTCAACTAGCACCATGGGTAATGTCATATACATTTTTGTAGGTTATTTCTCTTTTGCAAGAATTTAGGAGGTAAAAGCCAACGGATAAATGTAAACCATCTTAACTAACCGAATTTCATTTCTCCTCCCGGTGATCTTCATTCTTTATGAAAAGTGAACATCTTTAAACATGATCAACTGCTTATGAAGAATGAACTTGCTTTGTCTCCCCAAGTTTTCTTTTGCGAATGGGAATTAGGATCAAAGTAACGAAAATTGTCATGATCGCTAAGGTTACGGCAGAATAAAAGAGTCCATTGTAACCATCTTGTGCTGCCATTAAGGTGATTTGATCGACACTCGATTGGATCACTTCTTTTAACCCTGGATCTTTGACTTGATTGATGATTCCCAGCATCTGATTTTCGGAAAATTCCCCAGATGACGTACCAAATTGTTGAGATAGTTGGTAAAACTCCTTCATGGCTTCCGAACTTAAACTCGTCCCTCCTATCTTTTCCTTTAGTATAATAGGAAAATGGGATTTAAATAACTCGGGAATGTGATTGAATCCCCTAGCGATGAAACCTGCGTAGATCGTTGGAGCGAGGGTCATACCGATTTGTCGGCTTAACGATAAGGTAGAAAGTGCGGAACCTTTATCCGACTTCAGCGTTTCTGTCGCTAAAATATTTAACGGGGCACCGAGAAGTATTCCCATTCCCAAACCTGCAACCGACGAAGAAATAATGAACTGCCATTTTGAATCAATCCATGTCGGGAACAAGAGAAAACCGATGGAAGTTATGATTCCCGATAATATCACCGCTGAAATTGGTCCTCTTTTATCAACGAATGCTCCACCCATAGATGCACCGATTCCCGCCATTATTGCAAGGGGTGTTAACCAATACCCGGAATTTTCTGACGCAATCCCGAGCACTTGTTCTGTAAATGCCGGGATAAAAATCATGGCTGCCAGCAACGCCCCAGAGAAAGTCCCTATTAATAAAGTTAAAAGGTACGTAGGTTGTTTTAACAAACGATAAGGAAGAACAGGGTCGCCGCCATTTCTTTCGAGTTTGCTTTCATGAAAAATCAAAGCAATGAAAAGAACAATCCCCGATAAAATAAAACCATACACATTTGGGCTCAACAAGCTGTCTACAAATTCGACACCTTCGATATTCGTCAATCCATACATGATTCCTAAAACGGAAAGAGATAGTAAAACCGTTCCGAACAAATCGAGACGCCCAGTTTCCGGGTCTTTCGTTTCTTCTAATTTTACCCATCCAAAGATAATTAAAAATATCGCTATCGGGACATTGATAAAAAATAATACATGCCATTTACCTGTTAAATCTAATAACATGCTGCCAATATTCGGTCCCAAAACGGCGGCAATCCCATTCATTCCACCCAACATTCCAAGGGCTTTTCCTTGTTTTTCAACCGGCATCGTACTTAGTACATGTGAACTACCGATAATGAAGATTCCCCCTCCACCAAGAGCCTGTAAGAATCGAGCACTTAAATAAAAAATAAAATTTGGGCTTAAAGCAACAAGTAAAGATCCCAAACCAAACAAAGCAATTTCAACAATAAATAATTTTTTTCGTCCATATCGATCCGATATTTTTCCGATGATCGGGACACTGATAGCTAATCCTAATGTATAAAGGGTAACTCCCCATGCCCCCCAATTAGCAGAAACTTCGAACGAATTGTTAATCGTTGTCAGTGCAGCACTAATGATTCCATTATCTAAAGCAGCCATAAACACGCCAATTGTAAATAATATCATTGCCCATGTTTGGCTAGATGCTTTTTCTTTCAAATAAGTCACTCCCTTACTTTAAAAATACAATAAATAACTATAGTTACGCCATGTAAATTACACAACAATTGTCATCTAAAAAAAACAACAAACAAGTATCCCTTTTGCTATATGAAACTGTTTTTTTGGGAGTATCTTGCTTTGTTTTCTGATAAATAAACTCGACAAAGATGCGTCCCTTCTAGTTAAAGTCGCTGTTGGATTTCTCGTCATACTGTACACATAAACTAATAAAACTAGAATCCAATACCGTTTCACCGCCCAACGCCTGCTAATACGGTACCCATCGGGCTTAGTGGTCTTTCGCTTGATGGAAAAAGAATCGATCGACCAACGTCGACATAGTAGCGCAAAGATGTCTTTGTTACATAGCTTTCGATCGGTACTCAAAACGCAATGAAGATTGTCAAGCGTCATGGTTGATCGTCTTTTTAAGCAGAGTAGCACCACGGCATATCTGATACTTTTGTGCGCCCCTTCGTAGCGGTCAACGCGATAACGTTCTTCTCCCACCATGGACGAGATGAGTGTCTTTCAAAGAGAGTGGTCAAACTCCTTTGCCTGAACCGCCATGTCTTTTGGATAAAAAACGATTGGTCTTGAGCGTTGCAATCACGTGGAATCTTTTTTTCAAGCAAGCTTCCATGAGCGTTTGAGATTGATACCAAGAGTCCATTAGCACATAAACGGGACGGTTCACATCCAAAGAAGAAGGCATTTCAACCGCAAGTTTCCACTTTTTTCCCCAGCCGTATTGTCGTAGGGGCGAAACACGAAAGAGAAAGTCTTGAGTCATCACATGAACCGTGAGCCAAGCGAGAGAATGTACCCAGATTAACTATTTATCGGCGTGAGAATCATTCCAATCAACATCCTTGAATGATATGCTTTGTCCGTGACGAAGGATTTGTTTTTTTTTGCCAAATTGTATCGTCGAGCGAAACAAAAATGGATTGATTTTCATGTTTAGCAATGCGTTCAATGCGATGAAGCATCCCCTACTGATACTGAGTTTGCGAAGTAATGTCTCTTCATTCCAGGTTTTTTTGAGAAAAATGGCTAAGTGTCGAGCGATGATTCGGTGAAAGTTCCCAGGTAGTGATCAGTAAATGTTTTAGAAAGCCTTTCATAATCATCGCATCTTCAAGATGAACGGAATGCTTCATGATAGGTTTTTAATAAATAAAGTGCCAATGTGCTAATCTATTCATAAGACATGAACCTTCTTGTATAAATGGTTTGTTGGCACATCTATTTTAACCAAGGAGGCGGGGGCATGCCTATTTTCTTATTTGGATGTAAATATTTGTTAGATAATTTGCTCACCTACAGATTATGTAGTTCATTTGCCCATCTACAGTAAAAAGTAAAATTACTAGCACACTGCTTTGATATTTTATGAATAAACTGTAACAATCGATAAAAGAGCTTGTCAAGTTACCCTATTAATCTACTACGAAAAGTACATAAATGGTTTCAATTTCTTCTGTTTCCCCCTAGTTTGTATATTCTTTCCTCAAACAGTAATTACAATGTTCTTTTTAGAATGTATGTGCCATCTCACCAGTATTCTCTTCTCGACTATTTGAAGCATTTTGGGCTTACCAAATAAGGATATATGCCTTTACTCTCTATAATAAAGTTGCGAACGGGCTAGTACCCGTCATATCAAGTGAAGTAGAAATCCTTCAGCTCTGAGGAGTAATTTTGTATATCACACCCCTTTTTATGGAAAATGTCTTAGTTACATTGAATTTTTTGTCAATTTGTTTTTCCGCTTCTACAGTAAAAACGACCCGAAAATCTTTTATTTCTTTTTTAAATCGTCAATACCAATAAAAAACGTACATTTAATATACATTAAATAGAATGGAGATTACAGCAACTTTACTGGAGCAACGGACATGATTGCCTGCCGATGTTTTACACATCTCCTTCTTGACAGAAGAATCACGCCCGCAGAGGCTCATTGTCGAGTGTCACTGCCTTACCACACTTATACGGACAGGAACTTCATGAAAAAATTTGTGTTCAAAAATCTGACTTATATCCATAAATCTTACATTGCTGAACTGTTGTTATTATGTATGCTGCTGTACACGCATGTATTTAGAAAAAAACATTTTTTTCAATTTGTATTCTGTATCATTTGACTGCTTATCACTTATGCGTACCTTTACTATGATTCCTACATAATGACGGTATGCGAATCAATCAAATGAATCGATATTTAGGGACTCCTCCGAAACAACAATGCCATCACTGTCAGCATACACATACGCATTTGGGATCCAGTGCACTTCACCAAATTCAAGTACGACATCACGGCTTCCTTTCCCTTCTTTTTTACTTTTAACCGGACAGGTGCCGAGTGCCTTTACCCCAATCGGCATCGTCGCAATTTCAGCGGAGTCGCGTATACATCCATTTATAATCACGCCAGATAATTCACGTTCACATGCAATCTGAGCTAAACGATCTCCTAAAAGCGCGCAGTTTCGTGAACCTTTTCCATCCACAACTAGAACTGAACCTTTTGGGATCGTTTCTAGAGCCTGACGAACTAGCACATTATCTTCAAACACTTCAACCGTTGCAATTGGACCTGAAAATTCCTTTTGTCCCCCATAACTGATAAGCGGCAATTTACAAACTTGAAGCTTTTCTAAATATTGATCGCATAAATCAGCAGTTTTCATGATGAATTCTCCTTCCCCATCTATGATTGATACAAAAATATATTTTGACAACCAAGAAGCAAAACCCTTTCAAATTGAAAAAATAATCAAAGGTCAAGATTCGCGCTCGCTTTTCGTTGTTTGGCCGGGCTTGCTGGATACTAGCCGGCGCAACACAAAGCCAAACTCTTCTCTCTTGCACTTAGTGATTCATTAATTCTTTCTTTAAAATATTTCGATGAACTACCCCCTCCCACTTGCTTAGAGGCGGGCTTCATGTAACCGTTTTAACGATATGAAAAGGACTGAGACGTCAAATCTGTTCCACTTAGACAGCCGCAATTCTTCCTTTCCATACAATTTCAAAATTTAAATCATTTTTTCAAAAAATATATTGATTCTAACGTTACGTCAGGTTTTAAGATAAAACTAAGAAGGAGAGAAGCTATCCAGCAATCCTGATTCAAAATGGCCCGAACGTAAAGGAGAGATTCATTGTGGATAATTTTGAAAAAAATCAAACTTCCTGGCAAAATTTTAAAAAGCTGATAAAAATGGCTAACCCTCCTTTCTGGATTTTTGTTGCGGCAATCGCATTAAGTCTTTTGGAAGCAGCTACAGGATTAGTCGTTCCGATCTTTACACGGGATTTGATTGATCGTTTTTCAACTTCAAGTATTGAAACTCATTTAATCTTTTTATTGATTGCAGTTTTTATTCTTCAGTCAGCCACATCAGGCTTCTCCTATTATCTTATGTCTTATATTGGCGAATATATTGTGGCAAAAATCCGTTCAAAGCTTTGGAACCATGTGCTGTATTTGCCGATACCTTATTTTGACCGCCATGAATCTGGAGAATTGATGAGCCGCATAACACAGGACACTTATACAGTAAAGTCGCTCGTGACCGAGCATTTAGCTAATTTCGTTTCAGGAATTGTTACGGTCTTAGGGGCTGTCGCTATTTTAATTATCATTGATTGGAAAATGACGCTCATTCTGTTTATTTTTGTACCGCTTGCTATCGTATTGGTTCTTCCACTTGGACAGAAAATCTATAAAATTTCCATGCAAACCCAAGACGAAATGGCCACTTTCAGCGGCAATCTAGGCCGCGTGCTGAGCGATATCCGGTTGGTAAAATCAAACATTGCCGAACCTGTCGAAAAACAAAACGGAAATCAAAAAATTCAGCAGTTGTTCCGATTCGGCTTGAAGGAAGCAAAAATCCAAGCGATTATTGCACCTTTAATGGCAACGATTATTATGGCGGTGTTAGTCGTCATTATCGGCTATGGAGGAATTCGTGTTGCCGCAGGGGAATTATCCGCAGGTTCGCTTGTTGCCATCATAATATATATGGTGCAAATTATTGTACCTTTTAGTCAAATGGCAGGATTCTTTACAGCTTTCCAAAAGGCAATGGGTGCGACAGAACGAATTCAGCAGCTTTTGAATACAGAAACAGAACATAGTAATGGAAATACAAGAATTGATGTTCATAAACCAATCGTGTTTCAAGACATCTCGTTTGCTTATGAAAAAGGAAAAACGATTTTGCAAAACGTTCATTTTGAAGTGAAGCCCGGCCAAACCGTCGCGATCGTCGGACCAAGCGGTGCTGGTAAAACAACTATTTTTTCCCTTATTGAACGGTTCTATCAGCCAACAAACGGGGCAATAAAATTAGGGAATACCGACATTCGCGAATTTCCGCTTTTTGAGTGGCGCCAACAGATCGGTTACGTTTCTCAAGAAAGCCCGATTATGTCTGGCACGATTCGTGAAAATATTTGCTACGGGCTAAATCGTACAGTCAGCGAAGAAGAAGTGAGAAAAGCAGCGCAATTGGCCAATGTAGATGAATTCATCGAACAAATGCAAGACGGCTATGAAACGGAAGTCGGCGAAAGAGGGATCAAACTATCCGGTGGGCAGCGTCAGCGCATTGCCATCGCGAGGGCACTGTTGAGAAATCCAAAAATTCTTCTGCTGGATGAAGCTACATCCAATTTAGACAGCAACTCCGAACAAAAAGTGCAAAACGCTCTCCTTCATCTTATGAAAAATCGTACAACATTTGTCATCGCCCATCGACTTTCAACTATTATTAATGCAGATTTAATCATCGTCCTCGAAAATGGTAAAATTACCGGTCAGGGAACACATAATGAGCTATTGCAGTCCCATCCGTTGTATCAAAAGCTTGTCAGCCGACAAATGCAAAATTTTGCTCCCGCCAACGATTAAGGCGGGAGCCGCATATAATTTACAAATGGAAGCTGACCGCTTAAGCCCGTTTCCGCTCCATAATGTTGATCCCTAACCCCATGAACACAACAGCCATCAAGAATAGGATGCTCATCGGATAGAGCAAATCGCTGAATGAGTAGCCGTAAACTACCGCCCCTTTTAACAGGTCCATTCCATACGTAACGGGGACAAATTTTGAAAGCAAGAGAAGTGCATCCGAAGAAACAATTTCCAGCGGCCAATAAGCTCCTCCGAGCATCGCCATGCTGACAGAAACAAGCGGAAGCACCGCATGAAACTGCTGCTCATTATTGACAATTCCTACTATAAAAATTGATATTGCGACAATTGCCAGTACATAAGGGATGAGCAATACGAGCACAAACCAAAATTTATCGCTGAAATCTACATCAAACACAAAGTGAAAGACTGCAAAAATGAGCGCCACCTGAATATAGCCGGTTGCAAAACTGTAAATTAAATTTCCGGTATACATCTCCCATTTTTTGACCGGCGACAAAATCATTCGATCCCAAATGCCGTTTCGCTTTTCCATTAATATATTGAAAACGTTGTACGCAATCGTATAAATGACAAAAAATAAGACACTGCCGAAAATCGATTGCATTTTGCTGTTGATGATAACAGTTTCATCCGCACGGAAATGTTTTGTCTCTACGGTAAACACCGGATCGTTTTTCGCTTCCGTAAGCGATTTTGCCACTTGCTTTGCGCTTGATTCTCCTTGTTTTTCCTTCACCTGATCGATGATCGACTTGGATTGTAATGCTTTTGCGTAAACTTTTTGAACCGTTTGCTGAACCAAATAGCTATTGGGGGTATTGGAAGCAACGATTATGCGGAAATCGTCCTTTTTAAGCTCCACACCTGCTTCCGCCTTACCTTCGCCAACCAGCTTTTCAACTTCCTCTTTTTTCATCCTTTTAAACGAAAATAGATTATACTGCTCAAGAGAGCGAATGATTTCCTTCACTTCACTTTCAGGCAGTGCGCTGTATACTGGAACAACTATAGTCTGTTTGTTTACGGAACTGATGAGCATAGCAAAAACGACAGAAAGGATCGACACCATTAAAAATAGCCAAGGCTTCCGGATAAAAAGACGCAGCTTTGCTGTCAAAACTCCGATCACGCCATTTCACCCCTTTTTGGGAAAACTAGCAAGCTCAATACGAACATAACAAAACCGAAAAGACATAAGTATATGACAGGCCAAATAAATTGCGACAGATCATAGCCTTGCAAAATTTTTAAATAAGCTGTCATGCCGGCTCCATTTGGCGTCATATCCCCCAATTTGTGCATAAATTCCGACATTTGCGAAACCGGGAAATAGCTGCCACCAAGAAAAGCCAAAATAGAAACGACTCCGCTTGAGAAGAAAATGGAAACATTATCTGAATTTATTCGATAGCTCAATGATGTTAAAAAGGTTCCTATTCCTCCGACTGCCACACAAAGAGCAAGCGTAACAATGATAAACGAGACGAGATCCGGCCACTTGACACTGTAAAAAACGGCTGCTAAAGCATATAACAAGGAGAGCTGAAAAAAGGCAATGATCAAGGAAGTTATGAAAATAGCAGCCATGTATAAATTTTTCGGTACATTGGCAAGCAACAAACGATGGAATGCGTTCGACTGTTTTTCTTGCAAAGCATGAGACGAAATATACGAGGCCAGATACAACACAAACATAACGCTTATGCCGACTGTATAATAAGTAAAAGAATTAATAGGCTCCCGTTTTGTCACGGTTTCCATTTCTCCCTTTACTTTTACGACAGGCAGTTCAAGTGATTCGTTTAAGCCAGCCTGATCCAGTTTAGAAATCAAAGAATATTGCTCTTGAAATTCAGTGATGAGTTCTTGAACAAATTGGGCTGTAATTTCTTTGCCTTCGTTGACATATATACTAAGCTTCGGCTTCGTTTTCTCACCAAATATTAAATGGTTTAACAACGTGTATGAAAAATGCTCCGGCACTTCAACAATGACTGTATATTTGTCATTTTCACGAATTTCCTCCAATTCAGAAGGCTGAAACTCTGCCATTTGTATATACGGTTCTAGCTCTTTTGAGCCTAAAATTTCTTGTTTTAAAATGGAAATAGGCATCATTTTTTCCACTTGTTTTAATAGAAATTCCTTTTCCTCATCCGGCATTTGCACGTTTTTTACGTCGTTGGCGAATTTTTCGAAGTCCTTTTGTTCATTGCCATGTTCGACAATCGCTACTTTCGCTTGAATATCCATTTTTTTGCTGTCCATTACACTTGTGAGCGCAAAACCTAAAATAGATATAAGAGTGAACGGCATTACTAATAGAAGAAGCAATTCCTGCTTATTGCGGATCATTATTAAAAATTGTTTCTTAATAAATTGTCCAATCATGGTCATCACCCTTTTAATTTCGTAATGCTCTTCCAGTTAAATGAAGAAACACATCTTCCAAAGTAGGTGTTTTAATCTCGATAGATGTCAACATTGTGTTTGTTTCCTCAGCAATTTTGAACAATATGGAAAAAGCATTCGCTTCCTTTGGCGTTAATACGGTAATTACCCGATCTTGCACAGTCACGCGATTGACAACCGGATGATCACGCAGCGCTTGAATAAATGAATCGTTCACGCGCTCGACAGTAATTTGGATTGTGTTTTCTGCCGATAAAATATTTTTTATCTCCTCTTTAGTACCGGCCGCCAAAATATTCCCTTTATCCATAATGTAAATGCGATTGCATAAAAATTCGACTTCCTCCATATAATGGCTCGTGTACAATACGGTCATTTTTTTCTCTTTATTTAACCTTTTGACCGTTTCCAAAATATAATTTCTTGATTGCGGATCAATGCCGACTGTCGGTTCATCCATAATAATCAATTCAGGTTCGTGCAACAAGGCAGCCCCGATGTTCAATCTTCTCTTCATTCCGCCTGAAAAATTTTTGACAAGATCATGCTGGCGATCCGTTAAACCGATCATTTCCAAAACTTCCTCTACCTTCTGTTTTAATTGCGAACCTGACAGCCGATAAATTTTGCCGAAAAACAGCAAATTTTCCCGCGCTGATAAATCGGGATATAATGCAATTTCTTGCGGTACAACCCCTAAAATTTTTCTGAGCTTTTCCGGCCTTTTGATGACACTTTCGTTATTCAAACGAACATCACCGCTTGTCGGCGGAATCAGAGTAGAAATAATTGAAATGGTGGTCGATTTGCCGGCGCCGTTTGGCCCCAAAAGCCCGATGATTTCCCCTCTTTCCAAAAATAAATTCACACCGTTTACAGCATGCGTTTGTTTAAACCTTTTCGTTATTTCAACAGCTTCCAGCATTTTTTATCCTCCCTCTCAACGTTCTATTTGTATATTACAGCGTCCGCACTTTCTCACATACTATCTGCAGTCACTCTTTTCACTGAAAAACTATGACTTAGGTCATACATTTACAAAGTCTCTAGGAATAGCGCTGAAAATCAGCAAACATTCCGAGTCGAAGCAAACATTTTTCAATTATGAACGCTTCATTAACATAGAGCTTTAAAATTTCACGGCATTATTTCAATACAAAAAAGACCGGCCTAAATAGCCGATCCTAATCAAACAGCTAGCAAATATCATGTTTAATGGCATAAATAGCGAGCTGTGTTCTATCCCGCAGCCCAATTTTATTTAAAATTTGCGTCATATGGTTTTTGACAGTTCCGACGGACAAATGAAGGTCAGACGCAATTTCTTTGTTCGTTTTTCCTTCGCCGACAAGCTTCACAATCGCCAGCTCACGCGGTGTTAAAGGCACGTTCACCATCTCTTTTTTTGGCTTTTCCAGCAGCTTCGGTACCATTTTTGCCGCTACATCTTCATGAATGGACATTCCGCCTTTCATGCAGCTATGTATCGCATCAATCAGCTTTGCCGGTTCAGATGTCTTCAGCAAAAAACCGCTTGCCCCATCCTTCAACGTCTGTACGGCATATTCCTCATCATTAAACGTTGTTAAAATAAGAATTTTCGCATCAGGCCACCGCTCTTTTATTTTTTTAGTCGCTTCTACTCCGTTCATAACTGGCATGCGAATATCCATTAAAATCAGGTCTACAATTGTCTTTTCCATTATTTCGATTGCTTTTAACCCATGATCAGCTTCCGCGACTACTTTTAATTGCTCGTCCTGTTCGATCATCATTTTCAAGCCCTGGCGGACAATGGCTTGATCTTCAACAAGTAAAATACGGATGGTCATCATTCATACTCCTTTATTGGCAAAGTCCCATGAACAACAAACTCATCATTTGTTTGAAATATGTTCAAGCTTCCTCCAGCTTCTTTCACACGCTCTTTCATATTCGTTAAACCGAAGCCTTTTTGAAACGGTTTGGCATCCGATATCCGGTTTTTTATCGTAAATTCCAAGTCACCGATCGCATTTTTTCCTAATATGATATACACTTCCCTTGATTGCGCATGCCGCATCGCATTCGTTAGCGCCTCTTGGATGACTCGGTACAAAACGACATTTTGCTGATTAGTAAGACGGGCCGACAAAACCCCTTGCTTCGTCGTAAAATGCACCATAATATGACTTTCCGATTCCAGCTTACGAATGAGCTGAAGCACTGACGAAATCCCTTCACTTTCATCCATTTTTAGCGCCCTAACTGCATGTCTCGTTTCCTCTAAACTTTCGCGAACTAAAGATTTTAATTCTTCATATTCCTTCCTTTTCTCTTTGATCGAAAGCATCTCAAGCTGCATCAGCAATGCCGTTAATTTATGCCCGACAGAATCATGAATATCACGGGCAATTCTCGTTCGTTCTTCCAATCTGGCCGACCGCTCGTTTTCATAGCTGATACGCTTTAATCCTCTATATTCTCCTAATAGTTGTTCATACAGCTCCCTTTGTTCCTTCCTTTCAAAGATATATTCATTTAAAACAACAGAAATGAAAGTAAATATAGCAAACACCGTCAGCCATTCAAAAGGATTAGGAAGGAATAAGGCGATCAGGATCGAAACAGAAACATGAATGACGGCAAACAGACGAAAGGGCTGTTTTTTTAGCTGAAAAATTGCTTCGACATAAAGATATAAAATTAATAAAAGAGAGGCATGATTGCCTGCAGCAGACTGAAGCCATCCCGCTGACAAAATGAAAAGATCCACGATGATGTACAACAGAAGAGTATTTTTGACAACAGGCAGAAAAAAATAGCAGCCAATTGTACAAGCACTTAAAAATACCAATAAGGTGAGATGTGCTGAATGATCCAAAAAAGCTGAAAATAAAAAGTACGTCCATAAAACGGCAAAAACAAACACTCTGAATAAAAAAGCCTTCACTGACATCCCACCCTTTGTAATCTACTATCAACCTACTGAAACTATAAAAGAATGTCAACGGCTTTTCAAAAGAAATGTCGGACATTTCTCAAATCATGTACCAATTAATTAAAATACTGAACTCCTCCCTTATTCTCTCCAAAATAATTACCCTGTGATTTTAGAATTCAACATTTCTAAATAACAACCTCTATAATTAAAGACACCGGTTTAATCTAACCGATGTCTTTAACTAAATCCTATAACTAACAATAACAATTCCTATATCTAATTAGTTAATGTAAAAACCGCATAAAAATCAATATTCCAGCGGTTTTTATAAATAAAATTTTTTCTTACTAGTATTCCATAGTATGTAAAAATATCCTCATACTCTCGAAATTACACATCATAGATATAAAATCCAGGAAAACAAAAAGGAAACTCCTTCAAAAAAGGAATTCCCTTGAAAATTTACTTGCTGCCATACAACAGCACTTGCGCTATGCCGACAAAATATTCTGATTCACGAATAATATGGTCCAAAACAACTTTGGCGGTCGGATTTTTTCGAACAGCAGCGCTTTCCGTTTTAATTTGCCGGCATAATTTAATAAAATCGAGACTTTGCTTTAAGCAAAATGACACCAAATTCAATACTCGTTGATAAAGCTTTGCTGGAATATAGTAAGGGGAGCGTATGACAGACTCAATATAGCGCACAACCTTTTGATGCGTCTTCGACAATTCTTCTTCCCAATTTAACAAAGCATCTACATAGTTTTGCTCTAAATTTGCCACCAGCTCTCGGATCACAACAGTATGCTCTTCCTCTTGATGCTTCCAAAACTCCGCTTCATCCAATATGCGAAGCGGCATTTGCTGACCGTAATAAAATTGCATCATCCATCCTCCCATGATCGTCGTTCATTTCAATTGTATGGAAGGAATGGATAAGGTATGATAGCTTTGTTTGAGGATCTTTTTATTTTTCAACACACTAGCTTCTATTATCTATGACACCGTAAAAAA
The DNA here is from genome assembly GCF_038050115.1 of Aeribacillus sp. FSL K6-1305. Classification (NCBI taxonomy): domain Bacteria; kingdom Bacillati; phylum Bacillota; class Bacilli; order Caryophanales; family Bacillaceae; genus Aeribacillus; species Aeribacillus sp. FSL K6-1305. The sequence continues at coordinate 1,366,576 of NZ_JBBOQV010000002.1, read as the reverse complement.
AAGCGCCTTGCCTAGGCATTTTTTTGTTTTAAAAAATTTGAGATGTGATGACATGTGAAGAGTTTAGTGAATATGATTGGATTTACGCGAGAAAATCGGCTTATGTTTGTTTTAGCTGATATTTTTTTAACTTCCGATAAAGAGTGGACCTGGCAATATTCATTTTTTTGGCGACAGCTGATAAATTCCAGCCTGTTTCCTCTAAAAGCCTGACAAGCACTTTTTGCTCTTCGACTTCTATTAAAGATAAATCTTTAAGCTGGTTATTGATGGAGAGGCTCATTCTGTTTTCAATAAAGTATGCCGGTAAGTCTTCTATCCTAATAACAGGAGAATCACTAAATATGACGGCATACTCAATGACATTTTGCATTTCTCTTATGTTGCCGGGCCACGAATATTCTAAAAAGTAATTTAAAGTTTCTTGCGCAATGGAAAGGGATTCTCTCGCATACTTTTTTGCAAATTTTTTTAAGAAATAATCAGCAATCAGAGGAATATCTCCCCTTCGCTCACGAAGAGGAGGAATATTAACCGTAACAACGTTAAGTCTAAAAAATAAGTCTTCGCGAAAAAGCCCTTGTTTACACAAGGCATATAAGTTCTTATTCGTTGCAGCAATAATTCTCACATTAATTGGAATCGTTTGAGATGAACCCAGCCTCATAATCTCCTTTTCTTGCAGCACCCTAAGCAAATGGACTTGCAGATCTAGCGGCATCTCGCCGATTTCATCTAAAAACAAGGTTCCTTCGTTTGCTTCCTCAAATTTTCCTTTCTTCCCTTCTTTCGAACCTCCGGTAAAAGTTCCACTTTCGTAACCGAACAGTTCACTTCCAATCAATTCTTTCGGAATTGCGCCACAGTTTATTGCTAAAAAAGGTTTATCTCTTCTCTGACTGGATTGATGTATTGATTTTGCAATTTTTTCCTTTCCTGTACCGCTTTCTCCCAACAGAAGAATCGGAACATTTGAAGGAGCAGCTTTATAACATTTGTTTAGTGCTGTTAACAATGCATCCGATGTCCCAATAATATCGTTCCATGGTTCATCCTTGAGAATGTATCGCGCAGTGGTACGGAATACCTTTTTGTTATCCTTCAACACGACCATATATCCAGCAACTTCCCCTTTAAAATGAATCGGCTCGATTGCTAAAACCTTGAAATCTCGAACTAGCAAATCGCTGGAAATATCGTTTTTCGCAGAGAATTTGGACATCCTTTTCATCTCATTTATTAAAGGATGAAAATCAGGATTTACCGTCAAATCTCCTGCATGTTTCAGGTTAAATAATTCCATTAGCTTTTCACTGCTCTTCACAACATAAAAGGCATGGTTCAGTACTAGAATATGATCATTTTTCCATTTATTTGCACATTGAAAAAAATAATCTATTAAATAGTTATTCACTTTCATATAGACGTATGCAAGCTGTTTTTCAATCACTTGTGCAGTGGATACAGCTAAACCAAGTGTATGAGGCTGAGCATCTTCCCAAAATCCTGTAAAATCGATGACACCGATGACCTCTTTTGTGAAGGGATGAATGATAGGAGCTGAAGAACATGTCCATGGATGACATCCTTGACAAAAGTGTTCTGCAGAAAAAATTTGAATGGGATTTTGGGTGACGATACACGTTCCAATCGCATTTGTACCTGCTGCATTTTCGCTCCAGTCCATGCCAACTGTGAAATTCATTTTTTCCGCTTCCCGCAAAACATACGGTTCACCTTTCAAATAAATTATGCAACCGTTTTCATCTGTCAGCGTGATAAGATACCGAGTACCTTTCAACTTATAAAATAAATTATCAATAATCGGTTTCGCAATTTGATATAGCTCAGATCCTTTTAACAGATGATTTAATTCGTATTCTGTTAAAGCTGCCTTCGTTTGCAATTGCATCGGGTCAACTCCAGTTTCCTGACAGCGGCTCCAAGAATCTAAAACATTTTTTCGTATTTTGCCCGATATTTTATCTTCCCACGATCTTTCCACAAACATTTCCCATAAAGTTTCCAAATCTCTTTTTTTATCTGGCAAGTTGTGCGTAGAGAAAATAGATATATATGGATTGCCCATGTACTCCCCCCTCCTCTTGAACATATTATCGAAATTTTTCGAAAATAGATTATAAAAATACTTTATTCGGGGCTTTAAAAGTAAAAAACTTACCACCCCCGTAGTTCTTAAGGAATTACACACCAGTGATGATAAGCAAGGAAGTGACAAGTGTTACCACAATTATTAACGTATTTACTCGAAGATATCAAGTGTCTAGATTCGCATTTTTAATCTTTTGAATCAAATTCATGCGTTCACCATCGCTTTATCAAAACGATGTCAAATGTTTAACGCATTTGCTCAAGTGTGCATGCGACAGATTAATTTTGAGCAATACGTTTTGAACTGCTTGTCGTAAAAAATTCTGTTTCTTTATGGTATTCTCTCTAAAAATGAAATAATGTGTCAACTTTCTATAGTTTTTTTAAAACTGCTTTAAATAAAAGTGGATAACCTTTGTGATGAAAACACTAGGTTATCCACTTGCTGTTCGATTGTGTCAGACTTTAGTCAGAAACGAACTCCTGGTTGATGGTTTATTTCACTTGAGGTATCGGACGCTTCAGCCATTCATTGTAAAATGCATCAATATCTGGTTCAAAATCTTTTAAGATTGGATACCAAGGTGTTACAGCTTCTACCTCCAGTTGACTTGCACAATTTGGGCAATAGTATTCACGTATAACCTGCCACTCCGGATCTGGAGCAAGCAGCTTCGGATACAGCTCCACCATTTTTTCCTCTGTATCACGAACGTGTATAAGCGCATGAAGTTTCCAGTTGTCACTTGCCTCACAAAATTCATGTCCGCAATCACACTTTACGACTCGTTTGCCATCTGGCTTCAAAACGATATAAAGGTGAAGTCCAGCCGGCAATAGAATTGGATCATCCCATGGAACTCTTTCCTGCAAAATGCTGATATATTTATCAAATCGGTCAGTATCCTTAAAATTTGAAAGCATTTCTTTTAATTTGTAAAAATCAATTGTTCCGTCGATCAGCTCTTCAATCGTCTTACGATCATATTGTGCCATGTTCTCACCCCGTTTTTTTCTGATGATTTATTTTTGCTCCAAAGGTTGGTACACCTAACTCATCTTCTGATAAATGCCATTCTGTCGGCAGATTCCAGAACTGTTTAAACTCATTCGCAAATTTTTCACTTAAGGCAAAGCTGCCGGCATACATATGACGAACCTGCACAGCCGCTTCTTTGTTTAGAATTTTTTGTCTCTCCTGCTCCATCCATTCTTTTACAGGAACCCCGCGCTTTAGACGCTCTTTTCTTATTTTTTTGCGGCGTTTTTCTGTCGCTTTTTCATCAACGATATACTTGCCTTTTTCATTTTTGCTGACAACTGCTCCGTAAACGCTTTCTGCATAACGCGGCAGCAGCAGTCCTTCATTTAAATCATCCTCAATCATTTTCGGCTTGCGCTCAAGCGGATCCCCAAAACCAGGACCCCCACGAAGGTAATTTAAATACAGATCGTAATTTTCAAAAATTGTTTCTGTTGTAATGGATTGCTTATCACGGATAATTTCCTTTGCTTCCATTAAAGTATCGTATTCTGGATTATCTGGATCACTGTCTCCCCCTGTAGGAATAGGCAGTCTTTTTTCGATCCGTTCTTTCAAATTCGTTCCATGTGCTTCAAAACGGTATCCTGATGCTGCTGGATAGCCTCCCATTAAACCGCAGTCACTTGACATAAAGCCATTTCCCATAAAGAACATCGTCCAGTCTTTTGCACCATATACCATCCGCAAAGTCTCGTAGCCGCTGCCTCCCCGGTATTTTCCATACCCTGCTGTATTTGGTTTTATGCTTCGTCCCAAATAAAGAAGCGGTTCTGCGAGCTCCCAAATTTCCATATCTCCCATATCACCTTCAGGGTTCCAGATGGCTGCCGCATGGTTAATACCGTCTCTTACCGCACTTGCTCCGACCCCTTCGGCTGCTGATTCGAAGCTGTTAACGGCATGATTTTCGTTAAATTGGTTATATCCTCCTCCTTGCAGCCAGTTAGAAGTGTTGGCATTTCCGGCGTTAACTTCTTCTAAATACCCGCGTGCAAAGTAGTTGCGGCTAAGTGCACGCCATAACGGACTCCATGCAGATACAAGGAAGTGCCATGCATAGCTGTGAGCGGTCCGAATATCGTCCGGATTTAGCCATGAACCGTAAGGCAAGTCGAACTGGCTCGCATAATAAGCGCCATCATTAACCCGATCGTTCGGGATGAGCGTTTGCGACATCATGACCCATATTCCGCTCGTAATCGAAACAGGTGTAGCATTGTAGCTGTGCCATCCCCATCTGTTAACGCCTTCAAAGTCGATTTGGAACTTGCCATCTTTGTGAACAGTCAGTTCTGTTGGGGCATGCATAATCGTGTTTACACGAGCGTAAGGAGGAACATCAAGGTTTTTATATGGTACGTCCACAAATGAAACTTGGCGGTATTTACCCGGAATCAGCAACGTTTTTACTTGATTGACAAAACCGCGCCGTCCATCCTCAATTACCTCGCGAATAAATTGTTTATAAGTGTCGACGCCTTCCTCCTTGACAATATCAAGGACAAGATCTCTGATCATATGGCAGCCGGCAACGCGAGTCCGTTCATCAAGAAGCCAGTACTTTGTTGTTCGAACAGAACGCTGGCTTTCAATAAGCCAATCTTTTAAGAGCGTATCGTTTTTACCGATTTTACGGCAGGCCACTTGATAACCGTCATCGTAACGGCTAACTGGTCCAACGGTCATACTTCCTGGTGCAGTCGCCCCAACATCAATTACGTGGGTAACTCCGCCAACCCAGCCTATCAGCTCGCCCTCGTAAAAGATTGGAACAATTGTATGAACGTCACATGGGTGCACATTTCCGATCTGGCAATCATTGTTACAGAAAATATCTCCGTCTTCAATTCCCGGATTCTCTTCATAATCGTTTTTAATCATGTATTTAATCGCTGCGCCCATCGTCCCGACGTGAATGATAATTCCAGTAGAAGTTACAATCGAATCTCCTTCCGGAGTGTATAAAGTAAAGCATAATTCCCCTTCTTGCTCAACAATCGGGGAGGCCGCCACTCTTTTGGCCGTTTCCCTTGCATGCACAACTCCTCCCCGCAATTTTGAAAAGATCTTTTCATAGCGGATTGGATATGATTCTTTTAATGGCAATGTTTTTAAACCTGCGTAATGTCCTGTCTCTCGGCTGATTTCATCAATTTCTTTGCGCATTTGCTTGAGTGTTTTTCCGTGCCAACCAATATTTTTCTGGCTTTGTATTGTTTTTTCAGTAATCGTCATGAAAAAATACCCTCCTTTTTCCTTAAAGTTCTTTTAAGTGGAAAATGCGATGCTCATCAAGATATGTTTCAAAACCAGGCGGAATCACAAACGTTGTGGCTGGAGATTCTAAAATTGAAAATGCACCGATTTTGTTCCCTGGCTTCAATTTTTCCATTTCCCAAATGTTTGCTTTGATCCACTCGCCCTTCCAATACACATCACGCTGGCCAAGAAACGCTTCTGACGGCGGAGTTTCTCCAGATAAAGGCTCCTCAGGAATTTTCGGCTTTGCCACTTCAACAATACCGCGTACGATTGCTCCTGTGATGCTGTAACCGAGTTCAGGCGATTTGGCCGCTTTTGCATAAATTCTCGCATACGTTTCTTCGAATGCTTTGACAAGCTCTTCCCAGTCGTTAATATCCTTAAACTTTTGAATCGGCGATTCAATTTCAAGGTCGTTTAACTGACCTTGGTACTGCATGCGGAAATAAAGACGGAAACTCACATCTTGTCGTTTAAAGTTATTTTTCTCAAATTCAGCTTCCACTTTTTCGATTAGTTCATCCCAAGCATCCTGCAATTCTTTACCTGCCTTCAGCTTACTGCTGTCTTCATCTCCGTTGTTTACATTGATATCAAGTGTTTTATCATAGCGGTATTCAAAGTCTGCCGCACCGCAGCCAAAAGCAGAAAATCCAGCTGCCCACGCCGGTACTAGAACATCTTCAAAGCCAAGACCTTTTGTGTAGCCGGCAGTATGAAGCGGACCGCCGCCTCCATAAGAGAAGCATACATATTGAGATGGCGAATACCCTTTTCCAAGGATCATAGATTCAAGGTAATTGCGCAGTTGCGACTCAAGCAGATCGATAACACCGTATGCTGCGTCTTCAACAGATAATCCGAGCGGATCGGCGACCTGCTTCTTCAATGCTTCATAAGCTCTTTCCGGATATAGCTTAACCTCGCCGCCAAGGAAATTATCCGGGTTGATTAGTCCAAGAACCACGTGGCAGTCGGTTACTGTTACCGTTTCTATGCCGCCCTCCGGATAACAAACGCCGACTCTCGAACCTGCGCTGTCCGGTCCAAGTGTTAATGATTTGAAGTTCGGATCCACTCGCACAAAGCTGCCGGCCCCAGCTCCAACAGTATCCATGGAAACAAGCGGTAATGATAGTACAAGCCTTGCCATATCTGGGCTTGTATTAATACTCAAATCCCCTTGAGTAATAAGAGCCATATCAAAACTTGTTCCGCCGATATCCGAGCATGCAATATTGCGAATACCAAGTTGTTCACCAAGATATTTCGCGCCAACTACTCCCCCAATCGGACCTGAAACGAGCGTTCTTGCCAGTTCATTTGCACGCGTACTTATCGTTCCACCGTGGCTGGCCATGACCCGAAGATCAAATTTTGCCCCGTGATTTCTTAACATGTTATCAATTTTCGACAATGTCTCCCGAGACGGGTCTGCTGCATATGCTTCAATAATGGTTGTATTTGTGCGGTGAGACTCTTTTCTAACAGGGTAATAATCAACCGATGCAAACACAGGCACTTCTTTTCCGACTTTCTTCATGACTTCCTTTGCAATATCCCTAATTTTTCGTTCATGCTGCGGATATTTGTAAGAATGAAGCAAACTGATCACAATTGCTTCGACATCCTGTTCCAGAAGGTCCAATACTGCTGGTTCCACTTCATGTTCATAAAGTGGAATGACAACGTTTCCAAATAAATCGACTCTTTCTGTTACGCCTCTTGTCAATTCTCTCGGTACAAGTGGAGGATCGTAACGATGAGTATTCAAGTGTAAACGGTCTGAATAAGAATATCCTAGGTAAGCCTGGATCGCCCGGCCCATTCGATGGAAATCCTCCATCCCTTTATTAACGATCAGACCGACGCGGCGTCCTTTCCTTGACACGAGACGATTCAGCATCGCTGTTCCGGAGTAGACACCCGCAAGCAATTTAGGAAATTCTTCTTCTACTGTTGTGTTCCAGTAAGTTAGTGCATCCCTTGCAGAGTTGAGAAGACCAATTGATTCATCTTCAGGTGTGGATTGTGCTTTTCCGACGACAAATTCACCATTGTCGTCAATAATGAAGGTATCTGTCATCGTTCCCCCTGCATCGATAGCAAGTATTTGTGCATTGCGAGTTGTTACTGCTTCCATCCATTTCTCTCCTTTCTTTTTTCAAAAATTGATTTTGTTTTCGCTTTTTACTTTGCAACATTCGTGCCAATATTAAAAATTATCAAAAAATTAAGAAGAGAAAAGGCTTTCGAAAATTAGAGAATGGTGAAAGAGAATGATGAATTGTAGCGAATCGCTACACTGTTTCGCTACAATTTTTTCGTACAACAATACAGCTAAAAAAGAATTTGTTGCAATTCGCCAATAGAATTTTGTTGCTTGCTCCATACTATTCGACAGACAGCTTAAGCTCGATCAAGAGATTTTTTGTAAAAAAATAGACCATCTTTTAGTCTAGTAAACATAAAAATAACGACAAGGAATTTTCCAAGGGACAACAAAGACGACTTGAATGACAAAGCCACTATTGTACCGTCCTAATTTTATGATGGAAAATTTGATGAACAGTAACTGTAGTTTCATTTTGTTTCTAAGTAAAAAACAAGTTTGAATGTTCTCAAATTTTCACCGGAAACAGTTGATACTTTGATGAAAGTCCCCATTATCGAAACGATAAATACGTTTGAAAAATCATAATGGATTTTCTTTAAGCATTTCCAGCAATTTTTTTAAAGCAAATGAGTGATATCTGCCTTTTCTCGTAATGATGCCGAGTCTCCAAAGAAGAGGCGGATCTTTAAGCGGAACAATCGTGATGTTGGGGCTGTTCTGTTTATGAAAAATCATTTTCGGCATTAAAGTAATACCTAGTTTTGATGAAACAAGCTCAAGAATTAAATCCCATTGCGAGCTTTCATATGAAACAATTGGAGTAAATCCTGCATTTTTACATGTGTTGATGATGTAATCGTGGAGTTTGAAGTTTTTCGAAAACAATATAAACGGTTCATCTTTTAATTCATGTACTGAAACTGTTTGTTTTTGTGCAATTGGGTGGTCGCGATGAATAAACAAGACAAATTCTTCTGTAATAAACGGATGAATATGAAAAACGGATTCGTCTATAGGCAGTACAACTATGCCAATGTCAATCTCTCCTTCTTCCACTAATTGTTCGATGACCTTTGCCCCAAGCTCTATAAGTTCAAGTTTCACATTCGGATAGTTTTGATGAAACATTCTAGCAATAGAAGGAAAAAACAAAGTTCCAATGAGCGGCGGAACCCCCATCTTAATCTCTCCGGTCGCAAGATTAGAAAGTTCATCTAATAACATTTTCATTTCTTCCAACGTTTCAATCAATTTTTTTCCTTGCTGATATACAATTTGACCTGCATCTGTCAAACGGAGATGACGAGTTGACCTTTCGATCAGTTCAACATGCAGCTCAGCTTCAAGCTTTTTAACGGCTTTGCTCAATGAAGGCTGTGATAAGTAGGAATATTCAGCAGCCTTTGTAAAGCTGTTATGATTGGCAACATCAATGAAAGATTGAATATCACGAAATTCCACCATACTCCCCCCTTATTTATTCAATATTGGAATAAATTGTATTCTTTTTATCTATTTTACTTATAGATAATGGGAATGTAAACTCTTACATAAGACAAAGAAAGGAGGAGATGTTTCATGAACAAAATCATGAATTCATTTTCGGAAGCGGTTTCAGACATTCAAGACGGTGCATCCATTGTTGTAGGCGGATTTGGGTTGTGCGGAATTCCAGAAAAGACTATTCAAGCTTTACGTGACAAGGGGACAAAGAATTTGACTATTTACAGCAACAATTGTGGTGTCGATGATTGGGGACTTGGTCTTCTACTCAAAAATAAACAAATCAAAAAAATGGTCGCTTCCTACGTCGGGGAAAATAAAATTTTTGAACAGCAATTTTTAAGCGGCGATTTAGAAGTAGAACTTATTCCACAAGGTACTCTTGCAGAACGAATGAGAGCAGGCGGAGCAGGAATTCCGGCTTTTTATACCGCAACAGGTGTCGGAACGCCGATCGCAAAAGGAAAAGAAGAAAGAGAGTTCAACGGAAAAACATATTTGCTAGAGGAAGCCATCGTTGCAGATTTTGCTTTTGTAAAAGCGTGGAAGGCTGATACTTATGGGAATCTTGTGTATCGGAAAACAGCGCGAAATTTTAATCCGCTTGCCGCAATGGCAGGTAAAATCACCATAGCGGAAGTGGAACAAATTGTTGAACCTGGTGAACTTGATCCGGACGAAATTCACACACCATGTATTTATGTTCAACGCTTACTGGTAGGAACGAATTATGAAAAACGCATTGAGCGGAGAACAGTGGTTACTAAATAAAAGAAGGAGTGATCAGGATGTCTAACAATCGATTAAAGATTGTTAAGCGTGCGGTAAAGGAAATTGAAAACGGAATGATTGTCAATCTTGGCATCGGAATGCCAACACTTATTGCCAATGAGATTCCGTCCAATTTCAACATCTTATTACATTCAGAAAATGGGCTGCTTGGCATTGGACCTTATCCGGTTGAAGGGGAGGAAGATCCCGATTTGATTAACGCTGGTAAAGAAACGATTACTACAGTGCTCGGCGCTTCATTTTTTGACAGTGCCGAATCATTTGCAATGGTTCGTGGAGGACATATTGATCTTGCTATTTTAGGAGGTATGGAAGTTTCAGAGAACGGCGATTTAGCCAATTGGATGATTCCAGGAAAAATGGTCAAAGGTATGGGCGGAGCAATGGATCTTGTAAACGGTGCGAAACGCGTCATCGTCATTATGGAACATTTGAACAAGAGCGGGGAATCGAAAGTGAAGAAAGAATGTACACTTCCACTTACTGGAAAAGGCGTCGTCCATCGATTGATTACCGATTTAGCCGTGTTTGACTTTACAGATCAAGGGATGGTGCTGATTGAAACAATGGATGGTGTTTCAGTTGATGAAGTGATAGCAAAAACAGAGGCAAAATTCACAGTTTCTCCTGAACTTTCGGAGGTGAATTAAATGGTAAAGACAGTTATTTTAGAAGGAGCGCGTACCCCGATTGGAAAATTTAACGGATCGCTTGCTCAATTAACAGCATCACAGCTTGGCGGTATTTCGATGAAAGAGGCTTTAATGCGAGCAGAAGTAAAGCCTGAAGATGTGAATGAAGTCATTTTCGGAAATGTTCTTCAGGCTGGACAGGGACAGATCCCGTCGCGCCAGGCAGCACGTGAAGCAGGTATTCCTTGGAGCATTAAAACAGAAACAGTGAATAAAGTTTGTGCATCCGGTCTTCGCAGTGTAACAATGGCTGATCAAATCATTCGGGCAGGCGACGAAGAAATCATTTTGGCAGGCGGCATGGAGTCAATGTCAAACGCTCCATATGCATTGAAGAACGCAAGATGGGGGTTAAGAATGGGTAATGCACAGATGGTTGATTTAATGATTCATGATGGCCTGTCATGCAGTTTTACTGGTGTTCATATGGGGACGTACGGAAACAAAATTGCGAAAGAGTATGAAATATCGCGTGAAGAACAGGACAATTGGGCTGTGAGAAGCCATAAAAGAGCAATTGCAGCAATCGAAGAAGGCAAGATGGCAGAAGAGATTGCAGCGGTTGAAATTCCGCAGCGTAAAGGCAGCCCGCTTGTCGTTTATAAAGATGAATCACCGCGAAAAGACACAACGAAAGAGATTCTGGCAACATTACCTCCTGTATTTGACAAAGATGGAACGATTACAGCCGGCAACGCACCTGGAATTAATGATGGGGCAGCAGCGCTTGTACTGATGAGCGATGAACGGGCAAAAAGAGAAGGTAAAAACGTTCTTGCAACCATCATTGGCCATGCAGAAGTTGCGGTTGAAGCAGAAAATTTTCCAATAACACCGGGCCTTGTCATTCTTGAGCTATTGAAAAAGACGGGGAAATCTGTCGATGATATCGACTTGTTCGAAATTAATGAAGCATTCGCAGTAGTTGCACTCGCTAGTATAAAAATTGCGGGAATCGATCCGGAAAAAGTGAATGTAAATGGCGGTGCTGTTGCCCTTGGTCACCCAATCGGCGCAAGCGGCGCGCGTATTCTTTTGACACTAGCGTACGAATTACGCCGTCGCGGAGGAGGGATTGGAATCGCAGCGATCTGTTCTGGAAGCGGTCAGGGAGATGCCGTGATGATTGAAGTAAAATAAAATGGATATAATTTGAAACCTATAAACAAAAAGAGTGAATTTGACCAAACTAATTATTATATTGATTTAATAGAAACATAATCGCCATTTTGCATCAAGCTTTGATTCTATTAAAACATTTAGCATCAGTAGTTTTGTGCGCCAGTGCAAAATAAAAAAAGAAGCCTCCATAAAATCAGGCCCCATTGAAAGCAAAAAATCATAAACATCGATATATCAACGTTTCAAAACATTAAAGGGGGCATCAATAAGCCGTAAAAGCGACTTATTAGACACCCCCGTATTTTGTATTAATTTTTTATTTTTTTCATCACATTGTTCGTTCCGCGGCCGAAATAGTTTACCAATTTTTTATACTCTTCATAATACAAATTATATTTTTCTACGTGATCCTGTTTCGGATAAAAAACTTTGTCTTTTAATTTGGCCATATTTGCTGCTGCTTCTTCGATCGTATCGTATCCACCTAGTTTTGATCCTGCAGCAACAGCTCCGAACATTGCAGCTCCGATGGCTGATGTGATTTTGTTAGATGCGATCTTGATTGGTCTTGCCGTTACATCTGCATATATTTGCATGAGCATTTCATTTTGATGAGGCAGTCCGCCGCATGCAACCAATTCATTAATTTCGATTCCTGCATTCTCAAAGCTTTCAATGATCAAGCGTGTCCCGAATGCTGTTGATTCAATTAATGCACGGTAAATTTCTTCAGGTTTTGTATTCAGCGTAAGACCGACTAATAAACCTGACAAATTGGCATCAACTAACGGAGTTCTATTTCCATTATGCCAATCCAATGCCAGCAATCCTTTTGATCCTGGAGGCAATGTGCTGGCTTTTTGCTCCAAATATTGATGAATGGATAGATTTTTGGCCTCCGCTTCTCTTTCGACATAACCCGGCACAAGCTCTTTGACAAACCATGCAAAAATGTCGCCAACAGCAGCCTGGCCTGCCTCATATCCGTAGTAGCCAGGGATTATTCCATCTTCGACGACTCCGCTGATTCCTTCGACAAACTCTTCTTTTGTGCTTAACAGCATATGACAGGTGGAGGTTCCCATAACCATAACCATGCTTCCAGGTGCGGTAACTCCTGCACCTGGAACAGCAGCATGAGCATCTATAATTCCAATGGCAACCGGTGTTTTTGGTTTTAGTCCAATTTTTGCTGCAAACTCTTCCGTCAGCTCGCCAGCCTTGCTGCCGATCGGAACCACTTCACCCGACAGTTTTGTTTCATAAATATTTTCCATCAATGGATGAAGTCTTTTTAAAAATTCTTTTCTTACATAGCCTTCCTGTTTATGCCACATTCCTTTATAGCCGGCAGAACAGCTATTTCGTTTCACTTCACCGACCATCAGCGACGTCAGCCAATCAGCTGCTTCAAGGAACAATGCCGCTTCATGATAGAGCTCCTCACGATCATGTATAATTTCTAATATTTTCGGCAGCATCCATTCTGACGAAATTTTTCCACCATAACGCTTTAACCATTCTTCATTCGACTCGCTTGCTAATTGATTAATTGTATCTGCTTCTGGCTGCGCTGCATGATGTTTCCATAATTTTACCCATGCATGCGGCTCATCTTTCCATTTTTCCTGAAAACATAATGGTGTTAATCGTTCATCGACAGGCAGAATTGTACAGGATGTAAAATCAATTCCTATGCCGACGATATCATCTTTGCTCACCCCGGAATCCTCTAATACTCTCGGGATGGACGTTTCCAGCACATCTAAATAATCTTGCGGGTGCTGAAGAGCTGTACTGTTTTTCAGCTTCACCTGCTTATGAGGAAGAGTTTCCGTTATGACTCCATGTTTATATTGTGTGGAATGAGTACCAGCAACCTCACCAGTTGCAACATCTACTAAGACAACTCTTCCAGATTCAGTCCCAAAATCTACTCCGATTGCGTATTTTTTCATAAGCATCCCGTTCCTTTGTTACTTGTTATTTATAGATCGGCCCAAAGTTTTTACATGCTCTGTAATCAGCGCCTTCAAGATCTTTTGTTCCAAACATGCTCCAAGCATCTGGTCTGAATATTTTTTCCTCAGGTACATTGTGCATATTTACCGGAATGCGAAGAATGGATGCCAGCGTGATTAAATCGGCTCCAATATGACCATAGCTGATGGAACAATGGTTGGCTCCCCAGTTATTCATAACCGAGTAAACATCTTTAAATGCACCTTCTCCGGTTAGATTCGGAACAAACCAAGTGGTAGGCCAAGTTGGATCGGTCCGTTTGTCAAGCACGTCATGAACTTCTTCCGGCAAATCAACCGTATATCCTTCTGCAATTTGCAGAACAGGACCCAGCCCTTTAACAATATTTAAGCGCGAAATCGTTACAGGCATGCCGCCTTTTGTTAAAAAGTCAGTTGAATATCCGCCGCCTCTGAAGTATTCAGTTGAAGCAGGTCTAAATTGTGTTGCTTCCAAGCATTTTTTAATATCTTCATCTGTCAATTCGTAGTATGGTTTAATAACTGGTTTGCCGTCTTTTGTTTGTTCTCCTGTTCCATCCAATGCAGCCGCTCCAGAATTAATTAAATGGATGATTCCGTTTGCCGCTCTCCCTTCAAGAGTATAGCCAGTTACCCGCTTGACAGCCTCCGGACTCCAATAAGTTCTCACGTCGGCAAAAATTTGCGCCGTATTAGTTAAAAGGTAGCCGAACAACATGGAAATGCCGTTCAAGTTATCATTTTCCGTTGCAAAAATATATGGGGCTCTTTTTCCGTTCCAGTCAAAAGATGAATTTAAAATCGTTTCCATAAAATCTCCATTTGGGAAATAGTCGGTCCATTGACGCTGTCCTTGGAAACCAGCAACAATGGCGTTTCTTCCTAGAGCTTCTTCTCCATATCCCATTTCTTCTAATTTTTTATTGCCAACCATTAAGTCGCGTGCGATAAGAGCCATTTTTACGCTGATTTCCCAATCTTTTTCCTTCTGCTCTTCTGTTCTTTTAAAGTCGTCGCGATTGTTGTCCGGACCAACTTTACAGTTTTCCTTCACCCATTTTAAGGCTCTTTCATATTCCTCTTTATCGTAAATTTCCAGTTCAATTCTGCGCACGAATTCGCTCATATCAACATATTCATTTCTCATTCCAAGATAGTTTTGGAAAAAGTCTTCTTGCACAACACTTCCTGCAATTCCCATTGATACAGATCCAATGGAGAGATAAGATTTACCCTTCATCATAGCAACAGCCAGTCCTGCTTTTGCAAAACGAATGAGCTTCTCTTTTACATCTTCAGGTATATTCGTATCTCCTGCATCTTGAACATCCTTACCGTAAATTCCAAAGGCAGGAAGTCCTTTTTGGTTATAACCTGCTAGAACAGCAGCTAAATAGACAGCGCCAGGTCTTTCTGTTCCATTGAATCCCCAAACTGCTTTCGGAATGTGAGGATCCATATCCATTGTTTCAGTTCCATAGCACCAGCATGGAGTAACAGTAATCGAAACGCCAACGCCTTCTCTTGCAAACTTTTCAGCTGCTTCTGCCGCTTCTTTTACTCCTCCAATACATGTATCTGCAATCACACATTCCACTGGCTGTCCATTATAATAAAAAACATTTTCCTCCAGTAATTTAGCTACAGCTTTTGCCATGTTCATTGTTGTTTCTTCTAATGATTCACGAACTCCTTTTCTTCTGCCGTCGATCGTCGGGCGTATTCCTATCTTTGGTAGATTTCCTACATATCGTGGATCTTTTGCCATCTTTCATTCCTCCTGTATGTTATTTATTTAATGATTGCTAGAAATGATTTATAATGTTTTTCCCAATGATCACAGTTTTCGGGTTCATATGTTTTAAAGCTAAAGGAGTTGGTAACAATTTTTCTTGCTTCTTCTAAGTCTGCAATTTCTCCAAGGGCAATTAATTGAGAAAGCATATTGCCGATTGCGCTGGCTTCCACCGGCCCTGCATAAACGGTACGCTTTGCGGCGCCAGCAATAAATCGACAAAACCATTTGTTTTGTATTCCCCCGCCTCCCATATGAATCGACCGGATGTTATGGTGGATTAAATTTTCCAGCCGTTCGATCACGAAACGGTATTGAAAAGCTAAGCTTTCCAATATACATCTCAAAAATTGCCCTTTCGTTTCCGGAATAGGCTGTAAAGTTTTTTGACAATAATCTTGAATAGCTTTCAGCATGCTTGGCGGGTTAAAAAACGATGGATCATTTGGATTTATAAAAGAACGGAACGGTTCTGCTTCTTCTATCAGCCGGCTTTCTTCTTCATAGGAGATGCCTTCGCCATTATCGTTCCATTCTTTTTTACACTGTTGAATAAACCATAAGCCGGTATTGTTTTTTTGCAAACGGAACTTCCCGTCAAATGTCCCTTCATTTGTGAAGCCCCATTCATAAGCTTCATCTGAAACAACCGGCTTTTCAACCGTCACACCGATCAGCACCCATGTTCCGCAGCTCATAAAACAGCTTGTTTGATCATTTTGGATCGGCATGGCACCTAAAGCACAAGCTGTATCGTGTCCTGGAACCGCGATGACATTGGCCGGATCGATCCCTAATTCCTTATTAATAGATGCTTTCGTTTTGGCCAAAATGCGATTCGTTTCTACCAGAGGTGCAAAATTCACCTTATCTGCAAACAGCTTATTTAAAATCGTCTCATCCCAATCTTTTTTTTCCCAATTTAATAGTTGAGAAGTCGACGAGATTGTAAATTCATTTTTGATTTCCCCTGTAAACAAATAGGCGAACAGACTCGGTGTCATTAATATATATTTTGCCTTTTCTATTAGCTCAGGCCTTGTTTTCAAAATCGCATACAGCTGATAAAGCGTATTGATGGCAGCTGGCTCTACGCCAGTCATTTGAAAAAGTTTTTTCTTATCTATCTTCTCATGGACTTCATCCATAAAGAGAACGGTATGTGTATCCCGATAAGAATACGGGTTTTCTAATAGATCTCCTTCCTCGGAAATGAGACCGAAATCTACTCCCCACGTATCAAAACCAATTCCATCGATCCTTTTTCCATAAACCTCGACAAATTTTTTTATTCCTTTTTTCATTTCAGTAAATAAGTAGTTTAAATCCCAATGCAAATGATCTCCGATCGTGATGGGGTTATTTTGAAAACGGTGAATTTCTGTTATGTTTAATTTTTTATTTTCATATTCTCCGAGTATTAATCGACCATTCGAAGCACCCAAATCAAAAGCTAGTACTCTTTTCATGTCATACGCACTCCCGTAAAATAAGCCTGTTTATGACTTCTTCTTTAACAGACTGGCCCGATACTTTTCGGATGATAAATTTCGTAAATCTTCGCACTCTTGTTCCGTTAAAATTCTCGGAGTACCGACAGTTGAAGCGATGGTAAATACTTTGGCTGATTCTTCGGTTAATTGCATATAAAAAAATGCTTCTTTCATCGTTTTGCCGACTGTGAGCACCCCATGATTCCTCATCACAATGACATCGCTGTCATGGATGACTTCTCCAACAGCTTCTGCTAAAAGATTGGTTGTAGGAATAATATAATCTAAGTAGGAAACTTTCTTTACCATTGCAGGAAAATCGGGGAAAAGCATTGGGATATCTTTCCCTGCACTAGAGACTCCAACAGAGTAGCTAGGATGCGCATGCAACACTGCATTGATTTCTGGATTTCGCCGAAAGCATTCTAAATGCATGAGCAATTCGGAGGAAGGTTTTAAATCTCCAAAAACTTCTCCAGTGTCAATTTTTACTTTAACCCATTGATCATCTTCAATCTCCTTTAAATCAAAGCCGCTTGGTGAAATGTACATGTATTCACCATCACGCATGCTGAGATTTCCACCGGCTCCAACAACTAAACCAGCATCTACAATTTTATGTGCATATTTTTTTAGTTCTCCGATTACTGATGACATTAAATTCCACCTCTAGTATATGTTTATCATCTTGAAAACAATTTTTAAGTTTCGTTTCACCCTGTTTTTATGAGCTGGTTAATCTTTTTCCCCTTCAAGTATTTGTATAACTGGGGCTGCAAAATACATCCCCAGCTTTCAGGTTATTATTCGTAAATGGCAGATTTAATTTCTTCATTATCAAGATTGGTTTTGTCATACCAATAGAATCCTGTGTCAATAACCTTTTCTACTTTCTCGCCATTGATTGCTTGAACAGCAGCTTTTACTGTTTCATAGCCGATACCGACCGGATTTTGTGTAATGGCTCCTGCCATTGTACCGTCTTTAATCGCTTCAATTTGCTGTTTACCAGAGTCAAAGCCGATGACAACAATTTTGCCTTGTTTATTCATTTCTTTTACTGCATTAATTACACCGATAGCTGAACCTTCGTTGGCACCATAGATCCCTTTTAAGTCAGGGTGCGCTTGGATGATTGCTTTCGCTAAGTCTGTAGATTTTAATTGGTCACCGCCGCCATATTGAATGTCGACAATTTCAATATCTGGATATTTTTCTTTTATTCTCTCAACAAATCCATCTCGGCGGTTAACACCAGTTATACTTGTTTGGTCGTGAACAATTAGCGCAACTTTTCCTTTGCCTCCAATTTTTTCAGCCATTTTGTCTGCCGCTAACGCTGCAGCAGCTTTGTTATCTGTAGATGCAGTTGCCAAAGGAATATCGCTGTCAACCCCTGAGTCAAATGCAATAATCGGAATACCTTTTTCATCCGCTTCTTTTAATAAAGGAATTGATGCTTGGCTGTCTAGAGCAGCAAAACCAATTGCATCCGGCTTTTTATCAATAGCTGTTCTTAACATTTCAATTTGTTTGTCGACTTGAGATTCACTTTCTGGACCTTCAAACGTAATTTCTACGTCAAACTCTTTTGCTGCTTGTTCAGCACCTTTTTTAACAGCTTGCCAGAATTGATGCTGGAATCCTTTAGAAACAATAGCGATATAGGGTTTTCCACTGTCGCCTCCTGCGGATTCAGAGCTTCCTTCGCTCTCGTTTTTCGAGGAGCTTCCGCATGCTGACAAAATGAGCGACAACATTAAAATACCGCATAGAGTTAACAACCATTTCTTCACTGAATTTTCCCCCTTATAATTTTTTTATTTTTTAACTCTAGTTTGTAACTAGAGATAAAAAACGGAATTTAACTGCTTTTGCCTCGACGGATAATATCGATATAAACTGCAACCAAAATGACAAATCCAACAACAACTGTCTGCCATTCTTGAGGGATTGACATAATTCTCAAACCGTTTGTTAATACGCTCATAATAAGAGCCCCAATA
The DNA here is from genome assembly GCF_038050115.1 of Aeribacillus sp. FSL K6-1305. NCBI lineage: Bacteria > Bacillati > Bacillota > Bacilli > Caryophanales > Bacillaceae > Aeribacillus > Aeribacillus sp. FSL K6-1305. Next base: position 1,347,635 of record NZ_JBBOQV010000002.1, on the reverse strand, counting down.
ACTGTTCCTAAAATAGTTCCTTTACCACCACTTAACGAAGTCCCTCCGATAACGACAGCTGCAATTGCTTCCAACTCATACCCGGCTCCCAAAGCAGGCTGTGCTGAATTAAGCCTTGAAGCCATTAAAACTCCTGCTATTCCTGTAAACACACCTGCAACCGTGTAAATGATGATTTTCCATTTATCCGTATTGATACCGGATAATCTTGTCGCTTCTTCATTGCTTCCAATAGAAGTTGTAAAGCGGCCAAAAATAGATTTCGTTAATAAAATTCCTGCAATAATTGCCATAATAATGAAAATTAGGACACCGTTAGGCAAATTAAATCCTGGTATAATTGAACCTAATGCAATTTCACTGAAGCTAGGTTTATCACTAAAATAAATTGGAGTTGCATCTGAAATAACAAGTGCTAATCCTTTCGCGATCATCATCATCGCCAATGTTGCAATAAATGGAGGAATTTTTAATTTTGAAACACTGAATCCGCTTATAAATCCCATTAATGCACCAGTCAGAATTCCGCCTAAAATGCCGACTATAATTGGCAAATCCCAAAAGACGATAAATACCCCTGTCATAACAGCACATAGCGTCATTCCTGTACCAATGGAAAGGTCAATTCCTCCAGTCATAATAACAAATGTAGTTCCTAACGCCATGATTCCGATAACTGTCGTTGATAATAATATCCCAGTAATATTAGTCCAATTTAAAAAGTTATCGGAGGAAATGGTAAAAAACAGAATAAGTACAATTAAACTAGCAAATGCCAATATTTGTTGCAGTGCATTGGATTTTAATAGATTTCCACTCTTTTTTGTCTCTGTGTTAGGTGCAGTTCCTGTACTCATATTGATCCTCCTCGTTTTGTATTCCAAATCCTTTTGACATAAAGGACACTTCAATCGAACTTACAATTTATGATCTAGTTCGTGTTGCATAATCCATAATCTTTTCTTGAGATGCTTCTTCGTTTGTCAACTCTCCGGTGATTCTTCCTTCACACATGACGATGATTCGATGGCTCATTCTTAATATTTCCGGTAATTCGGAAGAAATCATAATAATGGATTTTCCTTGCTGAGCCAGTTCATTTAGCAGCTGATATATTTCAGTTTTCGCCCCAACATCAATTCCGCGTGTAGGTTCATCAAAGATTAAAATGTCGCAGTTTTTAGCAAGCCATTTGGCAATGACAATTTTTTGCTGGTTTCCTCCCGATAAATTCTTCGCTAGCTGTTTGATGCTTGGCGTTTTAATTTTCAGCGACTTTACATACTCTTCTGATGTTACATATCCTTTTGAGTCATTGACAAAGGTCAGCCAATTCACATAATTGCTCAGTGAAGAAATTAAAATATTCGAATTCACGTCCATTTCAAGCATTAAGCCGTATCGTTTTCTGTCCTCAGACAAATAGGCGATTCCGTGCTTTACTGCATCTTCAGGCTTATTGATTTTCACTTCTTTTCCATTGATAAAAATTTGCCCTTCATCGATTTTGTCAGCACCGAAAATGGCTCTTGCTACTTCTGTGCGTCCAGCTCCCATTAAACCGGCAAAGCCTAAAATTTCTCCTTTTTTCAAAGTAAAGCTGATATTTTCTAAAAAGTTTTTGGTCGATAAGTTTTTCACTTCCAGGACTGTTTCAGCCTCTTTTGAAACCGTCGTTGTAGGGCGAGATTCATCCTGGATGTGACGGCCTACCATTAACGAAATCACCTTTTTCATATCTGTATCTTTCGTATATAACGTGTCGATGTATTGACCGTCGCGCATGACTGTTATTCGGTCAGAAATGACTTTCAATTCTTCCATTCTGTGTGAAATATAAATGATGCCAACACCTTTGTTTTTCAAATTTTCAATTAAATCAAATAATGTTTTAATTTCAGATTCCGTCAAAGCGGCAGTTGGTTCGTCCATCACGATAATTTTCGCATTGTAAGATAACGCTTTCACAATCTCCACCATCTGCTGCTTTGCCACTGTTAAATCTGATACTGTTTCTTTAGGATTTAAATTAATATTGAGTTTCTCAAGCAACTCTGCTGTTTTTTCATTCAATTCCTTTTCCTTCAAAAAGAAATTAAATCCGGTGCGAGGCTCCCTGCCAATAAAAATGTTTTGGGCAACCGTTAAATCAGGCATTAAATTTAGTTCTTGGTGTATAATGCTAATGCCCATTTCCTGTGCTGCTTTCGCATTAGGAATTTCAACTTTGTTGCCTTCTAAGTAGATTTCACCTTCATCTTTTTGATAGACTCCAGACAAAATTTTCATTAAAGTCGATTTTCCAGCACCATTTTCGCCAACTAATGCTAGAACTTCCCCATAATTTAAATCCAGTCGAACTTTTGATAATGCCTTTACTCCAGGAAAACTTTTGCTTATCCCTTCCATTCTTAATAATTGAGCTGACATCCTATCACCTACTTTACGTAACTGTCATTATCCGTCCTGAATTTTTGTTCCACTTTTACATTAATAAGATTTTTCAGATTTTTTCGCGGATTGGTACTGCTTCCAATCATTTAAAAACCCTTTTAACCCGATATTTGTAAGATCTGACGCAAACATTTTCTTAAAAATATAAAATGGCATCGTTACAGCATCTGCGCCTGATTTTGCAAGATCAACGACAACCTGCGGATTTCGGATGCTTGCTCCAATAACTTTCGTTTCCGCATGCATTTGATGAATAATTTCTTTTGCCTCTTTAATAAATTGCAGCCCGTCAATCGCATGATCATCCATTCTTCCGATGTAAGGGCTTATAAAATCCACCCCTGCTTTGGCAGCTAATACAACTTGAGGCAGTGTATAAATAAGAGTCATATTCACCTTTATGCCTTCCTGTTTCAATTGATAAGCTGCGGATAATCCTTCTTCAGTCATCGGGAGTTTAATGACAATATCTTTTCCCCATGTGGACATTTCTCTCCCTTCAAGGATCATTTCTTCAGCTGTTTCTCCTGTTACCTGGCACCAGACTTCTCCATTAATTTTGGAGGAAATATCCACAATAATTTGCCGAAACTCTCTATTTTCTCTTGAAATAATGCTTGGATTTGTTGTAATCCCTGCTAAAAAGCCATATTTTGAAGCAAATTCTATTTCTTGTTCATTTGCGGTGTCTAAATAAATGTCCATGATTTTCCCCCTTTCTCGCACAATTGTTTGTACATTTATTCAATCCCGTTCCATTGATTAAAAATCGGCTCCACTTGTTTATAAACTTGTTTAAACGCTTTCAAAGCTGTTTGATAAGATTGATGGTTGCGTTGATCTGGTTCAAATGATTCAGCTTCAACACACCAAGCTTTCGCTGCTGTCAAATCTTTCAGAAGGCCTACTCCTACACCGCCTGCAACCGCAGCGCCCATTGAGGTCGTTTCATCCAAAATTTTCGGTATACGGATGGTAACACCGAAAAGATCAGCCAGCATTTGCCGCCATATTCTGCTTTTCGCTCCGCCTCCAAACAGCCATATGTCTTGAAATGGCCGATCATAATTTTCTTGCAGAGCATCGAAAATAAGTTTTAAATTCATTGAAATCCCTTCCAAAACAGCACGAATCAAATCAGATCGTTTATGATTGATCGTCAATCCTATGAAACTGCCTTTTGCGTTTGGATTCCACCAAGGAGACCGCTCCCCCATTAAATACGGAAGAAAAATCAATTGATTGGAGCCGATTGGTGAGCTTTCAGCTTCTTCATTCATCATTTCATAAATATGCTTCGCTGCATCCGTTTTCAAAACGTCTTGAAACAGTATGTCTCTTAACCATTGAAAGGAAGTCCCTGCTGCTTGCATCGTTCCGATGGGAATATATTTATTTTCATCCAAATGGATAAAATTGAATGTCCGCATTTCTTGATCAAAAACTGGACGAGATGACGAAAATGAGATCCAGGAAGAAGAGCCAATGTAATTAAAAATATCTCCCTCATCAATCGCACCTGCACCTAATGCAGCACAGCACCCATCTGCACCGCCCATTACAACAGGTGTACCAGGCATCAGACCTGTTTCTTCCGCCGCCTTTGAATGAACTTCACCAACAACCGCTGTTGAAGGCAAAATCTCAGGCAATTTTTCATCATCAATTTGCCATAATTTTATTAATTCTTCCGACCACTCTTTCTTTTTAATATTTAATAGATTCGTGCCGCTTGCATCAGAATAGTCGGTGGCAAATTTACCCGTTAGTTTAGCAATTATATAATCTTTTGCTTGTAAATATTTAAATGTTTCTTTATGAACAGCTGGTTCATTTTCTTGAATCCAATTAATTTTTGCTGCAGAATAGGATGGGGATAATCTGTTTCCAGTAATTTCATAATGTTCTTTCATTCCTATCTTTTCTGCAATTGCTTCTGTTTTTTGCGCCGAACGCATATCAGCCCAAATAATTGCATTTCTTACAGCTTCTCCTTTATGATTGACTGGGACAGCCCCCATCATCTGGCCGCTGAACGTAATGCATGCAATTTGTTTCGGATCAATTTTTGCTTCTGCAATAAGTTGTTTTGATGCATTTGCCACGGCATCCCACCAATCATTCGGATTTTGTTCAACCCAATGCTGCTTCAAAAAAATGGTGGAATATTGATAGGTAGTATGAGCTATGATTTCACCGTCCGGCGATATTAATGTGGATTTATTTCCGCTTGTCCCAAGATCATGAGCAAGAATAAATTTTTGCACCATATTGTCTCCACCATCCTATCGCTTCCATCTTGAACGGAAAATGTACTAGTTTCCCAATGAAATCTATTATGAAATGACACCTTTTTTTAAAATGATATTGGCATAAAGCGCACTCTCGCTCGTTGCGATAATTGCATAAGCATTTTTGGCTCTTTCATAAAAGCTGAATCTCTCCATAAATTCTATATCCCATGGTTCGGAACATTTTTTCTCCAGAAGTTTTTTATATTCGTCCCAAATGGCCGGTTTGCTTTCATTTTGGTTTACTACTTGCATGAGAGCCACCGGTTTATCCACAAAAGTATCCAACGGAAACAAATCTAAGATAGAATCCAACAGCTCAGGAACACCATGTCCGTCAGCTCGAACCAATCTTTGAGCAAAATTTGCTGCCGGAAAATTCCCGTCTGCAATGACAATTTCGTCACCATGGCCCATTTCCATCAAAATTTTTAACAGCTCAGGAGAAAGATTCTTTGGAATACCTTTTAACAACGCTTACACAACCTTTGTTTATTTTTGTTTGTTTTTATATTATCAAATATACCAAAAAAAATAAAGAGTGCTATTATAAAAAATTTTTTGTTTTTTTTTTTGTTTTATTTTGAAACAATTTGACCCCTTTTACGATAAAGGAACGATTGTGATTTTTGTGTTTTTTCCCTCAAACTCTTTTTTATATGCTGGATGGATATTGGAATCTGTAATAATTTCGTCCACTTTCTCAATATGATTGATTAAAGCGAACGTCCTAACGCCAAACTTGCTGGAGTCAACTAGTAAAATGGTTTTATCTGCTATCTCCATCATTTGCTTTTTTATTAATGCTTGCCATTCATTCGAATCGCTGAGTCCGCCTTCAAGATGCACACCTTTACAGGATAGGAAAGCTTTATTGACATGGTATGTTTCCAAAGATCGTTCTGCGAGAGGACCAATATACGATAATGATTTTGAAGAGAGCATTCCGCCGGTTGACATGACTTTAATTTGATCTTTGACACTTAATTCAATTGCTACTCTAATGGAATTTGTTATAACTGTTAGTGGTACATTTGGCAGTTCCTTTGCCATATACCATGCCGTCGAACTTGCATCTAAAACAATCTGGTCTCCTGGTTGTATGAGCTTAACTGCTTCTGCAGCGATTGCTTTTTTTTCTTTGGCATTTGTGACTTCACGTTCTAAATAGGACAATTCGAGCTGCTGGTCTCTTTCAATGCTGACCGCTCCCCCGTGGCTGCGCAGAAGCCTCCCTTCCTTTTCCAGCTTTTCTAAATCTCTTCGTATCGTCTCCTCCGTGACTGAAAACATTTTGCTAAGCTCCGATACTCGTACACTTAATTTTTTGTTAACGATTTCAACTATTTTCCTATGTCTTTCGGCTACAAGCACCTTGCACGTCCCCCCAATATGTTCAAAAGTTTTTCAATAGTTATCAGAAAATAATATACCACATTACCCCAATATGTCCTAAAGATTTCAAGCGCTGCCAGAAAATAATATACCACATTATAAAATGAATCATTAAATCATTGTCACCAATATTTTTAGCGCATCAGGCTCAAAGCAGTTTTCTCACAGCGCATCTATTATCTTTTAAAGCGGAAAAGGTTTTTATGCCCTTTTCCGCTTTCCGGAAGCCTCCTGATGGTTAAGTCTCCGTACGTTGTTGAAGGGGGATGACCTGCTGCAATGATTAAATCTTTCTTATTCACGAATTCGTTATAATAACCGATAACTGTTATGTGGAGAATTTTCATGAAGAGCAATGGCCAATAGGCTATTGCTCTTTTGTATTGTCGAAAGATTATCTAGTAAATGCCGCTGGAACACCTCCGTCAACTGTGATCATGCATCCTGTTGTTTTTTCAGCTTTAGAAGATGCAAAAAATGCAATCGCCTCTGCAATGTCTTCAGGATACACATTTACTAATAATGTTGTTCGTTTTTTATAATAATCTTCTAATTCATCCGGTGAAATTCCATAAGCTCTTGCACGCTCTTCACGCCACTTGGAATCCCATATTGCAGAGCCTTGAAGAACGGCATCCGGAAGAACGGAGTTTACACGTATTCCGTATTGGCCGCCTTCAGCAGCAATACATCTTGCCAAATGAGTTTCAAGCGCCTTTGCAGCACTGTAAGCAGCCGCATTCTTTCCAGCATAAATTGAATTTTTCGAGCCAACAAATACCATATTCCCGCCAATACCTTGCTTCTTCATTTGTTTAAACGCTTCGCGAGCTACTAAAAAGTATCCTGTACCAAGAACGTTCATATTTAAATTCCATTCTTGCAAAGTTGTTTCATCGAACGGACTGGATGTAGCAAGTCCAGCGTTGTTGACAATAATATCGACTCCGCCGAAGGCAAGGGCAGCTTCTTTAAAGGCAGCTTGCACTTCTTCCTCTTTTGTTACGTCCATTTTGACGGCAATTGCACGATTTTCGCCATATTTTTCGTTAATTTCTTTAGCTTTTTCCTCTGCTCCTTCGATGTTTAAATCAGCGATAACAACATGTGCGCCTTCGCTGGCTAGACGTCGGCACGTCGCACTGCCAATTCCTCCTGCACCGCCTGTGACAAAAGCCACTTTGCGCGAAAATTCTGCTTCTGGCGGAGCAAGCGTTAATTTGTAGAGCTCAAGCGGCCAATATTCTACATTATAAGACTCATTTTCGTTTAATGAGACGAACTTCCCGAGCGCATCTGTCCCTTTCATGACAGCGATGGCGCGATGATAAAGAGCTCCGCTGATCCTTGACATTTTTTCGTTTTTCCCTGTATTCACCATTCCAATACCAGGAATTAAGATTACTCTAGGGGCAGCTTCAAACATTTTGTCCCCTTCGTTTTTGTTCCGCTCAAAATAAGCTTTGTAGTCTTTTTTATAATTGGAAACTCCTTCTTTTATTTTTTCCTTTAATTGCTCTTTATTTTCTGTTTGCGGATCCCATTCGATGTATAAAGGAACCCGCTTCGTGTGAACTAAATGATCAGGGCATGCTGCGCCTATTTGAGAAAGTTCTTTTGCGTTTCGACTGTTAACAAACTGAAGAACATCCTCTCCGTCATCCCAAGTTAAAATCATTTTTCTTTCATCGCTTACAGCACCACGAATAACTGGCAGTATTTCCGCTAGGATTTCTTTTCTTTCATCTTTGGAAAGGGCTTTATATTTTAATCCGCCAAATGCTTTTTCTTCATCGATTCGCTCTTTTATATAGTTTTCTGCTTCATTAATAATAGAAATCGTTTTTGCATAGCATTCCTCTGAAGTATCGCCCCATGTGACTAAGCCGTGTTTTTCCATCAACACTAACTCTGCATTCGGGTTGTTTTTCACGCCTTCAGCAATCATTTTGGAAAGCGTAAATCCAGGACGCACGTAAGGCACCCAAACAAATCGGTTGCCGTAAATCTCCTCAGCAATTTGCTTTCCGTTGTCCGCACAGCAAATGCTGATAATCGCATCAGGATGCGTGTGATCAACATGCTTGAACGGAAGAAATGCGTGCAGCAAAGTTTCAATCGAAGGGCGTGGATGCTTGTGATCAATCATGCAATGAGATAAATAAGCTACCATTTCTTCGTCGGACATTTCATCTCGTTCTATAAGCGGGCGGATATCGTCCAATTTAAGTCCTGTAAAATTGTGCGCTTTCATTGTCGCTAAATCTGAACCGCTTCCTTTTACCCACATGACTTCAATTTCACGGCCGCGGAAATCGCTTTCAATTGTTTTCATTGAAGTGTTGCCTCCGCCCCAGTTGCATACAGCGCGATCAGCTCCGATTAAATTGGAACGGTAGACTAACTGTTCTAAACCTTCCGACAATTTCTTAGCTTTTTCTGAATCCCACAAACTTTTGACCATCTGTTGACCTCCATTTTTGTTTTTATTTATTTTAAATATAACATATGATTGTTTATTATTGAATATATTTTTTTATTTTTGTTTTTTTTGTTTTGAATATTTTATTTATAGCTAAGGTTTGAAATGTATATTGTTTACTTGTTGATTTCACGTCTATTATTTTGGGATTTTTCAATCAAGGGAAAAATAAAAGGTAAATCAACATAAAAAAAGGGATCAAAATATGAAGGGAATATAATCAGGCAGGATCATATAGTTGCTCTCTTTTACAAGACGAGGGGAATAATGTATAATGAAGTTGAAAAATTGCATCAACAACCAGACGACCAAAGGTGCTGCGACACCTTTGGCCCTGCAACAGACGGTTCCCTTCAAGGGGATCAGGCAGCAGGTAAAAAATAATCCACCACTGCTATCAGCTCAAGGGTGGATTATTTTTTTTGCGGATTTGACAGCATTGTAATTATAAGGCTTGAAAAACTGATCGCAAACATTAACGCTTCGAATACTGTCATCGGCACACCCCCTTTCTGTACGGGGTAAATGCCAACCACCCTTGAGTCTACCGTTCTATTGCATTTTCATTATATCAAATACTAAATTTTGAATCTATAAAAAACAGAACATTTGTTCCTTTTTTACTAGAAATTAAATTTTTAGCAAATAATTATTGAAAATTCTGTAAATGGGGTATACATTTGTAGTAAGGGGAGGGAGAAGTATGAGCCGTTTAATAAAGAAAAAAGCTGCTCAACAAGCACTCAAAAAAGTCGTGCATGTAAGCGATATCATTAAGAAACAGCTAGATCCTCAGCTTCCGCTAACCGAACAGCTCAACAAAATTCGAAAAACGTTCGATGAAAGGCTGGGCCAAGACGAATATTTTTTGGTCGTAGATGAAACAGGATATTCTCCGCTACATACCAATCGCCTTCGTGAAGGAAGAGTATTTTCGGATGAGGTCGGCAAAAAAGCCGCTACAACAAAAGAACCGCTTTTGCAGCTGTATATCCGTGATACAGGAGAAATTCTTGTTGATGCGAGCTGTCCGCTCGTTACAGACAGTACTGGAAAACGTTATAATATCCGGTTAGGAAGACTCATTCATCGCCCGTATTTGCAAATGAATTTTGCCATGCTATCGTTTTTGCCAAGCTTTCTTTGCCTCATGACAGCTTTATTTATGCAATTATCTTTTCGTCAAGCAATTATTTTATTTTTCGTAACTATTTGCGCCAGTGCAGTAAACAGCTTCTTTGTTTACCGCTCGTTCACTTCTAATCTTAGACAATGGTATAACGTCACTCGTACTGTATCATCAGGCAACCTTCATGTCGAAGTAGATATTGTCGGCAAACGCAATGAGTTTCATCAAATAGGTTATGAAATCAATAAAATTATTTTTGGAATCCGGTCGATTTTAAGCGAGTTTGCCAATGCCGTCAAAACTGTCAAGAAGGTCAGTCAAGATCAAAAAAAAGAAGCGAATCGCTTATCGGAAATTTTTGATGAAGTTGCTGCAACAATGGAAGTGTTCCGCGAAGGCTCCAAACAGCAGACCGATTCGTTTAAAAAAGTTAGCGAACTGGCAAATTCGATGATAGAAGGTGTATCAAATATGGGATCGGAAATTGAACGTGTTGTTGAATACGCTCAATCAACGATGCGTTCAGCAGATGAAGGGCAACAAATGATTGAAAAAACGGAACAGCTTATGCTAAATATTGAAAATGACACGAAAAAGGCAACTTCTCTCATCCAAATGGTATCCAAAAAAGCGGATCAAGCGATGGAAATGGCTTCTGCGATCACAGCAATTGCCAAGCAAACGAACCTTTTAGCATTAAATGCTTCCATTGAAGCAGCGAGAGCAGGTGAATCTGGAAAAGGCTTTGCGATTGTAGCTGCAGAAGTGAGCAAACTGGCAGATGATACAAATTCTTTTGCGGCTAAAATTTTATCTTCGTTGGAAGAAACGAGAAATGATTTAGCTCATGCCGTTACTGCCGTCAAAAAAAATGAAGAAAGTGTTGATCAAGCTTCCTTGTCTATATCTGGAACAAAAGAAAGCATGCAGACATTTAAGCGAATGTTTTCAGACATTCATTCTCTGTTAAAGCATAATCGAGAAAACGTCATAAACATTCGTGAAAACGGCAACAATTTAAAAGGTTTAATAGAAAATGTAAACTTAATCGCACATGATTTCACCAACACAGTCAACGAAACAACGGCAGCATTGGAGGAACATATTGAAGGGATCCATGAGCTTGCAAAGGAATCAGTTATTCTTTCCGATGCTGTCATACATCTTCAAAAAATTTTAAACCGCTTTCAATTACAATAAATGTCTTGATTGACTGGGGATTTTCTCTTTACTATTAAAAATCACATCGTCAAGAAGCGAATATTTGCAGGAATAATGAAAAAGGGAGCTCCCCCAACTTCGGTAGTTGAGAAAAAATACTGCGCAGAAATTGACTCATTTTCATCATTATCAAAGCTTCCAAAAAATTAAGCAGCCAAACTCCTAGTATACAGGAATCGGGCTGCTTGCTACGTTTATTATTATCTGCTCAAAATCAAAAGAAAACCATTTTGCGTAATGTCTTCTTTATTTATTTTTCGATAGCTGCAAAGCTTTTTTAATATCTTTAAGCGCATTGGATTTTCCGTACATCAATACGCCGCCTTTGTAAACTCTTGCCCCGAAGACAGCTAATATAGCAATGGATGCTATTAATAAACCGATTCCTAAAAGCGGCTCCCAAATTGGAAGATCCAGCATTCCAACCCGCAAAAACATCAGCATCGGGGTAAACGGCGGAATGTATGATGTGATCGTAACATAGGAAGCTTCCGGATTGCTCAAACCAAATATCGCTAGCATAAAGCCCGCCACAACCGTTAAAATCATCGGAGTGATCAACTGCTGAACATCTTCTATACGACTGACCAGCGAGCCTAGAAAGGCAGCCATCGTCGCATATAATAAATAGCCTAAAATAAAGAAAATGACTGCATATAGAATGGTCGACAACGACGTGTTTTGGAATCCAAAGAAAGAGAAAAATCCTCCATCCATCGATTCTAAATTTTGTTTAATGGAAACGTAGCCGACAATAAGCCATAAGGCAAGCTGCGTTAAACTCAATAGAGCAACACCTAAAATTTTCGCAAACATTTGTGTAATAGGAGGAACACTGGAAATTAAAATTTCCATCACTCTAGAAGATTTTTCTACTGCTACCTCCATCGCAATCATATTTGCATACATGATCACTGCAAAATATATTACAAATAAAAGTACATATACGAGACCTCTCGCTTGATTCAATTCTTCCACCGTTTTTGCGTTGGCATTCAACGCTTCCATTTCAAAAGATACTGGCGCATTCAGCTTCATCAGTTCCTCTTGCGTTAATTTCAATTGACCTGCTGTCCATACCATGCTCACTTGTTGGAGGGCATATTGCAAATCGTTTGGAACGGTTGAGTCTGCAAGAGACGCTGCTTTATATACCGCCATCGGCCGGTTTTCATCATTTAAAGATAAAACGAGATACCCTTTGATCTCATCATTTAATACATTCTTTTTCAGCTTTTCTTCGGAAGCATTAGTTTTTTGCAATTGAATGTCCGGATTAACTTCTTTCAATTGCTTTTTAAACGGTTCAAATAAAGAATTTGATTGATCAATGACTGCAAGGCGTTCTTGATTTTCACCAGAATTAAAAAAATCGATAATTTTTGATATGTTTCCCAAAACTAGAATAATAAGCAATGTAATAACCGTGGAAATGATAAATTGCTTCGATCTTAGTTTGGTAAAATAAGTGTGGAACAAAACAGTCCAAAAGTTATGCATAGGCCGCACCCACTTTCTCTATAAAAATATCATGTAATGAAGGCTCTTCTATTTGGAATTTGCGAATAAATCCTTTATCGACAATCTCCTGTAACAATTGTTGTGCGGTCTCTTCTCTTTCAATTTGCAATTGAATCCCTTCAACTGTTGTCTTGGCTTTTACGACACCTGGGAAATTCTTCAAGAAATTGAGATCAAAATCCGCATGAATCACGAGATTTTTTTTGCCAAAGGAACGTTTAATTTCTTTGAGCGACCCATGAACTACAGGGCTTCCCCTATGTAATATGCATAAATGTTCACATAATTCCTCAACGTGCTCCATCCGATGGCTGGAAAACACAATGGATGTACCGGCATTTTTCAAATCAATGACAGCCTCTTTCAATTGCTCAACATTGACCGGATCCAATCCGCTAAACGGTTCATCCAAGATGAGCAGCTTCGGTTTATGTATGACAGCAGCAATAAATTGAATTTTTTGCTGGTTTCCTTTCGACAACTCTTCGACTTTTTTTTCAGCGTACTCTGGCACTTTAAACCGTTCGAGCCAATTTGCCAGCTCCTTCAGCGCATCTTTTTTGTTCATCCCTCTTAATCTGGCTAAATAGACAATCTGATCCTTTACCTTTAATTTCGGGTACAATCCCCGCTCTTCGGGCAAATATCCGATATACGGGCTCGTGCTATAATCAATTTTTTCTCCATTCCATGTAATGGTTCCTTCAGTTGGTGCCAGCAGCCCTAAAATCATGCGAAATGTTGTCGTTTTTCCGGCACCGTTTGCCCCTAAAAAACCAAACATTTCTTTTTCCGGAATGGATAAAGACAGCTTATCCACAGCGGTGAAATCGCCAAATTTTTTCGTCACTTGCTCTAGCTTCAACGTCATGTATTTTCCTCCTCTCATCTTTTAATACGGATCAAACAAGAAAAAAGTTCAGTATCGTTTTAAATTTCTGTCTAACTCACAAGTGAAACATCGTTAGTGACAATGATGACATGAAAACTATGTTAAAAATATTTAAACCACATAATTAAAACAGGAGGATGCTTCACAAAAGTTGTTCAAACTTTTGGAAGCATCTCTCCATTTAATAAATGTTGAGATGAACAAAAAGGCAGAAACCTTTTTTTATTACTTAAAGGTTCACTGATTTGATTTTAGAATCCGAACTGAGATGGATTTTAAAGAAATACAACTGTGAAGGACAAAAATAATCTAATAAAATTTATAAACGTCCTTCATGGAGGTGATGGAATCCAAAAAAAGGAAATTGCATATACTGAATGTCCGTCATAACTTTTGAAGGACAGAATGAAAATGGCGTGCATAGAAAAAGTCCTTCATAAGATTCCCGAAGGACATGATCAAGATAGGGAAACATAGGAAAAGCAGTTGTCCAGAAAGCCAAAATCTTTTGGAAACGAAAAACATAAACATTGAATATTGAAAGGGCACCTATAAGCCGAAAAAATCGACTACTTTGACAGCCACTTTTGCCATTATGATTCGGCTTCTTTTCGGCAATAGGAACGCCATCCTCCAAAATCTGTAATATCCTCGAATCGATTGGCGATATACGCCTTCCAAAAGAAAGCCCGACACTTTGTTTCCGTTGATCAGTTCTACTGTTCCTATACTCTAAAGGATTTGTATCCCTAATTTTTTACAGAATACTAAAACCATTTCTTCTTGCCTCTCTTTTTATCGATGACAGCTAAAGCTCTAATGGGAAATTTATCAATAAACGGTTCTACTGAAATACTATAATGTGCCTCGATATCTTTTTTTAATTGATCGCGTAATTCTGTCAATTGGTTCACTATATAATCCATCTTAAATACAGGATCAAACGGTTCCTTTCTCCAAATAGATGTGAGTCGAGCCTTATCGTTATTGTCAAAAGGGATGATTGAAATCAACGGCTCATCTTCGTCAATTTCAAGAGTATAATAATGAAATTCCGGGATATCATATTTGTCACTTTCGATAATGGCGAGCCATCTCTCTAGGTATAAATAAAACTCCAACAATGCGATATCATCTCGGAAATAGGAGATTCCATCTACTTTTATGTCAAAATCTCCACTAACTCTAAGCACAATGGCAGCATTCTTTTTCAACTTTTTAGGAATATAAGATTCATCGGTTGTAAAGTGATAGACAAATTCTATTTGACTGGATATGCTGTCCATATTTCACCATCCCATCCCCTATTACTCTTTCGTACCTATGTTTTACCGAGTGGTTATCACTACAATGATAAATCAGCATTCTTTGTTTCTACCTCTGGATTTATAGAATTGAATCCTTTTCATTCGATTGCGTACTTGGCTTTTATCAGTAGTGTTGAATTAGCATAATTCGGACACTTTTTGAAAAAATAAATGGGGCTTCAAAAATAATAGGCAGCCCCAAGAAATGTTATCAACTACAAACATTGACATAGTCTTTAACAAGTAACGTTCAATGACTAAAGCCATTTCGTCTTACCCTTTTTTTTGTCTACAACTGCTAAAGCTTTTATCGGAAATTTATCAATAAACGGTTCTACTGAAATGTTATAATGTGCCTCGATATCTTTTTTTAATTGATCGCGTAATTCTGTCAATTGGTTCACTATATAATCCATCTTAAATACAGGATCAAACGGTTCCTTTCTCCAAATAGAAGTGAGTCGAGCCTTATCGTTATTGTCAAAAGGGATGATTGAAATTAACGGCTCATCTTCGTCAATTTCAAGAGTATAATAATGAAATTCCGGGATATCATATTTGCCACTTTCGATAATGGCGAGCCATCTCTCTAGGTATAAATAAAACTCCAACAATGCGATATCATCTCGGAAATAGGAGATTCCATCTACTTTTATGTCAAAATCTCCATCAACTCTAAGTACGATAGCAGAATCTTTTTTCCACTTTTTAGGAATGTAAGATTCATCGGTTGTAAAGTGATAGACAAACTCTAATTGATTGGATATGCTGTCCATATTTCACCATCCCACCCTACTACAATTTTTATTTTTTCTGACCTTTTGTACCTATTACTTTACCAAGGTCCGCTATAACTACAAATGACAAATCCGCATTCTTTTTTTCTTCCTCTGGATTTAAAGAATAAGATGCGTTCTTAGAATTTAATCCTTCTTTAACCCAATTACGTATTTGGCTTTTATCAGTAGTATTGAATTTAGAAAAATTACCTCCAGCATTTTTTAAATGCTTATTACTTACATTGAATTTGGAAACTTTACTTTTTGCTGCTTTAACGGCTGCCTTTGCAAATGTGTTAAGAACGGCTTTAGAGCTTTTTATCGACTTAACGATAAGTTTTTTTCCAAATTTTTTTATGGCATACTTGATTCCATGTTTTGCAACTACTCCGATTATAACCGCCGGCAGAACCGAAGCTTGAGCATCAATGGTATTGATCTGGTAAGATTCTCCAGTATCTTGATCAATGAGTGTTGCAATAAAATCGGTGCCGTCAATTTCTTGCAACACTACATCAAAATGTTGAGTAATGATTTCTCCATTCTCTAATGATACTAGCAACCTCTGTACCATGTCCGTATGAATCTATTTGATTATTTTTCTCGTTGAACCTTTTTGATACTTTGACACGAGCCTTTTCTTCATCAATTCCACTATCAATAATGGCAATTTTTATAGGTGTGTCTGTTAAAGAGTTAGGATCAGCATATTCCTTCTGTATGGAGCATAGAGCCCAATTCTGATTACAATCAATTTTTTGATCATAGGATAATTGATGATTGCATGAAGCTAAGAAGATGAAGAATATTATAAAAAAAATAGTTTTCTTAATTTTTATAAATTCCCACACCCCCTAGTTATTTTTACAATATATAGTAATTTTACCAAAATTGTAATTTAAATACAATATTTTAAAATTTTATGTAATAAATCTAACTAAGAGGAAATACTATTTTTTCAAGCAATTTGGAAATGAATTGATACATTGGTATTTTCAATATTCAAGTAACCAGCAGAGGTAAAAGTCGTATTTTACAGTTTAAAAAATAAACAAAACAGAAGTATGCAGCTAACTTTCTGTCTCCTAATACACTGTACGTACACGTCGATTTTATCTAAATAGTTCAGTCACTCCATCCTGTCAATCTCTTAAAATTAGAATTTTGCGCTTGAACGTGAAAAAGCCGCCAACATGTTTGACGGCTTTTGTATTATGAATTGAGTTCTTTCAGGCAATAGGAACGCCATCCTCCAAAAGCTGTAATATCCTCCGCTTGATTGGCTATATACTTTTCACAAAGAAAGCCCGGCACTTTGTTTCCGTTGATCAGTTCTACTGTTCCTATACTTAAAGGTTCTGGAATAGATGCTGTAAAAGCACCAAATGAAGCTAATGGCATTTCCCATATCTCCAATTGAATGGAGGCGCCATTGTGGTTTGTTTTGATAAGCCCAGGTTTGGCAGGATCCGTAGGCAGCTTATACAGCCGGTAATTAGGAGCAGTTGTTGCTTCACATACGAATTTGCCTCCGAATTGATGCATTTCATTTTCGAGCGGAAACCCTCTCATATGCAAACCGCAGACGGCAACAAAAGTCGTATTTTTTTGCGGTTGAAAATTTTCTGTTAGAATCTCTCCTAAAAATTGAGAAGCAAGTCCGAATATCAATCCTTCCTGTTCTGCCAGCGAAAACATCGTCATGCCAAAAGGAACATTTGCTTCCGCATCCTCTGCCGGAATGGCGATTGCCGACAGATCCAAAAGATTACAGTGATTGGTGTATTTTCCCATTTCGTTATTTGTGCGAATCGGATCGAGCCTAACTTGTTCGCGCGTCCAAGTACCGCCACAAGTAGGCAAAACTAATACTGCATCTTTTAACAATTTTTTCACTTTATGCTTGATTGATTGGATCCTGTGCATCGCTTGAAAAGCTGATGCTGCCGTATGATCAGGAGAAGCTCCGGAAGAAAGGACTTTTTCCGTAACGGAAAACACATCTTCTGTATTTGCTTTCACAAAATCACCTAAATCCGCCCATCTTTCCGCCACCCAAGGACCTTCATAAAGAAGAGACGCCGCTTCGGAAAACAAATCATAATCGATATACTCAATCGGAAGACGCAAACGTTCCAATCTTTTCATCGTTTTCATCCATGCATTCCTATATCCTTCACGAAATGGGCCAAAAAACGAAAGCGGTTGTTTCGGCAAACAAATTTTGCTCGGACTTTTCGGCGATACGTTCGGGAAATAGCGTGACCAAGGATCTGTTTCATCCTCGCCGCGCACAATTCGATCAACTTCCAATGCATCCTGCAAATTGTGCGCAAAAACTGTCACACAATCAAGGCTTGCGCAAGCCGGAACTACTCCAGCGGTCGGCCAGGCTCCCCTGCTCGGCTTAAATCCGACTAAGCGATTTAAGGCTGCCGGCACTCGTCCGGATCCAGCAGTGTCCGTTCCGAGTGCAAACGCTGCATGGCCTCGTGCAACGGCCACCGCAGATCCAGAGCTTGATCCCCCGCTGATCAGTTCTTCTTTTAAGGCATTTTTCGTTTCTCCATAAGGACTTCTTGTACCGACAAGCCCAGTGGCAAACTGATCTAAATTTGTTTTTCCTAATGGGATCGCACCTGCTGCGATTAACCGCTCAACCACTGTTGCGCTTTTTTCTGGTATATAAGCATATTGGGGGCAAGCTGCAGTTGTCGGAACCCCGGCTAAATCAATGTTGTCTTTAATAGCAAATGGAATTCCCCATAATGGCAAGCTTTTCCGATCCAGTGAAGCAAGCCTGTCTAGATAAGGCTGAATTCTTTCCATTGCCGGAGGGGTAATCCATATATTCATATCCTCATCTTGTTTAACTCGATGAATGATTTCAACGACTACTTCTTCGGGAGTCAATTCATTGTTAAGGTACATCTCTCTCAACCGCGCAATCGTCAAAGGTTGAGGAAAATGTTTGACCGATTTCATTTGAGAACCTCCTCTCGTTCTTTCTGCTTTAAAATGCTGACAATCAATTGTCCTGATTGCACCTCGTCCCCTGGTTTCACGTAAACATTTACTATTTGTCCATCGCACGGGGCCAGCTGCGGAAACTCCATTTTCATGCTTTCTTCAATCATCAGAACATCGCCTTTCTTAACTTGCTGTCCAGGAGACACAAGAACTTTCCATACACTTCCAGGCATGGAAGAACGAACAACCTCAGCACCTGGAGGGATATTTTCCTCTTGCCCTTCTTTCATTGGTTCATGCTCTGATATATATTCCGCCAATCCTAGCTGCTTCCACCGTTCTCGCTCTGCTTGAAAAGCTTCCTGCTGCCGCATGCGGAAAGTTTCGGCACTATCTTTGATCGAATCCAAGAATTTTAAATATTCGCCAAGATCAAACGTTGTTTCTGTTATTTCCACTTCAAACCTTCCTCTAAGAAAATCTTCCCGCAATTGCAGCAACTGTTCCGCATCTACTGGGTAAAACTGAATTTGATCGAAAAACCGCAATAGCCAAGGTTTTCCTTGTTCAAAACTCTTCGTTGTCCGGAATTTATTCCACATTTGAATCGTCCGGCCGACAAATTGATAGCCTCCAGGACCTTCCATTCCATATATACATAAATACGAACCGCCAATTCCTACCGCATTTTCAGGCGTCCAAGTCCGGGCAGGGTTATATTTTGTTGTGACTAAACGGTGCCGAGGATCAATTGGGATGGCTACTGGAGCGCCAAGATAGACGTCGCCTAATCCTAAAACAAGATATTTTGCATCAAATACAATTTTCTTTACATCATCAATGCTTTTTAAGCCATTTATGCGCCTGATGAATTCCAAATTACTCGGACACCACGGAGCATCGGAACGGACGTTTTTCTGGTAGCGTTCAATGGCCAATTGAGTAGCCGGATCATCCCAGGAAAGAGGCAGCCGAACAATACGTGAAGGGACTTTTATCGATTCCAGCGGCGGAAGCTCGCGATCAATTTCTAAAATTTTTTGACAAGCCTCGCGAACGGACATTTTCGATGGGTCAATGTGCACTTGCAAAGACCGAATGCCCGGCGTTAAATCAAGGAAAGGGATGTTGCCTTTTTGTTGTATCGCTTGCATTAAAGCATGTACTTGAAACCGATACAGCAGGTCTAAATCCATTGAACCGTACTCAATCAGCAAATTTTCGTCGCCGCTTGAACGAATCGTAATTGGAATGTTTCGAGATGTTTGTTCTTGAGCCAAAATTGAATCGTCGGCTGTAATTTTTGGATTAATGGCAGGAAGTTGAGAAGGTTGAAATCCGTACAAACTGCCATTTTCAATTTTTTGCATAAACATTTCTTGTTTTTTTCGAAGTTCCTCCGCTTCTTCCAATGACAACAAATGAAACTTGACGATATCGCCCGGATGCAATTGCCCAATTTTCCAAAACTCAGCTGAAGCCGTCGTAACTGGGCAGACAAATCCTCCTAAACTAGGTCCATCAGGTCCCAGTAAAATCGGCATATCGCCTGTTAGATCAAGCGATCCCACTGCATAAGCGTTATCATGAATATTTGATGGATGCAAACCTGCATCTCCGCCGTCTTCTCTTGCCCATTTCGGCGCTGGGCCCATTAACCGGACGCCTGTGCGCGAACTGTTAAAATGCACTTCCCATTCTGTTTCAGTTAATTGCTGCAAATAATCCGGC
Organism: Aeribacillus sp. FSL K6-1305; assembly: GCF_038050115.1. Taxonomy (NCBI): domain Bacteria; kingdom Bacillati; phylum Bacillota; class Bacilli; order Caryophanales; family Bacillaceae; genus Aeribacillus; species Aeribacillus sp. FSL K6-1305. The sequence continues at coordinate 1,327,463 of NZ_JBBOQV010000002.1, read as the reverse complement.
TGCAAAAATTCGCTTGTACAATGAGGGCCCGGAATGACGCCTATCGTCCATTTATTCGTCATGATCGGTCTATATTCAGCTGGAAGCCCCTTCGTTTTTTTGACAACAGCCCCCCGGTTGACCAAAAGCACATCGCCAGTGCGCAAGGCGCGTCCGCCATGGCCGCCGAATCCGCCGAGCGTAAATGTGGAGGAGCTTCCTAAAACTTCAGGCATGTCAAAACCGCCTGCTACTAATAAATAAGTCCGCATTCCCCTTTTCGCTTCACCAAATGATAATACTTGGTTCTTTTTTGCCAAAACAGGTTCATACATCGGCACGGGCTGATCGTCAAGCTTAGCCTGCATATCGGCACCTGTAATACAAAACCATATATCATCTCGAAAACGATAAGATCCCCCGCGCAATGTCATTTCAAGACCAGGGGCGCCTTCTCTGTTCCCGAGAAGTTTATTTCCAATCCGGAACGAGAGCTGGTCCATTGGACCGGAAGGCGGCACACCTACGCTCCAATATTTAATGCGTCCGGGCCAATCCTGAACAGTTGTTTGAATTCCTCCGTCCAATACTTCCAGTGCATGTTCTCTAGGTTGAAAATGGTTTAATAAACGGGTGTATACATTTCCTTTTATAAAATCCTTTTCCTTCAATAAAGCTTTCAAGTAGTGGAGATTGGTTGTAATACCGTACAATTTCGTTTCGTTTAGCGCTTGTATGAGTTTTCCGATCGCCTCTTCCCTGTTTTTTCCACGAACAATCACTTTCGCCAGCATTGGATCATAAAGAGTCGTAACCGTGATTCCGTTTCTTACCCACGTTTCCGTTCGAGCTGTTTTAGGAAATTTTGCCTCATCAATCTGTCCGGCGCTCGGCCGAAACTCATGCAAACAATCTTCCGCATAAATACGCGCTTGAATGCTATGCCCTTTCGGCTCTTTTACTAAGGAATGCAATTCATGCAGATCATCTGCTGCTTCACGTATCATCCATTCAACAAGATCGATGCCAAAGACCTCTTCTGTTACACCATGCTCCACTTGAAGTCTTGTATTCACTTCAAGAAAGTAAAAGGAGCTTGTTTCAGGATCATATAAAAACTCAACGGTGCCTGCACTCCGGTATCCAACTTCTTCCGCCAATCGGATGGCGGCTGCGAACATTCCTTTTCTGACTTCCTGGGACAAAAGAGGGGCCGGACTTTCCTCCACAACTTTTTGATTGCGGCGCTGAATAGAGCAGTCTCGTTCACCTAAAGCTACCACTTCACCAAATCGATTTCCAAAAATTTGAACTTCTATATGGCGTGCTCTAGCGATATATTTCTCCAGGAAAACGCCTTTATTTTTAAAATTTGTTTCAGCAAGACGACGTACCGCCTCAAATGCCGAGCGCAAATGCTGTTCATTTTCGCAAACGCGCATTCCGATGCCTCCGCCTCCTGCCGTGCTTTTTAAAATAATTGGATAACCAATATGTTCAGCTTGTTTTACCGCCTCATCCAAATCGGTGATGAGGTTCGTTCCCGGCAATAAAGGAACATTGGCTTTTTTTGCAATTTCTCTGGCAGAATGCTTTAATCCGAATATCTCCATCTGTTCAGGTGAAGGTCCGATAAACGTAATTCCATTTTGTTCGCACAAGCGGGCAAAATCTGCGTTTTCACTTAAAAATCCATATCCGGGATGAATGGCATCGGCTCCTGACTCAATGGCAGCTTTTATGATTAAATTTCCATTCAAATAGCTGTCTTTGACCGGGCCTTCTCCTATTAAAATAGCTTCATCTGCTTCGTCTACATGTAAACTGTCTTGATCCGCCTTTGTATATATAGCAACCGATAGAATTCCAAGCTTGCGAAGCGTCCGTTCAATCCGGACGGCTATTGCCCCGCGATTGGCAATCAGAATTTTTTTAAACATTTTGTACTCCCCCCTGACGCATCCGTATCCTAGTTGATTCTGTTTATTTATCCCAAATCAGCACTTGTATTTTTGTTGGATTGTAAGCATTGCAAGGATTGTTTAATTGCGGGCAGTTGCTGATCAGCACCAATGTCCGCCGAAGGGATAATAATTCCACATAACTTCCGGCATAAGAGATTCCATCAGCAAATTCTAAATGACCATCTTCTGTAACCGGAACATTCATGAAGAAGTTAATATTTGGAGCCAGATCCCTTTTTGTAAAACGCTCCCCATATTTCGACAACTGCAGCATAAACGTGTCGCGGCAATTGTGCATATGCAATTTATCATGTGCATATCGGACGGTATTGCTTTGTGCTGAGCAAGCACCGCCTAATGTATCGTGGCGCCCGCATGTATCCGCTACAATCTTCAGCAATTCATTTCCTGATTCAGAACGAAGCACCGAACCTGTTGTTAAGTAAATATTTTTCTGTCCTGTAATGGTGGCTGTTACACTGTAATGATCCTCCGGATTATCTGCATCGTAAAACAATGTATCTACTGCTTGGTTTCCTTCCAAGTCGACAATTCTTAGAACTTGCCCTGGATTTAGTTCATGCATCCAGCCTTCCCCGGCAGGGATGATTTTGTTATAGATTGCATTTTCTTCTTTTCGAGGACTTTCTACTTTTTTAATATTTTCCATGTTCCTTTCCTCCTCATATCGTATTTTTAAATCGGTATTTTCTATAATATTGATCTTTAAAGGCATCAGCCTGGGTACTCAAACAATTTCCTGCCCAATGCTATAAAAGCGCATAATATTCCCAAGTATTTTCAAATGCCCGGCGGTTTTCAGGACGATAATTTACACAATAATCGTTCAAATCGACAGGCTCTGCCGGAAGCATTTCCATTGCCACCGGAACGGACGGATAGTTGGTTCTTGGATCAAGCGGATTTGGTGTATTAGAAACAATCAGCAAAATATCCATTTCTGTTCTTAATGTTACTGTGTCATTTTTTTTGCAATGATCCAAACAATAGGTAAGGTTGCCTTTGTCGTCGGTTTTCACTTTTGAAAACAGATTGACGACAGGAGCCATGTCGCGCAGGCTGAGCCCGTTTCTTACAAGTTCCATGGCAAAGTTCTCTTCTCCGCTTCTGAGCCAGTCATTTCTTAATTCTTGATAGCTTGTTTTTCCATATTTCTCATCTGTTCCTTCCCTTGTGGTATAGCCTGAAACAGTGTCGTGCCAGCCAAGGCTGTCGCTAGTGATGCTGGCCAATACTCGGCCGTTATCGCTCATCAATACGTTTCCCTTTGTCAAGTGAAATGTGTGCTGGGCTTTTAATGTATCTGGCATGTTATAACGCTCTGAAAGATCATGTGCATGATACATCATAAGTGAAAGATTGGCTCCAGCCTCCAAGGCTGTAAAACGAATAAGCTTTCCTTTTCCAATTTTTCCTGACCATTTTCCTCCAGGTACGATCGTTTTGCTGAAAATTTTAGTCATCCAAAATACCTCCCTTGAGACTTTTCTTAATGATCGTTGTAAAAAAATAAAAGCCTAGGGAAATCTCCCAGGCTTTTATCCTTCCGTGTTTATAGAAAGACATCTTTTGATGCTTTCTATACGCTCTCTCTCGGACCAGACCTGCTGCAAACTTAAGCAGCAGCGGAACCCTAGACAGCTTTTTTGTTCCTATCGATCAGGAACCTTTATGAAATTTTTATTTAAGATTAATATAGAAAGGAGTGCAGCATTGTTCAATGATTTTGTTAGATAATATAACATGAAACTTACAATGAATGCTGGAAATAGATAAAAACAATGTTAAACATTAAATTCCCCGATCATGTTTCTCAGTTTTTTTGCTACATTTGAGAGATTTTCTGCCGTTGCTGTAAATTCTTCAATTGCAGCCAGTTGTTCTTCCGTTGAGGCTGCCACATTTTGTGAATGAGCTGATGACTTTTTGGCGATGTCAGCCAATTGTCCGATAGAAACAGCAACTTGATCAGCTCCTGTTGACATTTGCTGGACAGATGAGGAAACCTCTTGTATTTGACATGTTACTTTCTCAACTGATGTTAAAATTTTATGGAAAGCACGCCCAGCATCATCAACAACCCTTTTACCCTCTTTTAGATCGCTTCTTCCTTTATCGATATTCTCCACGGCAGCAGCAGCAATGGAGAGGACATGCTGTATCATTTCATTTATTTGAATCGCAGATTGTTTTGACTCTTCCGCCAAGTTTCGAACTTCCGTTGCTACAACAGCAAAACCCTTGCCTTGTTCCCCTGCACGCGCCGCCTCAATTGCAGCATTTAGAGCCAATAAATTCGTCTGCTCCGCTATATTTGCCATGACATCTGATATTTTTTTTATCTCGTCGGTAAGCTTGCCAAGTTCCTCAATCTTAATAAACGCTTCATCAACGGATTTTTGTAAAAATTCCATCTGCTTGACTGCTTTGACAATTGATTTGTTTCCTTCTTCTGCGATTTTCGATGTGGTCAAGGCCGATTCTGCTGCGAAAGAAGATGACGATGCAATTTTTTGAACTTCATTGGCAATATTATTCACCGCATGTGAGCTTTCATCCGCCATGTCCCCTTGATCACCGGCTCCGGAAGCAATGTCTTGAACTGCCATCGTGATCTGTTCTGTACTTTCCGCAAAGTTTTTAGTACCTTCAGAAAGCTCGAGTGCTGAAGCGGAAACTTCATCTGTCGTTTCCTTTATTTTTAGCATCATTTTTTGCAGGTTCTCCAGCATTCTATTAAATGCCGCCGCCAGCTTTCCAATTTCATCTTTATTCGTGATATGGATTCTAGCTGTTAAATCTCCTTTATTTCGCGCCAATTCCTCTAATTTATTTGCAATTTTCCACAATGGCCGGGTGGTTCTTTTAGAAATAAATATTGCAATTAAAATTCCTGCAAACAGTGCTGTGATAAATACCGCTGCACCCGCCATGATTTTTTTTCTTATTAATTTTTCATCTTCCGCAATTTTCTTGGTTATCCGTTCTGTCTCAATTTGTTTGAATTCTTCCAGTTTGGAACTAAAAATAGCGCGAATATCCGCATATTCACCATGAAAAATAGCAAGCGTTTTTTGGCGGTCTTCCCCGGCCAATTCCATCATCTGCGTTTCTAATTCAACTAATTTTTGATTATTTATATTTAGATCGTGGAAAATTTTTTTCGTCCTGGAATCATCCAGCATCGGAGTCACTTCTTTAATATGTTGATCAATTTGCTTTGCAAACTGATTGTACTTTTCCCTTTCGGCCGTATTATCCGGTTCGATAATCACCCCTCTGACCGCATCTGTTAACGCAAGGTCTTCAAATTGAATCTGGTGGGCAAGCTGCAATTTTTTCATATCGGTATTTGCTAAATTAAAATAGGATTTGGAAACGTCCTGCAAAGTAGAGTAAACAATAAGAAAGGCGAGCAGGACAATTAGCAAAACGGTTCCAAAGCTAAGGAGCAGTTTGTTTCGTATCTTCATCATCAACAGCCCTTCCGATCCTTCTGTAAGTTTTTTACTAATGCTTTAATAAAGAAATGATATGTTTTTTTACATTCATAAATTTCTCTACATCCGCAAGCTCCCCATCTTGAAATAATTGCAAATCCGCATCAATCTCTTCGAGAATTCTCCCCGGTCTTGCTTCCATGACATATATTCGCTGGGATAAGAATAAGGCTTCATCGATGTCGTGCGTTATAAACACAATGGTTGTTTTTTCCTTCTTCCAAATATCCAACAATAATTGCTGCATGGATTGCTTTGTTTGTGCATCAAGCGCTCCAAAAGGTTCATCCATTAATAACACTTCCGGATTATTGGCCAACGATCTTGCAATAGCCACACGTTGTTTCATGCCGCCGGACAATTCTTTGCCGTAGGAATCCGCAAATCTTTCCAGTCCTACCAGCTCTAAATATCGATCGGAAATTTCTTTACGCTCTTTTTGTTTCATTCCTTTTAGCTTGAGGCCAAACTCTATGTTTTCTCTTACTGTCAACCAAGGAAACAACGTATAAGACTGAAAGACCATACCTCGTTTCGCACTTGGTCCTTTCACTTCTTCACCGGATACTTGCACACTGCCTGATGTCGGCTCCTCTAAACCTGCCAAAATTCTCAAAATGGTCGACTTACCGCATCCCGACGGTCCAAGAATGGAAACAAATTCTTCATTTTTTACGTACAAAGAAACATTCTCCAGCGCTTGAAAGGAGCCATTATTCGTTTTATACACTTTCGACAAATTTTGAATGTTTATTTCAATCTTCTCTTGGCGAAGATTTTTTTCAGCTTTGATAGCATTCAACATTTAATTTCCTCCTTCCGCCCATGGAAATAATTTTTTATTAATGTAGGCAAAGCATCTGTCAATAATAAGTCCCAACAGCCCGATAACAATGATTCCGACAAAGATGGACTCGGTATCCATGAAACGCTGCGCTTTCATAATCGAATATCCAAGACCGTTGTTTGCCGCCACCAGCTCTGCTACAACTAAATACGTCCAAGCCCATCCCATAATCAGCCGCATAGTTGTCATTAATTTCGGAAGCATTGCAGGGATGATAACCTTTGAGATGACTTGCCAGCGGTTTGCTCCAAGAGTATAGGAGGCATAAAGTAGGTCTTTATGAATCCGGTTTGTGTCATCTGCCACCATTAAAACGAGCTGAAAAAAGCTTCCGATAAAAATCACTAAAATTTTTGCTGTTTCCCCAATTCCTGCCCAAACCATAATAAGTGGAATAAAAGCGGCTGCCGGCATATACCTGATAAACTCAGAGACGGGCAAAATAACCGATTCTGCAAGCTTAAAAGTGCCAGCCAATATTCCGAGCGGAATCCCTAACAGACATGCCAGTAAAAACCCCATAAAAACTCTGTAGACGCTAATCCCGATTTCTCCCCAATACTCCGGACTTGAAAGGGCAGCAAAGAAAGAGCCCACAACAGCTGCGGGAGTCGGAAGAAATACTTCATCCACAAGTTTTAAATTGCTCAGCAAAATCCAAATGAGCAATAACAAGATAAAAGCAGCTGATACCCCAGTAAAATACCATTTTTTCGGAATATCCTCGCGTATTTTGAATAATGTCCATTGATGCCTTTTTCCTTTTTGAAGCTCCATCCATTAATCCTCCTTACTTTGCCCGTTCAATTTCCGCTTTTATAAATGAGGTGTCAACGAAGCTGCTAAAATCAGGAATGTCTTTAATAAACCCTAACTCTTTTAAAAATTCAGCATTTTTTTCAGCTGTGTAATAAAAAGATTGATAGTTATCTCCCTCTTTAAAAGCGTTCAAGCTTTCTTCAGGAGAAAACAGCTTGAATCCTTTCATTCCTACATCCAGCTCTTCTTTTGAAATTCCCGCCTCGTCCGCTATTAGTTGAATCGATTGATCGTAATTTTGCGAAAGATAGTCAACCGCATCAAACCATGCTGCTACGATTTTTTGCACGTCCTCTTTCCTCTCTTTCGCAACATCTCCCCTTACAACGAATAAGTCGGAAATCAAGCCCGGAAAATCAGCGGATGTCACCAACTTATGTCCTTTTCCCTTATTCACTGCCATGCTTAAAAAAGGCTCCCACAAACCGGCTGCATCCAATTTTCCAGCTATAAATGAATTTCCCGCATCTTGAACAGATAAGTTTGTAAATTTCACATCGGACTCCTTTAATCCCGCTTCATGCAATGCCGTGAGCAGAAAAAAGTGTTCAATCGTACCTATTTCCGTACCAACTTTCTTCCCTTTTAAGTCTTTAACCGAGCGAATATCATTTGAAGCAACAAGCCCATCGCCGCCAAGTGAATTGTCTGTAATAAATACCGCTTTTAAATCAATTCCTTTTTCTAAAGGGGAGATCGAATCAAGCAAAGCTTGGCTGTTTCCATCAATTTCTCCCGTATTTAATGCAGAAAGGGAATCAGCATATACTGGAAACCAAACCAATTCGACATCCACTCCATGTTTTTCGAAAAAACCCTTTTTTTCTACGAGATGCCATAAATACCAGCTCGGCAAGGCGCTGAAACCAATCTTAATCGGTTCTTTCTTGCTTTTATTGCCGCCAGAAGTTTCATTTGCAGATTTACTTCCGCAAGCAGACAACAACAAGCAAAAAATGATAGAAAGAACAAGTAGTGGAAGCTTCTTTTTCTTCATGTCTTTCACCTCGGCTTTATATTTTTCATCTCTTTTTGAATTTAGGTATTTCAAAATAGTGCTTAAAGAAATTCTGTTATATCCCCCTCCCCAGATTTTTAAATTTTCAGCTTTAAAAAAATAAAAGCCAGAGAGAATAGATCTCCCAGGCTTTTATCCTTCCGTGTATATAGAAGTTGCAATCAAACGCAGCTTCTATACGCTCTCTCTCGGACCAGACTTACCGGCGGTGATACAGCCTGCCAGCAACGGAACCCTAGACAGCTTTGATTTCCCACTTATTTCGGGGAACGATATTCACTTTTCATCATTCCAAGATACGCTGGCAAATGTCAGCTTTTCACCTTCTTTTTCCGGTTGACAGAGAATGAGAGATCACTACAAACTCTTTAGGGGGATTTTTTATTTATTAAGAATTATAGTTTATATGACTATATCTGCAATAAATATGTAATATTTTCTAACATAATTTCTCGAAATATTCGCATATTACGGAAACTATTATTACATAAAAGAATTGTATTTTTTCAAAAAAACAGCATGAAAAGCTGCAAAACGTTCAAAATCTTCTTAAAAAAAGCATCTGCCCTTAATCAGCAGATGCTTTTTTCTTGTGAAAATCATTCCGAGTCATTTATAAGCGTCAATAAAGGTTCGCCAATTTTGATTTGTTTTTCTTTCGTTTCATTTATTTCTTTGTAGTGACTAGTGTTGGTTATAACAACCGGTGTCGCCAAATCAAAGCCCGCCGACTGAATTCCATTTATGTCAAATTCAATGAGCAGCTGTCCTTTCTCTACACGGGCGCCTTGAGTTGTATGAGCAGTGAAAAATTTCCCTTCCAATTGAACGGTATTCATGCCAATATGAATCAAAATTTCCGCACCTTGATCAGATGTTATGCCAATTGCATGTTTCGTAGGAAAAAGAGTCGTTACTGTGCCGGATACAGGCGCTACTAATTTTCCTTCCGAAGGCTCAATGGCTACGCCCGCGCCGAGGGCCCCGGATGAAAATGCTGCATCCTTGATGTCTGATAACGGCTTTACTTCGCCGTTAAACGGGCTGAAAATAATTTCTTTTTTACCTAATAATTCTTCTTCCGCGTCAGCCTCAGCTGTTGCTTGTTGGGATTGCCGATCTGCTTCTGCTGCCGATTTTTGACTGAATCCAAAAAGGAAAGTGAGGATAAAACCAAGGATAAAGGCAACGGTAATGGCAATTAAAGTGCCCCATAAACCAAACGTAATGCCTTCAGTCGGACTGATAAAGGATGGAATACCAAAAATTCCGAGACCTCCCAGCATATACATTTTTGAATCAAATACTCCTATGAGTCCTCCGCCAATTGCCGCAGCAATACAGCTGATAATAAACGGTTTTTTGAGCGGAAGCGTAACACCATAAATCGCCGGTTCTGTAACCCCGAAAACTCCGGAAATAAATGCAGGAACACTAAGCGTTTTCAATTTTTGCTGTTTCGTTTTCACCATTACGGCAAGTACAGCACCTATTTGTGCAAAAGAAGGAGCAAATGCCATCGCTAAAATAGGATCCGCTCCCATTGTGCTCATATTGTTGATGGCAATCGATACAAGCCCCCAATGAAGACCGAAAATAACAAATACTTGCCAGAACCCGCCAAGAAGCAGCCCTGCGATAATTGGCGATAAATCATTGATGGCAACTGTTAGTTGACCTAGAAGCTTTCCTGCCCAAGTTGCAATTGGTCCAATCAATAAAAATGTTAAAGGAACTATGATAATCAGTGTAAAAAAAGGAACTAAAAATGTTTTCACGACATCAGGAATAACTTTCTTAAACCAATTTTCCACCTTTGCACTAAAATAAGCAGCCAAAATAATCGGAATAACGGAAGATGAATACGTCATTAAAATGACCGGAATGCCAAGAAATGTAATATAAATAGGCGACTCAAACATCGTGCCTGAAAACAAAGTGTAAAGCGCTTTTCCGCTAGTAAGATTAGATAGTGCCGGATAAACCAATGACGCCCCGATCGCCATACCGATGAATGTGTTGCCGCCGAATTTTTTGCTGGCCGTATAACCAAGAAAGATCGGGAAGAAGTAAAATAACGAATCGCCAATTGCATATAAAATTTGATAAGTTCCTGATTTATCTGTTATCCAGCCTAGTGATGCGAAAAGGGCGGCAAAACCTTTAATCATTCCTGTTGCAGCTAGAACGCCGAGAGTTGGTGCAAAAATTCCCGAAATAATGTCAATAAAGCGGTTGAATAAATTTTTATCCTTTTTCCCCGCTTCCGTATCGACAGGCTTTGCAGCTTCAAACCCGCCAATAGCAACGACCGCCTTATATACATCAGGCACATGATTGCCGATGACAACTTGATATTGTCCGCCGCTTTTCATAACGGTGACGACTCCGTCCATGTTTTTTAACACTTCTGTGTTCGCTTTCCCTTCGTCCTTTAATTGAAAGCGCAATCTTGTAATACAGTGAACAACACTTATAACGTTTTCTTTACCGCCGACATTTTCGATAATGTCTTTAGCCAATTGCTCATATTTCATGATTGACCCTCCCAAAAATATATTTGATATATAAAAAACCTGAACCAATTTGAACGCGCACGAATAAACGCACTGTGTTGTTCAAATCAGTTCAGGTTATGCCCGGATGGTAACATTCCTTCCTGATTTTTGACAGCTTCCCGAAAAAATTATGCAATTGTCGAATTTACTCTTTCTAATCTAAATTGGCTCCATTCGATGAGATGACTTGTTTATACCAATAAAAGCTTTGTTTTCGAATTCGGCGCAAATCTTTTAAATCAAATTCATCACGGTTAACGTAAATAAAACCGTAGCGTTTGCTTATACCTTGATGCGTGCTGACGAGATCAATAGCTGACCAAGGACAAAAACCGAACACTTCAACACCGTCACTAATCGCTAATTGCATTTGTTCGATATGGTTTCTTAAAAATTCAATTCGGTATGTGTCGTTTATAACATCGCCTTCTTCCAATTGATCGATGGCGCCTAATCCATTTTCAGTGACAATCAATGGCAAATGATAGCGGTCATATATTTCTCTTAATGTTGTCCGAAACCCGACTGGATCAATTTCCCAGCCAAATTCATTTTTCTTTAAATGCGGATTGGAGGCTCCTTTATAAACTCCCGGTTCCCCAACCGTAATATGCTGATCGCCTGTTTGGTTCACATCTTCTTCATTTCCTTCGCTTGCTGCTACTGTTTGCGAAGTATAATAGTTAAAAGCAATAAAATCCGGCTTGGCATTTTGTAAAATTTCCATATCGCCTTCAAGAATTGTTGGAGTATAGCCCTTTTCCTCCAAGTAAGCCCAGGCAATATTGTTATAGCGCCCATATACAGCCATATCCAAATACAGCCAATTGCGGATGGCTGCGTAATTATTGGCAGCTAAAACATCTTCAGGTTTTGAGCTTGCCGGATAAATCGTCACAATATTCGGCGCCGGTCCGATTTTTGCATCAGGCAGCATTTGATGGCATAACGCCATTGCCTTCGCCTGAGCGACAAACATATGATGATTTTGTTGATACAATTCTTTTTTTGGATTTTTTAAGTTCGGATCAACGGTCCCGATCGCTTCGCCATGAAGGATCATCATATTTTGTTCATTAATCGTCAGCCAATATTTTACCCGATCGCCAAAATGCTCGAATAATGTTTTGCAATAATTTTCATATGCATCAATCGTTGCACGATTGGACCAGCCGCCTTTTTCCTGTAATGCATAAGGCAAATCAAAATGATAAATCGTCACAATCGGTTCAATTCCATGCTTTCTGATTTCATTGATAAGTTGATCGTAGAACTCTATCCCTTTTCGATTTACCTCTCCGTCGCCATTAGGATAAATGCGTGTCCAGGCAATGGAAAAACGATATGCTTTAAAGCCCATTTCAGCAAACAGAGCAATATCTTCTTTGTAACGGTGGTAATGATCGCTGGCTACTTTAAAATCAGTTGTGCCTTCGGGGTATTTGGCCATATCGATAACGGAAGGTCCCTTTCCGTCTTCATTCCATGCGCCTTCCACTTGATAGGCTGATGTGGAACCTCCCCAAAAAAAATCGTTTGGAAAAGGCTTGCGCCGCTCGTGTTTCATGCTTACTACCTCCCATTTCATTTTTAAACAGAGTGATTTCGACATCGCAATCGTTTTTACAATTCTTCTCCATTCGTTTCGATTACTTTTTTATACCAATAGAAGCTGTCCTTCCGGAGGCGTTTCAATGTTCCGTTGCCGAAGTCATCTTGATCGACATAAATAAAACCATACCGTTTGCTCATTTCTGAGGTAGATGCGCTTACTAAGTCAATAGGCCCCCAAGTTGTATACCCCATTAATTCAACACCGTCGCCAATCGCTTCTTTCATTTGCTCAATATGTTTGCGCAAATAGTCGATTCGGTAATCGTCATGGATGCTGCCGTCTTCCTCAACCTTGTCGTAGGCCCCTAATCCGTTTTCCACTATAAATAAAGGAACTTGATAGCGGTCATACAATTTATTTAACGTAATCCGCAAGCCGACCGGATCAATTTGCCAACCCCAATCAGATGATTCAAGATAAGGGTTTTTCACACCGCCGATTAAATTGCCTGAAACTTCTTCAGCATCATCCTTCGTGCTGGCTACAAGTGTCATATAGTAGCTGAACGAAAGGAAATCCACTGTATATTGTTTTAAAATGGCATCATCGCCTGGAAGTTTTTCAATGTGAATATTATTTTCTGCAAAATAGCGTTTCATATAACTTGGGTATGCGCCGCGAACTTGAACATCTGTGAAAAATAAGTTCAGCTGATCTTCTTTTAATGCTTTAAGTACATCGTCCGGGTTGCATGTTTCCGGATATACTTCCAATCTAGCCAGCATACAGCCGATTTTTGCATCCGGAATGATTTCGTGGCATGCTTTAACAGCTAGTGCACTTGCTACAAATTGGTGGTGTACCCCTTGGAAGGCAGCTTGTTTTACATTTTCAACCCGATCGGTTAAAATTCCGCCGCCGGTGTACGGACTGAATGTAATCATATTGATTTCATTAAATGTCAGCCAATATTTCACCTTGTTTTTATACCGTTTAAATACGGTTTCAGCGTAGTGAACAAAGAAATCTATCACCTTGCGATTCGTCCAGCCACCGTACTTTTGCACAAGCCCGAGCGGCATTTCGTAGTGGGAAAGTGTAACAAGCGGCTCAATATTATATTTCGCCAGTTCGTCAAACACTTTGTCATAAAAGGCTAATCCTGCTTCATTTGGTTCGGTCTCATCCCCATTCGGGAAGATACGCGGCCAAGAAATGGATAAACGGAACACTTTAAAGCCCATTTCAGCAAATAAGGCGATGTCTTCCTTATAGCGATGATAAAAATCGATTCCGAAACGTTTCGGGAAAATTTTATCTGATGCTGCTCCGCTTAAGATTTCCTCGATTTCTGCACTTGTCACATCTAATGAATGTCCGTTTTTACCACGTTTTTCTTTTGGTACATAAGCCACCATATCGGCAGTAGAAAGACCTTTTCCATCTGCATCAAAAGCACCTTCTAATTGGTTGGCAGCAGTTGCGCCGCCCCAGAGAAAGTTTTCCGGGAATTTCGCTTCGAAATGGCCCATTGTTCATTCACCCTCTCGTTATTATTAAAACAATTTCCAACTTTATCCTGTCGCAAAGCGCTTATACGATCAAGAAAATAAAAAAACCTAAATTGCCCGCCATAAAAATGACGAAACAATTTAGGTTTTGCCTGCATGACCAGTAACAATCCTAAATGAAATGGTTTCTATTCGGTTGTTATTTACAAATTAGCATACGCTTTCATTTCCTGTCAACAGTTCATTTAAAAATTTTTACGAGAAGCTGAGATTTTGTTTAATTACGATTCACGACTCGATCAATATGAATTGTCAAATATAGTTTTTCTTCCGAAGTTATTTCATGGCCATGCACCTTTTGAATATAATCTTTTATTTTTTTCGTGCAGGCATAAGCTTCCGGATGCTTATTTTTTACGATTTCATACAATTCATCATCGTCGCTCTTCAGCAGCATGTTGTTTATGAGCCGTTGCGCGAAAAATTTCAAGTGGGTAAGGAAACGGAAATAATTTAATGAATCTTCATCAAGCTCAATTTTAAAATGGTATTTTACAATATTCAGTATATCTTGAATAATCTTTGTCATATTGGCGACATCCGTCATTTCTTCATTCAGCTCAGCATTGACGAAATGCATCGCAATGAAACCGGCTTCATCTTCAGGCAGTTCAATCGCCAATTTGTCTTTAATCATTTTCAGTGCTTCCAAAGCGATTTGAAATTCATCTTTATATATCCGCTTGATTTCCCAAAGTAATGGATTCACAATCTTTATCCCTTGTTTTTGCCGTTCTATGGCGAAATTAATATGGTCTGTCAGCGATATATAAATAATATCATTCAGTTTTTTGCCAAGTTTATTTTTCGCGTATTGTATCATTTCCTCCGTTACTTTTACATATTCCATCGGAACCTCGTACAATAGCGATTTGAATTTACTGGCCATATCCTGATTTTCCAATTTAAAAATCTTTTCAATTCTGTCTTCATCAACCTCATCGCCAGGTCTTTTCTTAAAGGCAATCCCTCGTCCCATGATGACCAGCTCTTGATCATCTTGTATAACGCTGATCACGTTATTATTAATCACTTTTGCGATTTTCACGCGTACCCCCTGCCTTTAGTTTGATGCTATTATACCTATATATTGCAAAATGCACTCGATATTATTTATGAAAGAAGTCCTTAATTAAGAGAATTTACGATTTATTAGGATTTGTCAATACAAAAATTCGATTGCTAAAGCAGATTTTCGTTTTTTTTCATAGTAAGAGTCCGCCATCATGCGTTGGGTACAGCCCGACGATAAGGGGAGGTGAATTCACTTCTGTCCAGTACGCTTTCTATTGGTCAAAATGATAAAAAATAACGGCGAGAACACATGCCCCGCCGTTTTGTCATTTTATTTGAGCGAAATCTTTTTTCCCTGTTTGATCGATTCATAGCAAGCTTCAATTACAGTCATATTTTGGATCATATTTTCGCTTGTGTAGGAAGGATTTTTTCCATGCAGCACCGCATCTGAAAAATGCTCAACTTGAAGAGCGTATTGATCCGCTACAATGCTTTCGATTCTCTGCTCATTTTCTTTTTCAACAATGATTAAGCCTTCTCCTCCTTGGCGGTCAGGTCGATAGGCTCTTGGAACGCGAATAGAACCTTTCGTTCCGACCACTTCATAAACATTTGAAAAACTCGCGTTAAAACTGCAGTCAAAAACGGCTTTGACTCCATTGTCAAGCTCCATATATCCGACAGCCGTCGTATCAACGCGATGTACAGGATCTATTTCAGCATCTACTCTCACTTCAGCCGGTTCGGCTTGAATAATATTTCGAATCGAATGAATACAATAGCAGCCAATATCATAAATACTGCCGCCGCCCATATCAGAATTTAAACGAATATTTTGCGAGGCAGGATCCAAATAAAACGAAAAGTTGGCTCTCATTAATTTCACATCGCCAATTTCACCTGATGCGATGATGTCTCGAACTCTTTGATGCTGTGGGTGAAATTGGTACATAAACGCTTCCATAAACTTCACATTGTTTTTTTCACAAACGGCTGCCGCTTCTTTCGCTTCCTCAGCTGTCAGCGTTGCCGGCTTTTCACATAATACATGTTTTCCTGCTTCAGCTGCCTTCACAATCCATTCTTTGTGCAAATGGTTAGGCAGCGGTATGTATACAACATCGATATCTGGATCCTTTAGCAAGTCTTCATAACTTTTATAGGCTTTCGGAATATTTAATTCATCAGCCACCCCGATCACTTTATCGGATCGGCTTGCTATCGCCGCCACAACAGCATTTTTAGATCTTTGAATCGCAGGAATCAACTGCTTTTTAGCGATTTGTGCTGTGCTTATTATTCCCCAACGAGTTTTCTTCAATTTCTAAATCCCCTCCAGATCAATTTTGAAAAAACATAATCTTGTCAATTATTTTTGAAATTCTTTTGATTTTACATTAATATTTTTTGATTTTGAAAACGCTTTTTTATATTTTACCACATTTTCACACATCGTCCATACAACTTTTCAGCAGATTCCTCCACAAGAATTCAAACCGCTGCTGCCACTGTCACGGAACATTGTCCGCCTGCTAACTTTTTATGTTTGAAGTTGTTTGTTTGTACTTTCTATATTTTTGCCAACGACCAATTGGAACAATCGCATAAATTGTTTTCCCTTGGTTGTGTGAACACATAAGGGAATCGGTGCTCAAATTCCTTCAGCAGCAAATACGGCAAATCACTCGGTTGCCAAGGGAATGTAGGCTTTGACATTTGCAAGTTTTGAAAGAGGAATGTTGCTAGATTTAAATTTTTGTTTATGATTGAATTTTTGTGTTTTTTTCGACTAGTCGGCCCTTAAAAGTGATTTCGTACAGATTATCGTTCATTGTCATTCGCCTCTACTACATTCGTTGCATTAGACAGTTTAGCTTATTAGATGTATAGTATATTTGGAAATGATGGAAAGAGGCGAGTCCAATTGGTATACATAAAAGTGAACAGTCCAGAATATGTAAAGGCCAGCATAGCTCTTTTTTTCGGCGGGTTTGTCACCTTTTCCATTTTGTATACAACACAGCCTTTACTGCCTGTTTTCTCAAAAGAATTTCATATCTCTGCCGCATCAGCCAGTTTAACCGTATCGGCTTCAACCGGAACACTTGCTTTTATGATGCTGGTAGCAGCTAGTTTGTCAGATGTTCTTGGAAAAAAGAAAATCATGATCATCTCGATGCTGCTTACTTCCATGCTCTCTATGTTTATTGCTATGAGCCCAAATTTTCCTTTGCTTGTTGTATTCCGAACACTGCTTGGAATTTCTTCAGCAGGCATCCCCTCTCTCGCTATGGCGTATGTAGCAGAAGAGTTTCATCCAACTGCAATTGGCAAAGTGATGGGATTGTATATAAGCGGAACAAGCATCGGCGGAATGGCCGGCCGAATAATCACTGGCTTGTTGACAGATTTTTTTTCATGGAGGACCGCTTTATTTTCCATCGGAGCGCTAGCTCTTATTTTAAGCATCGTCTTTGCTTTTATTCTACCGACACCAAAGAATAGCGAAAAAAAGCCGTTTAATATAGAAGCTGTTATAAAAGCATATACTGTACACTTAAAAAATAAGCCGCTTTTATCTCTCATTTTTTTGGGCTTTTTATTTATGGGAAGCTTTGTGACATTATACAATTATATTGGCTATTTACTGAGCGAGCCTCCTTATTCATTCAGCCAATCATTGCTTGGCTTCCTTTTCATCGTCTACATTTTCGGAAGCTTCAGCTCTGTATTTTTAGGCAAAAAAGCTGATGAACACGGCCATTCAGCCACGCTAATTTTTGCCGTCGCTTTGACTATTTCCGGAGCCATATTGACTCTTTTTCCGCCAGTATTGGTGAAAATTATCGGCATTTCACTATTTACATATGGTTTTTTCGGCTGTCATTCCATTGCCAGCGCTTGGATTGGAGAACGGGCGGATAAGAATAAAGCTCAAGCATCTTCTTTATATCTTTTATTCTATTATTTGGGATCAAGCTTAGTTGGTACATTTGGGGGCTATTTTTGGATTCATTTCCATTGGGCGGGAGTCATCTTGTTTATCACGGCTTTATTGCTATCAAGCGTACCTTTTATTCGGTATGCTGAGAAACGTCTTTAACCGTCAGAAAGTATAATAGATTAGTGCAGAAAAAAACGCTTAGCCTGTCGGAAGAGCTGAGCGTTTTTTTAAGAAAAAATTTATGGTGTTCGGATTATCGTGCAAATTCCCATAAAAATTAGAGATGGATCAGCATGTCATAAGCAGAAAATTGCATGGAATTCCTGTAAACTGTCCACTGTTTTACACTGCTCATTTCACGTAAACCCCTCAAAAAATGCCACTTTTCAAAATAAAAATATGGCAACCTTCATCTTTAAAAAAGCTCCCAGAAAATAACATCTTTTCCTTTACGTTGCGTAACACCTTATAGTTGCTAACGCAGAGATGTAATAAGTGACAATGAAGGTAAAAGAAGCTGGTGCAAGCAGGAGCTTTTAAATAATCAAAAATAGCAAGGTGGAAGCAATGAAAATAGTCATCGAAAATACAATCGAACAATATGATAAGTTGTTTTCTTTAGAGGAAGAAGAAAGAGAAAACTACTTTCGGTTTTCAATGATGAAACCTTTTGAAAAAATGTGGAATACGATTAATGTTCCTTTGAAGGCCAATAAACCTAATGGATACGATGTAATCATGGCTACTAACATGCTTGGATATCTCGATGTATCGAAAACTGAAATTGGAAGAGCTGCCTTGGAAAATTTAAAAGAAATTCAAGCCCTTCAAACAGCACATGATACTTTGTATCACTGTGTTGAATTTCTCCATGCCAACAATATGAACATCAATGCCAATGAAATGAAATTCGGTTTATATATAGCAGACCCGAAAAAGCTCGAATTACAAAAAAGGTTATTGTGGCTTTGGATGAATTCCAGGGTTTATTCAAGTTTCTATTTACCCAAATTCCTATAATGTTC
Organism: Aeribacillus sp. FSL K6-1305; assembly: GCF_038050115.1. Taxonomy (NCBI): domain Bacteria; kingdom Bacillati; phylum Bacillota; class Bacilli; order Caryophanales; family Bacillaceae; genus Aeribacillus; species Aeribacillus sp. FSL K6-1305. Next base: position 1,308,645 of record NZ_JBBOQV010000002.1, on the reverse strand, counting down.
CAAAACTACCTGCTGTAATTGCACATGAATTTCATCATAATATTCGTTTTTCATATTTTAACTGGGATCATGGGAATGTCACTGTTGGTGATTACTTATAGTTATAGAGGGATTAGCAGAATCATTTTCAAAGAAACTTTATGGAGAAAACCTTTTAGAACCTTGGGTTACATCTTTTGATAAAGAAGATTTAGAATACTCAATTGAAGTAATAAAAGATGCGTTACATGTTAAGGGCTTTGCCGGGGTAAGCAGTTATATGTTTGGTGACACCATCCGCCAAAGAACAAGGGTACCAGCCTGTTGGTTTATCCCATTTGCAGGATATGCAGTTGGTTATCAAGTAGTACAGTCCTTTATAAAAAAATAATATAAAAATAGGAGAAGCTACTTTATACTGCATAAGCAATTGTGGGTTGTTTTCCAAATAATCTGCTTGCCCTAGCAAAGCACTAGTAATCCTTTTCTTACTTAACTAAAGATTTTATCCGGAAAAATCAACAATGCTGCAAGATGAAATTGTTCGATTTCTTTCAAATCTTGCTTGATATATAAAACTTGTAGCAATTGATATGTGGAACTCTTATAAACTGTCAATTGTGATAGCTAAAATTCATATTGTTAAGTCAGCAAACAAAACCTGATAGAAAATTCGGAAGGCTGTCAGTTAGAATAGATTAGTCAATGAATGAGTTTATGAAAAAGTGTTAGATTACGATTTTTCTATTGTAGCTAAAAGCATGGAAGAGGGTGTTTTTACCCTCTTTCCACACTTTTTTGGATATCCAAAATTATATTAATTGAAGAGAAACGAACTTAATTTCTAGGAATTCGTCCAGCCCGTAGTGGCTTCCTTCTCTTCCAAGGCCGCTCTCTTTCATTCCGCCAAAAGGTGCTTGGGCGACAGACGGAAGGCCGTCATTGATTCCGACAATGCCGTATTCTAGATTTTCAGAAAACCAAACAGCCTTTTTGAGAGATTGGGTGTAAACATACGCAGCCAAACCAAATGGTGTACCGTTTGCACGTTGGATAACTTCTTCATCATCTGAATATGTGCTGACCGGTGCCAATGGACCAAATGTTTCTTCCTGCATGCACAACATATCATCTGTTACATCAGAGATTACAACCGGCTTCATAAAATATCCTTTGTCCATATTCACGGAAGGTCCTTCATGGAGCTTCGCGCCTTTTTCGACTGCATCTTCTAATTGATGTTGAACTTTTTTGACTGCATTTTCGTCAATAAGCGGTCCAATGTCTACCTTCTCGTCAAGGCCATTCCCTACTTGCAGTGTTAAAACAGCTTCATGAAATGCTTTTAAAAACGGCTCCTTAATTGACTCATGGACATAAATCCGGTTGGCGCATACGCACGTTTGACCGGCATTTCTGAATTTTGATTGCACAACGCCCTTTACAGCTTCTTGAATATTTGCATCTTCTGTTATGATAAAAGGTGCCAAGCCTCCAAGTTCAAGCGATACTTTTTTTACAGTATCCGCTGCTTTTCTCATTAACAGCTTTCCAACTGGAGTAGACCCTGTAAAAGTAACCTTCTTAACGCGTGAATCTTCCATCCAAACATCAACGACTTCAGCTGGTTTTTCAGTCGTTATAACATTGATGACACCTGCTGGAAAACCTGCTTCATGAGCACATTCTGCTAATAAAAGTGCTGTAAGCGGTGTTTGTTCAGCCGGTTTTATGACAACTGTGCATCCAGCTGCAAGGGCAGGGGCGACTTTCCGTGTGATCATCGCCGCCGGAAAGTTCCAAGGAGTTATGGCAGCAACAACTCCTACAGGTTGTTTTTGAACGATAATTCTCTTCGAATGAACAGATGCCGGAATCGTTTCGCCATAAATCCGCTTCGCTTCTTCTGCAAACCATTTCACAAAGCTGTTTGCATATTGTATTTCGCCTTTCGCCTCGGCGAGCGGTTTTCCCTGCTCGATTGTCATCGTGGATGCCAACACTTCCAGCCGATCATTTATGAGCTTATACCATTTTTCCAGTAATTCTGCTCGTTCATAGGCTGTCGTTTTTGACCAAGTTTTAAAAGCTTCGTGAGCTGCATCGACAGCCAGCTTTGCTTCCTTGGCGGTTCCGTTCGGCACATAACCAACTGTTTCAAAAGTGGCAGGGTTTTGAACGGCAAAATTGTCATCCAACTGAACAAATTCTCCGTTAAGATACAGCCCTTTTGTCAATGGTTGTTCTTTCATACTGCTTGAATCTCCTCTCTTTCTTTTTCTTCATTCGAGTGGTGCGTAAATATGCGGTCGTTTTCTCCGCGCAGAAAATCTTTCCCATACAGCAGGATGCATAAAAGGATGCCGGCAGCAAAAGCCATTGTTGCTCCTTTTATGACGAGGATTGCACCAACAATCCCCGCAATTCCAAGATCACGCTGGCTGCGGGACTGCATGACACCGATACGAACGCTTACATAACCTTGCACCAACAATGTCAATGCTAAAGCTACCCCAAGTATCGGTTGTACTAAACTTACTATAGGCAGCAAAAATAATCCAGTATTTGTACCCCAACGGAACGATCCTGCTCCGCCGAAAAACGAATGCATCGCTTCTTTACCTTTTTTAAACCGCTCGATCACGACCACTTGCATGGCAGCCCACATCGGACCGCACATCGTAATATCAGGGCCGATCATGCTCATCAGAATGTTTCGGCCACCAAATATTAAGTGGGCGCGGTTCGGATTGTAATCAACTTTTTCATCCGTACGTATGACATCAGATTCAGAAAGGAGAGCTTTCGTTTTCAGCACATCTCCAAACACAACTAAATACGTTGCAAAAACAGCAGGGACTGCCTTCACGAAAAACGATAACGCAGGGAAGCCCAGGCCAAATACCGTATATTCCGCCCAAAGTGTGGCGAAATCTGGTTTACTGAAGCCCCATTGAATGTCCGGCCATTTCGCTTCTCCAACAAGAGGCGCTACAAAAACAGCTAGCAAAATAGCAGGTAAAATCCCTAAATTCCCTAACAAAGCCCAGCCTTTGTTTTTTTGCTTTAATTTTTCGAAATGTTTAGAGAATATTAGATAAAACGCAAAGCCAATGCAAATTGTGATCGTAATCGGGAATAATTCAAACTTTCCTCCGGCTTCAAAAATCGATACGACAGCTCCAATGCCGGCACCCAGTATAATACCTGATTTAATGGCGTCAGGCACTAAACGCACCACTTTGCTGGCAAGTCCCGTTACTCCTAAAATGATGGATAAAATTCCAAGAGTCAACTGAAATGCAATGAGTGCATAGATTCGGTCCTCACCTTCTGGAAATTGTTTAACAAACAAAACAATCAATGGAATCGCGGGAGTGACCCAGCCTGGAATGACCGGGTCACCAAGCAGATGATGCAGTAAATATAAAAGTCCATTCAATACAACAACAGCGAGAGCCACTTCAAACGGCATCCCTAAATGATCCGCTAAAAGAGTAATAGCCCCAAGGTCTACCGCACACATGAGCAAACCCTGCACATAATCGGGCCATTCAAACCGATAATGAATAAACGGCAGCCGTATTTTAAAGGGACCTGCAGGGATATATGGCGTTTCAGCGCCGTGCGGACGATTTTTCCATTTCATGATCATGATTTTCCCTCCTATCAATAAGCAGCACGGTATATTTGTTCAATATCTTTTTTGCTTAATTTTCGAGGGTTATTGCGCAGAAGCCGCGTTTGCTTTAAAGCTTCCTCAGCCATTTCAGAAATCGCGGATTCCGGAATATTAAATTCACGCAAAGATTGCGGAATTTCCACATAGCGGCATATCCGGATCATCGCTTCAATCGCTGCATCAGCCGCTTGATCATCGTTTAGATGATCTACTTTTTCTCCTAACGCTTCTGCGATATCACGGAATCTTTCTAAACAAGCTATTTTGTTCCATTTCATGACGTATGGAAGCAGCAAGGAGTTGCTTACACCGTGTGCTATATGAAAACGTCCTCCAAGAGGATAAGCGAGAGCGTGCACTGCTCCAACGCCTGCATTACCAAAAGCCAATCCCGCCATGAGACTCGCTGTAATCATCGCCTCACGTGATTCGATGTTTTCCGGGTTTGAATACGCTTTCGGTAAATGGGTGGAAATAAGTTTCATAGCACCAATTGCCAGTGCATCCGTAATCGGAGAAGCAAACTTCGAAATATAAGCTTCCACAGCATGAACCAATGCATCCACTCCGCTTGCTGCTGTCACGCTAGGAGGGCACGTAATGGTCATGATCGGCGAAACAATTGCGACATCAGGTAATAAGTACGGACTGACTATCCCTTTTTTCACCTGCTCTTTCGTATCCGACAAGATTGAAATATTCGTAACTTCGGAACCTGTTCCGGCAGTTGTCGGAATGGCTATTAAAGGCAGCCCTGGTGATTCCACTAAATTAATTCCAAAGTATTCTTCAATTCTCCCCTTATTCGTCGCCATGACAGAAGCCGCTTTGGCAATATCGATAGCGCTTCCACCGCCGACAGCGATCAGCCCGTCATGATTTCCTACTTTTATCGCTTGAAGACATTGTTCGACAATTTCAATTTCCGGTTCCGGATTTACATCCGAGAATACTCCCGGCTCCATCGGCAATAAATTTTGAACCTGTTTTACTACTCCCGCTTGGATAAGTATCTTATCTGTCACGATAAGTGGATTTTTTATCCCAAGCCGCTTCACTTCTTCAGGGAGTTGATTGAGAGAATCAGTTCCTGTAATTAATTTGTTCGCCATTGAAAATGTAGATATATTCATTTTTTTCTTCCTCTCCTTTCAAACTAGCGAGAAATGAATTGATTTTCCTGGTGTCACTCAAATATCTGTGCAAATTTCGTGCCAACTCGAAAATGATTTGTGTATTTTTTATAAATTTTTTAATAGCCGCGAATATTTGTAACAAAATCTTCAATGTTTTTTAGATCGTTTTTTATTCATTTGCTGATGTAAATCAGGAAAAATTGATTATAAAACAAATCATATCTAGATTTTTTGATTAGTTTTCTAATCGTATGTGAAATTTTTTCATTTTTTGTACAATGGCACTTTGGCTAATTCCTAAAAATTTCGCTGCGGCTCTAGTCGTACCATGCTTTTTAAGTGCATCGATAATAAGGGAGCGTTCAAGCTCCGCCACAGCTTCCTTTAAAGTTTTAGGCTTTGAAGCCGGGAAAATCTGTTGTATGAAAGGAGGAAGGTCGCCTACATCAATTGTGTCGTGAAAGGTAGTCACAACCAGTCTCTCAACTAAATTCGCAAGCTCCCTTATGTTCCCAGGCCATGAATAGTTTGTCAGCCACTCAATGCATTCCGGGGTCATTTTTTTATTTTCATTATATTTTTTATTAAATTCCTTCAAATACATTTCTAATAAAGGAACAATCTCTTCCTTCCGCTCCCGTAAAGGCGGGACATCAAAGGTGACAATATTCAGTCGATAATATAAATCCTCACGGAACGCCCCTTCCCTTACTAGAGATGCAAGATCTCTATGAGTTGCTGTTATGAGTCGTACATCGACTTCTCTCATTTCAGTAGATCCTACTCTCATAAACCGGTTTTCTTCTACAACCTTTAGCAGCTTAACTTGTAATTCTAACGGCAAGTCTCCAATTTCATCTAAAAATAACGTCCCGCCGTTAGCCTTTTCAAAAATGCCTATTTTCCCTTCTCTCAAGGCCCCTGTGAAAGAACCGGGTTCATAGCCAAAAAGTTCAGCTTCTACTAAATGTTCAGGAATGGCGCCGCAGTTTAATTCCATAAAAATTTTATTGCTTCGGGAGCTTCTCGAATGAATATATTTCGCAATTAAGCTTTTTCCTACGCCGGTTTCTCCCTGCAGCAAAATTTTTGCGTCAGTTTTGGCGACTTTGTTCGCAAGCTGGAAAATTGGAAAAGTAGAAGGACCGATAACAAGATTTTGAAAACCCGTTTGTTCAGGAAAAAGCGAGTTTTGCGAAATTTTTTGATACGAAAGCTTTTGACTGTCCAATTCATGCTTCAAACGAATCAGTTCTGTTATATCTCTTACACTGTTGACGACATACATCACTTCATTGGAAGAAGAAAAAACAGGTGTTGCAGATACAATAATTTTCCTCTCATTGCGAATGGTCTGTATAAGAGTGACCGGCTTTTTCGTTCGAATCGTTTCTAAAGATGCAGATTTGGAAATAATCCCTTGTTCAACCAAATGGCTCATATGCTTCCCTTTCACTTCTTCTTCTTTGATCCCGGTAATCCGTTCATAAGCTTTATTGATAAACAGCGTAATCCCTGAACCGTCTGTTATATAGACACCGTCATATAATGAGTTAAGAACGATCCGGCACAATTTGCTCTGAAAAAAAGATTGGAATTGAGAGTAAGAGATCGAATGCTGCTCAAGACTTTGTACAGGAGCATTCGTTAAAATAAAATGACGAATCGGTTTTGTTAATTCTCCTTGCTGAACGGCTCCAAATAGCGACTCAAGTGTTAAATAGCCTGCAAATTCACCGGATTCGTTAAATACTTCCACTTCATTAACGCCAATAGGAAAAATTGAAATCGCTTCCTCAACCGACATATCGGGACGAAAGCTAGTCATAAAATTCCCTCCTAATGCCACTTTGCAACTGTTTACATTGATTAGTTTTAGTATAAACGATTAGAAAAATGATTGGTTGTTTTCTGACTTAGCAAAAAGCGCAAGCACCTTCCAACTTCTAGCATAAAGGCGTTTTTTGCCGCTGCGGCAACGGTTTGGTTTCGAGGGCTAATCGCTGGGGCCAGCGTTTCGAAAAAGTTTCCGCAGCTTAAGTTTCTAGATAAAAAATTAAAAAACGTGCAGGTTTAATTGGTGCACGCTTTTATGCAATTCAACAGATCATGACAGGAAGGCTGAACAAAAGGCAAAAGCAGAAATCAGCCTTTTGTTCAATTACACAGATCAAAACAGTTTCTTAAAATATTAGAACCTTTCCTTGATTCGAAAAGCATCAGCAGAAACTTGCCGCTAAATCGTGTGAATGGCTCGATTCCATTTTCCAATATTGACATTTGCAAGCTCACAATGCTTTTCTTCGAGAAAGGTCGAGTCCAGTAGAATAGTTGATTTCTAACTTCCCGCTTCTAAAGGATGCAAAAAAATGAACATTGTTTAAACAAAATCGAATTTGCAAAGACTTGAATTAAAAAAATGAATCCTTGCATAAAGTTAATCGTAAATTATATCAAAAGAATAAAACATTAACCGTCATATCGAAGATCAAATTTGCGGGGGAAACTATGTATACACACGCTACGAATAGAAGTCAAATGCCCAGTGTTTTAAAGGCGTTTGCCGTTTCTTTGGCTATCGCCATGCTAGGAATGGCAGCGGGAATATATGTGCCGCCATCACTGTTTTTGCCTCTTGCCATAATTGAACTTGGCATGATTATTTTTGCATTCTTTTTGCGCAGAAAAAAAGCTATTTCTTATACATTTCTATATAGTTTTACGTTTATTTCAGGGATTACAGCCTATCCAATGATCTCGCATTATGTTTCAACAATCGGCGCGCACGCGGTCATTATGGCACTAGCCGCCACAACCGCTGTTTTTACTGGATTAGCTGTATATGCAACTGCAACAAAACGAGATTTCTCATTTCTTGGCGGAATGTTATTTTCTGCCCTGCTCGCTTTTCTGATCATTTATGTTCTTAATCTTTTTTGGCCGTTGAACTCAGGCGGCATGCTCGCATTTTCCTTCATAGGAGTATTAATTTTCAGCGGCTACGTATTATATGACTTTAATCGAATGAAGCATTACGGTGTTCATCCAGAAGAAGTGCCGTTAATAGCCCTAAATCTATATTTAGACTTCATCAACCTGTTCATTCAAATTTTACGAATCTTTGGCATTCTTTCTTCAAAAGATTGAAGGAGAGCTAAAAAAAGAAAGCTGCTTGCAAAAATTTCGGGTATTTAAAAATTTGTAGAACCGGCGCAATTTTTATGTCAGAGTCATCTAGTGCCGGTTCTTCTTTTCACTCGTTAGGAAAGCTTTTACGGTTCCTTTTTTTTATTTTACTTTTGCTTGCTGCTCTCCTTTTTTGTCCTTGCAACAAGCCTAATATTTCAGCAGGTTTGTTCTTTTTGCCCGGCGTTTCACTGCAAGCTTCAAACGCGTTTGCCCTGTACGGCTGACGGTTACGTGCAGCTGAATTTTGCTGTAATCAACTCTTTTTGACAAATACCCGATTTGAGTATTTTCCAGAATTATTCCAACTTACATTTTTACCTATAATCTTTTATAATAAAAAATATAGTGAAAAGAAAGGAGGCAGCCCTTTTAGTATGGAAGACGTTGCATTAAAAACAATTTTACAGGCGCTGAAAGAGCATTCTGAGCACATTGACTCAAGATTTGATCATCTTGAAAAAAGAATGGATGGCTTAGAGGCAAGAATGGACAAACTGGAATCTAGAATGGACAAACTGGAATCTAGAATGGACAAATTGGAATCAAGAATGGATAAACTGGAAAACGATTTGCAATCTTTTAGAAAAAACGTGGATGAACGCTTTACACGCTTAGAGAAAAAATTGGAAGGGATTCGCGCTGAATTAACAGACGCACAAGAAACCCTCGACTTCGTGTCCAGCAAAACATTGAAGCATGAAAAAAAGCTTAGACAATTATAGCTTAAGTTCTCATCTTCCAAAAATCGCTGCAATATTTTTTCCTTTCCTATTCACCTTCAGTTTCTGCATCTTTAGCCTTTTTGACAAAACGTAATAATCAAAAAATAAAAAGGGCGCCAAAAAGAAGCTTTCGGCACCCGTATTATCTAGTTATTTAATTGTTACTTTTACTTGCTTACGTCCGAATTGGATCGCATCTTGTTCAGTAGGCATATGGATATCAATTTTTTTGCCGCGGATTGCACTGCCCGTATCAGCAGCAGTATATGTCCCGTATCCTTCTATATATACTTTGCTTCCTAACGGTATAACACTTGGATCTACAGATACAACTTTTGAGTCTTTTGTTAATACAGTTCCATTTGCTGTTTTATTTCCTACTAAAGAATATGCGGTAGCTTCCATTGTAATCGTTTCGCCAGCATCTTTCGCTCCGTTATCTTCTTGAGCTTTCGTTGCAGTTTCTCTCGCTTGAACTTCTTGCTTGCTGACAGTTTGATTAGAGCTGTTTTCCTCTTTAGGTGAAGAAGACGTTGCTTCTTCATTTTTTAAACTCTTTTCATTCGCAGCATATGTACTGGTTTTATTTGCAGATGCTGTGTTTTTATCATTCGTCGTTGTTTCTTGCTGTACGACTGGTTTGTTCACTTTCTTTTCTACTGTACGTTCCTCTTTCGCTGCTTGATCAATTATTAAAACATCACCAGCAAAAATTAAATCGGATGTTAAGTTATTCGCAGATTTTAGTGACGAAACAGTCACACCGAATTGATCAGCAATACTGCTTAACGTATCTCCAGATTTGATTGTATATTTTATTTTTTCACTTACAACTAATTCTTGATTTGGATAAATCGTTTCAGTCGTTAAGCCGTTCCATTCTTTTATATCTGCTACTGATACATTATATTCTTTAGAGATTTCCCAAAGAGAATCACCTTGTTTTACCTTATATGTTTCAGCAGAAGCTTGACCTACAAATGGAAGCGTAGTCGCTACTGCAGCTGTAAAAGCAATGATTGTTTTTTTCATGATGAAAAATCCCTCCTTTTCCCTACGACGACATCATAGCAATTTTATGTAACAATAGCTTTGCAAAAAGATATTAAATAGATAACAGTTGCTTTTCAAAGAAGAAAAAAATGTAAAATTTCATACTAATATTTAGGAATTTTTCACTTCAGTTACTGTTACGCCAGTGCATAATTCCTTCTCTTCTGATTGCTCAGGCAAAATATAAGCCTTGCCAAATTTTCGCTTAAACCTCGCTTCACTGCTATTTCATCCAGTCCTCAAATAAATTGGTCGTGTTATATATGGAGGGATTTTCAGACATGAATTGAAAGCTTATCATTCTTGATCTACATTGCTTGGACAGTCGATCTTTATCCAAACCGATCTATATGTCATAAAATCTCGAAAACCAATCGTTATACACCATTCTAGAAAAACAAGGAGACGGTGCTCAGACCAACCGACTCAGTGCCATCATCATGGATATCTCTGGTAAAATAACGAAAGACATGAACCTCCATTTTTGCTAGGAGATTCATGTCTATTTCAAAAGGCCGATTTCCCCTTCCTTGACTTCAAAGTTAAATCCCTTTCATGCCGTTTTCGCTTGTTTTGGGTATGTGTAGGTTAATTGTTTAATCTCAATCATTCCTCCACCAATCCTTTCGCCAGCCATTTCGCTTGAAGCACTAACGCTTCGGCAAACTTCTCCCCTATCTCATCGCGGTACAAAAGCTGCAAAAAGAAGCTGCGTATGACCGCGACGATTGTACGTGGGTTTTCTTTTACCATAACTCCTTCGTCTTGCCATTTTTCAATAAGAGGCACAAGTGCATCTTCATCCTCTGTCGTATGATGGTCAGCATATTCCGGCGGTAACTTCCGCATTAAAAGTTCATATTCTTTTCGATCAATCATCAAGCGCAAAATCGGTTCTTGTTCGATCAACTTTACAGCTTGTACTAACAAATCTGCCAATCGTTCTTGCGTTAACGGCTTCTCTGTCCACTCAACTAGAAGTATTTCTCTTAATTTTCGTTCCTCCATTTGAAACACTTCATAAAACAACGCTTCTTTGGAGGGGAAAAATAAATAAAACGCTCCTTGTGAAATGCCAGCAGCTTCAGTCAAAGCCGCAACAGTTGTTTTTTGTATCCCGTATTGACGAAACATTGCTTTGGCTGTTTCTAATAATGTTTGACGTATCGTTTCCTTTTCTTCCTCACGAAATTTACGTGGGCATCGAATCACCTTCTTTATGTTTATATGAATGTTTTTATTTTATATTCACAGAAAGTATGAAAAAAACCAAGAAAAATATTTCTTCAAGAATGGGGCTGTCTAATAAGTCGTTTTTTCGGCTTATTGACGGCCCCCTTTTATGTTTTAGAAACGTTGATATATCATAGATGTTTATGATTTTTTGTTTTCAATAGGGATTTGACTTTCTAAGACAGCTCCTTCTGTTTTTTTACCATATTTACTAAATTCTATTTCATTTTTTCCCCAAAGCATGCAGAAAATTCTCTTAAGCTGAATTTGTCCAAAATTTGACTTCTTTTTTTCAAGACTTATTGCACAGCTCTTCTTTTAACAGCTTCGGTAAATAATCGATATGAAATACATCATCTGGAAAGGTGATTCCTAAGTCTTCATCTTCATATAAAAACTCTTGAAGCACCTCATTTAATGCCGTCATATAAAATTCATGCAAAAATTCGTAGCTGAAGGTTTCTCGAGGCATTAAAGATTGCGCACACACATTCGGATGGCAATAATTTAAATACGTGCGGCACGGAGTCGGTCTGACCTCGTAAACTTTGCAAGTATTGGACGACCGATCTAAAAATGGACAGCTCACTTGTTCAGAAATGTACTTGAATTTAAATTGAGGATCTTCATGAAAATCGATGGAACATACTTTTTCCAGTTGCTCCTTGTTCGATTCGAAATAATTCAATAAATGTTCAAAAATATCTTGCTTCTGTTCTTCTGGCAGGCTTTGAATATATTGCAAAATTAATTTGGCTTCCAAGCGGGTGGTGATAATCGGAAAATAACAACAATAAGCACAGCCTTTAAAACAGGAAGGTTGTATATTCACTTTTGTTTCAATTTCTTTAATTTGGGAATCTATTAATTTTAAGAGTGCTGTAAATGTTTCTAGAATAATTTCGGAAGCACTTTTGTTTTCTGGGTTTTCTAAAATATGATCAATCGTGTCATAAAACAGCTGCTCATCCGGAATATAATGTATATTAATTGTTTCACAGATCTTCAACATGTCTTCGTAGGTTAATCGATTATCCAAAAGACTTCGACTCCTTGCAACAATGTCTTTTCAATATCGTAAATCATCGCCTGCAAAAAATCCATCAGGTACATCTTTTAAAATTTCAGCAACCAAAATGCACCTTTAGCCGTCAAACCGCTTCCAATCAGCCGCTTTCTACAAATGATTCGAAAATTTTAACATTCGTTACAGTCCCAGTTTGTCTCAAGTACATTCAGGTGCTGAGCGCTGGAATATGTCTAGTTTCAGGAGATCATACCCAAAAGACTTTCCTTATTTTAAATATTTTAAAATTAGCTCATAGCAAGTTTTCTTATAAAACTCATGAAGGTGATCTTCATCACGCATTAACCACTGAATGAGACATCCATCGATGATCGAGCGAATCATTTTGGAAGCTGTATCGACATCAATGTCAGCTGAAAACGTTCCTTCCTTTTGACCAAGAGCAACAATGTCGCGGCCGATTTTCCAGCAGTTTTCGTAAAACTTGAGATTTATAAGCCGATATTGCGGATTTCGGCTCGCTTGTGCCATAAAATCAAGGTACACTTTGTAAAATTTTTTATTCTTTTTTGGATCGATAAAAACAGAATGAATATAAGCCTCTAATTTATTTATCGCTACTGTCTGCTTACTAACCGCTTTATACTCATGTTGATAAATGCGATCCGTCACCCATTCCAGCAAGCTTAAAAAAACGTCCTCCTTATTTTCAAAGTAATAATTCGTAACCCCTTTGCTTACACCTGCATAATCAGCAATATCCTGCAATGTTACCGTTTCGTACCCTTTATCTGAAACAGCTTGAAAAGCAGCCCTTAAAATTTGTTCTCGCCTTTCTTCTGCTTTTTTCTTCATAAAAACACCCCTCGAACTTCGGTCATAACGCTATTATACATGAATTTTTGACGATAAAAATATTTTGACCGGTCAGAATAATTTTGTTATCGTAAAAACAAGAATATGAAAAACAATAAGGGGGATGTCGAGTGGACCACTTCAAAGCGTTAGTAGTGAACAAAACGGAGACAGATTTTTCAGTGAAAGTACAAACCATTTCCATGAATGACCTTCCAGAAGGAGATGTCGTCATAAAAGTTGCTTATTCCAGTGTCAATTATAAAGATGGATTAGCTTCCATTCCGAATGGGAAAATTGTAAAATCGTATCCGTTCGTACCAGGTATCGATCTAGCCGGCACTGTTGTTTCTTCTAAAGATCCGCGCTTTAAAGAGGGAGACGAAGTTATTGCAACAAGCTATGAAATCGGCGTGTCGCATTACGGAGGCTACAGCGAATACGCCCGCATTCCTGCAGATTGGATTGTCCCTCTTCCAAAAGGATTGACGCTAAAAGAAGCTATGGCTTTAGGAACAGCTGGTTTTACGGCGGCATTGTCTGTCCATCGTTTAGAAGAAAATGGATTAACTCCTGAAAAAGGAAAAGTACTCGTTACAGGAGCAACCGGCGGAGTCGGAAGCATCGCAGTTTCCATGTTGGCAAAACGAAACTATCATGTTGTCGCAAGTACAGGCAAAGAAACTGAACATGAATATTTACGCGAGCTTGGCGCAAAAGAAATCCTTTCTCGCGAAGAAGTTTGTCCAGAACAGATCCGTCCGTTAGATAAACAATATTGGGCAGCAGCCGTTGACCCTGTAGGCGGGAAAACCCTTGCCGCAATCCTTAGCAGAATTCAATACAACGGCTCTGTAGCAGTCAGTGGGCTAACTGGAGGCAGCGACGTTCCAACGACTGTCTTCCCATTTATTCTACGCGGAGTCAACCTGCTTGGCATCGATTCGGTCTATTGCCAAATGGAATTGCGAAAACAAATTTGGGAGCGAATGGGCGCTGATTTAAAACCTGATAAATTACTAGAATCTATTGCGCAAGAAATCACACTCGATCAGCTTCCTGACGCATTATCGAACATTCTAAAAGGCAAGCTGCGCGGCAGAACGGTTGTAAAGCTCTCATAATACTCGCAGCTTTTTCTGGGTTTTGATTGAAAATAGTTCCCTTTTTGAAACGGGAAATCGGTATTTTAAAAAATTTTTTAGTGAATTGATGACAAAAAGCTCAGCATATGCCGAGCTTTTTGTCTGTCAACAGTTCTTAAAAAAGTTTGCAACTCATTACCAGCAACTAATCCGCAGCTTTTTTTAGATAAATTATTTCTTTTAGTTCGGTCTCAGTATTTTTTTATATTCGGCAAAAAAAGCCAGCCCATCAAAACTATATTTTTTATATGAGCATTTTGCACATTTTTCAACCCAAGAGCCATAAGGTTTTCTAAAGCATAAAAAAGGACTTCACCCCTTATTTGTAGAATTTTGAAGTGACCAAACCACAAAAATCCACAAGGAGGAAGTCACTTTGTATATTCTACAAGAAAGTCTATTTTCCTTTGAAGAATTGCAAATTTTAGAGTCAAAAGAGAAATTACCGATCTTTTTTAGTGCTCTAGATTTGCGTCCTTATGCTAAACAATTGAAAAGTTCTTCACCCCAAGGGGCTGAAGGACATTCCAAAGAAGGGATATTAAGGGCTCTTATCGCTGCCCCATTAGAAGGTATTGATACTTTTACTTCTCTTCACAATCGATTGAAAAATGACCTGCGTTTTCGTTACCAATGTGGTTTAGATATTAGCAGGCCTGCACCATCCATCTCTACTCTTAGCCGAGTATTTTCTTCACTAACCAAAACTGGACTCGTGAAAAGAATCTTTCAAGATCTCGTCCAGTTAGCTCAAGAGGAAGGAGTAATTGATGGAAAACATCAGGTATCGACAGTGCCGCCATTGATGCTTACGAAAAGAAGCAGCCTAAGAAGCGAAGTGAACAAACAGGCAACGCCAATTGGGGGGCAAAGTTTGATTCCTTCGGTAATAAAATTACTTGGTTTGGCTATAAGATGCATCTTTCCGTTGACACCAAAAGTGAATTACCAATGGCGATTGAAGTAACCCCTGCTCATATCAACGATGGGGATGTCGCACCACAATTAATTGAACAAGTAAAGAGTTGTACAAACTCTAAAATTGATTTCCTGATAATGGATGGTGGGTACGACCAGCTTAAAAACTACGAATCCGCCAAGAACATCGGGGCTCAAGCTATTATTCCACTCAATTTGCGTAATGAAAAGGAGCCTCCCGAAGGAATTGCCTCCAATGGAACACCACGCTGTTCTATGGGGTACGAAATGACTTATTGGGGAGCCAATAAGGACCAGCTCAAATTCAGATGTCCACACGCAACCGGAAAAGTGGATTGCCCATTAGGAATGGCAGCCTGTTCATCCTCCAACTATGGAATGGTAGTAAAAATTAACGTGAATAAGGATCTTCGCCGGTACTCTAATCCACACCGCGATTCCAAACGTTGGAAAGAACTTTACAATGAGCGAACCAGTGTAGAACGGTGCAATTCAAGAATGAAAAGTTATCTTACAGCGAACTCCCTGCATGTGTGGGGAATCGATAAAGTAAAAACTCATATTTACTTGAACGCCATCGTATTACTGGTTTCAGCTCTCACAATGGCAAAAGAGAGTAAAAAGCAACAAACCGCTTAAAAAATTTTTAAAGCGAAAAATTCTGCAAGTACGCCCAAAAAAGGACAAACAGAATATTTGTAAACCAAAGATACAAAATACCCCAATTTATTTGGGTTTCTTTTAAAACTCTTTTTAATAAAAATCTAATTTTGCAAAATGCTCACATACCAAAATCCCACAGAATTCTTAAAGTATTTCTGCGGGATTATATATTAGATTTGATCTTTAAACTTCAAAGAAGTGCTTGTAGAAGCAACTATTGTGCGATTATTAAGATTGGTTTGATGGTGAACCCATTCTTGGAATCTTCAAAGGCTTTGTTAATATCGTCAAAATTGTAAAAACGGACTAATTTATCAAACGGGAACAGGCCTTTTTTATAATAATCAACCAATTCAGGGATGAACACTTGCGGTACTGCATCTCCCTCAATCACACCCATCATCGTTTTCCCTTCTGCCATCAGATCATTGTGGACATCGAGGGTCATTTCAGGTGTAACACCTACAATGGCAACTTGTCCAAGCGGACGCAATGCTTGAAGCGATTGGCGGACAACAACAGGTACACCGGTCGTTTCAACGGCATAATGAGTGCCGCCATTCGTAATCTCTTTAATGTTTTTCACAATATCGACTTCTTTGCTATTTAATGCAGCAGTAGCTCCTAATTCTTTCGCCATCTCCAAACGATTCGCATGAATATCAATAGCGATGATATGTTTGCATCCGACGATTTTGGCTGCCATAATCGCGCTTAACCCTACAGCCCCACAGCCATAGACGGCAATGGAAGAACCGAACTCCGGCTTCAATTTATTTAAAACCGTGCCAGCCCCCGTTTGAATTCCGCAGCCCAACGGTCCTAATAGAGAGATGTCGACCTCTTGATCCACTTTCACAACGTTTCTCTCATTTGCAATCGCATATGCGGAAAAAGAAGATTGGCCGAAAAACGTTGATATTCCTTTGCTATCCTGATGAATCCGATGATTTCCGTCTTCATCCGTTCCGCCGAAATTCAAATCATTAAAATTGACGCATGTCGAAGGATGACCGGTTAAACAGTTTTCACAATGGCCGCAGGAAGCATAAGAAATGACAACATGATCTCCCGGCTCCACAGTTTTTACACCTGATCCGACTTTTTCTACAATTCCGCTGCCTTCATGTCCTAAAACAACGGGAAACGGTGTCAACCCCATATCTCTCGCAACTGCATCCGTATGACAAACTCCGGAAGCCACCACTTTAACTAATACCTCATTCGCCTTTAATTCGGATAGCTCCACTTCTTCGATTTTAAAGTCTTCCCCTTTGGTATGAATCACTGCCGCTTTTGTTTTCATGAGAGTATCCCTCCTGTTCGTTTGTATGTATGCCCATCAAAAAAATTTTATGAGGATTTGTCTTTAATATTGACAAGATGCTTGTCATTTATAATCGATCTCATGAAAAATTAACTTTTACATCTCACGCGAGACCCTGCTTCGGAAAAACACTCTTGAACGTACAAAAGAGCGGCAATTCCATAATAGCAAGTGTTTTTTTATGATTTGTTTTTAGGTGCTAATTCAACAGCCTGCCTGATGGCTTCAATCTGTTGTTCGGAAAATTTGTTCATGAACTTTAAAGTCATTTTTTTGCTTGTTATTCTCCTTTTTCCCTTGTAAGATTCTTTTACTCTTCCTGATATGAGCATTTCCTCTTTATACTTTCAATGAGCCTCAGGCCTTGCGCGAACCACATAAAAATATTCTCCTTCTATACATCTGGCAGAAAAAAGGGAGGCACTCGACATAAGCTCTTATCAACTTTTTATCAGCGGTAGTAAAATTTGTTCCATCTTCGGACAATGCTGCATTGCACCTTTGCAACACACCTTTATCTTTGTTGTTTCTATTATAACAAAACAGAAACAAATGTTCTGTATTTTTTAAACCTTTTTCTGTCTTTCACAATGAAAGCTGCGGAATGCCTTAAACATTTTCCTGATTGAGCCATTGAATCTTTTTTTGGATGTTGTCATTCAGACAGCTGCTGCCCGCAATCAGCGACTCGGAATTCCTTAAAAAGAAAAAACAGCCGCAACTCAGAAAGAAAATCAGGTTGCAGCTGCTTTTTCAAAGGAAGAAGATTTCAAATCTTTTTATCCTTTCAAATCAACAGTGTTTCCAAGATGCAGCTCAAGAGAGACGGCAGGCTGTGATCCCTTCAGCATTTCCGCAATGTTTTTCCCATTTTGTTCAGCGGTGTTCATGGCCAGCTTTAATACCGATAGACTTGCTTGCTGCTGAACATTTGATTGACTAAGTGCAACAGAGAGCGCAGCAACATCCATATGATCAACTCCAATTGAAAGTTTACTCCTTTTTATTATCGGCTGCTTTTACCAAATCTGAATTTTTAAGGAGAAAAAGTTTAATCTTTCAGGTTTCTTTTTATATAATATTGTTAAAAAAAGAAGGAGGCGGCAAAAAGAATGGAAGAGGTAACATTAAAAACCATCTTACAGGCTCTAAAAGATCATTCAGAGCATATCGACTCTCGGTTCGACCGGCTGGAAACGAGAATGGACGACCTCGAATCAAGAATGGGCAACTTGGAATCCAGAATGGATAGTCTTGAATCGAGAATGGACAACTTAGAATCGAGAATGAACGGTTTGGAAAAAGAAATGTATTTTTTAAGAACAGACATGGAGAAGTGCTTTAGCCAACAAGAAGAAAAGTAGAAGGCATAGCACTGACTTAACAGATACACAAGAAACTCTCGACTCGTCTCCACCAAAACGTAAAGCATGACAAAAAACTTAGGCAATTATAGGTTTGTTTTCCCCATTGAGAGAGCAAAAGCATTATTGCCAAAAAATTCCACATGCTGCATCCACACGAAAATTCCCAGCAACTCTTCTTTCCTATCGATCTTTACAGAAATGTTTTTTAAAAAGAATCTTAGATTTTCGTATTAACCGATAAATCATGTCAAATTTTTGACCATGAAAATTGCAGGCTGACTTTTATGACTACTTTCAGGAGAGCATTATCCCCCTTAATTTCGCTTATGTCTTTTTAAAGTTTTTTCACAGTCATTACCGGCAATCCTTTATCAAAATCAACTCGATACTCAAATTGATGGCTATTAATAATAGTATTAGGATTACGTTTATGTTTTTCTTTTTTATCCCATTGTACTTGTTCCATTACAAATTTAAACATTTCTAAAAAATCAGCATTTAAACCATGTGTGGTTGAATGAAATATTTTATGATCAACCTTTGATTGGTCAATCAAATAAAAATTTGTTTGACCCAAACCTTTGCAAAAATTCTCTTTTTCTTTGATTGATACTAAATTATCGTCAGTACCTAAAAAAGAATAAATTTGCGCATTATTTATGAATCCTTTATATAAATTTGATAATGTTAAGATATTTTTGTCTTTGACCAAATCTTTTGCTAAATAGGAGAATTCGATGTTTAAAGTCAATTTACCATAATATTTATGAAGAAAACGGTTTGTATATAAATACTCTGGCTTCATCCAAGCAGAATTATCAATAATGAAAGTAAATTCATTTGGCGCCATACGATTACACAGATAAGCTAAATAAGCCCCGTGTGAATGTCCATATGCAATGACCTTATTGACATTATATTTTAATTGATTGTCATTTAAAATAATTTTTACAGCAAATAATGCAGTCAATAAATCCAATGCCTGCATGAAACCCATATCATTAAAATTTTCAATATTTTCATCTAACAATTCATGAAAAGGCAGTGATATTGGATATTTAGCAAGAATTGTAATAAATTCTTCAAAATTTTGAATGGATTTTAATTTCATTAAATCAACATCTTCAATAACATCTTTAAAATCTGTAAGTGAAAAATTTAATTTCACTCTCTTAGAATCCTGCATAAACTCGCTTCCAAAATAATCGCATTGTATCGTAATCAAATTATATTGATCAGCAAATTGCTGTCTCATTTTTTTATAAACATTAGATTGACTATTTGCTCCAAATCCAGGTATAAGTATTAATAATCCTGTATCTTCATTTACGCCAGTTTCAGGTTCCGAGAAGTATATATTAAGTTGTCTTCCTTTGTTGTTTCCTGTATAAATACTGGGATGAGCAGGAATTTTCAATTGGTGGTTCTTAGCCATTTTTTCACCCAATTTCTTCGTTTAATAAATATTTCTTCTCACCGCTTCGATAACATCCCTTACATCCTCATCTGTCATTCTAGGGAAAATCGGCAATGTTAACGCTTGTTCATACCATTGTTCCGCTTTTGGGCAAATCCCTCTTTGATATCCTAACTTCTGGTAGTACGGATGCCAATAGACAGGAATGTAGTGAACATGGACGCCAATATTTTCGGCGCGAATATTTTCAAAAATTTCCCTTCGGCTCCTTGCCAGCCTATCCAGTTTTAATTGCAGCATATATAAATGCCAGCCTGATTTCGTTCCTTCAAGCTGCTTTGGCAAGACAACACAATCCAGATCTTTAAAAGCTTCATTGTACATGTTGGCAATTTCCCGGCGACGCTTAATAAAACGATCCAACTTGTCCATTTGTGAAATCCCTAACGCGGCTTGTATATCTGTCATACGATAGTTGAAGCCTAAATCAATCATTTCATAATACCATGGACCTTCATCCCTTGATAAATTTTGATTAATGATGCCGTGGGAACGAAAACGTTTTAGTTTTTCGTAATATTCCTCGGAATCGGTGACAATGATTCCACCCTCTGCAGTCGTAACCGGTTTTACAGGATGAAAGCTAAACATGGTCATATCCGCAAGTGTGCCCACTTTTCGACCTTTATACATTGCTCCGAGGGAATGAGCACCATCCTCGATCACCACAAGCCCAAATTCATCAGCTATCTCCATAATGGCATCCATATCAGCCGGCTGGCCGGTAAAATCAACCGGGATAATTGCCTTCGTATTCGCTGTAATCTGTTTTCGTATTTCTTTAGGATCAATATTGTATGTCCGTTCATCTATATCAGAGAAGACAGGCTTTCCCCCACAATAAAGAACTGCGTTTGAAGTAGCTGCAAACGTTATCGGGGTTGTTATGACTTCATCTCCCTCGCTGATCCCGGCAGCAAAACAGGCTCCATGAAGAGCCGCTGTTCCATTCGAAAAAGCAACGGCATATTTCGCTCCAACATAATCGGCTACTTTTCGTTCAAACTCTTCAATTTTTGGTCCTTGCGTTAAAAAAGGCGATTTTAGCACAGCTACGACCGCTTCGATATCTTCATCCGTAATCCATTGTTGTCCGTAGGAAAGGAAAGATTCCCTTTTTTTCATTGTTCCACCTTCATTTACAACAATATGTCCCAACTTAATGGTGTTCCTTTTTTTACATCCTTTTTCACGGTTTTCCCAAGAATTAAGTCATAATATTTTGGTGGTAATCCATAACCAGGACGAATAATTTTAATACTCTCTTTCGTAAATTTTTCTCCCGCTTTCATATCTTTCGCAACATAAATCGATCTTCTAGATTTTAACGAGGCTTTCTCTTTTTCTGTTGGACCATACTTTACTTCACCTAAAGCCTGCCATGCCCTTTCTGTTTCAATTACCAAAGCTTTCATTTCTTCTGGTTCCATTGAAAACGCAGAATCTACCCCACCATCTGCTCTTGATAAGGTAAAGTGCTTTTCAATTACTGTTGCTCCTAGCGCAACACTAGCCACCGCGACACCTATTCCCATCGTATGATCCGATAAACCAACTTCACAATCAAATAATTCTCTCATATGCGGAATGGTTAGCATATTTGTATTTTCAGGAGAGGCTGGATAGGTACTTGTGCATTTCAAAAGAATTAAATCCTTACACCCTGCCTCTCGAGCTACACGTACAGCTTCATCTAATTCTGCTATCGTTGCCATTCCCGTTGAAATAATCATAGGCTTTCCTGTAGAAGCTACTTTTTTAATTAATGGTATATCTGTATTTTCAAAAGAAGCAATCTTATACATCGGTACATCTAATTCTTCTAGAAAATCAACTGCTGTTTCATCAAAGGGGGTACTAAAAGGAATAATTCCAAGTTCTTTACATCTTTCAAAAATTGGCTGATGCCACTCCCAAGGAGTATATGCTTCTTTATAAAGTTGATATAGCGATTTTCCTTTCCAAAGATTCTCTTCGTCACTTATAAAAAATTCTCCATGATTTATATTTAATGTCATTGTATCAGCAGTATATGTCTGTAACTTCAATGCATCTACACCACACGCAGCTGCGGCTTCAACAATTTGCAAAGCTCTTTCTAAAGACTGATTATGATTCCCCGACATCTCGGCAATAATAAAAGGCCGATATCCAAGTCCTATTTTTTTATGACCAATTTGTATCTCTTTCATAAAAATTCCCTTCCTCTAACGACTATTTGTATTAATATTAAAAAATCTCATAAGATTTTCTCCAAAAGGCCCGACGCCTATAAAATCTCCGACAGAAATATCTAATAATCGCAAACTTTTATATATATCAGAAAATGTGTACTCAGGAAAATCAGAACCCAATACTATTCTTTTTTCAAACGTATTAAAAAGAAATTTGATATCTTGTCCAATTGAGCTTCCAGCAAATCTAGGTAAAGTTAATGATAAGTCTAAAAGCACATTTTCATATGAGCGGATAATTTCTGAAGTTGGTAATAACTCATAATATCCCCCATGAACTAGAACGATGCGCGTTTTTTTATTATTTTCACATATTTCATGTATCACATCGTACAATGGGCGTTTCAAGGGGACTGAAGGCGGACGGTGAAGAGTACAGATAAAACAAACCAAATCATGTTTACCCGCAATCTTTAGTACTTTATCAATTTCTGTTGAATCCAACGATAATCCACAAAAGCGTGGATGAATCTTAATCCCCATAAACCCCTGTTGTTTAAAAGTTGAGACCTCCATTTCAATCTGTTTATCATTTAATCCCTTTGGATTAAACGCTGCCACAGGTATAAATTTATTAGGATATTTATGATAAACTTCTAACACAAAATCATTATCATTAAGAGGAGGATTCCCAACCAAAACAGCTTTATCCACTTGGGTTTTGCTCATCTCTCGTAACAAACGTTCAAGGCTTGCATCATAATTTTTATACATCCAAACTCCATTCTTTGTAATATGTGTAAGACCATCGATAATCATTATAATCCCCTTCTCTTTTATAAACCCCTTGATTTCCTTATACGTATCATATCTTTCTAACAATTCGATTTTGAATGCAAAATAGTTTTTAAAAAATATAACCAACAATCAAAATAAAAGCTGTAAATTAGCACCAATTAACACTATATTAAAATAATTTTTCTTTATTTACTATACCAATAAATTCTTTCAACTTTTCATAGGAAGTAGCCATAGAAATTCGAATATAATCATCTAATCCATATGCCACTCCTGGAACAGTAGCTATACCAAAATTTTCGAGTAAATAGCTAGAAGCATCATTAGAATCTTGATATTTATTCCTAATATTTATCAACATATAAAATGTACCTTTAGGATTATTAAAACTTGATTTACAATTTACATTCTCTAATATAAATTTTTTTCTTTCAAAGTAAATATTTCTATACTTCTTACTAATTTTTTCGTATACAGATTTACTCAACATACTCAGAGCTTTCTGCTCCAAACTTCCGGCACATGTAGCAATATGTTGATGTATTTTTAATACATTTTTAATAATTGTATTGTTTGCAATAATATAACCAATTCTCAATCCTGTACACGCTAGTGACTTTGAAACACCATTTATAACAATTACGTTAGAACAATCTTTTTCCTTAATTTCAATAAAAGAATTAAATTCATCAAAAACAATAGTAGAGTAAATTTCGTCTGCAATTAAATATATTGAATGCTGTTTACATAAATTGTACAACTTGATCATATTTTCTTTATTCAATATATATCCAGAAGGATTATTAGGATTATTTATGATAATTGCTTTCGTTTTTGAACTTATCTTGCTATTTAACAAATCCCAATCTACCGAAAAATCATTTTTACATTCTACTATTATAGGTTTTCCGCCACAAAGAGTAACAATATCAACGTAACTCACCCAATAAGGCTTTAATATAATGACTTCATCTCCAAAATTCAATAGCGACAATAATAAAATATAAATGGCATATTTAGCACCAGGAGTAACCAATATGTTTTCAATGTCATAATCATTTTCAATACCGTGCCACTGTAATATTCTCTCTCTTAATTCCTCAATTCCTTGTTTATTGGTATAATGAGAATAGCTTGTTTTTACAGAATAAAACAAAGCCTCTTTTATTTCTTCTTCAAGCTCAAATTCAGGCTCACCAATAGATAAATTGATTATATTCCTGCCACTGCGCTCCATTTTTTTTGCAATATCGTTTAATTTCATGGAAGCAGAAGGGATTAACTTATTGAGCATTAAATTATACTCCACATTCATCACTTCCTAAACTGCTTAAGACCTCAAATCTTATACTGTATTCTAAAATGTTTGCTTTATTATAAACCTCTTCCCAACTTCTACCGTAACTAATAAGATAACCAATTCTTGATCCATCATTTACCATCACACCAATATTATCTCCAATGTTAACAAAAAAAACAAACTCAATATCATTCAAGCCTTTTATAATACTTTCCATTTCCACTATATTTATTAACTTTCCCTCATTTGCACTAAAAAATCTTAATATACATGGATTTTTTTGAATACGATCTATACTTATCTGATTTCCTAAACTTAAATCTATTGACAATCCCACTATGTCTAATCCCGTTACAAAAGGTAGTACTTTATCAAATACACCAAATCCTCCGCTTCTGGTTGTAGTTTCAATTATATATACTTTATGATCTTTGTAAGAATAAATAACTTCTGTATGTGTAAT
Source organism: Aeribacillus sp. FSL K6-1305 (assembly GCF_038050115.1). Classification (NCBI taxonomy): domain Bacteria; kingdom Bacillati; phylum Bacillota; class Bacilli; order Caryophanales; family Bacillaceae; genus Aeribacillus; species Aeribacillus sp. FSL K6-1305. The sequence goes on along the minus strand of NZ_JBBOQV010000002.1, from coordinate 1,284,116 downwards.
AGTATTTTTAAAATTACAAGCCTTAATAAAAGTGGTTACTGTTTCTTCAATAATATTTCCAAGATTATTTACAAGCGGTGAGTTATAGAATAGTTCTGTAGAAACTGTATGGTTATTAAGCGGTTTTTTCTTTTCCGAGATTGCTAAGGTTTTTATTTCTCCATTATATACAAACGACTCTACAGTAAATTCAATTCCTTCTATCATTTCCTCAACAATTATTTGAGCATCAAATGAAGAAAATTTACGAGCTTCCTTAATTGCATTTTGCAATTGTGCTTTATTTTTTACAACATTTACTCCTCTACTCCCAGCACTATCAGAGGGCTTAACTACACACGGAAACATCAATTGATTAGCGTCAAATTTATCTTCTACATTTTCTCCCAAATTCAAATAAAAAAATTTCGGACTAGGTATATCAAGAGATTTTAAGATTTCCCTTTGTTTTATTTTGGATGTAGCTATACTTACATCACTAATAGTCAGTCCATTCAATCCAAGTTTATCATTTATCAGTGCAACTGTTCTTAGCGCATACTCAGTCGCAAAACTTATACACCCCACCAAATTAAAATTTTTTTTCTCGATTAAGTCCAATATTTGCTTGTAATCTTTTATATCAATATTGTAAAACTCATCACAAAACTTTCTTCCTACACATTTGTTATCCCCATCAATACCAATGACATAATAATTTTTCTCCTTTAGTTTACGTATTCCACTTAATTGAAATTGACCAGCCCCTATAACTAGAACTTGATCCATTGTTATAATCATACACTCCCTCTATATACTTTAATTTTCTCCCGAATACTCCCGTCTTCTCTAAATTTCATTGACACCTAATAGTTGATCCACCGAAAATCATGGTGATAAATTGAATTTCTTTAAATTCCTTACAGATGGGGGGACATCCTATCAACCAAACTGGTATTGTTTGGTAATAACAGTTATGACCGTGCGCAAAATCTCCACTCATCTCACGGTCGCTAACCCTCCCATGTATCACCGGATTGAGATCCATACATTCCTTCGTCCTGCGTATCCATGAGGTGGAGGTCGGATAAGCTCCTCGGCTGGGTCATAAGCCCGTATGGTAAAAATAAACTCCGACTCGGCACTATTGGTGTTTGTCTTTAGAAATACTTGAAGTATTCGATCGTAATTTAGTTAATATGTTGGTTAATAAATCGGTTTAAGCAACTTGTAATGTAATTTGAGGTAACCCTCGCAATAATTTTGAACCATCAAATTCACACTGTTTTTGACCAATGACAAATAAGACACGTAATAGCTTACAACACAAAGCAATGAGGGACTGTTGCTTTTTTAAAGGCCTTTCAGATCGTTTTGTATAGTATTGATGTAAAGCTTTAAAAGTTGGATTATGGGCAACGAGTGGCCGAATCGCTAAGTACATAGCTTTACGCAGCCTGCTTCGTCCCCGTTTCGTTATTCTGGTTTGTCCTTTAAATGTTCCAGAACTATGCTCACGTAATGAAAGGCCTGCCAGATTAACTAATTGCTGAGGGTGACTGTACTTTGTGAGATCACCCACTTCAGCGAAGAATAGAGCGACTGTTGTAACACCTAACCCAGGAATATTCATCATTTGCTTAGCACCTGGGATCGTTTCTACAAGAGCTTCTAGCTCCTGATCCAACTCTTCCAACTGCGTTTGATAAAGCTCATATTGGTCAATCAGATATTCCATTTCACGTTTGGCAAACTGAATCCCGATTTGAATTCCAATGCTCTTTTTGGCCGTTTCTACTAGTTTCGTTGCTCGCTTCATTCCAACTGCTCGTTGTACAAATGGCTTCCATTTTGAGAGAACCTCTTCAGGTGTCATTTCTTTCATTTGAGAAGGAAATGGAAACAGTTTTAGCGTGCAAAGAGCTGCTTTTCCTTTCCAATCTCCGAAAACATCGAAAAACTCCGGAAAATAACGTTGAATCAAATTTTGAATACGTCCTTCTGTGATGGCAAGCTGTTGAGTGAGCTGATCTCTTATTTTGACGCCTTCTCTTAGTTCCGCGTAAATACCGTCTAAGAGATTTGGTACGGAGTATCGGCCGTCTTTTATCAGCTGTGCAATCACTCTGGCGTCTTTTGTATCGTTTTTTGTTGGAGAGTTGTCATCAAGCTCTTTGCTTTTCTTTACATGCATCGGATTGACTAGCACAAAGTCATAGCCCTTTGCGGTAAGAAAATAAGCGAGATTTAACCAGTAGGGTTCGGTTGGTTCAACCCCAAAAATCACATGGTTCTTATCATTTTCTTGTTGGTGTCGATTCACCCAATCTAAAAGCATTTGGAAACCATGTATGCGATTTTCAAAGATCAAGCGTTTTCCAAATTCAATTCCTCGATCGTCTTGTGCCCGTGCCACGTGTTTGTCTTTGGCAATATCAATGCCGATTATTAATGTTGATGGTGTGATTTGCGAGATTTTTCGATTTTGAGTATAATTCATTATTGAGTCCTCCTTGGTAACTTATTAATTCGGGGTCAATGCATTGACACCCTGTACTATACCAAGAGGGCTCTTTTTGTTTCAAACCTCAAATTTCTTCATTACAGGAATGCTCCTTGAAAGTATAATATCTGTAATTCTCTCCGTACCTTTTCCATCCACAAAATCTGAATAACTATTGAAGATATTAGCCCTAAAATTAATGTCAAGACAACTATTAACTAAACTATCGAACTCGCTTAATTCAAATAAATTTATCCTTTCCTTAATAAAATTAATGAACTTCTCTTCTAAAGTATGTTGAGGAATTGCAATAACAGGATTTCCTATATATATGGCTTCTAATAGCGTAGTCCCTCCCCCACAAATAATAATGTCACTATGGGACATAAACTCTCCAATCTTAGGGGTAGGGTCAAGAATTTCTGCTTGTTTCGAATATAATTCTAAGATTTTTTCCCTATCTTTATTCATCAAACCTAAAATCACTCTTACATTAACTTGATTAAAGTTAATACTTTCCAATGTCTTCAACGTATTAGAGCTAGGATCTTCTCCTCCAAACGTAATAAGTACATTAGGTTTTGTATGATGAAAAGCTTTTTTAGGTTTTCTACTTAAAACTATTTCATCTTTTAAAATAAAATATTTAATTCCTTCGTAAATTTTTCCCTTAAATATATGCTTTTCTTGATTACTTTGATCAAATAAATTAATAATTATATCAACAATATTACTACTGTATTCAAAATAATCAAACGCAATTAATTTCTTAGTAATATATTTACAATTCCTTAGTACATGATGATTAGGTTTTATAGAATCATATAATATAACATCATACATTTTACTTTTATCTAACTTAGAGAATTGAACCTGTCCACCTAAACCGGATATTAATTTCTCAGCCATTTTCATGTTATTACATGTTAAAAAAATCTCATGTTCTGGACAAGAGACTAACAAATGATTATATAAGTAATACATTCTTAATACATTTCCTGTTCCAAAATTTTCATGAATCTCCGGATATAAAAGAATTTTCATAACTTTAAAATATACGCTCCCTCTTGAACATCCTGTATCTATATAAATGCAGATTGATTTTCCAACATAGATAAAACGTCTCGACTGCTCTTTTGTCTAACTTAAACGCCTTACTTATTTCGATTTTTCAATCTGAATTTATACATAATAACAAGAATAAAACTAGAGCTCCCAATAATACATGTAACTTATCAAACTAGAGATTTTTTATAATTTTATTTGTTTAGATATTTTTTTAAACAAACAGTTTCATAAGTACTCATTTTTCTTCTATCTATACAGTCAAACCAAATATCTTCTTGCTCCTCAATAAATTCTAGCTTTTTATAGAACTCTTCATTGTGTTGGTCCTTAGGAATAATAACAACACCAGTGTCATCACAAACAGCAATTGCACCATCATATTTTTCTCTTCTCTCTCTGATTATGTCCTTACTTAGAGACTTAGATAACTTTTCATTAAAACATCCTATAGGGGTAAATCCAGTACACCAAATTGGCCAGTTTTCTTTAATAAGATTTTGTGCATCCCTCAACTTACCAGTAACTACTATTGCAGCTGCTTGTCTGTACAATAATACATACTTTGCTACTAATTCTCCAAAAATCGCTCTATCATTACAATCAAACACTTCTACAAAAACAATATCTCCTTCTTTAACTTTTTCCATTTGCTCATGTACATCCCAATTACTTTCTCCGTATGCATATGCCCAAAAGACATTTCCAACACAAAAATGACCTCTATTCACCGCTTGTACATCAGGAATTGCTCCAGTTTTACCAAGACAATCTGCTACTTCTGTACTAGACACTTTATTTCTTTTGATATAATCAATTATAGCTTGTTTCAAAAATATTCCCTCCTTCATCACCCACATCATACATCATAAATCCATACATCATTCTCTTAATCTTCTATGAAAAATATCGACAATAAAATATGACCAAATCTATAAAAACAAATCACTTCTAACTAATCTTGAATATGCCCTTTTGCTTAATGTGGCTATTAATTTCAAGCCATTCTGGGTTCTTCTCGAAAAGCTCTAGTATATCCTCCATTGTAAATTCATTATTAAATGGATAAAGTGTAGTTATTATCTTTTGGATTAATTTAAAATCCTCGGGAGTATCAACAGTCCAACGATAGTGACTCATGTCGGTTATACAAACGACTTTACCTAAATTATATATATCGGGATTTAAATAAATAAATGGGGTGACATGTTCACGTTCATATTGTTCTACAGCTTTATGATACGCTTCCTCTAATACTCTAAACGAAAAAACTTCTGTATCCATACCTCGTGGATAACTAGAATTTGATACATAATCATATTTCGATCTATTATTGACATAGTATGTGATTACTTTATCAATTACTTTGGGATCAATAACAGGACAATCCGAAGTTAATCGAACAACCACATCTACATTAAACTCTGTTGCAGCTTCATAATAGCGTAATAACACATCCTCTTCCGAACCACGATAATAAGGAATCGAAAGTTGCTGGCACAGTTGAACGATTGGATTATCACTTTCTTTTGTGGTTGTAGCGATAATAATTTCATCAATCGTTTTTGATCTTTTTACCCTTTCAATTTGATATTCAAGTAATGTTTTACCGAGTACTTTTTTTAATACTTTCCCTGGGAGTCTTGTTGAACCCATCCGTGCTTGAATAATTGCAGCAACTTTCACGCTTTCACCTTCTTATAATAGTCTATTGTTCTCTTCACTGCATTGATTACATCATTGACATCTTTTTCACTCATTGCAGGGAATAAAGGTAACGTAATCATTTCTTCATATAGTTTTTCAGCGTTCGGACAAATTCCTTTTTTGTAACCCAATTGTTGATAATAAGGTTGGAAATAAACAGGGATATAATGAACATTCACACCAATATTTTGTTGTTGCAGTGCTTCAAAAATTTCACGTCTTGATGCTGTTAATTGATCTAATTTTAATCGAATAATATATAAATGCCAGCTTGATTCTCCATCTTTATGTTGAAACGGAGCTATAATTTCCTCAATATCTTTGAATGCTTCATTATATATTTCTACATACTTCCGACGGAGTTCAATAAACTTATCAATCTTCTTCAGCTGACTTGTACCTAACGCTGCTTGAATATCGGTCATTCGATAATTATATCCAAGAAACTGCATTTCATAATACCAAGGACCATGATATTCATTTAGTTTTTCTTTTTCACGTGTAATTCCGTGAGAGCGGAATTGCAATAATTTTTCATAGTATTCTTCATTGTTCGTGGTAATAATACCACCTTCACCCGATGTAATATGTTTTACCGGATGAAAGCTGAACATGGTCATATCACTAATGGAACCGACTTTTTTCCCTTTATATGTCGCTCCTAAGGCATGAGCAGCATCTTCAATGACAACAAGGTTATACTTTTTAGCAATTTCTAAAATGCGATCTAATTCAACAGGTTGACCTGTAAAATCAACAGGGATAATAGCTTTTGTTTTATCCGTAATCTTTTCCTCAATTTTATTCGGATCAATATTATAAGTTTTCTCATCAATATCCACAAAAACAGGTATTCCACCTTGATACAATATACAATTGGCACTAGCGGCGAAAGTCATTGATGTTGTGATTACTTCATCACCTTCACCAATACCAGCCGCGAAACAAGCACCATGGAGTGCTGCCGTGCCATTCGAAAAAGCGACTGCATATTTAGCACCGACATATTGGGCAACCGCTTGTTCAAATGTTGAAACATACGGACCAGTTGTTAAGTAATCTCCTTTTAATATTTCGACAACAGCTTCAATATCATTATTATCAATCCATTGCCTTCCATAAGGCAAATATGAATTTCGAATTGGCTCAAAAACCATCTCTTTCTCCATGTAATCATCTCCTAAAAAACTAGTAGAAGAAATGTTTTACATTTCTTCTACTAGTGCTCGTAGCTCTTCTACCGTTAACCACTCAGTATTTGTATCACTTGTATATTTAAAACCTTCTGGAAGAGATTTTCCGCCTTTAACGGATTCTCTTGACCACCAAGGAAATTCCGGTTGAATAACATAGTATGTATCAAACTCAACAGTATGCCTTGCATCATCCTCTGTAATCATCGCTTCATGTAATTTTTCTCCTGGTCGAATTCCAACAATCTCGATTTCGCATTCCGGAGCAATCGCTGTGGCTAAGTCTACCACTCTCATACTTGGAATTTTCGGAACAAAGATTTCTCCACCACGCATCCGTTGCAAACTATCTAAAACGAATTGAACACCTTGATCAAGTGTAATCCAGAAACGAGTCATTCTTTCATCTGTAATCGGTAATTTACCTGTATGACGAATTTTCTTAAAGAAAGGAACAACACTTCCACGGCTACCAACTACATTTCCATAACGAACTACGGAAAATCTTGTTTCCTTATCACCAACATATGAATTAGCCGCAACAAATAGCTTGTCTGATGCTAATTTCGTCGCTCCGTAAAGATTTACTGGACTGCACGCTTTATCAGTACTTAGTGCAATCACGCGTTTTACTCCTCGATCAATAGCTGCTTCAATCACATTTTGAGCACCATGGATATTTGTCTTAACAGCTTCAAACGGATTATATTCACAAGCTGGTACTTGTTTCATAGCCGCTGCATGGACGACATAGTCAACGCCATCAAACGCGCGATATAGACGAGCTTTGTCTCGTACGTCTCCAATGAAAAAGCGGATTCTTGGATCCGTATATTCCTGTGCCATTTCATATTGTTTTAATTCATCCCGGCTAAATACAATCACTTTTTTTATATTGTATTCTAAAATTCGACGAACAAATTTTCTTCCAAATGATCCGGTTCCTCCCGTTATTAAAATCGTTTGATTGGTTAACCATTCCATCATAAATTACTCCTTTGAAGTATAAATTGTAAAACTACTGATTTCCTAAGCTTTTTATTGTTTCATCAAATGGGAATTCTGTTAGTTTTTTTGCATTTGAAACAATGTCTGAAATCGGAACAAAATGTGCCCCTTTAATCACAGCACCTTGTTCAGCTGTATTTTTTACAATAACATGTTTGGATTCTGTTATTTTTCGTTCAAACCATCTGAGGTAAATAAATAAATTTCTAGTGGTTTTGACAACTGACCCGTTATTCGAAGGGATGGAAAAGAGTCTTTGTTCTGTGGCAACACGCACTCCTGATGTTGAGTGTGTAGCATGGCTGCGATCTTTTGCATAAGCCAAATCCTGCCCTAACAAAACAATTTCAGAAAATCCCATTTTTATTAAAATATCAAAAGCTGTTGTGGCAACTGAGCCACCGGTATCAACCAATTGACAGCCATTTTGCTTGGCATACATTTCTGCTTTCGGATATCCCTTTTGAAACGCAGCAATCTTTAAACCTTTATGATATCTCACTGCTTTGTAGCAAGCAGTTGACAAATATATCAGCGGTTTTGACAAATTCAATCCTGCCAATTGTCGATAAACCTCATTTTGAGGGTCTGAGATCACAACAGCATGAGGTTCAATTCCTTTCGTTTTAAGCACTTTGTATGCTGAACCTACAGCTAAAATAAAATATTTCTTTCTTAACTCTTTCAATGCATCAGCAGTCTTATCCAAAGAGGGCCCAGAAGATACTAACACTGCCTTTTTTCCCTTGAACAAGTCAAATAGTTTATCAACAGTTATATCCATATAGTTCAAATTGTTCCAGAAGTTTTTTTCCATTAAAGAAGAAAATCGATGAAAAGACATCTCTTTTATTTTGATTTCTTCTAATATTTGTTTTAATGGATTGTTATTGGGCAATGCTTTGACAAATGGATTAGGAATTAACCATTTAACTTTATATTCTAACAATTCATTTAAAAGATTATTTAATTTTGATATATCCTCCAAAAAATAAATATTTACATTAGGATGAGAAAGAATATCAGTTAAATCTAATGTTTCTAGTGCTGCTTTAAAACACGTTAAATAAGGTTCTATAACAAACACTCGTTTATTTGGCTCATTTTCCAACAAAACTTTCACATGATATCCTAGTCCAAATCCGAATAAACAATACCCATTTGCATCTGGATCCAATTGTGATTTAATAAATGTCTCTGCATCTTTCATTGGATTGTATTGGCTATATAAATAATGACCATTTAATATTAATGTTGGAAGACCATTGATTTTGGATTCTTGAATACTAATTTCAATTTTATCATTTGCAGATTTTAATAATTGTTTTTTCAATTGTCCATTTTTAATTGAATTCATATTTTTTTTAAATAGACTCAATGCGGATCTTCCTCTATCATGCGAAATCTTTTTTTCTTTGCTTCCTCAAAAAAGGGCTGTATTTCATATTCAAACATATCCGCCACAATGACGTAGTCTTGGCGCTCAATTCCATCATTAATTTCTTTCAAAAATGGATTAATATGGCTAAAATTAATATCAATTGTGTATTTGTGACTCTCCATTAACTCAACTACTTTTGTCAACCAATCCATTCCTTCACTAAACTGAACAATAAGTTGTATGGCCTCACCGATCTTATCTTCACGTAAATAATCTGCAATGGTTTGGGATCCTGTTGCCACTCTTTCAATATATTGATAAAAGCTTTCTTGTGTTTCTAAAACGATATTTGTCATTTTCATCCCTCAATATCAAATGATTTCAATTTATTTTCAATTTTATTTTTTAAATGTTGGAAGAACGATCTCGAGTCGGAAGCCGCCTCTTTTAGCCTAGTATATAAATCCAATGAACGAGCAAAAATTCGCTGAAAAGTTTCGTGTTCCAATTCGTTCTCCTTTGGAAGATAGTTTTGGAAAGTATTTAAAACAATAGGCTGGGCAATTAATGACATCATTCCTTCATCAAAAATTGGTTTTAACTGTTCATCAATTTTATCTAACTTTTTTAAAATTTTTGCATCAAACGCTGTATCAGAAACATTTCTTTTCAGCAACAGCACTGCTTCCTCAGCAAGGCGCTGTACTTTATCATGCAATCTTATTTCATTTTCAATTCGGATTAAAAACTCTTTCCATTCCTGAATATCTCTGTGCGGATATGAATCGATATCAAACATTGGTACATTTTTATTCGTATCTACATATCTGTCGAAAAACTCTTGGAAAGAAAGTTGTTGATAGCCCTCCAGCTTAACTCCACCTTCTGTACAATTGTAAATTCTTTCAGGCTGTGAAAAAGTTTGAAGTAGTCTTTCAAAATTATGCTTCATTGTAAAAAACGTGTAATCTGTCAATACTTGACCACCATAATACCCCTCTGTATAGAACAGTCCTCTTTGTTTAATATATGTTTCATCAATTTTTCTGAAATTTTTATTATGTTCCGCATGTGTTTTGTTATCGGTATAGGCCAAATCTTGACCAATTAATGCAACAGGCCCCGTTGAAATCATATAAGCTATATTTAATGCGAAATTGGCGACAGAAGCGCCCCCTAATATACCATCTATTTCTTTATTTAATAATTTTTGTGCATATATTTTTAAATCATCATCTATGTTAGATATAAATACAAGCGATCTTCGATTGAATCTTTCTCTAATTTTCTCATGGTTAGATAATGAATAGATTATTCTTGCTTGTTTTAGCTCTATTGTTTCAAAATGCCTATAGTTGTTGATTCCTCCATCAATTGTAACAATAAAGTCAGGTTCAATATCATATTTAAGAAGCGAGTTAATCGTTGATCCGGAAGATATCAGCAAAATGTGCTTTCTCACTTTTTTCAATAAAGGTATTTGCTTTGTTAGCGACGGGCCGCCGGAAGCAACGACAACTGGCACATTATAAATATGTTCTAAACATTTTAAAGGCACATCATCATATGCATAAAATAAATTTAATGTAAAGTTCTTTTGCCATTCTTTTGAAAAATATTTAATTGTATTTATATTTACTTGCTGCATATAAATATGATCTTTGACTATTTTTAATATACTATGATAATAGCTTGAACAAATTTTATCGTAATTAGGAGAACAAACAACAGAAACTCTTTTACCGAATGTATTTCCAAAAGGTTCATAAATTTTTTCAAAAAGCTCTTGATCTTCTCCTTTAATAATGATGCATCGCTCTAATTGATTTTCTTTTTCCAGCAGTTTATCGGCTAAAAATTCGATAGGCTCAACAATAATTAAAAATTCCTCTTCAGTCATCTTTTCACTTAAAGCTTTCGCAATATATCCTGAACCCACGCCAAATAAAATATGAAGATGGTTCTTTTTATAATGGCGTTCGGCAAATTTTGCAGCCTCTCGAATCGGGTCATACTTGCTGTGTAGGTAATAATTGTTTACTTTATAAATACGATGTCCGCTTTTCGCAGTTTCCTCGACGATTTCGTACTCTTTCAGCTCATTGTCCATCATTAGCACCTCAATTATATTATCGGCTGCTGCTATATTTTCTTAATACCCTTATCGATGTTTAATTATCTAATGAGAGTATGTTATAATCAAATAAGAACAAACGTTCTATATAAAGGAGGCCGTATGAATCATACAGACATTCTCCTATGCAATTACGATCATAAACTTCTTGAAATGTTAACCGGGAAGTTATTAGGTGACGGTAATATCACCATTCAAAAAAATCGCAAACCGCGGTTTCGTTTTGGGCATTCCATCAAAGATCGGGATTGGTGTGTGCACTGTTACCAAAAGCTTGCTGGCTTTTTGCCGCTTAATCCTCCTAAGTACCGAAGAGTCATTGACAGTCGAATAAAGGAAGGTTTTTCTGAACTATATTATGTTCAATCCAAAACTGACCCTATTTATGTCCATCTCAAAGAGATTTGGTACAACGATACAGTAAAAGTGATACCAAAAGAATTTGTTGAAAAACTTATGACACCGTTATCTCTTGCTTGGTGGTACCAAGATGACGGCCATTTAAAAATGAAAGGAAATATCCCACAGAAAATTATTCTCTCAACAGAATCATTTTCACAAGAGGAAATTCTGTTTTTACACAATCTGTTACTCAATAAATTTCACTTGAATTTTTCGATCGACAATAACAAACGGCTTGTCCTATATAATCAACGTTCCATTTTAGCCTTCCTTAGTCTTGTGAGGCCTTATTTGTCGAAAAGCATGAAAAGAAAAGACATTTATCTGGAGAATTTAAAGAAGGAAGACTTGCCTCTTAAGAAACGGACCACTGTTTATTTGCTTAAACGAATGGTTTTTCATAAACCAACTGCAGAAATTAGAAAAATATGTAACAGCTTGCCTGAAGTCTTAAATATTATTGAACCGAAATTACACCATTTTTTAAACACGGTCGAAAAGAAACGGGATCTTCCTCGCAAACCATATCAAATTGAATTAAAAAGAGAAGAGCTATTTCATTTAACAATTTTTCAACAAAAAACCGGATATACAACAGGAGAAATTATTGAACTCTGTTATGAATATTTAAATGGCCGGCTCAAATAAATTATTACAATTCAGCACAGCTTACAATAGCAGCAAAAGAGACCTTGGATATCCCCAAGGTCTCTTTGATTCTAAGATTATCGGAGTAATTGAAGCACTCCCTGCGGCTGTTGGTTAGCTTGAGCCAGCATAGCTTGCGCCGCTTGCATTAAGATATTATTTTTAGTGTATTCCATCATTTCTTTCGCCATCGTGCGAACATTTGCTTTCGCAAATGACTAGACTATATCTTCACCCGCTAGCTTAACGCTAGTGAGGGGCCGGGCACTTCGGGGAATTCAGAACGATGGAAATTCTGTTCCCCTACGGACTTCATCACCATAGCGCATGCGCTTTAGGTGGTATGTCCTAGTCGTTGAACCTTCTCCACCCTTTCGGGACAGGAGCTTGGCTGCTGGTTGCCCAATCCTTTGACTTTTCAAGCCATCACGTCTGCCGTTTCCAGCTCCGTTGTGGCGTCAAAGGCTCTAAGGGTGTTCCAGCAATTCACCCGGTGATACTCCTAGCCGTTTCCAGCTAGGACGACTCTGCCTGTCGCCGCTTACGCAGCTAAGGCATAATCAACGTCACGGATACGTGATTCAGCAGCAGTTAAGTTTTCTGCAGTTGCGCCAAGGTTGTTGATGGTGTGTTCTAGGCGGTTTTGAACAGCACCAAGTTTAGAACGTTCTGTCGACACTTTTTCAATTGCTTTATTAATTTTAGTAATCGCATTATTTGCACTTGCTGCATTCGTTACTGCTAAAGCATTTATTGAAAGCGCAGCTGCATCCATAGTCGCAATTGTTAATGTAATGGATTGACCACTGTTCGCTCCAATTTGGAATGCTTTACCAGAGAAAGTACCATCTAAAAGTTTTTGCGTGTTGAATTCAGTGTTTGCTGCAATACGGTTAATTTCAGATACAAGCGCATTAATTTCGTCTTGGATTGCTTTACGGTCAGCAGTTACGTTTGTATCGTTCGCTGCTTGTACGGCAAGTTCGCGCATACGTTGAAGGATCGCATGAGTTTCATTTAATGCACCTTCAGCTGTTTGGATTAAAGAGATACCGTCTTGCGCGTTTTTCGATGCCATTTCTAGACCGCGGATTTGGCCGCGCATTTTTTCAGAGATGGCAAGACCTGCTGCATCGTCGCCAGCACGGTTGATGCGGTACCCTGAAGAAAGTTTTTCAAGGTTTTTCGCAGTTTGTGTGTTGTTAAATGAAAGTTGGCGGTAAGTGTTTAACGCCGAGATGTTGTGGTTAATTCTCATGATTTTTTCCTCCTTGAATTGTTATTTTTCCACGTCCATGTGGTATGAAAAGAGCCGCGTCGGCCGCCGCTGCTCTTTACATGTTTTATATCGGATTGTTTTTTTGATGTTTAATAGGGTTTAAAGAAAAAATAGGACTTTTTTAATAGAAAAATAAAATGGTTGAAAATTCTTGTTTGGTTACGGTTTTCCAGCTCAAACCTCAGGTTTATTTTTGTTGAGCTTTTCTTGAAAATGTTTTAACAGGTCAAGGTCGGTGCGGGAAGCCGCGCTGTTTTCTGTTTGAATGGCGTCATATATTTCCTTTCGGTGGATGTCGATTTGTTTTGGAGCTTTAATGCCGAGTTTGACTTGATCGCCTTCGATGGCGGTGATGGTAATTTCAATGTTGTCGCCGATAATGATGGATTCGTTCAGCTTTCTTGTTAAAATGAGCACGGCTTCACACCTCCTTCTGTTCCATAAGTGGATGCTTTGTTTTATAAGTAGTGCCTGCTAAAATCACTTGCTTGGCCCGTTTGTTTTTCTGGTTGATGACGACCGGAGCTAGCAGATTGGCGGTTGTGTTTTCGAACGGGTCTTCTAACGTTAAAATTACATAGACAGCGACATCTTGTTCCGACTCGATTTCCAGCTGCTCAATCGTCGCATCGTCTAAGTCGATAGCATAGTCTTTGAAAAATAAAAAAGGAATTGTCATGACAAAAGCAAGTTCCTTTGTGTTGACCGATTGCAAAATAAAAAATGGCGATTCGGCGCCAAATGGCAAAAGTACAAATTGCTTTTCATCTAAAAATCCCGGGATTCCTGATGGAAATTGGATGATGCTGTCGCTTGCGGCTTCTATTTCGCCATGATATTTTGTCTCTAGTTTCATGTTCTCACAACCTTCATATGTTCATTTCAAAGTTTGGTCCTTTAAAGGTGAGGTTGGCAAAGTCGATTTTTAATTTTTGGTATTGGGCGATTTTTATATCGACTCTGCCACGGTCGTAATGAATGATCGGCTTATTGGGAATGGCGCGAAATTCAGCCTTTTTCAAATGCCAATTAATATCAAGCTTGCTTGGTTCGTAATCAAAATTCACACTGAACAGCGATGGAATCCAGCCGACATTCACTTCATACATCGGGGATTCGCTGTTTTCTTTCGCTTGATCAGCCAGCGGGCTGCCGCCGTTTTCAATTTTCATCAGTTCATCTCCTTGCTCGGCGCGGCGGGCAATACCTTCAAGCCAAGCTTGATAGCCTTCCTCAGCTATTTTTTCAATGAAACGGAACGTGTCAGCTAAATTCCGGTCTTCCCACGCTTTCGTTTGATCGATAGTCAATTTTCCAGGCGTGCGGTTGATTTCCACCGCTACTTTCGCCGGCTGCAAGTCGACATCCGCTTTCGGCTGTTTGATCGACTGCTTTCCAGGAGTAGTGTTGATCGCAATTTTCGCCATTTGGCTTTCCATTCTAATTTGCGGCAGGAGCATTCCTCTCACCTCGACTGACAACATAAGTTTTAAACAGAAAAGAAATTCTCATCTTAACTCCGTTGGTGCAAACCAACAAACAATTTTTATTGGGTTTCAACTATTACGATACAATTAAAATTCCTCAATGATAGGAACAAACTATATACTAAGAACAATGCAAAATCTAATTAGCCGGGAATTGAAATTTCTTCGATAAAAACTGTGAACCCTTTAGAAGCAGGAAAACATGGGGCAAAAACAAAGTCATAACGATGAACAAAAAGGACCTTTATGCAGGTCCTTTCTCTCTCACATTATCGCAAAAAATCAACTAAGTTTGGCTGAATGATGCGGGCGCTGACAGCAAGCGCTGCTCTGTGCGCGCTTTCTTGCTCTTTCAAGTCGATGATGACTCGTTCAATGTCGGCATCTTCATTGTCTGACAAAATTTTTGTAGAGATTACTTCCTGTTGACCGATGCGGTTTTCCATCTGCTCGATCCGGTTGTAACGGGCGCCAAGCTCAGCCCGTTCTGCACTGAGAGCATCAATATGGTCATCAAGCTGGCCGAGCAGGGTGTCCAAGTTCGTTGTGTCGTTGTTTTCCAAAGCATTTTGAATGTCTTGAATTGTATCAAACAATGCTTGGTTAAAGACATTGTCAGGCGTTATATTCACTTGGATTTGAATGTTTTTTGAAAGCTCGATTTTAAACGGTTCATTGTTGTTATTAACGACAGGCGGGTCACCGCTGACAGGCGCTGAGTCTGTTTTCGTTCCATTAAAAATATAGCGGCCGGCCACTTGTGTGTTGGCGACAGCAACAAGGTCGTCTTTAATTTGTTTCACTTCGCGGGCAACCGCATCACGTTCGTCTTCTGAATTTGTACCGTTTTTTGCCCGAATCAAAAGCTCGCGTATTCGTTGCAGCCCTTGGTTGGCCTGTTCTAGTCCCGCTTCAGAATTTTCGATCCAAAGGTAAGCCTCTGATAAATTTCGTTTATATTGTTCAACTTCCTTTAAGTTTGTCCGATAGTACAATCCTTTCATTGCTACAACGGGATCTTGGGACGGGCGGGTGATTTTTTTTCTTGTCAACATCTGATCTTGATATTTTCCCAGCAGTTCATAGCTTTTACTTAAATGGCGGAGCGAGTTTTGCGCAAGCATCGATTGAGTGACACGCATATGCTGCACCTCTCTTTCATTAAATAAATTTTTTGTATGAATTCATAACGTGCAAATAGTACATTCCTTATATGATTTGCACTTCATCGCCTTATTTCATTTCATACATTCTGAACCCGACAATTTTTGCTTTCATTTTCTACTATGGTTATTCAACAGTCAATTTTACTTTATCTCCCGACCAGTCCCATGCCGTTTATAATTCGGTCTAAAATTTCATCCTGCAAAGTGATCATTCTTGCTGCGGCGTTGTACATATGCTGGAATTGGATCATGTTTGTCATTTCTTCGTCTAATGAAACGGAGCTGACGGATTTGCGGCGTTGTTCAACAGATGAAACTAAGGTTTCTGAATTTTCCTTCATCCGCTCCGCTTCTTGCGTCATAACAGCCATTTCGCCGATAACAGCTTCAAAATAACTTTGAAACGAAGTATTTTTTACTTCAGCAAGCTTCAGCGCATTTTGGCCGTCGCCGATTTCTCCTGTAGCAGAAGCTGCAATTCGATCGCGATTCATATCATCCGATACTTTAATGGCAGCCGCAGCGCCTTTAGGAGAGCTTAAACCTCCGAGATCAAAGAAATCGCGCTGTGTTTGAACGCCGTTGTTTATGTCCTCAAGGTTCCATCCGTTTCTGTGGACAGTGTTAAATGCGTTCGCAAAATCATATGCCATTTGATCTAAATCTGACATCATGCTAGGATAGATGCCGCGTTCAATCGTGCTGCCTATGTTCGTATAGCCGTGCGCCTCGATTAAGCCTTTTAAACTTCCATTGATGTTTAAATTTTCAACAAAATCGTCTGCCCCTATCGTTCTTCCACCAACAGAAATAGATTCGATAAGACCGTTCGTCTTGGATTCATTGAGGCTAAATTGTCTTACTTTGTATCTATTTCCGTCGACAAGGGTGATTGGCGGTTCGAAGCCAGCAAGCTCGACAGTTACTTTTCCTTCGGCTACTTTCAAAGCGTTGCCTCCGCTTTCAACCGGCGTCACTTTAATATCAATATAAGAAGAAAGCTCATCCAATAATCGATCGCGCTCATCATACAAATCGTTTGGCAAATAACCATTCGGTTCTACTTCGCCGATTTGTTTGTTAATTTGGTTGATTTGCTCAAGCAAAGAGTTAATTTTCGTTGTTGCGACATCGAGTTCATTGCGTAAATCTTTCTGATTATGCTTTAATGATTCCGCCAAATAATTGAACGTTTCTGTAACAGCTCTTCCGCGCTCAAGGACAACAGAGCGGGCGCCCAAGTTGGAAGGATTGGCCGCCAAATCTTGCAGCGATTGCCAAAAGCTATCCATCGTTTCGTTCAAGCCTGTCTCGTTCAGCTCGTTCATCACATCTTCCATTCTCGATAATGCGTTGAATCTAGAGCTCCAGTAGCCAAGCTTAGAATTTTCGCCGCGATATTGTACATCAAGATAGCGGTCGCGGATCCGCTGCACTGTTTGTGTATCCACCCCTGTTCCAAACTGCCCAGGGATATCAGCTCGAAAACGGCCTGGTGTCGGATACGCTTGCTTTTGCACAAGGTTTACCCTCTGCCGCGAATATCCAGGTGTCTCGGCATTTGCTACATTATGTCCAATTGTATATAAAGCGCTTTGTGCGGCATACAATCCGCTTCTAGCCGCTTCCAGTCCAAAAAATGTTGATACCATTGCGAATTCCCCCGTTAAATTTTTGAATCAAACCATGAACGCCGTTTCGATTGCTTCGATTCTTGATTCGGATTCGTGTAATTCGGCGATGCTTCCTCCGGCATGAAAAGATCAAGCGTTAAATTCACAACCTGCAATGCTTGCAATGCCAGTTGTTGATTGACAAAATTCGCGTTTTTCAAATTAGCCAATACGTTTGTCAATTTTTCTTTTAGATTTATCAACCGTTCTTTATCCTCATTTTCCGCTTTTTCAATACAGGCGGAAATCGTTAAATCGTCTTCTCTTTCTAAAAAGCAAGCCGCTGCTTTGATCCGTTCCTTTTCAGCATTTTCAAGCTGCATTACATATTTCTGCTCTTCCTTTAAAAGCTGCATTAATTGATTAACATCATCTTTTTTCAGCAAATCCGTTTTTTTTACTGCCAAGTTATACAATTGTTCATGAATGATTAACTGCTTTTCTAAAACGTTAATTAAATTGGCAAGAGACACGAAAACGTCCTCCCCGCAAAATTCAATACAATCATATTTACCGGTACTTCGTTCAAAACATTGACAAGATGATCCAAAGCCGGACATGAAAAATAATTTTTTGTTGTAAAGATGAAGATGCTAAAAATGCAGAAATGTACAATATAGTTGCCCAGCACATTTTCATTCTGTTCCAAATCAAAAATCAAAACAGGCTGCTTCGTACGCAACCAAATCAAAAACCGAAACGGATTGGCGCAATTTATTCTTCATTTTTTTTCTTATAAAATTGGATCATGCTTTTCGCGATCAGGTCTGGGGCGATTTTGTAAGTCCCGCTTTCAATTTCTTTTTTTATCGCCTGCACTTTTTCTTGGCGCTGAAGATCAAAACCGCTCGTCTGCTGAAGCTGTTTTGCCTGCTTGGATATTTCCACTCTATCTTTTTGGACTTCCACTTTCATCTGCTTGCTGGCATCCATTTGCTTTTGATAAGGATTAACGTTTGATGACCGATAGCTGTGAATCTTCATGGACACCGCCTCCTTTCCTGCTCTAATGGAACGATTGTTTCAGCTGGAAATCTATCTCTATATTCATTATCGGATCGATAGAGGGATTTGTTAACGTTTTTCATTATTTTTCGGTTGGATAGCGTAGTATGTTTGCATCTTCTCTTTCTCCTCCTGAAACTGCTCTTCTTTTTCCATTTGCTCAATTTGAGACTGTATTTCCTTTTTGCAAGAAACACAAAGTTTTCCCTCGCGAATAAGTGTGCCGCACCGTGAACAAGGATAACCAAGGTTCGGGAAGTTCGCCAGTTGAATGCGTCCTTGATGAATAAACTTCAGTATTAAGTCCTCTTCCACTCCTGTTTTTTCCACAACTTCAGTAATGGTCGATCTGCGGTTTTCCTTTTTTCTCAAAAAGTTATATACCGTTTCAAATGCCTTTTCTTCCTCTTGGTAGCAAGCATCACATATTGAACGAAGCCGCGTTTTGACAAACAAGGAACCACATTTTGGGCAGTTTGCTAATTCCCCCATAAAAATCCACCTTTCAAAAATCTTCCTATTATTATTATTTTATATCGGAAAAACGGATTTGTCATTTAGCTGCGGACAAGCGTAAATGATTCGACACTTTTCGCACCAGCGTTCATCAGCTGCTTTGCAGCTTGGCGTACCGTTGCGCCTGTTGTGTAAATGTCATCGATGATAACAATATGTTGACCATGTACTTGTTTTGGATCTGTTACAGTAAACATATTTTTCGTCTTCATTCGGTCGATCCGTGATTTTTTTGATTGTTTTGCTGCATCTGTTTTGCGCAAAGGCTCAATAATCGGAAGCTGAAGGAGCTGGGCCAATAATTTTGCTTGATTAAACCCGCGTTCCAAAAGCCTTTCTTCACCTAATGGGATGGGAACGAGAATCATCGATTTGTCGAAGTGATGGTGAAATGCTTTCACAAAAGGTTCGGAAAACATCTGCGCCAATATCGCATCCCCGCGGAATTTAAACCTAGCAAGCACTTCTTTCATAAATTCATTATATTGAAAAACAGAGCGGTTTTTCTTTATCACTCCATGATAGTCAGGATGTTTTTCCCAAGCCGCGCAATCAGTGCAATACTCGGCTTTTTCGTTTTGCCTCCCGCACATTGGACAAATGGGGCCTGATATAACGTTTAGCTTGCTGGAGCATTCTTCGCATAAAACAGGGTCTTTTTCGAGGAAAAAAAGCCGTCTCCAAGTCAAGTGGACATCTATACTTTTAAAACAATAAAGACATCTTCCCATATTTCGCATCAAGCCTTCCTATTATCACATCGTGGGTTTTCTGAAACAATTCTTGCGCATTCTGCCAGGCTGACAAGAAGAGATGTCATTTGCTGCCGATCAAAAAATTCCGCTCTTACATATGTAATTTTATCTTCACTCGTTACATAACGGGGCTGAACTCTATTTAACACTAGAGCTAAAACATCATTGCGGCAAGTTGGGCACGTGCATTCCATATGAAATTGGTCAATATATTCATCTAGCAATTCTTCCATAATTTTTTCCAGAGCGTTTACTATCATGTCCTCACCCCAAATATATGATCTCTAATCTGTATTATATTGGATCATACTGGAAAAAGGAATTTCTTTTTTCATCCAAAATTGAAAAGATCTTTCCAACTTTACACATTCTGTATCGTTTCCTTTATTTTCTAAATACTAACACTTTAACAAATCTTCCTTTGCCGCTTCCCGATTCATAGCAAGAATATGGTGTTTCGCTGCAATCATTTCATTTGTTTTGCCATAATGGAAAAAGATAATGGAGCCTGTTGGATTGTTTATGCTCCGTCCAACACGGCCGGATATTTGAACAAGGGCACTTTCTGTAAAAATGGTTTCTTCTGCTCCTAAAACAGCTGCATCAGTTCCAGGAACTGTTACACCCCTTTCCAAAATGGTAGTTGTGACAATGATCGGAATCCGGCCATTTCGAAATGCCCGAACCTTTTCTTTCCTTTGGGGATCTTCGGCATGTACTCCTTCAACCGCTGAATTCAATTTTTTTAGTAACGGAACGACATCATGAAGCACTTTGATTTCCGGTACAAATAGAAAAGCTTGTCTTTCCTTTTGCATTTGTTCGGCTGCCCATGTGATGATATTTTTCGGCAGCTTTCCTTTCTCCAATCTTTTTTTCCAATTGCCGCACCATTTGAATTCAGGAACAGGTAGGGGATAACCATGGTATCGAGCAGGGATTTTCACAATTTCGGAAGGCTTAAAAAGCCGCTTAATTGATGAGGAGGGAGTCGCAGTTAAATAAATAAGGGAGCTGTTTCGTTTGCGTGCTTTTTCAACCGCAAATTGCAAAGCAGAATCTACAGAATATGGAAAAGCATCCACTTCGTCAAGAATCACCACGTCAAAGGCTTCTTTATACCGAAGAAGCTGATGAGTCGTTGAAATGGTAATTGGGCTCAGCTTCAAACGATCTTCGCTTCCTCCGTAAAGCACTGCCACATCGATGCTCGGAAAAACGTTTTTCAAACGCGGTCCAAGCTCCAAAACAACATCCGTACGCGGTGCAGCAATGCAAACAAATAGCCCTTTCTGCAAAGCTGTGTTTATGCCGGCAAACAGCACCTCTGTTTTTCCTGCTCCGCAAACTGCCCAAATGAGACAGTCTGTACGCTGCAAAACGGACTCCGTGACCCGGTCAGATGCTCTTTTTTGCGCCGGGGACAGCTCGCCATCCCATTGCAAAAAGTTTGTTTGATCCGATTGGATCGAATGTTTTTCCTCCTTCTCTCGTCTTGGAAAACTAACAAGCTTTGAGCATTCACTTACTCGCCCCATCATGATACAGTTCCGGCAATAATGACAAAACTTTTTGCACCTTGCACAGTCAAAGCCTGCAAATAAAAAGGGTTGATCATTTCCACATCGATTGCAATAAAAAATACCGGATTTTTTCACAACACCTTGTTCTATTTCAACGAAGGGGGCATTTTGAACGGCATCCATTGAAAACGGGAGCTCATTTGAAAGGAGATGTCTTCCGAGAAGATGTTTTTGGAGATCATGATCATGCATATAAAACCTCCGCTTGTACATACCATATTGTTTCTTACTATTATTTTTTACCTTATATTTTCTGAAAAATCAATATATTTAATCAATTGCTCTTATTGCTTTTCGTCCGAAAGAAAGATGCTAGATGAATCATTTATATCCTTCATTTCTGTAAAAAATAAAAGGTGCTTTTTGCACCTTCAGATGGTCAGCACCGTTCCATTTTTTTGGTAGATAGCACCTTTTCTCGTTTTGAAGGGGAAGTTCTTTTAAGAGGATGGATACAGCCATTTTTCACAATGGGTTTAACGTTTTCTTGCAATTACTTTTTATACCAGCAGA
Organism: Aeribacillus sp. FSL K6-1305; assembly: GCF_038050115.1. Classification (NCBI taxonomy): domain Bacteria; kingdom Bacillati; phylum Bacillota; class Bacilli; order Caryophanales; family Bacillaceae; genus Aeribacillus; species Aeribacillus sp. FSL K6-1305. Next base: position 1,262,119 of record NZ_JBBOQV010000002.1, on the reverse strand, counting down.
GACCCATAGCTCCCTCTCCTAGATGAGTTCCAATGACAGCGCCAAAATAGCTGATAATAAATTCAGAATTTGGATATTTACTTTCGAGCTCCTCTTTCATTTTTTTGGCATCCTCCGGTCTGTTGGCATGAATGACAGCCGCCCGCACCGGATGTTTGCTTGCAGCTTCGTCAAATAATTGATAGATACGTTGGATTGCTTTTTTGCGCGTACGAATTTTTTCATACGGCACGATCACTTTATCAACAAAATGAAGAAGAGGCTTCAGTTGCAGCAGGTTCCCTATTAAAGCTTGAGCACCGGTTAATCGTCCGCCGCGCTGAAGATGAGAAAGATCGTCCACCATAAAATAAGCATCCATTGATTTTTTAATTTCATCAAGGCGAGCGATGATCTCTTCCGGTTTTTTCCCTTCCTTTGCCATTTTCGCTGCTTCAATTGCATAGAATCCCTGAGCCATACAGCTTATTTCCGAATCGTAAGGATATACCTTAATGCTGTCTACCATTTGACCTGCTGTAACAGCACCATTGTAAGTGCCGCTGATACCGCTTGAAAGATGAATGCTGATGACTGCATCATATTCTTTCGATAAGCTTTCAAACAACTCGACAAATTCACCAACTGGCGGCTGAGAAGTTGTAGGCAGCTCTTTCTGGCGCTTTATTTCTTCCCAAAAACTCTCTGCTGTCATATCTATCTCTTCACGATAAGACTCGTCTCCAAAAATAACGCTAAGAGGAATCATATGTATGCCATGCCTCTTTCGAACTTCTTCAGGAATGTAAGCAGTACTATCTGTTACAATCGCAATTTGCATCATGTTTTTCCTTTCCTTTTAATAATTTCATTCTCTCCTTTATAAGACTATTTTATAAAAAATGCAAGCTTTTATCATTAACTTTGCCGGATTTCCATGAAACTGCAAGAGGATGAAAAATATTTTTTAGCTGTTTCAAAGTCTTTATACTGCCATTTATGCGGATTTCGTTTTGTCGATCGGCTCATTACGATTTTCGTTGAGGTTATTCTTATGAGGTCTACACCTTTTTAAAGGATTTTTGAGCAGCTTAAACGGAGCTTTTATGTAGATTCCAATTGCGGTTACCAATTTTGCTGCATTTTTTCTTGTTTCTGAGCAAACCGGCCTCTTCCCAGCGCCTGTAGTTATTTGAAGAGGCCGTTATGCTTCCTGTTGATACATTTTCACCTAAGTTGATTCTGCAAAACCGGAACGTTGAATGTAATGCTTCCTATGATTCATTCTCGTAGCTTCTGATCAAAACATTTCTCTGGTCAGGATCCGAATAGATTGACAAGTTGCCAAATGATATTATGTTTCCAGCCGTAATGAAGACATGCAATTGAATTCATTTATCATCGCTGGACAATCAGCCAAGTCGGAAAAAACAATATAGATACACCGAGCAAAATTGGTATTTAGAAATCAATCTCACTTTCACGGTTTGACGATTCAAATCGTTCAAAATTAATCGCCATGGAAAATATGTAACTTTACTTAACTTCCACCCAGCCGTTTTTAATGGCAAGAACTACTGCTTGTGTTCGATCGTTGCAATTTAATTTTTGCAAAATGTTGCTGACATGGTTTTTCACCGTTTTTTCGCTAATGAACAGCGTTTCACCGATTCTTCTATTGCTTTTTCCATCAGCAAGCATTTGCAAAACTTCACACTCACGTCGGGTTAAAATATGAAGAGGGCGCCGGACTGTAGCTGGAATTTGTCCATTATTGGCTGATGACAGACGGCGGAACTCATTGACTAGATTGTGAGTTACTTTTGGATGTAAATAGCTTCCTCCCTCTGCCACGATTTTAACTGCTTCTACTAAAGTGTCAGCATCCATTTCCTTCAATAAATATCCTCTCGCTCCGGTCTTCAAAGCATGTATCACATAATTTTCATCATCGTGGATCGATAATATAATAACCTTCGTATCCGGATATGAATTAACCAGCTGCTTAGTAGCTTCAACGCCATTTACACCAGGCATATTAATATCCATAATGACAACATCCGGCATATAGCTTTCAACAACTGTTAAAGCTTCACTGCCGTCATAAGCTTCCGCAACCACTTCAAAATTAGGCTCAAAATCAAGAATACGTTTTATACCTTCCCGAAACAGAGCATGGTCATCTATTATGACAATTTTAACTTGATTATTCATTTACAATCCTCCCCATTATTATTTTTTCAGTGATGTATGCATGAAGTCAATCAGACCATTTCTCTATTTCATAGATTAGTAGGCAATTGAATAATAATGAACGTTCCTTTTCCGGGTGCAGAATGGACTGCCATTTTCCCATTCAACAGCTCCACTCGTTCTTTCATTCCCATTAAACCGAATGACTCCTTTTTTTCTTTAAACACTTTCTTTATATCAAAGCCTTTGCCGTCGTCTTTTATTGCAACATTTACTTGGTTTGGACGGACTTCAAATTTAACGTCAATTTGCTTTGCTTCCGCATGCTTCAAAGCGTTCGTTACAGATTCTTGAACAAGCCGGAACAGGGCCACTTCAAATTTCGGCGGGAGCCGTTTTTCTTCCACATCACTGATGTTTTGAAAATTGATTTTTATATCTTTTTCATATTCTTGAATAGTCGAAAGGTACTTTCTAAGTGTTGGAACGAGTCCTAAATCATCCAATGCCATAGGTCTTAAGTCATAGATAATGCGGCGAACCTCAGATAACGCATTTCTCACCATTTTTTTTAAATTTTGAACTTCTTGAAACCCTTCTGCAGTCCCTTTTTCCCGAAAAACCCGTTCAATCAGATCAGAGCGCATCAGAACATTTGCAAGCATTTGGGCTGGTCCGTCATGTATTTCACGTGACACCCGTTTTCGCTCTTCTTCCTGCGCTTCTATAATTCTTAAGCCAAAGGCTTGTTTTTTCTTTGCATCTTCCAGCAAATCGCCAACCTGCCGCAAATCTTGGTTTAAATATTGCAGCACAACAGTAATTTGACCTACTATGACCTCTGCTCGTTCAATCATTTCTTTTAATGATAAAAGCCGGCGGTCCAATTCATCCCGCCGTTTTCTTAATTGTTTTTCTTTTTCTTGGAGCATGGCCAGTTCAATTTGAATATTTTGCGCTTTTTCATAGGCATTCAAAATATCTTGTTCTGAAAACTTGTAGAAGTTGCGGCTGACTTCCACGAGGCGCTGCCGTGCGATTTTCGATTGAATCGTCAGCTTATCGGTTTGCTTTATCACCTCACTTACTTGCTCTTTCACTTCTTCCAATTCTTCTACTATTTTCTCATACTCTGTGCGGGATTTTTCACCGATTTCGAAAATTTGATCTTTGCTCGATTGGACGGTTTCGATCATTTTATTTAAAATATCGTCTATTATAGCAGAATCTAATTTTTTGGAGTTCACAGCCTTTTCCTCCATTTTAAAAAAGTTGTTACAAAAACTTTATCAGTTCATAATTGAAGTAAAAATTTTGTCGTTTTATAATATTCTAATGTGAGTGTTTTTTTATAAAAAAAGTCGATTTTTGTCAAAAAAAGTTATGCCGTTTTGTTTCTTCTGCGGAGGTGATACACAATTGCTTTCCTCCTATTATACCGTAGCTGGTTTTGGAGAGCATGAAATCGTGATTCAAAAATCACGATTTATCTGCTATATTAATCGTGCCAAAACTGAGAAAGAAGCTCAAGAGTTTATTGATACAATCAAAAAAAAACATTGGGATGCCACACATAACTGCTCCGCATATTTAATTGGAGAGCATGACCAAATTCAAAAAGCGAACGACGACGGAGAGCCAAGCGGAACAGCAGGAGTGCCGATGCTTGAAGTGTTGAAAAAGAAACAACTAAAAGACACTGTCGTTGTTGTCACCCGTTACTTCGGCGGGATTAAACTCGGCGCCGGCGGGCTGATCCGTGCATACGGAAAAGCTGTTTCAGAAGCCATTGACCACGTTGGCATCATCGAACGCAAGCTAATGAAAATTATTCGCACTACGTTTGATTACAGCCTTCTCGGCAAAATCGAAAACGAATTGCGCTCGTCTGTCTATAAGCTGAAAGACATCTACTATACCGATCATGTGGAAGTTGAAACATATGTAGAGGAAGGCCAGGTTCAAAGCTTCAAAGACTGGATGACCGATCTCACCAATGGGAAATGTGTGATCAAAGAAGGCGACTTAGTATATTTGGAGGAGAAGGTTCAAAACTAAATTTAAAAAATAAGGAGTTAGACATGAATAGAAGAACGAGAAAAAAGAAAAAGAAAAAAAAATTAAGAGCCTTTGGCTGTTTATTTTTAATCCTGTTTTTAATTGCTGGCGGTTACGCCGTTTATCTATCGATCAAATTAGCTAATGTTTCTTTTCTAGCACAGGAAGATCTAGAGAGAGGAAGAAAATCTGAATTAAGAGAACAACCAGTTGATCCGAAAAAAGATAATTTTTCGGTATTGTTCATCGGAGTCGATGCGCGTCCCGGGGAAAAGAAAAGCCGCTCTGACGCCTTGATCCTGGCATCATTTAATAAAGATGAAAAATCAATCAAAATGGTCAGCATCCCTAGAGATTCAAGAGTGAAAATTCCCGGTCACAACCGAGACAAAATCACACATGCACATGCCTTCGGCGGAAAAGACTTAACTGTTGAGACTGTGGAAAATTTGCTTGATATTCCCGTCGATTATTATGTTGAATTAAATTTTAACGCTTTTATTGATATTGTAGATGCTCTTGGCGGAGTTGAAGTGAACAGCGACAGAGAATTTACTGAGCAAGATAGCAAAGGGCGAAAGAACGCCATTCATATTAAGAAAGGTGTACAAACGTTAAATGGCGAAGAAGCTTTAGCATATGTCCGAATGCGCAAAAAAGATCCATTAGGCGATATCGGAAGAGGCAAGCGGCAGCAAGAGGTAATAAAAGCAATCATTGAAAAGAGCTCCTCTTTATCAGCCATAACGAAATATGACGACATCATCGATTCTTTAGGGAAAAACTTAACAACCAATTTCAGCATTGGCAATATCTTGGCGTTGCAAAAATACGCCGGTTCCATCAGCAGCATTGAATCCTTAACGATTGACGGGTATGACAATCCAATCAATGGGACTTACTATTACCAACTGGAAGAGGATTCTTTGGAAGAAGTTTCAACGGAGTTGAGAAATCATTTGGAATATAAAAGAGATTTTTCCATTAACAGCAGTAAATTGCGTTAGTTTCTAAAAACGAGCCATGGGTTTTCTTTATGACCGAATGAAAAACATTTAAAATTTGAAAACTACATGGCTCTAATAGGCTTTACACAATAATCCTCATTTTAATGAGCTATATAGTCTGTTTATTTCTGTTTAAATGCATATGTGATCTTTTTCATTAAATTTGTTAGCGGTTTAAAATTTCTTCCATGTAGTTCAAGTATTTCTCCGAGAATTTCAATAAAAAACAACATAAGAAAAATAATAAAAATTGACAGCCACATGGCACTTCTAGAAAAAACTATTGCTGCCAGACTAAACAGGAAACTGATCAAGTAAATTATTAGAACAGTCTGAAGATGCGAGAAACCAAACTTTAAAATACTATGATGCAAATGGGATTTATCTGCCATAGAAATTGATTTTTTGTTCATTATTCTTCTCACAATGGCGAAAAAAGTGTCAGATAACGGCACCCCAAGGATTAAGGCGGGAATTAGCAATGAAAAAACAGTGACGTTTTTAAATTCCAATAATGACAATAAAGAAATCACAAAACCAAGAAAAAGAGCTCCAGTATCTCCCATGAATATTTTCGCTGGATAAAAATTAAAAACAAGAAAACCTAAAGTAGCAAAAATGGTTATTAAAGCAATTTGAACAACAAAAGATAATCCGGGCATGCTTAAATAAACAATTGTTGATAATACAATTATTGAAACTCCCGCAGCTAAACCGTCCAATCCGTCTATCAGATTTATTGAGTTCGTAACAATTAAAATCCACAAAAAAGAAATTGGAATCCCCCACCAACCTATATTTACTTGTCCAATAAAAGGTATGTGAATAAATTTTAAATGCAGTCCGCTCAAGACCACACATAATGCAGCCACCACTTGACCTGAAAGCTTCCACTTCCAATTTAATTCAAAAAGATCATCAAAAACACCTGTAATCATTATAAAAAAAGAGCCAATTAAAAATCCCTTTAGATAAACACTTTCAGGTGTAAATAGAAAAATCCCGATATAAACCGAAATAGCGATCGACAATCCACCCAATCGAGGCATAATTTTTGAATGTACTTTTCTTGATTTAGGAATGTCCACAGCCCCAATAGCAAAAGCAAATTTTATGACAAAGGGAGTCAAAATTACTGAAATTAAAAATATTAAGATTAACTTCATTAGCAATACCATTGTGAATACCTCTAATATTAGTTTGTTTTTATTTTTTCCAAAAGTAATACTTGCCATTCAAAGAACATGTCGACCATTTCATTAAATAATTACTATAAAAAAAGAGCTGCCTCATAAGTCAGTTCTCCTGACTTTGGGACAGCTCCTTTCGCGTTAGTTCAACTTTCCTTCGTTGTAAAGCATTCTTAAATATTGTTTTAGCTGTTCACTTAAATCTTCTCTTTCAAGTGCAAAATCTATTGTGGCTTTTATAAAACCAAATTTATCGCCAACATCATATCTTTTTCCCTCAAATGCATATGCCAAAACTTTTTTCTCCTGAGCCAATTTCTTTATCGCGTCTGTAAGTTGAATTTCCCCTCCGTAGCCAATATCTAAATTTTCAAGATAATCAAAAATCTCAGGTTCAAATACATATCTCCCCATTACAGCAATATTAGAAGGTGCATTTTCCCTTGGTTTTTCTACCATATCTTCCACTTCCACTAAGGTTTCGCTTATATATACATCTTTAGGTTTAATTACTCCGTATTTGTGCAAATCTTCCTCAGGCACTTTTTTTGTACCAATGACTGAACATTGGAATTCATTATATACATCTAAAAGCTGCTTCAAACCAGGGACTCCATTCTTAACAATGTCATCCCCTAGAAGGACTGCAAAAGGTTCATTTACAATAAAACTTCTTGCGCAATTTACTGCATGACCTAATCCTAACGGTTTCTTTTGTCTAATATAATGAATGTTAACCATATTGGAAATCTTCTGCACTTGTTCTAATAGTTCAAATTTTCCTTTTTCTTTCAGCTCCATTTCAAGTTCAATTGAATAGTCAAAGTGGTCTTCAATTGCCCTTTTATTTCTTCCTGTAACAATAATGATGTCTTCAATTCCAGACTCAATCGCTTCCTCAATTATATATTGAATAGTCGGTTTATCTACAATTGGCAGCATTTCTTTTGGCTGGGCTTTTGTAGCTGGTAAAAAACGCGTACCAAAACCTGCTGCTGGGATTACAGCTTTCTTAACCTTCTTCATATAAGGTGCCTCCTCTAAAAGAAAGAAAAATATTAATTAATTTATGTTTAATATTTTCTACCTTATATTCATTCGCTTTAAATATGGCTTTACAACTCATCGCTCTTCTTTCATTTTCTGGCATTGAATAAAAAAATTTAATCTTTTTATATAGATCTTCAGACGAACCAGCTTGAAACAGCAGGCCGTTTTCACCGTCTATAATATAATCCAACAATCCTCCAATGGCACTACCAATGACAGGAGCTCCGCAAGCCATTGCTTCCAAACCGACAAGCCCCAAGCTTTCTCCTTTTCTTGTAGTCGGAAAACAGAAAACATCTATCGCATTATATATTGCATTTAGTTTCTCTTGAGGCAGTAAAGGGTAATGGATAATGACATCATTTAATTCATAATCAGATACCATCTTTACAAACCTTTCTTTGTCCTTCCCATCCCCCACCATAATGACCTTAATTTTATTGTTTAACAAAAAATTTTCATCTCTCAATTTCTTTAACGATGTTAATAAAATATCCCATCCTTTTCCCACATCTAATCTACTAACATATCCAATATAATGAGTGTCTATATCCAGCATAAGTTCTTTTAGTGCTGTTTGTTTATCCTCTCGCCTATAAAAAGTTTTACTGTTCACCCCTCCGGAGGGAAACACTTCAATCCGGTTCCGCAAGTTATATTTGCTTCTCACTAAATCTTGATAGTACTTACTTGGTGTTATCACTATATCAGTTATATTTAACAGCTTTTCCACATAAGGTTGATATTTTTTTTGAGACGGCACTTCAGGTACTACGTCACTGCCATGAACATTTGTGAAAATAACAAGGTCTTTTTTTAATAGCTTTAGAAATAAAATTGGAAGTGCATTATGTGAAGCATAATGCACATATGTAATATCATACTTTTTTGTTAAGCCTTTCAAAATAATTTTTGAAAAATAAAAAAAATACTTAACTAGCTTTAATAGTCTATTTTTTTCTTTTAATAAAACTGTTTTGTCAACATTAAAACCTGCTTCCACCAAAATTTCCTCAGTATTTTTTACAAACACACCGTAATTGGGAGCAATTTTACTAGGATACATATTGGCAATTAAATGTATTCTCATAAAACAAACCTCACAAACTTAAATAGAGTTATAAAACAAAAACGCTTAATTCTCATCAAGCGTTTTTGTCATTTTCAATACCTATTTTCTTACTATTTAACTTTTTATATAAACTTAGTAACGGTTTATAATTTTTACTTATTAATTCAAAACCTTCAATTAATAATTCAATAATAAGTAATATTAAAATAAAAATAATAATGGAAGCAAATAAATTTGCCTTATATAAAAGAATAGCTGAAACACCGAAAAAAAGCGATATAGAGTATATAAAAAGAACAGCTTTTCGATGAGTAAAGCCTGCATCTAACAGTCGATGATGCAAGTGATTTTTATCGGCATCCATAATTTTTTTATTTTGAAGTTTCCGACGAATAATGGCTATCGTTGTATCTGTTAAAGGAACAGCAAGTATTACCATCGGAATAATGAAAGTAACAAACGTCACTTGCTTAAACCCAATAATAGAAAGAACCGATAATAAAAAACCGAGTAATAATGACCCTGTGTCTCCCATAAAAATTTTGGCTGGATGAAAATTAAATATTAAGAATCCTAAGGTTGACCCGATTAGAGCAATTGATAAGAAAGCAACATTTGTTTCATTCATAATTAATGCCATAACGAAAATGGCACTAGCTGCAATAATTGAAACACCTGAAGCCAAACCATCTAAACCATCAATCAGGTTAACCGCATTTGTAACACCAATCATCCAAATAAATGATACAATTAGAGCTACCCATATATTAACTGGTATACTCTGATCTAAAAAAGGAACAGTTAGATATTTTATAGAAAGGCCGTCTGCTAAAACAATTACTGCTGCCAATGTTTGGCCAACCAATTTTTGCCAAGGTTTTATTTGTAATTTATCATCAATAAACCCAGTTATCATGATTATTGTTGCGGCAACGATAATACTAATGTTCAAATCTATTAAAGTCGAAATATAGATAAAACCTGTTAAAAAAGCAATATAAATTGAAATCCCGCCAATTCTTGGGACAGCTTTCTTATGGACTTTTCTATTATCAGGTATATCTACAGCTCCAATATTACGTGCAAATTTAATTACAAACGGTACCGAAATCGTACTAACTATAAATGTTATTAAGAATGTTGTCATGTAAGGAGACATCAAGTTACACCTCACAAGGGAAATAATAAAGTACATTAGCTATTTCCTAACTGTATGAAATTTTTAAACCCTTATCATTATATCGTTTTATTGATAAAAAGAAAAGTATTCTTTTGATTTTCATTTTATAGATTATTGTTTTTTATTACTTGACCTCATTGCAACGATATCATATAAGGATGTTGTTTTTAATGCCCATAGCATAATAAAATAAATGCCCGCTCCAATAATTGTTAAAGTCGTTACATATAAAAATACATGAAATTGTTCAAAAAGATGTTTAATTATCCATAAAACAACTATCATGACAATGCAGGAAAAAATGATTTTAACGTATTCCTTACCAATTTTTCTAACGGAAAGCCAACCAATGTGTTTATTTAAAATAAAAAATGCAATAAAGGTATAAATAAAGCCAACGACTGAAGTTGATAATGCTAATCCTTTATAGCCTATCCAACTTGAAAAAACAAAATTAAACACTATATTTAGCAAAATAGACAAAATTCCAATCCTCATTATTAAATTCCCTTTATCAAGGGTATAAAACCCCTTTGCAATAATAACCTGAATGCTGTAAAAAAGAACCGAACCCACATAATAGTAAGCAACCTCTGATGTTGCTACCGTTGCTGCACCATCAAATGCCCCTCGTTGATAAACAATCTGTATGATCTCTTCCATCATTAACATCATTCCCGAAACAGTAGGAGCCAAAAAAAGGAACATGATGGACAAACCTTTTTCCATTCCAGTTTTAAATAAGTTCATATCATTATTTGTACGAGCCTTTGCAATAATTGGATAAATAATCGTAGCTACAGTTACTCCAAAAATTGCTTGAGGAATACTTACTAAACGAAAAGCATAATTTAAATATGAAATAGCATCCGCCCCAAACATTCCTGCATAAAAGTTGCTAATATTTAAATTTATTTGTCCAACCATTATTGTTATTCCTACTGGGATGAAGATAAGATAAAAAGTGTTCACTTCTTTTATATTCAATTTTTGACGCCAATTTATAAATTTTCGCGGACCAAAGTAAAAAAACTTAATTAAAAACGAAATAATTGTACCGACTAAATACCCTAAAGCAATCGAATAGCCGCCTATCAGTTTGCTTAAAAAAAGCGTACTTCCAATGGTGCTTAAAACAACGACAGTCTGCGAAAAAGTTGAAAACGAGTATTTCCCCTTTGCATCAAAATATCCTTCAAAAACTGCATTAATTCCAACTAAAAAAATAGAAAAAAAATACATAATGGATGTCCAAATAGCCAATTGTTCAATATCATCTCTAAATGTGGGAAACAATAAATGGATAAGCCACGGCGAAAATGCCGCACCTGCAAGTGAAATCAATAATCCTATATAAAATGTCCCTTTTACGATATTCGTTAAATGTGAAAACCCCTGATTTTGCTTATCATATTTCAAATACGAAGGGACAAACGCATCCTTCATGCCAGATAGCATAAATAAAATAAATGTATTAGGAATGGTCATAGCTGCATTATAAGCTCCAACAATATCGCCTGCCCCAAATTGATGGGCAATGACGATATCGCGAAACATACTTGAAAATTTAAGAAAAAGTGTAGAAATAAAAAATAATATGCTAGCAAGTTTAAATTTAGACATTATTTCACTTCCTTTAGCTATTTATATAAGAATTATCCCTAAGTTTATTCCAAAAGATTTTAAGTTAGTCGAAATTCGTCAAAATAAAATCCAATGTGTATGACATTTTTAACTTGCGCAAAAATAATTCAAGTTTACTTCTAGTAGTCCTTATAATTCCATTAGTCTCGACCATAAAATCGATTGTTTTTTGATAAAAAGAAAAAATCTCTTGATTAAAATTACTCTTTACGCAATTTTAAGTCAAGAGATTTCCATGAAAATATTATTTTAATTGTTGTAAGCTTATAAATATATCAACCATATCCAAATATTTTATAATATTAACCTGACATTTTTTAAAAGAATTATAGCAATTACATTTACAAACACAAACGCTAAATCCTAATAAACTTCAATAAAAAGTAAAGTATTATTCTATTTAAAAGGAGGGTGGTTAATCTAAAACTCATTTGAATACTGGAATATCTAAATACAAGATATACTTGTCAAGTAAACTATAATATTTTCCTATATAACTATTTGCTTGCAATATAGCCCAACGGATATCTGTTGCATATTGATGAGTTCCAGGATTGTCTGGATTCCATCTCATTTTATATAACGTATCTTGGCCATTATGAATATAACCTTCCCCAATAAAAGCAGCACCACCAATAATAGCTTTCTCAGGATCTGTCCAACCTTTTTGAAAAGCATATTCAGCACCACACGTTATTGGACAGGAATCCTTTGCTCCTATTCCATACATGTTATAAACTGTTTTTCCATTAATTTGTACTCCATTTGCCAATCTGGATGTTCCATTTCCAGTCTCATGTAAAGCATGAGCAACTAAATAAATTTCATTTATATTGTATTTTTGTGCAGCAGTAACAAATGCCTGTCCTTTACCTTCTAAAATTCCTTTACCTTTTAAAATTTTGTTATTGATTTCATCAGCTGTAAGCCCAGTGTATTGAGATAATTTTAAAAACTGAAATATTTCGGATCCATTATAGTTTAAAAAGTTATCAGGATTTAAGAAATACAATACATCTTCTCTGTCTGCATCTTTCCATCCTCCACAGGATTTTGAATATTTAATTTTGTACCATTCCCCAACTTTACCAATGATTTCAATTGTGTCACCTTTTTGCAGTTGCCCGCAACTATTGCTTTGTCCATTGATGGATGGTGTTGTTCGAACATTCAATGCATTTGCGATTACGATTCCTGTATTTCCATTATTCATTAAATGAATATAATTTTCATGTACATATCCATGATTTACAATTTGAGTTTGCGGGCTAACTCTCATTTGTATATTCAACATCTCATCTAAACTCATGTCATAGTACGACAGAATGCTTGATGTTGCTGGCATATAGACATAACCTATTCGACCTAAAACATCTACCTTAAACCATCTTCCAACAATATCAATAAAATTGTACGCCTGATTGCCCTTTAGTTCACCAATTACATTTCGGTTGCTATCAAAGATTTGTGTAGTATTATTTGTAGTAAACTTTCTATTTGGAATTTTATAAACACTATTTAAATCTTTTACATTTGGATTCATTATTGATTGTGTGCTATCTTTCCAAACATAGGCATACTCATTATTAATCTTTACCTTGTGCCAATTACCATCATCTTTTACTCGTGGGTAAATTTCATTTTTTGAGAGCTTAATAATTTCCGTGCCATTTGAACTTACTGCATAAACATTATCTCTTATTACCTGAAAATAACGGTCTGAGTTAGCAAAGGTTCTTTGCGTACCACTCTTATTTACATACCCTATTCTACCCATAACATCGACTTTATACCAATTTTCATACTCTTGTATAACCGGATATACTACGCCTTTGTTTAAGACAGCAAAAGTCTTCCGAGAGCTCGTAGAGGTATCTATAACTTTAACATCTTGTAACGCCTTAAAAGCTCTACTGTTTGAAACTTGCCCATTATTCAAATTTGTAATATTTGTTGATGTCGTTGGTTTTGTGGATTGCTTCCACACATAACCATATTTATCCCCTACTTTGACTAAATGCCAATTACCAGAGTCCTGAACTCGTTCAAATTTTTCACCTTTTTTTAGATAAACAAACACATTAGATGTTCCCGGTGCATATACAGGCAAATTATCTGCAATGACCTCAAAATATTTTGTTGAATTACTAAATTGAAGTTCAGTATTTGATTTATTAACAAAGCCAATTCTTCCATCTATATCTACTTGATACCAATTGGCATATTTTTTATAGTCACCCAATATCGGATATATAGCACCCTTCTTAATTGTAGCAAACGGTACTCTTTTTCCTGAAGATGTATCGTAAACAACTAAATCATCAAGAGCTTTAAATTTATTCTCACTTATTTTTAACCCATTATTTTTATTTTTAATGGAACTGTCGTCCGCAGGTTCAGTTGCTGCCTCCCAAACATATCCATATCCATCTGCCACTTTTACCATATGCCAATTTCCATAGTCTGAGACTCTTTTGAAAACTTGACCTTGATACAAATGTACAACTTCCTGAGAACCATTTTCGTGATTCACAAAAATAGGTGTGCCCCCATATTTAACTCTAAAATATTCCATATCATTAGAGAAATCTACTCGAGCAGAGGTCTTCATAATATACCCAATTCTACCGAGTATGTCTACCTCATACCAATTTGCATATTTATTATACCCTCCTATTATCGGATATTTTGTGTTCGCAGAAATTTCAGCAAAAGGAACCCTTTTTCCACTAGAAGTGTCATAAACAATTGTATTATCTAAAGTGATAATATAATTGTTTGATATTTTCAACTTATTAAGATTTTGTATTGTTGACCCCGTACTTGGCAAAGTAGCTTCTTTCCAAACATATCCATAACCTGATCCTATTTTTACTTTGTACCAATTACCCGAATCAGCCACTCTTTGATATTCTTGATCTTTCTTTAAATATGTAATTATTTTATTATTTTGATAAACAGGTGTGTTATCATATTTTACTTTAAAAAATTTATGTGAGTTGCTATTCATTAATAATTTTTTTTCCATTATTGGGTTATTTTCAACTTGTAAATTTTCGTTAGAATTTTGTATTGCGGTTTGTTGATTGTTTTCAGAATTAATCTGAACATCTGAGGTTATTTCCTTTTGAATATCACTACTTTCACCAGAGTTTAAATTTTCTTTTTCGTTTATTTGTGGACTCTCCACATTATTTGCTAAAATCTCTAGATTATTTTTAGAAATCTGTACCAATTGATTTCCTATAGAAAAAATAACTTGTGTATCATTTTCTTGAATGGGTTGAATGATAAAACCATTAGATAAAATACCAACTTGTTTGCCAGAGGATTCTGTTAAGAAAACAGGTGTTTGATCAGTTAGTACTTTGTATTGAGGTAAATCCAAATTTTCTGGTACCGTTGACACATTTTCATTTTCTTCCAATTGATAATTTACAGATTCTAATTTAATATAAAACTGTTTATTATTCATATTGAATATAATTTTATCGTCCACAATTTTATTTGAGTAAAATTCAAAACCTCCATATAAGTATCCTACAATTTTTTCATCATCTAATGAATATACTGGGGCTTTTTCAGATGTTATACTTACTCTATAAAATTCTGTCGTTACAGCTTTTCCGATATTTATTGGCAAAACGCTAAGAAGGATTATTAAACTGCAGAAAAGTGCTCCTAACCTTTTATACATATATTTGTTCCTCCTTCAACTAAATTATTTACTACAAAAATAATATACCTAGCTAGTAAACTGCTAATAGAATATCTATATTTTATTTTAACTTCTAAGCCTGAATATACTTTTAGTTTTTTGTGAAAAATAGGAGATAATAGATCCAATAAATAAAAACCAGATTGACATTAACGGTTGGTTATACCGATCAAATGCAAAAAATATATTATTAAGAACAGTAAAATAAGCGAGTATTCCAAATAGAAGAACATTTTCTGATAGAGATCTTTTGTATAAAAATATGGATAAAGTCATAGATATTGTTGCAAGTACCATCGTTAGTTTATGAATTTTCTGCATTAACTCAATTTTAACCCCAAAAATTTCTTTCCAATAAAATGATGTATTCCATTGTTTAATTGTTTTATCAATTGTATAACTTCTAAGAAATGATTTTGGATCACTTTTCCACCATAATTTAATTCTATCAATGGCTGCTTCTTTTTGTAAGTTCATGTTTTCATATGCAGAAATGTTTGGGTGTTCTTTGTTAATTTTTTTAATTACGTCATCATAGGGTTCGCCATATCTATATCCCGACCCTTGATAAGTTCCCAGTAAGAGAGGATTTCCTGTTCCACCACTAAGTGGTATAAATTCATGGTAATGAATATAATTTCTAATCCACCAAGGTCCTAATACAATGAGAAGCAAAACTAAAGCAATAAGAAATTGTTTTAACATCATTTTTAAAGGGTATTTTTTTAATAATAGGTATATTAATAAAACTAAGGGATACAGTGCAATTGTTGGTCTAAACATGAGACAAAATAAATAAGAAAAGATAACTCCAAAGAAGTAAGACCATTTGCGTTCATTAGCCAGTTTAAGAGAACAATATAATAAAACATACATTCCTGCCATAAAAGGTGATTCGGTTAACAAAAGGTTATCTGTCAAAATTTGAGGAACGAATATCGCAAGTAAAAAAGCGGCTATAAGTCCTGTACATTTATTAAAAACATATTTACCAATTAGATATACAAATAAAATACTGGTTATGCCGAACAAAGATATTACAACCCTCGCTGCATATAAACCTACCTCTTCAAATCCAAAAATTAAAAATACTAATGCTAATAAAAAAGATTGACCAGGCATAATATGAACAGTGGGTTCTCCAATTTGATGGTATGTTAGCATCCCTGTCTGTATAAGAACTCTTGCACTTTTTGTATACCCTACATCATCGCTATTTAATGTTAGATTCAATCCATATTCATAAAGAGCAAACAATCTTAAAACTAAGGCCAAAAGCAATATAATAATTATTGAATAATGTTTCCTAACTAATTGAAGTAATTGATTATTTATACTCAAGAGAATTTCCTCCTAATTTTAAGTATTACTGTTGGGAGACAAACCTATTATCGAAACTCCCGCCATAATTAACAAACAACCTAAAACTTTTTGGAAGGTGATTGTTTCATTAAAAACAAAGTGGGCACCAAAAACAGCAAGTATATATGCGATACTTTGAAAGGGATATGCAACGCTGAGCGGAACTTTCGATAATATATATAGCCATAATATTGTTGCAATACCATACATTGCAAGTCCAGAAAATACAAAAGGGGAAAATATTACCTTTAAAATGGAAAGTAGAGAAAAGCTAAGTGTTTGATTTTCCATGCCGTATTTCCATAAAAATTGACCAGTAACTAAAATCAATGTATTTCCTAATATCAATATGAAGTTTACCAAAGTCATTTCTTATCTTCCTTATCTTTAATATAATCTTTTATTTGCTTTTTAAGAAAAGCTAGTTCTTGAATAACATTTTTTAACTTTTCTTGTTGACTTGAAATGACAGTCGTCTGATAAATAAGTAAATTTAAAATTACTAAAAAAGCAACCATAAAAATCAATGCTGGCATATAAGATATTCCAATATAATGGGCAAACTTATTAATACTTGGAAGGAATAACGCAATCAATAATGAAATAATACCAAAAACGATCCACAAAAATGCTTGTTTATCTTGAAGTTTATTTCTGCTAGTAAAGAATATAACTTGCATAAAAAAAAGCAAAGCAAATATTAATGCTATAACTTGGACAATATCCATGACTACCCTCCCTAAAAAACTGAACGAATTAATGAAATAAACGTAACTTTTGTCATGTAATATAATGATTTTAAGGGTGTGATCGATGATCTTCCTCCTTGGCGGTTTTTCATTTCTACTTTTATTTCTTTTATTCGATATTTTTTTTGTGCCAACTTTACAAGTACCTCTACTTCAGGATAGTCAACAGGATAATATTTTGAAAATTCTTTTATAATCTTCCTATTTACAATTCTATACCCTGATGTTGGATCTGTAATTTTTATTCTTGATATAAAAAGTAATAAGTAATAAAAATACAATATCCCTATTCTTCTCATTAAAGATCCTTTATAGTTAGTTTTCTCAATAAATCTTGAACCAATTACCATATCATATTGCGATCGTTCTATCTCCGCTACTAATTTTTCAAGATCGTCAGGATCATGTTGTCCATCTGCATCTAATTGGATTGCATATTCATAACCGTGTTTAAGAGCATATTTATAACCCGTTTGCATCGCTCCACCAATTCCAAGATTAATCGGCAAATCAATATAATTTAAATTATTTTCCTCTAAAATTCTCCTTGTTCCATCAGTTGATCCATCATTTATTACCACATAATCATACTTACAAGTTTCAACCAGTTTTTTTACTGTATTATATATTGTGTCTTCCTCATTATATGCAGGAATAATTATGAGGACTTTGCTCATTTTAATAAACTCCTTTCAAAATAAATAGGATAAGACAAATACCTATTATTCCAAGATATTATATCTTATTTTTAATACCCTCTCCAATGTATTCTAAAATATTTCATACTTCTTTTAAAAAACCTATCCACTTGGGATAGGTAAAAATTTTTAAGAGGCCGTTAACTGTAATTATGTAGTTTTAAAAACTAAAGTACAATATAAGTATACAATAAGCACACCTAAATAAATACTCACCGCCGGTGCTGTTAAAACATGACCCGCAGTATAGGCGATGCCAAGACCTAAAATAACGGCAGAACCAAATAAAACCACTTCATGATTAAAGTTTTCTTTAACATTTTTAAAAAAGTATGTAACGATTTTATAAGCAAGATATAAAAATGGAGCAATGTACAAAGCAAATCCAATAATTCCTATAGAAAAAAATATATCAAAAAAGTCCATTTCCACTGTTTTTCCTTCTTTTTGATAATTCCCACCATATCCCATTCCGAAAAGCTTTTGAGATAATGGAGCTTCAGCAAAATATTTTTTATGTTGTGCTAAAAAGTGCTCTCTCCCGCTTAATAAAACATTTTCTACTGCTTTTTCCCTTTCTTTTTCTATTTCGTTTTTAGATTCTTCTGTTTTATTATCATTATCTAAATTAGCTTGTTGTTGATCCAACCCAACCCATGATAAGTGGATATTCATATTATGTGCAACAGGTGTGTATGGGGTCAATAGCAGAAATAACACTAATACTCCCGAATTCACCACTAAATTTACACTATATTTTTTTGCCAAAACTGAATCATGTCTAAATCTAAACCATTCAACCAAATAAATAAAAAGTGCAATCACTAAAATGATGAAGACGGAACCATACCCAACTTTTGTCCCCACTGCTAACTGGGAAAATATCAACATACATACAGGGATCCAGTAATAAATAGTTTTCCATGATTTTGTGTTTGATACAGCATAATACACCACTACTGCAAAGCATATCGCCATAATAGCACCAATTTCGTTACCCGCAAAAAACCATCCTTGGTGTCCAAGTTTTTCGCTCTCATAACTTTTTATACCGGTACTTGTAATAGTTGCTATTATCATTACCAAAGATACAATATTCATGGAAATAAAAATATTCCTTTGAATTGTTTTTTGAATATTCTCTTGCTCTTTTAACTTTTTTATAACAATTAAGTAACCAAATAAAATAATGGGAACATATGCAATTTTTGCAATATTTCTTAACTCTGAGAACAAATGAAAAGGGTCTTTAACCAACATATTATTTATTAAACCAATTATTAAAACAAACCCGAACAGAAATAAATAAAATAATATTTTTTTCTTAGATTTATCCAGGGGAACCCACAAGATATATAACAAAATGAGAAACATCACACCAAAACGAATGAATACCCCGAAAGTTAAATCGATATGAAAAATAAATATTGAAAAAGATGTCATTAAATCGATAACTGGCTGTAAAATTATAAAAAATATCAAAAACCACTCAAACTTTGACGAAAATGAATATAAACGCTTATTCACTACACATCCTCCTGTTGCTTGATCCGTTCAAAAGTTATTTCTATCTTAATTAACTGAAATGGAATAAGTTCATGAGAAATGCCTTTTCCCAACAATAATATATTTTGTTGGAGAAAAGGCATCTGCTAAAAACTGAAATAAAACAACAGTTATTTTTTTAGTGCTTTAATCAAAAACTTCGGTAATATTAATTGCCTTTTCCATCTCCAAGGTTCTTTTATTAATCTGTAAAACCATTCCAACCCTAATTTTTGAAAAATTTCTGGAGCTCTTTTAAGATTTCCGGAAATGACATCAAAAGAACCTCCAACTCCTTGAAAAACAAAAGGGTGAAGGGAGTTCATATTTTCAATGATCCAATATTCCTGCCGTGGGCTTCCTAAAGCGACAAATATTATATCTGGTTTAGCTTCGTTAATTGTTCTACGAATAATGTCGGTATCTTTTTCATAGCCATGCAGTACACCAACAATGTTCAACCCTGGAAATTGTTTGATAAGCTCTTCTTTTGCTTTTTCAGCAATTCCTGGTTTTGCTCCATATAGAAAGATTTTTTTATTATGCTTTGCCGCTGCCTCACAAATCTTTAACATTAAATCAATCCCAGTAACACGAGAGCGAATGTTTCCTCCCCTTATTTTAGACGCTATAATCACACCTATTCCATCGGGGATTTGGTATGTCGCCTTATTCAACAATTCTTTTAATTGGTCGTCAACTTGTGCTTTCATAATTTTCTCTGGATTAATCGCAACAATAAAAGCTTTTCTTTTTTCCTCGATATCTCGTATTAATGATGATGTTAATTCTTCATAATTTAACGAAGAAACATCAATCCCGAGTATCTTTTCCTTCATAATATCACCTTTAAATACGAGGAAAGTTTTTAGAATCCCCTAATGTTACCACTGTAAAACCGGCCTTTTCCCATGTTAAACGATTTATGCAGTTTTTTGTATCGAAAATGATTTTAGATCGGATTCTCTCAATATTATTTGGATCTAATTCTTTGAATTCATTATGATCAGTCAAAATCAAAATGAGATCGGAATGATCCAAAGCTTCAGATAGACTTTGTGTTTGACGTTCAATCTTGTTTTCTTTAATATGCGGGTCATATGCTGTGTAATCAATACTTAGTTTTTCTAAGTGATTGATCACTTCAATAGAAGGACTTTCTCTCATATCATCTATATTTCCTTTAAACGCAAGACCTAGCACTGCAACACGACCATGAGAAATTCCTTTTTCTTCGAATAATCTCTTAACTTTATTTGCCGTATATGCTGGCATACCATCGTTGATCGTTCTAGCAAGATGAATCATTTTCGCAACATCAGGCTGAAGTTCAACAAGAAACCATGGATCAACTGCTATACAATGTCCCCCAACACCGGGACCAGGAAAATGAATATTGACTCGAGGATGGAAATTTGCTAACTTAATTGCCTCCCATACATTGACTCCAATATTTTCACTAATTTTAGCCAATTCGTTTGCAAAAGCAATATTTACATCTCGATACGTATTTTCAATCACTTTTACCATTTCGGCAGTTGTTGCATCTGTCGTATGAATCGTTCCTTTTACAAAAACTTGATATAATTCCTTTGTCAATTGACTAGATTTTTCATTAATTCCTCCTACAATACGATCATTTTGAACTAATTCCTCGAATACTTTACCTGGTATGACACGTTCCGGAGAGTGAGATACAAATAATTCTTCACCAATTTTCAAGCCGCTTTTTTGCAATATCGGCAACATAACGTCTTCAACAGTCCTTGGTGGAACAGTGGATTCTAAAATAACTAAATTTCCTTTTTGTAAGTACGGAACGATTGAATCTGTTGCTTGGCTGACGTAAGAAAGATTCGCAGTCTTATCTTGGTTGATCGGAGAAGGGACAGCAATAATAAAAATGTCAGCTTGTTCAGGTTTTGTAGATACTGTAAAATTGCCATCATCGATTGCTTTGTTTAGACGTTCCTGTAATCCATTTTCTTCTATATGAAGTTGTTTATTTTTTATTGATTTGACAGCATGTTCATTTATATCCACCCCATGAACCCTTAATCCATGGTTGGCAAACATAACAGCTGTTGGTAATCCAATATAACCCAATCCAATAACGCATATTTTTTTCTCCATAATCTTAAAAACTCCTTTGTAATCAGACAGAATTCACACTATCAGTTATTATATCGAATATTGCTTAAAGAAGATAGGCTAAATTTTTTTTGTAAAAGGATTTTAAAAAATACAACCTTTTTATATGACAAAAGCCATTAAAAGTCAACAAGAGCTGCCAAAAATAAACAGCTCTATTTATTATAGTTAAACATTACTGGCTTTGCTGTACTTACTCCAAAATAATAGAGAATCCCTTCCACAATCCGTTCTGATGCCTTGCCGTCTCCGTAAGGATTGGATGCTTGCGACATTTTCTGGTATACCTTTTCGTCTGTAAGCAGTTGTTTAGCTAATTGATAGATTTGTTCTTCATCAGTACCGGCAAGTTTCAAGGTTCCTGCTTCAATTCCTTCAGGTCGTTCAGTTGTATCGCGGAGAACTAAAACAGGTACGCCTAAAGACGGAGCCTCTTCCTGCACGCCGCCGGAATCTGTCAGGATAATATGGGAACGGGCGGCAAAATTGTGAAAGTCCAAAACTCCCAGTGGTTCAATTAAATGAATCCTGCTGTCATTTCCGAGAATTTCAACTGCTACCTCGCGAACAGCCGGATTAAGGTGAACAGGGTAAACAACCTGGATATCAGCAAATTCTTTTACTAATCTTTTAATGGCCCGGAACATACTTCTCATCGGATGCCCTAAGTTTTCGCGTCGGTGTGCAGTAAGCAGTATCATTCGGTCATTTCCAATTTCATCAAAAATTTCGTGGTGATAATCATCTGTTACTGTTGTTTTTAAAGCATCTATTGCCGTATTGCCTGTTATAAAAATCGAATCTTCCGGCTTATTCTCTTTTATTAAATTTTCAAATGCTTTCTTAGTGGGAGCAAAATGCAAATCCGCCAAAATTCCTGTTAATTGGCGGTTCATTTCCTCTGGAAATGGAGAAAATTTATTATTAGTGCGAAGCCCCGCCTCCACATGACCAACGGCAATCTGGTTATAAAACGCAGCTAAACTAGCAATAAATGTTGTCGTGGTATCTCCATGAACAAGAACAATGTCAGGCTTTACTTTTTTCATTATGCCATCTAAGCCTTCTAATCCTCTTGTCGTAATATCAACTAACGTTTGCCGATTCCTCATAATATTCAAATCATAATCCGGAACGATACCGAAAACATCCAATACTTGATCAAGCATTTGGCGATGTTGTGCCGTTACGGTTACAAATGACTCGATTTTGTCTGTATGTTTTTTGAGTTCCAGCACTAACGGAGACATTTTTATTGCTTCAGGTCTAGTTCCAAAAATCGTCATTACTTTAATTTTTTTCAAGAACATCACCTTCACAAATTTTTTTCGAACATAATATATCTTAACATTTTTAATAAAACTGATTTGTAAATTTCTTGAGATTCCCCTTATTTTTTACCTAATATTTCCGTTTTCTGATCGAATATTCCAAAAAGTCCTCCTTTAGTTCATCTCGGCTTAGAATAAAGAATAAAGGATACAATTGCCTCAGGGTAACCAAGTTAGTCGGTGATGCTCTAGCAGAATAGCGAACATCTCGCTGCCGATAAATGTTTTGATTCATAAATTTGATTCATAAAGTTGACCCTTTCGACTCATTGGCGAAGCTTAGGATCTGTCGCACAATTTGGAGCAAATCCTATATTTTTCTATACAAATTTAAAAACGTTCTCCAACCTCTCGTTTTTCTCTGCATATGGCGATAAGAATTCAAAGGCAGCCAGCTTCTATGGAATGCTTTTCAACAATCGCAATTGGCAGTATTTCTTTTGACTATGTCTTAGTTGCCGCAAAAAAAATGTGCCTAAATCGACAGTAGACAGGGATGAAGCTTTTTTTATTTAGCACAATCCTCACTATTGTTTCATATATTATGAACCGACAGCTAGCAACACTATGGAAACAATAGCCAAAAAATGACAACATTTTGCCTTGACGTTGATCTTTGTCTAAGCTACCATTCTCAACAAAAAAATCGACAAAATCACTATTTCCCGGAATATGTTATATTATATACTTCCTTCCAAAAAAATTTATCATTCATCCGCGGCAACAAAATAGTTGATTAAATACTCTCCCCATACCTGATTTCCTTTTTCGCTCGGTTTGGATCGGTCTTCTGTAACGTATTGCTTCAATTGCTCGTCTTCCTTATCCGGCCAATTTTCCCAATGGTTTAAATATGTAAAATGGTTTTCTTCGGCATATTGTTTGAGCGCATCTACTTCCTTAGGATAAAATTTTGCACCAAAGAGCGGGTGTGCAGGCTGCAGCATAATCGATACGTCAGGATTTGCTTCTTGAATTTTCCGCAAGATGTCCGTAATGTTGCTTAGAGTATTGTCAATGCCGACAACGCCGTTATCATTCAAAATAAACGGCTCGAAAAGGAGGATGTCAGGCTTTTTGTCTGCAATTTTTTTATATAATTTTTTATTCAATACACTATGCGTTGTCTCCTCGGCATCGGAAACAATCGAGATGTTAAAGAGCTCATCTCCATATGCAGAAAGAAGCTCCTTTTTCAGTTTTTCCGGCCACCCATTTTGATCGGAAGGAACGGATTCAGATCCCCAAATTACAAAGTTCAATTGTTTCTCTTCTTTTAAAGCTGTTTTGATTTTTTCCTGAACATCCTCCGGTAAATTTTTGACGTAGTCCTCTCGTGTATCATTTTGTTTACTATTGTCTTCCTTTATATTTTCTGCAGACGATTCCACATGAGCAGCTGTCGGTTTTGAAATTTTTTGTTTCCAGTAAAAATGGCCGACAATAATTGATGCTATACATAAAACGACAACATTACTAACAATAATCCTTTTTTTCACAGATAATCCTCCAAACGACAAATTTCTCACTTTATTATAGCGGAAAATGACCTGCCGTTCCATGCTGTCAATTCATTTTTTCAAGCGGTGTTGACAAGTGTATACGAAAATATTTTCCTCACAAATATATTGTCTTAATAGAATTGGAAACTTATAATCAGATTAGATAATATTAGTAATGAGGGATGAAATTATGAGATCAGATAGACAGAGAAAAAAGAGAAAAAAATGGCTCTGGATTTTGTTATCAGTCATTGGAGTTTTCATTATTGCCACGGGATCCTATGCCTTTTACATTTGGAACAAAGCACAATCGACCATTGCCAACATTCAAGAAAACATCGGGCGGGATAAATCAGACAAACGCGATCAGCAAGTCAACTTTAAAAATCGCGATCCTATTTCCATATTGCTGATGGGTGTTGATGAAAGAAAAGGAGACCGAGGACGGTCTGATTCGCTCATTTTGATGACAGTCAATCCAAAAGAACAGTCAATGGAAATGGTCAGCATTCCCCGCGATACAAGAACGGAAATTGTCGGAAAAGGCATTCAAGACAAAATTAACCACGCCTATGCTTTCGGCGGAACAGAAATGGCTATTAAAACGGTTGAAAATTTCTTAGATGTGCCGGTTGATTATTTTGTCAAAGTGAATATGGAAAGCTTTCGCGATATTGTCGATGCAGTCGGCGGTGTGACGGTTGAAAATGATTTA
The DNA here is from genome assembly GCF_038050115.1 of Aeribacillus sp. FSL K6-1305. NCBI lineage: Bacteria > Bacillati > Bacillota > Bacilli > Caryophanales > Bacillaceae > Aeribacillus > Aeribacillus sp. FSL K6-1305. The sequence goes on along the minus strand of NZ_JBBOQV010000002.1, from coordinate 1,236,975 downwards.
GATTTCACTTATGAGGGCTACCATTTTGAAAAAGGAACCATTCACTTGGATGGCAAAAAAGCTCTTGCGTATTCAAGAATGCGGTATGATGATCCAAGAGGCGATTTCGGACGCCAGGAAAGACAGCGGCAAATTATTGAGGCGGTTATTGAAAAAGGAGCAAGCATTACATCCATTACAAAATTTGGAGAAATGTTTAAAGTCATTGAAAACAATGTAAAAACAAATCTTACATTTGATGAAATGTGGGCGATTCAAGAAAATTACAAAGATGCCCGAAAAAATGTCATTCAGCATCAAATAAAAGGGAGCGGAAAAAAAATTAACGGCATTTACTACTATATTGTGCCTGAAGATGAACGTCTTTCCCTTTCCAACGAGCTGAAAAAACATTTGGAATTAAATAAAGAAACCGCTGAAAAGTAAGAAATAGTGCGGCAGTTCACCATTCGATCGCATTTTTATAAGAACTGCCGCACTTATAATAAAAATCCCCGCAAGCCGAGAATCATTCAGCAGCATTATGATTTTCGTTTACAATCATAACAAGATGGCTTCTCATATAAAATAAAGGAATGGTATTCCTTCCCCTCATTGATCCTTCTCTTATATGTATCATTGATATGAGACGCACTTTTCATTTTGTTGTAAATGATACTCATATGCTTCTCCACAACGACTTTCTCATGATTGATTAAAACGATTGTTGAATGCTTTCCTTTTGAAACGACATGTCGAATAGCCGAATGCGCAATCCATTGGCAGTCTAAATGCTCCATTGATTTAGTAGGGAAAAAACAAAGATCAAGGGCAGGAATGCATACAGGAAGCATGCGCTGGCGCGGCAGGATTTTCTTAGCTGCGTCTATGATGCCTTTAAGAGACACACCGTAATAGCTGCAGCTCTCTGCCAAAAGGTCTTTCGGCCTCTCTTTCACAAGATACTTTTCATACTTCTCAATAACAATTGTCCAACATTCTCCATACTTATTAAAATAAGGAAGCAATGCTAGCGTGTCACAAGTTAAAATATAATTTTTGACCTGCTCCACTCTTTCACCCCTTTTTCTTCACTATTTGACAATCCTTGCATGACATTAGACTTTTTTACTAGTTCTTTCGATGTATATTATACACGAATTTCAAGAAAATTTGGTAAATTTCTAAACTTTTTTGTAAAAAAAGAAAAAAATTCCATGATAAAACCAAAAAATTAGTATAATATTATCATTACGAGGTGAACTTATCGTGAGAAAAAAATCGACGATGGGGCGAATGGCATCTATTTTTTTATTTACGTTTTTTCTTTTAAGCGTTTTTTTTATTACGTGGCGCTCGAAGCATGTCGATTCAAACGACTCTTTTGCAAGCATTGAACCTCAAATTCCGACCATCTTTGTCCATGGCTATAAAGGAACAATGCGCTCGTTCCAACATATGCTGCATCGTTTTGAATATGATTACCGCTGGGGAACAAAATCAATGGTCATTCGAGTTGACCGCATGGGCATTGTCCATATTTCCGGAACAATCCCACAAAACTTAAAAAATCCTTTTATACAAATTGTTTTTGAGGAAAACCGCACAAGTATTGAGGAAACGGCAAATTCTCTGAAAAAGGCAATGCGCTTATTAAAAGAAAACTATTCGGTAGACGAGCTATACATTGTGGCTCATTCGATGGGAGGACTCGTTTCGACAAAATATATCGAGGACACGAACAACTTGAAGGATTACCCGATTGTCCGCAAAATGGTGGTCATAGGCAGCCCGTTTCAAGGAATAGAACAGGAATCTTACCATAAGCTGAATACAGGTAAAGCAATCATTGATTTAAAGCCAGATTCTCATGCTTTACTAGAAATATTGAACAACCGGGATCAATTTTCTAAAAAAACGAAAGTTCTCAATATCGCAGGGATCAATCCCGAGTATAAAGACAGTGATGGAGTTGTCTCCATCCAGAGCGCTCTCAGCGCTAGAAATATTGTTCCGTTAGAAAATTATCATGAAATCATTGTTAAAGATAAACTTGCCACACACAGCGGTCTTCATGAGCATCCGAAAGTGGACAAGTATATCGGCGAATTTCTATGGGGGTACAATTGAGTTGGGGAAAGTATTTCTTCAACCGAATGACCTTTTTTCAATAAAAACCCCGATTCTTCTCCCTCCTTTAAAAGGAGAAAGAAGAGTCGGGATAAATGTTTTATACATGAGATACAATGAGAACACATTTTCCTTTTATTGCGAAATCGCCCGTTTGGTTCGGCAAAATAAAATGAGCCCCTTTTTTTAGTGTGTATGAACGGCCATCATGAGTAAGCTCCCCGTCTCCCTCAATCACGCTTGCAAGAAGGAACGGATGATTTTGAACAAACTTCCCTTCGCCGTCAATCTCCCATTTGTAAACTGAAAAAAATTCGTTTTTGATAAATGTGGTAATCGTTGCTCCTTCCTTTACTTCCACAGAACGTTCAATCGTGTAATCTTTATGAGGAACAGTCGCCACCTCTATCGCTTGTTTCAAATGCAATTCTCTTTTATTTCCGTTTGCATCTACACGGTCGTAATCATACACTCTGTAAGTCGTATCAGAACTTTGCTGCGTTTCAAGGATGAGCGTTCCTTTGCAGATGGCGTGGATGGTGCCGCTCGGAACATAAAAGAAGTCGCCCGGTTTTATTTTTACTCTTCTCAGCAATTGATCCCATTTTCCGCTTTGAATCATGGATACGAGCTCTTCTTTCGTTTTGGCATGATGACCGTAAATGATTTCCGCATTTTCTGAGCAGTCAATGATATACCAGCACTCCGTTTTTCCTAATTCACCATTTTCGTGCTTTTTTGCATATTCATCATCTGGATGCACTTGCACGGACAAATCGTTGTTTGCATCAAGAATTTTCGTTAAGAGAGGAAATCGATCCCCTTTTATTCCGCCGAACAATTCTCGATGGTTGTCCCATAATTCACCCAATGTTTTTCCTTTAAACTTTCCTTCTGCTACAATGCTTTGACCATGCGGATGGGCAGAAATCGCCCAGCATTCTCCTGTTGTCTCCGTTGGAATTTTGTAATGAAAATGAGTGCGAAGGTTTGTTCCACCCCAAATTCGATCTTTAAAAACAGGCTTTAAAAAAATTGGAGACTGCACCACCTTGTTCCACTCCCTTTCTGCAATAATTTCCCCATTATTTATATTAAGCAGTTCTTGAAATTTTTTCACCTTTTTTCATTTTTTATACAGAGCTCGCTGAAGAGAAACCTTCAATATCAAAACAGAAAAGGATGCCGAATTCTATCAACATCCTTTTCTTTTTGATTGGTTATCAAATTTTCGAATCACTGTTCGTTAGCATATACAGTGCCAGTCGCCTGACTGGAAACCTGCTCTTCTTGAGAAGCTTTTTCCGGATGAAACTCTCCTTCCATTTTTGACACAACAACTGTTGCGACACCGTTTCCAATTAAATTCGTAATCGCACGGGCTTCTGACATAAATCGGTCAACACCGATGAGAAGTGCAATTCCTTCAACCGGAACCATTGGAAATGCAGCCAAAGTAGCGGCTAATGTAATAAATCCGGAACCAGTCACACCTGCAGCGCCCTTTGAAGTCAGCATTAAAATTCCAAGTAGAGTCAGTTCTTGCCAAATGGTTAAATCGATCCCATATGCCTGTGCAATAAAGATAGCCGCCATTGACAAATAAATCGACGTTCCATCAAGATTAAAAGAATACCCAGTCGGAACAACAAGACCAACAACAGACTTAGAACATCCGTACTTCTCAAGCTTTTCCATCAATTTTGGCAATGCGGATTCAGAGGAGGAAGTTCCTAACACAAGCAATATTTCTTCCTTTATATATGCGATAAATTTTAAAATGCTGAACCCGTAAAATTTTGTGATCAGTCCCAACACGATCACGATAAATAAGAACATCGTCATGTAGACAGAGGCCATTAATTTTCCTAAAGACACAAGCGATCCCAGACCGAAATTTCCGATTGTATAGGCCATTGCACCAAAAGCTGCAATCGGTGAAATTTTCATAACCATATTTACGATGCCAAAAAAGATATTTGTCAATTGTTCAAACAAATTCATAACAGGTTTTGCTTTTTCCCCTAGTCTTGCCGCTGCTAATCCGAAAAGGACTGCGAAGAATAAAATCGGCAAGAGTTCTCCGTTTGCGAGCGCTCCCACTGCATTTTCTGGCACAATGCTCATGATAAAGTCTAAAGCACCGTGACTTGTTTCCTCTGCTTGTTTCGTATATTGAGAAATATCGCTTCCTTGCACACTATCGGTGTTAAAGCCCTCACCTGGCTTCATAATGTTTACAACAAAGATCCCGATAGCAAGAGCAATCGTCGTAACAATTTCAAAATAGATCAGAGCTTTCCCGCCGATCCTGCCTACTTTTTTCAGATCACCCATCGATCCGATGCCGATGACAACGGTGAAAAATACAATTGGTGCAATCACCATTTTCACTAGTTTAATAAAAATATCTGCCAAAATCTTTAATTTCGCCCCGAACTCAGGGAATAAAAATCCAACTGTAATCCCTAAAATGATACCGATAATAACTTGTACAGTCAGGTTTTTAAAGTTTATTCGCATCTATCTCTCTCCTTTCCCCTTTGATAACGTTTTCAAACGTCCGTACATTTATGTTAATAGAATGTTCAAAAAGTTTTAATATTATGGTTTTATTAATCTTTTTGTTCTTTTTGGTCTCAAAATTAATTTGAATGGCCAAAAATGAGAAAGGATTAGCACCTCCCTAGTCATTCTGGGAAACAGAAGCAGAAACTCTTAATAGATTCATTTTTGCTTTTCAACTACTCCCGCTTAAAGTCTCACGAGCTTGTCACTCCAAAGAAACGTAAACGGCTTGTTCTCCTTCCTTAACAGAGCTGGTTAACTACTGCCCAACGACTCTCATGCTTCAGTCGTAACTCCAACGATGACCATTTTCATAACCGATTGTCCATTTGTAACCCCAAAAAAATCAAAATACAACGGGCGATAAACCATGAGATCGAGTTTCTTAGAATCATTCATTCGTTTCAAATAGTTACTGCCGATAAGCTGAAAGGTTTTATTTCAGCCATTCCTGTAAAGAAAGTTCAGCCGCTGTGATGTCCATGTACTTTATCTTACATCTTTCCACCGAATGCTCGTTGGACTATTTCTTGTGGTGTATCATGCGTAAAAATGGTTGAGAGCGGCGAATATAACACCTCACTGAACAAATTTTTTCTCTCAAATTCCATAAAAAAAGACTGCCGCCTCGCGGACAGTCCATTTTTTGCTGAAACAATGGCTAGTTCAGCTTGCTGCATTTCTTATTTCTTTTAATAGCTTTCCATATTTCGCTTCATATTCTTGGTAAAGCGGCACAAATCGTTCCTGCCATTTCTTTCGCTCTTTTTCCGTTAACGTATGAATATGTATATTTGGATTTTGCCTCATTTCTTCAAGCTGTCTTATATTTTGCTGTTTTGATTGCTTCATATTCCAAGCTGTCGTTTCTTCTATTGCTTCCATAATTTGTTTTTGAACGTCTTTAGGTAGCTGATTCCAAAATGTTTCATTGACCATTACGACATATCCTAAATAACCGTGATTGCTAATTGTTACATACGGATGAAATTGATAAAATCTTTTTGAATAAATATTCGAAATTGTGTTTTCTTGTCCGTCAAACGCTTCCTCTTCTAATGATTCATAAACTTGATCAAATGAGAGGGCAATCGGTTCCGCTCCTAACATGTTAAATTGTTTTTTTATGACTTTATTAGGCATGATCCGAAATCTTTGGTCTTTGAAATCATCCGGATTCTTCATAAACATTTGACTATTTACCATTTGTTTGAATCCATTTCCCCAAAAAGCCAGTCCTTTAAATCCTTTCGGTTCTAACATACTGAGCAGCTCTTCGCCAATTTTTCCTGTTAAAACCCTTTCAACATTATCATCGTTTTGAAAAATAAACGGTAAATCTAACACTTCCCATTCCGGAACCAATTCTGCCACGTTTGAATAGGAAGGAGCGATCATTTGCACTTTGCCTTTTCTTAAAGCTTCTATTTCATCTTTATCTGAATATAATGAACCGTTTGGAAACACAATCACTTTTACTCGGCCCTTCGTCTTTTCCTCGACCAAATCTGCAAACCTTTGTGCAGCCAAGCCTTTTGGCGTATCCTCCGCCACTACATGGCTGAAATAGATTTTAATTTGCTCTTTTAGCCCCTCTTGCTCATCATCGTAAACCGGTGGATCATTTTGAGATTGTATAATGATATTATAGGAAAATAACGCAAAGGCTAACCCGGCACATACTATAGCCAAATACCTCACGATTTTTTTCTTCATGATTCATCACACCATTTGTTTTTGATCATTTTAACATAAATTATACCAAGCATGCTCTTTCTCTAAAGTAAAGGAAAGCAAATCTGTGATAAAATAAAGCAAGTATGAACGTTTAGCTAAAAGAGGTTGCCTTATGAAGCGATTACCAATCATATGGAAAATAACAGGTTTAATTTTTATTATTGTCTTTTTATCGCTTTTTTTCGGAGGATTATTTATTGTAAACGAATATTTAAACCAAAAAGAAGAAGAGCTTAAACAGCAATCTATATTAGCTGCGAGGACGGTTGCGGCGCTGCCTGAAGTCAGAAACGGGCTCAATGGAAGCTTGAAAGATCGCCAGCTGATTCCTTCGATGATTGAACGTCTTCAAATCATTAACGGAACAGAATATATTGTTGTGCTCGATATGGATCGTACCCGCCTTTCCCATCCGGTCAAATCGTTAATCGGAACAAAATCGGAAGGAGAAGATGAAGGTCCTGCCTTTGCCGAACACACATATACGTCAAAAGCAAATGGAGAAATCGGCACTGTTATCCGCGCCTTTGTACCTGTCATGAATAAAGAACATAAACAAGTTGGAGTCGTCATCGCAGCCTATAAGCTTCCAAGCTTATATGAGCTGCTTGCAAATTTAAAATCGCAAATTTTTTCGATTTCTTTTCTTGTCTTACTATTAGGCGGTTTGGGGGCCTGGCTCCTGGCAAGACATATAAAAAAGCAGATGTTTCACTTGGAGCCTTTTGAAATAGCTAAAATGCTAGTTGAACGGACTGAAACATTTAATGCTATGCACGAAGGAGTCATTGCCATTGATAAAAATGAACGTATAACTATTTTTAATGACCGTGCCAAACAAATGATGGGCATTGAAGGAGATGTGATCGGAAAGCCGATTCGCGACGTTATTTCCGACACCCGACTCCCGGAAATATTAGTAATTGACCGTCCTATTTATAACAAAGAATTGCAGGTAAGGAATCTAAGCATTTTAAGCAATCGCATCCCGATCAGAGTGAATAACGAAACGGTCGGAGCTGTCGCCATTTTCCAGGATCGAACTGAAATCAAAAAGCTTGCGGAAGAATTAACCGGAGTGAAAGCTTTTGTCCACGCGCTTCGTGTTCAAAATCATGAACATATGAACAAATTGCACACGATAGCAGGTCTCATTCAGCTTGGACATAAAGAAAAAGCGTTAGAATATGTATTCAAAATAACGGAAGAGCAAGAAGAGCTGACAAACTTTTTAACTGAACATATTAAAGATGAAAGCATATCGGGCCTTTTACTCAGCAAAATCAGCCGGGGCAAAGAGCTCGGAATTAAAGTAGTCATTGACAGAAACAGCCATTTGGAGCGATTTCCAAAAAATATCGATCATAACGACCTGGTGATCATCATTGGGAATTTAATTGAAAATGCTTTTGATGCCTTTCAAGAGTCGACTGATCCAGACAAAGAAATATTCGTCAGCATCGATCAAAATAAAGAAATTTGCACGATATTAGTTGAAGATAACGGTCCTGGCATAGACGATTCTGTATTACCGAACATTTTTGAAAAGGGTTTTTCCACAAAAAACAAGCAAAATCATGGAATAGGCTTATATCTGGTCAAACAAATTGTTGACCGAGCAAACGGTCACATTCAGGTTGAGTCGCAAAAAGGTATGGGAACTACATTTATCATCACATTTGATATGTAAAAAACAAAGGGGGCAAAAAATTTGAACAAAAAAATTAGTGTATTGTTGATTGAAGATGATCCCATGGTTCAAGAGGTGAATAAACAATTTATCCAAAAAGTCGACGGCTTTACTGTGATTGGAATCGCAGGAAACGGAAAAGAAGGCATAGAGCTTGTTCGAGAATTGAAACCTGAACTAGTTATTATAGATATTTACATGCCTAATCAGGATGGATTAGAAACGCTTAAGCAAATCCGGTCAGAGGGTCATTCCGTAGATGTCATTGCGATTACCGCTGCGAGAGATATGGAAACTGTTCGCCGTGTCCTGCAAAACGGCGCTTTTGACTACATTATGAAACCGTTTAAATTTGAACGGCTCCAACAATCATTAAAAAACTATTTGCTTTATCATAGCCAGCTGAAGGAAAAAGAAAAATTAACGCAAAAAGATGTAGACACTATGTTGTTAAACAATAAATTCAAGAAAAAGCCAGAGAATCCAGAACTGCCTAAAGGGTTGAACCAAGTAACACTTGATAAGATTATCCGTTTCCTTCAAAATCAAAAAGAACCGATTTCCGCTGAAGAAGTTGCGGAAGGAATCGGTATTGCACGCGTTACTGCACGAAGATATTTAGACTACCTGGCGAAAATCAAAAAAGTCTCAATCCATGTTCAGTACGGCAGCATCGGAAGACCTGTCAATCGATATATGTTTCATTCTGATTAAGCTTGACAAGAGGCGAAAAACAAACGAAAAAATCATTGAGCTGGACCACTTTTCTCATTTTTAAATTGCTAGGACAAATAAATGCTATGTTGGCTTTATCAGGGGAACAGTCATCGCACGTTGAATACTAATGGTGTCAATTTTCTCTTACGGACATTTTCTTTTTTAATCGGGACATAGAAAGGCTTTCGAACCTACATTATGAGTTCTCAATAAACAACGATTATTCTAAAAACGAGTTCAGAATTTTTCGCCGACTTTGCCTTTCAATGCGTTGAATTTTCAACTTTTTCCCTCCTCCCTTGCTTTCCTTCAACCTATTGTCCGCTCTTTATCTGTTCCTTCGCCATTACCATTTTCAACTTTGCTTTTAAATTTTTTACCCCACTTTTTTAGTGGAATAACTGCCTTGTAATGATCCGTTACAAAATGCCCCATGCTAAACAAAGACACGTGATTTTTTTAAGTAAGCGTCGACGTTTTAAATCGGCAAAATATTTCAGCAAAATCAAAAAAACTCCAACTTCAAAACTTAATGATTTGAGAGTTGGAGCATAGTATTTTTATTTAATTTTTCTATAAATCGGCCCATGGGATTGAATTAACAGGGTATTACCAGTTTTCAACAATTGCTGCAGCAGTCTGTTCATCGATAATTAAAACATTTATAAATCCACCGTTTAATGCAGCTTTTATACTTTCAAGTTTGTGTATCCCTTCAACAACAGCAATTACTTGATTAATTTTTTTCAGTTCTGTTAAAGTAACGCCAATTACTTTGTTCGTAAAAGAGTCGATAATAACATTTCCAAAATCATCAAAAAAACGAAATCCGATATCTCCGACTACACCGAGCTTGCGTAAATAATTTAAATCTTCATCACTCAAATAACCTAACTTCCGCAATGTAGATGACCTATGCGGGTTACCAATTCCGATGACTGCTATATCGACATTTCGTCCTTCTTCAAGCACTGCTTCTATATCCTGCATTGCTAATAATCTTTCTTTTAATTCTTCTGTCTCTACAATCGCAGGAGCGTATAAATAAGAGCATGTACAATTTAACTTTTTTGCCAGTTCATATGCCAGTTGATTTGCATGAATTTCAACGTATTTTCTTCCCATACCACCTTCGAGCGGAACTATATGTATATCTTCATTACGTACATATGGAAATTCCTTTACAAGTTCGGCAAGTGTAGTTCCCCAGGAAATTCCGAGACGTTTTACGTTTTTTAAATTTTTAGAAAGATAATAAGCACCTGCTCGTCCTACTGCACTCTTTACCAAATCAGGAGTTAAACCTACAGAAGGAACAACAACTGCATCCTTTAAATTAAAATATTTTTCCAGCTTCTGTTCCAATTCAACTGTATGGATACTCTCATCTTTTATATATATTTCAATAATTCCTGCTTCTTTTGCCTTTTGTATCATTTTCGAAACAATCGGTCTAGACACGCCAATTTTTTTGGCAATTTGCTCTTGTGTCCATCCTTCTGTGTAATATAAAGTCGCTATCTTGACAAGTTGTCTCCTTTCTTCCCACGTTAACATTTCTTCACCTCTTTATTTAACCATCAGCATTGTTAAAAATAACTTATATTAACTAACCTTTGACTTAAATTAATCTTATTCCTCAAGTTGTTATATTCAAAAAATTTTGTAATATTTTTAAATATATGGAAAATACATGGTCTTTAATCAGTATAAAAAATCCTTATAATTAGAATTTCTAATTATAAGGATAATTCCCATGGATAAGGATAACACAAAAAACACAACAAATGAACTAATAAGTACAATGAATAAGCAAGAATTTTCTGAGTTGTTCAATTTGATTCATCAAACACGTCAAGAAACTAACGGCCTTAAGTTTCAACACTTGAGTAAGATAGCCTAAATGAAAAGCATACGAAAGATCTAAAATGGGGAATGGTGAAAGTTGTTGCCAGAGCTGAGAAGGACTATTTCTGCAAGAAAAAAAGCAGAGTGTGGAGTCAACATTAAAAATTTGCAATAATATAACTCAACGATTCAGTTATAAAAGGCTTGACATGGAGCCGCTGCAGCTTAATTCTTCCAACAATCACCAGTTAAAACAGTTAAACTTTTATTGCCTTCCTCCATGTAAAGCCCAGTGTATATCACTGCATAAGCACTTTATTCCTCTCCACACTTTTATATTGAAATAAACAAAGGACTTTTCCTTTATTCAATTTCTTTAATCAAAAAGGTCAAACACAAAAAAGAATCCGCCATGTTTTAACAACAATTTAACGAAGGTGAACTGGGACCATCTAGACTATTTGACTATCATTCCCCTTGTTTCCATATAAATTCTTATTAATCTTTTTTATTATTGTATTTGATAATTGAATTTTGAGCCACTCCGATTACATACTTGTGAGTCACTTCGAAATTGGCAAATGGTAAATCTGGAGTGTCTTGACATGGAGCCTCCAGAGGCATGATTTCACTCGAAAGGCGACACATCAAAGTGTTTCGATAGGCAACAAGCCTATCATGCCTCTCACTCCATATCAAGATGGTGTTTTTCGATGGAAATGGAGTGGTTCACGTTTTCATGAGCGAAGTGGCTCAATTTTATGTGAGCAAAAACAATTATGAACGAAAAACACATATAGCTATTGTTTTTTGAACATAAAGTTGCCCCAATACAATATTGACCATTATTTTTAAGATGAAAAAATGGTTCTTGTAAAGCTCAAGAAATAGATGATCAAGTTCAAAACTAATCAAGTGAACTTAACCGCTTTTTGGTCTAAATGTTCTCCCGCCATCTGCAATAATGATTTGTCCATGAATATATGCTGATTCTTCATTAGACAAAAAATTAGTGAGATTTGAAATATCAGAAGGTTTACCTAGTCTGCCTATCGGAATTTCTTTTTTTAGAGTATTTTTGGATCCCTCTGAAGGATACAAGCGGTCAAGCATGTCCGATTCAATTACACGAGGAGCAATCACATTTATGTTAATTCCTTCTTTACCTAGCTCTCCTACTAAAGATCTCATAAATCCAAAAGCACCACCTTTTGAAGCAGCATAATGGATACCTCCGCCTGAACCGGTTATGGCAGAACCAGATCCAATGATTATAATACTACCCCCATTTTTATTTTTCATTAATGGCAACACTGCTTTTGTACTGAAAAAAAGTCCATGTAAATTTACAGCTATTGTTTTTTTCCACGATGCCCAATCAATATTCAAAAAAGAAACTTGTTTCGTAATCCCTGCAGAATAAACAAAAATATCAATCGAATTTAAAGTTTCTTTAACTTTTGTCATCATATTTTGAACGCTTTCCCAGTTCGATACATCTACTTCGAAACTAAAAATGTCATTTGGTCTTCCGCTTTCATTGATTAGTTGATCAAGTGCTTTTTTATTAATATCAGCTACTGCTACTTTTTTTCCCCTTCCGGCAAAGTCTAAAACAATCTGTTTTCCAATGCCCGCCGCTCCTCCAATTACCAATACATTCTCTCTATTCAATGAATATTTTCCTCCTCTCCAAGGAAAATTATTTCGCCTTTTAAATGTGTTGCATATGGAGAGCATAAAAACAAAACTGTGTTTGCAACTGCTTTACTGAGAGAAGACAATGATGTTGATGTTTGAACGATATCAGGAGAAATGCTATTTACACGTATTCCAAATTCACGGAATTCCCTAGACAATCCTTTAGTCATTGAATTTAATGCGCTTTTCGACGCTGCATAATGGGGGCCGATTTCACCGGTGACTGCCGCGGTTGCTGAAATGTTAATAATGTTTCCCTCCCCAATTCTTAGCATGTGTGGAATCACTTCCTTGCTGCATAAGAACGGAATATCAAGGTTGAACTCCAACGTTTCAATCCAATCATTAGGATCTAAATCCTCAATTGTTTCTTTTGACAAAACATGAATATTATTGATTAAAATGTCAATTTTTCCACTATTCTTTGCAATTTTTGAAATAACTTTTTGAACCTCTTCTAGTTTCCTTAAGTCGCCTGAGATGACCTTTGCTGTTCCGCCGAGCGAGGAGATTTCTTTAGAAATTTGCTCAATTTTGTCCTCCTCATTAAAATGATGAATCCATACCTCAGCGCCAGATAAAGCAAGTGCTAAACATATCTCTTTCCCAAAAATAAAATTACTTCCAACCACGATCGCAACTTTATTTTTTAACTTTATTTCCAAAGGATTTTTCACCACCATTTATTACGATTTAATCAATACTTTTAGCACATTCTCTTTAGTACTGTGTGCACATTGAATGGCTTCATTCAGCTGTGATAAATGGAAACGATGTGTGATCATCTTATCCGCTTCTACAACACCCATCTTAAGTAGTTGTAATGCTTTATCGTAATTATATGGATTGGATGAATAGGAGCCAACAAGTTTAATTTCGTCTTGAAAAAACCTATCCGCCCGTAATGGGACAAGGTCCCTCTTAAACGGAGCAAATACTAATATTGTCCCACCTTTGCCTACACATTCCATTGCTTCCGTCAACAGATGATTAACACCAGCTGAAATAATAACTACATCTGCCCCTTGGCCATCTGTTATTTCCATTATTCTGTCCCTCACATGTTCATTCTTGCTATTTATGATATAGTCCGCACCAAATTCTAATGATTTGTTTAACCGAAATGGGTTAATATCACTTACGATTACTCTGTCAGCTAAGAAATATTTTGCCAATTGAATTTGAATGCACCCTATTTGACCTGCCCCCATTATAAAAACTGTATCTCCAGGATTTAATGCAATGGACTCAAATCCATGCAAACAACAAGCAACTGGTTCTACAAAAGCTCCTGTTTCAAAGCTCATAGCAGATGGCAATTTTCCCATTGTATGTTTTACATGAACAGCAGAGACTCGAATATATTCTGAAAAACCACCAGGATCTAGATTTGTTGCTTTAAACTGAGTACATAAACTGTAATTTCCTCTATTACAATAATGACAGGTGAAGCATGGTACATGATGGGCAACAAAAACACGATCTCCTTCTTCAAATTGTGTAACATTTTTACCAACTTGTACAATTTCCCCTGCTACTTCATGCCCTAATACTGTATTAGGCGGTACAGTTCCATCGACTACTTTATGAATATCAGTTCCACATACACCACATACCTTCATTTTTAATAGAATTTCATTTTCACCTATTTGAGGAATTGGTCTTTCTTCATACCTTATATCCTCCCTATCATAAAAGACAGCAGCTTTCATATTGATCTCCTCCACTAAAGTACGCGAGCACCTCTATTTATTAATTCACTTAATAATTCAGAGTAACCGTCCATTTTATATGAAATCCAATATCTTCCGCCAAATATTCGCTGGTTACCTATGCGAATGTATATTTGGCCAGCAAAATCATATTTTTTTATTTTCATTTCATTTTTAACTTCACTCCAATCATATTTATGCTGTCTGCCAAATCCTTCAAATAAAATTCCTTCTTTCGTTACCGTGATAGAAGAAGGAAATTGTAAACCAATAACGGAGGATAATATTAAAAAAGGCATAACAATGATTAATAGTTTATATAATTCATTATGTTCATCAATAAGATAGCCATATATCCCATAACCAAACAAACCAACCATTAAAATCAAAGGAACAAAATTTTTACTGCAAACCATCCATTTACTATACCTATACTTTTTCATAACAACCTCCGAATTGAATCGAGTAGGAGGGAGCGATTAACTCCCGTCCTCTCACACCACCGTACGTACGGTTCCGTATACGGCGGTTCAATTAAGATAATTGACGCAAGTCTTTATAACTTCCGTGAATAGCTGTTCTCTTTATGCCAGTGGTCACTCCACCCTCCAAGAGATCTCCCACGGGATTCACCGCTTCCTCCCTCAAGTGAGGTACTACGTTTTCTGTGTTCATCATGACTCACTGAATGCCAAGGGCTATTCTCTCTTAATTGTTCGGTCCTTCTTAGTTGTTCTAGACCAACTAATACTATGACCTCTGCTGACTTCTGACTGTTCAGCTACTTATCACTAAGTAGGTTATGAAGCGTACTTCACATATCCGCCAGACCTCCCCGGGTAAGAGTGTAATCTTTCCTTCCATCCATCTGCTTCATTTACTCTGTATCACCTTCGGCAGAAAGGGCTTTGTTTTGTCTTGCAAACTCACCCAGTGATACCTAGCCTCATATGAAGTTCGTGTTCCTCAGACCGGAAGTTTGCCGCTCGCTTCCTTCAGATTCCGCGTCACCACGGACACCCTTGCGTTAAGCTAACTGCTACTTCTGCCTTCGCAGCTCGGGACTTTCACCCTATAGATTACACCCATGCCGGGCGCACAAGAAGAGTTAGATTTCTTTTTAAGGAATTTGAAATCTAACTCTTTTTCCAGATACATGTTACTTGTTTAAATATTCAATAATTTTGTTAATATCATCATCAATCCCAACACCCGTTAAAAAAGAGACAGTCTGAATAACTGGCACATCCCCAACATTACTTACTGGTGTTGTCGTAACGATTACATCAGCATTTTCAGCTTTTACAGGCACTTCTGCAGCCTTGCATTGTTCAACAGCTACATTGAATCCTTTATTTTTTAAAACTTCTTCAATCTTTTTGGCTACTACAGTAGAAGTGGCAACAGCTGTTCCGCAACATACTAAAATTTTTTTCTGTGCCAAATTTATTCCTCCCTCATATTTTTTGCTATTCTATATTTTTATTATTCTCTTCCAAGATTCCCATTTCCTTTGCGAATTGCTTTTTGATATCATTTCTCACCCAATACCAAATCAACCCATATAGTACTGCGCATATAATTGCAGCAATAAAATAAGGATTTGTTGGGTCCAGTAAACGAACGATGATCCAAGGAATAACATGAGATCCTAAATCAATACCAGAAATCAACGAAGCTCCCTCAGGAAAATCAAAACCTACTGCTCTTCCCATTGTTGTTGCCAATTCCGCTAAATTCGTTGCTATAAAAAGAACAATCATGATCGTAATGATAGCATTAATTAATCCCCTAACAATATTTCCTCTAGCTGCTGCTACAGCCCAAATGACGGTAAAAGGCAGAACCGCTAAATCTGTAAATGGTAACATTTGATTGTATGGAAGAATCACGGCCAAAAGAATCGTTATAGGAACCATAATTAAAGCTACTGCCATATTTGCTGGATTACCAATTACAATAGCAGCATCTAATCCAATATATACGTTTTTTCCAGGAAATTTTTTATTAATGTAATCTCTTGCGCCTTCAGAGATAGGGATCAGCCCTTCCATAAGGAGGGATACCATCCGAGGCAAAAGAACTAACACAGCTGCCATTTGTACGCCAAGTGTTAAAATTCCCTTTAAATCGTAGCCTCCAAGGATACTAATTAGCATTCCTAAAATTAGCCCCATCATCAACGGTTCCCCAAATATTCCAAATCTTTTACTTAAAGTTTCAGGATCTGCATGAATTTTGTTAATTCCCGGTATTTTGTCCAATATTCTATTTGTTGCGTAAGTGATTGGGGCAAAATTGACCGTTTCCGAGTGTGCTAAAGACACGCCTTTTAAGCCAAAATGGTGTTCAACAGCTGGTGCTGTCCAGTCGGCTAGTTTTAATGTAATCGCAGAAACCACTAAACCTACAAACAATGCAAGTATCATATTGTCATAAGCATAATAAGTAACAGAAGCTGCAAAAATTAAATGCCAAAAGTTCCAAATATCAACATTTAAAGTTTTAGTAAAATTAATCGACAATAAAATAACATTTAAAATTAGTACTAAAGGAATCATAAGTGGAGCGACTGGAGTACCAAATGAAATAGCTGCACCTATCGGCCAGCCAACATCTAAAATTCCCAACTCCAAACCAAGTTTTTTGACCATTGCCTCTGTAGCTGGACCTAATGAATTAGTTAAAAGAGTAATGACAAGGTTTACTCCAACAAAACCAATTCCAATTGTCAAAGCAGCCCGAAATGATTTTTTAAATCCTTGTTTTAAAATCAATCCGAAAATTGTCATTATGATAGGCAACATGATGGATGGTCCTAAATCAAGAATAAAATCAACAGCTTGTTTAATCATTTCACCCACCCCCTGTAATAAATAAGGTATTTAAAACGCTTACATTTTAAAATATTAAAAATTAAATTTATTATCTAATATTTTGTATATTTCAGCTTTTTCCCTGGCATTTTTTAATTTAAACATTTCATCATTATTTTGAAACATTTCCATCAATTTTTCTAACATTGTTAGCTGCTTATTAGGATCTTTAATTGCTAGTATAAAAACTATTTCTACTTCTACAGATTGAGATGGATTTCCCATCATTTGAAAAGTCACAGGTTCACGAAGAACTGCAACACCAACAGTTGGAATGTTAACATGTTCGGGATCCGTATGTGGAATCGCTACCCCCATATTTTCAAGAGGTAAACCAGTAGAATATACTTTTTCCCTACTTAAAACAGCTTTAAGAAACGATTCCTTCACATAATTCTTTTTTTTCATTTTTTCAAACATATAAGTAATTACATCTTCATTCGTTTTTTTATCGACATCCAAGCAAATGATATCTTCATCTAGATGTACAAACTTCTCCATAAAACCATCTCCCTATTGCTTTATAAGGAAAGACAATCATTTGGAATTCTCATCTCCTTTCCAAAAGTTCTTTAATATTACATTTGTTAATAATATTTTAAATTGTTAGAATTATCGAGTCAATACTTTTTAATTAAATTAGAAAAAATAAGAGCTTATTTACAAATTTGTTTTACTAAATGTTAATTAGTATAACAATTGTAAATAAGCCCTTTTTACATCACGCTATTATTTTTTACTTTTGTCTATAATGTTTCTTGCGACGTCAAAAAACGATTCAGATATGGTTGGGTGAGGGTGGATCATATTGGCCAGTTCTTCTACAGTGCCTTCCAGGGATATGAAAGAGGAAGCTTCTGAAATCATTTCGGTCACGTGAGGGCCAACCATTGTGACTCCAATTATTTCTCCATATTTTTCATCATACACTATTTTTATAAATCCTGATGTGTCGCCAGAAACAAGCGCTTTTCCATTTCCGGCAAGATCAAATCTTTCAGCCTTTACTTGCAGCCCTTTGCGCTCGGCCTCCTCTTCTGTCAAGCCAACACTAGCTACTTCTGGAAGCGTAAAAATGCACCTGGGAACAACTTTTTCATCCATTTTCCGTTCACAGCCTGCTGCGTTCGATGCGGCAACAATTCCTTCCATATATGCCGCATGCGCCAGCTGATATCCTCCTATGACATCGCCGACAGCATAAATATTCGGATAGCTCGTTTCCATTTTTTCGTTCACTTTAATAAAAGACCCGTTTTGTTCTAGCTTTACTGCCTGAACGGCAGATAAATTAGGTTTTCTTCCAACGCTTACTAAAAGCGCCTCCCCTTCTACCGATACCGATTCGCCTTTTTCATTTAGACATTCGACAATGGTTTTGTCTCCGTTTTGTTTCACGCTTGTTACTTTCGCATCTGTTAAAATTTGGACTCCTTTTTTCTGCAGCGATTTAGCAAGCGCTTTGGAGGCGTCAGCATCTTCAGTTGGAATAATCCGTCCGCCCATTTCAATGATCGTTACATTTGTTTTTAGACTGGAAAAAATAGTAGCTAACTCCACCCCAATGACTCCGCCGCCAATTATGGTTAGGGAGCTTGGTATTTTTTCAATATCAAAAATGGTATCGCTTGTATAAAAAGACGCAGAGTCCAGTCCATCTATTGGGGGAACGGAAGGAGATGAACCGGTTGCCACAATAATTTTGTCTGTTTGAACACGTTCCTCTTTTTTATCCGAAACTACTTTTACAATATTTCCTTCTTCTACAAAGCCTTCTGCCTCATATACATCAATTTTTCCTTGCTTTAACAAAAACATAACACCGTTTCTGAGACGGGAGATGACTTCGTCTTTGCGCTTTTTCATTTTGTCTAATGAAATCGTGATGTTGTCCGTTTGAATTCCCCATTCTCTTGATAATTCAATTGCCTCAATAATTTCAGCGTTTTTCAACCATGTTTTGGAAGGGATGCAGCCTCTATTTAAACATGTGCCGCCCAAAAAATCTTTTTCGACTAGCATTACTTTTTTTCCAAACCGAGCTGCATGAAGTGCTGCCATGTAGCCTCCTGGTCCACCGCCAATTACTGCAATATCATACGATTTTGTCAAATTGAGCCCCCTCCTTATAAGATCATTTCATACGGGTTTTCAAGAATGCGTTTTACTTCAGCCAAAAATTCTGCAGCAGGTGCTCCATCTATTACACGGTGATCAAAAGACAGGCTGACTGTCATCATCGGCCGAATGACGATTTCCCCGTTGACTACTACAGGTTTTTCTTGGGTTCTACCAACACCTAAAATGGCTATTTCCGGCTGATTAATAATCGGTGTAAATACATCTATCGGATACATGCCGAGATTGCTGATCGTAAAGGTAGAGCCTTTAAGCTCGTCAGGCCGGAGTTTTTGTTCCCTTGCACGTTTGCTTAAATCTTTTGCTTCTGCACAAATAGCGGCCAATCCTTTCTGCTCAACTTGTTTAATTACCGGCACCATTAAACCGTCTTTTACCGCAACTGCCACTCCAACATTAACTTCATTTTTATAAATGATTTCATCATGCTCCAAATGAACGTTCACTTCAGGGAATCGTGATAAAGCTGTACCGACTGCTTTGATAATAATGTCTGTATAAGTTAAACGGAATCCAGTTTGTTTTTCGACAACCGGAAGAAGCGCTGTTCTCATTTCGATTGCTTTTGTCATATCAATATCGCTGGCCAATGTAACATGTGGAGCAGTAAATGCGCTTTGCACCATTCTGTCGGCAACCACTTTCCGCAATCCGGATAGTTTCTTCCGGACTTCAGGCTGCTGAGCTTTCTGACTTGATGCTTGAATGGCGTTGATAACATCCTGTTTCATCACCTTGCCTCCTGCACCTGAGCCTTGAAGCGCCTTCAAGTCTATATTCTCATGCTCTGCAATTTTTCTTGCTAGCGGCGATGCTTTCGGTTGTGCCTTTTCTGTTTCTAAATATTGCTTCACATCTTTAAGGTGTATGCGTCCTTTTGGCCCGCTTCCTACAATGTTTCGAAGATCCACTTGCGCTTCTTTTGCTAAACGTCTTGCGGCAGGTGTGGCTCGTACTTTACCATTCTCATTGCTTTTTACTTCGACAGCGTCTTCGTTTGTTTCAGACTGTTCAGTCTTTTCAACGGATTGTTCGTTTGATTCCTCTGATAAAGCCGGCGGCTCGTCAGGAACCTTTTCCCCCGGTTCGCCGATATATCCGATCACTTGATTGACCGGAATTTGGTCATCCGGTTGGAAATATTTTTTCAACAATATTCCTCTGTCATATGCCTCAACTTCAATATTGATTTTATCGGTCATTATCTCAAATAACGGTTCGCCGATATCAACGGACTCTCCCTCTTCTTTAAACCATTGAAGGAGTGTCCCGACTTCCATCGTACTGCTCAGCTTCGGCATAAAAATTTCTTTTGCCATCGGTTCTCCCCCCTTTTTATTTAAATTGAACCGTTTCTTTTACTGCTTTTATAATATCCGGTACTTGCGGGACAGCTGCTTTTTCCAAATTCGGATTATAAGGAATAGGGACAGGCAGCCCGCCAAGGCGTTTAATTGGGGCATCAAGGTAATCGAAGGCTTCGCTCTCTGCAATGACACTTGCGATTTCCCCGCCATATCCTCCACGTTTTACAGCTTCATGAACGACTACGACTCTTCCTGTCTTTTTCACAGATTCGACGATCGTTTCTTCATCCAGCGGGACAAGCGTTCTTGGATCGACAATTTCGACGTCAATTCCTTCTTTTTCAAGCTCTTTTGCCGCTTCTAATGCTTTATGCACCATAATCGCTGTTGCAACAATCGTCACATCTTTGCCTTCCCGTTTAATATCCGCTTTTCCTAATGGAATCGAGTATTGTTCTTCTGGAACGTGGCTTTTTGTTTTGTAAAGGAGTTTGTGTTCGTAGAAAATAACTGGATTATCATCGTCAATCGCCGCTTTTAATAATCCTTTTGCATCGTAAGCTGTTGACGGCTGTACGACCTTCAGCCCCGGAATGTGCGCCATCCAAGCTTCCAAACTTTGAGAATGCTGGGCAGCTGCGCCTGTACCTGATCCGGCAGGAGTTCTTACAACCATCGGAACTTTCCCTTTCCCTCCAAACATGTACCGGAGCTTTGCAGCTTGGTTCACAAGCTGATCCATAGCGATTGTGATGAAATCTGAAAATTGAAGCTCCAAAATCGGCCGCATGCCTGTCAGTGCTGATCCGATCGCCGCACCAGCGATTGCCGCTTCAGAAATTGGCGTATTTCTCACACGTTCCGGACCAAATTCCTCGATCATCCCCCGCGTGACACCAAATGCACCGCCGTAAACCCCGATATCCTCGCCTAATATATAAACATCTTCATTTTTTCTCATTTCTTGACTCATTGCTTCTCGAACTGCTTCTAAATAAGTGATCTCTCTCATCGCTTTTCCCCTCCTTAAATTTACGCATAAACGTCTTCAAGCAATGTATCAACAGACGGTTCTGGACTGTTTTCCGCAAATTTAACAGCGTCTTCAATTTCCTGGAAAGCTTCTTCTCTCAGCTGTTCAGCCTTTTCTTCTGTTAATACTCCTTTTTCAAGCAAGTACTCTTTAAACCGTTTGATCGGATCTTTTTTTCTCCACTCTTGCTCTTCTTCACGAGTGCGGTATTTTTTGGCATCGCTTTTTGAGTGGCCTTTCCATCGGTATGTTTTTGCTTCAATCAGCACAGGACCTTTCCCTGATCTGGCATGTTCAACCGCTTCATGAACAGTATTCATCACTTCAAGCATGTCGTTCCCATCGATTACTTTTCCTGGAATACCGTATGCTTGTGCACGATCCGCTATATTTTCAATATTGAACATTTCTTTCACAGATCCGCTCATTCCGTATTGGTTGTTCTCGCAAATGAACACAACTGGAAGATCCCAAATGGAAGCAAGGTTTAGCGATTCATGGAAGCTTCCTTCATTTGCTGCACCATCTCCGAAGAAGCACAATACAACATATCCTTCATTTTTCATCTTTGAAGTTAATGCCGCACCGACTGCCAGTGGTATGCCGCCGCCGACAATTCCGTTTGCCCCTAGGTTTCCTTTCTCCACATCTGCAATGTGCATGGAACCGCCTTTCCCTTTACAGTATCCGGTCACTTTGCCAAACAGTTCGGCCATCATTCTATCGACTGTTGCACCTTTAGCAATGCAATGGCCGTGGCCCCTGTGCGTGCTGGTAATTTTATCTTTCTCTTGTAAAACAGCAATGGCTCCGGCTGCTGTTGCTTCTTGTCCTACACAAAGGTGCGTCGTTCCATGAATCATTCCTTTTGCAAAAAATTGGTCGACTTTTTCATCAAAATATCGTATCAGCCACATTTGTTTATACAATTCAACTAATTTTTCATTCGTTATAAATGCTGGAAATGCATGATTGCTCATTTCTTCCACCTCTCCTTTACATTTGTTCTTTATAGTTACTTTTGTAATAAATATAGAGTTTTTTCCGAAAATAGTCAAGGAATATCTATATAAGCTTATTTATTGGAGCCTTTCAAAATAGTGGAAGTACTCAAGCTTCTTTCTTTTGTTTGGTAAACTAAAGATAATCGAGGGGCTGCAACCATGTTTTATGCAAAAAAAATGGCTGCCAATTTGTAGTTATGGCAGCTCAGCTCTTTTAGACAAAATCGAAATCAACCAGAGAAAAACGGTTTATTGTTTTTTACTTGATTTATTTAGGGACTTATCGAACCCCATCTTACACATATGATTAATTTTTTTAGGTCAAAGCATTTCCGCTGTTTTTTCATCTGTAATTAACACATTTATTAACTTCCCTTTTAAAACGGCTTTGATCGCATCGACTTTTTCCAGTCCTGCTGCCACTCCAATAACAAACGGAATTTCTTTTAATTTTTCAATATTAAAAGAAATGATTTTATCATTCCAAATATTTGAAGGGGCACTTCCGTTTTCATCGATAAACTTATAGCAAATATCGCCAACAGCATCGAGTTCATTAAAATATTGTCTATACTTTTTTCCCAGCTCTGATCTCGTAATGGTTGAGTGTTTAGGTGAACCGCCGATTCCTACAAGGATGATATCCGCTTTTTCGGCAAGGTTAAAAATGCTTTGTATAGATGTTTGGGTCATAAACAATTCCTTATCTTTTTTGCTGTCAGCCATCACAGGGGCATGGAGAAGCTTATAATTTGCCTTCAATTTTTCAGCAAACATCGAAACAAGAACATTGGCATGTATATCTACCCGTTCATCCCCCATTCCTCCTACAATCGGAACAAAGGTCGTGGAGGAATAATTAAGGTTAGCTGGCATCTGCTTCGCAACAGAAAGCAATGTCGTGCCAGAAGAAACCCCGACAATTTGTCCGTCTTTCAATATCCTTAATAAATATTTGCTCGCATATTCCCCGATATTTTCCAAATCCGGTCCGTTTCCTAGATTCGGAACGCAAATGACTTCCCGAAGTCCATATTTTTTTTCAATTCTTGCTTCTATATTCATGAGAGGATGATGGGAGCCGTCATGAATTTTAATTTCAACAATTCCCAATTCTCTTGCTTTTGATAAATATTTTGAGATCAGCGACCGGCTTACACCGAACACTTTTGCGATTTCTGATTGTGTAGCTCCTTCCGCATAATACATATGAGAAATTTTCACAAGCAGCCTTCTATCTTCCAATAATTCCCCACTTCTTTCTATAAAATCTAGGTTCGTATTAAATTATAATGGTAACAGAAAGAAAATTGTTATTTTTCAAAGCGAATTTCTTTTCCAACTTCGATATGTGGGAATGTAAAAGGCTCGACAAAAACAGCTCCTGGAAGCACATGTTCATTTGGTTTGGAAAAATAGATCGAAATATGGCCTAATTCCTTTAAATTTTTGTTTGCTGCCGAGCCGACTGCTGTGATGAAATATTCTTGATCGCCCCATATAATTTTTCCGCCCTCAACAAGCGGCTCATCCGACACATCGCCTTCAAATTCATGAATAACAGATACTTCTCTAAGCTCTTGAGGAGCATTAGGTCCAAAGAGAATTAAAACTTTTTCTTCTTCAAATGATGGGACTAGAGTACCGATTTCACGAATAATCGTTTTCGACATCTTATGATCCTCCTTGAAATCCTATTCATTATTGATACATGCCGATGCTTGCGGCATATGCGATTAAAACTGCAAGAACTCCTGTGATTAAACGGCTGTACAATACAGCTGGCACACCGTATTGAATCGTTTCTGGCTTCGCTTCTCCAAGAGACAAACCGACAGGGACAAAATCCGCACCCACTTGGCCATTAATGGCAAATAGAGCCGGCAAAGCAAATTGAGGCGGAATGTTGCCCGCTGCAATTTGGCTTCCAATTAATACCCCAATGACTTGCGCAATAACAGCTCCAGGACCTAACACCGGTGACAGAATCGGGATTGTACATACGATAACGATGACGATCAATCCCCATAAAGAACTGGCAAGAGGAGAAAGAGTATTAGCGATCAAATCACCGATTCCCGTATAATTAATTATACCTATTAACATACTAACAAAAGCCATAAATGGAATAATATTTTTAATCAGCATATCAACAGAATCGCGTCCCGCCTGATAAAAAGTACCAGTTACTTTTCCTATTCCTCTTGAAAACTTCATTAATATATTTTCATTGTTTTCACGGTGTTCCTTTTTTACTTGTTCGTATTGAGCTTTAAATGCTTCCTTATCCTTCACATTGAATTTTGGACTGTCTTCTTGCTGCTCCGTTTCCGAAGCATCCGTCTGAATGTTTTGTTCTTCTGCTTCGTCCGCAAGATAAATATCCTTCACAGTAACACCCGACACAAAAATATCTTCAGTAATATGTTTTGCCAAAGGACCAGAAGGTGAAGACGGGAGAATATCAACGGTTGGGATCCTTTTCATAGGATACAAACCAATTCTGGCTGTTCCGCCGCAGTCAATCACGACACACATCATTTCATCTTCCGGAACTGAATTTTTAAAACCATCTACAGCCTCTGTACCAGTTAATTCGGCTATTCTCGCTGCCACAGGATGGATGCCGCCGCCTGTAATAGATACAACTTTTTGTTTCTTTCCTTTTGGCTCAATGCGCAAACCTTTTCCCCAGCCGCCAGAACCTTTTGCAACAAAAACAGCTCGTTTTGACATATGTTCTCCTCCTCTTTAAAATTTGAACTCGCTTTCATCTTTGTCCAAAATTTAAGATTTCGCTTCCATTCTGCGCGCCAAAAATTTTGTTATATATTCCGTAATAATTCCGCGCAATAAAATAACTACGATCCCTACGAGAAAATAACGGACAGCAAGCTCTGACATAGAATAGCCGGCTTCTTTTATTCCGTTGGCTATTCCTAAATAGACAAATAATTCTCCTGCGTTTGCATACGGGAACAACGCCGTCACCGGATGAACAAACGATACAGCTGAATCATAAAACGCCGGTTTTTGCTTTTCTGGCAAAAAGCGTCCGAACGTATAACACATCGGGTTTGTTAACAGCAATACTGATAATATCGGCATGACAGTATATCGTAACAGCATATACTTCGAAGCAAATTGTATCGCTCTATTAACCCGCTCTTCACCAATAAATTTAATAACTGCATAAGTAAATGTAAGCAAAACAACCAAAGTCGGGATAATGCCTGTAAACATACCCATAAACGTTTCTCCGCCAGCCTGGAACATTCCGATAAAATGTTCACCAATCCATTTCAACCATTCCATCTTTCACTTCTCCTTTCAGCACATTTTATATTGAAAGCTTTTTCTTTGAAATGGAAACGATAGCATTTTCGGCCGCCATTGATAAAGCCGCCAAAAATGAAGGGATTTTCCTCTTCCTTCCTGCAGCATTTTCTGTGAATTCATGGTGATCATCCAAAATTTCAGCTACATGATGGCCAATGTATTTTTCATATTTTTTAAACTTTGAGAAAACTGAAATACCTTTTAGAATATAGCAATCTTCTATAACATAATCTTTGTTCACTACAATCATTGCCATAGCGCCGGGACTAAATTTTCGCCGATTCATGCCTGAGTACAAAAAATACCCTTCTTTGCCTTTGTAATGGCTTACAATTTTGTCGACATATTTTTTATAATGTCTGACTTGTATAATCGTCGCCACATATTGAATGAGCAAAATCAT
Source organism: Aeribacillus sp. FSL K6-1305 (assembly GCF_038050115.1). Taxonomy (NCBI): domain Bacteria; kingdom Bacillati; phylum Bacillota; class Bacilli; order Caryophanales; family Bacillaceae; genus Aeribacillus; species Aeribacillus sp. FSL K6-1305. Next base: position 1,210,792 of record NZ_JBBOQV010000002.1, on the reverse strand, counting down.
GGATAAAATGATTGCAAGCTTCAAAAAGAATCACCCCCTTTGCGCCGCACAAATGCATTTTTAGTTAGAAAAAAGATGATCTTGAAGAGATCTTAATTTCCAAACGGTTGTAGATGGATCTAACTCGACATCATCTAATGTTAAAAATTGACCTTGTTTAATGGAACGTTTTGCAACAATGTTTCCACTGATTAAACCGATTGGGATGTGTGAATTTTTCTTCATCTCTTGATGAGTTTCAAGCACGCCTCTTACTGAGTAGCCGCCGATGCCATCAATGGCTTCTCCTGCTTGAATATCGCGCTTGGCAACAGCGACTGTTTCTGAAACTGGCGCCCCTAATGGATGAATCGATGTATCGTGTTGCAATACTGCTTTTGCAATCGTAATAGGAGTTTCTAAACTTGCTAGATGATAAGGCCGGTAAAGAACGTAATGAGGGCCTTTGCCAACTTTCAAATATCTTAATTCTGCATCTACAGGTTCTAATTCGCTTTTCACAATGACAAACACGCCCGGTGCTAATCCGTTTACATATTCAACTACTCCGAATTGACTTAAAACACCGCCGTTTTCTTGTAAATTCAACTTGTCGGCAACCGTTTCCAAATTTGCTTCCACGCCGTGCATACCAACTTTATCTGGAATGAGGCCTGTAGCGTTGCTTAATAAATTCATTTCAGCCATTGTTTTTGTGCCGTCTTGGAACGCTGCAAGCATATGGGCGCTCATATGTTTTTGAGCAGCTTCTTCCTTGCATGTATCCGGATTGGCGTTTGGTATGAACGGGTTGTTTTTCCCTTTCCCAGCAACAAGCACTTCAAGACCCATTGTCTTCGCAAACTCATACAGTTCAAGCGTTGCTGCCGGTTCATCTCCCGCAGATCCTGTATAAACTAATCCGGCTGATGTAAACAAATTGTGCATAATTGATCCAATTGTAATATCTACTTCAACGTTAAGCAGTACTAAATGTTTTCTAGATCTTAATGCTTCCAGTGAAATGTTTGCACCAACTTCAGGAACCCCTGTAGCATCTACAATGACTTCTACTTCATCAGATTGAATCACTTTTCGGTAATCACTGCTGACAAGAACAGGATGTTTTTTCGTTAATTTCGATTGATAATAGCTGCTAGCTCTTTCTGCCGCTTCAATATTGACATCACAAATCCCTCTGACTACCATGCCAGGTATGCGTGAGATTTGGGAAATCAGACCGAATCCCATTTGACCTGCACCAACAACACCTACTTTAATTGGCTGGCCGTCACGTTCCCGTGAAAGCAACTCTTGATAAATAGACATGTTTCCAGCTCCTTCTAGGCAATTTTTTGTCGTATGTGCATGTACCCTGTAACATTTGTTACGACTTATAACATTTGTTAATCGTTTGTAATCCTTATTATATTCCAGATGTTTAAAAAGTCAATAAATTCTTGAAAGTATTTTTCAAACTTTTTATACTTTGAAATACATATTAAAATTTGGTTATAATGATTTAAATCGTTGAAGATGTTTTATCAATTGTTGGCATTTAGAAACATTTTTATAGAAGGAAATGAATGCAGCTTTGAATAATATACTTAGTGTAGAGAAGGATTTTGGAGAATTCATCCTTCATAAAAAGAGGTGAAGAACGTGGAAATTAAAGAAATGGAAGCAACGTTATTTTGTATTCATTGCAATGAGGAACAAGATCACATCATTACTTACATTAACGATAAAATTTCAAGGATAGAATGTGCAAACTGCCATCACACAGTTGAAATAAAAATTGATTTATTAAACGAATTTTACCATGAGGTGTATGAAAAAATTGTTCATAAACCGGCTGAGATTACAGAGGAATACCGGAATGACCTCAGTAAATTTTTGCTTTCCCTTCCGATCCGGATCATAAAAAAGCCTTACAGCATTTATAAATATATGAAGCAAACACGAGATGTTTTTAAAACATTTAAAGAGAAGCAAAAACGGAAAAAGTAGCTTTTTTCGGCTTTCCATGCAGTTTAAATCTCCGAATCCCTTAAATGTTTACAGCCTCTTTACCTGGATTTATGCCGATTAATTGCCGGTAGTTAATAAAAAAGCAATACGGCAATTTCAACGAAATTTTTCTCCATTTTCCCCCATTTAGCTTGACGAGCAGAAAACGTTAATTTTGAATTAATAAAAAAGGGGTAGCAGCTTTTAGAAGAGAATATAATAAGTATGAATAGCCAAAGATTTATTCGGCATAAGTAGACATGGTTCGACTTAGTGATGTAAAATGATTCTGAATAGGGGAAACATGTTTTCTAGTCATTTCTTCGGAATGGAGCTTTCCCTTATTAATATTTTGTATTTTCATGCATTTGCAAATGAATTTGATTTAAAATTGGACTTTTACGTTTACTTTTTTTAATTGCGATTATGTTGTTTCTAAATAAAAACAAACATTTGGGTTAAAAGGGTTCTATACCAAATGTTGAGGTAGAAGAAATTTCTTAAAAAATAAAAAAGCATTTACGAAATGCTCTCTTTTATAATGAAAGTGGCAAAACCTCATTAAAAAGGAGACTTCGTAAATGCAAGACTATTTGCATCCCAGAGCTGATTGGATTGGAAAATGTAATGGCGTCAAAGATTGTGGAGACAGATACGCACCTTGAATTTTTCTCGAAACCAAACCTTGTTATCAACATGGCCCTCAATGCTGGAAGAGGCAAGATCCATTCATGATTATGTCTGCAGAAGATTCGAGATATCAAGTTTCGTGGAATGTATGCGTACCTCATTCTGAAAAAGCGTCGTTATAAATGTACATCTTGCGGAAAACGTTTCTTTGAATTATATGCCTTTTAGGGCGTTATCAGCGTCATACGAAATTTGTCCTTCAAGCTCTTCTTATCAAAAGGAGAACGGCCAATTTTAAGGAAGTGTCTAAAGATATTGGATGATGATACTCAACGGTTATTCGATATTTTGACCGTTATGATACTTATGAAAGCCACTCATTACCACGAATTTTAGCCCTTGATGAGATCAAGTGGACAACCGAAAAAGGAACATATCAATGTGTCATTGGTGACCCTCAAGGCTACAAGGTATTGGATGTCATTCAAGACTGAAAGTTGGTCCAAGTTAAAAGATTATTTTCGCTCTTTACCGATTTATCGTATTCAAATGGTAGTCATGGATATGTGGCAACCGTATAAAATTTTGGCCCAACAACTCTTTCAAAATTCGATTATCATCGTGGATCAATTCCATTATGCGCGCCAAAACTTTTGGGCACTCGAACCAAGACAAAGATCGAAACTCGATGAAAAAGTTGCGGTTTCTCTTCCATAAATCGAAAAAAAAGCTCATCACACGTAAACAGGAACTCTCAATATTATTTAGAGTTGCCCCCGATTTAAGGAAAGCTTACCAAGTGATAGAAGTCTTTAAAAAATAGATGACACAAAATAATGAGCGAAATGCAAGGTCAAACTTAGAACTGCTGTATTAAGCTATTGATAAATCGGGACTGAATGAGAAACGAATCTTTAAAAGCTGGGAAAAAGAAATTATCCATTCATTTATTTATCCCTACACCAACGGTTATTTAGAAGGGATTGACAATAAAATTAAAGTGATGAAACGAATTTCTTATGGTATTCGCAACTTTGATCGACTCAGAAATAAGATATTATGCTCACTTATCTAACTTTCATACATATAAAAGAGGTGCTCTTCACATCAAGTACACCCAATAATTGACATAGAACCGTTAAAGGAAGGTGAAATGATCATGATGATTGGTGATCGCATAAAGCAGCTTAGAAAAAACAAAGGTCTTACGCTATCTGAACTGGCTGAACAAGCAGGGGTGGCAAAATCTTATTTAAGTTCTATCGAACGGAATCTTCAATCAAACCCCTCTGTCCATTTCTTGGAAAAAATATCATCCGTTTTAGATGTTCCTGTTAATACATTAATAAATGGGGAAAATGAAGAAAATACGAATGTTCTTGATCCTGAATGGATGTTATTAGTACAGGAAGCAATGAATTCCGGAGTATCGAAAGAAGAATTCCGTCAGTTTTTAGAATTTACAAAAAAATGGAAATTACAGGAAAAGAAAGATCTAAATGTTAACTAAAATTTTTATATTTGTTTAGAAAAATGAACCTCTCTTCGGTTATGATTTTTTTGCTTATATTCCGCAAGGGCGGCAGAATATTTTAATACATTGCGACAGAATATTCCTTCCATGGAAGTAAGATCAGAACGACATGATGGGCACAACCATTTTCTTTCAGAGCAGCTGCTATATGAAAAACGCAGACAATTAGGACAATATTTTTTGTACACCGCTTCCTCCAAGCGCTTCATAACTCATGAAGCTGATCTTTATGTTTATTTCGTTTTTGAAAGAAAAAAATGGCTCCCATCGCGAAAAACATTATCCCAACAAGAATAAATGCATAAAAGTTTGTCGCAGTATTTGGCAAAAGTAAACCTTCATTATTCCCGCTGCCATACGTTTGAATACTGCCTAAAGAAGAATTTGCCTGAAAAACAATTTTAAAAGAAGTTTCTAACCCTTGATATTCATTTCCTAACTGTTCAGGAAATGTGATTAAAAATGTCAACTGGTCTTCTTTGGAACTTTGGATATTTCGCGGTGTAAAACCTTTAAAATCTTTTAACAATCCTTTAAACAAAAGATTTTTTTGACCATCTTTAACCTCTAAAGTTAAAGCATCAAATAATTTTTTTGATCCTTTTATATTTTCAATTAAAGTATTATATTGTATATCAGCATTTTCAACATTCTCGATAATGACCGTTCTTTCAGCCCAATCGCCTGGTTTCATGTTTTCTGCTTGAAATAGCATATGGTTTGAATGAAGATTTTTTAAAGCGATACCTATTTGTGTTTCAGCGCTGAAATTTTGAACTTGCATTATGAGCCAGACAAATAAAAAACATATGAAACATCGTCCAATTGATTTGACCATGTATTTCCTCCATTATTGATTTTGAGAATGGTTGAAGTCTTCTTTTGCAGTTGATTGCTTCAAATTTTTATCAATTTCTGCAAGTGCCCGAAAAATGCTGATTAATGAGTAGCTGAACAGAATAATGCCTGGTATGATTAAAAGAATAACGCTTCCTTGTTTAGAATTGGCGAAATTCATAAAATAGCCAATATATGGGATGGTAATGCCTGTATATTTAGCAACAACATTTTTACTTAACACAAGTTCGGAATCTGCTTCCTCATTATTATCCCCTTTTGTCTGGTACATAACTTCATTGCCATTTTTGACAACCTTTATAATTCTATGTGTTACAAACACGTTTTCATCTGCTTGAAATGTAATGATGTCGCCTTCTTTGTATTTTTCCGTTTCTTTTTCAGGTTTTACAACGATCACGGAACCAGTCTGTATACTAGGTTCCATTGATCCTGAAAGAACAATTTTTAATTGATGTCCGAAAAATTTAGGCTCCCCGCCTGAAGCTTTTGACGAAATGACTGTGAATAACATGATGATTAATGAAGCCAGCAGCATGACCGATATCGTGTTGCTGATCCATTTAACAACTTTTTTCATTTTTTTACCCATTCCTTTCGCTTTGCTCAAGACACAAAACGTAATGAAATAATTGTAATCACTTTACTGTAAAGGTGGTTCGTTTTGCTCTAAAGCATTTGAAACTTGTTCTTGTTTTGCTGATTGCTGTTCTTTCAGGTGAATGTCATTTGATTTTGTTTCGGTTTTATTCTGTTCTATTTGTTGCGCTCCATTTTCTTTCATTTCATCTTTTGAATGATTTTCTTGATTCTCATTTTCTTTCATTAACGTTTCGTTGGATTGCTCTTTCTTTACTTCGTTTTCTTTCCCATTATTTTCCCGTATAGGTTCTTCCACTGGAAGTTGTTTTTGTTCTTGTTTCGAATGTTCGGATGGTTGAGCTGCCTTATCTTCATTAAGGTTTTGATCTGAGTCATTCGCAGGTTGATCAAGTTGTTCGTTCTTTTTGCAAATTACTTGAATGTTTTTGCTCCAAACATCATCATTTGTATTCATTAAAACGTTAAATTTATAATTTCCAGGTTTTTCGGCATTGTATGCTAATTGGAATTGACTCTTACTTTTTAATGCTGGAATCTTTCCTTGACTTATTTTTTCTCCATTCATTGGATCTCCTTGAGCAATGAAATATATTTCATAATGCAATGCTTCCGCTAAATCATCCCCTTCATTTTGAGCAACAGAAGATATTCGAACTTTCCCGCACGATTGAATGACCTTGTCTTTATCGTCCACAAAGCGCAGCAGAATGGATTTGTCCTCTTCAGGAATTGTTGCAGCAAGAAAACCGGTTATGGCTACTGTTTTATTAAAACTGGCCCCGGTGTAGGAACTAGCAAAGTTGAATGTTATGAAAAGAAAGTAACAAATTGCGACGATTTTGAACATTATTATCAAATGCATTTTCTTTTGCCCAAATTTTTTTACTCGTGAGTACCGAATTTCTCTCACCACCGTTTCAACTTTTAGCAATCAAGGGAAGTTGGCAGTTCCCCGCCTTCTCCCCTATATTGATAGCTATCTTGCTTCACCTGCTTCTTGCTTCGCGTCAAATTTCCAAGTTAGTTTTAAAGAATCGCCTTGGAAACGATTTTGATCTTGATTGTTGTCTACAAAGACGAATTTAACTTTGAACTTATCCGTTTCATTTGGATCTAAACCGCCAATATTCCACCAGAGCCATTCATCCTGCACTAAATCCGGCTTTAGATTTTTAAGCTGTGCCAACGTTTTTTCATAAACAATAACTTCCTTATTGCTCACATTCTTTAAAATTTGCACCTTAATATGATTGCCGAAATCATCGCCGTTATTGTCATTTTTCGCATCCGTTACAGTATAATCTGTCTCAAGAAGAACTTTAGAAATACCCAAACTTCCGCTGTTCTTTAATGTGAATTCACGCTCCATCCAATCCCCAGGCTTTAAGTTGTTGACATTAATAATTGTTTGCGGATCAAGAGTTAAATCTAATGTACCTGCTGCAAATGTGTTATTGGAGGTTTCAACATCATTAAAGTAGGCATATGTACCTCCCCCGATTAAAGATAAACCTAAAGCCGCAGTTGCTACACCCATTCCCAACTTTTGTTTAATACCCATTTTTTAAATCCTCCTCATAAGAAATATAATTAAGACTGCGTTCTTTATAACGAACACAACTTAAATATAATTGAACTCTATCATGTTGTAAACCCCTTTTTTAAAAATATTTTTATTTTTTTTACAAATAAATCGTTCTTTATAATGAATTGTTAGAATAATGCAGTTATCTCTTGAATAAAACTATTAAATTAGAAGTATATCAGTAAAAGGTTATTTACTAATTTTTAAGGCTCATTTCCCATTCTGATAATCAAACAATTCAAGAAAAGGATTATAAACGCAGCTTGCGATCTAACTTTCATACGAGGCGCGCTGCAAGGGCACCTCAATAATTCACGTAGAATCTATAAAAAAATAGCAGCACAAACCATGGACGTGGTCTGCACTACTATTGTTAGTATGTTTTTTCAACCCTTTTGTTTATGGACTGCCGTTATCCGTTGATTGCTTTTCAGATTGTGATTTTCCGTTCGGATTGGTTGTGCCAGCTCCTTTTCCTGGACCATTATTACTGCTTGATCCACTGTCATTCCCGTTGCTATTCGAGCCGCCGTTTCCACTATTATTTGATCCGTCAGTTCCGTTATTTCCTCCTGATGGTTTTTGGCCGTTTCCTTGGTCGCTGCCGTTGTTAGCTGGCGGTTGTGGCTGCGGCTGTTCATTGGCAGGAGGCTGATTTGGCTGCTCTATCTCATTATCTTCAGGCTGCTCTTTGTTGTCCTCAGAATTTTCTTGCTGCTCTTTATCCATGTCATTTTGATTGTTCTCTTCTTTTGGCTCCTGATTTTCCTCTTCTTGTTTTTGCTCCTGTTCATTATCTTTTACTTGATCCTGTTTTTGATCCTCTTTTTTATCCTTTTCTTTTTGTTTTGGAATTGCTGGGATTGGAGTTCCCCTTACAAATAATTCAGTTCGGCCGCCAACCACTCTTTCGACGACGCTGTCCGGTTTTTCAAAATCAGGTGTTTCTATTTTTTCAGAAACGTGAGACATGATTTCTTTAAAAATAAGTCTTGAAATCTTCGCCTTCTCGTTTGTCACATACGTTTCCTGAGTCGTCTGGTCGTATCCCGTCCAAACCGCAGCCGCATAACGAGTCGTGTAGCCGACAAACCAGGCATCAGATGTTCCATCTCCTCGTATATTTTCCGGCAAGTTGGTTGTTCCTGTTTTTCCTGCTAGTGGAAGTCCTGGGATGTTCGCCAGTCGCCCTGTTCCTTCTTTCACGACGGTTTTCAACATATCGGTCATCATGTAGGCGGTATAGTCGCTCATCGCCTTCACCGGTTTGGAAGAAAGATCGATTTCTTTACCGTTTGGATACACTACTTTCCTTACCGTAAAAGGCTTATGATAAACGCCCTCATTTCCAAAAGCGGCATACGCCCCAGCCAATTGAAGCGGGGACACACCTTTATTAAAGCCTCCGATCGCATATGAAGGATAGATCTGATCGAGCGGGATTCCGAGTTTTTCCGCAAATTCTTTTGCCCGGTCTTCCCCTACCTCCAAAAATGCTTTTACAGCCGGTATATTGTAAGACCATTGTAACGCTTTTCGCATCGATATACTGCCGCGATATTGACCGTCCCAGTTTTTGATTTCTTTGCCATGGATGGTGAGCGGCTCGTCAATGAACTGTTTATATGTAGACCATTTGAAATGTTCGATTCCCGGGCCGTAATCCAAGATCGGCTTAATCGTCGAACCTGGCTGTCTTTTCGTTTGTGTTGCGTAGTTAAAACCTCTTTGTACTTCTTGATCTGAGTTGCGGTTTCCGCCAATTGCCCTGACGGCGCCAGTCTGTGTATCAAGTAGCACGACTCCTGCCCGGAACTGATCGTCTGGATAATAAATGTATTGATCAGTTGTCAGCACTTTTTCTGTAAATTTTTGAGCATCCGGATCAAGGGTTGTATAAATTTTTAAACCGCCCGTATAGATATCCTTTTCCGATATTCCGGCATCAACTATATCTTTGATGACTTGATCGATAAACGCTTGATATTTCGGCCCTTCTTTTTTCTTCTTTAATAATTTCTCAACCGGGATCGCTTTCGCATCTTGCTCTTCTTTTTCGGTAATAAAGCCATACTTCCTCATTAACGACAATACTATATTTCTTCTTTTTTCAGCTAAATCCGGATTTTTAAATGGATCGTATTCGCTCGGTCTTTGCGGCAGCCCCGCCAACAGCGCCGCTTCACTAATCGTCAGCTTTTTCACGGATTTGTTAAAATATGTTTCTGCCGCTGTCGCAACCCCGTATGCTCCTTGACCGAAATACACTTTATTTAAATACATTTCAAGAATTTCTTCTTTTGAGTAGCGTCGTTCCAACTGAACAGCCAAGTAAGCTTCTTGTATTTTTCGCTTGAGCGTTTTTTCAGGCGTTAAGAATGAATTTTTGACTACCTGCTGGGTAATCGTACTTCCGCCTTCAGCGCCGAATCCTTCTTTTACATTCGCAACGGTTGCACCTGCGATTCGTTTAAAATCGATTCCATTATGCTCAAAAAACCGCACATCTTCTGTTGCGATAAACGCATTTTGTACATTTTTCGGTATATTTTCGATTTTGATGATTTTCCGATGTTCGCTTCCTGAAATATCTCGCACTTTTTCATTATACATATCATAAACGGTTGAGGATAACGGATCTTTCAGTAATTTCGGGTCTAGTGCAGGGGCGCTTATAATGTAAGACAATACCACGATACCGCCCGCAGTCATCATTACGATAATCGCAAGCATAAAGGCTGTCATGATTTTTATGAGCAGAGATTTTTTAGAAGCTGATTTCTTTTTTTGACGTTTCTCCATACGCGTCTGATATTGATCTCCCATTTCCGTCTCCTCCTAACCTGTATAGAAGGTAATCTATAAATAATACACGATTAAGATTATACGGATGACGAGAAGATTTTTGTGGTGGAATTTGTCGGCAACAGACAATTTTTTTTACAAAAAAATTATAACACTTATTTGAACTACTCTTAAAATAAAACACTTTTTAGAATAGTACCCCTGTTTTGAAAAAGATTTGCGGACCTTCATAACATTCCTCTTCATTTAGTAAGTGTTTTATCGAACAGATCGTAATAAGTTCCTACTAAATAGAGGAAGAATCGACCTTATCTTTGCTCCGTAAATATCTTCGAAGTTCAAGAGTATTGCTATTTACCATAAATTGTAACAGTTTTATAGCAATGAGTTTTTTCATTATTCTTTGATGAATCGAAAGAATATTATATACTAGAAACATATTTATTTTTTTACTTAAACGCAGAAAAGCGTAAAACCTGAAAAGCGATTAAGTAAAAAAGTATGCTGCCAGTTATTCTAGTATATTTTTCATAATGGACAGAAAGGCATGAACACCATGGAAAAAGATCAAACATTAAAAAAAGGGTTATTACCTCGACATGTTCAGTTTATTGCGCTAGCAGGCATGATTGGAACAGGAATTTTTAAAGGGAGCTCAGATACATTAAATATTGCCGGCCCAAGTGTTGTAATAGCTTACTTATTAGGAGGCCTTTTATTATTTATTGTCATGACGGCACTGGCTGAGATGGCGATTGTTTATCCGAACTTAAACGTTCAGCATCTTGTTTATAAAGCTTTTGGCTTCCATATATCCTTTATTGTAGGATGGCTTTATTGGATCAATTGGATTGTTGTCACCGTTGTTGAAATTTTAGCAGCAGGAAGCTTTCTGAAATATTGGTTTCCAACCGTACCGTTATGGCTTTTAAGTCTCCTTTGTATGGTTTTAATCATTGGAATGAATTTGTTTCAAGTAAAGTACTATGGTGAAATTGAGTTTTGGTTTGCAGGAATTAAAATTTTCGCATTAATCGCTTTCATTTTATTAGGCTTTGGCATTTTGTTTGGAATTATTCCGAGCAATATTGATGATCCTTTTTCTAACTATACGGCACACGGCGGGTTCTTTCCTTATGGAATTGGAGGAATGTTAAGCGCCTTTTTAGTCGTCATGTTTTCATACGGTGGGGCTGAGTTAATCGGTGTTGCGGTCACAGAAACAAAAGATGCAGAAAAGGTTTTGCCAAAAGTCATTAAAGGAACGATGTGGAGAGTTATTCTCTTTTATATGCTTCCTATTCTTATTATTTGTGGTTTAATGCCGTGGAATCAAGTGACAGGGGAAGACAGTCCATTTGTCCAAGTATTGAGCATCACAGGTCTTCCTGGAGCCGCTCATATTATGAATTTTGTCCTTATTACTGCTGTTTTATCAGCGGCGAACTCAGGGATTTACGCAACTTCCAGAACATTATATTCCATGGCTCAAAGCGGTGAAGCGCCAAAAAGATTTTTAAAGATTTCCAAACAAGGAATACCGATCAACTGTATTACCGTTACGGCTATCTGTATTTTATTTGGGGTATTGTTAGCTTATATGACTCCAGACCGAGTCATCAGCTATTTAATGACGATACCTGGTTTTACGATTATTTTATTATGGACAAGCATTTGTCTGGCTCAGCTAAAGCTTCGTTCTCAGTATAAGGAGAAACCATATTTCCAAGTAAAATGGTTCCCATACACAACGATAGTAGCCACCGTTTCATTATTGGTCATCTTTTTCTCTTTTATCTTTAATAAGAAAAATATGATCGGTTCTACTGTTTGCCTTGTCATCTTAGCACTGCTCACCATATTTTCTTTTATGAATAAAAACAGAAAAGAAAAAAGCGATAAAAATAACAAGGATATGGTAGAAAGTCCGTAAAATAAGGACATTAAAAGACTCATTCGTAACTCTGTCAAAAAAATGCAGTGTCTTGAAAAATGCACATGATAACAAATTTTAGGGGGAAACCTTCCCCTGTCAGACAGTCGATTATAAACGGCTTTAGCCCTTTAGAACACAGGGCTAAAGCCGTTTTTATGATAGTTTTCCCACCGGAAGACGGGAATAGGAAACATTATGATAGGTCAAGATAACAGATTATTTTTTCAACTTCTCGGAAACAAGATATGCTACGAGCACGTATCGTTCCGGCGCGGAGCCGATAAAATGAAACGGATAACATGTACTGACAGTTAACGTAGCCCTCGGTTTCGGAACGATCACGGTCCGGTCGTCTTTATCAACGATCCGAACCTTATAGATTTTATAAGTAAATTCTCCAGCTGAAGTTGTGACGATTAACTCGTCTCCTTTTCCTACTTCCCCTAGCCTACGAAACACGGTGTCGCGATGACCGGAAAGAACCGAATTGTCTGCCTCTCCTGGCAATACGCTTCCTGCAAAATGACCGACCCCTTTTTCAAGCTCTTCTTCGTTCGTTCCATGGTATATCGGAAGTACTGCATTTAGTTTTGGAATAAACAGCTCTCCTATTTGCTCCCCAATTTTAGGTCGTGTCGGATATAAAACCTTTTCTGCCTTCGTATTTTTTTCTGGGGCCGGCTGTGCAGCTTCCGCCTTCTGTTTCGTTTCAGAATGGGTCTCAGGCAGTAGCATTCCTTTGAAAAGTTTATAGCTGTTTGCGGCTGAAAACCATAGGCCGGCTAATATAATCATTGATGCAAAGAAAAGAAGAAACAACCGCTTGTTTCGGCTGCTTCTTTTTGTAGTTTCCAGCATATTAAACCTTCCTTGCTTGCCTAAAAATTAAAAATCCCGCTAAAACAATGAACAATCCTACAATAGCATTCACGCCATAGCCGGAATCTGTTTTCGGCAATTTTGCACCTTTTACTGTTTTATGCTCATTGTCCTTTACAGCTTTTAGCTTTTTTTCTATTTTTTGCGAAACGTTTTTCTCTTGTTTCACACTTTTGGCTTCTTGAGCGCCGTGACGAATCGTTTGCCCAGTTCGATGTAACGTATCTGAATCAACGATTTCTCCGGTAATGAGGAGATCAGCCAAAAATTCTCCACTTTCACTGTATATGTTGATTTTCAATTTTGCATTGATCAATTCTTTCAAGTTAAATAGATCAAACAGCGAAAGCTCCTTTTCAGACCCATCTTTTACAAGGGAAAATGTAACTTTAATTTTAAAAATACGTTGAAAATCTTTAAAAATCGAAATTAACTCCTCGATTTGGCTCTTTGTAAGCTCTGTCGCTTCATCAAACCCTTCAAAAGCCATCATCCGATCCGCCAAGTCCAACAAAGCTATAATTGTCTCTTCTTTCATAAGATGCTCTTCAATTGATCGCAAATGGTTCTTTAACCGCTCGATTTCTTCTTTTGTCAATCCGTATTCCTGCTCAAAAACCGTTAATAAATCGTAAAGGAGCTCGTCTTCTACACCAGCATCCCATTCTTCACTTAAAAATGTTATAACATCCTCTTCCAAATCATCTAGAAAAACGTAATCCTCCAATTTTTTTCCGTGTTCTTGAAGCAGCTGGCGCAACTCCTTTTCATTTAAATCATATTCATCATAAATATAGGATAAATTGCTTAAATCCTTTTTAATAACTTCTCCTAAAAATCTTTCTAAACTTTTAACGGTTTTAAAGTCTTCCAGTTTTCTCTCATATAAACTCAAAGATCTATTAATATGGTCAATCGTCACAGGAAATCCTCTAATACTACTAATTTTCGCCAAATAGTCTTGCAAATTTTTATCAAAATTTGGATCACGCTCTATGTAAAGCATGACGGCATCATACAAATTTTCTACAAACACATACTCATCTAGATCTTCACCGTGTTCTTGAAGCAGCTGGCGCAAACTGGCTTCATTTAAATTAAATTCGTCATATATTTCGGTTAAATTGCTTAAATCTTTTTGAATGACCTCTCCTAAAAAATCACGAAGTTCTTCAACAGAATCAAAATTTTCGATCTTTTCTTCATATTGAGCTAACGAAAATTCGATATGTTCTCTTGTAACTTTGAAACCTCTTTGTTTACTTACTTCCTCTAAATATTGATTCAGTTCTTTCTCAAAAGATGCTTGTTGTGCAGCTGATGACGGCTTTGGCATCACTCCTATCCACAAAATAAAAGCTAGTAATATGAATCCCCATTTTTTCATCATAATCCTCTTTTCCTCTTTTTTTATATCTCTTGAGAAAATTATAAATAGGAATAACGAATCAATCAACAAAATTTTTACAATTTTTACAAAAATTTTTACATGCACAAAAAAAGCGACTTCTAAATTAGAAGTCGTTTAATGTTAGAAGTCGTTTTCTTCATTTTCTTCATTCAAATTTTGCAATTGCTGCAATTCTATGATTCGACTTTTATCTTTTTCAAAAAATTGAATCAGATCCCCTATTCGGTCAATAGCATCCCAGCTCAAATGGTGCTCAATTCCTTCCACGTCGCGATAGATGTTTTCTTCTTTGACGCCAATAATCCGCAAAAATTGCTCTAACAGATCATGCCGGTAGACGAGGCGTTTTCCGATTTTTTTTCCTTTCGGCGTTAAGACGAACCCTCTATATTTTTCGTAAACTAAGTAGTCATCCTTGTCGAGCTTCTGCACCATTTTTGTAACGGAAGAAGGGTGTACAGATAACGCTTCTGCTATATCCGACACTCTCGCATAGCCTTTATTTTCAATTAGCAAATATATTTGTTCAATATAGTCTTCCATACTCGGGGTTGGCATTGGTTATCCTCCATTAATATCTTCATCATACAAAGTTTACTATATAAAAGCACCATAAGACAAGCGTATGGAGGAGATCAACCGTTATGAAAGACAATTTAATAGCCGATTTTCATCCTGTCTTTTTTACAGTTTTATGCAATCGCAAATATCTCGCAATCCATCCATGTTTCGGAGAAAACAAAAAGCTTATGAAAAACACTAATCCTGTGGCAAATGCCATTGAGCCAGAAATAGAAGTGTCGACCCAAGCTGCTATATAATAGCCCGCTACAGCAGATATTACGCCAAATAATCCGCTTAATACTAGCATAATAGAAAGTCTATCTGTCCAAAGATAAGCCGAGGCAGCTGGAGTAATTAACATCGCAACGACCATAATTGCGCCGACCGCATCAAAAGAAGCAACTGTTGTGATCGATACTAAGCATAAGAATACATAATGCATGAGTAAAACAGGAATCCCTAAGCTGGCAGCAAGCGCAGGATCAAATGAAGTGATTTTCCATTCTTTATAAAAAGCGACAAGAACAAATAAAACAACAAACAAAACGAGAGCCAGCAATGCTGTAGCCTTCGGAACCTCGCCAATTAGAGGAAGTGACATTTTATTCCAAGGTATAAAGGTGATTTCCCCCATTAAAGCATGTTGAACATCTAAATGTGCATTTCCTACAGAAGTCGCTATTAAAATAACGCCGATAGCAAACATCGTCGTAAACACAATTCCTATTGCTGCATCTTGCTGAACGTCTAAAGAATGAAGCCACTGCACTAAAAAAGCTGTCAATAGTCCTGCAAATATAGCACCAATGAGCATATGAGTTCCGCTTAATTCACGCGTAATAATAAAAGCGATGACAATTCCTAACAGAACCGTATGACTAATTGCATCAGCCATCATCGCCATTTTCCTGAGTATCAGAAATACACCTATTAAGCCGCAGGACAGCCCTACTAAAGAAGCAGTTACGATAATCCACATAGCATGATAAGTCATGGTTATTCTACCCCTTTTGTTCTTAAGGCCTTACTGGTATGAATATTCACTAATCTTTTTTGCATTTTCAATTGTAAATACTTGACCAGAATCCCTTTCTCTTTGCCAAAGAAAAGCGATAAGAAAAACAGCGCAGACGCCACAATGACGATAAAAGGTCCTGTAGGCCATCCTCTTCCCAATGCACTGATGAATGTTCCTAATGCTCCAGCCGCTCCCCCAAACAGAGCTGATATGATAATCATCCGTTGAAAAGACTGTGTCCAATAGCGGGCACTTACTGACGGGATAATCAGCAGGGCGGCAATTAAAATAACTCCTACAGCTTGAATCCCGATGACAATCGTTGTGACAAGAATCGTTGTATATAATCCGTTCATCCATTTAAGTGACAGTCCTAATCCTTTTGCAAATTCCGGATCGAAAAGATATATTTTCCATTCTTTAAATGCAATGAATACAATCAAAATAACCGCCAAAGCTAGGATTAACATTGTAGTGACATCTGATCTGACCATCGAGGCGGCCTGACCGAAAATAAAACTGTCCAAACCGCTCTGATTTCCGCCTGACGTCCGATTCACAACTGTCAGGAGCATGATTCCTAAGCCAAAAAAAATAGACAGCACCATTCCCATCGCCGTATCTGCCGAAATTCTAGTTGATGAACGTATCCATTGGATAAATGATGCTCCAATCAAAGCGCTGATGGATGCTCCAATGATCATGACAAATAAGTTTTTTTCTCCAAGTAGAAGAAAGGCGATCACAACACCGGGCAATGCTGCATGAGCTAAGGCATCGCTCATTAAGCTTTGCCGCTTCCAATAGGCTAAACAGCCCATTGTTCCAGCAGCAATCCCAAAAATCATCGTGCTAAATAACACCCATTGTGTGTTGCTATTTAATAGGATTGTGAACATGAAGACTCTCCTCTCTCAACCAGCGCAAGTCTCCTCCATAAGTTCGCGAAATATTTTCTCTAGTAAAAATTTGCTTCGTTTTTCCGTACTGAATGACGGTGCGATTTAATAAAAGAACATGGTCAAAATAATCTTCTACTGTTTGCAAATCATGGTGCACGACCATGACCGTTTTTCCTAAAGCTTTTAATTCTTTCAGCAATGTCATAATAGCCCGTTCTGTTGCTGCATCAACACCAGCCAGCGGTTCGTCCATAAAATACAAGTCGGCATTTTGCACTAATGCGCGTGCTAAAAACACACGCTGCTGTTGACCGCCAGAAAGCTGGCTTATCTGACGGTCAGCGTAATCAGCCATCCCTAATTTTTCCAAGGCCTCGAATGCTTTTTGTTTATGCAATCGGGATGGCCGCTTCAGCCATCCGATTTGCCCATATAGTCCCATAGTGACAACATCCAATGCGTTTGTTGGAAAGTCCCAATCAACCGAACCTCGCTGTGGTACATAACCGATCCTTTTTTGGACCTTGTTGAATGGCAATCCGAAAAATTTCACTGATCCCGTTAAGGAAGGGTGAAGATTTAATATTGTTTTTAAAAGCGTCGACTTTCCAGCACCGTTCGGACCGACGATTCCCACTAGCGAACCAGCCTGCACTACAAAATTCACATCGAAGAGCACTGTATTTTTTCGATAGGAAGCGGACAGATTCTCTACTTGAAGCACTGCTTCAGCCATGCTATTTTCCTCCTTCGCTTAATGCTTCATAAATCGTATTGATATTATGGCGATACATTCCTATATAAGTTCCTTCTTCTGTTCCTTCCTCACCCATTGCATCAGAGTAAAGCTCCCCGCCTAATGTAACGTTAATTCCTTCACTTTTCGCTCCTTCTATGACAGCCTTGATCGATTTTTCATTAATACTTGATTCGATAAATACGGCAGGAACTTTGTACTTTTTAATAATGTCAATCGTATCTTGAATATCTGTAATACCGATTTCGGAATCAGTGCTAAGTCCTTGAAGACCAACTACTTTAATGCCGTGCATTCGTCCGAAATATCCGAAAGCATCATGCGCTGTGACAAGAACTCTTTGACTTTCTGGAATGTCCGCAAGCTTTTCGGCTTCTTTTTTCAAATCAGCTAATCTAGCAAAATATTTCTTTTTATTTTCTTCAAAATAATCTGCGTCTTCCGGAGAGAATTCTTTTAATTGTTCAACCGCAGCATCCAATGCCTGCTGCCAAAGGTCCAGATCAAACCAAATATGAGGATCAACTACCCCTTTTTCATCCTTTAAAAGAGATTCTTCAGGAATGGTTTCACCGACTGCAAGAACAGGTTTTGATTCAGAGATCTTTTCAAATATTTCAACCATGTTCGCTTCCAAATGCAATCCGTTGTAAAAAATGATATCTGCTTCTTCAAGAGTTTCCATATCACTTTGAGTAGCCTTATACAAATGAGGGTCTACAGACGGCCCCATTAAACTTTTGACATTTAAACGATCGCCGCCGATTACAGACAACGGCTCGCCAATTTGTGCAATCGTTGTGACGACATTAATTTTTCCATCTTTTGATCGTTTGGATGCTTTTTGTCCAGAACTACACGCGCTTAACACCAGCAAGGCACTAATTAAGAATAAGCACCCCATTTTTTTCATAACATTTTTCATTTTTTCGCACTCTCCTTTTATTTTTATGAATTGATTTGATTTTTAAGTCAGCCCATCTCTCTAGTTTATTGGTGAACGATTTCTATTAAATATCGACAACCATTCTGGCAAATTGTGAATTCAGGAATCAAACATTGTCCGTTTTTTATAGAAAACTCCTATATGTAACCTCAATTTGTTTTTATTCCTGAGAAGAAACAAAACTAAAAAAACGAAATCAATGAATAAATGCCAAAACACTTACAGACATGAATTTCATTTCGCTAGTTGATTTGTTTCAGCTTCGCCATTCAGCTTACCGTTTGGCTTAATACTTTACAGAAAGTTGCCGGCTTCATGTTGTACAAATAGGAAATTTTTTCATTCACCTTCTTTTTTACCATAGTTATAAATATTGCCTTAGGGCAAACTTTATGTTAAAAAAAATTCCTTCACACATATTTATTTTATTGAGTTTAAATTTTGTTGTTATACCATATATTTTTCCTTAATGCAAATTTAATACCATTTTTGAGAAACTGTCAAGTATAAACCATCTGAATGAACGGGAGAAATTAAAACGAAATGGAAGAACCGCATTCGTACTCAGCGGTGCAAAGAGATGAGGACCACTCGCACAAGTGTCCTAATGAATGATGATCAAGGAAGGATTTGCTTGCAATTTCAAATACCGGATAACTAAGATACAATTTTCTCAACAATCATAAAGAGCCTTATTAAGATACGAATTATATATAGACCCCATCAGAGATGTTTGTTTATCGATTTCAATATGGGACTCCTGCAATAAATTTTCTAAAGTCTCGGTCGATCTTGTTGAACCGGGAAATTCTTGATTGAAAAAGACCACGCACTTCTTCAAGTACAACGACCGTTACACAAATTTAAAAAGGGACAACAATGAATCTATTGTTATCCCTATTTTTGTTTAATATATTTTGGCGCAATCCTTTTTAGTTTGAGCAGATCCTCTGTGGTGTCAATATCAAATCCCCATTCTGAATTTTCAAACGGTACAGCCATTAAGCTGGAATAATGTTTTTGGACAATTGATTTTCCTCCCTCATCACCTTGAATTTGCTCAAATTCATCAAATAATTCAGCATCAAACAATACAGGGTGTCCAAGCACATTATTATACTTAGGGCGGAAAATGCGGACACCTTCTTTTCGATATTGATCATAAGATTCTAGTAATTTAGTTATAACTATTGGAGGTACAAAGGGCTGGTCTGCCAAAAATACGAAGACTGCATCCGTTCGTCCCTTTAAAGCCTGAATCCCTGCTTTAAGAGAGGAAGCCATGCCGGATTCATAATCCCAATTCTCAATGATTTCTATTTCTGTTAAATCAGATGTGTGTTTGCGCAGCTCTTCGATATGTTTGCCGCCGACCAATACAATTGGTTTTAAGCCAGCTGCGGTAGCGGTGTTCACAGAGTAGCGAAATAATGGCTTCCCACCTAGAGATAATAACAGCTTTGGTTTTCCCATCCGTTTTGACATTCCGGCTGCTAAAATAATTGCTCCAACCTTTTTCAAACCATCTCTCCCCCAGACTCATTGTCACTGTCTCAATTCCTCAACCGCACCCAGCAAATACACTTCCGCTTTCTCACCTGCATTAAATCCTTTTCCCCCAGGCACTTTAACGAGACAATTGCTTTCCAGAAAGCTGGACAGAACATTAGAAGCTTGTTTCTTTGATATTTTCACTCTTAGTTCACCGGTTGGGGAAACGTACGTTAATCCTCGTAAAAACCGGGTGTGAAGCATTTGCTTCCCTTCAATTGCCTCGTCACATACAACCGTTACCCGTTTCGGCAGCGGATCCTTAGAACCGCTCATATAGCGTATAGCAGGCAGCAAATAAAGATGGGCATTGACGTAAGACGAAGCTGGATTTCCTGCCAAAGCAAAAATCGGCTTATCCTGCCATACTCCGCACAAAACTGGCATTCCAGGGCGAGCTAATGTTTTCCAGAATATCACTTTCGCATTAATTTTTTCAAATACCTTTCCAAGGAAGTCATATTCGCCCATGGACACGCCTCCGCTTGTTACTAAAATGTCCACCTGCTGTAGAATCTCTAGCATCTTTTTTTCTAGCTCTTCTACTTTGTCCGGGGCAATCCCGAAATAAACCGGTTCACCTCCTGCTTGACTCACTTGACCGGCCAGCATTACGCCGTTACTGTCACGAAGCTTTCCAGGGACGATCGGCTCGTCTACGTTTAATAATTCACTTCCCGTTGAAAGAATACCAACCTTAGGCTTCGCATAAACCGGAACAGATGCAATCCCGAATGTAGCGAGCAGACCCAGTTCAATTGGTCCTAAAAGCGTCCCTTGTGTGAGGACGTCCTTCCCTTCTTCAACATCTTGTCCCTTTTTGGCAATAGCGTCGCCAATTTTAACCGATTGATAAACCAAAACGCTTTCGCTATCTTCCATTGCATTCTCAGTTTTCTCTACCATAACGACTGCGTTTGCACCTTCGGGGATAGGTGCTCCCGTCATAATGCGGCTGGCCGTACCTTGGGTAATTTTTTGTTGAGGTAAATATCCAGCGGGAATCTCTTCCAAAACCTTCAGCTTTACCGGGTCAGAAGCGCTGGCATTGATCACATCCTCCGCACGCAGAGCGTAACCGTCTACAGTGGAACGGTCAAACATAGGGACATCGTGATCTGCCCTTACCGTTTCCGCTAGATAGTACCCAAGAGCTTTAGACAGAGGTATGGTCATAACCGGAAGGGGACGTATCGTAGAAAGAATAAGACGTTGTGCTTCTTCAAATGGGATAGGGGAAGAATTCGGGATATATAACATGCAATCACCACCTGTATATTTTGAAATGATCCTGCGCCTTTCATTAGTTGAAAAATACGTTCTTTTGTCCCTTCAATCGACCGACAATTTCGTTGTTATCATAGCGATTAGCTGAAATATATGTTCTTTTCTCCCCCCGCTCTGTTTTATCCTCCAATATAGTACATCTCTATCTTCTTTTTGTTCGGCATCGTTGTATTGTTAAATCTTTCTTCAGAGTAACGATCAGCTCGACGGCTCCAAACATCCTGAATGAGATTCCTAATTTCTTCATCCTTTGCCCCGCTGCGGAGCTGCGCCCGCAAATCTGTCCCTTGCGAAGCAAATAGACAGGTGTAAAGATTGCCGTCCGCTGAGAGTCGAGCTCTTGTGCACGTGGAACAAAAAGAGTCCGTTACGGAAGAAATAATGCCTATTTCCTCATTTGTGCCGCGATAGCGATAACGAGAGGCTACTTCTCCAAAATAATTGGACGGGATTGGTTCTAACGGCATTTCAGCGTTCACACGTTCGAAAATTTCTTGCTTAGATACCACTTGTGTAAGATTCCAGCCGTTGCTATTTCCTACATCCATAAATTCAATAAAGCGTAAAACATGTCCGGTCCCGCGGAAGTGACGCGCCATGGGCACAATGTCCTGATCATTGATCCCCTTTTGTACAACCATATTCACTTTCACCTTCATACCTGCCTTTGCGGCCGCTTCAATCCCTTCAAGAACTGTTTTGACGTCACAGCGGCCGCCGTTCATTTGGCGAAAAACTTTATCATCTAAGCTGTCCAAACTAACGTTGACACGGTGAAGACCAGCGTCCTTTAACGCTTTCGCATGTTTGGCAAGAAGAGAACCGTTCGTAGTCAAAGCAATGTCAGAAATACCCTCTATAGAACCGAGCATTTCAATTAACTTCGGCAGCTCTTTGCGCAGCAACGGCTCTCCCCCTGATAGGCGAATTTTCTCGACGCCAAGTGAGGCAAAAATGCGAGCCAGTCGAGTTATTTCCTCAAAACTGAGCAACTGATCATTTTTGAGAAATTGAAAATAAGGACCAAAAATCTCTGCTGGCATACAATAGCGGCAGCGAAAATTACACCGATCAGTAACTGAAATGCGCAAATCACGGAGAGGACGCTGAAGGGTATCGGTTATTTTGTTCATATTGCCCATTTTTACACTCTCCTATCATGCTAACATTATTTTGGAGAAAAAGCTTCTCATGAAAATTTCAAGTTGTTCCGAATTTTTGAAACTTTTTGATACAGGCGTTGATGAATCAGTTCTCACTTGTTTTTTAGTTACCGCCTAAAAATATAAATGGCGGAGGATGGAGAAGACTCCATCTAAAACTCCGTCATTTGTTTCAATTTTTCAAGCAAGCTTATTTTCAAAAATGCGTGATACTCTGGTACTGTCTCCGGTACTGCTTATAAAACCTGCTGACCTTGGTTTATAAAAAGGAGATGGCCGGAAATCCTATTATATGTTTCTATCAAGTTGAAAATTATGTCTAGTCATTCTAAATCTTCAGACAATATTTTCGATGTGCACCATCTCCTGCTCCTCAGATCAGTGTCAAAGATAGCATGATTAAAAGCTTTGCTTTATGTCCTTCTCCGAAAAAATTGTTTTAATGTTCGAATGCTCATCATGGCAACGTTATAAGCATGATAAAAATAAGTCCTTTTCTTCCTAATGATTTCATTATTTTACTGTTGAAAAGATATTCCATTGACCTGATTGCAGCTGATCACATAATTGAGCGAGAAATCTTCCACCGTAGGCGCCATCAATTGTACGATGATCATATGAAGCATTTAATGTGATCATCGGCTTTATCAAAGTTTCATGACGATTCGTTAAAACAGGCTGTTCTATTATATTTCCAACTGCTAAGATGCCGGTTTCAGGAGGATTTACGATTGCCACAAACTCGTCAACTCCAACTGAGCCAAGATTGGAGATTGTGAAAGTTCCTCCACGCATTTCTTCAGGCTTCAATAAGCCTTTTCTCGCTTTTTCAACCAATTCTGTTCTTTTTTCTGCAATCTCGATTAAGGACAATTGATCTGCCTGATGGATGACGGGAACAACTAAACCGTCATCAATAGCAACCGCTAGACCAATATTAATATCTTCATGCTCCAAAATATAAGGATCTCCTTCAGAATCTATGAATGAGGCATTTACCCTCGGGAATTTCTTCAATGTTAAAGCCACCGCCTGTATGAGAAAATCATTAAATGATAAACGAACGCCTGCCGAATGTTCAATGCTTGAAACTACTGCCTGCCGCAATTGTACAATGGATGATACATCGACTCTTTTCTTGATTTGGAATTGAGGAACATTCATAAAGCTTGCGGTCATTCGCTGCGCAATCGTTTTTCTCATACTTGTAAGGTTAACCCTTTTTCCTTTAGCATGTATCGATGCTATGACTTTATTTTCTATTTTAACACTTTGATTCACTACATTTGCAGCAGCTTCCGCCACATCTTTCAGAATCACTCTTCCCCTTGGTCCCGAACCTTTAATTTTGGTTAGATCTACTCCGCGCTGCTTTGCAAGTCTTCTAGCTGCTGGAGAAACTCGGATTCTTTCAGTCTTTCCTAGTGAGATGTTCTCTTCTTTTACAGGATTATGATCGGAACTGCCTTTTTGATCGGTGGAATGCTTACCACTCGATACATATGCAAGAACAGTTCCTACTGGTACAGTTTCACCCTCATGTAAAGCTCTCCAAGAGCGTTATTTATGCTATCTGAGTTCCTACTGGTACAGTTTCACCCTCATCCACAACAATTTCTTCTAACGTTCCCTCTACTTCCGATTCAACCTCAAGACTGGATTTTTCAGTTTCTACAATTAAAATTGGGTCATCTATTTTAATGGTATCACCAATTTTGACCTCCCATGAAACTATACGAGCCTCTTCCATTGATGAATCCAATTTAGGAAGTACAATTTCCTGCCGCACCTTTTTTCCTCCTTCGTCATAACACATAGATAGCATCTTTTTGTGTTTATAAATTGCAACATTAGCATTGCATAAATATAGTCAGAATTTTCTGTTAATCAATTTTTGTGAATTTGTGCCAAAAAGACAAAACCTAAAGAAAGGTGGCACTGCCCATTTGGTAAATATATACAGTTAAACCAGAGCGACAACGACAAAAGGGAGATTATGGACTGGCTCGCCCATCAAATTTTCGCAACCAAACATAAGCTGGTTTCCACAGAGCTCTCTTTAACCAACGAGTAATTCGAAGTAGGGATTTCTTACTTTTCATCTCCAATTGAATGAGAACATGTAAGCAATACGTGATCAGGGCTAAGAAAATTTGATTTTGAATAGCTGTTTCACTCATTCCATAAAAGTGCTTAATTTCTACGTGTTGCTTGAGCCATTTGAAAAAGAGTTCAATAGCCCAGCGAGATCGGTAAATATCACTTATCTCTTCTGGTTTTAAATCAAATCGGTTGGTGATGAAACGAAGTAAGTTCCCTTTTGTGTCCATAACTTCTAGTAGACGATAGACATTTTCAGTACGATTTTGTGTGGTACCAATGTAGACCATTTTATCGGATAGAACGTGACAATCATCAGGAAGTGAAAATGTATAGACTTCACGAATGACTGCGTTTTTCTTCAGTCTTGAAACGAAGAAATAGCCATCATCTGTCATCCGATCAAAACGTTCATAGTCCACATAACCGCGGTCAAACACATACATGGCTTCTTGATCATCCACTAGGACTTCGAGTTGATTTCGGTCATGTTCTTTTGCTGTCGTAATCACTGCTTTTTCAGGATAGACGGTGTCTTTATCCATGAAAACGAGCCGTAAGTGTAGCTTTACACCAGCTTTTGTTTTCCGGAATTTTGCCCATTTATAATGGGTCAAATTCAACGGGAGTGTACTTGAATCAATGATTTTCAGTGGCATATTCTTTCCGTTTTTATAATGGTACCGTTGAATTTTCCAAACAAGATCCAAGAACAAATTTGCAAGAATTAGTGGGTGGATCTGATTGTTTTTTCGGGATAGCTGAGAGGCACTTATCGATTCAAATCCGAGTGCTTTTTGAAGATCTTCGTCTACAAGTGCATCACTCATTTCCTCTAAGCTCTTAAATTCGAGCAGCTGGGCTACCAATAAAAGTTTAATATAGGCTTCTGTTGTCAGCTTTTTTGTGTAATAGTCCTGTTTCAATTCTTTGACTTGTTCGCTAAGTTTTTGAATATTTATGGGTGAAACCCATTTACCAAATGATGAAATTAGTGTATTCTTGTCCATAAAGGTTATCCTTTACGATTGGATTTGGGCAGGAACCACCTGTACTTCCATTGTAAAGGATTTTTTTGTTTCGAAATCAATAAAAAATTGAACATTCTTAGCATTTTGAATCATCAGATTTAATTACTGCAATGCTAGTGAAATTGCAATTATTTATCAAAATGCTTTCAAATAATTGTTGTACTGTGCCATTACACTGTTTCCAATTGTAAATACAAAGATTTTTTTACTCCTTGAATGATATCTTTCGTTTGCGGGAGCATTTCTTTTTCTAAATTTAAGTTATATGGAACAGGAACATCTTCCGCCCCCACTCGTTGTACCGGTGCATCCAGATCATCAAAAGCCTCCTCTTGAATTCTGGCAGCAATTTCAGCTCCCCAGCCGTAAGAACGAGTCGCTTCATGCACAACAACTACTCGGTTCGTCTTTTTTACTGACTCCTTAACTGTTTCTATATCTAGAGGAACAAGAGTACGCAAATCAATTACTTCAGCATCGATTCCTTCTTTTTCTAATTCTTTTGCAGCTTCAAGCGAAAACTGTACCATTCTTGACAGCGTAACAATCGTAACATCCTTTCCAGACCTTTTAATATCTGCTTTTCCTAAAGGAATCGTATATTCCTCTTCCGGAACTTCTCCTTTTTGAGAGTAAAGCATTTTATGTTCAATAAATATGACCGGACTTCCTTCCCGGATGGATGATTTCAATAATCCTTTCGCATCATAAGGGGTAGAAGGAGCAACGACTTTGAGCCCCGGAATATGTGCAAATAATGTTTCAAGGCTTTGCGAATGCTGGGCGCCATTTCCTCTTCCCCCGCCGCCTTGTGTACGTATTACCATCGGAACGCTCGTTTGTCCTCCAGACATATAGGCCATTTTCGCTGCCTGATTAATAATTTGATCCATCGCTACTAGCGAAAAATCAATCCACATAATCTCAATGACCGGCTTTAACCCCGTCATCGCTGCCCCAACTCCTGCTCCGATAAATCCGGTTTCAGAGATAGGTGTATCGATGACTCGTTCTTTTCCGAATTCATCAAACAAACCTTTTGTCACCTTAAAAACGCCGCCATATGAACCAATATCTTCCCCTAAAAGGATTACTCTATCATCTAATGCCATTTCTTCTTTAAGAGCTTCATTGATTGCTTGGGCATAACTGATGATTCTATTAGTAGACATCATTAAAGATCTCCTCCATTTCAGGTTCTTCAGATTTCATCGCACGTTCATATGCAATGTCAATTTCTTGTATGACTTGTTGTTGTATTTCATCTAATTCTTTTTCGTTCAATACATTTTGTTTTAAGCATACATCCCGAAAATATCTGATCGGTTCTTTTTGTCTCCATTCCTCCACTTCTTCTTTTGTTCGGTACGTCTCCGCATCACCGATCATATGTCCTAACAATCTATAAGTTTTGGCTTCTATAAAGGTAGGCCCTTCACCTGAACGCGCCCGTTCCACAGCTTGTTTTGCAACCTCATATACAGCTCGCACATCATTTCCATTCACGATGATCGACGGAATGCGATAGGCCAGTCCTCTTTCTGCTAAATGCTCATTTAATACAGCATTTTTAATTGGCGTCATTTCTGAATATAGATTGTTTTCGCAAACGAAAACGACCGGCAGTTTATAGATCGCAGCCAAATTTAGAGCTTCATGAAATGCTCCCTGGTTTGTCGCCCCATCTCCGAAAAACGCAACAGAAACTTGATTCTTTTTCAACGTTTTGATGGATAAACCTGCTCCGACAGCAATTGGAATACCTGCACCGACGATGCCATTCGCTACTAATATCCCAAGCTCTTGAGATGTAATATGCATAGGGCCCCCTTTTCCTTTGCAATAGCCTGTCTTCTTCCCTAAAATTTCGGAAAATAATTGAAAAGGATCGGCCCCTTTTGCTAATGCTTGACCACGCCCCCGATACGTAATGGAAATATAATCGTCTTTTTTCAAATTCATACAAACTCCAGCTGCTACAGCTTCTTGGCCAATAGATGAGTGAAGTGATCCACCCATGAGTCCTTTTTTGTAAATTTGAATGCTTTTTTCTTCAAATACACGTATCGTGTTCATAATCCGCCATGCTTGTATGAACCAGTTTTTATCCCAATTGAAATTGTTTTCATTTAAGTGGTATGTTTGAAGCAGCTCTTGCATTTCCATAAACCTCCTTGTATTCCATCACCATACAGATATGCTTTTGCTAGAATCTTGATTTTATTATGGTTAAAGTCAATTACGAACATAGATAGGCTTTAAGAATGAGTCACAATCTCATCTAAAGCAGAGGCGATTTTCCTAGTCGTTTGAAAAACTACGGGGCTGTCCAAAAGGTCAGGGTTAACTGACTTTTTGGAGCCCCTTCATTTTAGGAACTTATCAGAACCATTTTTCCTATCTTGTTTATATCCTTCAGAAGGCTTATGAAGGACTTTTCTTATGCTCTCTTTCTGAATTAAGTTCTTCAAAAGTTTTATAACGGACATTCAGCACATACAATTGCTTCTTGTTGGACTTCATTGCCTCTATGAGAACATGTACAAATTTGATTCCATTATTTTTGTCCTTCACAGTAGTATTTCTCCCAAATCCTTCATTTTAGGAACTCATCAGAACAGCCCCTGATTATTTATTTAACCAGCCAATTCCGATTGTTTTAATTTTTCTGCAGCTGCTTTTACCGATTTAATAATTCCTTGATATCCTGTACAACGGCACAAATTACCGGACAACGCTTCACGAATTTCTTCATCGGATGGATCAGGATTTTCTTTTAAAAATTCGTAAACAGATATCACAAATCCTGGAGTACAGAACCCGCACTGCAAACCATGATTTTCCCAAAAAGCCTCCTGAATCGGATGAAGGTGATCAGGCGTTCCTATTCCTTCAATGGTGGTAATGGAGCGATTATCTGCTTGAACCGCTAACAGCAAACAGGAACGGACTGCCTGACCGTCCACCAATATCGTACAAGCGCCGCATACCCCCTGTTCACAACCAACATGTGTTCCCGTTAAACCTAATTCTCTCCGGAGAAAGTCACTTAGTAATGTCCGAACATTCACTTCACGCTCATATACCGTTCCATTGACAGTGACCGTGATTTTTTTGCGAGTAGTTTTATCTATCATGTAAATTCCTCCCCCTACTTTTCATTATTTATTTATTGTTTCCTCACATTTTCTTTAAAACTTTTCAAACCCCGCACAAATGCTATATGAAGAAATATGGGTAAAGGGATGTTTTCTTATCTATGAGGAAGTGAAACATCCCGTTATGACCCCCTTGAATTTACATTTGTCTCATGGTCGCTCTATTGGGACCATTCGGTGTAACCGCGAGTGAAGGCGAACATGTTCTCCGTACACTTACAAAAATTCGTCTGTATTCCGAATTAAAGCCGCAGCGATCGGTGGTGACAGCATTCGTAAAAAGAAGACCGCCGGCTCTCGGTATGATCAAGCCTTTTATAGCGGTCATTTTGTCTGATTCAACACCTACAAATGACCTTTCTTCAATGGTTCAAAGTCAATGATTGAAATTTCGAAAATGAAACGAGCAGCGATCATCTCGAGCTCTTTTCGAAAAAGAGGAATGCAGGTAATGACTGTTACTAGTGTCATTTGCTTAATTTTTTCATCGAGTTATAATACAAGTGAGTCCTCTTTGGTTTTTTCGTTAGGGAAACGGCCTCAAACCCTTATCAAAACCAAGGGGACTTTTTATTTTTCTTCATTACTGAAATGTTCCTTTAATTTGTTGGTATGCCTTTTGTAAAGCCCGAATACTCAATACGGATGACGCTTCTTTTCGATACTCAGCACTGGAAATTTCAGAAACACGGCGTCCCATAATTCTCGAAAGCTGCAATGTATAGCCAGCTTTTGCATCTGCTTCAGGATCTGGATTGACTTCATTCTTTATATCGTTTGCTAGTTGATCAAGAATTTCCTGAGTAAATGGTTTCCCAATCAATTGTGAAACAGATTGCACTTTGTAAGGGACACCTTGAGGGCTGACATTCCCTAAAGCTACCTGCGCATCTTTCACCGTGTCATCTTCATTTAACTGAAGAGTCGCCGCTGCTGAAACAATGGGAATATGTCCATGTCTTCTTGTTACTTCCAAAAATCCATATCCCGTATCTTTTGTTAATTTTGGGAATATGATCTCGACAATGATTTCATTTTGTTTCACTGCTGTTTTAAAGTGGCTGACGAAAAACTCTTTTCCGGAAAGTACGCGTTTGCCATCAGGACCGGCAATGACAAACTGAGCATTTAACACACGAGCAACGACTCCGTATTCAGCGCCTGGCGGATTTTGTCTCAGGCTTCCTCCTATCGTACCTCGATTGCGGATCTGGAAATGCGCAATATGGGTAACGGCTTCCTGAAGCAAAGGACAATTTCGTTTTACAATTTCAGACTTTTCAACGGTGCGGTGTCTTGTTAATGCTCCGATTTTAATGGCATCACCCGTTTCTTCAATATAATCAAGATCTGTGATCCCATTTATATCAACCAGACATGAAGGACGTGCCTGCCTTAAATTCATTTCCTGCATCAGACTTTGTCCTCCAGCGATGATGACTGTATTGTCTCCGTACTTTTCGAGTGCGGTTATCGCTTCATTTACACTTTTAACAGCCACATATTCAAATGGAACTGGTTTCATTCATTCTTCCCCCTAACCTATCATTTTCCGGAAGATAACGCTTTCAAAGAATCATTACCTTCGTAAGATACAAATACAATTCGAAAATCTCCAATTTTTGCAATCATATGTTCCATTTCTCCCACTGTAAAGTGCGCGAGAATCTCACCTCCAGCTTCCAAAACAGCAGGATGAACGTCTTGTATGTTCTCCACACGAAGGTGAAAGCTTCTCAATGATTCTTTCTCTAAATCTGTCTCTTCTAAAAGTTCAATTCCTAACGGAGAAAAAGCCACTTTTATCACGGAATCGTTTATTTGCACATTTTGCCGCTGAAAAGTTGTTCCGAAGAGCTTCGAAAAAAATGTGATCGATTGATCGATGTCTTTTACCTGCAAGGCCACTCGTTCAATTCCTTTAATTTTCATGAACTGACGTCCCTTCTTTTAGTCCGTTCCTATATTTTTTTACTACGTCATAATCATGACTAGGAAGAACAATATCAGCCTCATTCTTAATTCGAATCATCGCTCGATAGGTAGCCTCTAAATCGTAAATTAATCCAGGTGGAATTTCTTGATTAATATTTAATTCAACATTTCTAGCAATGTCTCCAAGAATAACTGCGGTGCCGAATTCAGTTTGGACATATACTGCTTGGCTGCCTGGCGTATGAGTGTTTTGGAATAAGACACATTTCACCCCAGGAGCTATTTCTGTATCCCCTTCGATCAAATGAACTTGAGGCCACAATGGGTCAATTAATTCTGCAATGTCTTTTCTGTCATAAAATAACGCCCCTCCCCCGATTTTCAGCTGCGAAGATACCATTGGTGCCGCAGCAGCCTGCAATTCAGTGCGTTGGACGATGAATTTTGCATTCGGAAATTCGGCGCATCCTCCTGCATGATCATAATGGAGGTGAGTTAGAATTACCTTTTTTATCTCTTCAGCTGTAAAGCCATGGTTCTTCAATTGGGTGCGAAGGCTCCATTCAGGTTTTGTCCGATGAGGACCTAAGCCATGAACGGTCTGGCAGCGTTCAGCATCTCGAAAACCGGTGTCCACTAAAATTGGCTCTTCATTAAATGTCGGAACTAAAAGCCAAGCTAAAATCGGCACCGTTACCATCGATTGGTCGCGGCTCAGCGACCAAAATGTATCTAATACCTTTGATACATCTGCTTCTCCAAGCACCAAAGGGTATATTTCCCAATTATGATTTGACATTTTGCATTTCCCCTTGCTTAATCCATTCTAAAACTCGTTCAGGAGTAATTGGTAAATCTTTTACAATTACACCAAAAGGTGATAAAGCGTCTTCTACCGCATTCGCTACTGCTGCTGGAGACGGAATCGTTCCGCCTTCTCCCATTCCTTTTGTACCAAGCGGTGTAAAAGGTGATGGGGATTGCATGTGAATGGTTTCGATATCTGATACATCCATTACAGTTGGACATAAATAATGCTGAAAATCAGGGTTTGTCATGAATCCGTTGCTGTCATATGCAAGATCTTCTAACAGCACGCCGCCAATTCCATGTGCGATGCCGCCGGCAATTTGTCCATCTGCAATCATAGGATTGATAATTGTGCCGCAATCATGGGAAACAACGAATTTGTCTACTTTCACAAGCCCGGTTTTAATGTCAACCTCTACTAGAGCAACAAAGACTCCTGTCGGATGTGTCGTATAAAGATTGACTCGCCCGTGTTCATCAGGCTCCCACTTCACTACTTTACTCGTCCATGTATAGGTTGCTTCTAAATTGCAATCTATTCCTTCCGGCACTGTCGCATAAGGTCCCGGCCATAGATAAACTTTATTGCCGATTTCTTTTAAACTGATGGCTGCTTCCGGATTTGTCGTCCCTTTAACCCTTACTGTTCCATTTGCCATTTCAAGATTTTCCGGATCTTCCTTAAGCAGATAAACGGCAATTTTTAAAAGCTTCTCCTTTAACATCTTGGCAGCTTCATATACGGCAGAAACAGTATACGTTGCACCTCTGGAAGAAAATGGACCTAATCCGTACGGCGTAATATCCGTATCTCCATAAACAAATCGAATATCGTCTATATCTACATCCATAACTTGTGAAACAACTTGTGGAATCGTTGTTTCAACCCCTTGACCTATGTTCTGATGGCTGGTTAATACTTGGAAATGTCCTTCAGGCGTCATTCGTACAGTTGCTGCCTGATAACCATTAAATATGCCATTAAAGACAGCAGCGCCAGACGGCTCAAGCATAGCGGCGATTCCAAGTCCAATGTACTTGCCTTGTTTACGAAGCTCTAATTGTTTCTTTTTAAAGTTTTGATAATCAATTTTATCCATTACGAGATCCATAAGTTTATCAAAATCTCCGCTATCATAAAGCGGTCCAGAAATTTGTTGATAAGGAAATTCGTCTTTCTTTATAAAGTTGCGACGTCTTAATTCTTCTGGTGATATACCAAGTTTTCGAGCTGCTATATCCATCATCCGCTCAATAGGATAATTGGCAATATCCTTTCCATATCCGCGGTGCGCACCATAAGGCGCTTTATTTGAAACGACCCCAATGATTTCTACGTCATAAACAGGCACTTTATATGGACCTGGAAAATAAGCACCTGCAACCGATAGAGCAGGGGTTCCCGGTGCATGGCAAGTTCCATCAACCCCAATATGCTCCACCATATCGTTTCACTGATTTTCATCAAGTGTCAAAATCCTTGATATGAAAGGAATTTGGCACTTTTTCTTTTTCATGGAATGTCAATACATTTCATTTAAACGTAGTCAAAATGTTGTCGTTTCTACAGATTTACATAGCTTGAAAGTTGCTAATGGCGAGTTTAGAAAAGAATGGGCTGAAACATTTAACATTGCTGGATCTAACATACTTGACATATCGAGAAATGTAGATATAATAAATGGTATGGATCTGATTGAAGTGTTCAAGGCGTTGTCTAACGAGTCGAGGCTGCAGATTTTGCAATGGCTGAAGGAGCCTGAGACACATTTTGTGCCCCAAGAAGGAGTGGATATGCGGGAAATCGGGGTGTGTGTCAGTCAGGTGACGGATAAGTTGAATATGACACAGTCGACGGTTTCGCAGTATTTGTCCATTCTGCAGCGGGCCGGACTGATTCAAACCAACCGGATCGGCAAATACACGTACTACAAACGGAATGAAGAGAAAATAAAGGAATTGGCAAATTTCTTGAATCAGAATCTTTGAATAGCGGACTGAATACCTCACACGTATTCAGTATTTATTTGACCCATTAAATCGACATATCGGGATATGTATATATAAAAAGGAGTGGAATGCATTGTCCAGCACGTGGAGAGTTTATTTATTGGCACTGGTTTCATTTTTAGTGGGGACATCCGAGTACATTATTTCCGGTATCCTGGATATGATCTCGGATACCATGAAAATTTCCGTTACTTCAGCAGGGCAGCTCATCACGATTTTTTCTTTTGTGTACGCCATCGGCACCCCGATCCTAATGGCGCTCACGGCCAAGTCGGAACGACAGAAACTGCTGGTGTGGGCACTTGGCGTCTTCGTATTGGGAAATGTGCTTTCCTACGCTTTGCCCGGCTATACATCGTTTCTCGCAGCTCGGGTCATCATGGCGCTGGGCGCGGGAATGACTGTCGTCACCGCTTTGGACATTGCCGCGAAAATTGCCGCCCCTGGCAAACAAGGCAGCGCGATTGCCACTGTAGTGATGGGCTTTACGGCTTCCCTGATTATCGGCGTGCCTCTCGGACGCGTCGTTGCAGCCCAATTCGGGTGGCGAGCTGTTTTCGGTCTGCTGGCACTGGCCGGTCTGGCGGCCATGATCGTTCTGTACGCCAGCATCCCTCGGGTTCAGGGGGATAAACCGATGCCGTTGTCCCGGCAACTTGCCTTCTTGAAAAACGAAAATGTGGCGTTGGGGCTTGCGATCACCTTTTTCTGGCTTGGCGGATACTCAATCGCCTACACCTACATTTCGCCGTATTTGCTGGAGGTTGCCGGGTTGGGAGAAGAGATGCTGAGCGGCGTGCTGCTCGCATTCGGCATCGCCAGCTTGATCGGATCCAAATTCGGTGGTTTCAGCACGGATAAATGGGGGGTATTCCCGACGCTGTCATGGGGGATGCTCCTGCACGTCATCGCGCTGATTCTCCTCTCGCTGACCGCGGCCAACATGCAATCGTGGCTGTCGGTCGTGATCCTCCTGATCTTGTGGTCGTTCGCGGCATGGTCCTCCGGCCCGACGCAGCAAGCCAATCTCGTTAGGATTGAACCGAATTATTCCGGCATCATGCTGAGCCTGAACCAATCCATGATGCAGTTGTCCATGGCTGCGGGCGCCGCAATCGGAGGTGTTGTGGTCGACCGGGTGTCTCTGTCATCCATTACATGGGTCGGGATGGTTGGCGTCGTTATTGCGATCGTGGTCGTGTGGTTGTTGAAGCTGCGATTGAGTGCCGGCCGGTAAGTTGTCGGGGAGTATTCCGATAATTGACACAGGAAGGGCTGTCCGTCCAGGATGGCCTTTTTCGTCGTCGTAACAAAAAGAGAAGGAAAAAATATTTTGTCGGCGTATTATAACAGTAAACCCGGTTCGGGATGAAGGCGGCATACGGCCCGGAAATATCTTGGTACATACGATATTCGTGCTCGGCCGTCTTGACGAAAGGCTAGGGTGGGTATAATTTAACTAGAGAACCTCATCCTAATCCTGTTGGGAGATAAGAAGCCCTCATGTCATACCTTTTACTTGTTATCGTCATTCTGTTATTTTACTGTTTGTTCATTCTCCCGACGCAGTGGCTAAAAATTGAGCGCGTGCGCCATCCGATCGGGTTAAATAAAAAGGTGTTGCAAATTAGCGATTTTCACGTTGAACGGTTAAGAATCAGCCAGGAGAAACTGAGGCACATCATTCAAAGGGAAGATCCCGACTTCATTTTTTTAACCGGTGACTTTACTAAAAAAGCAAAACAGATGCCGCGATTGAAAAAATACTTGGAGGTGTTTCAGGGAAGCGGACGGCCGACGTACGCGGTACTGGGTAACCACGACTATAAGCAGCCTTCCGTGGGAAATTTAGTAAAGCAAATTGAAAGATACGGCATTCAAGTGCTTCGAAACGAATCGGTTCGACTTGACGAGTTCACCTTGATCGGCATTGACGATTTCGTGAGCGGCCACAGTGATGTGGACCAATCGTTTCGGAATGTTGACAGCGATTTACCGAATGTTGTCATCACCCACGATCCGAATGTCGTGTTGACAATCAACCGACGGTTTGATTACTTAATGGCCGGCCACTTTCACGGAAAACAGTTTAACATTCCGTTTCTGTTTAAACTGAAGCCGATGGGTCCGCTTCCGGCGATGGGGATTTACAAAGGCTTGCACCATAATGCGTACGGAACGTACTACATCTCTAAAGGCATCGGGCAAACGGGTTTTAACTTCCGGTTTTTAATCCGAAGCGAAATAACGGTGCATCACGTGTAACGGCGTCTCACCGCATCCCGTGATACATGGGAGGGTGAGCGACCATAAGTTGTGTGGAGAATAGGGCAAGGTCATATCTTTTTTCAACCAAATGTTCACAATTTGGCTGTTAGGATGGATTAAACCCCGTTTGAATATTCTGCACTCTTTGCATAAGCTCTGTCCACAAATACATTCAAAAAACGAAGTTTGAGCAATTCTAAGAAAACAGGAGCATTTTGAAGAAAAACGAAGTATATAGAGGGAGTGGGAAGATGAGAGATATTTCGATATTAATTGCTGAAGATGATGAGGAAATTGCTGATCTTATTGCGTTCCATTTAGAAAAAGAAGGGTACCATGTTGTTAAAGTATCAGATGGACAAGAGGCAGTTCGTGTTGTGGAGAATCAGGCATTTGAGTTGCTGATTTTGGATATTATGATGCCGAAAATGGATGGATATGAGGTAACTCGTCGTATTCGCGAACAATATAATATGCCTATCATTTTTGTAAGTGCCAAAACTTCTGATTTTGATAAAGTACAAGGGCTTGTAATTGGAGCTGATGATTATATAACAAAACCTTTCACCCCTATTGAATTGGTTGCTCGGGTAAATGCTCAGTTACGACGCTTTATAAAGCTGAATCATCCCCAAAATGATAATAATACGAACTTGGAATTTGGTGGACTAGTGATTTCCCTTGATCAACGCACGGTTACTCTATATGGTGAAAACATTGAGCTGACACCAAAGGAGTTTGATATTTTGTATTTACTGGCTAGTCATCCAAAGAAGGTTTACAGTGTAGAAGATATTTTTCAGCAGGTGTGGGGCGAAGCATACTTTGAGGGCGGTAATACCGTTATGGTCCATGTTCGTACAATAAGGAAAAAGCTTAGAGAAAATAAACGAACAAACAAATGGATTAAAACTGTGTGGGGCGTTGGGTATACATTCAATGGCTAAATTCTCAAGAAGTTTTCGTGCAAAAATGATTATAACATTTGGCTTAAGTATGTTTCTCTCGGGTACAATCACGTATATCATTTATAAAGTCCTTCAATTTTTTTATTACACTGTAGTTGATTATGAAAGTCCGTTAGCCCATTTTCGCCAAATCATTAGACAAATTGGGGACATTAACTTTTTTTTACTAATTTTTATCCCACTTTCGATATTGTTCTTCTTTTTACTCACTAGGCGCTATTTGACCTACTTTAATAAGATTTCAAACGGTATTCATCATCTCGCTAATGGCAACTTTAGTCACCGTGTTGAAATTCATTCAAATGACGAATTTAGGGATATTGCGCAAGATATTAATTTGGCTAGTGAAATATTGAAACAGGCCATTGAAAAAGGGGAATTTTCGGAAAGCAGTAAAAATCAGTTAGTCGTAAATTTAGCTCATGATCTGCGTACACCGCTCACTTCCGTATTAGGTTATTTAGATTTAATCCTTAATGATGAGAATTTGACGGAGGAACAAGTCAAACATTTTTTGACAATTGCTTTTACTAAATCTCAACGTTTAGAAAGTCTAATTGATGAATTATTCGAAATAACGAGAATGAACTATGGCATGTTGCCAATTGAACAAAAGTACATTAATTTAAGTGACCTCCTTCATCAATTGAAAGAAGAATTATATCCTGTCTTCACGAAAAATAATTTGACCGCTCGAATGAACTTGCCTCCCTACTTACCTATTATCGGTGACGGAGAGCTTTTAGCACGTGTGTTTGAAAATCTTTTGATGAATGCGACTCGGTATGGTTACGACGGTCAGTTTGTAGACATTAACGGCTTTATTGAGTCGGAGGAAGTTGTTGTACAAGTTGTGAATTATGGTGATCGTATTCCTCCGGAGGACCTCCCGCATCTATTTGATATGCTCTATACTGGAGACAAAGCAAGAACTCAAAACAAAAATAGCGCTGGTCTTGGATTGTTTATTGCGAAGAATATTGTGGAGCAACACAACGGTTCAATTACTGTTGAAAGTAGTGTAACTCAGACAGTTTTTGAAGTCCGTTTACCAAAGGGAAGTCAAACATTAAGAAATAATGGAGATGGAATAAATTCAAATACTTGATTTAAGAAAAATTTAAGATTTACCCCACTCTTTTTTTAAAAAGTTTTAGCTATTCTTTTAAACAAGGAAGAATTAGGAGGAAGCTAAAAATGAAGAAGTGGGGATTTTTAATTTTATTTATAGTGGGCTTGTGTTTTGTTTTCATAATTAATGGCTCTTTTTTTGAACCAAAAGTAGAAGTACGAGAAGATATTCAACAGGAAAATGATAAAGGAGAGGATTTTGATAATATCCAAACAATAAAGATTACAGAAGAACAAATCTATCAAGGTAATCTGCTTTTGGTCAATAGTGAATATCCTGTTCGCCAAGAAGGTATTAAAACAGATGTCGTGAACCTTTTTACACACAATGAATTGGTGAAGGGATATGGATTGTTATATAACAATATTTATTTGTCAGAGGATATAGCACATGAATTTTCGGAAATGATTGCTGCCGCAGAAAAAGAGGGAGTTGATAATTTTTGGATTACTAGTGGCTATCGAACCTTAGATGAGCAAAGGAAACTTTATGAAGAATTGGGCCCTGATGTTGCTTTGCCTGCCGGATATAGCGAACATAATATGGGGTTAGCGCTTGATGTAGGAACTACTCAAACGACGATGGATAAAGCACCTGAAGGAGAATGGATAGAAAAAAATGCTTGGAAATACGGATTCATTTTACGTTATCCAGAGGATAAAACGGACATTACGGGAATTCAATACGAACCTTGGCATATTCGCTATGTTGGTTTACCTCATAGCGTGATTATGAAGGAAAAGAATTTTGTTTTAGAAGAGTATTTGGATTATCTCAAAGAGAAAAAGAAAGTTACTGCTGAATTTGATGGTAAAAAATATACCGTTTCTTATCATTCGTTTTCCGAAAACATGACTATTCATATACCGAAAAATCAAGAGTATAAGATTTCAGGTGACAATATGGATGGAATAATTGTGACTATGTACGACTAAAGGACAGAAAAGGACAAACAAAATGACGGATCTATTATTTCTACCAGACCTTAAAGCAATTGAACCATCGCAGGAAAATGAAACCGATATGATGTTTAAAGTGGAAGCAATAGATCCACCCGAACGTTGTCCAGAATGTGGATTTGACAAACTTTACAAACATGACTCACGAAAGCAACTAATCATGGATTTGCCCACGACAATACCAATTTGAGACTCCTAAATGGCTTGGGATTGATGAAATATATATCATCCGTAAACCTCGTCTTGTATTGACCAACGTAGAGCGTAGAACCATTTTCGATATTAAGACTAATCGTAACAAGGAAACAGTCATTCAACGCCTTACAGAGATAGGAGACAGACTTTACATTGAATACGTCACAATGGATATGTGGAAACCTTATAAAGATGCAGTATATACCGTTCTTCCACAAGCTAAAGTGGTTGTATATAAATTTCACGTTGTCCGTATGGCTAATCAAGCCTTGGATAGCGTTAGGTAGGCTCTGAAAGCCGAAATGAACATGAAGCTGAAATCATGTTTGAGGATGAAACAGAAGATGTAAAAATTAAAGGGGTTAAATTCTATACGATGAATGATGGAAGGAACACAATTAAACAAATCGGTGAAATAGCATTAGGACGAGCGTTTAAAGGTTTAAGTGTTCAAGAATTATAATTAAACGTAGTCAAACACGTAGTCAAAAACATCAAATGCCCCCGCAAATATTGATTTGTTCGTGTTTTGAGACGATTGGGTTCAGGCCCAATATTTCCAATCAGCTTCGCTTGAAGTCCTGTGATGCGAAAATCTTTGTCGAACCCAATTTTCACCGTGCAAGTATAGTCTCTAGAATGAACTCCAGTTAGAATATTCTCTACTCTGTCTTCCGTCCATTTAACCGGCTTGCCAAGCATGCGCGCCATGATACAAGCAATGATTTCTGCATTTGCCTGCAACTTTGTGCCATAACCGCCGCCAACATCCGGGGCAATAACTCGTATATTATGCTCAGGCATTTGCAATGTCTGGGCAATCAGCGTACGTACTTGAGAAGGTGCCTGTGTCGAGCATGTAACTGTCATCTTTTTAGATCCAGGATTATATTCGGCAATACATACACGAGACTCCATCGGAGTTCCGGTGTAGCGGTTATGTGTAATGGTTTCTTCAAGGACATATTCCGAATTGGCAAATGCATCGTCTATATCACCGATAGTGGTTCTCGATTCTAATTGTTTATTATCGCCCCATTCTTCATAAAGAAGCGCCTTTGGCTCCAGTGCATCTTCAATCGTCACAACAGCTGGTAAAACCTCATATTCTACTTCAATAAGATCGACTGCATCTTCAGCAATATATCGGTCTTCGGCAGCAATAACGGCCACTGGCTCACCGACATAGCGAACCTTTTTATAGGCAATCGCATACACTTCTGGTACTTTGTTAAATATATTGATCGTCGGTACAAGTGGTCCTGAATATTGAAGTGCCTCTTCTCCCGTTAGAACAGCTACTACTCCAGGCAGTTTTTTCGCTTTGCTTGCATCAATATTTACAATACGTGCATGAGCATGAGGACTCCGTACAATGGCCAAATGTAACATGCCTGGTTTTTCAATATCATCGGTAAATTGTCCATTACCAGTCAAAAGTCTTATGTCTTCTTTACGCTTCAAACTTACACCTAAACCTTTTTTTACAGTAACCATTTTGTCGCCTCCTCTGTTTTTTTATTTCTTAATTATTTTTTGATTAGGATCATTTGTCCTTGTAATCCTTGCAATCACCTCCTTAAAGAGGGATAACTATTTTGAATATTGGGAATATTAGGAATATTAAAATGATTATTTTATTTATGAGTTGCTCATGATACTAACTGACGGTCTTTTTTCTTACGCAAAAATCCGCCCGCACGCTTGTTTCGAAAAGCAATGATTTCAGCAAGAATACTTAACGCTATTTCCTGAGGAGACTCCGAACCAATATCTAATCCAACGGGATTAAATATGTGATCATATTGGTCAATGTCGTCTATTTGAAGAGCTTTAAATATTTTTTGGCATCTAGAACGCGGACCTAAAATCCCAATATACCTTGCATCCGTATGAAGTATATGTTTCAGAACATTTATATCTCGTTCCAAATGATGGTTCATAATGACCACATACGATTTGGAACTGACTTTTACCTTTTCGGGAATTGAGCTTGCATCTGCTAAAATTCTTTTCGCACCTGAAAACGAGCTTCTGTTAGATAGGCTGATCTTGGATCGACTACGGTTGTATTAAATCCTAATCTAACACTAAACTCTGCTAAAGGAATGGCATCATGACCCGCACCAAAAATGATTAATTCAATCGGAGGAATATTTACATCAAAAAATACATCGACTTTTTCTCCGTTTGATAAGGTGAATGTTTTTGTTTCCGATTTTGGATTTGTACTTTGTAATAGATTTTTCGAAAAATCGCAGACGAATTGATGTAATTCATTATTGTCCAGCGAAGGAGCTACTCTAGATTGAGTATCAATCTCGCTAACTTATTGCCGGAATTGTGTGAACATCACAGAATATGGTGATGAGACAAAAAATAAAGTTGTTTTTCATTTTCCTTACCAATATAACTTTTACATTTTATTCGGCTTTCTTCTGTGAATCTTTAAATTTGTTGCTAATAACTGGGCTTTTGCTTTATTATTTGAAATAGATGTTGCTTATACCAATTTAATACAGTGATCTCAACAATTGGGCTTTCAAATGTTTTGGGTATTTTTAGGAAGAATGGTATTTTATCCTTTTGTGTAAGAAGAATATGGACGGAACAGGCAAGGTGGCAGCCGATTTGAACTTTGCAACTATCTAAAAAAGAATTGGCGTGCTTTCATATTTCAGCTTTAACTTTACGTGATAAAGCATTGGGCATCTGCTCAATGCTCTATTGTTTGTTCATTTTACGCAGAGTGGTGAAAAGGTTATGGAATTTGTACTGATTGTATTGCCGGCTTTTATCATTTTTGCAGTCGGATATGTAGGGCAAAAAACAATTGGCTTTGACATTAAATCTATTTCGGTCATGACGACATACTTAATGTATCCGTTTCTTGTCTTCCGGACATTTTATACAAACAAAATTACACTTGATTATTTTTATATTCTTATATTTTGCTTGCTTTTATGTTTCATATTAATGGTTATCGTAAAAATTGTAAGTAAATTAAAAAAATTGCCGCAATCGATAGAGTCTGCCATGATGTTATCAGCTGTTTTCATGAATAGCGGCAACTATGGGGCCCCAATTATATTGTTTGTTTTTGGTCAAACTGCTTTTGATTATGCAGTCATCATGATGGTTATCCAGTCCTTTTTAATGAATACGATCGGTCTTTACTACGCTGCCATTGGCAGCAAAGAAGACAGCAGCATAAAAAGCGCCCTTATGAAAATAGTGAAAATGCCCGTTTTATACGGTTCAGCTGCCGGCATTTTGCTTCAAATCCTGCATGTTCCGGTGCCTGATTTCATCATGCAGCCTGTCGGTTTGATTGCCGATGCAACGATTCCGACCATTATGGTCATTCTCGGAATGCAGCTCGCCAACATCCAGCTAAAAAGTGTAAAAGCTGGCGACGTCGCTTCCATCTTTATCATTCGCATGATCATATCGCCTATTATTTCAATTGGTATTATTCTTTGTCTTCCGCTTGAAGACTTGCTTGCAAAAATTTTAATCATTCTTGCATCTATGCCTACTGCAGCCAACACGACAATGTTTGCTGTTCAATTTCAAACAGAACCAGATTTAGTTTCATTCAGCACATTAACCACCACGCTGGCCAGCATTGCTACAGTGCCGCTCTTGCTTGCGCTGCTCTCTTAAAAAAGAAACGAGCGAGCAGCATTACATGAACGGCAGCTCAAATGCGTCAAATGTGTCACATCTCTTTTTTATAATTTGCCATCATATTTTGCAAAATGTCCACCAGCTTTTCGATACCGACTTGCAAATCATGCTCGCTCAAATAAGAATAGCTGATGCGAATATAATGTTGTTTCGGTTCATGAAGAAAACAGGCGCTTCCGGGCAAATAAGAAATCTTATTTTTCCGAGCTGCTTCTTGCAATTTTATTGGCTGAATCATGGATGGAAGTTTAATCCAGGCATTCAATCCGCCTTTTGGTTTATAAATCATTACTTCCTCTAAATTTTTGAATGCGTCAAGAACCGTATTTCTTCTTAATTCAAGTGCAATTTTTAGTTTTTCCATATGATTTTTCATCCGCTCCGTTCGCAAAATGGGAAGCAACGCTTTTTGCGGTAAGAGCGGGCTTCCGATATCCATCGTCGTTTTCGTGCCGTACAACCAGTCGAATAAAACCCCATCCACAATGACAGCCGCAATGCGAATGCCAGGCGCAATTGTTTTGCTAAATCCTTTAAGGTAAATGACGTGACCGTTTTTATCAAAGAATTTTATTGGCTTTGGCACCGTAATATTGTCAAATGAAACTTCGCTGAACGAATCGTCTTCTAAAATTAAAAAATGGTACATTTCTGCTAGTTCTACCAATTGCTTGCGGCTCTTTTCCGGCATGCATGTTCCAGTAGGATTTTGAAAGGTTGGGTTTACATATAATAGTTTTGGTTGATGCACCTGCAATTTATCCTCCAATTCATCCACTTTCAGTCCCTCTTCATCAACTCCAATCGATACGACTTGAAATCCTTTATTGACAAACACATCAATGGCCGCACCATAACAAGGGCTTTCAACCATCACAACATCC
Organism: Aeribacillus sp. FSL K6-1305; assembly: GCF_038050115.1. Lineage (NCBI taxonomy): Bacteria > Bacillati > Bacillota > Bacilli > Caryophanales > Bacillaceae > Aeribacillus > Aeribacillus sp. FSL K6-1305. Next base: position 1,167,234 of record NZ_JBBOQV010000002.1, on the reverse strand, counting down.
CCTGGACTTAACAAAGTTTGCGCCACTAAGTCAATTCCTTGCTGTGCACCGCTTGTAATGATCATTTTGTCGTGTTTAACAGATAAGTGATGGAAGTTAAATAAGTAATTGGCAATTTCATACCTTAATTCTTCATCTCCTTCAATAGGACCATATGTCGACAACACAAGGGGATGCTGCTCCAATATTTTTTTCATTTCTTGAACAAGGAAGTGAGATGGAAGCAGCCTTGGATAAAAGACTGCTTGGGAAAAGTCATAAATCTCTTTTTCACGATAGGCGAGATATTGTGATCTTGTTCCATTCATCTTCATCTGATGCTGCCAGCCGAAAGATTCAGAGTGCTTTTCATATGATTTTTTCTTTCCCGCTGCAACAAAAACACCTTTACCTTGCTGAATCTGTATATATCCTTTCAATTCCAGCAGTTTGTAGGCTTTTTGCACCGTCAGAAAGCTTACATTAAGTTCATTTGCTAACGATCTTAAAGAAGGAAGCCTTTCACCGTGAAGAAGCATGCCCGATTGAATCCGTTCTTCGATTTGCCTGCTGATTTGTTCATAATATGGGGTGCTTAATTTTTTATTAATCGATAATTGCATTGTCTCCCCTCCCATTACATAGAAGACAAAAGATAAAAGCGCATAACTGTTATACAGTGCATTGTACTGTTATATACCGTTGTCGTTATAATATCAAAAAACTTAACAAAAAGGAGTTATTCGTCGTGGTTATTTTGAATTACTGTTTTATATGCTTAATTTTTGGAACAACTTTTTTAGCTATCAAAATCGGAATTGAAGCAGGGGCACCGCCGTTTTTTTCAGCGGGAATGCGATTTTTTGCCGCTGGGGTGATTATGATGGCCGTCTTTAAAATGCGGAACTATCGATTGAAAACCGTTTTATTTTCCTCTTCGCTCGTGTTTAACGGTTTTTGCTTAACTTTTATCACTTTTGCTTCATTATATTGGGCTGAGCAATTCATCCCGTCCGGACTAGCTGCTGTATTATCTGCAACAGGCCCGATGATGGTGCTGCTCCATCAGGCAAGAGAGAATAAACAACCGATCAAAAAAGAACAATTAGCAGGGATGGCGGCTGCTTTAATAGGCGTCTTTCTGATCTCTTCACCGGGGTTCTCTTTGTCTGTCTCCGGCATGTGGGTTTTGGCTTGCTTTATGATCATATTAAGCGAGTGGTTTTATGGACTTGGGACAGTTCGGGCAAAAATGTTTACAAGCAAACATCCGGATATCTCGCCGTTTCTTTCAAATGCCGTACAAATGTTTTACGGCGGCATTTTCTTATTGGCTGTATCCTTTTTAACGGGCGAACAAGGCAAATGGCTGCTGCTGGCAAGCTATGAAACGGTGTTATCACTGCTCTATTTAATCATCATCGGCTCCATCGTCGGCCACGGGCTGTATTATTGGCTTGTTTCAAAAACAAATCCGGTTTTTCCGTCAACTTGGCTTTACATTTCGCCTCTTGTCGCCCTAATCGCCGGCTACATATTATTAAATGAAATCATGAAACCCATTACGCTGATCGGCGCCTTCTTGATTTTATTTGGTGTATTTTTAACTAATCGATCAACTTTTTATGAGTATTGGAAAAAGGGAGCGCTGTTTCACAGGACCGCTTCAAAAAATTTTGATTGAAAACTCTGGAATATTTTAAAAAAAGCCGTTAAATCCCTGCGACAATAATTTTCAGTTTGCCATTTTATCCATAGCGATTTAAAAAAATGAGGCCAGCTTGCCTCTCTCATTCAGAGGACAAGCTGGCCGGATTCTTTTGCACAGCTCTCGGCTCTCTTAATATGTTTTAAATTTCCCCATTACTTGATTTTTTTCAGATCGGCCACGTAAGAACGACGACTTATCTATGTGTACAGTGGGCTATTTTCAACAATAAAAAAGCTTGCAGAGAAAAAATACTTCTTTTTCCGCAAGCTGATAGGAAAGGAGAGTTCTTTTTAACCCTCTTCAATCCATTAATTTTTTCTAAAAAAGTCAATAAACGCGTTGAAAATTTCAAATCCTTGATAAGACCATAAAGAGAGAGCTGTAATTGAAAAAAATGCTGTCAATAACATACGCAACCAAATCATGGTACTCATCCTTTGAATGATTTGTTTATGCTTCATTCAAGCAGGTGAGACCACATAATTCGATTCGTAAAAGACGGGATTCAGCAAAAACCGCCTTTTGACAGATTGCACAAAGCAATAGCAGAAATAAGTGGTGCTTAACGCTATAAAAATGTAACTGGCAATATCAAACCAAGAGTCTTTTCCTATATCTGGTCCATCAATCGGAGCAAAATTTTCTGCCAAATGATCGATGGCGCTAATTTCGTGTACAGCATTTATAGTTTGACTGGAACGATCACTGGAAATGTATAAACAGGTAATACTTATAAAAATAAAAATTGTCAGGGCAACGATTTTTTTCATGTATTCACGCCCCTTTAACATCTTTTCTTCATTATATACTTGGTTTTAATATTTTAAAACAAAAATGTTTTTCTGTCTTCCCCTCTGTTTGATTATTTAACGAACAATTTCTTTTCCTCGATGCTGCCATCTGCTTTAGTTCTGTAAGATTTCACTGTTGAATCCGGGAGGCAATCCGCAGTGCCTTCAAAAAACTTCACCTGTTTCTGTACAAATTTCCGAAATGCTGTCTGTCGGCAGGTTTTATTTTTTGAGACTTATTAAACGAATCAGTGAGGAGACCAAAAAAGCAGCAGCAACGGCTAGAAGAATTTTTCCGACAAGCAATGCTGTTATTTTCAGCACGAATACTGCCAAAATCACGACTAAACTGATTGCGATCATAATGAGAGAATAAGTTTTCATATGAGGTTCATCTCCTTTAGCTGTCTGTTTTCAAGCAGAAAAAATCGGCTGCCTAATTCGGCATAAATATATCGCTGGTGACTTGTAAATAAAATGCATTGTTCCTTGAACGCTTCTTTCAGCATCATGATTGACTGCTTTTGTGAGGCCTCGTCTAATGAAGTAAAAGGTTCATCCAAAATAATCAACTCAGGTGATCTTGCTAACATACTAATAAGGAATAGTTTATATTTCATGCCTAGAGAGTAATGTTTGACCGGCTTTTGCAAAGCATGTGTCAGATCAAACTGTTCACAAAGCTCTTGGAATCTTTCTTCATATGCAGCTCTTTTTTCTTTTTTGATCCTCCAAAGTGAAAGAATAAGCTCCTTATTTTCAAATCCAGTTAATGCATCATAAACAAGAGGTTTATCAGGAATATAGGCCATTGCTTCTTTAAAACGATCTGTTCCAGGCTTATACTGTCCATTTAATAAAATGCCGCCTGAATCCGGTTGGATTAATCCTGCTATTAGCTTTAGCAAAGTTGATTTGCCGCTGCCATTTTTTCCGATGATACATGCTCGGTCTCCTGCCTGTAATTGAAAAGAAACATTTTCCAGCAATGCTCCTTTTTCTGCAGTTTGTTCATACTGAAAAGACAGTTGTGAAACTTGAAGCTTAACCATATAGAAATCCTCCAATAATCAACAAACAGCTAATAATCCAATAAAGCGTGACAATACGCCACAGCTCCTATTCTGCTTCCTTTTAGCGTAAGAAACTATTCCGTAATAAAGCAGAAATATCAGATAAAGGGATAAGTACTTTTGACTGAAAAAATAAATAGTCCCGGTATTTCAAGCACTGTGTGAGAAAAAGGTAAGTCCTACATGACAGCGGTCATATAAGTCGTGATTTCCCTATGAGAATCGTTGTAAAACAAAGTGACTGCGGTCATCTTCCATCAAGTCAACGAACCAATTCCAAACATTGATAGCTCTCTAACATAAAAATAACTGCAAAAGAAAAATTGTTTCCTAGTTGTAAATTTGGAATGCACTCATTGCGAGTATATAGCAGCGAGTTCAAAAACAAGAAATAAATCAGTCCCAGCGAGGCAATCACTTATTCAGTAATAGAAAGGATTTTAACTTTTTCAACATGGTCAATTCCTTTTTTCATTGTGTTCTTACAAACAATTAGGCAAATGGCTGAAACTATCATAAAATATAGAACAGATATGTAGTTGACAACACCTGCCGCTTCCCTCAATACACCAATAAATAGTGATGCGAGCAAGTAATAAATAAAAGGCATGACGAGAAAGTTCCTCATAAAAGCTTGGCCGTTATTTACTATGCTTTCCTCTTCTTCTGTTGTTCCAATCTCGTATTCATGAATAAAATGAAACTTGGTGATAAATGGAAACAAGTATAATTGAATAAATGGAAAAACGAAAAAAGAGATAGTTATTCCAATAAAAGGAATGATCATCCTGAGATCAGCTATTTGGAAATACGTAAGAATCATTATATTCCCGATCGTCAAAAAGAAAGATGGAATTAAATATAGGCAATAAAACAATTTCAATTTTGCCCAAAAGAATTCAGTTAACGAAGAAAATGATAGTTGATACATCCATATGTTTCTTTTTTCGGTGCTAAAAGAAAAGAAAGAAGGAGTCAACATTCTCATTTCCATTGCTTGGTTAGCCAAAACCATCAAGTTCAATGTAAATAATAGCTGTATTTGGAGAGCCGTGTTCCCTGTCGCTGACATACATGCAGTAAAGAAACCTATATAAAAAAAAGCTTCGTAAGATAAGACCATATAATTAAAAAATTCTTTTGAGAGCAGCCATCTTTTTTCACGTATGATTTGTAGATCTTTATAAATCAGTGCATTCTTCGGCAAAAAAATAGAACGTACCCAATGCAGCAGCTGTAGATAGAAGTGAAAAAAGTCACGAAATCTCTTAATCTCTCCATGATCTTCAGTTGGAATCATTTTAACAGGCAAGGAAAGTACGCCAACTAGAAGGAAAATCAGAGGCCCTAACATCCATGGAGTGCCAATAAAATGTTCAATCTGCAAATATAAAGAGCCGTCTGAAAATAAACTCTTTTGAAAGGAGTTTATTTTATTCCCATATAGATTGATCAGCTGCTGAGATAGATTGACCCAAGCTGCATCTTCAGCTGCAGCCAAAAAGGATGGAAAATTATCCTTAAATGTTTTGAAAATAGGGACTAGAAGACCTGACACAAGAACGCGCCCCAGCATAAAAAAAGCAGTTGAGACAGAGGCGAAAAATACAAAACGGACCCACCCTATTTTTTTTACTACAATGTTATGAATATAGGCACCTGCAAGTTTATTGCTCGTCATAAACAACAGAGCGCCCAGCAGCAAAATATTCAACTGCTTCATCCAGAATAAAGCATCTAATGATTCCGCAATTCGTGATTGAAATAAAATATAAACAAAAAATAGGCTGGAATTTGTAAAAATGCTCCATACCAGCTCTAAAGCAATAAATGTGATATGTATTGATTTGAACGAGACTGGAGCAGCCTGAATAAGATCCATAAACGGTGGAATATGAGTTCTTCGATAAGCTCCGGCTCCCTTAAAAATTGAATAAAGAAGAAAAAAGACAATGAAACCACTCTCCCATTGCTGGCGATATTGCTGGGAGTATAGCCATTTGTACAAAACGGATACGATGACGAAGGCAAGCAAAATATCAAGAATAAAAGAAAACATCATATACTGTTTTGAACTAAGTTTTCTTAAAAAGGGCGCTTTTTTAATAATGAATTCGATGACAGCAGAATATTGCTGTTCCATTCGAATCGATAGCATAAGTGATAATAGCTTTATTAACATTCTCTCACCTGTATTTCAAAGTATGAAAATTCTTCATCGAAAAATAGTTTGACTTTCAAGCGATAATCACTTTTCTTGATTTCCTTCTTTAGATATTAACGAATTGCTTCTTAACCTGCTGCAGCGCTCAATGAACGTCCGTCTGAACCAACTGCTGTTGGAATAGAAACGAGTGCAGTAATAGCTCCGCCAGCTTCAACAACGTTTAAGACAACCGCCGCTACACTTTCACGATCTGCAGCTGGAAACGCTGAAGAGAGTGAGCACAGTGCAAACGTTAAAAAGCCGACTGCTAAAGCACACTAAAAGAAAAGACAGCTTGTTTTATTTCTTTTAGCCATTAACAGTAAATTACTTACTAAAATACTTTTTATTACCACCTAAGTTTAAGATATATTCAGACCACTATCAATACATCTTTGTAAATTTTATTCACAAAACTTTCACTCAAGTTTTTAAATTTTTTTCAACACTCTAACCCACAGATCAGGCAAGTATGAACTTCTATCCTGCTTGGCTTGTTAGGGATCTGGCTTCATTAGTTGACTCTTGATCTTTTTGTCTGACATTTTCTTCACTGTTTAAAAAATAAAAAGCAGATAGACTGACAAGCAGAAATAAACCGCACAACGATAACACTACTACTTACTTTTTTGACTTCATGTCTTTACCCTATTCCATTTTTTGATCTATTCTAAATATATAAAATTTTAAATCTATAAAAAATGACAAAAAAGCACCCATCTCATTTGAGAGGGTACTTTCAAGCAGATTAGATCAAACTCAATCACCATCAAGAGAAATCAAATTTACACAGAACCTTTGAATCTTTTATGTTATACAAGAACTGCTTCTTTTTTTATTACAGTATTTTGAAGAACGAGATTGACCGGATCTCCAACTTGAAAGCGGGAAGTATGTTGAATCAATTCATGTACCGTCCATTCTTCTTCACCTACTTGTACGATGTAATACATTTCTTTTCCTTGATATTGAACAAATTTTACCACCCCATGCGAAGAACCTTCTTTTGCTTTAGACAGCGCCCATTGATCCGGACGGACAGGATATAGACCCTTTTTTTTCAAATTAATAGATACTCCTATATCCGGCCATTTTTCATTAGGAAATGGCTTCGGAATAAACATTTTTTCCTCCCATTTACCTTGAATTAAATTGCATTTGCCTACAAAAGTTGCAACAAATTCTGTCTCCGGCCTTGTAAAAATCATTTCCGGCCGGTCAATTTGTTCAATTTTCCCACGATTCATTACGACAATTCGATCTGCCATCGCAAATGCTTCGCTTTGATCATGGGTAACATATACAATGGAAGCATTTGTGTGACGATGAATGTGTTGAATCTCCTTTCTCATTTCCATTCGAAGTTCAGCATCTAAAGCACTGAGAGGCTCATCCATTAATAAAAGACCTGGTTCTGGCGCAATTGCACGTGCTAAAGACACCCGCTGTTTTTGTCCGCCGGAAAGTTCATGAGGATATCGTTGGGCTAGCGACTCTAACCCAACCATTCGTAAAACATTTTTCACTCTCTCCTCCCGCTGCTCCTTATCAGCCTTTGGAGCAAACGAATGATGCATTAAAGGAAATTGAACATGCTCATATACTGTCATATGCGGCCATAAGGCAAACGATTGAAAAACCATCCCTATGTTCCTTTTTTCCGGCGGGAGGACGGCTTCCGCTGAAGCAACAACAGTATCATTTATCGTAATGGTTCCGCTTGTCGGTTTCATAAAACCGGCCAGTAATTTTAATAATGTAGTCTTTCCACAACCAGAAGGTCCCAAAATGGCGATAAATTCTCCATCCTTGATTGTTAAATCAATGGAATGCAAAGCTGTGACAGCCCCATATGATTTTGAAATCCCATCAAGCCGAATCATTTTGTTTTCAACACCTTTCGTCTCCAAACTTTTTCAAGACTGATAAACAAAAAACTGCCGAACAAAATTCCTAAAACAATTAAACTTGAAAATGCTGTGGAATAAGTGGTATATCCAGCCTGTTCGTAGTTGAAAATAACAACTCCCACCGTTTCGGCTCCTGTAGACCATAGAAGGCTGGAAACTGTCAGTTCGGTCAAAGAGGTTAAAAAGACCAACAAGGCTCCGCCAATGATACCCGGCAAAAGAAGCGGCATGAGAATTCGCCGCCATTTGACCAAAGGTTTAGCCCCTGACGTACGAGCAGCTTCTTCAATGGAAGGCTCTACCTGTGTCAGCGCCGTGTAGCTTCCCCTAACCTGTAAAATGATAAATCTTGTAATGTAGGCAATAATTAAAATCCAAATGGAGCCGTAGATACCCGGGTTCCATCCTGGCAACGGCTGCATCCATGAAAAGATCATACTGAGAGCAAAGACAGTCCCCGGCAGTGCGTAAGGTATCGTTACAAACAGCTCTACTAACTTGGTCCATCTATTTGGTGATTTATAGCGAAGATACGCAATGGCCGTTCCGACAATCAATGAGACAATTGTCGTTAAGATCGCAAGCTTCATACTGTTGCTGATCGCTGACATTGTTTTTGGATCAGAAAATAGAATGTATCGATAGTTTTCCAGTGATAAATTTTCTAATTGAAAAGGGAGCCCGTAAGCTTTTATTAATGATGTCGTACCCATTGAAACGAACGGAACGAAACTCGTGAACAACAAAAGTGCCCAAACGGCTATTTCGATCAAACGCTTCCACGTCAACGACAAATGAATGCGAGGTTCTTTATCCCGTTTGACCGTTTCAATTACACGGCTTCGCCTTAAAAGAAGCCATTGAATAGACAGTCCGATTAAAGCAATTGCTCCCAACAAAATCGATAGAACGGCCGCTCTTGCAAAGGCAGCCGGTCCAAATCCGACGACTTCTTCGTAAATATACGTACTTAGCACACGAATGTTTGCCGGGATACCTAAAAAAGCAGGGATCCCAAAGTTATCAAGATTTGATAAAAAAGCGAGCATCCCGCCGCTACAAATCCCGGGCAATGCTAGCGGAAGGATGACCTTACGAATAATAGTTCCTCTTTTAGCACCGCATGTTTGTCCCGCTTGCTCAAGCTCCAGAGGAATTTTTCTAAACACTTCCACCGTTAGTAAATATACAAGCGGATAATGAGACAAACCTAAAATAAAAATGATTCCACCTATGCTATACAAGTTTGGCAGCTTCCAATCTCCCGGAAGCATATGAAGAACAGTTGCAATTGGTCCATTGCCGCTAAAAAACTGAACCCATGCAAGTGTTGTAATGTATGAAGGAATAATAAACGGAAGAAAGATAAACAGCTGCATCCATTTTTTCCCGCTAATGTTTAAATAGGCGATAACCCATGCCATCGCAATCCCTAAAATAAGTGAAACCAAAGTAGAACCGATGACGATATAAAGCGTATTTTTCACAGTGATCCATGTTTGTTCTTCTTTCAGCACTTCTGAGTAATTCGAAAATGAGACGGCACCCTCTTCTGTTAAACTTAATAAGATAAGGCGAAAAACGGGAACTATAAAAAATAAAATAATCAGTAAAAACCCGAAACCCATCCACAAGTTTTTCAATGGGAAGAAACGAGAAAACGAGGACGTGCTCCTCGTCATCCCTTTTGTTTGCTCTTTACCAGGAAACATCGTCCTCTCTCCTTTAATTATTGTTGACCAAATATTTCACCAAATTTTGCTTTATCTTCTTCACGAGATTGATAAAGCTCAGATATGTCTGCATTCAGTACGTTCAACTCATCAATCGTTTTTAATCCCTCTGGAGCATTAACGTCTTGGCGAATCGGTGTATATCCAAGTTCAGCTGCTAATTTTTGTCCTTCTTCTGATAAAACGAAATCTACGAAAGCTTTAGCTGCTTCTTCATTTTTTGTATCCTTCATAATACCGATCGGTTCAGTAATGACAGGAACGCCTTCTTTCGGATAGATGAATTCTACAGGTGAACCTTCTTTTTTGGCACGCGCAGCGAGATAATCAACAACGATTCCGTATGGCTTTTCCCCTGAAGCAACCGATTTTAACACACCGCCATTCCCTTTCGTAACAGCCATTCCGTTTTCTTTTAAACGCTTGAAGAACTCCCATCCTAAATCGTTTTGTCTTGTAAACACTCCAAGATTGTATGCAGCTGCTCCTGAATAAAACGGGCTTGGCATAATCGCTTTTCCTTTTGCGTCGCTTTCCGTCAATAAATTCCAGCTATCAGGTATGTTTTGCACACTATTTGTGTTCACTGCAAGAACAGTTGCCATCACTTTTGTGCCTGTGTACATGCCGTCGCTGTCAATAAACTGACCCGGAATTTGTTCTGCTTCTTTTGATTTGTAAGAAAGTAAAAGATCGTCATTTTTTAAACTTTCAAACGTTACAGCGTCTGCAACAAGCAAAACATCTGCTTGAATGTTTCCAGCTTCTTTTTCAGCTTGTAATTTTGCAATCACTTCTTCCGTTCCTGACCGGAAAGTATTGACTTTTACATCAGGATATTTTTCATTAAAAGCTGTCACTAATCTTTGAGCATCTTCATCAGGCTGTGAAGTATAGAAATTAAGTTCCCCTGAGACTTCCTTCTTTTGTTCTGACTGCGTTTCTACATCATTGCTTGATGAGGCATTATTGCTGCTGCCACAGGCAGCTAATACAAAAAGTAATGTGAATATAGTGAAAGCGGACAACCATTTACGCATTGGAATGTTCCTCCTTACCCTCTTTTAAGAAATTTAAAGAGCATTTTCGAAACCAGCGTTCAATCTGTTCCATTTTCCGTTTGTGATGAACGGGAAACTCCACAGGTGAAACGGTAATATAACCTTCCTTTAGCTTTAAATAATCACTGTTTTCGTTGAGGTTTACTAATTGGTTTAATTCATCCTTTAACCAAAAATATACTTGACCGTGCGGATCGTTTAGCCCTACGTATCGATAACGGGAAACTGTCAAATCTAAAGGAACTACCTCAACACCTTTACAAAGATAAATCGGAATATTCGGTAAATTGATGTTTAAAAAAACTCCTTTAGGAATTCGGTTTTGTAAAATAATTTCAACCGCTTTATACAAAAGCTGTTTTGTTTTTAAATAATTTACCTTCGCTTCATCAAATTCGTTCAACGATACTGATACGGCTGGAACGTTGTAAAGAGAAGCCTCAACCGCACCTGCCAATGTACCAGAGTAATATAAATCCCTTCCTAAATTCGGACCAAGATTAATACCTGAAAACAAAATATCAGGCGGAGTCTTTAACAGTACTTCCATCCCAAGTTTGACGCAATCGGCCGGAGTACCGTTTACGGCCCATGCCCCTTTCGTTCCAGAGAATATTTCCACAGGTTTCACTTTTAATGGTGTTCTGAGAGTAATGGAATGGCCGACTGCGCTTCGTTCTTGGTCGGGACAAACGACATAAACTTCACCAAAATGCTGAAGAACTTCTACAAGTGCTTCGACTCCTGGCGCAAAAATTCCGTCATCGTTTGTAACTAAAATTCTCAACGGACGACCTCCTTCAATCGATTTCCGTTCCGTTTTGCATACAGTACATTTTTCTTTAACACCATCAAATCTTTTGAAGCATCAAACCCTTCAATAATTACTGGAATATTCTCGATAGTTAAAAATTTGTTTAATATTTCTTCTCCGATATCACCGTCACCTAACGGTAAATGAAGAATTTCTTTTGTTGCATCACTAATATGAATTTTGTTTACCTCCGGCATTTCATTCCAGATAGAAAAAATGTCTGCGTGTAATGGAATGTGGGCGACATCAAATGTCGTTTGAATTTGCGAGAAAAAAGGTACAATCATTTTTTTTACGGCGGCTGGTTTAATAATAAACTCTTTCGCCTTCCATTCCATCATTTCTAACGATAACGTGAGTCCTTCTTGTCTAGCTTTTCGATCAAGTTCTTCCATTGATTCGAACAAAAGCTCTTCATGGATAGAAACGTCTGAATCCGCAAGAGTCAGCTTTCCTGGATGAAATGTAATATTATCAGCCCCAATTTGTGAAGCCAGCTCAATAGATCGAATAATTTCATGAACGGACTGCTTGCGAATGCCATTATTTAGAGAGCTTAAGTTTAAATCCCAGCTTGCTGCGTGCATCGTCAGCTGCATGTTTGTTTCTTCTTTGACCTGCCGGATTCGTTTAGGCATGCTTTCATATTTCCACACATGCTCTGCCCAAACCTCAACACCGACAAATTTTAACTCCTTTGCCAGCCTAATCACTTCCTCAACCGGAAATGCCCATGCAAGTGTAGAAGCAAAGCGTATATTCATCGAACTGATTTCCTCCTTTCTTATTTTTTAATGAAATGGAGAGATTCATTTTTACATTGCCGATTAGAGAAAGATTTCGTGAGTTAAGTCCATGAAAATCACTTCCTCCTGAATCAACAATTGATTCTGACAAGCAATTGGAATATGTATATCCACTTCCTTTTCATCTATCTTAAGTTTAGAAAAGATTTGTTAAGGAACACTTAAAGGCGGTTTGAACTTTTGTAAACATTCTGTAAATGAAAAAATAAAAATAAGAAATGAAAAAGCGGCTTCAAATCGCAATTATGCATCATTCCCAACTTAGAATGTAAATTGTTTGTAAATTTTTTACGATTTATTCATATTCTTTGCTAAATACACTCTTTTTTGTTTAGATATCACATGTGTTATCATATTATATAAATCATTGCGGACGTGATATTTTCCGAGTTTACTAGCAGTTTCCCACACAGATGAAAAAATTCAGTTTATTTTTCCAAATGAGATTGATCCCGGAAATAATCGCAAAATATTTTATATGCCCCTTTTGAGGACGCTAAAGGACATTTCGTTCAATGCGAAAATCCTTGCCGACAGTGGAATCTAAAAATTCTCTGCCTTTTCGGTTGTAGTACTTGAACTTAGCCTTCAATGCTGAATTCGCTGCTGATACAGCTTCAAAAAAGACAATGAAAAAGCGCTCAACACAATAAAATTTGACAGGCTCTGTTTGAGCGTGATATAGTTTGTTTTGAAAATACAGAAAATTTTTTAAATAATTAAAATTGTAAGCGCTTAAAGAGGGTAAAGATATGACAAGACAAGCAGTAAAGGATGCTCTCAAGGAAACTCTTGACAAGGTGTTGGATACCGCTGTAGGCAGGGCTGGAGGAGCCCCTGGTGTAGTTGCAATGGTAACTGACCGGGAGGGAAACATCTATGAGGGGGCAGCCGGTGTACGCGATCTTGGAAAGAAAACACCGATGACCACCGATACAGTGTTCGCTCTTTTTTCGACCACGAAGGCCATCACCGGTACGGCATTGATGAAATTGGTCGAGGAAGGAAAAGTCAGTCTCGACGATCCGGTCAAGAAGTATGTACCTGAGATTGCCGAGATTCCAGTTCTCGAAGGGTTTGACAAAGACGGGCAGCCAAAACTAAGGGAAGCAAAAACCGACGTTACGATCAACATGTTGATGCTTCACACTGCCGGCTTCGGCTACGAGTTCTTCAGTCATGAAGATCGAAAATACCGTGAAGCAAAGGGAGTACCTTCCATTCTCACTAGTACATTTGACTCTGTAAAGAGCGTGCTTCTATTCGAGCCAGGTGAACGCTGGAACTATGGCGTCAACATCGACTGGGTTGGTAAAGTTGTTGAAGCCGTATCCGGTAAACGACTGGGCGAAGTGATGGCAGAGCGTATTTTTGCCCCACTCGGCATGTCCGACATCGGTTTCACGTTATCACCGTCGATGATGGAACGCCGCGCAACCATCCACAGCCGCAGTCAGGATGGTCAACTCACACCAAAACCTGAGCTTATTCTCCCGCAATCTCCAGAAATGGATATGGGAGGACATGGTTTGTATGCGAGCATTGGCGAATACACGAAGTTTATCCGAATGATTCTGAATGACGGTGCGGGTGTACTCAAACCAGAAACAGTCGCGCAAATGTCTCAAAACGGACTTGGGGAATTGAAGAGCGGCGGATGGATTTCGTCCGATCCAACGCTGGCTAATGACGGAGAGTTCTACCCCGGCGTACAAAAGTCGTGGTCTTATACATTCCAGGTAAACGATGAACCTACCCCTACAGGTCGTCCAGCAGGCCAATTGATGTGGTCGGGATTGGCTAACCTGTTTTACTGGATTGATCACAAAAACGGGATTGGCGGATATTGGGCTACGCAAATATTTCCGTTCCAAGATGTGGGTTCATACTTAGGCTTCCTCGAATTCGAGTCAGCAGTCTATAGTACGTTGAAACGGTTCGGTCAGATTACGACTTGATCTAGGGAATGGAGACTATACAGATGACTCCCCCGCTTACTCCGTATAATGTCACAAAGTGCGGATGGATGATCATATAAAGTATTTTCTTTCTAACATACACTTCAGCGGCGGACGCCATAGCTTAAGAGTTTGTTAGAAATATATTCGATAGCGCTTTCTTTAAGAATCCTTTATTGTACTGCATTTATCAATATCAATCATTGACTATCGGAGATTTTCCGGGCCAATCTTTTTGCCTATCCAGCAAACTGAAACAAATTTTTAAGGGGCTTTCTAATAAGTCGATTTTCCGGCTTATAGACGCCCCTTTAATGTTTTAGAAAGGGGCTGTCCGAAAAGTCGATTGAATCGACCTTGGGCTCAGCCCTTTTTTCTGTTTTTAGGGTACAAAAAAATCGTCCTTTTTTATAGAATGAAATTGACCAAAAAACATTCTACAGAAAGGACGATTTCTTATGAATAATCAAATGACTATTCAAGAAAATTATAACACGCAATTAGAAATGACTCTAGAGGGTATTCAAAAAATAGAGGTTCAAAAGAATAAGAAACGCAAAAAACTAGTTTTCCAACCTTATTGCAATCGTCAAGTCATGAGCATTTTAGATATCGAAATGTATATTCCTGAAAATCATGTCGCCCGTTTAGTGGATGAAATGGTGGAATCGATTCCGGATGAAGTGTTGTATACTCATTATGTTGGTGGGGGTCGTGCACCCTATCACCCTAAAATGTTATTGAAAGTGATTTTATATGCGTACACTCAAAATGTTTATTCAAGTCGGAAAATAGCGCAAATGGTGAAAGAAAATCTTCCGATGATGTGGTTGGCGGGATTGCAAACCCCTGACCATCGCACAATAAATGATTTTCGTAGTGTTCGTATGTCAAACATGATGGATTCTGTATTTGAACAATTTGTCCTTCAACTAGTAGAACAAGGACTTATCGACCTCGACCATATTTTTGTGGATGGTACGAAAATAGAAGCGAATGCCAACAAATATACGTTTGTATGGCGAAAATCCGTAGAAAAATATGATCAGAAACTACGAGCCAAAATTCAATCGTTTCTACAAGAAGCGCACCAAATCGCCTTGGAGGAATTAAAAGAAGAACAATTAGAAGAAGAATTAGAAAAATCATCGGCACAACTTTCTGAGAGAATAGAAGCTTTGGAAAAAGATTATAAACAGGAAGAAGACAAAGAAAGAAAAAAAGAACTTCGCTCTAAAAAATCCCAACTCACCAAACAACTGAAAACGATTCAAACGGATTATCTTCCACGATTACGAAAATACAAAGTACAAAAACAGATTCTAGGTGAACGAAATAGCTACTCGAAAACCGACCATGAGGCCACTTTTATGCGAATGAAAGAGGACCATATGAAAAACGGCCAACTCAAGGCGGGTTATAATGTTCAACTCGCCACACAACATCAATTTATCGTGGGATTTGAAATTTATCAAAATCCAGGAGATACTCGCTGTTTCCAACCATTTATGGAAAAGTTATTGGAATCGATGCCGAAGGAAAAGAAACTCAAGTATGTCATTGCCGATGCAGGATATGCGAGTGAAGAAAACTATTTATATGCGATTGGCGAAGAAAAAGAACCTCGTTTTGAATTATTAGCCCCATACCAAACCTATTTGAAGGAACAAAGTAAAAAGTTTAAAAAGGATTTATCAAAAGTACAAAACTGGAAATACATCGAAGAAGACGATTGCTTTATCTCAAGTTTGACACCATTTCACTACATGTGGATAACTAAAGGTGATTATACCAATAGTTATCCACTTTTTTTATCGAAAATATAATCATTATGTAGTGTTATGTGGATAACTTTTGTATATCCAATAATATGTAATATATGTTATACTATTAGTGCTATGTATATTCGAATTAATAAGCAAAAAAATAAAAATGGTTCTGTTCGTCAATATCTACAAATATGTCGTACATTTCGTGTAGACAATAAAGTTCGGCAACAAACGCTTTGTAATCTAGGGAGGTTAGAACATTTATTAGAGAATGGCTCTGTCGATAACATAATCGAGGGATTAGCCAAATTTTCAGAGCGTTACTTTGACCGAATTCACGGGCAAGGCTCTTCCTCTTCTGTCTCCGTGCTTTGGACAAAAGAGTTTGGGCCGGTTTATCTGTTCCGAAAGGTATGGGAAAAGTTAGGGCTTGGTCGGCTATTACGTAAAATCATGGATGATTCCGAGGCTGCTTCTCGGTATGACGAAGCCATTTTTGCTATGGTGTTAAACCGTCTCATGGATCCCAATAGTAAGCATTATATCTTCAAACAATGGATCGACACGATTTATGCAGAAGGTCTTTCAGACATTCAACTCCATCACTACTATCGTGCATTAGACTTCTTAAGTGAACAAAAAGAAAAAATTGAGGAACAACTTTATGGACATTTAACCGATTTAACCTCATTAGAAGTAGATATCGTGTTTTACGACACGACAAGCACCTATTTCGAAGGAGAGGAAGCAGACGAACTGCTGGCTCACTATGGTTACTCCAAAGATCATCGTGGAGATCGAAAACAAGTCGTGATTGGCTTATTAATGACCAAAACAGGGATTCCGATTGGGCATCAAGTCTTCCCTGGAAACATGCATGATACGAAGACATTTGGCATGGTGGTTGGAGATCTGAAGAAGCGCTATCCTATTCAGAAAGTCATTCTAGTGGGAGACCGCGGAATGGTTAGTGAAGCCAACTTAGATCAAATTCGTGAACTGGGCATGGAATATATTGTGGGTGTCAAATTACGAAAGTCGAAGAAAGCCCAAGAGCTATTATCCATCCGTGGGCCATATAAGAAGGTTCTCCCGAATCTAAAAGTGAAGTCAAAGAAAATCGATGGCGAAACGTATGTACTCTGTTACAATCCGGACGCTGAAGAACGTGATCGAGCGAGTCGTCAAGTCGTGTTAGAAAACCTTCAATCGAAGCTTGATGAACTCGGTCCATCTGGACTCGTCAAAAACCGTGCGTATTCCAAGTTTTTAACGATAGAAAAAGCATCGGCCAAAATTGATGAAGAGAAGGTATCCAATGACGAAAAGTTTGACGGAAAGTACGCCATTCGGACCAACTCGTCATTAACGGATGAAGAGGCAGCACTTGCCTATAAAGAGTTGTGGAGAGTGGAACAAGCCTTTCGTAACCTGAAGTCGAATCTAGAACTTCGCCCGATGTACCATCGAGTGGAATCTCGTATTCGAGGCCATATCATGGTTTGTTTCCTTGCGCTTGTCATGGAATCCTTTTTGGCCTATAAGCTAAAAGAAATAGGATGCCAAACAAGTGTAAAGGATATTTTGCATGATGTAAGCCAGATGAAGGCCTCGAAAATACGCGTGAATGGTGAAGAGCAAATCGTTCGTACAGAATTACAAGGTCAAGCAAATCTAGCATTTGAAGCACTTGTCACACAAGCGCCTCCTAGAGTATTAGAAAAAAACACGTGCCACTAACAAGTGTAGTGGTACGTGTTGTGGGTAAAGTCCAAAACACCAGTATTTTCGGGCTTTTCTTTAGTGTACTCTGTCAAACTTGAGTTTATCTGTCCGAACAATCGGAAAGTCGTATTCAAGTATTATCAAAAAAGAAAAAATGCATCTGGATACATACAAGATTTGAAAGTGTACGAGTGTGAAGATTGTACGGATTGCCCGTTGAAGAATGGGTGTACGAAAGCCAAAGGAAATCGTCGAGTATATTGGAACACGATTTATGAAGAAATGAAAGCGAAAGCCAAAGCAGCTCTTGGTGACGAACAAAAGGCAGCTCTTTATGCGAAGCGTAAAGTGGATGTCGAAAGTGTGTTCGGTAACATCAAGGGCAATTTGCGTTTCACTCGATTTCTGTTACGGGGGCTTCATAAAGTCCGAACAGAATTCGGGATTGTGGCAATGGCCCACAACATACTGAAATGGGCCGCAAATTCCCAAACCAATTTCAAAAATAAGGAAACAGAGCGAATGGAAAAACTCATTGTTTTCTCCATTCGCTCTGTTTTTATGGACTTTTTAGACAAGCCCCTTATGATGTTTCGTTTTCAGTGGATTTTGACTTGCTGGACAGCCCCTGTTTGTGCTTCGAGCAGCTTTTATTGTCTTTTACATTATGGCTGCGGCGAAATCTGTCAGAAATGTATATTTCTATCAAAATCACGAATTAGACTTCAATATATTAGATGAAATGAAAATTTGTGAGCATCATAAGATACAATCTTTACAAACTTTCGTAAATTCAACCTTGGAACCACCATATCGTAACAATAGTTAGAAATAAAAGATATATGAATGATATAATTCGGAAGAGCCTTTTTTTATTTTTAAACGGCGGCTTCCACATTATGACGATAATGGCAGGAGCAAACAGAGTGATTAAAATGAGTTTTATCTCAATAAATGCTATACATAAAGCTAATAATATGGAAACGTAAAAAACGGGTATAAACCATGTGCTTTTTTCATTTTCTTCATCATCTGACCCATTATTCGAATCATTCAGTAATTTTTCTAAGTTTAGTTTTTCCCATAGCATATGCTTTACACCTCCTCATGAAAGTTGGGCCATTAAATATGGAGTGATCTTAGCCTCTACAACGGCAGCGATAAATGTCAAAATGATCATTAGAAAAAAGAATGTAAAGATGTCCTTTAAAAAAACGGAATTTGATTCTCCCCTAATTTTGGCAATGACCGCATCAATCAGTTTAAACCCAATAGAACCCGCAATAATCATAGCAGGAATCTCAAATATACCATGTGGAACTAGGGCTGTTACAATATAAATTAGATCGTTCCCATGTTGAAGACTGTGCATGATAGATACACCAACTAAAAAACCATTGACTAGTAATAAAGCAGCAGTAAAAATTCCAAACGTAAATATAGTAAAGCTTATGAAAACATCCGCAAGTACGTTATGTATAAAATAATCAAATATAGTACGCCCAACATTTGGTTCCTGTCTTTCTACAGGTAAGATATTGCTAAAAAAAGTACCCATGATAATTCCAATCACGTATATTATAAACGCTACTGATAAAACCCGCTTATTTCGCAGTAGAACGTTTTTCATTTAACCAATCTCTTCCATATCGTTAATAATCATATTTTCGAAATTTATTATGTTTTTCATGTTCGTGTATTCCTTTAATATTTCCCCATTGATTAAAACTCCTACACGATCGCATAGATTTTGAGCAACATGCACTAAATGAGTAGACATGAAAATAATTTTTCCACTATCTGCGTATTCCCTTAAAAACTTTTTCATAAACATTGTTGTCGGAGGATCAAATGAGCTTAGCGGCTCATCTAGTAAAAGCACATCCGGTTCATGAATGATAGCACCGGCAACAGACAGCTTATGCTTCATACCAAAGGAAAGAGTTGAAATCATTTCATTTTCCTTATCTTTTAGTGAAAAATTTTTTAACAACATTTGAATACGGTCAGTTTTTTGCGAATCGGGTACTTGCTGCAGATCAGCTATAAAATCTAAATATTCCTTTGGAGTAAGATAATTATAAATAAAAGGTGTGTCCGGCACATAACCTATGTATTGTAAAAATTCGGATCGATCATCATCAATTGTCTTACCGTCAATAAATATTTTTCCAGAGTCTGGAGTGACCAATCCGATTATACATTTAAGCAAAGTGGACTTCCCAGCACCGTTTGGCCCTAATAATCCATATATTTCTCCTCTTTTTAATGTAATATTAATTGATTTTAATACATCATACTCCTTATACCTTTTTGAAACATTTTTAATAATCATCTGCTCATCTCCCAATGAGAAGTACCGACTCGTTTAATCCAAAAGTAAAAGAATATAAAAAAGCTTATGAATAGCAAGGAAGAACCTAAGATTGCCAACACATTAAAAAGAATGCTGCTGATGTAGTTTTTCCAGTAAAGAACCCCTAACAGTCCATATATTTCTAAATTTAATATTAAAACAATTCCAAGAATCGTGTGTTCAAAAACAGAAGCTTTAACGGAAGAGCCAACATCTTCAATATGTTCCCAATCCAGACGCGGATACAAAAACGTTCCAATAATTTGAGCACTGCTGATGATAATAGCGGTAGTATTTACAAGGACAAATATCATAATGACAGTACTTAGTTTCAGATGAAATAACGAGACAACACATATAAATAAAACGTTCATGACAATCAAAATAGGAATAACATGTAAAATCGCCTTGCTTACGACTAACTGGTTCAAAGAAGAGCCTGACCCTTTATATAAAAGCAAGTTCTCCCTTTCAGCATCAGCTGATGTAATCCCTAATAATCCGTCTCCTAAAAACGAGACATTTAACGAAACTGCAAAGATGATCGGATATATTACGAAAAGAGCCGGGAATTCAAAC
This sequence comes from Aeribacillus sp. FSL K6-1305, assembly GCF_038050115.1. Classification (NCBI taxonomy): domain Bacteria; kingdom Bacillati; phylum Bacillota; class Bacilli; order Caryophanales; family Bacillaceae; genus Aeribacillus; species Aeribacillus sp. FSL K6-1305. The sequence continues at coordinate 1,146,763 of NZ_JBBOQV010000002.1, read as the reverse complement.
CAATTTTGCATCATTCCTAACCCGAACAATATTCCGATTTCGGAAGCCAGCATATAGATAGATAAATAAAACCTCTTTTTTATTAAAAAATTCGCTCGAGTGAAAGCGATGAAATCTTTTTTCATAACCGCCAAAACTTTCCTTGATAAAAGCTTTTTTAGTTTTCTATCAATAAAGTTATGAAAAGATCTGTTTTTTATTATTTTGACATTTGTTTTTTCATTGGAAAGCTGCGACATATCTTTTACGTCTAAATATTTATTTACAATAAGAAACGAAATATAAATTAGAATGATTCCAATAATTAACAACAATGGTTGATAATAGATAAAGTAATCTACTTCCATTAGTGTATTAAATAACCAATTAGTAGGCAGCACATAACCAGTCAAAATCACATCAAGATTGAATCTAGAAATAGAATGAATGATTGATTCTATAAAGTTTTCCTCATAAAAGTAGCTGAAGCCTAACCAGCCAAATACAATCGTAGACAGAAATGATAAAAGCATAACAAAAACGAAAGAAAGTACACTTTTCACAGCTGACTGAAAAACAACATGCAAAAACTTTGAATATATTATGTATAATCCTGAAGAATAAAAACTGATGACCCCAATTAAAAAAAGAACATAAAATGGAAAAGATACAAATAACAATAGCCTAGAAGTTATTGATTCTTCTGCAAAATTTAAAACGTAGAACAGGATTGGATATAAAAAGAAAAGAGTCGAAAACAGTGACTTGAAAATGATTTGCGTAAAAAATCTTACCAATAATATATCTTTTGGATCTGTTTTAACGGAGTATAGTAAGAGAAAATCTTCCGGATAAACAAACCTTTGCAAAATATCGTGAGAAGAACGAAGATTGTTGATTAAATTCCATAATACTAGCAAATTGACTAACAAAACAGCTGCTTGAGAAAAATAAGGAATGATCAGTTCTACTAAATGATATAGGATAAAATTGTATACTCCAAAAATGAAAACAAATAAAACTAGTAAAATTTTTTGATTCAATAAATTTTCCCCAAACGGAAAGAAAAAAAGAAATCTATTGACATAGCGCCTAAAATTCAACTTGAAATTCGAATAAAATAGATTAGATTTTAACATACTGCCCCCTGAATTTAAAATCTAGGGCGATGGCAAAAACTTATTTCGCCATCACTCGATTTTTTTAATTTACCATTTCGAGCCCATTCTTTATCTAAATTGAATATATCATAAATAATAGAAAAAATCCCATATTCTGATAAATTTTATTTTAGGGGAAATGCTCGCGCTTTTTTAATAAGCGTCCATTTTACAGAGATGATTTGACGATTACATGAGAGAGTTACAAAAAGTGAACTGGAGCAGGTTGCCTTTTGCCGTTGAAGTAGCTTCAAGCGCTGAAAGATGAGGGGGAATAGATTGACAGAGCTTCTCTTTAACATGAGATTCTTTTACCAGTAATTTTGTTGAAGCCCTTACAGAAAATCATAATTGAAGGATGAACGCAAAACGGAATGTTTAATAAGTTGTCAGTTTCTGTATTCTATCTTCCAAACCGAAAAGCCGAAAGCCTAATGATAGGCAAAAAAGTAAAAATTGTCAAAAAAGCCGCAGTTATTGTTCTCATTGCTGAGGGAGCTCTTGCACGCTGCAATTTGGCAGGAAAAATGAAAAGGGAGAAAAGAAATTGAATAAAGGACTTTTTTTATATGTAAGTCCTTTATCCGTTCAAAACGATAATAATCGGAAGGCAAAAGGCTGTAAATTGTTGTTAAAATAATCGCCGAAATAAAGAATCAATTTAATATTCATCTGTTTCCCACTGTTAATGACGGAACATATTATTATTGAAAAGAGAAGCGTTTTATGCCCGAATTATATTCCTAACTTGGCTCCAAAAAAAATGAAAGTTGAGAGCTTCTTACATTTACGATAATGTTTTCTTGCTTTCACATAGCTTTTGATAGCGTTCGAGAAGTTTTTCATATCGAACCATTCCGGCATCTTTGCTGCCTAGTTCAAAATTTCCATAAAAGCCGTGAAAATCAGATCCTCCTGTTTCGATCAGCTCGAATTGGTCCGCATAATATTTGACAAGTTCTTCGTCCTTAGGTCCATGCAAAGGGTGAACTGCTTCGATGCCTTCTAAGCCAATCTCAACCCACTCGGGGATTGCATCAAAATTGTTGAATTGTTTTGGATGGGCAAGTACCGGCAGACCGCCCGCCTCGCGGATGGCAACAATCGCATCTTCCACATCGACATACTGTATAGGTATGTGCGCTAATCCTTGCGGCTTTCCTTCCCCGCCTTTTGAAAAAAGCTTATCATATAGATCGCCATAGATTTTGTCAGCGTATCCTTTGTTTATTAAAGCATGCATAATATGCTGTTTGTATACCCCTGTGCCGTCTTTGGCGAATTGTTCTACTTCTTCCCATGAAATGTTAAAACCTGCTTTCATAATTCTTTTCGTCATTTCATATGATGCTAGGTGTCTCATCTTTAACAGCGGGCTGCACAGGTTTTCAATCGCTTCGTGATGCGGTTCCACAAAAAAGCCTAAAATATGGGCTCTCCGTTGTCTTTTATAGTCATAAGCCGAAATCTCGATCCCTGGAATAATGGTTACTCCGAGCTGCTCTCCTATATATTTCGCTTCCTTTAATCCTTTTGTCGTATCATGGTCCGTAATTGCCAAATGGGTGATTCCTTTTTCTTTCGCAAGAGAAATTACTTCAAATAGACTCATTGAGCCATCTGATATATTTGAATGACAATGTAAATCAATCATTACGGTCAACACCTGCTTTCACTGTTTTTATAAAATAATTAATGAGTTTCACGCAAATTTACCTTCATTCTTGTCGAAACAAATTCGAAAATGATCGCTAAAACAAGAATGAAGTAAGTAATCATTCCAATTTCCCTTAAATCAAAATAAAATCCGCTCGCCATAAACAAATCAAATCCGATCCCGCCTGCTCCTGCGGCAGCACCCATCGCAACGGCAACGGAAAAGTTAATCTCAAATCTCATAAACGTCCAAGAAATTAAATATGTCATTGACGAGGGGATTACCGTCTGAAACACAATTTGCCACCAATTGGCCCCGCAGCCCTTTAATGCTTCGATCACACCTTCATCCAGCTCTTCGAATGATTCAGAATATGCTTTAATCAAATAGCCAATGGAGTGAAACGTCATGCCAATAACAGCTGCAACACTTCCCAGACCAGCAGCAACGGAGAAAATCAGCACCCACAAAACAGTAGGAACGGCGCGAATAAATGCGACAAAAGCTTTAATGCTATTGGAAACAACTTTATTTGATAAGTTTTGTGCTGCCAACAGCCCTAGAAAAAGTGCAATAACAGCTCCGAACACTGTCGTCAAAAAAGCAAGCCCCAAAGTTATCAACACTTGATAGATTGCTTCTGTTATAGTTAAACGCGAAAAGCTTGCTTCGAAAAACATTGTTTTAAAATTCGCAAACGTTTCTTTTAATCCAGACATGAAATTTGTATCGCCATAATCAAACACGGTAAAGCCATAAACAGTAATAACGAATAATGCTGTCAATGTCAGCCGGATGGCAATTGCCTGCTTCGTCAACGGTTTCACTTTTATTTTCGAAGAATGCGTTAATTTTCCGCTGTCTTTCAGAGTGCTTCCAGTTTTCATCAACCATTCATTATTCATATCATCACCCTTTCTTCCTTAAGTTTTCATTCATCGTTGTTATAAAATGACCCTTCTTATCAAATTCGAAAGATATTCAATGACAAATACTGTTAGTACGATAGTCATGACAACCAAACTCGCTGCACTATAATTGGAGCTTTTATAATACAAGTCAAAAGAAAAACCAATTCCAGTACCGGTTAAAATTCCAACTAAAGTCGCGCTGCGAATATTCGTTTCAATTTCAAATAATACCCAACTGATCATTTGGGGCAGGCTGGATGGAATGACCGATTGGAAAATGATCGGAAAAAATTGGGCGCCGGTCGCCCGTAATGCTTCAACGGAACTATTGCTTACTTCATCGATCGTTTCTATGAATGCTCGCGTTAAAAAACCAAAGGATGCGAAGAACAAAGCAAAAAACCCGGTAATGGAGCTTTGTCCAAAAGAAAAGAGCAAAATCAATGCCCATGCAGCCACCGGAATATTACGAGAAACAGTTGCAATTCCTCTGCTTATTGCACTTAATAAACCATTCACTTTCGTCGTCTTCGAACCGCATATTGCGAAAAAAGTAGCAAAAATAGCTGCAGTTGTCGTGGAAGCGACTGATATTAAAACTGTTTCTTGTAATTTACTTAAAATATCCGGAAGCTTTTCCATCGCTTTTGCATCAGGAAAAAAATTTGTCACTCCCCACTCTACTGCCTTTGCGACAGAGGTGAATCCTTTCACAAGCTGAAAATCTGTTATAAACATAGAAAGATACGTTAACACAATTAACAATAAAAAAAATAAGGAGAAGCTTCTTCTTCTTTTTACAAAGATATCTGCTTGCATGATCTTCACCTACATTAAAGAATCAGATTCTTTACTTCAGACCCATAAATATTGCGAACAATATCTTCTGTTATTTGTTTCGGCGAGCCATCGTACACTTTCTTTCCTTTATTAATACCGATAATTCGATCAGAGTATTTCAAAGCGACATCGACTTGGTGCAGGTTGACAATACAAGTAATTCCGAGTGTAGAAGAAATATTTTTTAAATGATCCATAATGATTTTGGCTGAGTTTGGATCTAAGGAGGCAATCGGCTCATCACACAATAGCATTTTCGGATTTTGAATTAAGGCTCTGGCAATTCCGACGCGCTGTTTTTGTCCTCCGCTTAGCTGATCACACCGTTTATACACTTGATCCTCCAGCCCCAATAATCCGAGAATATGAACTGCCTGTCTTTTCTCCTCCTCGCTGTAAAAGCCGAATGCTCCTGCCAAAGTTGACTTATAGCCAAGCCTTCCGTGGAGCACGTTTTCAATGACACTTAATCTAGTGACAAGATTGTAATGTTGAAAGACCATTCCAATGGTTGCTCTTACTTTTCTTAAGCTTTTTTTGCCAAGCTTTAAAATGTCGACACCATCAAATATGATTTCACCGCTAGACGCTTCGATCATGCGGTTAATGCACCGGAGGAGGGTTGATTTCCCCGCCCCCGATGGACCAATAATCGAAACGAATTCCCCTTCTTTTACAGAAAAGTTCATGTCTTGAAGCGCCATTGTATTGGTTCCATAACGTTTTGACACGTTATTTAATGTTAAAATGGCTGTCATCGTTTATCCCTCACCAAATCCTTATTTAGACAATTCTCTGATCGGATCAAACCAAGAATCCTCTACTTCAACGAAACGCTCATTAGCTTTTTTCGTAAACAAACCGCTAAAATCAGAATCCTCCGGCACGAAAATCTTCGTATTGTTGGCTACTTCATCAGAAACAAAAGCTTCCACAAGCTTTTTGCGATCTTCTTCAGATACGGTTTCCGTATTGACAACAAACGGAGCATTCAATACCGGTGTGACTGAAATTAAGACAAATTCCTTTCCAGGCACAGTATGAAACGGCTCAGCAGCATCATTTTTGACTTTATATACCGCTCCCGGTTTATTTTGCTCACCGTCAACTAATTCAATATAGTTGTTCACACATGTGTCGCAAAATGCTGCTACATCTACTTTTCCAGACAGTAAGTTAACCGCAGACCCTTGATGAGAGCCTCCATATTGCACTTCGCTGAAAAACTTGCCCTCGCCGCCTTCTAATAAATCTTCAGCAGTTAAATCTTTGTACTCTTCTTTTTTGTTAAAGTACGAAACGATTTCGGTCGATGGAACTTTAAAGCCTGATGTGGAGCTGTTAGACACAAATGAAAATTTCTTTCCAGCTATATTATCAATGGAAAACCCGGAGCCGCTTTTGTACTCGTCTTCATCCCCTTTATTTACGGCAAGCCAGCTGTAGTACATGGCATCATCAAGTGTGCCGGATTCACCGCTCGGAACGACGAGAGGAAGCACTTTTTCATTTTTGTCATGAGCCTCTATGTATCCCTGTGCACCCATAAACGCTAAATCAGCATTTCCGTTTGCAATCGCCTCAATGGCAATAATGTAATCAGTTGTCGTCTTATGCTCGACTTTCTTTCCAGTTGCTTCTTCAATCAACTTAGCGATTTCGTCACGTGCCGCTTTCAAATCTTCACCGGATTCATTCGGGTACCATGCAATTGTAAGCGTATCGCCGCCGCTTTTTTGAGCGGAATCGCTTTCTGTTCCTGCAGATGATGAACATCCTGATAAAAAGATGACCAAGATGAAAGCGATGCTCATAAACCTTATCATTTTTTTCATATTCATTACCCCTTTTCTTGTCAAAATAGATTTTTTTCCATTTATAATTGAATATAAAGGATGAATGTAAAGGAACTGTTAATTCATATTGTTGAATTACTAAATAATTTTTAATGTTTTGTAAAGGGATTTTTTTCAGAATACTTGATGATTTCCCCGTCCAGCATTCGGTATTCTACATCACATAAGTTTTGCATGAACAACATATCATGAAAAATTCCCAGCATTGTTGTCCCTTCGCGAACGAGCTGCTCCATCAATACTCTTACTTTTTCCTTCGATTCATCATCTAAACTTGCCGTCGGTTCATCCAATAAAAGTAGTCTCGGACGCTTTACCATTGCTCTAGCGATGTTCAACCGCAGTTTTTCACCTCCGGAAAAAGTAGCAACATAACTATCCCAAAGCTGAGGATCCAGTTCAAAATGCGTCAATATTTTTTCTGTCTCTTCCTCCGCATACTTATCGTTATGCCCCATTTCTAATATCGCTTGTTTTACTATTTCTCTGGCCGTTATACGCGGCAAAGCATTCAAAAACTGTGATACGTATCCGATCTCATGCTTTCGTAAATAAATCATTTCTCTTTCCGTTGCTTCTCGCAAATTGATTAGGCCAAACTTTTTTGAGTTGTACCAGATGTCTCCACTTTCAGGCAAATATGTGCGGTAGATGCATTTTAAAATGGTTGATTTTCCGCTGCCGCTTTTACCAGTAATGCCGACAAATTCTCCTTCTTTTACAACAAAGCTAATCTTGTTAATTGCGTGGATTTCCTTGTTTACGTTGTGCAATCGAAATGTTTTGGAAAGGCTCTCAACCGTTAAAATGTTTTCCACTGAATTCCCTTCTTCCCTCATACTTATCTAGAAATGTTTCAATATGTTGAGACAAGTCGTCGATTCGTTCTTTCAACGTTTCATACGACCAATCCCACCACTTGATTCGTTCCAATCGTTTAACCGTTTGCTCATCAAATCGGCGCCTTAGCGGTTTGGCTGGTATTCCAGCAACGATTGTATAAGGCTCCACATCCTTTGTCACAATAGCTCCGCTGCCGACTACTGCACCATTGCCGATTTTTACACCAGGCATGATGATGGCCCCATGTCCAATCCAAGTGTCATGCCCGATATAGGTGATTTGTTGTTTGCGCCATGATAAAAACGTTTCATCGTCATGAGTATCGACTCCATACATTCTTCTCCGATACGTAATATGGTGCAAAGTAGGGCGATTCATTGGGTGAGCGGTTGGGCCGATTCGCACCATCGCAGCAATATTGGAAAATTTTCCGACTTCAACATTTTGCAGAATGCAAAACTGCCCTGTATAAGAAAAGTCTCCCATTTTTACATTTTCTAAATAATTGTGAGCTCCTATTTCTGTGTATTCACCTAATTCTGTATGAAACAACTGGCAATGTTCATGGATATAAGGTTTTTTTGACAGCTTTTTCTCGATCATAGAAACTCCCTTTCCATCATCTTTAAATTCTATAATTTGTTTTCAAGATTAAACGGCCGTCCACAAAACAAGACGTGATAACCGGAAAATCTAAGTCTATTTTTTCGATGATGACTATATCCGCTTTTTTTCCTTCCTTAATTGATCCAATTTGATCATCCAGTTTGACAGCTTTGGCCGGGTTAATCGTCACAAGCTTAAACATTTCGACTAGGTCGATATCGCTTTTTTCGCCCATTTTAAAAACAGCATGAAGCAGCGATGGAGGATAATAGTCACTACATAAAATATCGATACACCCGTGTTGAATGGCTTCTTGTGCAGATAAATTTCCGCTGTGGGACCCTCCCAAAAGAACGTTTGGAGCCCCGGCTACCGTCAGCATTCCCTTCTTTTTCGCATTTTTAGCAATTTCCAAGGTGATTGGAAATTCACTGATCGAAGCCCCAAAGCTTTGCACAAGCTCAAGTTTTTCCAACGTGTCATCGTCATGAGAAGCGATAGCAATACCTTTTTGTTGTGCCAGCGTTGCAATTTCCTTTATTCCCTCAAGTGTTAATTTTTCCTTATGCTGATGTTTTGTAATGACTCTATCAATCTCTTCATCACTGAGCTCTTGGTAGCCTTTTATCGTTTTTCTGTAAATTTCTAAATCTCTATATTGTCCTTGACCAGGGGTATGATCCATAAACGAAATTAAGTGCACCTTGCACTCAGCAATGTACGATTTTAAGTTTTCAACTTCTTCGATGCTGTCAATTTCAAACCGTGCATGGAACCGATGTCGTATTAAATGCTTTGTATGATGAGTTTGGTGGATCATTTCAATAAATTTCCGGACATTTTCCGGCTCACGGATCGGTTTATGTGAAAATTCCGAGCTTTTATAAATAGAAAGTGAATGAAACATTGTTGTAATCCCATGGGTGATTAATTCTTTTTCCGCTTCGCGTAGACTTAAATGAAAATTCATTAACGATGTCGGTCTTGGTGCTGCCATATGTTCAATATAGTCAGAATGAAGATCGATAAACCCAGGAGCGACATATCCGCCCGCCGCATCGATTACTTCCATTCCTTCCTTCCAAGCGATTTTCCCTTTGCCATCAATTTTGCTAATTTTATCTCCTTCAATAAGAAGATCGTAACCATCGAGAATGGTTTCTTCCGTTATAATTCTTCCGTTTGTTATGAGATACACGTTTTTTCCTCCATTCTCACAAGTCCAAAAAATTGATCATAATAATGAATGGACGAGCTGCTGTGTATAAGGATGCTGTGGATCTTCCAAAATTTGATCGGTCAACCCTTGCTCGATAATTTTTCCTTCCAGCATGACGAACGTTCTGTCTGCAAGCATTCTGATAACGCCTAAATCATGGGAAACAACGATCATGCTTATCTTCAGTTCCCTCTGTAAATTCCGTATCAAATCTAAAACATTTGCTTGAACGGACAAATCAAGACCGGTCGTTACTTCATCGAGAAGAAGAATCGGCGGATTATTCGACAATGCTTTGGCGATTTGAACTCTTTGCTGCATGCCCCCCGAAAATTTTTGGGGCTCCTCCTTCATCCTAAATAGCGGAATGTTTACCTCCTCAAGCAGCACTTGTCCTCTTAACACCATCTGTCCAACATTCCTGTTCCCTGCCGCAATTAATTTTTCAGCAATATTGCCGATGGAGGAAAAGTTCATGCGCAAGCCGAGAAGCGGATTTTGGTAAACTTTCCCCATCAGATGGTTGCGAATGTACCGTTTTTGTTGGGAGGACTCGTTTAATACGTTTTTTTTTCCATCATGATAAAATCGGATATACACTTCACCGCTTGTGGCCTCTTGATCAAAATATAGCTGTCTCATTAATGTTGATTTACCGCTGCCGCTTTCACCTACAATGCCTAATACTTCACCGGGATAGAGATCAAACGAAATATCACGGCAAGCATATACCGTACCGCAGACAGGGCAAAAGTTTTTCACCAAAACGGCGGAATCCGCCTTTCCGCATTGGCTGCATCCAGGTCCGAATTGTTTGTTTAACTTTTTGACCGATAATACTGGATTGCTTAAATCATCCATGTTGAACACCTCTTGATTCTGATTGCTCATTTAATCTTGATAAACAATAGCTTGTATCATTGCATTGGTAGTAGGTTTCACCTGTTTCCTCATTAAACAATTCATCCAAATATACTCCCGTAGCGCCGCACAGTCTGCAATGTTTATCTTCAAAGCTCTCCACTTCAAACGGATAATCGTCAAACGCAAGTGAAACGACTTTCGTGTATGGTGGTACAGCGTATATCTTCTTTTCACGACCGGCTCCAAGCAAAATTAATGCCTTTGAATAGTGCATTTTCGGATTATCAAACCTTGGTATAGGACTCGGCGCCATGACATACCGATTTTCCACCATCACAGGATGATCAAAATCCGAAGCCATATGCCCGTATTTCATGATTTGTTCAAAAAGCATCAGCCATGCGCCGCTGTATTCTTTCTCCGCATGAAGCCTTTTCGTATTATATTCGCTCGGTTCATAATCGCGCAGCGGTTCAGGCAGTGGTACTTGTAATACAAGTATCTGGCCTTCTGTAAGAGGAATTTCTGGAATTCGATGTCTTGATTGAATGATCGTTGCTTCTTGCGTCTCCTCCGTCGTTTTAATGCCCGCCGTTTTCATCACCAATTTTTTAATGTTTACCGCATTAACGGATTCATCAGAGCCTTGGTCGATTACTTTTAAAACATCATCTTTGCCAATGAGAGAAAGGGTTAATTGCAGTCCACCTGTTCCCCAGCCGCGTGCAATCGGCATTTCTCTTGATGCAAATGGAACTTGATAGCCCGGAATGGCAATTGCTTTTAATGTGGCTCTTCGAATTTCCCGTTTGGAACCTTCATCGAAAAAAGCAAAATTATAATGGATTTGCATGAATTCCTCTCCTTTTTACATTTCTTGCTTGCTTTTTGATTTGCGTACAATATCAAGCTTCGATTGGAAAGTGACATAGTGAGGCAGCTTCAAATGTGAAATAAACCCGGTGGATTCAACCGAATCAATATGATAAAGGACAAATTCCTCGTCTCCTGTCGGATAGTCCCTATTTCCTTTCTCCAAACTATTGTCTAAAATTCCCATTGCGATTGCTTTCGTTTCGTTTTGACCAAAGCAAAGACCATATCCGATTTCAAACTTAATTTCCTTTTTCCCGTCCCCGATCTCAACAGTTTCCGGAATTAACATTTCGACTTCCGTTGCTTTAATTTCCCCAATATAATAAGCATCGTCTTCTCTATTAAATGAATGAAAAGGGCTATCGATGTAAACCGGCAAATAGCCGACACGCAGTTCACCTACTGTTGGATGAAGACTTCCATATCCGCGAATGACGGCATAAGCTAATGAAGTCACCGCCCCTGTCTGGCCTCTCGTTAAAACTTGGAGACGCTGACTGCGGGTGGAAGGAAACGTCAAGCTTTTTCTCGTTACATCATCAGGCTCTGTATTATCCATTACACACTCCGAGAACAAACCTTCTTTTCTTAAGTAATCACTTACTTTTGGCAGTTTGCCAAAATGTTTTTCATCCACTTCGTCGAGCGTTTCCTTCTCATAGGCCGAAAGCCAATTTACTGCATCTTCATCTGTTTCCTCAATGAGGTCAAAGTCGAGCAAACGATGAGTGTAGTCAGTTGTAGCTCCTAAAATTTGGCCGCCTGGTATATCTTTAAAACTAGCTGAAATCCTTCTTTCGATACTCATGTCCTTTGTATTAACTATTTGCGAATAATGCTTGCGCGGTAAAGTGGATCGATATGCACGAAGCAGAAAAACCGCTTCTTCAAGATTGCCTTCAGCATGTTTGATCGCTAGCGCCGCAAGGGTTTCGTCATATAGACTGCTCTCTGACATCACCTGATCAATCAATCCCCGCAGGCCAGCTTCAATTCTGCCAATGTCAAGAACAACTCCTTTTTTTAACCGCTCATATTTCAGCCGTTTAATCGACTCCTCAATGGCAATTGTTCCGCCTTTCACTGCCACATATCCCATCAAAGCTTCCTCCCTTCTGATAAAATTTGCGTCGTCCTTGGCAGACATAAGAGATGATGATTTTTGTCCACAAAAATTAAATCAACCCCCATTGGAAATTCAGCGTTTTGTTGCTGTCGAACTTCCATCCAATTCCCATTTACTGAAACATTTACATAATTTGCTTCTTCAATGCCCGGACCTGTTAATTTGAAATCGCATCCATCCGTAACAGCATCTGCCTCAACAATAATGGTTGCTGAATCATGGGGATCGATGAGACTGCCGGTTTTTACTCGCTGTAATATTTGCCCAAGTTCATCTTCAGCTTTGTCATAAAGTACAAAAACGAAATCAGCGCGTTCTGCTGCATCAGCTTTTGCATAGGTTAGTTGGTTTATCCAGCGAGTTGTCTCTTCTTCCTTCTCGGAAACTACCTTAAAGGTCACTTCAGTATCTAGAAGCATTGCAGCCAGAACAAGTGTCGAGGGAAAACAGCCAGCCTCAAGATCTACTTTGGCCGCCTCATCTTTTAAATTTGTTATCAATCCGGGCCTAGACATGGAATCAACAACTTTTCGATATGCACGTTGAATATCGTGAATAAAATCTAATTTCATTCAACCTCTGCTCCTTTTAAACATCCATCGTTTCAAAATTTACTTTTGTCTTCAAAATTTTCATGATGGAGTTCTTTCTTTGCTCATGAATTGCTGCTTCCTCCTTCACCAAAACTTCATTCCATCGTTCCGTTTCTGGCAATTGTGCATTGTAAGCTGCATCGACCACAGCCAAATGGTATGCTAATTCCGGCTCATGTCCTTTTAATATGCCGATGCCGATATACCCGCTAATTTCCACTTTACATTCTGTGACAAAAACTTCTCCTAAGTAGAACAAACTGTTCTTTGCCGTTTCCCGAACTTTTACCATTACTAAACCGTTGTTCGGCTTTTCAATCGTTTTTACCTCATACTTAGCTAAAATTTGTTGTGCCAATGTGGCGGCAACGTTCTTATTTCCGTTGATTAAAATTTCTGTTCTTCGCCTTCTTTCCATTTCCGCCCCTCCATCATGATTTTTTGCTTCCGTTGATTTAAGCATATCTTGTTGCCAAGTGGAAAAAATTTAAAAAAAAGTAAATTCTATTAATTTTTTGCAAACGCATTTTTAAGAAAATGTTAATGAGCACAAAAAAAAGGGGCTGTCCGATAAGTCCCTAAAATGAAGCAAGTGGAGAAAAACAATTCGTTTCTCTCCACTTGCTTTTATATTTTTTCGATTTTTATCTGAAAGTAGCTGGCGGATGCCGGCTACTTTCAGGAAGTTGTGGGCTAATGCCACAATCCCAAACTCGACATGTACCTTGTCGAGGCCCCGCAAAGAAAATCTGCGGAACGACCGATTGCCCTTGATGTGACCGAACACACTTTCTGCCTCGACTTTGCGTCGAGCGTAGATAGCGGCTTTCTCTTCACATTCAAGGGCTGTTTTGGCCTTTGCTTTCATTTCTTCGAAGATGGGATTCCAGTGAACTTGTCGGTTGCCTTTCGCTTTTGTGCATTTCGCTTTCAATGGGCAATCGGTACAATCTTCACATTCGTATATTTTGAAGCTTTGTTCATAGCCAGATGGATTCTTTTTGTTTTGGTATTTTTTAAACGTTACTCTCCTTCCATTCGGGCAAATAAAACAATCATCCTCTTCACAATAGGTCCAGTTTTTGGCATTTTTAATGTCTTTTTTGTATGTACGTGTTTGTTCTTTTACATAGCTCCCATAAGGAATTAGAAACTCAAAACGGGGCTCTTTCTCATCACCAACTGCATATACATAGTTTTCTTCACTACCATAGCCTGCATCCGCAATAACTGTTTGGGGCATCGGTAATGAAGTGGAGGCTAGCTTCTCCATATGTGGGATAAAGCAACGTGTATCGGTCGGTCGTTGATGAATAGTATAAAACAAGATAAACTGATTCTCTGTCCCCATTTGCACGTTGTATCCGGGCTTGAGCTGACCGTTTTTCATATGGTCTTCTTTCATGCGCATGAAGGTTGCGTCTTTGTCTGTTTTCGAGTAGCTGTTACGGTCACCGAACATTTCCTTTTGTTCTTTGTATCTTGCCATTCGGGGCAGGAAATCTTCCCGAATTTGTTTCACCGATTTCTTTAATTGACTGCGTTTTTTTCGCTTCTCTTTCCGAATGGATGTATCGGTCTCCTTTTCGATTTCTTCCGTTAGCGTTTCAACTTTTTCTTCTATTTCTTTTGCGGTTTCCTCCAGGTTTTGTTCGGTGATCTCTGTATGTTGATCGCTTTCCTTTTGCCCTGTTCCGGCTTCTAATTGGGTTAATTCATGAATGTGCTTTAGTGTTTCTTGGATTTTTTCTTTTAATTTCTCTTCGAATTTCAAAGTGGATTTTTTCCACACAAAAGAATACTTATTGGCATTGGCTTCGATCTTAGTGCCATCCAAAAAGTAGTTTTCCATCGTGATGTAATGTTCTTTTATCAATTTGAGAATCATGACTTCAAAGAGCTCATCCATGAAAGCTTTCATCCGTTCCCCTCGGAACTCATTAATGGTGCGAAAATCTGGTTGTTGCATCGCTGAAAGCCACATGGCAGGAATATTTTCTTTAACGAGTTTTTCGATTCCTCGGCAGGAATAAACCTTTTGAGAATAAGCATACAGAATGATTTTCAGCATCATTTTGGGATGATAGGAACTTCTGCCGCCGCCTTTATAATGAGAAAACAATTGTTTATCTGGTATCGCCTCCACCATTTCGTCCACGACACGTGCCACGTGATGTTCGGGTATGAGAGATTCAATATCATAAATCATTTGAACTTGACGGTTGTTATATGGTTTGAAAGTAGGGGCTAAATTTCTTTTGGCAGGAGTTTTTTCTTCTTTTCCATCTAGAGGAAGTGTCATTTGTGTGTTATAATTTTCACGAGTAATCATTTGATTGCTCATAAAAAATCGTCCTTTCTGTAATGTTGTGTGGTAACTTCATTTTACTAGAAAGGACGATTTTTTTGTGCATTTTTTTTAAAAAGTGAAAAATGAGGGGCTCCAAAAAGTCAGTTACCCTGACTTTTTGGACAGCCCCTGCTGCTTTCAATCCAAAATCGAAAGCATATAAAAACAAGCAGAGAAAAACGCATGTTTTCCTCTACTTGTTGGATTTTAGGGACTTATCGGACATACCCGAAAGCAAAAGTTTTTCATATAACAAAGTTAAAGCAATCACTCCGATAAAAAATTTCTGTATGTTCAAGCACCGTTCCGGTTTTTTTATCGATACATCCTGTCTCCAACACTAAAAGCGGAATTAAGCTCGTGCATTCAAGAATTTCCCATAAAAATTTAGTCGGAAATAAAACCTTTAACACGCTTGACTTCGATTCAAATTCAGTGAAGCCTTTCTTTTGATAATAATCAAACATGGACGTGATTTCCTTGCCGTACAAATCAATATCATCAAATACGGATTTCGCCACGTAGGAAATATGCAAGGCAATTGGTCGATTATTGACAATGCGCAGCCTGCCTATTTTAAATATTCGATCCGTTTCCTCAGCACCGAGAGAATGAAAGATTGCTTTATTATAGCCGATTTCTTCGCAAAAAATGTTTTTCGATCGGAAATGGTGCCCAAGTCTAATCATTTTCCTGCTGAAGCTTTCATCCCCGGAAAGAACAAGCGGAATCTGCATTTGCCGATCTTTTACATAGCTGCCCTTTCCTTGTCTTGAATAAATATATCCCATCTCCTGAAGCCTTTCGTATATTTTGCGGATTGTCATTCGCGGAACGTTAAAATAGTCAGCAAGCTCATTTTCGGATGGTAATTTATCATTGGCTTCATACCTGCCAGAATGAATATCTGATATGATTTTATCAATGATCTCCATTTCTTCTGCCATCTGCATTCTACCCCGCTTTGAAATTGACCTGCTATTTTTTCACACGGCAGCTCAAAAACTGCGCTTTGAAAAATATTTTTTGCTACACTTTCTATTGGTTACATTCAGTATAGTTTAAGTAACTAGAACTGTCCAAGCCCATTTTATAGTCTATATAGGATCCATCTGCTAATTTGCTTTAGAGGCTGATAAATAAAGTTTTGCTGCATTATATTAATCTAATTTGCGAAGATGCTTGCTAATCGACAGCTGACTTATGTCAAACACTTCAAGAAGCTTGCAAACGCAATGTGTAAAACCCTCCTGGAAAGCATTAAGAACGTTTCAATCGAGTTGAAATACGTTCCTTCCATCCATGTTCCATAAAATTCCTTTCTGTTTCTTGTGTAGAGCCGAATAAGGTTTTGGAAAATATGAATCAAAAAATACTAAAATTTCAAGCTCTTTGCTAAACCTATTCTAGTTAACCCTTATCGGTAAAGGTATTGATCAGTTTTCATCATTTTATTCCACAACTTACCACTATTCTTGAAACAACTTTACTTGATAGTTTTTTATTTCGTTCACCTCTTTGCATATTTTCATATCCAGTATAGTCAACGAATGATTCTATTAGCAAAGAAGCAAAAACTTGAAATAGTTTTTATAAAATATGGTGTTAAAATATTCTGAATTGTTGTATTATTATTTTAACAGCTAGCAAAAAAAGACAACAATGTTTCCAAAATGACGCACTTTTTTCTGTAAAAACCAAGAAGGAGGAATCGAAATGGGGGAGGCCGGGAAAGGAGCGGTTATGGAGACGTCCATTGATCACTTGTTGGTTGAAAAGCTTTCAGATCCGCGAACGATGGAGCAGCTAATTCACTTGCTTGATAAGCTGGAGAATGTAACGTTCCTTTTGGATATGCTGGAAAATTTTCTTCAGCGCGGACCGGAATTTGCTGATTCAATCAATGAACTTGTCGTTCTTTTGCGACAAAGCATATCTAGACCAGAATATGTTACGCGTTTTGAGAATGCTTTAACCGCGTTGCATAAAATGCAAGAATTCCTCGATTCTCCGCAAGTTCAAGAGTTGATCAAGTCCGATGTTTTAGACGTGCGCTCGGTGCAAGTAATTGGAAAGGTGTCGCGTTCATTGTATCAAGCCTCTAAAGAAGCAGCGGAAACGGGAACAAAACGTGTGGGAATTATTGGTCTGATGCGGACATTAAGCGATCCGGAAGTACAGCCTGCACTTAATTTCGTCCTTAATTTTGCACGAAACTTATCGAAGGAGATCAGCGATGCATGAGTTGTCTATTGCCCAAAGCTTAGTTGAATTGGCGGCAGAAGCGGCGGAAAATTCGGGAATAAAGAAAGTTAAAGCGCTGTTTTTAAAGCTTGGAGTATTATCAGGTGTCGTAAAAGAAGCCTTAGAATTTTCTTTTGATGTGGTTGTTCAGGGAACTTCGTTGGAAGGGGCTAAACTTATTATTGAAGATGTCCCCGTGACCATTTTCTGTCCCAACTGCCAAGAAGAACGGATTTTGCCTGAACCGCTTCCTATGCGCTGTCCTACGTGCGGCACAAAAACTGGCCAAGTCCTTGCGGGACGAGAGATGGAATTGTACGCATTGGAAGGTGGAGAAGAAAATGCATGATTTGACCTTAAATCCTCGAATTGTTGAAATTCGCCAGAATGTTTTGAAGAAAAATGATCTCCTTGCTAGAGAATTAAGAAAGCGGTTTCAAAATGTGGGCGTTTATGTCGTCAATCTCGTTTCCAGTCCTGGAGCGGGAAAAACGACGCTGCTTACAGAAGTGCTTACCCGCCTTGGCAAACGCTATCGAACAGCCGCTTTAGTTGGCGATTTAGCAACTGAAAACGACGCGGACCGCTTGCGGCAAAGTGGAGCAAAAGTGCGTCAAATTACTACTGGCACAGTTTGCCATCTGGAAGCGGAAATGATTGAGCGAACGTTGCAAGATTGGGAGTTGGAAACATTTGATTTCCTTTTTATCGAAAATGTTGGAAATCTCGTCTGTCCCGCAAGTTATGACTTGGGAGAAAACCAGCGTGTAGTTCTTTTTTCCGTGACAGAGGGCGAGGATAAACCGGTAAAATATCCGACTATTGTCAACAGTGCTGATACGGCGATTATCACAAAAATTGATTTAGCGGAAGCGGTAGATTTTCAGCGAAAACGATTTTATGAAGCATTGAATGAGGTGCGCCCAGGCATTCGCATTCACGAAGTTTCTGCTCGCACAGGAGAAGGAATTGACGAATGGATTTCACAGCTGGAAGCGGATAAATCAGCATTTATTCATTCGTCCGGCTCTCTATAAGCAAAATTTTAGATGAATAGAACGCTGCGAAAGACTATGATTTTGAGTCGTTTGGTTGAAATAGAAAACGATTTGAATCAAGCCGACAAGTCGCCAAACACCAGTGAGACATCTAAACAGGAGAGCGTCTATACGAAGATGTATTTTAAAATATCAGAACCTTCTGACTTTCGTTGCGCAAAGGTATTGAAATTGAAAAATCTTGCCCAAAACTTTTTGGAGGTGGAGAAAATGGTGAATCTCCTTTGGATGCACGGCGGTGCGTGCAATGGAAACACTCAATCATTTTTAAATGCGGAAGAGCCAACGGTCATTGATTTAGTAACCGATTTTGGCATTAACATTTTGTATCACCATTCTTTGTCGATGGAGTTCGGTGAGCAAGTTCGCCGCCTTTATGAGCAAATTCTCAATGACGAAATCCCACTGGATATCTTGGTGGTAGAAGGGACAATTATTCAGGGACCTGACGGAACAGGGCACTATGATATGCTTATGGACCGTCCGAAAAAAAACTGGATTTGGGATTTCGCCCATAAAGCGCAATACGTTGTCGCAATCGGTGATTGTGCGTGCTGGGGTGGAATTCCGGCGACAAAACCGAATCCGTCTGAATCGATTGGTCTTCAATATATGAAAGAAGAACGCGGGGGATTTCTTGGTACACAGTTCCGTTCGAAAGGTGGACTCCCAGTCATTAACATTCCTGGTTGTCCGGCTCATCCCGACTGGGTGACGCAAATTCTTGTAGCCATTGCTACTGGCCGTTTGGAAGATGTTGTTTTAGACGATCTTCAACGTCCGCAAACGTTCTTTAAAACGTTTACCCAAACGGGCTGTACGCGTGTGCAGTATTTCGAGTGGAAAGAGCCGGTGGAAGAGTTCGGACAAGGTACGCGAAAAGGATGTCTCTTTTATGAGCAAGGCTGTCGAGGTCCAATGACTCATTCGCCATGCAACCGCATTCTTTGGAACCGTCAATCTTCCAAAACTCGGGCAGGAATGCCTTGTATTGGCTGTACGGAGCCTCAGTTCCCGTTCTTTGACCTAGCACCTGGAACAGTATTTAAAACGCAAAAAGTTCTCGGCTCAATTCCAAAAGAAGTACCACAAGGCACCGATCCGCTCAGCTACTCTGTGAATGCGGCATTGGCACGTGCTGTGGCGCCGAAATGGGCGAAAGAAGATATGTTTGTTCCGTGATATTAACGAAATTCGGATTTTTGTCATCAAGATGAAGTGGAATCAGATATGAGTGAAGCACCAATAAACCGTTTGTGATCTTACTTAACGGAAAAAGTGACTATCTACACAAAGACGTGAAGCTTGTTCCGTGATCATTAACGAAAATCACGACTTTTGTCATCAGCATCTAGTGGGAACCGGATATGAGTGAAGCACCAATAAGCCGTTTGTGATCTTACTTAACGGAAAAAGTGACATCTCCACAAAGACGTGAAGCTTGTTCCGTGATATTAACGAAATTCGCAACTTTTGTCATCAAGATGAAGTGGAACCGGATATGAGTGAAGCACGAATAAGCCGTTTGTTGATGTTGCTTAACGGTAAAAGTGACCGTCTCGTCTACACAAAGGCATGAAGAAACTTATTTTGTATGTTTGAAATCGGCGATTTCCATTTACTGCGATTCGGATATCTTTTAATGGAAACCATTTTAGAAACGAGGTGCCTAAAGAACATGAAAAAGCAAGAGGCTATTGTAAAAACAAACAAACTGGAAATTAAAGTACATTCCCTCGGTCGTGTAGAAGGAGATTTGGATGTAAAAGTAGCCATTGATGATGGCGTTGTTGTAGATGCTTGGACGGAAGCAACGATGTTCCGCGGTTTCGAGATGATTTTAAAAGGAAAAGATCCGCAGGCCGGTTTGATTGTTACTCCTCGGATCTGCGGCATTTGCGGCGGCAGCCATCTAACGAAAGCAGTTTATGCGCTCGATACGGCTTGGGGGACGGAAGTACCGCCGAATGCTACGCTCATCCGCAATATTGCTCAAGCGGCGGAAACGATTCAAAGCATTCCGCGTTGGTTTTATGCTTTGTTCGCAATTGGTTTAACACATCGACATTACGCTTCTTCTAAGCTGTACGATGAAGTGGTTCGCCGTTGGGCTCCTTTTGAGGGAGAGCATTATGAGATTGGCGTCACTGTTTCAGCTAAGCCGGTGGAAATTTACGCGATCTTTGGCGGACAATGGCCGCATTCCAGCTTCATGGTTCCGGGAGGCGTTGTCAGCTCGCCGACATTGTCCGATATTACTCGCTCTATCTCGATTTTGGAATATTATCGGGAAAACTGGCTGGAGAAAGTTCTTCTTGGTTGTTCCGCTGAACGCTGGCTGGAAAACAAGACTTGGGACGATGTTCTTGCATGGCTGGATGAGAAGCCGGAGCATCGCAATTCTGATCTTGGCTTATTCATTCGCTATAGCATGGAAATCGGATTGGACAAATACGGAGCGGGGCCGGGCCGCTATTTAGCCACTGGAAGCTTTTTTAACCCGCAGCAATACCGCTATCCGACGATTGAAGGACGCAACGCAGCGCTGATTTCCCGTTCGGGAATATTTGATGGGGAAAATTTCCATGATTTTGATCAAGCACGGATACGCGAGGATCATACCCATTCTTTCTATCGCGGCAGCGGTTCTTACCACCCGTTTGAAGGAGTAACCGATCCGGTGGATCCGATCGAAGGGCAAAAAGAAGGAAAATATACGTTTGCTAAAGCACCGCGGTATGATATTCCAGGCATCGGAGAAACTCCTCTGGAGGTAGGTCCGTTGGCCCGCCAAGTAATTGCTGGCCGCTCTGGTGCTGAGGAGTGGCAAGATTATGATCCTCTCTTTTTGAACTTGATTAAAGAAATCGGGCCAAGTTCGATGGTGCGTGTGTTGGCTCGCCTTCACGAAGCCGCGAAATATTATTTGCGCATGAAGAAGTGGTTGAAGCAAATCGATTTAAACGAAAAATTTTATATCAAGCCGAAAGAATTGCCTGAAGGACGCGGATTCGGAGCTACGGAAGCAGCCCGCGGCGCTTTGGCTGACTGGATTCAAATTAAAGATGGAAAAATTGAAAATTATCAAGTCGTCACTCCGACAGCATGGAACATTGGACCGCGTGATCGTCACGGTCAGCGCGGACCTATCGAAACAGCGATGATCGGCGTACCTATTAAGAATCCTGAAGATCCGGTCGAATTGGCTCATATTGCCCAAAGCTATGATTCATGCCTTGTTTGCACCGTTCATGCTTATGATGCCAAGTCGCATAAAGAGTTAGCCAAATATAAAGTGATAAATATATGCTGATATCTCTAATATGCAACTTTAAGTGACGTGTTTTTCTGCAGTGCAAGCATATCAGCAGACATTTCATATACAACTGTAAAACTAATAGTCGAGTAAAACAGACAAAGAATGGTAATGGGAACGGTACGCCTGCAGAAGGAGGAATTTTGTATGAACGTTATGATTATTGGATGTGGCAATTTGCTGCGAAGTGATGATGGGGCGGGACCCATGTTGATCCGCAAATTGTGGGAACATGGGGTCCCACCGGGAGTCCGTTTGGCTGATGGCGGAACTGCTGGCATGGATGTAGCTTTTCAAATCGGGGATGCAGAGGAACTGATTCTAGTAGATGCCTGTAAATCAGGAGATGAACCGGGCACGATTTTTGAAATTCCAGGTGAAGAGGTGGAAACTCCTCCGCTAAAAGATGTTAATCTTCACGATTTCCGCTGGGATCATGCGATTTCCTTAGGCCGATGGCTTTTAAAAAGCCGCTTCCCGAAGAAAGTGACCGTTTTCCTGATCGAAGCCGAAAACATATCGTACGGATTTGGATTGTCTCCAACGGTGGACAATGCCTTAGATCGTTTAGCGGATGAGCTGCTTCATCGCTTAGGAGGGAAAAAAAGTGAAGCTTGAACTGACACCAACTGGCTATCTTCATATTCCCGCCGAAGAAACGGTGCGGTTCCCTACAGGAACAGCCATCGTTTTAATACGTGACGAAGAACTGTGGGTGATGCCGGTAAGTCATTTGGGAGCGGGCGGATTACTGTTAAAACTGCGCAATTCTCGTGGAGATCGAAGCATGTTTGTCCAAGAAATTTTGCCCGAAGGTGTGCAGCCGGGAATTCGCGATGCTGTATGGGATGAACAATATGGAGCGCTTCGCATACCACTTTTTTGTTCCTGTGCGATGTCGGAGAAGTAAAAAGTATATAAGCCGCTTCATCCCTTGACTTGAATGGTCATGATGAAGAAAAAGTTTTGGACCTGGCCGACAGGACGATAAGATGATATCCATACTAAATGAAACGAGAGTGAGTAATTGCACAAAAATCGTTAGTACGTTAGAACATGCCGATCTTAGTTATTTAGAGGTTTCGTTGTCTTTCCAATTACAGTTTTTAAAAGGGGGAATAACAGTGCTGCAGCCACAGCCAATCGGTGTTTTTCCTGGAGCGGCAGGTTTTTTTCTTCTACCACCTGTTCCAAATGCAGATCAATTCATATCCCTTCTTCTCCGCGGACATTTTCCTGATCGTTGGCCGGAGAACTGGCGTTTTTTTGCTGCGGCGATTGAGGGAAAAAGCGAAGACGAGGTGCTAACATTATTGCCGGAAGGACCGGAAGCTGCTTATAACCGTTTTATTTTGGATCCACAAACATATACATACACTTTAGCCAAAGAAATGCTCCCAGACGATTTCTCCTTGCTTTTGGACGCAGCGGCGTGGCGCCTGAAACTGTATGAAACTCCCCCACCGCTTGGCGATACGTCAGGAGAAATACGGGCGTTTTTATTGGCAACTCAAGCGTACGACGCGTTTCAACGAAAAGATTGGCCGACTGGGCTTTCGCTACTTTCTGAAGCCGCCGCTACAGTAGAAAACGTGTCACCAGTTTTTTCCGCTCGCCTTTACGCGGAATATGCGGCGACAAAACAAATGCTTGGTGATTGCGGGAAGGAGACAGTAGAAGGATACCGGAAAGCCCTCTCTCTTTTAGAAACGTCTTCCTTTCAGGAAGCCAGGGCTGAACTGTGGTTTCAATTAGGCACAGTACATCAAACTGGCGCCGATGGACGGAAAGGTTCTCTTCTAGAAGCAGTCAGATGTTATCATGAAGCACTGAAAGTATATCGGAAAGACACTTATCCAGAAGAGTATGCTACCGTTCATATGAATCTTGCTTTAGCGTATTTAGCCATTCCGTCTTTAGACCGCAGCGCCTATTTGCGCACAGCGACAGCGATCCAGTCATTAAGAGAGTCTTTACGCATTTTTAAAAAAGATAAACACCCGGAGCTTTGGGCAAGCGCCACGGTCAATCTAGCCAATGCGCTGCAACATGTAAAATCCTCTCATCTTGAAGATAATCTTTGGGAAGCAGTAGCTCTTTATGAAGATGTGCTCGAAGTACGCCGCTCTAAAGACGATCCAATAGCATATGCCCGCGTTTTAGCTAATCAAGGGAATGCGTTGGCACATCTAGGTGCGTTTTCCCGAGCGGTACCTCGGTTGGAAGAGGCCAGTCAATTGTTTCGTAAATATGGAGAGCATGAGGCAGCGAGTGCCATCGAAGACGTATTAGCGGAAATTGCCCTTAAGCGGAAGCAAGCAGCTGCCAATGAAAAAATGGAACAGTAAAATGTGCGAAAGAGAGGAAGGATAGCATGAATCCCCACGAACAGCAATACTTTAATCTTTTGTTGGGTATGGCGGTTGACCGTTTTTGTGAACGTATCATCCAGCGCAATGAAGGAGCTCAAAAAGCGCTGGAACGGCTTCGCGCAAATCCTCAAAGTGAGGGAATTTGGCTGAACGAATTTGTGGACGCTTTCTTTCGCGATGCCCTTCTTGATAATCCAGCGGGCTCTTGCCTCATTTTGCAGGCTTTAGCCAATCATCGCGTCAATGATTTTACTAACATTGTTGACCGTAATACGGTTGAAGAAATGCTGCAGGAGATGGCCAAACAAACATTTGCCGCTTTATTGTATCGGAAAACCGAAGAAGCTCTAGAGCAAACATTGGCTTTTGGAGGTGAGTGATCATGAAAGTTCAGCAGGAAGAGGATTTTCAAGCTTTGGCTGGACGGGTGGATCGCGTGCTGGACTCAATAAAGGGTCTGCCAGAAGACGCCCGGATGAAAGCAATGGAATTGAAAAAAGCCATTGAAGCCTTTCACGAACATGCTCTTAGAAAGCTCGTTCGCACGTTTCGTGAAACGGAGGCGGGAAAAGAATTGCTGCTGAAAGCTGCAGAAGACCCTTCTATTTATGCGATGTTTTTGATGCACGGAATCATTAAACAAGATTTATTTACCCGTACCGCCGCCGCGTTAGAAGAAGTGCGTCCTTATATGCGTTCCCACGGAGGTGGCGTGGAGCTAGTTAAAGTGGAAGGAAATACAGTTTATGTCCGCCTTCAAGGAGCTTGTTCCGGTTGCTCGCTATCCGCTATGACGTTGAAAAATGGGATTGAGGAAGCAATTAAAGCCCGCGTTCCAGAAATTGAACATGTTGTCATGGTCGAAGAGGAAGTGACCTCCGGCTACATGCCATTTCACGCTATGAATGATACTGGAAATTTAGAACAAAACGGATGGGTGCAAGGTCCATCCGCTTCGGAACTGGAAGAAGGGAGTCCTGTTCGCTTTTCGCATGAGGAGCTCGATGTTTTGCTGGTTCGCTCAGAAGGAAAAGTAATGGCATTTCGCAATCAATGCCCTCATATGGGGATGTCTCTTGACGGAGGACTGGTGGACAACTCTATTATTACTTGTCCATGGCACGGCTTCCGTTTTGATTTATCCACCGGGGAATGCATGACGGCACCTCACGTGCAGCTAGAACCCTTTCCAGTTCGGGTAGAGGATGAAAAAATATGGATACGATTAAGTTAACCGCATATCCCGAACGGTGGTTAGGGGGATCGGCCCCAGGCGGTCTTGTGCTGCCCCCTGCCCATCCAAACAGGATTCATCTTTATGCACCAAGGGGAGTATATGTAGACGATGATATTGTAGTAGCGGCCGACAGCGGCAACCATCGCGTACTCATTTGGTACAGTTGGCCGGAAAATGATCATGCGCCAGCTGACATCGTGTTAGGTCAGCCTGATTTTGAAACAGAAGGACCAAAGCTGTTTCATCTCCCGACTGGCGTTGCGGTCATTGAAGGAAAGCTATTTGTCGCAGATGCTTGGCACCATCGTCTGCTCATTTGGGAAACATTGCCGAAAATAAATAACCAGCCTCCCGATTATGTCTTGGGACAAGAGGATCTGTCAGGGACATCCCCGAATCGAGGAGGAAAAGTTAGTCCGACTGGATTTTATTGGCCATATAATTTTGCATACATTGATGAATGGTTTTATGTAGCGGATACGGGGAATCGCCGAGTTTTAGGATGGAAAGGTTTACCGGAAGATGGGCGTGTTCCTGATGTCATTCTTGGTCAACCGAATGGTTATGTAAACAGTGAGAATAGGGGAAAAGGCGTAGGAACGGATACGTATCGCTGGCCTCACGCTCTTGCCGGCGACGGAAATACGTTATACGTTGCTGATGCGGGCAATCACCGCATTCTTGGTTATACGCCGCCTCCAGAGACGGACCGCCCAGCTGAGTTAGTTCTCGGTCAACAAGATTTTACTCAGTCATTTGAACTTCCCCATGTACCGCAAGGACCCCGGCGCTTCCGGTTTCCTTACGGGATCGCACAATACGACAATTTGCTAGCGGTGGCTGACACGGCAAACAACCGCATCCTTCTTTTTACTGAGTCGCCGCGAAAAGGAGCGTATCATCCTGCTTCGTATGTTATTGGCCAAGCAGATTTCGAAGGAATGGGAGAAAATCGCTGGAAAGCCGTAACAAGGGATTCACTTTGCTGGCCGTACGGGATTTGGTGTCATCAAAATCGTCTGGCAATTGCTGATTCAGGAAATAACCGCGTCATCATTTGGCGCCTTAAATTTACATGATTGTTCTAAAGAATCTCTAACAAAAGTTTCAGTGTTCGAATGAACTTCTAGTTTTCTTTACGGACAATAACATATCTAAATTTTCACATTTATTGCAAATCGGGGGGAGCGATTCATCCATGTGTTTAGCTATTCCAGGCCAAATTGTAGAAATGTTAGATGGTGACCGCCATTATGCTGTGGTGAATGTTTGCGGTGTGCGCCGCAAAATTAACATTGACTTATTAAAAAATGAACATCTCCTTCTTGGAGATTGGGTGCTTATTCATGTGGGATTTGCGATGAGCAAAATCAGTGAAGAACAAGCAAATGAACAATTGAATTTGCTAAGCATGTTAAATGAATCGGATGAAGCGATCGAGGAAGTACAAGGTTACCAATTTGATAACGAAAAAGTTTAAACATGTTAATACACAGCGCTGGAGACTTAAGGCAACAAAAGGCATATGATTGGTCAATCAAAACCCGTTCCGAAAAAGACGATATGCATGCAGGCAGTCGTTGTTGATCTAATTTTAGGAGGTGCAGTTTAATGACGACGATGAAATATGTTGACGAGTTTCGCAATCCGGAATTAATCCGCAAAATATCGGAAGAAATCCACCGTCTCGTCGATCCAGATTATCACTATCGTTTTATGGAGGTTTGCGGAGGACATACCTTTTCGATTTTTCGATTTGGATTGCAGAATCTGCTGCCTGAAAACATTGAGCTTGTCCATGGACCGGGATGCCCTGTCTGTATTCTTCCAATGGGACGTATGGACAATGGACTTTCGATTGCCAAGCAGCAGGACGTCATTTTTACCGCATTCGGTGATGTAATGCGCGTTCCCGGGAAACATGGAACGCCTCTCGAACTAAAAGCTAAAGGGGCTGATATACGTATGGTGTACTCCCCTTTAGATGCTTTAAACATAGCGATGAAGAATCCTGACCGGCAAGTTGTGCTGTTCGCGATTGGCTTTGAAACTACCGCCCCATCAACAGCATTGACGCTCATGCGCGCACGTGAATTGGATGTGCCCAATTTCTCTGTATTTTCCAATCACGTCCTAATTATACCGGCAATGCAGGCAATATTGGATTCTCCGGATATGCGCATTGATGGGTTTATCGGACCTGGTCATGTTTCATCTGTAATCGGCGCCCGTCCTTATGAAAGCATCGCAAAAAAATACCAAAAACCGATAATTATCTCCGGTTTTGAACCGCTCGATTTACTGCAATCGATCCTCATGCTTGTAAAACAAATGCGCGAGGGGCGGTTTGAAGTAGAAAATCAATATAGCCGCGTCGTTCCTTACGAAGGAAATATGTCTGCACTTGATGTAATGAAAGAAGTTTTTGAAGTCCGCTCTCTTTTTGAATGGAGGGGACTTGGGGCTATTCAGCAGTCTGCGCTCAAATTGCGGCCTGAATTCGCCAAGTGGGATGCGGAAGTTCGTTTCCAAGTCGAGGGATCTCGTGTGAGTGATCCGCAAATGGCGCCTTGCGGACAAGTATTAAAAGGTATATTGAAGCCGCATCAATGTCAGCTGTTTGGCAAAGAATGCACTCCGGAACATCCGGTGGGAGCTCTTATGGTGTCGTCAGAAGGGGCATGCGCCGCCTATTATCATTACGTTCATTTGCAAGAAGCAGTGGGTGAATAAAAAAAGAGGAAATTATATAGATTGTTTCCCTGTTAGGTGAAATACAATGCGTTTCGATTTCGGGCAGTGGCAGGGTTCATCAGCTTACTTTCAGACGTTATATGATTTGGGAGACTCTCACTGAACTTCTTAATTAATCGTTGCATCAGGAAGAAAGGAAGGAACAAGCATGAAGACAGCCAAAGTGAATTTTACTGATTCTTATATCGAATTGGCTCATGGCGCTGGCGGGAAAGCCAGCAGAAGACTGATCGAAGGACTGTTGGTTCCCTATATGATGGGGGACAAGCCAGCAGAATTAAATGATGCGGCATATGTTGAGGCAAATGGGAGCCGATTGGCGTTTACTGCAGACAGCTTTGTTGTCAATCCACTCGTCTTCCCAGGGGGATCTATCGGCGAACTTGCCGTCAATGGGACTATAAACGACTTGGCGATGGGAGGAGCAAAGCCGTTGGCTTTGGTGACAACACTTATTATCGAAGCGGGATTGACAACGTCGGAGTTGGAACGGGAGGTGGCGGCTATCGCCAAGGCAGCTCAACGTGTCGGAGTGCCTGTGGTCGGGGGAGATACGAAAGTAGTGGAGCACGGAAAAGCGGACGGTCTGTACATCACGACAGCCGGTATCGGCCTTACCGATCCGCGCGTTTCTCTTTCGTCCAGAAACGTTCAACCGGGTGATCATGTCATTTTGTCTGGTGCAATTGGTGATCATGGGATTACCGTTCTCTTGGCTAGAGGGGAGTTGGATTTAGAAGCTGACCTTACTTCCGATACTCGGGCGGTTTGGCCGTTCGTATCGGCACTTATTGAGGCGGCGGCGCCGGGGCTTAGATGGCTGCGCGATCCAACCCGAGGCGGTGTAGCTACGGCATTAAACGAATTGGCAAGAGACGCTCAAGTAGCTGTTATACTCGATGAAGAGGCAATTCCAGTTCGCCCGGCAGTGCGCGGTGCCTGCGAAATTTTAGGATTGGATCCCCTTCATATTGCCAATGAAGGGCAGTTTCTTGCCGTCATTTCGCCTGAATATGCCGATATCGCATTAAAAACACTTAGAAGCATGCCGGGCGGGGAGAATGCGAAGCGCATTGGTGAAATACAAGCAGAGCCAAAAAAAGCAGTTTTAGCACGTTCTCAATATGGAGGTACACGCTTGATCGATATGCTGATTGGCGATCCGTTGCCTCGCATCTGTTAATCAATCATGAAAATGCTTAATAATAAATCATCTCTTTGGAGGATGAGAAATGATGCTGGAGCTTTATGGTGCGAAAGGATGTCCTTACACGAAGGAATTGCGGGAAAGTTTATTATGGGACGGAAAAGAATTTGTCGAGTATGATGTCGAAGAAGACAAAGCGGCATTAAAGCAGCTTGTTGTTTTGACGGGAGGAGGTACTGTTCCAGTCTTAGTAGAAGACGGGCAGGTCATTCAAATAGGAGTTTCCGGCCGCGGATGCATGGTTGCATTGCCGTCCGCAAAGGAGGAGAAGCCGTTATCTTAAACGGGCGCCCCCTCTCTTCTCTTTAGGTAAGATACATGCAAAATAAACGGATACATCTCTAGGAAAGTGGAATATGTCGGCATGAAAGGTTCTGTTATGTATACGCCTTCAGTTCAGAATGCGAGAATAAAGCTAAATGCCAGCGCATTAAGTTCAACGGACAATGTTTTCTTATTCAAAGTTCGGACGGTCCACTGAGCTCTATTTATCTGTTTGAAAGCTCCAAAATCTCCCGTTTTATAACGAAAGCAGGTGATTCATCATGAAAATAGCGCAGCGTATTCTAATATATGGTGTTGTGCAAGGGGTCGGTTTTCGTCCTTTTGTCTTTCGTAAAGCAAAGCGGTGGAAGCTCAGCGGATGGGTGCGCAATGGAGAAAGCGGCGTGGAGATTCATGTGGAAGGGGACGCAGATGCCATTCAACAATTTGTTCAAGACATTACAGATCGATACCCTTCCTCAGCTAAAATAACCAATTTGGAAATTAAAGATGCGCCTTTACAAGAAGCAGCTGATTTCGAAATTTTGGCCAGCACGCTCCATAATCGGCCGACAGTGCAAATTCCTGCTGATCTTGCGGTTTGTCCGAAATGCTTGTCAGAATTGTTTGATCCAGCTAACCGCCGATTCCTTTATCCATACATCAATTGCACGGATTGCGGTCCACGATATACGGTCATTGAGCGGCTGCCGTATGACCGGCCTTATACGACAATGCATATGTGGTCTATGTGTCCGGCTTGTTCAGCGGAATATTATGATCCGGTGGATCGACGGTTTCATGCGCAGCCAACTGCTTGCCCCGATTGCGGTCCTCATTATCATGTGCAGGGACAGGATGGAGAAATACATGGTGATGAAAAAGCGATCAAAAAAACGGCCGAGCTCCTTCGTTCTGGGCGCATCGTTGCGATCAAGGGGCTTGGCGGCTATCTTTTGGCGTGTGATGCTGAAAACGAAGAAGCGGTATGGGAGCTTAGAAGGCGGAAACGACGCGGGGAAAAGCCGTTTGCCTTAATGGTAAAAGATCTCGAGACAGCAAGGGCGTTTATCGATATATGTGCGGAAGAAGAAAATCTCCTTACATCTTCCGCCCGACCCATCGTGTTGGCACGGGCTCGCCGATTGCTGCCGGGAGTAGCTCCTGATAATTCCGATTTAGGAGTAATGCTTCCATACACCCCTCTCCATCATTTGCTGTTTCATTTCGACGCACCAGAAGTGCTTGTAATGACAAGTGCTAACCGTTCCAGTGAACCGATCATCTATGATGATGAAGAAGCGATCAAGGCACTTGAAGGCATTGCGGACGCATGGCTTATTGGGGAGCGCCCTATTGCCCGCCGCGTCGATGATTCCGTCGTTCGCGTCAGCCCATTTGGCCCTACTGTACTTCGGCGGGCGCGGGGGTATGCGCCGCTTCCTGCTGCCCAATTGCCCAGTGATCGGCCTGTTCTTGCGGTTGGAGCTGACCTAAAAAATACCATTACATTAGTGGTCAACGGACAGGCGATCATGAGCCAGCATTTAGGAGATTTGATGAAATACGAAGCATATATGTCATTTGAGCAAACGGTCCATGATCTTTTGTCGATGTATGATGTTCGATTGCAAGAAACGATTGTGGCGTACGATCTTCATCCCGACTACCAATCTACCGCCTTTGCTCACAATCTAGAAGCTTATCAACATATTGGCATCCAGCACCACCGCGCTCATGTGGCGTCCGTGCTGGCGGAGCGAAATGCATTGGACAAACGGGTGATCGGAGTGGCGTTTGATGGAACAGGTTTTGGCGACGATGGAGCGATCTGGGGCGGCGAGCTGTTTGTCGGAAGCGCTGCGGAAGGTCTAAAACGGCGCGGACATCTTCGTTACGCCATGCTTCCCGGCGGAGATGCGGCGGCACGCATGCCGCTTCAAGCGCTGGCTGGTTTCTTTGTGGATGATCCGAAATGGGCAATAAATGTCGGCAAGCAGCTTTCGTTTCCTGAACGATTTTTCACGGCAGTGAAGATGGTAGAGAAACAATTGCGCACCTTTCCAACAACGTCCGTCGGCCGTTTGTTTGATGCAGCAGCGGCCCTTTTAGGATTTACCGGTCCTATCTCTTTTGAAGGACAGGCAGCCATTTGGCTGGAGCATTTAGCACGTACAGCTCCATTAGAGAAGGTATATTCTTTCCCGTGGAATGGAAAAGAGCTAGACTACCGTCCTTTTTTAAAGGAAATGGCAGAAGACCGTCTAAAAGGAAAAGATGCAGCGGTGATTGCTCGCGCATTTCATCGAAGCGTCGCAGAAGGCATATTTAGAAGTGTTCGTTCTTTAGGAGCGGCCTATGAAATTGACACAGTTGTGTTGTCCGGCGGCGTATTTCAAAATTCGCTTTTGTTAGCTGATTTGAAAGAGTTATTTTTTGAAAGCGATATGCATATCTGGGTCGGTGAAGAAGTTCCGCCTAACGACGGCGGCATTAGTCTCGGGCAGGCAGCGCTTGCAGCTGCAGCGCATTCGAATTTATGAGTCGTTATTGCTTTAAAAGCTGTAAATATTGGTCTATCACTTGCTATGTTTTAATTGTTGTACATTCATTTTTTCCATTCAATGTATTGTAGACCGCTGACTCGAATTCGAGGAAGCCCAAGTATGACCCCACATCAATTTATGTTTCATTCTTCGCATCGTCTATTAAAAATTTTTTACAAGACATCTTTCGGCGGCTGCACTTAAAGAAGGAAAATTCCTTTTCCGTCCAATTTGTAAAAATGAATAATAAAAGCAGATTCATCAAGGGCTGCTATGCCAAAAATGTGCAGAAAAGCTGTTCAGGCTGCTGCCCTAAACGGATGAATCTGCTTCTTATCTATTTATCTTCCTTTTGCATTAGACCCGTTTAAACACCCATCGAAATATACTTAACTTCTAAATATTCGTCTATTCCATGGTGTCCCCCTTCTCGGCCTATTCCGCTCTCTTTCACGCCTCCAAATGGCGCTTGGGCGACAGCAGGAATCGAATCGTTCAAACCGACGATGCCAAATTCCAATGCTTCCGAAACTCTAACGGACCGAGAACAGACTCAATAGAAGGTCTTCCGTTATCCGGGCAATACAAATCCTTAACCTTTTCAGTGATATATGTATTGATCTATTTTTCGTAAAAGGTGATCTTCCGGTACAAGTTCCTCAATACAACAAATTTATATTCATTTTAACTCTCTTTATTTGTAGTTCATATGGTTATTATCCTCCTAACTAATATTATAATAAATTAACACGGTAAACTGATAAAGATTATAAATAAAAATAATGGCTGTCGAAGTTTCTCGACAGCCTGAGGATAAGGAATTTTCTCCCTTGTCCTTTTCCTCTTCGAGCAGTGCCAGACATCACTTATACTGCTTGTTTTTGGATGTCAGCTCTAGGTTTTTCTCGTTTGACAAGTAACATAAAGAAAGCAAACACAAGTAAGCCGCTTAAGAAATACAACCCGGCACTTGTTCCTCCCGTCAAATCTTTCAATGCTCCTACTGCATATGGACCGATAAAACCGCCAAGATTGCCAATCGAATTTACTACAGCTATCCCAACAGCTGCTTTTGCTGGATTAAGCATTGTTGTAGGCAGCGCCCAAAAAGGACCTTTATAACAATACATGCCTGTAAGTGATAAAGTGATGAATAACATGCCCAATACAGGTTGGAGTGTTACTCCAGCGCCTATCAATGTTATTGCCCCTACCAAGAGCGGCAAGGCAGCATGAAGCCATCTTTCTCCTTTGCGGTCAGAGCGGGCTGACCACCAGTTCATGGCAATAGTAGCAACAATATAAGGAATGGTAGCAATTAGACCAATTTGTGTATTAGATAAAGACGCTGACATTCCATCAATAATCTGCGGCATCCAGTAACTGACACCAAGAGTACCGGCAATATAAACAAAATAAATAATGGCAAAGTACCACACTTTTGCATCACGAAGAGCTTCTATATGTCCGCTATGCTTTGCAGAACCCTTTTTGCCATCTGCTTCTTTTACTCTTTCCTTTTCCAATTCAGCAATTAGCCAATTCTTTTCTTCTTCGGTGAGCCATTTTGCATCCTCTGGTTTATCCGCTAAATAAAATAGGGTCACGATCCCAAAAATCACAGCCGGAGCACCTTCAATTAAAAACATCCAGCGCCAGCCTTCAACATTGAACCAATGAATGTTGTCCATAATCCATGTCGAAAGTGGAGCACCGATAATATATGATACAGGAATCGCACTCATTAACATGGCAATGGTTTTTGCGTGATCTTTTGCCCTAAACCAATATGTTAAGTACAAAACAATTCCCGGGAAAAAGCCAGCTTCTGCAACACCGAGCAAAAATCTAATAATGTAAAGATGACTTGCTTCCTGTACAAACCCAGTCGCCATCGATATAATTCCCCATGTAATGAGGATTCGCGCAATCCAGACACGGGCGCCAAACTTCTCCATCAAAATATTACTTGGTACTTCAAAAAGAAAATAGCCGATAAAGAATATACCAGTTGCCAGACCGAAAACCTGGCTGGTCAAACCAAGGGCATCATTCATCTCCAAAGCGGCATAACCAATGTTAGCCCGGTCCAAATACGAAATAATATAAAGGAAAAATACAAATGGAATAATCCTCCTTGTTACTTTTCGCACTGTTTGCTTTTCCAAAGATACTGCGTCATTCACCATACCCACTCCCCCTAAATTTAAAATGAATATAGAAAAAACTGTATAGATTGAATGAAGTAAATGTTCCGAAAATTATTGAAACGACGTTACTTCACTTTATTTACAATTAGGAATCAACACATCTTAAATTTCACAGGCTGAAGGCCAAAAATCTTATAAAAATGTAAGTGTTTACATTCTCAGGCTAATATAAAGGTTCCCCATCTTGTGTTGGATCCTAATGTAAATAACATGTTCTAATAATTTGTTATTTGTAATACAAATTAGTAATACAAATTTCGTTGTATGTCTTGTGTTTTTTATTTTTTTTGATTATTATAATCTCAACTTTCTCACAGTAAATTGGATTTCTAAGCCTTACGGTTAATGGGTTTGTTGGTTGTTTCGAATACTTCTTGACATAAAAATTTGCAAAAAAAACACCTCAACTTTTGGTATAGTTTAATTGTCCAGAAAAAACATTACCAAAAGCAGGTGAGGTGTCTCTTATTATGATAACGAATAACAGACTGAACAATCAACTACCAAAAGAAGTAAAAGCTATATTTGATGAACTTGAAATCTTAAAATATTTAAGGAAAGTGGGAATTAACAAGGGTTTCGGTTATTCCTGCGCCTATTTATTCCAGCTAGTTTTTAGTTTAGTTTTTGAAGGCAAAAATTTGTTTCGACTTCTTCAAAGTAAAAAAGCTAAAGATTTGCCGGAAAAAAACGCTATTTATCGCTTCTTAAATAACCCTCAATACAATTGGCGCAGGTTTTTACTTGTTTTGAGTACTTTCACCATTATGAAGGTAAGTAGTTTAACGAGACACGACCGTCCGAAAGTGCTGATCGTGGACGACTCATCTTATGAACGAAATCGCAGTAAAAAGGTTGAACTGCTTGCTCGCTGTTTCGATCATTCTTCTCAAAAAATGCGTTATTACAAAGGATTTCGTATGCTTACACTCGGCTGGTCAGATGGTGCTACATTTTTGCCTATTGATTTTGCTTTATTAAGCTCTACGAATTCCCAAATCAATGGGATTGATAACCGAATCGATAAGCGTACATCCGGTTATAAGCGGCGTGTCGAAGCTTTACAAAAAGCGCCGGAAGTTATTCCCAATATGATTAAACGGGCACTTTCTCAAGGAATCGATGCCTCATACGTTTTAATGGATACATGGTTTACCCAACAGCCTTTGATCAAGTCCATTGTGGATCAAGGGTTGGATGTTATTGGAATGGTGAAGGATACAAAACAAAGATATCAAGTGAACGGTGAATGGGTGAGCCTAAAAAAACTATACCAAACAGCTAAACCATCACAACATCAAAAGGGTATTTTGCGCTCTATTCACACAACGATGGCAAATGGCGTACCTGTTAAAGTGGTATTTGTCCGTAATCGTAATAAAAAGAGACAGTGGCTAGCTATTTTGAGTACAGACTGTACTTTATCGGATCAAGAAATCATTCGTATTTATGGGATACGTTGGGATATTGAAGTATTCTTCAAAACAGTCAAATCCTTATTGAAACTCCAAAAAGAGTTCCAAGGAAGATCTTATGATTCCATGATCAGCCATACCACTATTGTGTTTACAAGGTACATTGTTTTGTCTTGGCAAAACCGAGTAAGTACAGATTATCGAACATTAGGCGGCATTTTTTATGAACTTTGTGATGAAATCGATGAACTAGATTGGGCCTTTGCACTTCAACTACTCATTGAAATTCTTGAAGATGCACTTCAAAATGTAAATCAAAAGATTAAAAAATTCATCGAAAGTCAATTACGTAAATGGATTGTAGTTTTGCCTAATTATATCAAGGCTTATTTACCAAAATTGAGCTGCGAAAGTTGAGTTATAATCATAAAATAGCGTGTTGTAAATTAAAATTTCAAAAAAATTACTGAAAAATTATTATAAATTTGTTATATAAATCAATAAATTTGTTATACAATTTTCGTCCATTCCCTATTTTAGAACTACGAAAGGAGAGGAAGTCATGGCCAAAAAAGAAAAAGTTTCACAAATGATATCTCGTGAATTATTGAAACAAATTGAAATCGGAAAATTTCCACCAGGCTCTAAGCTGCCGACAGAAATGGAGTTGGCTGCTCAATTCGGTGTAAGTAGAGTACCTATTCGCGAGGCTTTAAGTATGCTGCGTGCAGCAGGTGTCATTTCCTCGCGTCAAGGCGGCGGGAGTTATGTAGAAGAATCAACAAATTCATCATTATTACAGCGTATTCGAATTGAGAGCGATGATGTGGACAGCATTAAATATTTATTTGAAATGAGAAAAATTTTGGAGCCGGAAGCAGCATATTTAGCAGCACTCCGACGTACACCTGAACAGCTAGAGCAAATGAAACGAATTTTAAAAACAATGGAAAATGAATCTTTAGAAGAAGGAGACATTTCAACAGAGGCCGATATCGAATTCCATCGTTCGATTATTTTGGCTACACATAATCCAGTTTTAATTCAAACACTTGAAAATCTATCCTCTCTTTATGAAAAAACATTAAAGATTACGTTGCGACCTAACGTGGAGTTAAAACAAAAACGAAAAGCTGTATATCAAGAACATTACAATATTTTACAAGCAATCGAAGCAGAAGAACCGGACCTCGCCAAAATCCAATGTCTCATCCATTTAAAAAATGCTGAGAAAAAATTAAGTCTGCTTTTAAGAGATTATACGATATAGAAAATTGGAAAGTGAGAGATTCATATGAAGGTAGTTACACCGAGTCATATTGAAGAGATTAAATCAATAGTTAAAACCGGTAAAGTACTCACTGATGAGAGCGACCGTTTCAGCTATTCATTCGACGGCTCTTTCGGAACATTTCTGCCGGATGTGGTCATTCAAACAAAGAGCGTGGAAGAATTAGCATCCCTTGTGAAGCTTGCCAATCGCGAGAAAATCCCAGTTTATCCTCGCGGTCAAGCCACATCATTAAGCGGTGGCCCGCTGCCTGTCAAAGGCGGTATGGTATTGGATTTATCGGTATTAGATGATGTACTTGAAATTCATGAAGAAGACTTAATCGCCGTTGTATCCCCGGGAGTATTAACAGCGGATATTCACAAAGCAGCCGAGAAAAAAGGATTAATGTATCCTCCAGATCCAAGCAGTTCACATGTGTCTACTATTGGCGGAAATTTAGCTGAGAACTCTGGAGGTCCAAGAGGATTAAAATACGGAGTAACGAAAGATTATGTGATTGGTTTGGAGGTTATCACTCCTGAGGGTGAAATCATTCATACTGGCGGACGCACTGTAAAAAATGTAACCGGTTATGATTTAACAAAACTCATTGTCGGATCAGAAGGAACCTTAGGCATCATTACAAAAGCAATTTTGCGCCTTCTTCCAAAGCCGCCCGCTTCCGAAACCATTATGGCGGTATTTGACAGCCTTGTTGATGCGGGAAGCGCCATTTCAAAAATTTTATCGTCAGGTATTTTGCCTGCCAAAATGGAGTTAATGGATCAAGCTTCGATTGTGGCGGTCGAAAATTACGAGCCTTTAGGGCTACCTGTAGATGCAGAAGCGATTATTCTCATTGAGCTCGACGGCCATCCTTTAGCTTTAAAGGATGAGATCAAACAAGCAGCGGAACTATGTTATCTTGTCGGAGCAAGAGCTGTTCGCATTCCAAAAAATGAAGCGGAAAAAGCGGAGATCTGGAAAGCTCGAAAGCTGGTATCTCCGGCTATCGTACGTATAAAACCGACCAAAATTTCAGAAGATGCCACCGTACCACGAAGCAAAATACCTCAAATGTGCGCAAGATTGCAGGAAATTCGAGATAAATATAATATTCACCTCGTCGTATTCGGTCACGCAGGTGATGGCAACCTGCATCCAAACATTATTTGCGACAAAAACGACAAAGAAGAAATGCGCCGCGTAGAACAAGCTGTCGCTGAAATTTTCACAGCAGCAGTTGAACTTGGCGGAACGCTTTCAGGCGAACACGGCATCGGAACTATGAAGGCTCC
The DNA here is from genome assembly GCF_038050115.1 of Aeribacillus sp. FSL K6-1305. Taxonomy (NCBI): domain Bacteria; kingdom Bacillati; phylum Bacillota; class Bacilli; order Caryophanales; family Bacillaceae; genus Aeribacillus; species Aeribacillus sp. FSL K6-1305. Next base: position 1,108,689 of record NZ_JBBOQV010000002.1, on the reverse strand, counting down.
TTTTATGGAAATGGAATTAGGACCAGTCGGTCTGGATATGATGAAGCGGATTAAAAAAGTTTGGGATCCAAATAACATCATGAATCCAGGAAAAATTTTCCCCGAAAAGGGGCAGAAATTGGAGTTGAGTTAACATGAAAGAATCTCTTGAAGAACTAAGGGAAGAATTTCAATATAATAAAACGAACAGCTGTGTACAGTGCGGTTATTGTCTGCCCGTCTGCCCGACATATGTAACTACGCGAATAGAAACACATTCACCGCGCGGACGTATTAATTTAGTCAAAATGGTTGGCGAAGGAAAAATCACGGATCTATCAGTGCTTGAAGAGCCGTTGGATTTATGCCTTGGATGCCGGGCTTGTGAAACGGCTTGTCCGACTGGAGTGGAATATGGTTCCATCCTTGAATCAGCAAGGGCTGCACTTGTGAAACGAAAGAGATTTAAAGCTCCTGTTCGTCTGCTGAGAAAGACAATGTTTCAGAACGTATTCCCTAGTAAAACAGCCATGAATGTGATCGGCAATACGTTTTGGCTTTATGAGAAAAGCGGATTGCAAAAAGCGATGCGCAAAACTGGTATTATGAAAAAGCTGCCTTATCATTTAGGTGAATTCGAAGCGACAATGTCTCAGGCAGTTTCACCAGCAGAGCGTAAACAAGCTCCTTCCAAAGCGAAAGCAAAAGGTGAAAAAAAATATACAGTTGCATTTTTCACCGGATGTATCATGGATGCTATGTTCCATCGCATCAACCGGTTGTCTGTACAGCTGCTTGCAGAAGCGGGTTGTGATGTCATTGTCATCCCTAATCAGACATGCTGCGGCGCACTGCATGCGCACTCTGGTGAAATAGAGGAAGCCAAGCGTCTCGCAAAACAAAACATCGCCGCATTTGAACAAGAGAACGTTGATTTTATTGTGAATAATGCCGGAGGATGCGGAGCTATGCTGCATGAATATGACCACCTGCTCGCAGATGATCCAGAATGGGCTGATAGAGCGGCTGCGTTCACTGCAAAATCAAGAGAAATCAGCCAAGTGCTAGTCGCTTGCGGCGGACTGCCTAATCTTCGGTCAAATCCGGAAGAACGAGTCACATATCAGCCTTCGTGTCATATGACCAATGTTCAAAAAGTGACTGAGGAGCCTTTAAACCTTCTAAAAAGTATTTCAGGAATTAATTTTGTTGAGATGGAGCAAGCAAACATGTGCTGCGGTTCAGCAGGAATCTATAATATTATTAACTATGATGCCTCAATGGACATCCTTGATGAGAAAATGAAGCATACGAAAGCGACCGGAGCATCAGTCGTGATTACGACCAACCCAGGATGTCTCATACAGATGAAGCTTGGTATCGAACGCGAAAAACTGTCTGATTCTGTGCGGGCATTGCATCTAGTCGAATATTTGGCCGAAGCTGCCGGAATTTCATAAATTTTGCTTACACTTATGATGGATACGTGTTTATTGTACATTTGATAGAAGCATTAAAAATGACATTCCGCACCTGAAAGGAAAACTTCCATCTTTTTTTCAGGTGCGTTTTTTAAAAATTTTCACTTATCATTTAATTCCTTTTTAATCAACTTCTTCCACCTTCATTCTTTTTTCGATAATTTCCATCGATCATCTATTTTACCTGCTCCGACACACGGATGGAAAGGAAAGATTATAGCCAGTCTCAAGTTCAAATAACCCTTTTGATTGTTAGCCGGTGTAATCAAGTCAGCCGGAAAAGAATTCGATCCGCTAATACAATCGGATTTTCTTCACGCTGAAAATCTCCAAAATGTGTCCAGTTAAATTGAATTGGACGATGTTTCAGAGCAACGTTTTTCGTATTGGCATAGAGAATCTGTCTGTAAAAGTAAGAACATGAAGCTTTATATGACGTTTTATTAACGTTTCTGTTTATTCATATAGGTTTGTAAATTCCGCATATCCGAGAACAGCCAAGTACGATTAATTACGAAGTCATAAACACCTTGATATTGCCATTCTCAGCCAAAGAATCCCTAGTTTGGTAACAAACTAAACCGGATATCCGGCAACAAATCCTTTAGCCGTTTGTAAATACGACCATACGCCAAATATTTCTCCGTAGTGCATTGGCTCTTCTTTTGGATTATCGCTTAAAATTCCCATAATAAACCTCCCTCTATAAATGTTGATATATCAACGGTTGTAGCCGTTTCAGGGGTGTCAAAAAAATTTTTTTCGACACGTTTTCTAACTTTGTTTCTCAAATCTGTATATATATGACATTGGGTGGGTGCGCTTCGCTGCCACTACTGGTTTAATTTGGTTGTAATGGTGGTAAATGTATGGAATGCACCTTGGATCTCTGCATCGCTGATGATGACGAACCCTCCCATGTCTCTGGGCATCCTTGTGCCTACATTCCTTCGTTCGGTCTAGTCATCAGGCAGAGGCTGGCGAAGCTCCTTTAGGGACTCAAGGTCGAATGGATGATATCGTGCCGGCTTCTCCGTGTCATCCTTGTTGTCTAGGGAATCGTAAGGCATGCAGGCATCAAGCCGCCGTTTCGAGACCAAAGATGTCCTGCATCATTCGCTTCGCATCGAACGCCTGGTGCTTCGTACACACAGCGTGCAGTACCTTCAGTAATTTCCCACATAACACCACAATGGATTGCTTCTTGCGCAACGGATGATCGGGCCGTGTCGTGTAATATTCATGTAACTGTCGAAACGCTTCGTTGTGGCGGATCATCGGCATCATCACGCGGAAGAGGAGGGCGCGCAACCGCCTTCTTCCACGCTTGGAGATCCGTTTTTGCCCTTTGTGTTGGCCGGAGGAATGTTCCCGCAGCGTCAGGCCCGCTAATTTGATAAGCTGCCGCGGATCCTGATAATGGGAGAAACTCCCGATCTCTGATAACAATTCTACGATGGTCGCATCGCCTAAGCCCGGAACGGTCTTCAACCATTCGTACTCGACCGATGTCTGTACGAGTTCAATCAGCTGTTCTGTCAATGCCTCGATCTCTTTTTCCAGCTGGCGATATCGGCGGACAAGCGTGGCGATTTCGATACGGGCCATCTGTTGTCCTTCCGTTACGCCAATGGAGTGTTGGGCCAATTCCATCAACTTCTTCGCTTTCGGCTTTTGTGGCGATTGTAATCCCTCACTTTGCCGGTAAAGGGCCAGCACCTCTTCTAGTTCTTTTCCTGCCAGATCACTCGGAAATGGCGTATATTCCAGCACCGCGAGCGCCATTTTCCCAAATGACGGGAAGACTTGGGAAAACTCCGGAAAATATCGATCAAGCCAGCGAATCATTTGATTTCGAATCGCTCCCTGTTCTTCCACCAATTTGGAGCGAAATGTCGCTCCCACGCGCAGTTCGGCCTCCATCCCTTTCAGAATGCGCGGATAGCTGAATCGGCCGTCTTTCACTAACCGGGCAATGACGAGCGCGTCTTTCGCATCATGCTTGGTTGGAAGATTGTCGTCCAGCTCTTTGGAGCGCTTCACGTGCATCGGGTTTGTCATGACGAGAGGAATGCCCTTCTCGTCAAGAAAGTAAGCGAGATTGAGCCAATAATGTCCCGTTGGCTCGATGCCAACGATCACTTCCGTTTTTTCAAATTCCTCCATCGCTTTCACGATGCACTGGTACAACCATTCCAACCCTTCTCTGGATTGCGGAACGGGAAACGATTTTTTCAGCACCCTCCCTCGCTCATCCACAAAGCAGGCGTAATGCTTCTTTTTCGCGATATCCATGCCAACGACGAGCGTTTGATCGGTGACTTGATTAATCTTCTTGTTTGAGATAGAATTCATGTATAGTCCTCCTTGGTATCCAAATTAGGGGTCAATTCGTGCGATTGACACCCCCGAATCATACCAAGAGGGCTTTTTTTATTCAAGTCCCCGAAAAAACTTCTAACAGGAATGCTCCTTTCTTCTTAGTAAGGAAGTAGTCCTCACTTATTCTATAGACCAGTTCTCAAAAAAGTGGTCAATTTTATTACATGCACCCTACATATCCTTTTATTGTAATAATTTTACAGTTCCCTTTCACTTTCGTGCATTTTGATTTTAGAGGGCAATGACTACAGTCTTCACATTCATAGATTTTGAAGCTTTGTTCATAACCAGACGGGTCCTTTTTGTTTTGGTATTTTTTAAACGCAACTTTCCTTCCATTTGGGCAGATAAAACAATTATCTTGCTCACAATACGTCCAGTTTTTCGCAATTTTGATGTCTTTTTGTATTTGTGTGTTGTTCTTGTACGTAGGTGCCATAAGAAATCAGAAAATCAAATCGAGGCTCTTTCTCAACACCAACTGTATATAGTTTTCTTCACTGCCATATCCTGTGACTGTTTTCAGCATGGGTAAAGAAAAAGCCGCCAGTTTCTCAATATTTTCTTGGATGAGCTTTTCGATTCCCCGGCAGGAATAAATCTTTTGGGAATAAGCGTACAGAAAACTATATTTTTTGCATCAATTTTTCTATTCGATTGGAGCTTCCGAAAATCTCAATATGGTATTTGACATTTTCATATGCGGCACGGATAACATCTTGATGAAACACAAAATAATCTGTATAGCAAGAAGATTGGACATTTTTATTTATATGATTGATAACATTGTTGAAGGTTGAAGTAGCAACATTAATTTTTCTAATTCCTAACTTAATGCATTCTTTAAAATCATTCTCTTCGATTCCCGATCCACCGTGCAATACAAGCGGTATTTCAACTCGCTCATCAATTTCCTTCAAACGGTCAAACCGCAAATTTGGTTCACCTTTATATACGCCGTGGGCGTTCCCGATTGCAATTGCTAATGCATCTACTTTTGTTTCTTCAGCAAATTTCTCAGCTTCTTCAACCCCTGTAATAGTTATTTCGATATCTTCTGACCCATCTTCGCTTCCTCCGACTCTTCCAATCTCAGCTTCAACGGTTGCACCGTAGAAGTTCGCCAGTTTAACAATTTCTTTTGTCTTTTCTATATTTTCTTTTAAAGGTAAATGTGATCCATCATACATGACAGATGTAAAGCCGATATCAAGTGCCTGCTTGATTTTTTCATAAGTTAAACCGTGATCAAAATGAACTGCTACTGGGACAACAGATTGTTTCGCAGCTTCAACCATTAATGGGCCGATTAAATGAAGTGGAGAATGCTTCAAACGAACTTCGGCAATTTGCAATATAATGGGCGATCTTAATTCCTCTGCCGCTTGGATCGCCCCCATAACCATTTCCATATTTGCAACACTAAATGCACCGATTCCAAAATTATCCTCTTCTGCACTTGCGAAAATCTCTCGCATTGTCACTAAAGGCATTTATTCATCATCCTTTTCCTATACCGACTATTTTCTGGGGAAAATCTGTACTTGCTATTACGTTTTCTATACAAAATCTTCAATGAAAAACAACGAATTTTTTTCTTAAATGGTTTGTTAAAACTCGACTTTCACCGGTACTCCTTTTTCAAATGACTCTTGCGCAGCTTTGGCAATTCTTTGTGCTTGCAAGCCATCAAATCCACTGCACAAAACAGATTCATTATCCATGCAAGCATGAACAAATTGCTTAACTTCTTCAATATAGGCTTCAGAATAACGTTCAAGAAAGAAATAGAGCGGTTTATCCTTCACAACATGGTCAGATGTTGATAATTCAACTGTTGTCGGCCGGCAATTATCAGCAGTTGCCGCCCCTTTATCTCCAAAAATTTCTACCCTCTGATCATATCCATAAACGGCCTGTCTGCTATTATCAATGACACCTAATGCACCATTTTCAAATTTTAGTGTTACAACCGCCGTGTCGATATCACCGGCTTTGCCAATTTCTGAATCAATTAAAACGGCTCCTTGAGCAAAAACTTCAACTACTTCACTGTTTACAATATAACGAGCCATATCGAAATCGTGGATCATCATATCCATAAATAAACCGCCTGAAGTCCGCACGTAATCAATGGTTGGCGGTTTTGGATCCCTTGAAGTAATTTTTAAAATATGAGGTGTTCCAATTTGTCCTTGTTGAACAAGATCGTGTAGCCTTTTAAAATTCGGGTCAAAGCGTCTGTTAAATCCTACTTGAAATTTGACGCCAGCCTTTTCAACTTCATTAATTACCTCTACTGTTTCTTCAACTGAAAAACTAACCGGTTTTTCACAAAAGATATGCTTACCGGCCGCCGCAGCCTTTTTAATAATTTCGGCATGCGTAGTAGTTGGAGAGCAAACAAAAATGGCATGGATTTCCGGATCACGTAAAAGATCCTCATAATTATCCGTAACTATTGAAATGTTCTTTTCTTTTGCCCAATCTTCCATTTGAGCAATCATTACATCCGATATTCCTTTAATCTTTACATTTGGTATATGCTGCATGTTTTCTGCATGCAGCCGCCCGATTCTCCCTGCTCCAATAATTCCAATGTTTATCATGTTCCGATCTCCTCCATTTTCACCAAGAAAATGACCATCATTTGGCATGATGAAATCTGCTTGCTCATCATTAAAAGTTTTTTATTTAAGTAAATAAAGGATCATTATATTAATGAGCTCGAGCTGAAGAAGCTCGAGCTATTTAATGGTTTTACGTGTCCGACAGACTTGTTGTTGCGAACAACCATCTTTTCATCAGTTAACAAAAATTTATTCTTTCGTAATGCTTTTCAAGAATTCTAATTTTTCTTGCGCATTTTCTTTTGTGATGACATCAATGCCGCTGTCAATTCTTTTTTCAACTTTTTCACCTTTTATAGCTTTAATTGCATTTTCAACTCCTAAATATCCCATGTCATAAGGGCTTTGAGCAATTGTTCCGGCTAATTTTCCGGCTATAATCGATTCAACAGCTTCAACTGTACCGTCTGTGCCAATGACCGGGATTTTCATTCCTTTAGCTTCAACTGCCCGGAGCACTCCAAGTGCCATATCATCGTTTGCAGCAAATACACCTTTAATATTTTTATTGTTCTGTAATATATTCTCCATTACTGACATCGCTTTTGATTTATCACTATCTGCCGGTTGTTCAGCTACTACTTTCATCCCAGCATCTTCTAAAGCTTTTTTGGCTCCTTTTATACGCTCATCTGTTGCAGTGTTCCCAAGAGCACCGCTAATAAGAGCTACTTCATCCCCTTTATTCAACATTGATGCAAGCAATTTTCCAGCTTCCTGACCAGCTGTGAAGTTTTCTGTTCCAATAAATGTTGTTTTATCTTTCAGTTCTGCGTCTGTATCAATGAGCAATACAGGAATGCCCTGTTGTGTAGCCTGTTCTAGTGAAGGAACAACAGTTGAAGGCTGAGTTGGCGAAACAACTAATGCCCCCGGCGATTGATTGATTTGGTCCTCAATCATATTTACTTGTTCGATCACTTGAGACTCTGAAGCTGGTCCTACAACATTTACTTCAACACCCAATTCTTTTCCAGCTGCTTTCGCACCAGCCTCTACATATTTCCAATATGGGCTGCTTAACGTTTTTAAAACGACTGATATTGTTTTACCTTCTAATTCGTTACCTTCTTTCTCACTACTTCCCCCTGAAGATTTTTCACCCCCACATCCGGATGCAATAATCATGCTAGCAGCCATTGCTACAACACCTAAAGATTTCACCCATTTTTTCATAAAATCATCCCCCTTGAATTTATAAATAAATTTTTAAATATTAACACTATTTTTGAAAAAGTTAGTCTTTCTTGCTTTTTCTCTGTCTAATCACATCTACATAAACAGCCGCTATAATAACAAATCCTATGACTGCCATTTGAAAATCGGCTGAAACATTCAATAAGTTAAGGCCATTTCTCAACACAGCAATAATTAAAGCTCCTATCAGAGTTCCCCAAACTGTTCCAACTCCACCAAAAAAGCTTGCTCCGCCAATAATTACCGCTGCAATAGCATCCAATTCATATGATAAACCTGCTAGCGGGAAGGCAGAATTTACTCTTCCTACCATAACTAATCCTGCCAGCGATGCCATAAAACCACTGATCGTATAAACAATGACAAGAACACGATCAACATTGATTCCGGATAAATGAGCTGCTTCTTTATTTCCTCCAATTGCATAAATATATCTTCCGGTTTTTGTTCTAGTTAAAAATATATGGAAAATGATATACATCACGATAACTAGCAAAAAACTCACAGGAATTGGACCGACAAATTCTCTCCCCAAAAATTGAATTAAATATGGGAAGCCGGCAATAGGTGCAGCTGCTGTTACAATCAACGCTAAACCACGTGCTATGTTCATTGTTCCAAGAGTAGAAATAAACGGATGAGGCAATTTAAGCTTTGTCAGCAATATTCCGTTTAGCCACCCAAAAAAACATCCTACTAATAAGCAAACAAGAATTCCTAAAATGGGATGCATGCCCATATTAACTGAAACAATCCCCATTAACATGATTGAAATAGCTAAAATGGATCCGACCGATAAGTCGATACCTGCAGTCAAAATCGGCAAGAGCATCCCTAAAGCCAACAATGCATTAATGGATGACTGTCTGGCGATATTCATGATGTTGTTGATGGTTAAAAACTTATCCGATAGAATCGTGAGAACTGTACATAAAATGATAAGCCCGATCAGAGCGCCAAACTTACTAAGGTAATGCTTGACAGATTTCTTTTCAACATTCGTTTCCGAGCTGTTCACCGCTAACTCTCTCATCAATTACTCCCTCCTGTAGCCACTTTCATAATCTTCTCTTGCGTAGCTTCATTTATAGGAAAGTCTGCTGTTATTTTTCCTTCAGACATCACCAGTACGCGATCGCACATTCCTAAAATTTCTGGCAAATCAGATGAAATCATTAAAACGATGGCTCCATTTTCAACTAATTGATTCATCAACCGATATACTTCCACTTTAGCGCCAACGTCGATACCACGTGTCGGTTCATCAAATATAAAGACTTTCGCTTTTGTACAAAGCCATTTGGCTATAACGACTTTTTGCTGGTTTCCTCCGCTCAGCTTTCTTGCATTCAGTTCAATATTTCCCGGGCGGATTTTCAATTCTTTTACATAGTCCATGGCTCCCTGCTTGATTTTTTTCAAATCTATTAATTTGCTCTTTTTTCTAAAGTTATCCATATTAGCAAGGACAATGTTCATGTATAACGGTTGATCCAGCAGCAAACCTTCACTTTTTCTATCCTCTGTAATAAAGGCTATTCCGGCAGAGATGGCGTCCCTAGGTGATTTAATGTCGACTAATTTTCCGTCAACATAGATCTTCCCTTTTTCCTTTTTATCTGCACCAAAAATGGCTCTTGCCAGCTCCGTTCTGCCGGCACCAACAAGCCCGGAAATACCGACAATTTCGCCGCGGCGAATACTAAAGCTGACAGGTTCTTTAAAGCCGCTAACTTTTAAATCTTCGACTCGAAAGCCTTCTTCCCCTAACGTAAAGGTTTGTTTTGGATATTTTTCTTCAAGAGTTCTACCTACCATCAATTCAATCCAATGATCCGTGCTCGTTGTCTTTACTGGAAGTGTATCGATTTTAAAGCCGTCTCTTAAAATAGTGATTCGATCGCCAATTCGTTTAATTTCTTCAAGTCTATGAGAAATAAATATGATAGCAATTCCTTTTTCTTTTAATTGTTCGACCGTTTTATATAACTGTTCTACCTCCGACTGGCTCAAACTCGCTGTTGGTTCGTCCATGATAATTAATTTCGCATCTAAAGTAAGAGCTTTCGCAATTTCAACTAGCTGCTGCTGACCTATTCCTAAGTAACCGAGCGGCTGCTCTGCAATAGCTGGATCTTGTCCAAGCATCTGCAAAAATTGCTTCGCGCTTTCTTTCATTTGTTTGTGGTTGATAAATGAAAATTTTCCATTCCCTTTAATTTCCCGGCCTAAAAATATATTTTCATAGACTTTCAGCTCTGGAATCACGTTTAGTTCTTGGTATATCGTTGCTATTCCAAGTTGCATGGCATCCAAAGGTGAGCTGATTTGAACCGGCTGGCCTTCCCAATAAATTTCTCCTTCATCTTTTTGATAGGCTCCCGTCAAAATTTTAATCAACGTTGATTTACCAGCCCCATTTTCACCTAACAGCACATGAACTTCCCCAGGTTTCACTTCAAAATCAATGCCCTTCAAAACATGATTATTTGAAAAGCTTTTTTTAATGCCCTTCATCACCAGTAAGCTTCCTTCAGCACTAGCCAATGTTTTTTCCTCCTTTCTCTGCGTATAGGAACTAATCTATTAAGAGAATCAACAGCTATTCTGAAGACAAAATCATAATATTTTAGATGTTTTCAAGGAAACTTTTTCTTGCTTAAAAAACGATTCTTGTGCCGCAACAGCAATTTCTTGAGCTTTTACTCCATCTTCAACAGTTACTTTAGGTTGATACCCCTCTAGTAAAGCATTGAAAAAGTCTTCCAGCTCGAGATAATAGGCGTCTTTAAATCTAGTCGGAAAATCTTGAACAATATCATGAACTGCGCCAGAACTGGTCAAAACTTGAATGTTATGTTGACGCAAGCCGCCAATAAAAATCGTTCCTTCCGTACCTATTACTTCCGCACGTATATCATAGCCATAATGGGCATTTCTACTGGATTCAACGTCACCAACGGCTCCCGATTCAAATTCTAAATAACAGAGAGATTGATCCACATCTTGATATTTGGACATAAACGGATATTTTAAAACTTTGCCGTGAGCTGATACTGCTTCAACGTCTGATTCCATTAAATACCTTGCAATGTCAAAATCATGAATGGCCATATCAATAAATATACCGCCGCTATTTTTTATAAATTCTTCAGGAGGCGATGCTGGATCGCGGGAAATTCCCCGAAAATAAATTGGTTTTCCGATATCTCCTCTTAAAATTCTTTTTTTGGCTTCAGCGTATGCTGGATCGAACCGTCTCATAAAGCCGACCTGACAAATTGTGTTATGCCGCTTCATTATTGCAAAAATTTCTTTCGCTTCGTCTAAATTGCTGACAAGCGGTTTTTCAACAAAAACTGCTTTATTGCTAAAAGCTGCTTCCTTCAACAGTTCAAAATGCGTACTCGTAGGAGAAGCAATGATAACAGCCTCAATCCGATCATTGGAAAAAATATCACTTGGATTTGTAGTGAAGTTAGGAACATCTAATTCTATGGAAACTTTTTTGGCAAGCTCTTCATTTCTATCACAAATGTATACTAGTTCAGCGGATTGGATTTTTGTCTTAACGTTTACGGCATGCCAATATCCAAGACGTCCTAGCCCGATCACTGCACAGCGAATTTTTCTGTTCATTCTCATTACCTTCCTAAAATTTATTTAGACTTGTTACTACGGATTGATTGCGCAAAGATTCATAACCTTTTTCTATATAATGAATAACTTGAATAGAATTTCGGATTCCATAAACTGGTTGTTTTCCGTTGATAATGCAATCATTTACATGCTCCACTTGATTGAAATACTGATTATCTTTATATGTTTCAAACAGTATTATTTCGTTATTGTCATCTTTTACAATTACTTTTCCCTTTTGATCTGATGACACATCAGGCCGAAAAGAGGAATCTACTAAAATGGTCCCGCGCTCTCCTATAATTTCATACCGATTAATAAATGGCAGCTTCATGCTGGCGGTAATTTCGGCTGTTCTTCCAAACTCATCTACAAAAATACAAGTTGATAACATATCCACTTTATGTTCAGGGTCAACTTCCCCCAACATAACAACTTTCTCTGGTTTTATTCCGATGATCTGGCTCATCGCATGAACTCCGTAACACCCGACATCCCACATAGCTCCTCCGCCTAATGCGGGGTTTAAACGAATATCGTTCCGGTCTTGCAAACTCCAAGAAAAATGTGATTTTACATGCAATATGTTTCCGATCATTCCCGAAGCCAATAAATCCTTTACACGTGCATGTTGTTTATGGAATTGATACATAAAGGCTTCCATAAAAATTACGTTGTTTTGCTCTACAGCTTCCTGAACCTTCAATAATTCTTTCGTACTAACAGCTGCAGGCTTTTCTACTAAAATATGCTTTCCCTTCTGTGCAGCTTTTATTGCCCATTCGGCGTGCAGGGCATTTGGAAGAGGAATATAAACTACATCTATCGATTCATCTTCTAACAATTGATCGTAATCACTATAAACCTTTGGAATATTGAATCGGGCGACTTTTTCTTTGCTTCTGCTCGCAATCGCTACAACTTCGGAACGAGAGGATTGTCTCAGGGCAGGAAGAAGCTGCTCGTAAGCAATATTAGCTGCACTCATAATTCCCCACTTTACTTTTTCCATTTTGATCACCTTTCACAAAATTTTCTGAACGGCAAAGGTAAAATCATGACCGCCCACCATCCCATTACAATCAAAGTTACGAATCGATTGTTTCGATTAACGGGTGACATTTTTTTAAAGAGCGAAACTGTTGTTTGTTTCATCCCCCATGCCCTGCTTAAGAGTTGTTTAATAATTTTTCATTTATATACTTACGAGCAATTAAAGCGTATTCCAATGGATGGGCTATTGACGGATCTTGTTCGGCTTCAACGATAATCCATCCTTTGTATTGATGGTCCAATAGTTTTTGATAAAGTACGGTAAAATCAATGCAGCCATCCCCTGGTACCGTAAAGATTCCGCTTAAGAAGGAATTCATGAATGATTTTCCTTCTTTTTTGCACTCCTCCATTATCTTTTTTCTTACATCTTTAAAGTGCACGTGTTTTATGCGGTCAATATGCTTGTTTAATAGCTGCTGGCAATCTTCATCTGAAACATAGATGTGGCCTGTGTCATAGAGCAGGTGCACGTAGTTTGCATCAGTGTTTTCCATTAACCGATCAATCTCCGGAAGGGTTTGAACCCCCGTTCCCATATGATGGTGATAAACTAATTTCAAACCGTACTGCACAGCGATTTTTCCCAGTTCGTTCAGACCTTCGCACAATTGGGTCCACTCGGCATCTGTAAAGTGCGGCTTTTCAGAAAAAACATTTTTATCGGTACCTTGAATGCTGTAAGTCTGCTCAGAAACTACTGCCACATCTGCATGAACTTCATACAAGTATTGACAATGCTGATGGAAAGCCCGTTTAGCTTCTTCTATGCCGTCGCGGATAATAAAACTGCTAAACCACCGTCCTGCTATTTTTAAGTTTCGCAGCTTCAATTCCTTGTTTAACACTTTCGGCTCAGGGAAAAAGCCGCCGACTTCGGTGCCTTCAAAACCTGCGACAACAATGTCGCTTAAAAGGTGCTGCAACGTATTTTCAGCTCCGATTTCCGGTATATCATCATTGCGCCAGCCGATCGGCGAAATTCCCCATAAGATGTCTTGCTCTCCCATTGTTTGTCTCCTTCTTTAATATTGTTTGGCAGTTTTTAAATTTTCTTGTTTTTCTTTAAATGCTTTTTGCACACTTTCCTTCTCCGAGACTTCCGCAACCCCTACATGCCACCAGCTTTCATAGCCATTTGTCATGGTCTTTGGAAGCACTTTCATTTCTATTAAAGTAGATACATTTTGTTTCTTGGCATCTTCTAACGCTGCTTTCAGTTCTTCGACTGTATTGGCACGGTAAGTTTTGGCTCCGTAGCCTTCAGCCACTTTTGCATAATCAATGTTCATGATTTGATTGTCATGTGTTCGGAATTCGCAATAATAGCTTCCCATTCCATTGCCCATTTGCAGGTTGCTAATACAGCCAAATCCTGAGTTGTCAAACAGCAAAATATTAATTTTATGATTATATTGAATGGCTGTAACCAATTCAGAATGCAGCATGAGGAAGCTGCCGTCGCCGACCATGGCATAAACTTCTTTGTCAGGCTGCGCAAGCTTGATTCCTAAAGCACCCGACACTTCATATCCCATACACGAATACCCGTATTCCATATGGTATGTGTTAGGTTCTGTTGAATGCCATAAGCGTTGAAGATCTCCAGGCAATGAACCAGCTGAACCGATGATGATACTGTCAGGCGAAACCGCTTCATTAATCGCCAATAATGCAGTGGTTTGCGCCAATTCTGTATTTAACGCATCTGCATATTCATTCAGCACTTCTTGGGAAAACTGATCTTTTATTTCCGGTGTAAAGTTTTCCCTGTCAAACACTATCTTGCTTAAACGGTCGCGCTCTCTCAGCCACTCCTCTTTTAATTCGACAATTTGATCTCCGAATTCGCTTTTATACCCGTCCAACAGCGGGAATAACAGCTCCAAAGTTGTTTTGGCATCTGCGACTACTTGAAAACCATCCATTTTATAGGCCTGCAAACGGCTGACATTAATGTTCAAAAACTTTGCCTGTTCAAAATTGAACGCTGTTTTCGACGAAGTCGTAAAATCTGTATATCTTGTTCCCACTCCAATAATCAAATCCGCTTCTTTAGCCGCTTTATTGGCAGCTAATGTTCCGGTTACTCCGATTCCGCCCAAATTATTTTTAAATGTTGATTCGACTGTCGATTTTCCGGCTTGCGTTTCGACAAGCGGAATATCATGCTTCTCGGAAAGCTTGATTAAAATATCCCTCGCTTGGGAATATTTTGCACCGCCGCCCACAATGATAAGTGGTTTTTTGCTTGATTTTATTAATTCTGCAGCTCCCTTTAGCTCTCGATCGGTCGGCAATTTGCGGTCAAGATAGTGCACCCGTTTTTCAAAAAATTTCTCATCAAAATCAAACGCTTCCCCTTCGGCATCTTGCGAAATGCAGATGGTCGCAGGACCCGCTTTGGCCGGATCTGTCATCACTTCAAAAGCTCTGATTAAACTTGACATCAACTGTTCAGGGCGTGTGATCCGATCCCAATATCTTGATACGGGCTTGAGCGCATCATTGGTTGTCACCGCCGTACTATATTCATGTTCCACTTGCTGCAAAACAGGATCAGGCTGGCGGGTAGCAAACGTATCTGCAGGGAGCAGAAGGACGGGAATATTATTGGAAAGAGCTGTACCCGCTGCCGCGACCAAGTTGGCCGACCCCGGTCCAACCGACGTGGTGACGGCAAATATTTTTTGCCGAAGCATTTGTTTGCTGTAAGCAATGGCTGCATGCGCCATTCCTTGTTCATTTTTCCCTTGAATTACTTTTAAATGGCCGGGATCTTGCTCAAGCGCCTGACCAATTCCTAAAACATTGCCATGTCCGAACACATTGAAGATTCCTTCCACAAAGGGAAATTCTTTACCGTCAACGTGAATGTATTGTTGGTTTAAAAATTTGATTAAAGCTTGAGCTGTTGTCAGCCGGATAGTTCCCATCTTTTTCACCCCTGATCGTATTCAATTAAGATCTTTCGGCAATGAGTTGTTCGATTTCTTCTGCTTTCGGCATTGCATCAGAAGAGCTGTGTCTGCTGACGACAATAGCTGCTGAGGCGCTCCCGTATTTTAAAGCCGTCTCAATGTCCTTGCCTGTAATTAGCGCATACAAGAAGGCTGAAGCGTATGCATCCCCTGCACCGAACGTTTTTAATACTTTTGTCCGATAAGCATTCGCTTGAAATGTTTCACCTGATTTCGCATACGCATAAGAGCCTTCAACGCCATGCTTAATGATAATCAGGTCCGGCGAATGCTGAAACAAATAGCGAACGGTCTCTTCGTTTTTCCCGTCTTTTGTTCCTTCCATGATATCGTATTCGTCGCGGGTGCCGATCACAACGTCTGCCTTTTCCGCCACCAATGAATAATAAACAGAAGTTTCATCAGTAGATATCCAAGTGTACGGGCGATAATCCAATTCAAATATGACTTTCACATCATGTTTTTTCGCCAGAGAGATCGCTTTCAAAACAGCTTCTCTCGAAGGGCTTTTAGATAGCGCCGTACCGGAAACAAGCAAAATTTTGGATCTTTTGATATATTCCTCATCTACCTCGGACGGTTTCAAATAGAGGTCTGCTACATTTTCACGATACATTAAGATGCTGCAGTCTTCCGGACTTTTAATTTCTGTAAAAGCCAATCCGGTTTTATGCCCCTCCTGATCAACGACCATATGGGATGTGTCAACCCCAACATTGCGCATATACTGCTCAATAAAACGGCCATGCTGATCGTCTGAAATTTTTCCGATGAATCCAGCCTTCAGCCCTAATTTTGAACAGCCAATGGCAATATTAGCCGGAGAGCCTCCAACATATTTTGTAAAAGTCATCGTTTCTTCCATCGGACGGTTGTATTCCACAGCGTTTAAATCAATGCATGCACGGCCAATTGCAATGATGTCAAATTCTCTGTCGGTATTGAAATCATATCTCATCTTTGATAAACAGCTCCTTGTATTTTTTAACGTTTCAATATCCATTCATGATCAGGGTCATTGTAAAATTTCCAAATCCGTTTCGGGCCTGCCATAACATTTAAATAATAAGAGGTATAACCGTCTGGTACGCCGACCGGATGATATCCTTTCGGCACGATGACAACATCACCGTTTTCAACTGTCATCGTTTCATCTAGTGAACGATCGTCCGTATAAACTCGCTGAAAAACGAATCCTTGAGGCGGATCCATTTCATGATAATAGGTCTCTTCCAATAGCGACTCATTTGGTAAGTTATCACGGTCATGCTTATGCGGAGGATAGCTTGACCAATTGCCGCTTTCCGTAAACACTTCCACCACTAAAAGACTATTCGCACTTGGATCTGAATCAGGCAAAATATTGTGGACAAAACGTTTATTGTTAAGTATCCCCCTATGCTCGATTCCTACATTTTCTGCTTTAATCCATTTCGTAGGCAGCTGACGTTCAGACGGGGAATAGCATAAGGCAACGCGCGCTTTTGTTACTCCTTCAACCTCAAAATGGCGCTGATTGGAAACATATACGCTGTCCGTCGGGATCTTTTCAAAAACACTTTCCCGCGTACCTAAATTTTCGAAATTTTCATCACCGACTGAAACATTAATTTTTCCCGTTAAGGCGACGATGCAGCATTCTTGGTTTCCTAATAATTCCGAATATTTGGCGTTCGGATCTAAATCGATGACTTTAAATCCCACATATTCCAAAGGAGAGTTTTCTGATGTTACTTCATGAACAACTATTACTCCCTTTTCGATTTCTTTCTTGTTCGGTTTTCGCAGCAAATGACTCATATATACCTCCCTCACATGGCGGCGGTTTTCTTTTTCTTAAAGGAAAGAAAACCGAAAAAACAATTGTTTTTTTAAAGCTTTTGACAAAGCCGTCGCGCTCTCTTTTCCGATTCATTTTCAGGCTCATGAAGCTGAATAATGAGCCTGAAGGATGAATCTTCTATCACATTACCAATCTATTATTCAAAACTTGGCGTTTTATAGCGCGCTGTGACAACCTTTTTGCGCGTATAAAAATCAACGCTGTCTTTTCCGTTGGCGTGCAATGTTCCAAAGAACGAAGACTTCCATCCGGAGAACGGGAAGAACGCCATTGGAGCCGGCACTCCTAAGTTAACGCCTAGCATACCTGCATCAATATTTTCGCGGAAATAGCGAATGGCTTGAGCGTTCGTTGTAAAAATACATGCGCCGTTGGCAAACTCAGATCTATTTGCAATTTCGATCGCTTCTTTTAAATGTTTCACCCGAATGATCGATAAGACAGGTGCAAAAATTTCATCTTTCCAAATGGTCATATCGGTTGTAACATTGTCAAAAATCGTAGGTCCGATAAAAAACCCGTCGTCTGTTGCGCGATTGCGTCCGTCACATACCAAGGTTGCGCCTTCTTCAACACCCTTTTCAATATAACGGATCGTGCGTTTTTTATTTTCTTCTCGGATGACCGGTCCTAGCAAGACACCGTCATCAAGGCCGTTGCCCATTTTAATATTTTCTGTTTCTTCTTTTAACTTGGCGATAAATTGATCAGCAATTTCTTCTTCCACCGTCACAACTGAACATGCCATGCATCGTTCTCCTGCTGATCCGAATGCTGAAGAAATAATGTTGGTAACAGCATCATCCAAGTTGGCATCCTTTAACACAATCGTATGGTTTTTCGCTCCAGTCAACGCCTGAACGCGTTTTAAATTTTCACTAGCCCGTTTATAAACGTATTCGCCAACCGGTTTGGAGCCAACGAACGAAATCGCTTTGATATCCGGATGATCCAAAATTCCGTTGACAACATCATGCGCTCCATTTACCACATTTAATACACCTTTTGGAAGACCCGCTTCTGTAAACAAGTTGACTAATTTTTCGATTAAGAGAGGTGTTCTTTCAGATGGTTTTAATATAAAAGTATTGCCAAGCGCTATTGCCATTGGGAACATCCAGCAAGGCACCATCATCGGGAAGTTAAACGGAGTAATCCCGCCGACCACGCCGATCGGATAGCGGTAATTGGTCGCCTCAATATCAGTCGCAATCGTTGATAAGGAATCCCCCATCATTAAAGTAGGCGCTCCTGCCGCAAACTCTACATTTTCTATTCCGCGCTGGACTTCTCCTAATGCTTCAGAATAACTTTTTCCATTTTCAATCGTAATGATCCGCGCTAATTCTTCCCTATGCTTTATTAACAGCTGCTGAAAATTAAATAGGATTCTTGCACGGCGAGGAACAGGGACGTTTTTCCATTCCTCAAAAGCTTTTTTGGCAACTTCTACAGCTTCATCCACTTCCTCTTTTGTAGAAAGCGGAACTTGGCCAATTACTTCTTTAGTAGCAGGATTGTAAACATCTTCATATTTTGTTGCTTTACTTTCAACCCATTCGCCATTAATGTAATTTTTTAATTTTAATGCGTTAGACATTTTCTGTCCCCCTTAATTCATCAACACTAGTTGATCATAAATAGTTGGTATGTTTTTAAAAAAATTGATGATATTATTGTTATATATTAGTTATATTTTGGTTATATCTCGATTTTAATGATAATATTAAAAGCGTTTTCAGTCAACAAAAATTTTAAAATATTTCTGCTACTAATCGGCTAAATCTTCATTATTATTGAACTTATAGGGTAATATAGATATAATTAACGTTGATGGTTAAGTTTTGGTTAACTTTATAATTTGTTTCAGATATTAGCCAGTGAAAACTAAAGAAAGCAAGAGGGATCCACATGTTAAAATCTAAACGAATAGAACAAATAGAAAAATATGTTTTTGAACATCAAACCGTTTCGTTGGACGAACTTGTTAAGGAATTCAATGTGTCAAAAAACACCATCCGGCGCGATGTTCAACAATTAGTTGAACGGGGAACGATCAAAAAGGTGTACGGAGGAGTTGCTGTTAATCATACAACATTAGAATCATTTACGGTCAGACAAACCCGCAATCAAAAGCAGAAAAAAGCCGTTGCCAAAGCAGCCGCAAAATATGTTGAAGACGGCGATATTATTTATATTGATTCGGGAACAACAACATTGGAAATGGTGGAATATTTGCAAACAAAACAGGTCACGATCATTACAAACAATTTGGACTTTATTATAAATTCGTACCCTTACCCAAACTTAAACGTTCTGACAACAGGTGGAATATTTGAACGTAAAACGAAATCGTTCGTCAGTCTCAAAAATATGGATATATTACAAAGCTACAATATTAATAAAGCTTTCATGGCATCAACCGGCATCTCCATTTCAAATGGCGTAACGAACTCCTCCCCGCTTGAAAGCGAAATAAAACAAACAATTGTCAAAAGAAGTGAACAAGTTTATTTATTGGTAGATCATGATAAATTTGATAAATACGCTTTAATGACTTATTGCCGTCTTGATGAGGTTGATTATATTATTACGGACACTGCTCCGAGCGAGCAATACCAGGAATTTGCCAAAAAACACAATATCCAGCTTGTCATTGCTGATAATGAAAATTAAACATAAAACATCGTTGACAAGCTGCTAGCAGCTTTTTCTTTTGTCAAATTGTTTTTGAGGTGACTGAATCCTTGTTCTCATCATGACTTCCTCAAGCTTGTTCACCTTTCAACGATGGAGACATATTTTAATAGATTTTCGAAATCGTTCCTGCTGTTCTATGGAACAGGAAGAAATTGATTTATTTAGTAGATAAGTGTAAATTTTTTTATTTTATCGGACACACAGAGTGAAAGCCATTCGATTATTCTATTTTCAATCTGCTGGTCAAACCAATTGGCAAAAAGTATTTAAACCTGCGGTTACAATTGGACAATTTGCAAACAGAGAAGCCCTCCCTTCAACACCGCTTAATCAAAAATCAACTTAGTTATGCAAAAACCCCCGCCTTTTTTTCGTTTTGGGAACTGTTGCAAAGTATGTATAAAGATTTTTAAGGCAAATCATGAAAACCTCCTTCGGCAAACATAAAACCCTTGGACAAATCCTTTTACTGGATTGCCCAAGGGTTTAAGAATATTTGCGAAACGAATTCATGAGTTGAGGAGCTACACCACATGTCGCTCACCGCCGCATATTTGCTTAGCAAGTTCTTCCTGAAACATTCTTCCGGTGATTATACCCCAACAGCTTACGAAGCAATGTTTCCAACCACCTTTTCCTTATCTAAGAGATGGTTTCAAACAAAAAAAGAGAATTGCCATAAGATTTCTATAATCAGGAACTGTATCATACGACTGGAATTTTCAGTAAATTCTCAAAACAAAACCTATCAAAGGAAAAATACCTCCTTTAAAGGTTCTGCCTTAGGAAAGGCTGGGACTATAAGATGCGAATGGGTAATTATAAGGGTAATGATGATAATGATGGATATAATTTGGATTTTGGCGGGTCGATCTAGTTTGATCATTTTCATATTTCTTACGTTTACAGTTTTTATGTGGGCCGATAAATGTGTTCGGTTGAATAGGAGCTATAGTTTTCTTCCATTCCTGTTCATTCAGGCAATAAGTATGCGCCATGATATTTGACGGAGTAAGCTTTAAGATATCTGAACCTAAAATCACCTCAGGAGTCGGGGCATCAAATATTGCCAGAAGGTGTGTATTATCCTTGGTTGCTACTTCGTAATGCCACCATGCTTGCGGAATATTTACCACCTGCCCCGGCTTAATTGGATAGTTATGAATTTGTTTTGTAAATGGGTTCAACATCGAGACAGTGGCAGCACCGGAAATACAATAGACCAGCTCAGCTGCATTTTGATGATAGTGAGGTTCTATAACATTATTTTTGCTTAAAAAAATATCCAATAAAGATATGTTTTCTAATGTGTTTAACTGTTTAATTCCCAAGATATTTATAAAGTTGTGTTTATCCTTTGTGAACGATCTACTCTTGTTGACATCGAAGGTGAATTGCGTTTTAGGTGATGTGTAATCCAAATATGCAACCATGTGCACTCATCCTTTGTGTTTAAATATTTCACCATAATCTATGCAGACACGTATTAGTAGTGCAAGTACCTAAATAAAAAAGCCAAAGATCTCCCCGTACCTAAAATATAATTAGGGATAATCTTTTCCAGAAAGGGTAATATGCCGAAACTTCCTTGAGCTTTCTCGCAGCCAAAGGCAATTTTCCCCCTGACCGATTCGCTATCTATGCAGGATCATGAAGACGTACACATTAATCGGAGCGAAATAGTTGAACTTTTATCGTTGCAAAAACATCAGGCAGCTCAATATCAACGTCATCTCTATTTTGTGATTTGGCCAGTTATTTTTCAGTCAAAATCATTTTTGAAAACAATAATGACTTTGTTTTAATTCGAAAATAGTTGCACAACTGACCAATGTAAGACTATACTTTTTGGGATAAGCAAATCACATACTGCCTAAGCCTTCCTTGGTCAATGGTTATAAATTCAGCATTCTGTTTGAAAGAAGAGTACTTCCTAATTGTAAAAAATAAAATGTTAAACAATAACTAATAATAATTTTTTTGGGTACATCGTATTTAAGTAATAGTTTGTAGAAAACAAAAATAGATAACAATAAGAAAGGGTTAAATAAAGTAAATAAAAGATTATTGCTAACCAAAACAATATTATTTGAGTCATTTATAAAGTTTGCCAAAGCTATGGGAATCTGAATGGAAGTGTTCACCAACATAACTATACTACAAATAAATAAAAATTCTCGCTTAGTTATCCCAATACGAAATATTCGACCAAATATATACGCTATAATGCTTAATATCAGAACCCCTATGAAAATAGAAGCTAAATTAAGAATACCAATTATAGAAACCAATATGACCGAGACCATACTGTCTAAATCCGGTAAAATGCTTTTCATATAATTGTTTAAATAATCAAAAATACTTAAATAAAGCAATATATAGTTTACCAATATTCCAAACCATACCAACTTGATACTTGGTTTATGAATAATATTCATTTATATCCCCCTCGTAAGAAGATGATTTATTAAAAAAAATGAGAGTATAAAAAGAAACAGAAATTCAAAGCCCAAAAAAATGAATTTTAACATTTTATTGTTTATCTTTCCTCCTAATTGCCAAGTAAGAATAAACATAGATAAAATTAAGGGGAATAAACCTAAATATAGATTTTTAGTTAGTACTATAACGATCAATGCTAAGAAAAAAAGGGCAGTTGATAGAAAATTTGCAAATTTTGCACTCATGACATGACCTCCAATATTATAATGGGGTTATATACCATTCTATTATTGCTGCCAATGTAAGGAAAATTAATATTATACTGGTTAATAGGGCTATTTCAAATAACGTCTGTTTTATTAGCTGTTTTGCACTTAAAGAAGTACGGAAATATTCAATAATAATTGATACGCCTTTTAATCCAATGATTCCACTTATTAATATCGCAGGTATCTCAAATATTCCATGCGGGATTAGCTTTACAAAAATACTTGAAATAGACAATCCAAGCTCCAATTGCTGCTGAATAGAGGAACCGACTATTAACCCATTAGTTATCAAAAATATAACAGTAGAAATACCAAGAGAAAGTAATCCTGAAGCAATAACTAGTGATGCCTTTATATTATTAAAAAGTAAGTTTTCTACATCAGAAGCCTGTATATAGTTTAAGTCTCCTCTTACTGCATCTATTCTAAACAAATACCCCCCTGCCATCCCCCCAAAAAATAAAAGTAAAGAAATGACAAACAATATTTTGTTATTCGATACAAGCTTACGAACAACATCTTTTATACCCCTTCCCTGAAAATTCATTTGCTCATCATTTCTCCAGAATTTTTACCTAAGTAAACTGATGTAATACGCTTTTCTATTGAATCGAGACTTAATTTATTGGTTGAAAATTCCTCGACAATTTTACCTTTATGTAAAATCCCTATTTTATCGCATAGAGAATGTGCCAATTCAAGTAAATGTGTCGTTAGAATAACTGTTTTATCTGCTTTTACAAACTTTTTTATATGTTGTCTTATAATATGTGAATTGATTAAATCGATTCCTGTCAAAGGTTCATCTAATAATAATATATCTGGATCGTTCAATAATGCTGATGCAATAGATACCTTTTGTTTCATTCCGTGGCTATATGTCTTAATCAATTCATCTTTTGCTGATGTTAAATTGAAGAGGTCAATTAAATAAGAAACTTTATCTTTTCGCAACTCTTTCGGAACATCTAAAATAGATGCAAAGAACAAAAGATATTCTTCCCCGCTTAAATATTCATATAAAGAAGCGGAATCAGGAACAAAACTTATTTTTTTATTGCTTTTATTACCAACAGGATTCATATTATCAATGTATATTTCACCATTATCTGGTTTGGATAAACCTGCAAGGATACGTAGAAAGGTAGTTTTCCCAACACCATTCGTACCAACAATCCCATAGATACAACCCGTATCCACTTGGAAATTAAGGTTATCTAAAACGATATTTTCATCATATCTTTTAGATAAATTTTTCACCTTAATCATTTTTTAAGAAAACCTCCCTGACTGAAATTTGTTTAGTATACGCAGCAACGATGGCATAAGCGCAAAAGAAAAAAGCAACGAGAATTAATATAAGAATACATGCAACCATAGTGTTTAATTTTAATCCGAAAAATTGATCTGCGATCAGTAATCCTCCTATGAAAACCGTGTATAGATAAGTTAGACCATTATTTAAAATGCTTTCTATAAAATTAGCTTTATGGGATTCACCAATTTCATAGGGATGCTCCCAATTTATCCGTGGGTATAACGCTGTTGAGAATATTTGAAATAAACCACTCAGTCCACCATAGGTGAGCATAATAGTGATTGATAAAGCATACAGAAAAATATTTACATTTATAAAAACAGAAGATAATAAGACGACGAAAAAAGTGACTAGAAATGTAAAAATAAAATATATATACCATTTTTCTTTGACAATATCCCACATTGTATATTTGGTATAAACAAGCAAGTGTATATTCTTGGCCTCTGTATCAATCGCTAATATCATTTTTAGTGATTCGCCAACAATTTGAAATATGGCAAAAGCAAATACTGTTATAATGGATAAAAAAAACAACGGTGATGTTGAATCAATAAAATGTTGTACGACTGGCAAGGCGATTCCGATAAATACTAGCAAGCCTAATATAGTTTTTCCTATATGCCCAATAAACCATGAACTAACACGCTTAATATGAAGTATGTCTTTTACAAAAAAATATTTATTCGTATTTATGAACTTATCTTTATCAGATATAGAGCTTTTACGGGTACGAATTTGGTAATAAGGTATTAAATCTAAATGATTTAATGTTTTGATCCATATCAAAGTGAATACACCAGCTATGGATAGCATGAAAAGAAAAACGATGAAAAGTATATGAAATTCCAGATTATATATGTCCTTAGGCAGACCGAGTTCCATTAAAAAAGACTGATATTTTATCACAATATCTGCTAATTTAATTCCAAATTTTTGTGAATTGAATAACAGTGAAGCGATCGTGAAGGGTAATAAAAAAAATAAGAGCCCAACGACTATAAATAGAAAAAAGCGATTTAATAAACGCAGTGATTGTATATAAAAAAAATGGGAAAACAAAAAGCGGAAGTATGAAAAAAACATAGTCATTATTAAACTTAATAGACTAAATAGCGGAAAATAGTAAATCAAAAATTTCAGCTCAAAACTTGGGTAATTTATATGTATCCCTAAAACTACAGGCATTAACAAAACGAACCACATTATCACTGTATTTTTCAATGAGTCACCATAAATAGAAGCAATGACTTGCAACACTCTATAACTTTTTAATTGAGACAACATTTTTGTCGTGTCATAATAAAAAATAGAAGATTTTTTATTAAAGAAACTTAATGAGTTGAAGAAAGCAAGAAATATTACAAAGCTCAAAAAGGCATTTAACCATGTATTTGCATCTAGATCCTTGATGATATAACCAGTTAAAAATACTGTGAAAAAAAACAAAGCACTCATAATAAAAATCACAATGAGTGTAATCCATCTATATATCTTTCTAAGATCAATTTTATCCAGCTGCCAGTCTGCTAAAAATTTTCGCAGAGCAGATTTTCTGTTATATTTTATTATATTGATCATTTTATCTATAAAAGAAAAGACAGAATTACTAGTAAACATTATTGAATTGGCACCTCCTGACTAGGTAAACAGAAAAAAGAAGTGGCATGTTAATTTTAGTATTAGCTGCGAATACAAGTTTTGCCGGATTTCCGCAGCTTGGGCTTGTACTCTTTCAGCTTTAATTACAAAGCAATAGCAAAGTCTCTTCCTGAATTTTGAATAACGGCTTTAATTGCAGTAATACCTCCAATTGCGCCGCTAAGTCCAGCTACTGCCGCAACAATCGACCAAAGAGTTGAACCTCCAGAAACCAAATCAATAATAAGCCCTGCTGTAGCCTGTTTAATTCCGAGTTTAGTAGCTAATCATGCGAAAGATGAATTTACAGTTCCTATTTCAGTAGTAACTTGAGCTGCCATTAAACCTAATGCAAAAGTTAAAAGACTAGCAAAAAATCCTTTTTTTCAGGTCTACACATTGCTTCATTGATACTATCTCCTAAATTAGCAATTTTATACAAATACCTTCAATCCCCTAGATTACCATATATAGGGTTGATTGTAAATTAAATTCCATATAACACTTGTAAAATAGGAACTACTAACTATTATCATGCTTTCATCCTGGTACACAATTTTATTAATAGTTAACCGTGTCCGATTGTTCCATATAAGCCAAATTTTTTTCATATAAGTCCCCATCTCAAAGCCCTGTTGTTATAAGACCTTCAATTTAACGCTGCCAAGAAAAGAAAAAATACATAGAGCACAAACAGTATAGACATATCTTTAAAATCTCTTTTTTGGAAAAAGGGCTTTTTTAATATAATGCACTTAAAAGTCACTACTGCAGGCTTTAGTGCGAATGCCCCAACAAGTATAATTGCTAGGATTTCAAAAACACCATGAAAAATTGTATATTTAAATACAAACCAAAAAGAGAATGGGGGTGTTTAATAAGTCGTTTTTACGGCTTATGACGCCCCCATTAATGCTTTAGAAACGTTAATATATCGGTGTTTATGATTTTTTGTTTTCAATGGCGATTTGACTTTCAAAGACAGCCCCTACTAGTACTTAATAAATATCCTTGTAAAAGGATATACCAAAAAGAAACGAAACCAAATGAAAACACACCAATACATGCTGGCAATAAAATCATGAAATTATGAAAAAATATAGACTGCCACGTAAGCTCCTCATCATCGAGGTTTTCTGAAACTATTACTACAGCCTCCTGTTCCATGTCTGTTGCTTCTCTTATATCAGTTAACTGCAAATAAATCATTGGTCCAAAAAACTTATTAAAACAATTAAAAGTGAAAGTAAAAAAACATCTCGATTTCTTTCCAAAAATGCCATACCAAACGCCTTAAGTCGAAATATATTTTTCACGTTCATACCAAGTCCTTGATAAAGTTAATTCTTTTTTGGAAGGATGGATGAGTTTCTTTCCACTCTTTCCTTTTGAAGTCAAACTCGTCATTCTCTTTTTCACTGATTCGCTCTAACTTCATTAATGTTTGAATATATAACTCCTTATTCCCCAATTGCCTTACAGCAAATTCATCTGCTTGGTGTTCAAACATTTTACTAATTTTATTCGGAAGCCATTCTGTGAGCCCTATTAAAGCGATTATACCAACTGGAAAAATAAGGATATACTGTCCCCATCCAAATCCTAGCATAATTTTTCTAGTAAAGAACATCAGCAAACTAATAAGCGTCGCTACTCCAAAAGTAATAAACAGTATCCAACGACCATGCTTTCGTTTGATATGTCCAATTTCGTGAAATAACACTGCCTTTACCTCATCTAAAGTAAATTTTTTTATCAAACCTTCTGTCATGTAAATGTTAATGCTTTTTTTAGATGCAAAAGGAGTACTATACACCCAAGCATTCGTCTCATTCTCGGACTCTTTCTTCGTAAATAGGTTAACGTTTATACTACATGCAGCTTCTATCGTTTTTTTCAAAGAGTAAAATTGCTCGGTGAATCCCACATTTTCATAGTTCCCCATGAAACGATGTATTACAGTATAAACTAGCATTATAATAAGGGTTAACGATAAATACCAAGCAGCAAATAAATACCATTTGTCCACAATTTTTACATATAGGGATAGTGGAAAAAGGAAAAATGAGAAAAAGTAAGCAAGACTTCCTATGGTGAGTACAAAAATTATAACTTTTTCCCTTTTTGAAAATTCAAGGAAATCTGATTCCTCCATTTCAGACTCTCCTTCAATATCCTCATCACTTTTTATCGTCCATTGGTATATAGCAGTTGTCAATGAAACTGATAAAAACGTCGGGAGAAAGATACATAACAAAATGCTCCAAATGTATGATTTTGTTAAAAGTAGTGCGTAACCCATCGAAAAATGATAGTTTAATATCAATGGAAGGATTCCAGCTAAGATAAACGGAACAAACAATGTAAAAAGATTGCGCCATGGAAGAACCTTGTTAATAAACAATGCCAAAAGAAAAGGCAATAAAAATGAACAACCATATATCAAAAAAGTAAGAGTTTTACTAAACTCCGTCTTCAATTGGATGGAGAATGATCCATCATTTTTTGCAGCACGTATTGTATATTCATTAAAAAAAAATTTCCTCTTACTAGACTGAATCGTCACTTCCTTACTAAAAGACGGTTCAACCCCTCTTCTCGTCATAACAGTCAGCTCTTCTCCAGCAGGTAAGATAATGTTTTCTGTATTGACTTTGATAAATTGATAATCAATAGGTCCAATATGAAAAGCGAGCGGACGATTGGTAGAGTCTTCTTCAGTATGTTCAATATCTAAAAGATAGTCCCCATGGTAGATGGAATAGCCAGTTAAAAGCTTCTGGACTCCTACATTTTTTTTTGAATCGAGAAGAATAAATGGCGATAAAACAGCTGAACGGATACTTAACTCAACCATAATAACCGAAACTGTAAAAAACGCCGTGACCAATAAAAATATGAGCATTCTTTTTTTCATAATAACTACTCTCCTTAATTTATAGGAAACTTGTCATAATCGATGGAATTGTTTTTAATGTCAAGTTTGCTACAAAGATAATACTTACAATAAGTAAAGGAGCAACCCGTCTTTCAGATTTCAATAATGCTTTAACACCAAAATACAATAAAACAAACTGCCATATTAAAAAAGGCTCAACTTGATTAAGAAGAGCAACAGCCACATCATGATCTAGATTTGGAACCAGAACCCGCAGTCCTACCGGTTCAAATACTTCTCCTGTAATTAAAACAAGTGTGGCAAAAGATATTGTTTACAGAAAATGATGAAGAGACGGCAATTTTTTACATGCCCCTTTATTTATCAATTACCATATATAGGGTTAATTGTAAATTTTATTACAGAAAATACATGTAAAACAGGAAATATTAACTATTGGAATGAAAGATGAAATAAAAGGTCGGAAGAAGCAGAAAATCTGATATAAGAAGAATTAGACTATCTTGTAAATGAAGAAAGAACAAGCTGAGGACTTACCTGTTTGAAGCTGTAAAACAATGAATGGAAGAAGGAATTAAAGTTATAGATTCTGAATCGGAAATTACTATTATATTTGATCCGCCAACTGTAAAACTAAGAAAAATTAAGTTAATAGGACGAGATCCGTTTCAACAAAATTGCAATAACTAGTATTGAATCTGTGAAAGCTTAACAGATTCAAAATCTTATAACTTATAGTGTTCAGAATATTTCAGATTTTGATACAATCTATAAATAATAGAATTGTATAAATGACTACTTGCCGGAGGGAAAATAATATGAAAAGAGATTATGGTCTTTGTTTATGGACGTTTGGAGATATAGATTTTGAAGAGAAATGTAAAATATCCAAGAAGATTGGTGTTGACGGAGTGGAAGTCCAAGGGGATTTGTCACAATCTCCGGAAGAGTTAGCAGCGATTTTAAAAAAATATGACTTGAAGGTATTGTCCGTAACACCTGAAAATGTAGACATTTCCAGTTCTGATGAAAATATTCGAGCTAGTGCCGTACAATATTTTTTAGACCTAATCAGTTGGGCGAAAAATTTAGGCGCCAACAGAATCTGCTTACATGGTGATGTTGGGAAAATACATGGATGCGGAGATTTAACAAAAGACTGGGATTTGCTTGTAGCTAGTACGAAGGAGATTGTAAATAAAGCGGAGGAAGTTGGCCTTCAAGTTGTATTTGAAGTACTCAATCGGTATGAGAACCATCAAATCTTAACAGCAAAGGAAGCGATTTCATTAATTAATGAAGTAAAAAGCGACAACCTTTATATATTATTAGATGCATATCATATGAATATTGAGGAGGCTTGTCCAATTCAGGCAATCAAGGACGTAGGGAATAAGCTGGGTGTTTATCATGTCGCTGATTCCAATAGGCAAGCTATAGGTAACGGACACTCTGATATTAGAGGTCAAATAAAAGCTTTAGATGAAATTGGTTTCAAAGGACCGATTATAATGGAAATGGTCGCAGAAGGCCCCAATCCATTTACGCCGATTAAGCATGGAAACTATTTAGATGTGGTGGTCAATTACTATAAAGAATCTTTAAGACAACTAAAACAATGGGATGAAATGAAAGTTCAAGTATAAAGAAATCTCCTGACAGAAGTCGTTTTATTTCGATTGATATGATTTCATTTCAAAAACATTTTAATCCCTGTTTAGACTTTTGAAATCACTTGTGAATCATTGAGTTTTTATACAATCAAAGCCTTGTACAGTGGCATCATATTCAACATGTGGGGCGGGTGTGGTGATAGACTGGTCTGTATGCCTTGCAAAGTCCTATCACCTGCCCCTCTTTGCAAAAGCTCATGCCTGAATATAGAAATGAATGTTATACAGGAAGGGAATGTTTTGGTTTTTCACAATCGGACTCCATACCAAGTCTATTTACAGGAATTAAATGGACAGCGCTTGCGGGCTAACTAAAAGCAATGGATTTCGTCGAAAGCGCCATTTGGTCATTCACTCCGTTTAAGCAGCCACATAAATCAATACGTTTTGAAATTTGATTCAAATTTCTGTATTTTTAAGTATTTTGTAATCTTCCATATCACTATTAAACAAACTTTCTTCTGAAAAAACTAAATTATCAAAAAACGATCCAGAATTTCTTATCTAAACTATGATAATAGATAGGCTACATGGTATTTTGTGTATGCTCTATCTATTATTTTTTTACATAAGTAAATATCAATACTGAATGCAAGTTAAAACGGGAAATGACAGATGCAAGCAAAGATGTCCTTATCGTTGCTAAAAACAAGCATATATAAGAGTTAGAGGAAGAAGTCAAACGGTTAAGGTATTCTGGCACAGATATTGTGATGATTACGATAAAGGCATATAATGACAATAGTTAATGCATATTTATTGCGTATTAGTAAGAAATAGCGAAGTAAAGATTATTTATAAATCTATAAAAGGAGCATTCCTGTTAGAAGTTTTTTCGGGGACTTGAATAAAAAAAGCCCTCTTGGTATGATTCGGGGGTGTCAATCGGATGAATTGACCCCTAATTTGGATACCAAGGAGGACTATACATGAATTCTATCTCAAACAAGAAGATTAATCAAGTCACCGATCAAACGCTCGTCGTTGGCATGGATATCGCGAAAAAGAAGCATTATGCCTGCTAGTTGAAGCCATCGCCTGCAATTTCCTCCAGCAGGAATTCTTTGATTTGTTCGTCTGATACTTTTCGCCCGTCTTCTGTGAAGGAATAACCTGGTGCCGGACGCCCCTCACTCACTTTTTTCTCTTCCACTCGGTAGCTCTTTTGATAATAGTAGGTGGAACGAGCAATCCCTATAATCTTTAGCACCTTGGAAATGGAATAGCCTTTTTGGATCCAGTTGTCGGCTACTTCAATTTTTTCAGCAAGTGAGGGTTTTTCTTTTTTATCATGTCGCGTAAGATCGCGATTTCAAGGTCTTTTTCACCAAGCAATATTTTGAGCTTTTCATTTTCCTTGGATATTTCTTTCGGGTCAAGGCCCGGCAAAACAGTGACATCAACATCACCATATTTGCCATCTTTATATTCCCTCACCCAACGGGATACCATGTTGGAATTCAGTTCATAACGGCGGGCAACAAGGCTGTTATTGCCTGTCTCCTGTGCCTCTTTGATGACTTGTAATTTAAACTCCTTGGAGTGTTTGGTTCGTGTCATGTTGTTTAGCCTCCTTGGTACATTAAGCAGTATATTATTTTTTACTCTTATTGTCCAAGTTCATTTAGGGGCTAAATAGGTATTGTAAATTCTCCTTATCTGCTAAGAGAAGGATTTAGCTACCTTTTTGTTATCTGTTTTACCCTTAAAAAGATAATTTTATTGATGCAAAAGGCTTTTACCATCTTTCCCTCTACTGTAATTGTTTTTTCACTTAGAAAACTTTTTCTAAAAAGTTATCTTTATGTTTTTTACATGGTTTCTGTTATTAATACTTAAAACTTCTCCGATATGACAAATACATTATTATCCGCAATTACACTTTTTGAACTTTTTTAAGAGTGTAAATTATGTAAATAAATATTGTTCCTTTTTCCTATTCACCTATATTTTTCCTGTTGATAGAATGATAACAAGGAGGAGGTGGGAATTTATACTAAAGCAAACAATTACAGGTTGTAACCTAAATACATGGTCATTGGTTTGCTACTAATTATACGACTAATTAGGGGAGGAAATGAGCATCAATAGACTAGCTAAAGGATTCATAGTAACTGCTTCTTTAGCCCCTGCCTCTACTTCTTTTGTCCAGTCACCTCAAACTAAAGAAAATGATACCAATCCCACTGGAATAGCTTCATCTGTTGTTTATACTATAGATGTAAGCGTCAAATCTTGCACACCTTCTTGGTGTGCTAATTTCATGAGATAATCTCCTCAAGATGAAATTGAAGGAGGTTTTTTTATGCCTAAGAATCCTGAATTACGAAAGGTTTGGGAACAACGAATCGCTGACTATCGTAAAAGCGGTCAAACTCAAGTAAACTGGTGCAAGGAAAATCAATGGAATATTCACCAGTTTAAATACTGGTTAAGAAAAATTGAAAATCCAATAAAAAATCAAGGAAAGTCTACAAAATGGGCATCCGTTACCCTAGAAGATCATTCACAAACAGTTGAAAATTCATTACGGATTGAAATTAGTGGGATTTCAATTGAAGTAAAACCTGGTTTCGATCCGGCCTTTCTTTCAGAAGTGGTTAGGACGTTGAAATCAACATGTTAGTTGGTACAAGAGCTGAACGAGTTTACTTGGCAAAAGGAAGTACTGATTTGAGAAAATCCATTGATGGATTAGCTGCTTTGGTGAAAGAGGGATTTGATTTAGATCCCTTTTCATCAAGCTATTTTGTGTTCTGTAATCGAAAGCGAGATAAATTAAAAATTCTTCACTGGGACTATAATGGTTTTTGGCTTTATTATCGTCGATTGGAAAAAGGAAAATTTCAATGGCCAAATGAAAATGACACTGGAACGATACAAATTAGTTATCGGCAATTACGCTGGTTATTGGATGGTCTTGCAATGGAGCAAAAGAAAGCACACCCAGAAGTAAAGGCTAGAACAGTTATATGAATTTTTTACTTTTAACAAAAACCTTGGAGGAAAATAGCTAAAACCGTCGAATTATTACTACATGATGAAAAATTTAAAGAATCCTAACCAAAACCCATTTGAATTAATTGAAAAACTTCAACAGCAAATCGTTGAATTGACGGCGAAATTACAATGGTATGAAGAACAGTATCGTCTTAGTCAAAAACGAAAATTTGGCTCTTCAAGCGAAAAAACAAATCCTAATCAATTAGAACTACCTTTATTCAATGAAGCAGAGGTAGAGTCTAATGTAAAAGCCGAAGAGCCAACTGTTGAAACAATTACATATCGTCGTAAAAAGAAACGTGGTCAACGTCAAGCTACGTTTGAAAACCTGCCTATGGAAACGATTGAATATCGTTTACCCGAAGAAGAGCAGGTCTGTTCGTGTTGCGGTGAAAAAACACACGAAATGAGCACAGAAGTACGACAAGAATTAGTGATTATTCCGGCTCAAGTCAAAGTTTTAAAACACGTTCGATATGTCTATGGATGCCGTCATTGTGAGCGTAATGAAATAGAGACACCAATCGTTACAGCACCTGCCCCAAAATCTGTGTATCCAAAAAGTTTAGCTTCACCGTCAAGCATGGCATATATTATGAATCAAAAATATGTAGAGGGGCTACCTCTATATCGCCAAGAACAACAGTTCAAACGATTAGGTGTGATCTTATCCAGGCAAACCATGGCCAATTGGATGCTTTATGGTGCCGAAAAATGGCTTGCGCCAATTTATCAACGAATGAAAGAGCATCTCCTCTCTAAAGACATTCTACATGCGGATGAAACAACTGTTCAGGTTTTACATGAACCTGGAAGGTCAAGTACATCGAAATCTTACATGTGGCTTTATCGGACTGGAAGAGAGGATCCACCACTTGTCCTTTATGACTATCAGGAAACTAGAGCAGGAGAACATGCCAAAGAATTCCTAAAAGGGTTTAAAGGATACCTGCATGTCGATGGATATGCAGGATACCATAAGGTATCCGGCGTAACATTAGTTGGATGTTGGGCTCATGCCCGCAGAAAGTTCGATGAGGCTTTAAACGTACTTCCTGAATCCAAACGTCATTCAGCAGTCACAGCTCGGGAAGGACTCAATTTCTGTAATCAGCTATTTGCCATCGAGCGTGATTTGAAAGAATGTACACCAGAAGAACGATATAAAAAACGACTTAAACACAGCCAACCATTGTTGGAGGCTTTTTCAGCATGGCTAAAAACAGAGAAAAGCAATGTTTTACCAAAGAGTCTATTAGGTCAAGCCATTACATACTGCCTCAACCAATGGGAAAAACTCGTGGCATTTTTAGAGGATGGACGATTAGAAATCGATAATAATCGAAGTGAACGATCCATTAAACCATTTGTGATCGGAAGGAAGAACTGGATTTTTAGCAATACTCCGAAAGGAGCTAAGGCCAGCTCAATCATTTACAGTATTGTGGAGACAGCAAAAGAGAATAAATTAAATCCATTTTATTATCTTCGCTACTTATTTGAAAGGCTTCCCAATATGGATATAAGCAATATGGATGAGCTTGATCAACTACTTCCTTGGTCCAAAACAATTCCTTTGAATTGTCGGGTTTTTAATAACTTATCACAATAATAGTATTTAATCCCTATCATTAAAAGGTGGGGATTATTTTACGCTTACCTATAGATAATCAACCATCAAAGATTCAATTACTCATTGAAAATCCTGTCAAAGATGCTATTAGAGCTGTACTAAAAAACAAAGCAAAGCTTTTCAAACTTATAGAAAAGTTTGCAGAAAAGAAAATAAGAACTGAGCTTGAAAAAAGGTTTTCAAAGTATATTGAGCCGGTACTGAGAGACCTTTTGGATGAGTATTCTGCTTTTGGATGGTCTGATGTCCAAAATAAGCTATATAAATCGCTTAAAAAGTCAGGACTTTCTGACTCAAGTGCTAAAGCTATGCCGCATTGGACAACCATTGCAATAAAAGCAATTTATTAAAAAATGTTCATAAAATAGTAGGAGGCAAATATATATGAAAAATAAAAAGAGAATAGCTTCAGTGGTTCTAAGCGCTACACTTCTTACATCTTTCTTAGGCACATCAGGTGCATTAGCATCTGAAAAAACAGCGTCATCTGCTCCTGTTCCTGTGAAAGTGACTGTTCATAAAGGGGTACAAAACGCTATCAAGTCACAGAATGTACCTGTTAAAACAGTAGCTACTGCTAATGGGAATTTTCAAACTCAAGGCGCAGTGTCCTGGAGTTATAAAGCCTTTAAATTAGCTCTCCGCTCAGGAGGATGGGCTTTATCGCAAATGCTAAGACCTTTGTCTCCAAAGGCCGCCGCATGGGTTAGAAAAAACTCTGCTAAAGTAGCTAAGTTGATGGATAAAGGCGAAAAATGGACAGAGAATCAGTTTTATAATGGACTTAGAGGCATTGGCTGTCCACCTGATGTGGCGAGAGCGTTGGCAAAATTCATTGTTGCGCTGATTTAACGCATTAAAAATTTAAGAAAAAGTGCTGTTAGTTCCCTGCTAATGGCACTTTTCTAATGGAGGTTAAAGATGACTTGACTATCTTTACAGCAATAACTCTATCTATACTTTCATGTTTGGTTATTTCCTGTGGTTTGTTTTTATTTTTGATTAAAAAGGGTGTTATAGATAATCCTCCAAACACCTTAGCATTTATATCCTTTATCCTCCTTATTGGCTTTTGTTTATTCTTTGTCATAGCTGTTACTAGCCTAATTATTTACTTTGTTTCTTTAGGTGTTAATCATTTCTTAGGCGACTATGTAAATTATAGCTCTCGATCCGATTTATATATATTTTCTTTATTGGTAAGCGCATTAGCACTTGTTTACATGCTTATACTTATGGCAGTTATAAAAGGACTCTCAATATTTCTCAGAATCCCTAAGTGGATAACTTACATATGTGAGTTTGCTGTTGCATGGATAGCTGTTTATTTCTCCATACAGTATGTTACAGATAGCCATCTAAGTAATGTATCCATATTTCAAGGAGGAGAGTTACTTTTATCCTTTTTTATTACATTTCTATTCTTAGGATGTGACATTCTTTTTTCTAACCTAGATGATATATCAAGGGAAAAGTTAGGATAGACATTATGAATGTTAAGAAGGAGTTATATTTTTAATCCTTGCGGGCTTAACAATAAAGTATTGCTGAATCAGTAATAGTTTTGAAGTTCATACTTTTCCAACAATGTCCAAACATATATAAATCACAGTTATAAATATATTTAAAACATACTGACTACTTCCTATTTTAATTAAGATATTTACATTATAAAATAGTTACAAAAAAGTGTAAAGTAGTCAATGGGGATATTATAAAATAATGATTAAAGTACATCTTTCAAGGATAATGGGAGAGAAAAGGTTGAAGATTTCAGATGTGGCAAGAATGACAGGGTTGCATCGGAATGGAATTGCAAAGATATACAATGAGGGAACTGATGGAATAAAGTTTGATACTTTAAACAAGTTGTGTAAAACTTTGGATTGCAAAGTTGAGGATCTTATTGAATATATTGATGATGAAAAAGACCACTCGAAATGAGTGGTCTTAATTATTAACGCTATTGTCCATGTTAATATTCGTAAACGGTTACCTTTTTGAACGAAATTCTCTTTAATTTCGATCTCCTAGATATTCCTGTTGGATTTTTTCTAATTTACCTGTTTCTTTAAACTTTAAGATCATATCATTGAAAAATTTTAAAAGTTCTGTATCTTTTTTTCTTACTGCCATTGCATAGCTTTTCTTCGGTACAAACTCTTCTCCATTAGGGAGATATATAGCTCCCGTAAAATATGTATACGTCTTAGTTAAATCTGTTTCTACGAGGTTATCAATACCCGGCACAACATCAACATCTCCACGTTTTAAAGCAATAATCACATCGTCAAATGTAGGAAATTCTCTTAGTTCAACTGGAATATTATTTGATTGAGCCATTTCTTTTATTACTGCGATATTAAAGTCTCGATATACTTTTAAATCGTTTGTCCATTCTGTCTGAACGGGAACAATAATTTTATCTATATCGTACTTTGCCTTGTTTTCAATTTTACTTTGCACTTGTTGCTCTTCCTTTGTTTTATTTTCTTCAACAGTTTTTTCTGAACTGCAACCTATCATACTCATAAATACCAAACAAAATATTGTTAAAAGCAAATTTTTTTTCAAACTTAATCACCTCTTTACGAAATTTTCCTACTAATTATAACATTACTATGTGAACCAAAAAAGGAACGGTAACTTACCGTCCCTTATGAGCGTAATTTTAGTCCATTTACTTGGACAATACGAAATGGATAATCTTTTTACATTAACTCTTTTTATTTATAACTGTATTATTTATTTTGGACGAAGGAAAAAATGAAACGAGTGGAATTATTTTAAATGGTGATGAGTGATGAAAAAATACAAACTGAAAAGCAATATTGGGGAACTAATTGAAAAGAGTGAATTGCGGAATGATTACATACGAAAACACGTAAATGTGCAACAAAAACAGCTTTGGAATTGAAAAAATGGAGTAAGTTTCCCGACTTTAGAGAAAGCCTTTATTTTAGCGAAAATTGTAGGGTATAAAGTGGATGATCTTGCGGAACTGGTTGAGGTTGAAGAGGAAGAATAAACTTTTATGAGTAGACTTCAATCCTAATGTTGTACAGTACAATAATAAAGGAGTAAGTATATGAAGTTACTTTTGCCATTCATGATACTGATAGGAGTTGTACTAGGCTTTTGTTTAATAAATTTAATTAATATGAACTGTAGTTGAGCAATTTTCATTACAATAATTACCATGTAAAAAGAGACAAACGGAGTACCCCTTATGCCACATGGAGCTGTTTTTTAACGACATCAATGGGAATATCTTGCTTCGCTGCATCGTAAATAAACTCCACGAGGCTATGTCCTTTCTTCTTTCGAAGGAAGTCAAGCCCGGTAGAGAAATCGCTGTTGGATTCGACCATACTGTACACATAAGCGAGTTGCACCAAGATCCAATACCGTTTCACCGCCCGACGTTGACGAACGCGGTACCCATCGAGCTTCAGCTGGTCTTTCGCTTGTCGAAAAAAGCATTCGATCGACCAACGCTGGGCATAGTAGCGCAAGATCTCTTCATCGCTTAGCTCCCGGTCGGTGCTCAAGACGCAGTGAAGATGTTCGGGTGTCATCGGCTGATCGGCTTTCCAAGCCAACAACACAACGGCATCATCGAGACCTTTCAGCGATCCCTCGTAGCGATACACGCGATAACGCTCTTCTCCCACCGTGACGAGATGGGTGTCGTTCGGTTCGATATAGCGGGCAAACTGTTTGGCTTGGATGGCGATGCCTTTCGGATAGAGAATCCGGTTCGTTTTGAGCATCGCGATGACGTGAAATCCTTTTTTCAGACAGGCTTCCACGAGCGCTTGCGATGGATACCACGAATCCATCAGCACATAAACGGGACGGCGTACATCCAAAGAAGAAAGCATCTCGATCGCGAGTTCCCCCTTGCTTTTCCCAGCCGCCTTGTCGTAGAGGCGGAACGCAAAGGGAAAAGCCTGGGTCATCGTATGAACCATGAGCCAAACAAGAGAATGTCCCCAGATCGACTTTTTCTCTGTGTGAGAATAGTGCCAATCACACCCTTGAATGGCGTGCGTTGCCCGTGACGAAGGCTTGATTTTTTGGCAAATCGTATCATCGATCGAAACAAAAAGGGGTTGATTTTTCTGTTTGGCGATCCGTTCGACACGATGAAGCATCCATTGCTGGAGTTTGCGAAGCAGCGTCTCTTCATCCCAAGGGCTTTTCGTGAAAAAATGGCTGAGTGTCGTTCGATGATTGGGGTGAAAGCTCCAATGATGAAGATCGGTCAACGTTCCAGAAAAGCCTTTCGTGATCATCGCATCCACGATATGAACGAGATGCTTCATGACAGGTTTTGAAAAATAAAGTGCCAACCCCAACATCGTGAAAAACTTGTGGATTCCTTGATGATGTGCTAATCTATTCATGAGACATGAACCTCCTTGTGTGAATGGTTTGTTGGCACATCTATTCTAACCAAGGAATCGGGTTCATGTCTCCTTTTTTGTTCGGATGTAAATTTATGTTAGTGAATTTGCTCATCTACAGTATGAAGTTATTATTACCCTTCATGACATTAATTGGTGTTGTATTAGGTTTTTGTTTAAATTTAATCAAAGATTATATTCAAAATAAGCCTAAAATTAGAACTGGGATCAATGAGTCATCTGGAAAATTTAATTACTATAAAAATTTTGTAAATGAAAATGGTTTTGACGTAGAAAAGATAGCAACTCCCGATGAAGCTTCATTTTTAGAATTAAAAATAAAAATTGACGTTTATAATATTGGAAAATCCGATACTGCTATCAAAGATTTAATGATTGACGCAACAGCTAACAATACTACAATGAGTTTTCAACCTGAATTAAAGATTAATGGAGAAACCAACAAAGACTACACATTTAATGTAAAAAGTGGGAGTATTACTACTTTGGATTATACTTAAAAATTCACAGAGATGAAGACAACGAATATCTATTTAATGAAAATGTAACATTGTTACCAGATGAAAAAGGATGTTTTATATAAACATATAATAATTCACTTATATAATTAAAAAAATAAGAATTGTCTACAATTTACACACGCCATCTAAAATACAATCAAAAACAATTCCTTTCATAATCTGTTCCAGTTCGCTAATACTCCTCTCCATATAGTCTTTACCAAAGTTTTTTACAAAATATTTTTCTTCTCCTTTATGTATAAGCTTCACTATAACCTTAAACTCCTCATTATTAATAAATTCGATCTTCTCAACACAAAAATTCTTCATATATCATCTCCTAACACAGCGTATTTATCATCTATTTATCAATTTAAGTTGATCACTTGTTATATTATTTTTCGGTGAATTATTGATAATTTCTTTTACTGATACAATTTGACGAAGGTTATAATCATTAGCAATACAAATATCACGAAGAACTCTTAATATTAACAAATGATTCTCATTTAATTTAAGAAAGTATTTCAAGTAACATTTTCTTACTTTATTTTTATTTCGTTC
Organism: Aeribacillus sp. FSL K6-1305; assembly: GCF_038050115.1. Lineage (NCBI taxonomy): Bacteria > Bacillati > Bacillota > Bacilli > Caryophanales > Bacillaceae > Aeribacillus > Aeribacillus sp. FSL K6-1305. The sequence continues at coordinate 1,068,432 of NZ_JBBOQV010000002.1, read as the reverse complement.
ATTTTCTTCCCTCCTGATAAATTGCATCACCACTAAATCAATATCGCCATTGGCAAAATACTGTACTGCTCCAATGTACTGCCATTCATCTGTTCCTTTTAGCTTTATATAATGAGCAAATGTTACACTATAATCAGATTCACTTACTGTTTCCGTCTTTATTTCAAACAAATCACTGGCTTTTATCATCTTCTTCCCTCCAAATAAAAAAAGCACCCTGAAAAAAGGATGCTTATACACAATTTTTATTAATTTTTGATTAACTATTGAATTATACGTTAGTATAATTCAATAGGGCATTACAAAATTCCTTCTTTTTTAAAAAATTTACAACGAAAAAGACCTCCATATGGTTATTGAGGAGGTCTTTAATGACTGATAAAAGCAGGAGACAAAACTCCTGCCCCATTTCAAAGATACACAAAACTTCCATTTGGAAGCCTATTGTCACTAAAGTGACTAAATAATTTTTTGAAATGGTGTAAATATTTTATGCACTGTTGACAAAAATATGATTATTAAATGAAATTGGGGAAGACAATTTCTCCCCCTAACAAAACTCAAAAGATTGAGCCATTTGCCTTGTTTAAGGCTAAATAAATTTTATAAGTCCATTTTAAAGTATTATATAAGGGTTTGTCAATAGATTTATTTTAAACCTAATTGATTTTTTACTTTTTTATTTATTTCTTTGAATAATTCATTTTTTATCTTACCTACTCTTTTATCTAATCGAGCTTTATCAATTGTTAGTATTTCTGTAACATTTATTCTAGATGGATCTTTATCTAGTTTGCCATAATACATATCATTATTAGTGAGTTTGACATGAAACGTTTCGTTAATATTATTTCCATCACCTTTAATCGTTAATACATTAACGGTATCAGCAAACATATTTCCGGTGTCGTTTTGTAATATTAAGACCAAATGATTTTCACAGAGTTCGCTACCTATATTCTCTCCAATTAGAGCATTGTAAATTTGACCTCGTTTAACTTGAATAGGATGAATTTTATTAGGATTAGCATTTCTTTTTTTTGATTTTGAATTGCTAATTCATGTAATGAGCATTCAATAGGTATATTTTTTATAATCCCCTCTGCTTTAGGAAAGTATTCTTCTTTCATTTTTGGTTTTAGATCTTGAACTTCCTTAACAAGTTTTGACATTTTTTCTTCAATACTCATATCATCCTCCAATCTTCTCTATATTTTACCATATTTCGAGAATGATAGGAGGAATTTCCTAGTAACTTCGACAAGAGAAAACACATTTTACGGTGAACTCGGCAGGATTCGAACCTGCAAACCGCACAGTATTCAAACTGGCTGCTCTAACCGTTGAGCTACGAGTCCAAAAAGAAAAAATAAAAAACCACATTCCCAGAATGTAGTTTTCATCACCAATTCTTTTCAATCTCATTACTAAATTTCTTCATAAACAAATATTGGTTCAACGCAATCAAAAACAATAACACATAAATAAACACGCCAATTCCACCAGCTACATAATAATTAACATTTACTTTAAATAGCGTTTCAATCAACCAAGCAATTCCACACGCTAAAGCCGCAAATACAGTACACCACATCAAAGAAATAATAGCTGTGATAACTTTTTGTGATCTATCATTTTAAATATTTGATTTATTCCCTTTCACTTAGCATGATATTCTTCAATTACCTTGCATAAGTAAACATCTACACCATTTTCGTTTTCATCATTTTTTCTTCGTTCAAATTCTGCCTTTGCTTCCTCGTATGTATCAAATATTTCTTGCCCGGCATCACAATAATCACTAAAAACAGCATGTTTATCCTTAAAGCCATTCTCCCAATCCTCAAACGAACACTGTCCACATTCCATTTCTCCAGCTTTCTCATACGGGATTTTTAAACCACATTTAGTACATTTAAATAAACTAGGAATTTCAATTTTTTTCATTCAATTCACCTTTCTAATTGATTATATTACCTTCTTAATCTCAAACTCTATCCAATCGCCTTGCTGCAACAACTTCAAAGTACAATAACGGTAAAAATCATCATCAAAAGGAACTTCTTTATACTGCCTAAAATTAATTATGTAATGCATATACATTTCCGCATATTCAGGTTTATCATTAAAAAACTCAATCACATTCTTTTTCCATTGTTCGTCTATGTAGGCATGTGCAGCTTTTTCATCATAATTAAATTTCTTTAAAATATCCTCATTCGGCTTAAAAAGTTCTTCTTCCTTATAAGCATATTGACCATCAATCAATAGTTGATAAATTCACCTAGAAGCGTTTCATAATTTCTTATGTTCGCTTTTGTTGTGTTTTTGAATTTCCGATCTTCTAAAAAATCTTGATATGCAAATTTGAGCAACAAAAAAGGACTACCTCCTTTTTATAGGAAGTAGTCCTTACGATTGAATATATTTGTTTCTGTGACTAGTTCACTGCAATTATTACATCATTCCGCCCATGTCAGGCATGCCTGGGTTGCCGTTGCCTTTGTTTTCTTCTGGTTTGTCAGCAACAACTGCTTCAGTTGTTAAGAACATAGCGGCAACGGATGCTGCGTTTTGAAGAGCAGAACGAGTTACTTTTGTTGGGTCAACGATACCAGCTTCGATCATGTTCACCCATTCGCCTGTAGCAGCGTTAAAGCCGATTCCAACTTCTTCTTTTTTCAAGCGTTCAACGATAACAGAGCCTTCTAAACCAGCGTTGTGAGCGATTTGGCGAACTGGCTCTTCTAAAGCGCGAAGAACGATGTTTACACCAGTTTGAACGTCGCCTTCTGCTTCAATTTCAGCAACTTTTTTGTAAACGTTAACTAGAGCTGTACCACCACCGGAGACAATTCCTTCTTCCACTGCTGCACGAGTGGAGTTAAGAGCGTCTTCGATGCGAAGTTTACGTTCTTTCAATTCTGTTTCAGTAGCGGCACCAACTTTGATAACTGCTACGCCGCCAGCTAATTTTGCTAAGCGCTCTTGAAGTTTTTCTTTATCAAATTCAGAAGTTGTTTCTTCCAATTGAGCTTTAATTTGATTTACGCGAGCTGCAATTTTGTCGCTTGCGCCTGCGCCTTCAACAATTGTAGTTGTTTCTTTCGTTACAACAACTTTTGCAGCGCGGCCTAATTGAGAAATAGTAGCGCTCTTAAGATCTAAACCTAAATCTTCTGTAATAACTTCACCATCTGTTAAAATGGCGATATCTTCTAACATTGCTTTGCGGCGGTCACCGAATCCAGGAGCTTTTACAGCTACAGCATTAAATGTACCGCGAAGTTTGTTCACAACTAATGTTGCTAAAGCTTCTCCTTCAACATCTTCAGCAATGATTAATAAAGGTTTGCCTTGTTGTACAACTTGCTCAAGAACTGGCAAGATTTCTTGGATGTTAGAGATTTTCTTGTCGGTAATTAAAATGTATGGATTTTCAAGAACAGCTTCCATTTTATCAGAATCTGTTACCATGTATGGAGAAGCATATCCGCGGTCAAACTGCATTCCTTCTACAACGTCTAGCTCAGTAGTGAAACCTTTAGATTCTTCAATAGTGATAACGCCATCGTTACCAACACGTTCCATTGCTTCAGCAATTAATTTACCTACTTCATCATCCGCAGCAGAAATAGCAGCAACTTGAGCAATTGATTCTTTTCCTTCAATTGGTTTAGAAATTGCTTTTAATTCTTCAACAGCTGTAGCAACTGCTTTTTCAATTCCTTTACGCACACCCATTGGGTTTGCGCCAGCTGTTACGTTTTTAAGTCCTTCGCGGATCATTGCTTGAGCTAAAACTGTTGCAGTAGTTGTACCGTCCCCAGCAACATCGTTTGTTTTGCTAGCAACTTCTGCAACTAATTTTGCACCCATGTTTTCAAATGGATCTTCTAATTCAATTTCTTTTGCAATCGTAACGCCATCGTTTGTAATTAACGGAGAACCGAATTTTTTCTCAAGAACAACGTTACGGCCTTTTGGTCCTAAAGTAACTTTAACCGCATCTGCTAATTTATCCACACCACGCAGCATTGCACGACGTGCTTCTTCACTGAATTTAATTTCTTTTGCCATGTTGCGAAAACCTCCTCAAAATTTAAATTGTCTATGATATTGGGCTGTCTCTATTAGCCGATCACAGCCAAAATGTCGCTTTCACGCAAAATTAAGTATTCTTTGCCGTCATATTTTACTTCTGTGCCGGCGTATTTTGAGAAGATAATGCGATCGCCAACAGCAACTTCAACTGCAACACGTTCACCGCTGTCTAATACACGACCAGTACCAACTGCTACTACTTTACCTTCTTGAGGTTTTTCTTTAGCTGTGTCAGGCAATACGATGCCGCTTGCTGTTTTTTCTTCTGTTTCAACAAGTTCAATTACAACGCGATCACCTAATGGCTTTAACAAGGGAAACAACCTCCTCAAATATCTTTTGAGATTTTCAAAATTTATTCCTTATTCATTATTAGCACTCATTGCTATCGAGTGCTAACACCAATTATTATATTAAAGAAACCTCCTCTATTTTTCAAGTCTCTTTTAAAAAAATTTTAACATCCTCCATTAAGTGCTTCCCTTGTCAAAATTGTTTTTCTTTCTTAAAACCATTGTGTGTTAAAATAGTCATATGAATCTTTTATAAAGGAGAACTATTCGTGAAAAAGCAATATTGGTGGATCATCATTACGTACATCATTATGCAGCTCTCATCCTATATTGGAGTTCCCCTTTTTTATGAACTGGGTGTTGGCGTCGATGAAAATCTCAATGCAGGACTTTTTCAAGCGCAAGCATATTGGTCGATTACAAGTTTTACTGCTGCGTTTGTCATTATTTTATTTCTCCTTCGTCATGAACGAAAAAATAATGTCCGGATTGAAAAAGCTTCTTTCGGCGAATCTGCCATATGGGCTGTTTTCGGAGTTTTTTTAGCTTTTTTCATTCAAACAATCGTTGGCAATATTGAAATATATGTACTTAAAGTTAATCCGATGTCGGAAAATACTCAAGTTATTATGGATTTAATTGAAGCAACGCCTTATTTGATTATTGTCACATCAATAATAGGACCGATTCTTGAAGAAATTATCTTCCGAAAAATTATTTTCGGGGTGATTTATCAAAAAACGAATTTTTGGATCGGCGCGCTTGTCAGCTCGCTATTGTTCGGCATCGTGCATGGGGAACCTGAACTTTTATTGCGTTATACAGCAATGGGGTTTACGTTCGCTTTTTTATATTATAAAACAAAACGCATATTAGTCCCTATTTTTGCCCATACAATGATGAATACAATCGTAGTCATCATTCAAACAATTTATCATGATGAGATTGAAAACATGATGAAGCAAATGGAACAAATACAAATCATTATTGGAGGCAGCTAAGATTATGAATTTTCATCCCGTTTCCATGGGACTCTTCTATTTTATCATGGGAGTTCTATTTACATATTTAGCAATTCATCATGCTGAAAATGGTATGTGGACAGCTACAAATATGATTTTAATGATTTTAGCCACGTTTGATTTTGCTGTTTCCATCCGCATGTTCACTTTCTCATATAAAATTCGGAAAGCAAAAAACAACCGATGAGGTGTAATGATATTATCCCTCTTGTGTAGACAGTAGGAAAAAAGCCTATACTGTCTTCACAAGAGGGATATGTTTATAACAGCCCATCGGTTTTACTTTTGATCTGATTCTTTTATTTGAGAAGACTGTGCTTTTTTGTAAGCAAATCTTGAAACAATGATACTTATTTCATACAAAATGAATAGCGGAATCGTGACCATTAAATGCGACACAATTTCAGGCGGCGTAATAATCGCTGCGATAACAAGCAATACAAAATACGCATATTTTCTAACCTTTGCCAAAAACGCCGGATTGATGATCCCGAGTCTTGTTAAAAACATAATGACAACGGGAAGCTGAAACAACAGTCCGAAAGGCAATGTTAACTGCAGCAGGAAACGAAAGTATTCATTTATTCCTATCATTTGTTGAATGTTTAAATCATTGGAAAGCCGCCCCATAAAATCGATGACAAAAGGAAACAAAATAAAATAAGAGAAGCTTATTCCTAAAAGAAATAAAGCAACCGACAACGGTATATAGCTTAATGTGACCCGCCTTTCTTTTTCATACAGTCCTGGGCTGATAAACGCCCAAAGCTGGTACAATAAAACAGGGAAAGTTAGAATTAAAGCAATAATAAATGTAATCTGCATATAAACGATCAATGGATCTGCAGGACGAAAAGCATTTAAGGCGAATTGCTTTGCTTCATCAGTTTGCTGTAAAAAAACAATAATTGGCTTCGCTATGAAAAAGCCAGTAATCATAGCAACGAAAAAGAAAACGACTACAATAATCAGCCGTTTTCTAAGCTCCGCTATATGCTCCAACACGGACATTTTTTTTTCGCTCATCATTATTCATCCATTCTTCTTGCTATTCATTTTTCTTGTTTTCTTCATCATCGTCTGCTAAGCCCTTCGTGGCACTTTTAAACTCCTTTAATGATTCTCCTATAGCTTTTCCAAGCTCAGGAAGTTTTTTCGGCCCGAAAACAAGCAGAGCTGCAAATACAATCAACAGCAAGCTTCCAATTCCAATTGTTGGCATTTAATATCGCTCCTTCAATCTTCATTCGAATAATGTTTTAAAAAATATGCAAGAGCCTGAAGTTCAACAGATAGATCGATATGATGAATCCGAATTTTATCCGGAACATTTAAGCGAGCCGGCGTAAAATTTAAAATGCCTTTTATGCCTTTTTCCACTAACCGATCCGTTATTCCTTGAGCGGCGGTTGCCGGGACCGTTAATATCGCAACAGGCACATCATCAGGCAATTCACTTTCTAGCTGATCCAAATGATAAATTGGAACTCCACCAATTTTCATTCCTACTTTTCGTTTATTAATGTCAAATGCAATAACAATTTGTGTGTTGTTATTTTTTGTAAAATTGTAATTTAAAAAAGCTGTTCCCAAATTTCCGACGCCAATGAGGGCAACTTTGGTCAACTCATCTTGGTCAAGCGTCTTTCTAAAAAATGATAACAAATAATTGACATTATATCCATAACCTTTTTTGCCCAGCGCTCCGAAATATGAAAAGTCCCTTCTAATTGTCGCAGAATCTACTTTTACTGCTTCACTCAGTTCTTGAGAGGAAACACGTTGTTTTCCCGAGGCATGTAAATTTTGCAAAAACCGATAATATAGAGGTAATCTTTTTGCAGTTGCTTGCGGTATCTTAGATTGATCTTGATTCAATGCTCATCCCTCGCAATCCAAAACAACCTGACTAATTTTGTTTTTAACTATGTTTTCTAGCAAGCGGCTGCTCGCCTGTATGAAACAATATCAGACTGATAACGCTTCCATCCTGATCTTCTTCTCCGTCTACATTTCTTTTTATTTGTTTTTTCTCCAAACTCTCCTTATATAAAAACTATACACTATTTTTTTATTCGTGTCTTTTGAACGATTGTTACAATTTCTTGTCCTTTTGTTCATCAGGTCAGTTGCCTGCAGTCAAATATATAGGCTACACTTATTCTAGCAAAGATTGAGGTGAACTATGGATGATTTTATTGCAGTTAAACAAAATCACAAAATATTATGGTGCTGACCTTATTTTATCGAATATTAAGCTGGAAATCCAAACAGGAGATAAAATCGCCGTTGTAGGCCGCAATGGAGCCGGAAAATCAACATTATTGAAAATCATTGCCGGTGAAATGCCCTTTGATTCTGGTGAAATTGTGAAGCCAAAAGATTTAACAATCGGCTATCTGGCACAAAACACAGGATTAGAATCAACTAAGTCGATATGGGATGAAATGCTAACCGTTTTTGAAGAGCTGCGGAACATCGAAGCTGAGCTGCGAAATATTGAACAAAAAATGGCAGCTATCTCCTCAGCTGGAGATTCTCATGCTTTGCAAAGCTTAATGAAGGAATATGATTCACTCCAACATTTATATAAAGAAAATGGCGGATATCAATATGAGGCGGATATCCGTTCTGTGCTGCATGGATTAAGGTTTGCTGATTACGACTATTCAACTAAAATTTCGGTTTTGAGCGGAGGACAAAAAACCCGGTTAGCACTCGGAAAGCTCCTGTTGAAAAAACCGGATCTGCTCATACTCGACGAGCCGACAAACCATCTCGACATGGAAACATTAAACTGGCTCGAACAATATTTACAGCATTATAATGGAGCGGTTCTAATTGTTTCCCATGACCGGTACTTTTTAGATCGCGTTGTCAACACTGTTTATGAAATATCACGAACAGTTTGTACGAAGTATGTTGGGAATTACAGCACTTATTTAAAACAAAAAGCGGAAGCGTACGAAAGGGAATTAAAACAATTTGAAAAACAGCAAGAAGAAATCGCGCGGATGAAAGATTTTATTCAACGAAACTTAGCAAGAGCATCGACAACGAAACGTGCGCAAAGCAGAAGGAAAATGCTTGAGAAAATGGAAATACTGGACAGACCCGCTGGGGACGAGAAGTCAGCCAGCTTTTCCTTCGAAATCGAAAAGCAAAGCGGCAATGACGTGTTAAAAGCCATTGATTTGTCCCTTTCCTACGATCAAAAAACTCCGATCGTGAAAAATATTAACTTTTCGATCAACAGGAAGGACTCAATTGCTTTAATAGGGCCAAACGGAGTTGGTAAATCTACCTTATTAAAAACGATCATCAACCGCTTAAAGCCGCTGAGCGGAAAAATTCAGTTTGGATCTAATGTCCAAATCGGATATTATGACCAGGAACAAGCGGATTTGTCTTCATCTAAACGGGTTTTAGATGAATTGTGGGATGACTATCCCGAAAAAACAGAAAAAGAAATCCGAACGGTTTTAGGGAATTTCCTTTTTTCCGGAGATGAAGTGCTGAAAACCGTCTCGTCTTTAAGCGGAGGAGAAAAAGCTCGGCTCGCTTTAGCGAAATTAATGCTAAAAAAATCTAACTTTCTCATCATGGATGAACCTACGAATCATCTGGATCTCGACAGCAAAGAAGTATTGGAAAACGCTCTGATAAATTTTCCTGGAACAATCTTGTTTGTTTCGCACGATCGTTATTTTATCAACAAAATCGCGACCAAAATTTTTGAATTATCCACGGAAGGCATTGCCGAATATATCGGGGACTATGATTATTACATTGCAAAAAAAGCGGAGATGATCGAGCTTGAACAGTTGAAAGAACCAACTATCGAAACCAAAGAGCAAAAACAAGGAAAATTATCTTATGAACAAGAAAAAATATTGAAAAAAAAGGAACGGCAAAGACAGCGCCGCATTGAAGAACTTGAAAACAAAATAGCAGAAATTGAAGAAGCGATCGCTGAAAACAATGAAATGCTTTGCGATCCAAATATATACCAAGATCATGAAAAAGCTCAAAAACTTCATGATCAAAATGTCATGTTAACGGAACAACTAGATCAACTGATGGAGGAATGGGAATCACTTCTTTCTGAATAACCGGCTCATGCCGGTTTTTTATTTATTTTGTTTCCTTCAGCATGTTTCTCTCAAACAGTTATCCACATCATTAGTTCCTTACCTTATAATATTTTTCTTATTTGTTCACATTATCCACAACAAACCCCTTTAGTTATCCACATGTTTCACCTTGTTTTTTCTTCGTCTATTTCAATGTTTCGTCTTATTTATCCAAAATGAAGATTTTCTTTGTGGATAACCTGTGGTTAATCGAGTAGGAGGGAGCGATTAACTCCCGTCCTCTCACACCACCGTACGTACGGTTCCGTATACGGCGGTTCAATTAAGATAATTGACGCAAGTCTTTATAACTTCCGTGAATAGCTGTTCTCTTTATGCCAGTGGTCACTCCACCCTCCAAGAGATCTCCCACGGGATTCACCGCTTCCTCCCTCAAGTGAGGTACTACGTTTTCTGTGTTCATCATGACTCACTGAATGCCAAGGGCTATTCTCTCTTAATTGTTCGGTCCTTCTTAGTTGTTCTAGACCAACTAATACTATGACCTCTGCTGACTTCTGACTGTTCAGCTATCTATCACTAGATAGGTTACCAAGGTTACTTGGCGTGCCAGCCAGACCTCCCCGGGTAAGAGTGTAATCTTTCCTTCCATCCATCTGCTTCATTTACTCTGTATCACCTTCGGCAGAAAGGGCTTTGTTTTGTCTTGCAAACTCACCCAGTGATACCTAGCCTCATATGAAGTTCGTGTTCCGAGAGACCCAAAGTTTGCCGCTCGCTTCCTTCAGATTCCGCGTCACCACGGACACCCTTGCGTTAAGCTAACTGCTACTTCTGCCTTCGCAGCTCGGGACTTTCACCCTATAGATTACACCCATGCCGGGCGCACAAACAAAAAATAGGGCCGCTGTTCATTCGACCCTATTTTGCCTCTATATATATGACGTTAATTCCAATCCAGGATGAGCATTCATACGATAATCACCGAAAATTCCTTTTTCATAAAGTACATCAGCGAAAGCTGCAATCATGGCCGCATTATCTGTGCATAAGGACAATGGTGGAATGACGAGGTCGATCCCTTTTTTCTTTTTGAATGCTTCCTCCATAGCAGTTCTTAATCCTTTATTCGCCGCTACTCCGCCTGATAAAAGAACTTGCTTAGCTTGATACTTATCACTGGCACGAACAGTTTTTTCCACTAAAACTTCTACAACACTTTGCTGAAAACTTGCAGCCATATCTTTCGGATCTATCGTGATCCCTCTTTGCGCCGCGTTATGAAGAGTGTTAATCACCGCTGACTTCAGCCCGCTGAAACTAAAATGAAACGAGCCTTCTTCAAGCCATGCTCGCGGCAAATCAATGGAAGCAGTTCCTTCATGTGCTAGCCTGTCGATATGAGGCCCGCCCGGATAAGGCAGGTTTAATGTTCGCGCTACTTTATCATAAGCCTCTCCTGCTGCATCATCAAGTGTTTCCCCAATCACCTCAAAACAACCGTGCTCCTTCATATAGACAAGCTCTGTATGGCCGCCGGAAACAACTAATGCAATCAGCGGGAAAGAAAATTCTTTCACAAGACGGTTCGCATAAATGTGTCCTGCAATATGATGTACTCCGATTAGTGGAAGATCATACGCAAAAGCTAAAGCCTTTGCGGCATTGACTCCAATCAATAATGCACCAACCAGCCCCGGTCCTTCTGTCACGGCTATGGCGTTCAAATCGTGATACGACAGATTCGCCTGTTTTAACGTTTCTTCTAATACGAGAGTAATTTGCTCGACATGATGGCGTGAAGCGATTTCTGGAACGACTCCGCCAAAACGTTTATGGCTTTCAATTTGGGAAGCAACGACTTGTGCAACAATTTCTTTTCCGTTTTTCACAATGGCAGCTGCTGTTTCATCACAGCTTGTTTCAATTCCTAAAATTAATCGATCTTTCATTATAAATTCACCTGCATTAATATCGCATCTTCTTGGTTATCCGTATAATAGTTTTCCCGGATTCCGATTGGTTCAAAATTCAATTTCTTATATAATGATTGCGCAACCGTATTCGAAACTCGGACTTCTAATGTAACGGTTTTGGCTCCTTTTTCTTTTGCTACGTTTAAAACGCTTCTAAGCAGGGTCTCTCCCAGCTTTTTTCCCCGATACGCTGGAGAAATAGCAATATTGGTAATCTGCCCATCATCAACAATCACCCATAAACCGCAATAACCTACAACTTTTCCTTCATATTCTATTACTAAATAAGTAGCAAAATGGTTATGGACCAATTCCCGATAAAATGATTCCTTTGTCCAAGGAACCGAAAATGACAGCTGTTCGATTTCATAAACACGATGTATATCTTCAACTGTCATTTTTCGAACATTTACTTGATTATTAATCATGTTGACGTTTTTTGCTGCTCGATCCATTTCGCTTCCGCCTCTGCTAACCTTAAATAATTTGGCACAAACTGATGAACATTGACTGCTTCTCTAGTCATTCCCAGCAAACCTAGCAATCCCGGACGCGGCTGGTGCAATGACGGATCCCCGATGACTGCCAACTCACCCATTATTTCTTTGATCAGATCTAAATGAAGAGAAACATCATTCCCTAAAAAGAGCACCCGCTTTTTGAGCTGTTTTATTTCATTCAACCAATCTTCTAGCAGAATATTTCTGTCTTCTTTCACACAAAGTATGTTTTCTTTAAATTCATACAGCCCGGTATAAACTCGTCCTCTTCTTGCATCAAATAAAGGGCAAATCAATCCGTCAAAAAAACGCCCGTTCAGCGCAAGCACTTCAAGACTGGAAACGCCCGTTAAAGGAATGTTTCTAGCCCATGCAAGCGTCTTAGCAATTGTTACACCGATTCGCACACCAGTATAAGAGCCAGGACCTTGGGCAACCACAATCTTTGTTAAGTCGCTGGGCTGAACGTGGCACTCTTTCAAAAGATAATCAACTGCCGGCATTGCACGAACAGAATGGTTTTTTTTCAAGTTCGTCATATATTCGCCAATAATTTTAGTTTCGTCTACTAACGCAATGCCTAAACAGTCGTTTGATGTATCAATCGCTAATACCGTCATCAGTAAAAAACTCCTTACACAGCTTAATATATCTTTTTCCCTTCGGCCTAAAAATTAGAGATCTTGTATTGTCCTGAATGTAACGGATGAATACATCCAGTCTTTCCTCCGGCAGTTGATCTTCTATATAATGCGCCCACTCTACAACTGTTACACCGTCTCCATCAAAAAACTCATCAAACCCTAAATCCTCATCGCTATTTTCAATCCGATAAACGTCCATATGATAAAGCGGCAGTCTGCCGTCTGTATACTCCTTCATGATTGTAAAAGTAGGACTGCTCACTGTTCTGCCAATGCCCAAACCTTTTGCCAGTCCTTTCACAAATGTAGTTTTGCCTGCTCCAAGATCTCCTTCAAGCGTAATCACATCGCCCGCTTGTAAGTGCTGAGCCAGCTTCATCGCCATATTCCCTGTCTCATCAGGATTTGTCGTTTTTATTTCAAATTGATCCAAATGAATCACCTTTTTTAAAATGATTGTAGCCTTTGCTTAGTAGCCGTTTGCGAATATTTTTTTCTTGCAAATAAACCGATGGGCTGCCTTCAAATACTTCTCCGATCTTCGTTATGCGTATTCCTTCTTGCTCGCATTTTTTTTTCAACACTTCAAAGGAATGTTTAGAAGTCGTCCCTACCAGTTCAAAATCTTCTCCTCCAGTGATAGCCCACTCAAATTGCTTTTCTAACGGCAATAATTGTATTGAATCACTTAATGGAAGAAGATCTTTATGTACGACGATTTGTACGTTGCTCATGTCAGCTATCTCATTCAATTCGCTTGCAATACCGTCACTAATATCATTAAGGCTCGCCCGATCCACTTCAGAAATAATCCTGCCCGCTTTTACTTGCGGCTTCGGACGTCTATGGCGAGATACTAAATATTGATAATCGTCCTCCGGCAAATTGAACTCATCGTTTAATAGAAGGTGCAATCCAGCAGCTGAATCCCCCAGAGTACCCGTAACAAAAACCACATCCCCCGGTCTTGCTGAGCTTCTCAATTGGGCTTTCCCGCGTTCAACTTCTCCAATCAAGGTGACGGTGATGACGAGGTGATCAGCAATAGAAACAGTATCTCCACCGATTAAATCCACTTTATATTTTTCTGCGGCATCTGCCATTCCTTTGTATATAGATTGTAAGTCTTTCTCGTGCCATCGAGAGGGAATCGCAATGGAAACTAAAAAATACTTTGGAATCCCGCCCATTGCGGCAATATCACTAATGTTCACTGCCAAACATTTAAAGCCGATATCAAAAGGCTCCATTGTTTTACGTAAAAAATGAACCCCTTCGACCATTGTGTCTGTGCAGACTATTTGCTGAAAACCTTTATTCGGTGTGTAAACTGCGGCATCGTCACCTATTCCGACAACAAGGCCTTCGTGAAAATAATGTGCTGGCCGAATACTTCGGATAAACTCAAATTCATCCTGAATTGACATATAAAACCTCTTTCTTTAAAAGATGCTCTCCTAAAGAATCCAATTCAATCCTCTTGTATAGTTTACCGCATATGTTTAGCTTATCCAAGATATTCATAAAATAAAAAAACGAAACGTTGAACGTTTCGTTAGTTGTTCGTATATTGTTGTAATGGCGGTCCCGACGGGAATCGAACCCGCGATCTCCTGCGTGACAGGCAGGCATGTTAACCGCTACACTACGGGACCATTGGTTGCGGGGGCAGGATTTGAACCTGCGACCTTCGGGTTATGAGCCCGACGAGCTACCGGACTGCTCCACCCCGCGATAATTTAGAAAGCTTATATTCAAATGAATTGCCTGGCAACGTCCTACTCTCGCAAGGGACAAACCCTCACTACCATCGGCGCTGAAGAGCTTAACTTCCGTGTTCGGGATGGGAACGGGTGTGACCTCTTCGCCATTGCCACCAAGCAATTTTTTTCTATTCATTGTTCCATTCAATTCGATGGACAACTAATATTATAACTTTTTGATCGCAGTTGTCAACACTTATTTGAATATCATTCTTTCAAAACTAGATAACGGTTCCTTCACGAATAGATGCTCTTTCTTGGTTAAGTCCTCGATCGATTAGTATCCGTCAGCTCCACGTGTCACCACGCTTCCACCTCGGACCTATCTACCTCGTCATCTTCAAGGGATCTTACTCGCTTTTCGCGATGGGAAATCTCATCTTGAGGGGGGCTTCACGCTTAGATGCTTTCAGCGCTTATCCCTTCCGCACATAGCTACCCAGCGGTGCCCCTGGCGGGACAACTGGTACACCAGCGGTGCGTCCATCCCGGTCCTCTCGTACTAAGGACAGCTCCTCTCAAATTTCCTGCGCCCGCGACGGATAGGGACCGAACTGTCTCACGACGTTCTGAACCCAGCTCGCGTACCGCTTTAATGGGCGAACAGCCCAACCCTTGGGACCGACTACAGCCCCAGGATGCGATGAGCCGACATCGAGGTGCCAAACCTCCCCGTCGATGTGGACTCTTGGGGGAGATCAGCCTGTTATCCCCGGGGTAGCTTTTATCCGTTGAGCGATGGCCCTTCCATGCGGAACCACCGGATCACTAAGCCCGACTTTCGTCCCTGCTCGACTTGTAGGTCTCGCAGTCAAGCTCCCTTCTGCCTTTGCACTCTCCGAATGATTTCCAACCATTCTGAGGGAACCTTTGGGCGCCTCCGTTACCTTTTAGGAGGCGACCGCCCCAGTCAAACTGCCCACCTGACACTGTCTCCCGCCCCGATCAGGGGCGCGGGTTAGAATGTCAGTACAGCCAGGGTAGTATCCCACCGTCGCCTCAGCGCAAGCTGGCGCTCACGCGTCTCTGGCTCCTACCTATCCTGTACAAGCTGTACCCACATTCAATATCAGGCTGCAGTAAAGCTCCACGGGGTCTTTCCGTCCTGTCGCGGGTAACCTGCATCTTCACAGGTACTATAATTTCACCGAGTCTCTCGTTGAGACAGTGCCCAGATCGTTACGCCTTTCGTGCGGGTCGGAACTTACCCGACAAGGAATTTCGCTACCTTAGGACCGTTATAGTTACGGCCGCCGTTTACTGGGGCTTCGGTTCGCACCTTCGCTTTTCGCTAAGCGCTCCCCTTAACCTTCCAGCACCGGGCAGGCGTCAGCCCCTATACTTCACCTTACGGTTTCGCAGAGACCTGTGTTTTTGCTAAACAGTCGCCTGGGCCTTTTCACTGCGGCTCATCATGGCTTATCACCTTGATGAGCACCCCTTCTCCCGAAGTTACGGGGTCATTTTGCCGAGTTCCTTAACGAGAGTTCTCTCGCTCACCTTAGGATTCTCTCCTCGCCTACCTGTGTCGGTTTG
>NZ_JBBOQV010000002.1:832500-1050000 GCF_038050115.1 Aeribacillus sp. FSL K6-1305 | reverse complement strand
CTCTAACACTTAGCACTCATCGTTTACGGCGTGGACTACCAGGGTATCTAATCCTGTTCGCTCCCCACGCTTTCGCGCCTCAGCGTCAGTTACAGGCCAGAGAGCCGCCTTCGCCACTGGTGTTCCTCCACATCTCTACGCATTTCACCGCTACACGTGGAATTCCGCTCCCCTCTCCTGCACTCAAGTTCCCCAGTTTCCAATGGCCGCTCGCGGTTGAGCCGCGAGATTTCACATCAGACTTAAGGAACCGCCTGCGCGCGCTTTACGCCCAATAATTCCGGACAACGCTTGCCACCTACGTATTACCGCGGCTGCTGGCACGTAGTTAGCCGTGGCTTCCTCGTCAGGTACCGTCAAGGTACCGCCCTGTTCGAACGGTACTTGTTCTTCCCTGACAACAGAGCTTTACGATCCGAAGACCTTCTTCGCTCACGCGGCGTTGCTCCGTCAGACTTTCGTCCATTGCGGAAGATTCCCTACTGCTGCCTCCCGTAGGAGTCTGGGCCGTGTCTCAGTCCCAGTGTGGCCGGTCACCCTCTCAGGTCGGCTACGCATCGTCGCCTTGGTGAGCCGTTACCTCACCAACTAGCTAATGCGCCGCGGGCCCATCCTGCAGTGACAGCTAAAAGCCGCCTTTCAACCGAAAACCATGCGGTTTTCGGTGTTATCCGGTATTAGCTCCGGTTTCCCGAAGTTATCCCAGTCTGCAGGGCAGGTTGCCCACGTGTTACTCACCCGTCCGCCGCTAACCTAAAGGAGCAAGCTCCCTTCGGTCCGCTCGACTTGCATGTATTAGGCACGCCGCCAGCGTTCGTCCTGAGCCAGGATCAAACTCTCCAAAAAAAGTTTGTCACCAAATGCTCTTGTCAGAATCAACAGGCACGCTTTTCGTTTTGTTCAGTTTTCAAAGATCATTTTGGAGCGGGTGATGGGAATCGAACCCACGACATCAGCTTGGAAGGCTGAGGTTTTACCACTAAACTACACCCGCGCGAAAATATTTGTTTTTCTATTTAAATGATAAACACGCATTTTCCATGCCTCTTCCTCTTCCAGCATTGTTCGAGGATGTAAATGCGTCGAGGCAACTCGCAGATTATTCATTGAAGTGTCGCTCGTGGCTGAGGTTTTACCACTAAACTACACCCGCATATCTTAATTTATTCATGCAATTTTGCTTTTAAGCCTTTATTGATCAAAATCGGGAAGACAGGATTCGAACCTGCGACCCCATGGTCCCAAACCATGTGCTCTACCAAGCTGAGCTACTTCCCGATATGGCGCGCCCGAGAGGAGTCGAACCCCTAACCTTTTGATCCGTAGTCAAACGCTCTATCCAATTGAGCTACGGGCGCATTCCACAGGTTTTTTATTGTAACTCACTTAAAATATGATGTCAACACTTTTTTGGTGCGGTAGAGAGGACTCGAACCTCCACGGGGTCGCCCCCACTAGGCCCTCAACCTAGCGCGTCTGCCATTCCGCCACTACCGCGAATATGCGGGTGGAGGGACTTGAACCCCCACGCCGTAAGGCGCTAGATCCTAAGTCTAGTGCGTCTGCCAATTCCGCCACACCCGCATTAAATGGTGAGCCATGGAGGATTCGAACCTCCGACCCTCTGATTAAAAGTCAGATGCTCTACCGACTGAGCTAATGGCTCATAAAAAGTAATTTCTTCTAATCTGTTTTAAAGTCGGTCAGATGTCCCTTCCTCTTCCAGCTTTCTCAAGGTGCTGGATGCGTCGGGACAACTCGCTGCTTATTCAACGAAGCCTTGCTCGTTGCTCTACCGACTGAGCTAATGGCTCTTATTATTTTTATAATAAGTGGCTGGGCTAGCTGGATTCGAACCAGCGCATCACGGAGTCAAAGTCCGTTGCCTTACCGCTTGGCTATAGCCCATCAAAAAGTCACAAAATTTATTGTAACATTTTTTGAACGCTATGTAAAGACTTTTTGGTTTGGATTTTTTAAAGTTAGAAATAGGAAGTTTTTCAACTTCCTATTTCAGCGAATATGAATGACCCGTACGGGATTCGAACCCGTGTTACCGCCGTGAAAGGGCGGTGTCTTAACCACTTGACCAACGGGCCATTTTTCATGGCGGAGAAGGAGGGATTTGAACCCTCGCGCCGCTTACACGACCTACTCCCTTAGCAGGGGAGCCCCTTCAGCCACTTGGGTACTTCTCCAAATTGGCTCCGCAGGCAGGATTCGAACCTGCGACCGTTCGGTTAACAGCCGAATGCTCTACCACTGAGCTACTGCGGAATGAAGAAAAAAATTGACGACTGTAACCATTGTAATGAGCATTTATAATTTTGTCAACAGTTCATTATATATTGTTTTTCGCTGCCATCCAATTAGCGACGGCTTTTATACTTTATCATATCTTTCTCCTTTTCGTCAACCATTATTTTTATAAAATTGAATTTTTCCTCCGCACTTTCCGCATAAATATCGTTCTGGGTTCATTTTTCTACGGCGAATAAAAGTGCTCATACATGATAGGCATTTATAAATATAAATAATATTATTTTTATTTTTTTCTCTTAATGGTGTGCAAAATCTAGGTGCACCTACTTTTTTTAAAAGCATTTTAAAGTCAGAGTCCCGATGCCGAAAACCTTTTCCTTCGATATGAAGATGGTAGTGGCAAAGTTCATGCTTAATAATCCCTATTAATTCGTCCATTCCGTATTGTTCATAATATTTTTTATTCACTTCAATATCATGGCTGTTTAATAAATATCTTCCGCCTGTTGTTCGAAGACGGTGATTAAAATACGCTTTGTGAACAAATTTTTTCCCAAAAAAGGATAGTGAAATTTGCTCCACAAGTTTTTGAAGCTGGTCATCATTCAATGTACTGCACCTACTTTAAAAACATGTTGAACAGGACAACAACTTAACGCATACAATAAATATTACTACATCTAATCGGACTCACATATTTTATTTTAGCATATGCTTTTTTTCTTGACCATAAAATGGCAAGCCAAAAAGAACAATACATCCAAGGAGGTATTAACCAATGCCGAATTGGCTTATAAATCAAATGAAGAAAGCATATTATGAAAAAAACGTTTATCAAATCAAGTTATTAAATCAATGCTGGTATTTCTATAGAAAAAAGCATTGCTCATAATTCAACAGCTCTCAAAGAACAGACTAACTTTTTTCAAAATTTTTTGGTTGATAGATCGTTGTTTGCTTCCATCAGCATGCAATATAAGGTTGATAAAAAATCAGCTGTCGACTTTGCCGACAGCCGTGATTTCTGTTGTTATTTATTTAACCATTGTTAAAGCGACTCTTCCTTTATCAACATCAACTTTTTCCACCCAGACTGTCACGATGTCCCCAACCGAAACAACGTCCAAAGGATGCTTTACATATTGTTTGCTTAATTTTGAAATGTGCACAAGTCCATCCTGTTTAACGCCGATATCAACAAATACACCAAAGTCTACTACGTTTCGAACCGTTCCTTGCAGCTCCATTCCTTCTTTCAAGTCTTCAAGCTGCAGCACATCTTTTTTCAAAAGAGGTTTTGGAACTTCATCACGAGGATCGCGCTCCGGTCTCATTAAAGCATCGCATATATCCTTCAATGTATATTCGCCAATATGCAAGGCTTTTGAAGTTTCTTGAATATTCAGCGATCTGATTTTATCTTTCAACAGTTCTGTACCGATATCATCGACTGTCAATGAAAGGCTTGACAGCAGTTTTCTAGCGTCTTCATAGCTTTCAGGATGAATGCTCGTCCTGTCAAGCGGATCGTCGCCGTCCAATATTCTTAAAAAGCCGATACATTGCTCATACGTTTTCTCCCCAAGCCGTGGGATGGATTTTAAATCGTTGCGATTCACAAATTTTCCAATTTCTTCTCTTCGTTTCACAATATTATGAGCCACTGTTTTTGATAATCCAGATACGTATTGCAACAGAGACGGCGAAGCAGTATTTACGTTGACACCGACTTGGTTGACAACTGTTTCCACAACAAACGTTAAAGAGTCATGCAATTTCTTTTGGGATACATCATGCTGGTATTGACCAACACCGATTGATTTAGGATCAATTTTCACCAATTCAGCAAGCGGATCTTGAAGCCTTCTAGCAATGGATACTGCGCTGCGTTCTTCGACTTCAAGATCTGGGAACTCTTCCCGGGCTAAATCAGAAGCTGAATAAACACTTGCTCCCGCCTCGTTAACAATTAAATAATAAATATCTTCTTTTAATTCTTTTATTACATCTGCAACAAATTGTTCTGTTTCTCTTGAAGCTGTTCCATTGCCGATAGCGATTACTTCAATTTGGAAGCGTTGAATAATATCGATCAGCTTTTGTTTTGATTTTTCTATTTCATTTTTTGGCGGATGAGGATAAATCACATCAATATAAAGAACTTTTCCAGTTTCATCGACTGCCGCAAGCTTGCATCCTGTACGGTAAGCCGGGTCGATTCCTAAAACGATCGTTCCTTTTAATGGAGGTTGAAGGAGCAGTTTTCTTAAATTTTCGGAAAAAACACGAATGGCCTGATCTTCAGCTTTTTCAGTCAATTCTTTTCTAATCTCCCGCTCAATCGAAGGCTGTATGAGCCGTCTATACGCATCCTCCAACGTTTCAATTAAAATATCAGCAGCAATTGTCCTTTGATCCGAAACAACTTTTTTCTTCAAATAGGCTACTATTTGTTCTGTCGGCGGCTCGATTGCCACCCTTAAAATCCCTTCCTTCTCCCCTCTGTTTAACGCCAAAACACGATGGGGAACGATTTTTTTGATCGGTTCTTCATATTGGTAATACATTTCGAATACTTTTTTCTCATCTTTTTCTTCGTCTTTACACGTTGAGACGACCATACCTTCTTTCAACGTTTGCTCCCTTATCCATTGCCGATAATTCGGATCGTCTGAAATCCATTCTGCAATAATATCTTTTGCACCAGAGAGAGCATCTTCAACCGTATGGATTTCTTTCTCTTCATTGATGTATTTTTCGGCTTCTTCTTCAATCGATCCCGCTAGCGGCAAGGAATATATCCATTTGGCTAAAGGCTCAAGCCCTCTTTCTTTTGCAATCGTTGCTTTCGTTCTTCTTTTTTGCCGGTATGGCCGATACAAGTCTTCAACTTGCTGCAATTTTTCAGCCGCCAGTATTTCATTTCGCAAAGATTCTGTTAGTTTTCCTTGTTCCTCAATTAACCGAATAACTTCTTCTTTTCTTTTTTCAAGGTTTTGTATGTATTGCCAGCGTTCACTAATGTTTCGTATTTCCACTTCATTTAAAGCGCCTGTTTGTTCTTTTCTGTACCGCGCAATAAAAGGAACGGTGTTGCCGTCTTCAAGCAATGCAATGACATTTTGAATTTGTTTGGTGGATATTGATAATTCGCTGCTTAACATTTGAAAAATTTTCTCATTATTTAACATTCTTTAGCCTCCACTACTATTTCCATCTACATAAACATTTTATCAAAAATTTTTTCAACATAAAAAGACAACCGTTATCCATCCGATTGTCCCAACAATTAAAAAAGCTGCCCGATTATATAAGTTAAATCATCTGTCCGATCGGAAAGAAATTTATTGAAGCCTTTCGCAATCTCGTGAATAGAAGAATGATCTTTTAACGCCGTTTTAATGTTTGAAGCATAAAGGCCATCAGTGTGAATAATAAATTTTGACCCTTTTTCATATGAAAAAGTGCGGATGCGATATTTCTTCATTTTACCAGGTAAATATCCAGCGGTTGGAATTGGATAAATGTATTCCCCAGAAGGCAAATATAAGATGAAACGAACGTTTCCTACCGAGCCGTATGTAATAGTTTTGTCTGCGAAATCCACCTTTAATATTCCGGCTGTCGCGCCTCTTTTACCTTTTAATTTCTTATGGCACTGTTTAAAAATCTCATGTACAGTTTCCTGCTGGTATTGCTTCACCGTTTGGCATATGATTTCAGATGATTCACGCGCAGCTTGTCCACTTCCCAACCCATCTGCGACAACACAAACAAATCTATGCTCGTCCGTACAGGTGAAAAAACTGTCTCCACAATAAGCACTGCCTACTTTTCCAACCTGACATGTCAAAAATTGAATATGTTCAGTTTCTTGATATTGAATCATTGCCCTATCTCCATTGGATCAGCGTGAACAGCTTTTTTTAATTTTTTTAATGCTTGGCGCAATAGTCTGGAAACATGCATTTGGGAGATACCTAAAATTTCACCTATTTCTTTTTGACTGCGGTTATGATAAAAAGAATGTAGAATAATTTCTTTTTCTCTCTCAGTTAAAACGTGCATAATGTTTTCAATAGTCAGTTTTTGAAGAATGCGTTCAAAGCCCTCGTCTTTTTGTCCGACAAGATCTAAAATGGTGACCGCGGTTCCATCCGGTCCAGCTTCTATTGAGTGATCAACAGAAAGCGTATGATAGTTTTTGACCATTTCCATAGCTTCCAAAACTTCTTCCTCAGCTGCTCCTAAATATTCTGCTATTTCCTTGACCTTCGGAGAGCGCTCCAGCTGACTCGTCAACTGCTCCACCGCTGCATTTATTTTTGGTCCAAGTTCTTTCATTCTGCGGGGCACATGGACGCTCCACGTTTTATCCCGAAGATAGCGTTTGATTTCTCCAATAATCGTTGGAACAACAAACGCATCAAATGATTTCCCAACTGTTGGGTCGAAGCGATCAATCGCTCCCAATAAACCGATCATCCCGACCTGTACCAAATCCTCCTGATACATTTTCGAACTTGAGTACTTTTTTGCCAGTGCAACAACAATTGGCTGATAAAGTTCAATAATTTGTTCTTGTGCTTTTTCATCTTTATTTTCCTGAACTTGACGAATGAGTTCATGGATTTCGTTATTGCTTCGTTTTTGACCATGAGGTTTGTTCATTTCTCATTCGCTCCTCATTTAAAAGCTTGGACATCTTGACAGTTACTCCTGAGTTCATATCGATTGTCACTTCATCCATGAGCGTTTTAATTAGAAACAAACCTAAACCGCCCTCGCTCAATTTTTCAATCGGCATGGAAGGAGAATAAGGCCCGGTGTTTTCTTTCATTTTTGATAGATCAAAATTTTTTCCATCGTCTGAAACAGTGATCTCTAATCGATTTTCGAACAAGCTGAAGCCGATTCTCACTTCACCGTTTTCATCATGACCGTAGGCATGCTGCACCGCATTTGTACACGCTTCACTGACGGCAATCTTTAAATCTTCAATGTCATCATATGTGTACCCCATTCTATTGGCGATACCGGATAGAGTCAATCTGACAATCCCTATATACTCAGTTTTCGCAGGTATTTTCATTTCAATGTAATCAATACATTTATCCATTAATCCTCACCTTTTCTTGAAATCTCGATGATGCTGTCCAAACCGGTAATATGAAATAAGCGCTCCAGCCGCGGCGACAAATTTGTCAATTTCAGCTTTCCGCCTTGTTTTCTGACCGTTTTCAACAATCCGACAAAAACTCCTAATCCGGTTGAGTCCATATATTCAACATCTTTTAGGTTGACTTCAATAAAAGGTTCGCTTTCCTCAGAAATGGGCGCAAGTTTATTTTTTAGCGCTGGCGCAGTATAGGCATCAATCTCTCCTTTTAGATGCACATACGAAACCTTTTTTTCCCTTTTAATATCAATTTCAAGATTCATTCTGATCCCCCTCATAAAAGACAAAATCATCCATTCACTTATACCCTTTTTCGAAGCCGTTTAAACATTTTTTTCATAATGATTAAGGTGAAATCATCCCGCAATTGAAAACCTTGCATTTTCTCAAAATCTTTATAAATATTTTCTACTATTTGCTGAGCAGGCAAATGTAAATGAGCTCGGATGGCGCTCGTCACTGCAGCTCTATCAATAAATCCTTCCTTCGTTCTTGTTTCAGTTACTCCATCTGACAAAAGAATAATCATATCGTTTTGGAAAAGATTTAATTCATATTGCTCATATTTCACTTGCCGGTCAACACCTAAAACAAGCCCTTTTGATTGAAGGTCATAAAAGTGATCCTCGCTGGCGCAATAATAAAAGCCCGGTTCATGTCCTGCAGATGCATATGTAATCTTATTCGTCCGAAAATCGTACTTACCAAAAAACATGGTAATAAACATATTGACATCGATGTTTTGTTCAACAACTCTATTTAAATTTTCTAATATGTAACTCGGATTTTGCCTTGATTCCAGGAGGCTGTCCATCGCATATTTAATCATTGATATACACAATGCTGCAGGTATGCCTTTGCCTATGACATCCGCAATCGCAACGCTCATTGTGTTTTCATGTTCTGCAAACTGGTAATAATCTCCGTTCATAATTTTGGCAGGAACGCTGATGACCCCTATGTCCAATTCTTCGACTTTTGGAATATTTGTTTGCAGCAGTGCCTGCTGTACGTTTGCTGCAATTTCAATTTCGGATTTCAGCTCAAGCTGCCTGCCCCTCAAAAATTGATGTTCTTGATAAGCCAGACCATAACCAACCATTACCTCCAATAAAAAGTCAAAGGAATCTAAAATCTTTTTTGGTATGTCTGGAAATAATTCTTTTAAAACTTTTAAATGGATGTTGATGATTTCCTCAGGCGGTATTTTATGTTCAATTGCTTTCCAACTGAAGCGCTGCCCTTCATATAAAGCTTGTTCGGTCAGTTCTTGAATGTAATTTGCTAACATCTCTTTATATTTCATTTGAATATCATCATCAAACGCCATAAAATCCTCCTAACGAAGCCATTTCACCACTTGTACAACGGTCCCTTCGCCTGTCTTTGAGTCGATATAAAATTCGTCCATTAAGCGCTTAACACCAGGCAATCCAGCCCCAAGTCCTCCTGACGTCGTAAATCCATCCTCCATTGCCTTGCGAATATCAGGAATTCCCGGCCCATGATCAGAGGCGGTAATTTTAATTCCTTTTTTTTCTTTTTCTTCAATTTTATCGATGTAAATTTTCCCACCATTTGCATAATGATAAATGTTCCTTGCTAATTCTGATATTGCGGTGGTAATCCGGGCTTGGTCCACTGCGCCGAATCCAAGTTCTTTCGCAGCATGACGACCCAATTGGCGGGCAGCCACAATATCCCATTCGTTCATAATCATTACACAGGATTGGCCATCCATTCTAATCCTCCAGCTCCTTAAGCAATTCCAGCCCTTTTTCCAAGTCAAGCGCAGTATGAATATCTTCCAGTTCAATGCCTAATTCGATCAGCGTAATAGCCACAGCAGGCTGAATACCTGTCAATACGACCGTCGCCCCCATTAACTTAGACATGTTGACACAGTCCCCTAAAATCTTGGCGATAAATGAATCAATGACATCAACGGAAGTTAAATCAATGACAACACCTGTTGCTCCTGTTTCATGAATTTTCTTTAATAAATCTTCCTGAAATTGCATCGCTGTTTTGTCGTCCAGCTCCCACTGTATTGAAATTAATAGATTATTATACAGTTTTAAAATAGGTATTTTTGACGTTTTCATCATCTGCGTTCACCCATTGAAACAATTTTTCGATTGGTCATTTCAAGCGCAGCTTCGATGCCTTTTTGAAGGGTATTTTTCGTCGTAATTTGACTTAAATCAATGCCTAGATTCACTATCGTTTGCGCAATTTCAGGGCGAATGCCGACAAGCAAGCTTTTTGCTCCTACAAGACGAACTGCTTCTGCAGCTTGTATAATGTGATGGGCTACCATCGTATCCACAACAGGCACACCGGTTATATCAATCAGCACCACTTCAGAACGATATTTAACGACCCCTTTTAATAAATTTTCCATAATTCTTTTGGCACGGTCCGTATCAATCGTTCCAATCAATGGCATAACAGTGATGCTATCAAAAACCGGAATCAACGGCGCAGACAATTCTTGCAGAGCCATTTTTTGGAGATTAATGGTTCTTTCATATGAAGAGGTATATTGCAGAAATACTTCCCGATTAACCGGTGAGGTAACTTTCTCTATCTCCGATAATAATTCAAGCGGATCACCCGGTATTTGTTTCTCAAGCAATTTAGCAAATAATATTTTTTCAAAAGTATGTAAGCATTGAGCAATTTTGTCCATTGGCCAGTCAAGCTGGACAATCCGTTTTGAAAATTCATGAATTTTTCTGGAAAATTCATCTTCTTTGTTTTTGCTCCATTCGATGAGAATATTCACATATTCTGCAGCAATTGCTTGATCAATTTGATCAGACTCAGCGGAAATTGATTGGGCATCAGCCTTGTTGAAGCGATCAATCCAATCCTTCATAATCTCGTCTCGATGCATTCGGATAAATTCAACTATTTCAGAAATTTTCAGTGACATGTTGCATGTCTCCTTTCAAAAACTTTGCCTTTTCAACTTTTATAGAAAAATAAAAAAAATTATAGATATGTTCCCATTTTTATCATTTTTCTTCCACAATATCTGCTAATGCTGTCGCATGCATTGCTTACAGCTATTTTATAAAGGGAATGCGGCAAATCTTCCTTTCACTTCTCGACTATGGAAGATGCTGTTTTTAAATGCTTCGTCGTTTAAAAAAGCGAATGCAGCTTGTCAGCACGTCTGTTCATTTTTGCGCAAAAATCAAAAATACCACAGTTTCGCAACTGTGGACATTTTTTCAATCTTATTTATTTTAAACATTCTACCTGCAGGCAGTCCTTTTGAAAAGATCGTTGAAATATACGTAAAAAATATTAGAAATCGATCAGCCCTAAACTGATTTGTAAGGCATCGTCCACTTTATCCATCATTTCATCATCAAGATGGGTAATTTTATCCGTTAACCGTTGTTTATCAATCGTTCTAATCTGCTCAAGCAAAATGACCGAATCCCGTTCAAATCCATATTTTTTCGCATCAATTTCAACATGAGTCGGCAATTTTGCTTTTTGAATTTGTGCTGTAATAGCGGCTACGATCACCGTTGGACTAAAACGATTCCCTATATCATTTTGGATAATTAAAACTGGACGAACGCCGCCTTGCTCTGAACCAACTACAGGGGATAAATCAGCAAAATAAACGTCGCCGCGTTTAACAATCAAAAGATTACCCCCCGCTAACTAAGCGTTCAACGGTGTGTTCAGCCTCATACTCTGCCAGAAAAGCCTCCGATGCAATATTTAGATTGATCTTCGCCATTTCCATATAACCGCGTCTCATTGACTCGCGAATTTGGCGTTTTTTACGCTCTCTCAAATACATTTTCATTGCTTGATAAATAAATTCACTTCTGTTTCCGTTTTCCTGTTTCACGATTCCATCTAATTCAGAAACAAGTGCTTGTGGCAATCGAACAATAATTTCCGTTGTTGAGCTGGATTCAGACACCAAAATACACCTCCACCGTTCCTACAAAGCCGAAATCATTTTATTCCAATATTAATATTAACATTTATATTCGTTGAAGCAAAGCCATTTTTCAAATAATTTCTTCAATATTATCGGCATTGAGATGAATATTTTATTCAAGTTTCTTCATTTTTCAGTAAGCAGAGGATTTCTTACGTTTGTTTTGCCTCCATTTCTTATATAAATCCGAGGAACCCGCCAATTGATCATGCATGGAATTTCATAATTAATCGTTTCCAGCCGTTTGGCCACTTCATCAACTGAAATCATGTCATTGCCTTGTGAACCGATAAGTGTCACTTTTGTCCCGACAGGTTTTTTTTCCGGAAGCTTAATCATCAGTTGATCCATGCAAATGCGCCCGATAATAGGAACGCGCCTTCCATCGACAAGAACTTCCGAACCAGTCAATTTTCGAATCCATCCATCAGCATAACCGATTGGAACCGTACCAATCCATTCCTCCTCTTTCGCTGCGTATGTTGCTCCGTAACTTACTTTTTCCCCTTTTTTTATTTTTTTAATATGAACAATCTTTGAGTGTAAAGAAAAGGCTTCATATAACGGAAAAGGCAGCGTGCTCTTGATAAATTCCGATGGCGCCAAACCATACATGGAAATGCCAAAGCGAACCGCATTAAAAGTTTTTGTTGGAAAGCGAAGAGTCGCAGCACTGTTTGCACAATGAATAATCAAACCGTCTGTATCCACGATTTGCAATAATTCCAGGAAACGTTCATATTGCTGTTCAAAATATGCTGTATCGTGTTCGTCTGCTGTGGCAAAATGAGTGAATATACCTTCTAATCGAAATAACTGCTGTCCCTTTATGAGCGAAATGGCTTGTTCGAGTTCTTTTTTATCTCTTATTCCGATCCGTCCCATACCTGTGTCTAATTTCAAGTGGATGTTGACTGATGTTTTCCCTAAATATTTTCCCGCACTTTCCAGCCATTCAGCTGAATAGGCAGTCACACTTATCCCATTTTCTCCTGCAACTGTAACATCTTCTGGTCTTACCGCTCCTAAAACGAGGATAGGGGCCTTTATTCCTGCTTGTCTCAATTTCAATGCTTCATCTAGAAAAGCGACTGCTAATTTAGAAACACCTGCTGACAATGCTGCTTGGGCAACTTCCACATCTCCATGACCATAAGCATTAGCTTTCACAACAGCAATAATTTCAGTTTCATTCGGCAAATGTTCCTTTAATCCATGAATGTTCGCTTCAATATGATCTAAATTAATTTCTGCCCATGTATCTCGGAAATAGTTCTGCATCTTAATTTCATCTCCAACGATATCGTTTTGTTTATTTTATATCACTGTTTCTTTTTAAACAATAGTACATAAAAAAGGCGGCAGAAGATCGTTTCTTTTGCCGCTCAATTTTACTACTTCCCTGATTGGCTTTGTACAGAACGAGCAACTGCAATCATTTCTTCTTGCGTCAGTTCGTTTGAAGCGAGCATATAATCCACACCATTATATGTCCATGTTAAAGAATTGTCGGTCAGCGCTCCAACTGCAAACCCTAAGTCGACCAGCTCTCCGCTGACAAATTCTGAAGAGGTAACTGGTGAAACTTCCGCAAGCTCCTCAATAAGAGTAAATGATTTTTCGCCTCCGTAAGTTAATACTACTCGTTTTCCGCTATCTGTATTCAGCTCTTTTTCTTGGACGAGATCGACACCTTCCGGCAAGTCTTCCTTAAGCGGATAAAGAACAGCAAATTGTTTGTTCGCTGATTGAGCCAAAACAGGAATATCCACTTGGGCATTGGACATCGTTTTTTCTATTTCAAAGGCATTTTTATCAAATTTTGGATTCGATTCAAAATTGGAAAATTCAACAGAAACAAGCGCATTCCGATCAACATCCATCACTTTCACATATGAAGGTGTCAAATTTTTCTTATGAAATGCAATTTTTTGGTATGGGAGCATTTGATTGTTTTGATAATTGGTTTTTGTTTCAAATACATAGTTCTTTTCCCCAACTTCGAATTTCGCTTCTTTATCCTTCAATATATCTTGGACAAGCGATTCATACAGGTAAGCTTGACTCGAATTTTGCGGCCAATTGCTTTGGAAACGGAAGCTTTTGTTCAAAGCAGGAGTCAGAACAAATACCCCATCATCATTTCTTAAAATAATCTGGCTTTGATCCCTGTCATCATTTTTTAATAGCACTCGATAATAATGGGGCTTTTTGTGCCAAATTTCCACTTCATACACATGCGGCTCTTCCGCTGTTTTGATCGTCATTTTGGCGTTCACCTTATAGCCTTTTAATTCTTCAATTTTTTTGTTCAATGCACTTGAAACGTCTTCTTTTGATTTTACGCCACATGCAGATATTAATCCCACAAAAAGCAGACAGACAATCACGAGCTTTACGCCTCTCGTCAAATTTTTCAACCCCTTTGCCTCAATTAGCGTCACTAGGAAGTTTTGAAGAGTCAGTGAACAATTTCTGACTTGTCTCCCCTACCGCATTACAACTATATGAGGCAAGGTCAGCAAATATGCAGACTAGCTTGACAGGCTTTCAATGATTACTTGTGCAGCAGCAAAATTTTTTGAATGAGTGATTGTCACAAACACCCGGTCTGATGTAATATTTTGCACAATGATCGGTTTCCCTTTTTCATCATGTAAAATTTCAATATCTAAAAAGCCCACTGTCTTTCCGATTCCTGTCCCTAATGCTTTGCTAAATGCTTCTTTAGCGGCAAATCTGCCTGCCAAAAACTCCAATTGTCTTGAATCCCGCAATTTATTAAAGATTTCCTTTTCGCGAAACGATAAGATTCTGTCAATAATGT
Source organism: Aeribacillus sp. FSL K6-1305 (assembly GCF_038050115.1). Classification (NCBI taxonomy): domain Bacteria; kingdom Bacillati; phylum Bacillota; class Bacilli; order Caryophanales; family Bacillaceae; genus Aeribacillus; species Aeribacillus sp. FSL K6-1305. Next base: position 1,035,759 of record NZ_JBBOQV010000002.1, on the reverse strand, counting down.
TGGATCTCCGCTCCATAATATCTTTCATCCTGTCCATTTCAACGATATCAAGTCCAATCCCAACGATCACACCATCACATCCCTTTAATTTTCTACTGTACTATTTATAAATTGAAAATCATACAAATGATTATAGAATACTTGTCCTGTTGAAAAGGAGAATTCACATGTTTCGCAGAACAGAAAGCCTTCACACTTTTATTCGCCTTTATCCTGCTGTCACGATCATAAGCTGCATACATGTTGTGTTATGGATTATGATGAAACTTTCTTTCCCAATATTTACGCTTCTATTTTCTTTTTTAACCGGATACAATGCAGGGGTTCATTCAGGGGAATGGTGGCGGCTCATTACACCAATTTTTTTGCATACTAGCTTTTCCCATCTTTTGTTTAATACAATCACACTTGTTATTTTTGCCCCGCCGCTGGAACGAATGGTAAAGTCAATTTATTTTCTGGTCATTTACAGTGCATCAGGCATTATAGCCAACATTGCAACCTATTTGATCATGCCAATGGATTATTCTCATGCAGGAGCTTCAGGGGCGATTTTTGGCATTTTGGGCACGTACATGTTCATCTGTTTTTTCCGAAAGGAATATATGGATCAAAAAAACTCTCAAATGATCTTAACGGTTACAGCCATAGCTCTCGTACTGTCCTTTATTGATGCCCATATCAATGTAGTTGCACATGTAACAGGACTTCTGGCTGGATTTTTGCTAGGTAAAGTGTTTGTCCGCAAAAAACCAAGCTTCATTCATTATACGTATTATCATCAACCGGTTCGGCAGGAAGGAATGAAATTATTTTTCAAAAAATGGTCGATATGGATTTTTGTTTTCGTTTTTATACTTGCGGCTATTTTATATGTGTTGTAAAAATTTAAATCACTCCCATCCACATGAGAGATGGGAGCTTCTAAACTTGTCCTTCACTTCTTCTTGAAAACCATTTATAAATTTCCATTCCGTCCTTTTCCTCGAGGTTTTTAACAGCAAAAAAGCTTCCAGTAGACTTGGAAATAATACTGCACTGAACAGAAGTCAGATCTTTTTGTCTCTGAAAATAGGATTGTTTCAATTCCAATGATTGAATCCGCTTTTTTTCGAAAAAGACGGTTGTCTTATTCAACACGCGGAAAGACAGCGTCAATTCCTTTCCATTTAAATACCAACCTGTATCTTTATATTGAAAATATCCGAGCACCAGTGCAAAAGGAATGAGAATAAGTGATAAGTAGCCCCATGGTTTAAAAAACAAGCATAAAGGGACGGCTATGAGAAGTGATAAAATCAGCATACGGAGCAAAAATCTGGACAGCGCACGCCGCGGAACCGGGTGCAGTGTCTCGTTTATCGTCAAATGGAAAAAGCTTTCAACCTTTTCTTTAACTTGTTTCTTCCGAATTAACGGAAACAAAATGGTCTCGACATCCTTGTCACTTCCGCCTCCCGCCGATTCAATATGTACAGTTGCATATCCAAAAGGCTGGCGCAGCCAATTTTCTGTTACTTTAATTGCTTGAATACGATCTATTGGTATAGAAATCTGTTTTTTTTCAAAAATGCCACTTGAAATAATAATTTGTCCGGCTTCTTCTCGAACTGTAAAATCTCCGTACTGGAGTAAAACCCCGATAAAGCTTATAATCCACGCAATGATCAAACCAATCAAACATAAGATGACAATCATCGTCACACTTGCATGGACAATCCATTCCAGCTTGTCAAATATTTTTTCGTACGGAATAATTTCATCAAATTGGCTTAAAAAGGCTACGATTGACAGAGCAACCCCTAAGCCGCTTGAAGTTGCTGCAGTAATAAGCAGTTCGTTAAAGCTTATTTTGTAAAGAACCCTTCCTTCTTCCAGTTTGTCTTGCTCTGCTTCTCCTTGTGCTATTTGTCTTTTTTGCTCCTTGATGATTGTCCGAATCTGTTCTGCCTCTTCTTTCCGTATGGCGCTAAGTTCAACCTCTGCTTCGCCCATGCCGCCCGCTGTTTCGATTTCAAGCTTCACTACACCGAAGAGGCGCTGGATGAAACCGGCGGTTACATTTATGGATTGAATTCTTTCAATCGGTATATATCGATTTTTTTTTAAAAAAACGCCCTGCTCAACACGAAATTCATTTTCTTCAATGCGATAAGTAAATTTCAACCAATTTAACACACTGGAAATGATCGTGAGTATAAGTGCTAGAATCGTTCCGATCAATAAAAACGACCGGATGTTTCCTATGTTTGTGACAAACAAGAAAATATTCGTTACTATAATTTCTTTAATCGCCTTCGCAATTTTCACTAAAACAGCTACGGGATGCAATCTTTTCTGATCATACATCATCCTTCGCCTCCCGTGCCAATTTCGAGATATAATCGCGAAGCTGATCCGCTTCTTCCATTTCCAGGGCAGGAATCTCGTGAACCGTTGCTGCAGTGGAAATAGTTACAGTCGCCAAGTTATATTTTCTTAAAATCGGCCCTTGTGAGGTATCTACATGCTGAACTCTCACCATTGGAACAAGCACACGGGTAACTGTAAACAATCCATGCTGCAAATCCAGTTCATTCTCATGAACTTCATATCGCCATATTTTCAACCGAATATTTGGAAAAATGAAAATGGAACAAATAGAAGACACCAACCAAATAATTGCCAATATAGGAATAATCCATTTCGGCCAGTTGAAAAAAAATATCAATAAAGATATGCCTATGATCACCAGCAACTCAACGATGCTCCAAATAGCCGCAGTGATCTTCCATACAGTAACAGCTTTAGGACTAATGCGATTTTGTGGTTCGCGCCGCAAGTTTTTCCCTCCCTTGTCTCCTTCTGTAAAAAATTACGTTTCATTTAGGCAAAAAGTTTCAAATATATAAAAAGGAGGCAGCTCCAAGTTTTGGAATGCCTCTTTTTCCATGTCTGATTATTCTTTTTCATTCCAATTATTTTGGGCTAGCCGATCCTTTTGTCGATCTTGCTGAATGAAAGGAGCGTTTCCGTCCAACCCGTTTGTTTTTTAAATCAAGCTTTCGTTTATTTCTGCTTTTTTCTTTCTTCATAGGGAGAGGAGGTTCCTCCGTCAATTTTACAGGTGTCGTATCCGGCTCCTTCGTTAACATTTTAATAGCTGCTGCAAGCAATGGGACGGAATCATATTTTTCCAATAGCTCCGCAGCAAAATTTTTATACTGATCTAAATTTTCAGTTTCCACTACAGAGCAAATTTTTTCGACCGTCATTTTTTGTTTTCCTACTAGTGCTTCATCTAAAGTAGGAGGACGCATTCGATCCATTTTTCTTTTTGTTGTATGCTCAATGGTTTCCAAAATACCGCGTTCCCTTGCGGTTATAAACGTCATCGCTTTTCCTGACTTCCCAGCCCGTCCTGTTCTTCCAATTCTATGCACATAGCTTTCAGGGTCTTGAGGTACATCAAAATTATATATATGGGTGATACCAGATATATCAAGCCCTCTGGCTGCTACGTCTGTTGCAACAAGTACATCAATGGCCCCATTTTTAAATTTGTTCAAAACAGATAAGCGTTTCGCTTGGCTTAAATCGCCATGAATTCCTTCTGCTGAATAGCCGCGGACATTTAATGCTTCAGAAAGTTCGTCCACTCGGCGCTTTGTCCTGCCAAACACAATCGCAAGCTCCGGTGATTGCAGATCAAGAAGTCTTGTCAAAACGTCAAATTTTTGTTTTTCAGGCACTTCTAAATAATATTGCTGCACATTTGGAACCGTTACTTCTTTCGCTTTTACACGGACATGAGTCGGATTTTTCATAAAACGTTCTGCAATTGATTTAATTGGACCAGGCATTGTCGCAGAAAATAGAAGGGTTTGACGCTCCCTAGGAATATTTGAAAGAATGTGCTCAATATCATCAATAAACCCCATGTTGAGCATTTCATCCGCTTCATCTAAAACGACAGTGTGCACAGAATCAAGCCGCAGCGTATTGCGCCGTATGTGATCCAATAACCTTCCAGGTGTTCCAACAATGATGTGGGGCGGCTTCTTCAAAGCCCGAATCTGCCTGGAAATGTCCTGGCCTCCGTAAATCGGCAATACTCTTGTCCGTTTATCATAACCGATTTTATATAACTCTTCTGATACTTGTATAGCAAGTTCCCGTGTTGGAGCTATCACGATCGCTTGAACAGCTGAATCATGAACATTAATTTTTTCTACTAAAGGGATGCCAAAAGCTGCTGTTTTTCCTGTCCCTGTTTGCGCTTGTCCAATGATGTCTTTATTGTTCAAGCCTAAAGGGATCGCCTGCATTTGAATGGGAGTCGCTTCTTCGAAGCCCATTCTTTTTATTGATTTTAACAGCTCCGGACTCAACCCGAACTGGTGAAACAAATTTGTCAATTTTTCCAAACTCCTTTAAGACTTTTATTAAGCGCTGCTGGATAAAAAGGCTCTTGTGCGTATTTTCTAGAAACTGTAAGCTTATCATAGTCGTGAGAATCAGTGTAAACTCCGATTTTTGCTGGAAAGTACGCATAGGGATTTTTATCCATTCACCGCAGGTGTTATCATACCATTTCCATCAATCTATTTCAACTTACCGCACTATAGCTAAAAAAGCATAAAAACAAAAGCACAAGCAAAATGATGTTTTATTTTATTCTTCCATTAATGCATGAACAACATCTTCCAGCTTCATTCCTCTGGACGCTTTCACTAACACAAGATCTTTTGAGCCTGCAGCTTTCTTTAATTCATGAATTAGTTCATCTTTGTCAAAAAACACATGAATTTTTCTTTCATCTATAACTTTCTTTGCACCAACGGCAATTTCTTTTCCGAGCTTTCCAAATGTAAAGAGGTGATCAATTTCTTGATCAGACAGCATCATTCCTACTTCTTGATGAAGTTCAACTTCTCTTTCGCCAAGCTCCAGCATATCCCCTAAGACAAGAATTTTTTGCGAATATCCTTTTAGACCATGGACTAGATCAATGGCTGCTTTCATCGCTGTAGGATTCGCGTTATATGCATCATTTATGATGGACAGACCGTTCTTCGTTTGAATCAATTCAAGTCTCATGTTTGTTATTTTCAAATCGCGAAGCCCTTTTTCAATACGATCCAGTCCGATCTTTAGGAGTTCTCCAACAGCGATCGCTGCCAATGCGTTTAAAACATTGTGGCGGCCTAAAACAGGGATAAAAAAAGGCTGTTCAGCTATATTGGCGCGAAACCGTGTTCCTTCACCCAACAGCTCCATTGATGTCGGAAAAAGATTATTGTTTTTATTTTCTCCAAACGTTACGGTTTGACATGAATAATCTTTTTTTAACAAAGGCTCATCACCATGATAAATGAGTGTTCCATTCTCTTTTAAACCCTTTATAATTTCAAGCTTTGCTTCCGCAATCCCTTCACGAGAGCCTAAATCTTGTAAATGAGCATCGCCGATATTGGTAATGACGGCTATATCAGGACGTGCAATTGATGATAATAATTCAATTTCTCCCTTAGCGTTCATGCCCATTTCTAATACGGCCACCTCTGTATCTTCAGGCATATCTAATATTGTTAAAGGCAGACCGATATGGTTATTGAAATTCCCTTTCGTTTTATGCACGCGATACCGAGTGCCCACAACCGATGCGATCATATCTTTTGTCGTTGTTTTGCCATTAGAGCCTGTAATCCCTACTACTTTTGGGTTTACTGCCAACAAATAGTGAGAAGCAATCTGCTGCAATGCTGCCAAGGTATCGTCGACAATGATCAATGGTTTGTCTTGCGGCGGATTCGGGACTGATCTAGACCATAAGGAGGCATGAGCACCATTTTCGAACGCTTTCTCGACAAAGTCATGTCCATTAAACTTTTCGCCAATAATGGGTACAAATAAGTTTCCTTTACGGACATTCCGCGAATCAGTCGTTACCCCTTCGATGGTAATCTTCTCAAATTCCTCTTTTAATTCTGCGTTGTTTGCCATCTGCTTAATTGCTGATAATTGCCGTTTTATCATGCTTTTTTGTTCTCCTTTCAAAAGGCGGCTTACACAGCCGCCCTAAGAACGATCTTTAAATAGTATACTTGATTCTCTGTTTTAGTTCATATCGCTCGATTCCAAGCTGAACCAATTTTTCAATCAACGCCGGATAATCGATGCCGCTGTGCTTCCATAAAAGAGGGAACATGCTAAACGGCGTAAATCCAGGCATTGTGTTCACTTCATTGATCAACGGTGTTCCGTCTTTTCTCAAGAAAAAGTCTGCCCGAACAAGTCCAGAACCATCGATAGCTTTAAATGCTTTCAGCGCCATTTTCTTGATTTGTTCATATTGCTCTTCCGTTATGTCAGCTGGAATAATGAGCTCCGTATCTCCGTCTTCATATTTCGCTTTATAATCGTAAAACTCTTTTTTCGGAGCAATTTCCCCAACAACAGAGCAGATCGGTTCATCATTTCCAATTACTCCGATTTCAACTTCCCTTCCATCAATACTTTCTTCAATAATCAGCTTCCGATCATACAGAAACGCTTCTTCAATAGATTGAATGAGCGATTGCCGATCTTTTGCCTTGCTGATACCTACGCTTGAACCGAGGTTGGCTGGCTTTACAAAGCAAGGATATCCGAGCTGCTCCTCGACTTTTTGAAAAACCTCCTCTTTATCTTTTTCCCAGTCTTTGTTCGTAAACCAAACGTACTTTGCCTGAGCAAGTCCTGCTTGGGCAAATAAATTTTTCATAATGATTTTATCCATTCCTGCTGCTGAAGCCAAAACTCCATTCCCAACATAAGGTATATTCAGCAATTCCAGCATTCCTTGTATCGTTCCATCTTCACCATTCGGTCCATGCAATAGCGGAAATACGACATGGACTGGATCAGCGCTTCCTGGAGCGTTAAATAGCTCTTGACTGAAAGGTACCGGCAAATGTTCACCTTTTTCTCCAGCTTCGGAATTTCCCGCTAGAAACTTCAAGTCTTCTACTCTTTCAACTGGACCGTTCAATTGCTTTCCTTTTACCCATTGCCCTTGCTCCGTAATGTAAATTGGATATATGTCAAATTTATTTTTATCGAGAGCGTTTATTACTGCCCGAGCTGTTTGTAATGATACTTGATGCTCGGCAGATTTGCCCCCATATACAAGCGCCAGTTTGATTGCCATTTATTTTTTCCTCCCGTTTTGAAAAAAATCATCTGTTTTATTTTATCATTATATAGGTTGTTTTTGTTATCATTGCCGAACAATTTATTTGCGGGAGAAAAAAATTCACTTCTTCTTTACCATGAATTAAAATAAATACGAAGGAAGGAGGGGTTATCCAATGAAGCCAATAGAGACAGCAGAACAGTTTGAACAAGTGATTCAGAGCAATCAAGAAACCATCATCAAGTTTTTTGCCGATTGGTGCCCTGATTGCAAAAGAATGGACATGTTTATCGGCGACATTTTAGAAGAATACGGTCAATATGAATGGTATGAGATCAATAAAGATCAATTCCCCGACCTAGCTGAAAAATATCAAGTAATGGGAATTCCAAGCATTTTAATTTTTAAAAACAACGAAAAAATCGCTCATCTGCACAGCGCATACGCAAAAACACCTGAGGAAGTGAAAGAATTTTTAGGCTCGCATCTTAAATAAAGAAAAAGCCGCTGGGGGTGTCTAATAAGTCGTTTTTACGGCTTATAGACGCCCCCATGAATGTTTTAGAAACGTTGATATATCGGTGTTTATGATTTTTTGTTTTCAATGGCGATTTGATTTTCTAAGACAGCCCTTTCATAAAAAGCACGAATCTAAAAAAACTGGACTTCGGATGTATTTTCATCCAGTCCAGCCTCAATTCTTTTCCTATCAAAATATTTCTATTCCTTTTTTAAATCCTCTAAAACCGTCAATAAATCTCTTAATTGGCTGATTTCATAGTCTGGAGTGACTTCTCCGCTAAGCTCCAACTGCTTTCGATTAATCCAAACAGACCGGATATTTGTCCGTGATGCCCCAAGTATGTCAGTGCTCAGTTTGTCTCCAACCATTACCACTTCATTGCTTTGAACACCCATTAAGTTTAGTGCGTGTTCAAAAATTGACGGATCAGGCTTACCTTTGCCGAACTCACCTGAAATGACAATATGCTCAAAATACGATGAGAGAGCAGAAACACTAGCAATCTTTTCTTTTTGCAGGCTTGGATCCCCGTTTGTTAAAAGAAGCAAACGATAGTTTTGTTTCAGCTGTTCTAATACTTCAAATGTATCTTCATATACGAGCGGTCTTTTGCGCCGTTCTGCATGAAAAAGCTCAGCCAGCTTTTCCCCGAATTCAGCATCATCTATACCGACCGCCTTCAAACCGTTCGTCCAAGCATCTTTTCTGTAAACAGGCGCCAATTGATTAAGCTTCCCAAACTGTTCGTGCACGATTTCGCTAAAATTCGCCCAAAGGCCTTCAAACGGATTGATGCCAATCATTTTTGTAAATGGATATGTTTCATAAGATTCATACAATTTTCTCGCTTCTTGACGAACCGCTTCCTCAAGCTGTTTTGAATCAACCCCGTATTGTTCTTCGGCTGTGGTGCAAACATATTGGAATGTGTCGCTGACGCTTTTTTCATCCCAAAGAAGTGTATCATCTAAGTCAAAAAAAACAGCTTTAATCAATCATCTATCTCCTCTCCATATTCTGTTCCATTCTTACCTAAAAACAATTTTTTGACACTGCCAATATTTCTGATTCGAAAGCAAATAAAGATGGATGGCACCTTAATAAATTTTATTTGAAATCAATATAAAATTGAATTATACCTCTTTCGTCCAGCCGAACTTGTCTTCCGCTTTTCCGTATTGAATGTTCGTGATCGTTTCATAAAGCTTTTTAGAAAACTCGCCTGTTTCAGAATTATTCAATAGCATTTTATGCTCATTCCATTTCAGCTCCCCGACCGGCGAAATTACCGCTGCTGTTCCTGTTCCGAAAACTTCTTCCAATTCCCCGTTTTTGTAGGCATTGAAGATATCTTCTATTGCAATGCGTTCTTCATGCACCGGTACTCCCCAATCTTTCACTAGCTGGATAACGGAGTCTCTTGTTATACCGCTCAAAATGCTTCCGTTTAATTTTGGCGTGTACACTTCACCGTTGATTTTGAAGAAAATGTTCATGCTTCCAACTTCTTCAACATATTTATTTTCTTTTCCATCGAGCCAGAGCACCTGATCGTATCCTAATTCCTCCGCTTTTTTTTGGGCGTATAAGCTAGCTGCATAGTTTCCGGAAGTTTTAACATGACCAACTCCTCCCGGTACAGCGCGAACATATTCATCTTCAACATAAATTTTTACAGGAACGAGCTGACGGCCTGAATAGTAAGCTCCAACTGGCGACAGGATAATCATAAACTTGTATTCGCTTGCTGGTCTAACTCCTAAATATGGTTCCGTTGCAATGATGAACGGTCTGATATATAAAGAAGTGCCTTCTTTATTTGGAATCCAATCTCTTTCCACTTCAACAAGCCGCACAATGGCTTCCAATACTAGATCAGGGTCAATGGGCGGAATACACATTCGTTCGCAAGAGCGGTTCAATCGCTCTATATTTTTATCCGGTCTGAATAACAATGTGCGGCCGTCATTCGTTTTATAAGCTTTCAGCCCTTCAAAAATTGCTTGCCCGTAATGAAATACCATTGCTGACGGCGAGAGCACCAACGGTTCAAACGGCACTATACGAGGGGAATGCCACCCTTGCACCTTATTATAATCCAATATAAACATATGGTCTGTAAAATGTTTTCCAAATCCTAACGATTCAAGATCAGGCTTTTCTTTTAACCGGTCCGATTTAATAAATTCAATAACTTGATTCATGTTCATCCATCCTTTCTCATTATTTTAATTTTATTGTGCGCTGCTGACTAGACCTATTGGGTTGCCAATTTTTATTGAATGCTTGATTGGCTAAATCGGGCTTTTCTTTTAGCGGGCAGCATGGCGAAATAGCCAATTAAAAAAACATGCCCCAGCAATCACCAACGCATAAAACATCGGTTGATTGCTGGGGCGAGATGCTTCGCGGTACCACCCAGCTTCTCTGTATTCCTCACAGAATACAGACTCAGCAAGTCACACATAGATGACTTTCTTCGTAACGGAAGATCCGTTGTTTTATACTTTGGCAAAAAGCCATTTCTAAAACAAGGCTCCAAGGCGATCTTCAAAGAGAGATAACGGCTGGCCTTTCAGCCTATGGGTCAGCTCTCTAATACGTCATCGCTCTCTTCTACTGCTCCTTTTCCTCACCTTTTTCATATGAAATTATCAAAATAAAAACTCGCCCCAATCCAAAAAGAAATATTGGATTGTTGAGGCGAGTTTTTCGCGGTACCACTCAACTTTTCTGTATTCCTCGCGAAATACAGACTCAGCAAGTCACGTACATGACTTTTCTTGATAACGGAAGAACCGTTGCTTTATACTTTAGCTTGCGCTATTTCTAAAACAAAGCTCCAAGGTGACCTTCAAAGAGTGGTGAACGACTGACCTTTCAGCCTGCGGGTCAGCTCTCTATGCGCCACCGGCCTCTTTTACTGCTCCTTTTCTTTGCTTTTCTTATCTGAAAATAATTTATTTAGTAAATAATTTTGAAAATGATTATATAATCTCTTTCGTTTTAAGTCAATAAGAATTTAGTTTTTAACAAAAATTTGTTTCCGACACGTCTCGATTTCATCCAATTCATCACTTTTTCTCTATATCTGAATAAACTGACATAAGAAAAATGAAAGGTGGGATATTTGCATGTATGCTAATACACATTATGTAAACTACTATTATCCAGTTTACGACCACAGCTTCATTAGACAAAATAGATATAACAGCTCCATTGACAATATACTGAAGGCTATCTTAAACGGAATTTCTTCTGAAGCAAGTGCCATTGATTTTTACACAAGATTGGCAAAGGCGGCGGCAACTTCTGAACAGAGACAGGCAATTGAACATGCACTAGAAGACGAAAAAATACATTTACGAACATTCACGCAGCTTTATCAAACATTAACAGGAAAAAAACCGGTTTATCAAACAAAAATAACTCGATTCCGAAATTTCCAAGAAGGTCTGCGGATCGCTTATGAACAAGAATTGGAAGCATATGAGACATACCGCGATAATTATTTATCTACACAAGATCCAATGATTCGAGATGCTTTCTTTAGAGCCATGACTGATGAAATTGAACATGCGTTAAGATTTAGCCACGTACTAAACAAGAAGTAGTCGAAATCAATTTTTGCTTCCAGTCATATGAGCGGTCTCATTTGGGTCAAATGCTAAAGGGACTTTTGTGATTTTACTTGTTGTTTCATCAAGTGCGACAAGATCACTTTGGTTCACATCATGAACATTTGTTTTCCCTAAACCTTTGACAGCGACCTGTATTTCTTCCGAAAATGACGTTAAAAAATTAGATAAATAATATGCTGCCTCCTCTTTATTAAATTGATCCGCCATTCTTCCCCTATAAAAGGCCAATACCGTCGGTGGCTCAAATGGTATTGTTTTTACGACCTGTGTATGCGTCATTGCCCATAAAGCAGCAGTTCCTATATAAACAGCGTCTGCTCCAAGCGCCAAAGCCTTCAATGCATCCCCGGGAGTATTGATTCCGCCGCCAATCAATAAGCTCACTTTTCCTTTCATTTCTCTCTTTGTTATATAGTGGACAGCCCTAGTCAATGCATAAATCGTCGGCAATCCGAAATCATCTTGTATGATCGGCGCCGATCCTTTTGTACCTGCCTGACCGCCATCAATCGAAATAAAATCCACACCTGCCAAAAGTCCGTATTCAATATCTTCTTCAAGCCTGTTGCTTGCACAAATTTTGATTCCGATCGGGACTCCTCCAGTGAGTTGTTTTAATTCTTTTACAACCTTTCTTAAATCGTTCGGACTGTTCCATTCATTGAATCTTCTTGGAATAACTGCGGTCTCATCCGGTTTTAAACCTAATATATCACGGGCCTTTCCTTGCAAAAATTCAGGTGAAATTCTTGCCGGGACAGCAGCTGAAGCTCCTTGCCCAATATGGATTTCCACAGCATCTGCCTGTTTTAATACATCTGCATTTTTCCCCCAATTCGCAGTGTGGTATTGAACGATCAAATGCTTTGCCCGTTCACGTTCCTCTTGCAAAAATCCCCCTTCACCAATGTTACAGGCTGTTCCGACAACGGCCGTTCCCCAGGCTTGGGCAATTCGAACTTGTTCGCTTACGCCAAGACCGTATGCCATCCCGCCAAGCAAAACAGGCATATCAATTGTGAGAGGTTTTTTGGCCAAGGGACCAATAACCGTTTTCATTTCCACTTTTGCGTCCTCTTTTGCAGGAAAAATTGCAAGTTGAGCGGGTGAAAAGACGAGCCCGTCAAAATTAAGAAATTTTCGCGGGCTACCAAACGGGCGGTCAATAATTTTCCCTTCTGCAGCCCTCAAGCTGTTCTCAACGACAATCCTTGGACTTATCCGCGTAAAGGCACTGACCATTTCCCATACATTTTCCATATAGGGATCACCCATGAGAATTTTTGTAAACGATGAAGTAGCTCTTTTAATAAGAGGGCGAATAGTTAATAACACGATCACATATGTCAGAAGGGGACTTAATAATAATGCACCTATTACCAAAAATTCATTCATCCTTCATCGATCCTTTTGAATAAGGTTGTAGATGCTTTCTTTTTTGCCGTTTGCCGCGAATGGCTATGATCACCAACAATATACAAGGAATAATAATTAAAATCGGCAGCCCAATGAACAATGGAAGCTTTTCCTTTAAAAGTTCTTTTTTCTCGATCTCATTTTCCGCACTTACAATTGCAATGACAAAAATCATAATCGCTGCAGGCAGTATAAAAGGCTGGTGCTTTTGTTTTTTAAACAGCTCCGCCATTCCTACAACTCCTGCATAAAAAAAAATATTTAATTTTATGAAAAGGCCGATAAATAAAGTTAAAATGACAATCGGATCCATTCTCTGAAAAAAGTCGCCGACATTGATTTTTTGGGCTGTATCAAGCAAAGGAAGATCGGCTAATTCCGTTCCGTACACCCCAAGCACTGCAATAGTTAATGCAAAAGTCCATGAGACGGCCAAACCGCTGAATAAAACCGATAACGTTCCAATTCGCACACCGTTCTGAGGTTTGTTTAAGTATGGAAGTATCATGAAAAAGACAACCATTTCGCTATAAGAAATGATAGACGGAAACACCGCTTTGATTAAAGGAAATAAGCCATCTTCTAAAATTGGCAAAAGATGTATCGGATCAACAATTCCGGAGGCAAACACTAAAAAATTTCCCATTATCCCTAGAGTGATCATGATAAAGAAAAGCAGCTGGGCAACTCTTGCGAACACTTCAATTCCTAAAAAGCATGAATAAGAAATAAGTAAAACTCCCATCAATAAAACCACTTCAATAGGCGTTTCAGGCAAAAGATATTTAATCATGTTATCCCCAGTATCCCGCAATATAAAGCCGGCGATTAAGATAAAATAAAAATTATATATGATTGAAAGCACTGTACCAACAATTTTCCCTGTGTTTTCCAAAAATATTCCTGTCAAGGTGAGGTTTGGAAAACGATTATAAATTGGCCCGTAAATCAATAAAATAAGGAGAATGTTAATTCCGGAAACAACTAACACGGCGATCCAATTATTTTGCTTTACTTCCAATCCTAGCCCTGTGACAATCAGACTTCCAAATTGAAACAAAAACATAAATGAAAACATCTGTAACCCATCGATTTTTGCTTTTTCCATATAAAATTCCTTCCATTTCCCTGCTCTCAATCCTCCAGCTTGTGAAGCGGAGGATTGTTGATCGTGCCTGTTCTTCGTATTTTGACATCAACAGTAGTTTTTATTGGAAGTTCAGTGAACGTTTCCTTCCAATGTTTTTTTATTTTTTTCCAATTTTTATAATCGTCCCGATACAACGCTTTTCCAAAACCGAAAGCATCGACTCGGTAATCTTGCTGAACATTCGAAAGAACTTTTTCAACTTCTTGTTTTATTTTTTCTTCCGTCTTTTTTTCTATCTTCCTTATCGTTTTTGTATTTGTTATTGTGAGATGCTTGCATTGTACATCCGCTACATTTCCTTGAGCCTCTATATGAACTTCACCAACGGGATTGCCTTTATGCATTTTTGTTTTTAGCTGGCTTTTTGCAGAAAAAATGTCAATGCTTATCTTTCCGTCATTCTTGCATGAAATTTCTTCGATCGTCCGATGTACTTTGCCGATAATATAATGAAGTCCTCTGCTCTGTTGTTCATCCAGCCAGCCTATTAATCGGTCTTGGTGAAACAAAGCGATTCCTTTAAATTTTAATTTTGCTTCAGGGTCAATTTGTTCATAATTGGCTTTCGTTTCACCGACTTGCTGATTGCCTTCTACTGATATTCCTGTCAGTTTCACTTCGATCCCTTCGCTGCTTAAATCCGATAACAATTGATCAAGAGTTACAGATATTGTCGGCGCCCATTGCTTATCTGATAATTCAAGAGAATTAAAAAGCTGGTTCGCCGGGATATCTTCTAACGCTGTTAAAACTTTTAAAATATCCCCTGCCTTGGCATCCTTTGCAACAGTTATATAAAAATCTGTTCTCATTTCATGATCGCGTGACAAAAGATCAAGCACCTCCCCAATTCCCTCTTTTGCTAATTCCTCACCGATTACTAAAATCCGCAAATGAGACGAGTAAATTCTCCTTGGAACAGCAGTGGTCATTCGCCGTATAGCTTCAATGATGGTGTGACCTTTCTCTTGATAAGTCATAACAGGAGTTTTATCCCCTTTACTCATCAGCATGGCAATTTGACTAGGGTTTACTATTTGCGAGGTCACCACATACTGGTCTCCTTCTTTATCGATCCCTAAACCCACTTGAATGGCAATCGTGTTTAATTCTCTTCGGTTCCAGCAGCCGGATAACAACAACAAAACAACAGCAAATAAAAGCATCTTTTTGAATTTCATTTTTGCTTAACTCCAGCATTTTTATTTCTTGTTAATATTTGCATTTTTCGTTTTTTTATTCTTAATGCAAGAAAAATTTGCACAAAAAAAAGACGCCAATGCGTCCATGTTCATGATCGATTTTTAATGAGCTGTCGTTATTTCAATTTGATTTCCGGAAGGATCGATCGTGTATATTTTTCCATCTTTTTCAGTTATACGTGCATTTATTTCTTTTAATCTCTTGATCATCTGATCTTTTTCTTCCTTATTCGGCAAAATGATTGTGAACCATTTAAGCCCGACACTATTCTCAGGAGGCTTTGGAGCCCCTATACCATTCCAAGTATTTAACGCAATATGGTGATGGTATTTGCCGCTAGAAATAAATAATGCATGAGATCCATATTTTGATGTCATTTGAAAACCGAGGCCTTTACAATAAAATTGTTCTGCTTCATCTAAATAGGCAACATGCAAATGAATATGACCAATAATGGTTGCTTCAGGCATCCCTTGCCAGCCCTCTGGATCTCTTTCAGAAAATAAATCGTTTATATCTAACGGAATCGTGTCCATCACAACTTGATTTTGATTCCA
The DNA here is from genome assembly GCF_038050115.1 of Aeribacillus sp. FSL K6-1305. Classification (NCBI taxonomy): domain Bacteria; kingdom Bacillati; phylum Bacillota; class Bacilli; order Caryophanales; family Bacillaceae; genus Aeribacillus; species Aeribacillus sp. FSL K6-1305. The sequence goes on along the minus strand of NZ_JBBOQV010000002.1, from coordinate 1,020,113 downwards.
TTCCCCATTCGCCGACTTTCGATCAGCATAAATTTCAATGCCGTTTCCATCCGGGTCTGCTAAATAGACCGCTTCACTGACCAAATGATCGGAAGCACCCTGCAGCGGATAGTTCATTTGAATGAGATGATAAAGGGCATTAGCTAAATCTTTCCTTTCCGGCAATAAAATGGCAAAATGATATAACCCTGTCGTCCGGACTTGTTTTCTTATGACATTATCCGGTTGTTCGACAATCAATAGCGGCTTCTTTCCATCAGCAGAAAAAACGACTTTATTTTCCTTTTGCTCTAATATTTTAAACCCCAATAAATTGTGGTAAAACGCAATAGATCTCTTAAGATCCTCCACTTTGATCGATACTCCCCCGATATATTTATTGGGCGAACGATGAAATGCAAGCTCCATGTATTATCCAATCCCTTCTACAAGATTCTTTAGCTTTTGACAGGCAGTTTAATCTCAAATTTCGTTCCTTTGCCTTTTTTACTTGTCACGTTGATTTCTCCTTGATGCAGGAGCACTAACTGCTTCACAATTGAGAGTCCTAACCCGAATTCCCCGTATTTATTGTTTGTTCTTGACAGATCTGCTTTGTAAAATCTCTGCCAAATGTTTTCAATTTCTTTTTCGTCCATTCCGATCCCGGTATCTTCGATTTCAATGATTGTTTCCTTATATCCAGGTTTCCCCCGCAAAAATATTTTTCCGTTTTGTGTAAACTGAATGCTATTTTTAACAATATTGATCAAAATTTGAATGAGGCGATCATAATCAGCATAAATGATTTCATTTTCATCCGCTTCAATGATCATAATGTTATTTTTCTCCTCAGCTTGTGAAAGAAGCTGTTCCTTCACAATTTCAAACACATCAATTAACTGTATAGGTTCTATATTTAGCTTTACTTGATTCGACCGAATTTTTTCATAGTCCAAATTTTCATTAACTAGCCGAATCAGCCTTTTTGCCTCTTGGCTTACTAATTGAATGCCTCTTTCTTTTTCTTCTTCAGGAATCATATCGCTTTTTAATCCTTCAATGACACCGCTGATCGTTGTAAGAGGAGTTTTCAACTCATGAGAAACATCTGCAATAAACTGTCTCCTTCTTTTTTCAAGCCTGTTTATTTCCTCCTGAGAAGCTTTAAGCTTTTTTACCATTTCATTAAAGTCGCTTGCCAGTTCACCAATTTCATCGATTTTGGAGGCATTCACCTGGACGTCATAGTTTCCAGATGACACCATTGACGTTGCTTCACGAATCCTCTGAATTCTCCGAACATGCAGCTTCGATAAAAGACCGCTTAGCAAAAATGAAACAGTCAACGAAATTAAAATTGTATAAAATAAAAACTGATTAATGTCGCTGATGGTCTCTCTTGAACCGCTTATCGGCGAAACTAGGAGAACTCCTCCCATCAGCTCCCCGTTCACGATGAATGGCAAAGAAACGAAGGATACCGCCTGATCAAACCGTTTTAAATCTTGCTTGACCACGACAATTTTGCCATCCTCCAAACTCTCCCATTCTTTTTCTGACATTGTGAACCGCGGGAAAAAGCCAGCTTCCGGATAAAAAATTTCGCCTTGTTGATTAAACACACTGAACATAATATTTCGTGTCCTCAGCACCTGCCGGTATTGATCCAAAATCCGGTTTCCGCCCCAATTATCGCGGCTATAATCATGTAAAATGTTTTGGCCGTAGGCAATCAATTCTTCTACTTTATTTTGATAAACATAGTTTTCAACATATTTTGCAAAGGAAAAGCTCAAAATCAAGAATGCAATGACTAAAACTCCTATATGGCTAATAAGCAGCTGATACATATATTTAAGTTTCATCGTGCTTCACCGATTCGTCGAATTTATATCCCACCCCCCAAACCGTGTGAAGGAAGTTTTGCGCTTCAGGCCCGAGCTTCTTTCTCAGCCTTTTCATGTGGACATCAACCGTTCTTTCATCCCCGTAAAATTGATACCCCCATATACTTTCCAGCAACTGCTCTCTCGTAAATACTTGGCGCGGATGTGTGAGAAAATGATAAAGGAGGTCAAACTCTTTTGGAGTTAGGTTATTAATCGATTGTCCTTTAAAATACGCTTCTCTTGCATCTTTGTCCACTTTAAAGTGTTTGGTTGTCACAATGTTTTTTTGACGAGGTTCTTGCTTGTTATATCTTCTCGCCACTGCCTTTATTCTCGCCATTAGTGCAATCGGGCTAAACGGTTTCGTGACATAATCATCGGCTCCCATTTCAAGTCCGATCACTTGATCGGATTCACTGTCTTTAGCGGTCAGCATGATGATCGGAACGGAGTGTTCCTCTTCTCTTAATTTTCTGCAAAGCGTGACTCCATCCATTCCGGGAAGCATCCAATCGATGATGAGCAAGTCCCAATTGCCACTCTTAGCGGATTGGTAGCCTTCAAGTCCATCATGGACAAATTCCCCTTCAATCCCTTCCTTTATAAAAAACATATTTAGCATCGAACAGACGCTTTCATTATCTTCGATCACTAAAATTTTCATTTCTCTTCCTCCCGCTAAAACAACTCTTATTTTCAAGATAAACGAGTAAAGAAAGGGAAGCAACTACTTCAACTTCTCTTTTAAAAAATTAAACTTTCGAACATAGATTTTTCATAAATTGTTCATATGTTTCCAATATGCTTATCGTTGACAATCACGAAGGAGGTAAGATTAGATGAATTTTTTTAAAAGGTCGTTGTTAAGCGTATGGGCTAGAAAAGGAAAAAGCCTTTTACAACTGTTTATTTTCACCATCATTTGCTTACTTGTCCTTTCCGGTCTGGCGATCGAAAGTGCAGCAAAGAAAGCCAGTGATTTAGCGAAGGAAAAGCTGGGAGGAGAAGTGACCTTGCAGATGGATATGGAAAAAATGCGGAATCAGCAGCAATCGGAAGGTGAACGGACGAGGTTTCAGCTTGAACCCATTCCGGTAAAATCGGCAGAAGAATTATCTACATACTCAGAAGTAAAAGGTTATAACTTATATTCGTCGACAAACGGAATTGCTGAAGACTTTGATCCAATTGAAAATGAAGACACAAGTGATTCGGATGAGGAAACAGAAAACAGAGGTCCCTTTGGGGAAAATGGAAATCCAATGTTTCAATCTGATATCAGTCTGCAAGGCGTCGTTTTTACTGATGCTGTCGAAGAATTTATGAACGGAGATTCTACATTGGTAGAAGGTGAACATATTACCGATCAATCATTAGGAAAAAATGTTGTGGTCATCGAAAAAACATTGGCGGATGAAAACGACTTAACTGTCGGTGATACGATTACGGTAAAAGGTGCCAATGAAGAGGAAAAAACGATTGAATTAAAAATCATTGGCATTTATGAGACAACCACAAACGAACAAGATCAAGGAATGAATTTTTCTTTTATGAACCCTTACAACAAATTGTACGTTCCATATACTGTCGCGAACACACTGAAAGGTGAAGACTATGAAAATACCATTGACCGCGCTGTTTATTACATGAAAGATCCCGCGGAAATAGACTCGTTTATTCAAAAAGCGAAGAAAAATTCGAGCATAGACTTCGATACATTCAAGCTTGATGCAAATGATCAGCTATACAATCAAATGGTCGGACCAATCAACAATGTCGCGTCATTTTCAAAAAATGTCGTTTACTTAGTGACGATTTCGGGGGCTGTCATTCTTGGACTGATTGTCATGCTGTCAATCCGCGAACGGAAATACGAGATGGGTGTTCTTCTTTCTCTTGGGGAGAAAAGATGGAAGCTCATCGGTCAATTTGTCGCAGAAATATTGATTGTAGCCGTTCTCGCCATCGGAATTTCAAGCGCATGCGGAAATGTGGTGGCCGGCAAGATCAGCGATCAATTATTAGCGCAAGAGCTGGCCCAGCAAGAGCAGATGAATACACCTCCATCCTTTCGACCAGGAATGGGAGGCAGTGTAGGAATGAGAGGGCAAGCAGCTAACGTGGAAACAATTGATGACTTAGAAATCGCAATAACACCGAAAGATTTAGGCATGCTGTCGTCTATCGGAATGTTAATTGCCGTTTTATCATCATTTATTCCATCGCTGTCCGTTTTGCGGCTGCATCCGAAGGTGATTTTAACTAAACAAGACTAAGAAAAGAAGGGGATCAAATGAGTGCATTGTTGAAATTTCAAGATGTTAGCTATTGGTATAGCAGAGATCAAAAAAAAGTAGAAATCTTAAAAAAGATCAATATTGATTTTGAAAAAGGTACATTTTACACAATTACTGGTCCAAGCGGTGCGGGAAAATCCACATTTTTAGCTCTTGCCGGTGCTCTTGATTCTCCAAAAGAAGGGTCTATTTTATACGAGGGCAAGGATTTAAAAAAAATCGGCTATTCCAAATTTCGCAATCAATACGTCTCAATCGTCTTTCAATCATACAACTTGCTTCCTTATATGACAGCATTGCAAAACGTCGTTGCGGCAATGGAAATAACGAAATCCTCTAAAAAGCCATATAAACAAATTGCACTAAAAACATTAGAACAAATGGGGATTTCGCAGGACCAAGCAAAGCAAAAAGTACTGACACTAAGCGGAGGACAACAGCAAAGAGTTTCCATTGCCCGCGCTCTTTGCTGCGAATCGCAGTTAATTGTCGCGGATGAACCAACAGGAAACTTGGATGAGCAAACATCTAAAGAAATCGTCCGCATTTTTCAAGATTTAGCACATCAAGAGGGAAAATGCGTCATCATGGTGACGCACGATTTAACAATTGCATCCATCGCCGATGTGAACATTCATTTATCAAATGGAACCTTCCAAATACAATAAAAAGCTTGGGGTTGTCCAAAAAGTCAAATCCCCATTGAAAACAAACAATCATAAACACCGATATATCAACGTTTCTAAAACATTAAAAGGGGCAGTCAATAAGCCGGAAAAACGACTTTGAACTGCCCCGTCTTTTTATTTAGTTTTTTTTTACACATACTTATTTCGTCCGGCATTCAATAGCTTCATCCAAAGTTTGGAAAAGAGAAATCAATTGTAGTAAAGCCGTTTTAAAGTCCATCTCTTTTACTTCGTCACATAGAAACAAGAATAAGTTGCCCATGGTCTTTGGATCCTCTTCTTTCCGAAGTTGCCAAGCAATCAAGATATACCGAGTGAAGACAATGGTAGTATGGCTAATCATCATGTCATAGGAACGACCTTGAAACTCTTTGGCTAAATGTAAAAACGATTTACTGAATTTAAAAAAGGTTTCGATGTCCCAACGCATCCCATAGATTCGAACGATTTCTTCATTAGACAGCGTGGTATCTGTACTCAAAATGGCCAGCCATTCACTTTGGTTGTTTCGATTCCGCACAAACACGATTTTCACTGGTAAACCCGTATGAAGGGTTACGTGAATCGAGCCGAGTGTTTCTTTTTAGCCAATGTCTCGTTTCGCTTTTCGATACAGTTGTTCCAAGGTTAAACGTTCTCCGTTGAAGAGATACCGTTGTTTTAGCTGTTTGACCATGCCAATGACAAAAAGGCATGCTCTGTTTGAATTCAAGGTAGGTAAAAAAAGGTATACATATTCGTCCGTCATGGCAAGAGATGAGAGTCCAAAAGCGCTTACGGATGATTCAAAAAAATGGTTCGCTAACCTATGACTTACTTCTTTTTTCAGCGAATCAAAAAGTTCCCACAAAGTCTTGACTGACTCATGTTATATAGAGGGGTTGAAAACAACATAATACTATAATAACATTAATGGAAATGTATCCCAATCGCTAAAAACCTACATAAAATTGGAAGTTTAAAGGGGGGATTTTATAGAACAGCTAAAAAGGTTGGAAAATCAAAAATATTTTTAACAATGCTGTTTTTTATCGGATATGTGATTTCTCTACCTGTTTAAACATTTTAAGAACCAAAAATTGAAAGGCAACGTTTGATATGAACCGCATGAAATGTATTTTAGTTTTGCTTTAATTTTTTCATCTGTAGGAACTGCAGGTATATCTACTCTAAAAGCTTCTCAATTTAAAGATGAGGAGATCATTTATAACCAAGATATTCCTAATTTTGAAGTTTGGAAGATGGTGTTTTGATAGATGGAAAATTTTATAGTCCAGAGGAATTTGAGGAGTATTTAAAATCACCTGAGATTGTTGTTTTAAGTGATGGTAATGGTGGTTCTTCTATTTAACCTTTCTTTGCATTGGCTCCTGCTATTTATTTTGTTCCTGGTGTTGGTCAAGTTGCATTACTAGCGACTGGTGCAATAGTAGTTGGTGGGGTTACTATTAAGGCTGGAAGTTGGCTCTATAAAACTATTTCTAACTATTTTAATGATCCTAAAAGAGTAATTGCTTCTAATTATGGAATACCACAATCATTGTTAGATTCAAACGGAAAAGTGAAATTAGGTTCTTTTAAAGATAAACACGGGAATACACCTCTAACTAAAATTCTGGTACTTTTAAAAATGGGAAGTGGTCAGTAGAAAAAGATACAGCAGGACATGGTGGACGTGTATGGAAATTAAAGAAAGATGGAAAAAGAATAGCTTCTTTAGATAAAAATGGGAAAGTGTTATCCAAATAAAGAATAGGAGTAGATTTAGTTTATGAAGAAAATGACTTTTAACGGTTTTACACTTAATTATCATGAATCAATTAATGTTTATGTAAATGAAGAAACAAAGCAAGTTATTTTCATTTCTAAAAATAATGATGAAATACACGGGGTCCTAGAACTTGATGAAGATAATAAAGTTAAAATACATCCTAGATGGAATGTAAACTTTTCAATTGAAAATAAAGAGGTTACAATAGGTGTTAATTATGAGGAAGAATAATCAATATTATTAATCACTATCAACAAGCTGGAATGGTGCTGTCAAGAAAATCGTTTTTCACTGACTTTCTTGACAGCCCTTCTTAAACATTGCATCCATCGCCGATGTGAACATTCATTTATCAAATGGAACCTTCCAAATACAATAAAAAGCTTGGGGTTGTCCAAAAAGTCAATTCCCCATTGAAAACAAACAATCATAAACACCGATATATCAACGTTTCTAAAACATTAAAAGGGGCAGTCAATAAGCCGAAAAAACGACTTTGAACTGCCCCGGCTTTTTATTTAGTTTCTTTTTACACATACTTATTTCGTCCGGCATTCAATCCAGCAATGATCATCAAAACACAGACAGCAATAAACAATAAAATGGGCACCACCCACGAATGAGTTTTGTCATACAAAACGCCAATTAAAATGGGCCCAAAAGCAGCAAGCAAATAACCAATTGATTGCGCCATTCCCGATAAAGCGGAAGCTTGCTCGGAGCTTCTTGTTCTTAAACCAAATAGCGCTAATACGAGCCCAATGCTTGCCCCTTGTCCAATACCGATTAAAATAATCCAAAAGACAATCAGTAAAAGAGGCCCGCCATACAATAATCCAACGAGACCTGCTAAATAAATAGCTCCTAAAACCGCTACAATTCGCCTTTGATCTGCATATTTGTCCGACAGTGCCGGAGCGACAAATGTTGCCGGCAAGCCAGCAATTTGCACAAGAAACAGCATCCAACCAGCTGTTGAAGCACTTAATCCGTCCGCCTGCAAAATTTCAGGAAGCCATGCAACCATACTATAAAATAAGAACGATTGAAGACCCATAAAAAATGTGACTTGCCATGCCAGCGGCGACCGGAGCAAAAAACCATTTGAAATATGTTCAATTGGCGGTTTCGCGGATCTCTGTTTTCCACTAATTAATGGAAACCATAAACATATCGCCACAATTGCTAAAATTGCCCAAAATAATAAGGCATTTTTCCATCCAAATTTTAATCCTTCCGACAACGGAATTGCTAAACCGGAAGCGATCCCTGCAAGCATACCCATAGCTGTTGAATAAACGCTTGTCATCAGTCCGATTTTATCCGGGAACCGTTCTTTTACAATACCCGGAAGAAGCACATTTCCAATGGCAATGCCTACTCCAATCAATACAGTTCCTAAAAGCAGACCGATCATCGCTCCGAATGTTCGAATAATCATTCCTGCAAGAAGCACGACTAACCCAGCAAAAATCGCCGTTTCATTTCCATATCGGCTTGCAAATTTCGGAGCTAATGGCGAAAGAACCGCAAAAACGATTAACGGGATAGTCGTTAGTAAACCCGCAACCCCGTTGGAGATTCCGAGATCTTCACGAATATAACCGATGAGCGGTCCGACCGAAGTAATAGCAGGACGCAAATTAAAAGCAGCAAAGATGATTCCAACTATCAAGAGCATTTTTTTAATAGAAATTTCTTTTTCTGCCCTTACCGTATAGCGTTCCATACTCACCCCTCCTTTACCCCCTTGAACATCTTAAAAGTCAATTATTAATATACTAATCCCCATCGATGGGAAAATCAACCACATACCATGTATCGATCATTTGAGAAAACAGACAGCTTCTGGAATAATGTTAATAAACGATGTTTGAAAGGAGAGTCCGTTTATGGAAATTGTTGTAGTTGGCGCCAATGGAAAAATCGGAAAAATTCTTGTTCAGTTATTAAAAGAAAGCAACGAGCACACAGTGAAAGCAATGATTCGCAACGAAAACCAAAAAGAATATTTTGACTCGATCGGAGTCAAGACGGTTTTAGCTGATTTGGAAGGCACAGTCGATCAGATCGCCGAGGCGATCAAAGGTGCGGAAGGGATCGTCTTTACCGCTGGTTCAGGCGGACATACAGGTGCAGATAAAACTCTTTTAGTCGATCTAGACGGTGCCGTAAAAACAATTGAAGCAGCAGAAAAGGCAGGCGTTCAACGGTTTATAATGGTCAGCGCTCTGCAAGCCCATAATAGACAAAATTGGAACGAAAAGATTAAACATTATTATGTTGCCAAGCATTATGCCGACCGTTTCCTTGTCCAAAGCCGTTTAAACTATACAATTGTCCGGCCGGGGGCGCTATTGGATGAGAAAGGAACCGGAGAAATAAAAATTGCCGAAAATCTTGAAAGAGCCGCCATTCCAAGAGAAGATGTGGCTTCGGTTATTTTTGCATCAATAACGGAGAAAAACACTTTTCGCCGCTCATTTGATCTTGTCTCAGGAAACACCCCGATTCGCGAAGCATTAAAAAATTTTTAATATACGAAGAAAGGTTGGCGAATAATGCAGGTTAGCATTTTAGACCAAGCACCGATTTTGAACAACTCAACAGCAAAAGAGGCGTTGGAGCAATCCATTCAACTGGCCGTATTGGCGGAAAAACTAGGCTATACCCGCTACTGGATTGCGGAGCATCACAATCTTTCTGGACTTGCCTGCTCCGCTCCAGAAATTATGCTCCCAGTTATAGGGGCAAAAACAAAATCGATTCGCATCGGGTCAGGCGCAACGCTTCTCCCCCACTATAAGCCGTATAAAGTTGCGGAAATGTTTAATATGCTGGCAACATTATTTCCTAACCGCATTGATCTTGGGATCGGGCGCGCCCCCGGAGGAGACGCTCAATCAAGCATTGCGTTATCCGGCAATTATCTCGAAAATGTAAAAAACATGCCGAAAACCGTTCAAGAGCTGCTTCATTTTTTATATAATGACTATCCAAAAAATGAATTATTTTCGAGCATCTCAGCCTCTCCTTTGCCAAATATTCCTCCTGAACCTTGGATCCTTGGCACAAGCATAAAGAGCGCCTTTTTAGCAGCTGAAAACGGCATTTCCTATGCATTTGGCCAATTTATGAGCAATGAAGACGGGCGGCAAATTATTCAAACATATAAAAACCAATTTCAGAAAAAAAGAAAGCAGCAGCCAAAGACAATTGTCACAGTCTCGGCAATATGCGCTGAAACTAACGAAAAAGCGGAGCAAATCACCTTCAGCAGCTTTTTATGGAATCTTCAGCATCATAAAGGAAAAACACTTGATTTTCCTTTAAAAGAAGAAGCAAAGCAGCAATTGCTGAATTCAGATGAGTTTCAACAGTTTCAAAAGAATATGATCATTGGCGATCCAAAATTTGTCGTTCACCGTTTATATGAATTAAAAAATTGGTATGAAGCAGATGAAATGATGATCATAACAATAACTGGAAGCTATGAAGAACGCACAAAATCGTATCAATTGATAGCAGAGGAAATAAATAGAAAGAAATCTTAACGTTAATATAATCAATATGACCATGGATAAAATCGGTTTAACCTATATGGGAACCGATTTTTTCTTTTGCCAATCACCAATTTCATATTGTATCCTCCCCTTTTTTTAAAAATTCCCTAACTTACAACTGTTTTAAATATTATATATATATAATTTTATACCTTTAATAGTTGACGTTTTAATTATATTAAAATATTATTTAAAGAGCGGTGGTACGGTTATTTTTTTATTTTTGGACAATTCAAAACATCTTAAAAATTATATAAAAATAATGGAGGTTTATTTTTTATGATAACAAAGGAGCAGATTGTCCAAAGCCTTCCGCAAAAAGGTTTTTTCGGACATCCAAAAGGATTATTTACGCTGTTTTTTACGGAGTTTTGGGAACGTTTTTCCTATTACGGAATGAGAGCAATACTTCTTTATTATATGTATTAACCCATGGTGCTAGTTGAGCGTCAACGCTCAACTAGCCCAAGAACAACGAGCGAATAGGCCAACAAAATGGCATCAAGCGCCGTTTCAAATCCAGAGATCGAATTGGCGCGAATTTTCGTGATCCGAAATGAATCCACTAAAACCGAGAACGCGGTTTCGACGATTTTGCGTTTTCGTTTCATCCATCGTTTCCATGCTTTCGATTGATGGATTTTCTGGTTTTTCCGAACGGGCGTCCAAAAAGTGATCTTGTATTCATCATACAGCTTCTTTTGCAAGTCTTGGCTCACATATCCTTTGTCACCAAGTGTATACGGATGAGGAAGTTGGGCCATCACGGTTTCCGCAGCTGTCCGGTCGTGACAGGATGCTTCGGTGACGACATATCCCATCGGAAGCGCTTGGTCAGTGATCTGGAGATGAAGCTTAAACCCATAGTAAGCCATCTTTTTGGATGCACAATACCCGATATCTGCGATTCCTTGAAACCGTTTGACGCGATACATTCGTGCGTGGTGGCAGAGTTCAATAGGTAAGCTATCCACTACCGCATAAGCGTGATGTTGCCCACGTTTGGCTAGTTGATATCGTATCCATTTGACGGCAAAGCCAAGATTTCGACAACGGCGGTTATATCGAGAACGTTCAGGAAATAAATCTTTCGAAAATAAGTTTCCGATCACAAATCGGTGCCAAGCTCGTTCGGATGTAAAACCTAACAACTTTCCAAGAACATGGACGGCGATGATGACTTCATCTTCTTGCTTCAACAAATGGTGATTTCGGCGTTGTAAATACATCTGAATCAAAGACAATTGTCCAGATACAAAGAACAAAATCGCTGCATATTGTTTTTGAATTTTCGCTTCGTCTGTTGTAAAATGAAAGTGCTCTTGCATGGGACTTCTCCTTTTAAATGTTTGGTAGCACTTTCATTTTAAAGGAATTTTCCATGCAAGGGCTATTTTTATATCCTGTGATCTTTATCTAGCACCACAGGTTATATGTATTATGAAGTTTCTAAAGGTGGTTTGGGAATAGATGAAGCTACCGCTGCATCGATTATGGCGATCTACGGTTCTCTTGTGTATATGTCGGGAACGATTGGAGGATGGATTGCAGACCGCCTGTTAGGGACAAGCAAAACTGTTTTTTACGGCGGAATTTTAATCATGCTCGGCCATATCGTCTTATCCTTCCCTGGAAATATTGAAGCTTTATTCATTTCCATGACGCTGATTGTTCTTGGTACTGGACTTTTAAAGCCGAATGTATCAAGTGTTGTCGGCGATCTTTATGCAGATAACGATGCCCGCCGCGATTCAGGGTTTAGTATTTTTTACATGGGTATTAATTTAGGTGGATTTTTAGCTCCCATTATTGTTGGAACTTTAGGACAAGGATATAATTTTCATCTTGGCTTTGCTCTTGCTGCTATTGGTATGTTTTTCGGGCTTTTGACATTTGTCCTGACAAAAAAGAAAAACCTTGGTCTCGCCGGAACACAGGTGCCTAACCCGTTACAACCGGAAGAACGAAAAAAAGTATTCACTATTTTCGGCATCGGCGCTTTAGTAATTATCGCCTTTTTAGCTGTCACCATCCCTGCAGGACTTTTGACTATAAATAGCTTTACTATGATTGTCAGCATCCTCGGAATTGTAATACCTGCATGTTATTTTATATTTATGTACCGGAGTCCTAAAACAACAGAAGTGGAGCGTTCGCGTGTAATTGCTTACATTCCGCTCTTTATTGCCGCAGTAGTTTTTTGGGCTATTCAAGAACAAGGGGCTATTATTTTGGCCACTTATGCAGATAAGCGCACCCAATTATCCTATGCAGGACTTGAACTGCACTCATCATGGTTTCAATCATTGAACCCTTTATTTATCATCTTTTTGGCGCCGGTTTTTGCATGGTTTTGGGTGAAGCTTGGAAAGCGTCAGCCATCAACACCGAGCAAGTTTGCATTCGGACTTATTTTTGGCGGTCTATCATTTCTAGTTATGATCATTCCTGCTTATGTAAACGGTACTGAGTCATTAGTTAGCCCTTTATGGCTCGTACTTAGCTTCTTCCTTGTTGTAATCGGAGAGCTGTGCTTGTCCCCAGTAGGACTTTCAGCAACTACAAAGCTTGCTCCAGCGGCTTTTTCAGCGCAAACAATGAGCCTATGGTTTTTAACTAGTGCAGCCGCTCAAGCCATTAATGCCCAGCTTGTAAAATACTACACAGTTGAAACAGAAATTGTTTATTTTGGCATTATCGGCATGATTTCAATTATTCTTGGCCTTATTTTATTCTTCATGGCACCTATGATTAAACGTTTGATGAAAGATGTTCTATAATAAAGTCTTGCTGCATGATAAAAACCTGCCTGTTCAAACATAAACAGGCAGGTTTTTTGCCATATATGAAGTTTGTTTTTGCCAAAATCACTCAGCAAAAAATTTTGAATTTCTCTCCGCTTACTTTGATACTTTATCCAAAAGCTTCAATGATTCTCTATTAAATGCTTCTAAGTCAGCAGGTGTGCGGCTTGTAACCAATTGGTTTTGGCACACGACAACTTCTTCGTCATGATAGTTGGCGCCTGCATACTCCATATCTACGCGAATTGATTTATAGCCAGTTGCATCCCGACCTTCCAATGCTTTTGCCGAAATTAGCAGCTGAGGTCCATGACAAATAGCAAATACCGGTTTTTTCGCATCCATCATAGCTTTTACAAAAGAAACAAAACGGTCATCCGCACGCAAAATGTCCGGCGAGAAACCTCCCGGCAAAAGAAGTGCATCAAAATCGTCCGGTTTTACATCATCAATCGAATAGTCAATTTTAACTTCCGCTTCACCTTTTTTTCCTTTAACTTTTTTGCCAGCTTCTTTTTCAATTGTGACCACTTCATGACCTGCTGATTGAAATGTTTCTGCAGGACTTGTGAACTCACTGTCTTCGAACAAGTCTGTAATAAGAGTAGCTACTTTTGCCATGTGATCAACTCCTTTATTTTAGATTATCATAAAAAATTTTGTGGAAACATTTATTTGCTTCATATATTATTATCAATTACCTATATTACTAATCAAACGTTTGTTTAACAATAAATATGATTGCCAAAATCAGCAGTCTCGCAATTCGGCTGCCTTCATCGGCGTTTAGAGGCGGAATTTTTCAGATAAATCGAATCAACCAAGACAAAATGGACCAAGCAAGCTATTAAGCCTGTTTCATTTGTCTTCAATATAGAAATGCTGTCAGCTTCAAGTCCTTGCATTTTGATGCTGAGTTCAGTATTCCAACCTCTTTCAGCTAATAAACCGAATGCGCCGGGCAGCGAAGCTTTGACATTACAGTTGAATTAGAAAATGAAAACGTTCGTTTATAAATTTATTTGAGAAGAGCGGGCTTTTAAATAAGAATTTCGGGGAGGGACGACAACTATCCTTTTCTTTCTGGAAGAAAACATTTGATCGTTTGCACAATTAGGGAGCTGCAAGCTCTTTAAAACGAAGGGAAACAGTTGTCTAAACCGAAAAAACTAACGGTTCTCAGTCCTCATCTTTTTTAAACATACATTTTTAATATGCGGTCTACTGCTCCACCATATGATTCCCCAAACAAATTCAGATGGACAAGCAAATAATAAAGCTGGTACAAAGGCTTGATTTCCTCATATCTTTCGGAAAGAGGGTAATATTCTTCATATGAGCGGTAAAAATCTTGGGAAAAGCCGCCAAATAATTCGGTAAAGGCAATTTCAAAATGGCGATCTCCATACATTACGGACGGATCAATTAAAAATGGTTCCCCATTCGGTCCAACTATCCAATTCCCTCCCCATAAATCGCCGTGTAAAAGAGAAGCCTCCACGTTTGCTGGAATCCATTCATGCAAGCGATTAAGGAGAGTTTCCAATCTTTTTCCACGTTCACCACGTATATAATTTTTCTTGATTCCTATTTCCATTTGTCCGCTTAAACGGTAGTCCCGATAGTATTCAAGCCAAGATGACATAAGGCGGTTTCTTTGAGGCAGCGTTCCAATATATGTATTTTTCGAATATCCGTGATATACAAAATGGCTTTTGTGTAAAGCTGCCAGCTTTTGGCCTAACAGCTTTTCTGTATTATCATCTTTATTACCGTTCACCCATTCCATGATCAAAAATCCCTCGTTGGAATTCTCGGAGTAAGCAAACACCTTCGGTACGCGCACGGTGTTAGTATCCCTAATCAGTTGAAGCCCTTCCGCTTCCAGACGGAAAAAATCTTCGGGAGCTTCTAAATTGTACTTTAAAAAATACGTTTGGTTTTCTGTCTGTACAAAATAGCTTTCGTTAATATCACCTCCGCTTACTTTCCGAATGTTTTCGATTACTCCAAAATCTCCAGCAGCCCTTAATGCTTCCGCTATAATTTTTTTCATCCTGCCTCCTCTTTTTCTTTTTTTACTTATCTTTTCATAAATCATATATCTTTTGCAACGAAATCAACAAAGCAGCCTTTATTAATTGAAAAGTTATTTTTCTTTAGATTTCATTGTTCCAACAATAAAATATTCAAGAGCTTTTACATCTTCTATTAATTTTCTCCGTAATTGTTGATATGTTTCAAAAGATTGGTAGTCTAAATGATGATTTTCTTCAAACATTGTGCACAAATCGTTAAAGTTTTTGTAGATTCGGTCAAAATTTTTTTCCATCAGCACCAAAACATTTTTCATTCTCCTTTTCCTACTCCTTTTCCAAAAACCCCTTAAAAGAGACGGCGCAAAAATTCTCCTTATTTTATTTCGGAAAAAATAATTATATTTTCGACTCTTTCATAAATAATAGTTACTTCTCATACATTTTTAGTTGGAATCACTCATATCGTGTAAGGTGTCATTCCGACATTCATGATAAAATGGTAAAAAGGAAATCAGATACATTGGAGTGAATATTGGATGACAAAACAAGAAATTGAACAAAGAATCGCCGAATTAAAATCTGACTATATCCGCATTCAAGGGGACATCGAAAAGCTTGAATCAGTCGGAGGAAATATAGAAAAAGCGGAACAGCAGCTTACGGAAATTGAAAACGAGTTGGCCAATCTTAGAACGGCACTGAACAAGCAGCGTTAACACCAAGATCAAATTCCGCTGTCCGTTTCCTTTCATAATCATTTTCATTGATCCATTGGATGGGAAAAAAGAAGGTTCTGTGTGGTTTTATCCCCTCCAGGTGGAAAGTAAAAAAAGTGTTCTTAGGAGTCTGCCGGAGAGGGGATTTTTTTATGGTGAAAAATCAAACATGTAACTCATATTCAGAAGATCTGAAGCGTGAATCGTTCGTTTGAAATGAAAGGAGGCTCCCTTATCGGCAACTTCATGAACACTTTGGAATTAAGCGGCATACGCAAAATTTAAGAAATGAAAAAATGTAGAGGCTTTTTGATGCGTTTTTACGATCGGCGGGAAGTATGAAAACACATGCAATTTAAAAATTTAGAAGAAGAAAGCACAAGTCGATTTGCTTAAAAAGCGCCGTCCAAATCTATACGGGAAGAAGTGGTCCTAAAAGCCGATCGGTTTCATATTATTGATAAAGCATTTATGTTTGTTGCGATCATTTTTTTAGGATTTCATAAATGCTTTCATTTTTTCTAAATCACAATGATGTGATAAATCAAAAAAAATTAGAACTGATTGCTGGATGAGATCAAATCGAACAGGTGGACACATCCCATATGTAACGAAATCCATATACTTTCATCTCCAGATCCTTTTTTATTTCTAATTTACACGGCTAAGAGTATGACAGACAATGTGAACGACACAACGCTGTACGTCGCCTTTCGGATAAAGCGCTCCTCCAGTCCTGGCAATCATCGAATACGCTTAAAGCACTTCTTGACACCTCTTGTGTAAAGGTTTTACAGAATTTTGTCCACCTACGAAAAAATCCAAAATTTTGCGATATCCTTTTTCGTTTACTCCTAACACTACATAAATGACTTTTTTCAACCGTCGTAGTCCAAATATAAAACAGCATAACGCTTGGATAGTGGACGGTTGCTCCATTTTTGATGTCCTCTCTTTCTGGTCATACAACTGATCGTCAGGAGAATAGGGACTTTCCATCCACATGCTAATTTCCCGTGTCTTGATGATCGCTTCCTAAAGCGAGCCCGTATAATGTTTATAAAAGGGAAATTCGCGTTTGAAATTCCGAGTTTCGTTCTTAGCACCAAAAGGGCATCAGTCTAATCGATCTCCGGGTAAAGAAAACGCATGGAAGTTGTTTCGGCAGTTTGCATCGGAATAATTGAGTAAATTTTAAAAGAGAAGCCCGATCTTGAGTCTCGCCTTCATGAACCTAAGCAGTAATCGAAGTGTGATGTACACGATAAATACCATCCAACGAGCGATCAAGGAGATTCGGAAACGTCTAAAGCCGATGAACAGTTTAAGCAGTTAAGAATCCGCTGAAAAAGCATTATATTTGACCTTTCAAACTTTTAGCAGAACGAAAAGTTACGAAGATTTGCAGAAGCGCAGGAAGCCCTCCAGCGAAAATTCGAAGAACATAACAATTAATCATATATGGCAGATTAATTGTGTTTACTGCTTATTGATGCCTCTTTTTTATGGGTTAAAACGTTAATATTTTTGGAATTTGACTTTCTAGACAGTCTCCTGCAAAGGAAATCGGTTCCCTATCAATTCCAAACTCATTCAGAAATATTGTATCTGCCCCGCATTACATAAAATTTTTTAACAGTATACCCATTTATACCATTCTCTACTTTTGTAAAAAAATATGACAAGGTTTTTTATTTGGTTTTTGTAATTTTTTGTAGATTTTCGTAGATTTAATTTAATATTAATTTAAAATTTGTTAAATATTTTAAAAATTATTTACATATAGAAAGGAGGGGGTTGATTAATGATCATTTTCCATGAAGTAAATAAACATTACGGAAAATTCCATGTTCTGCAAAATATCAATCTGCATATTAAACAAGGGGAAGTTGTCGTCATTATCGGTCCTTCAGGATCCGGGAAAAGTACACTCGTTCGTTGTATTAACAGGCTTGAAACAATTTCTAGTGGAGAATTAATAGTAGATAATGTAAAAGTTCATGACAAAAAAACAGATATAAATAAATTACGCCGCAACATCGGGATGGTATTTCAACATTTTCATCTTTATCCTCACAAAACCGTCCTACAAAACATTACGTTGGCTCCTATAAAAGTGCTAGGAATTGCAAAAGAAGAGGCTGAAAGAACTGCAATGTACTATTTAGAAAAAGTAGGAATACCTGATAAGGCAAATTCCTATCCATCCTCTCTATCCGGAGGACAACAACAGCGTGTTGCAATTGCCCGTGGTCTTGCAATGAAACCAAAAATCATGTTGTTTGATGAACCAACTTCTGCACTGGATCCAGAAACAATCGGAGAAGTGTTAGACGTCATGAAAAAGCTGGCGAAAGAAGGGATGACCATGGTGGTTGTAACACACGAAATGGGTTTTGCCCGAGAAGTTGCAGACCGAATTGTGTTTATTGATCAAGGGAAAATATTAGAGGTTTCAACACCTGAAGAATTTTTCTCCAATCCAAAAGAAGAAAGAGCAAAAAATTTCCTAAACAGAATATTAAATCATTAAATATGAAGGGGGATGTTATATATGAGCTTTCGATCATTCTGTAAGAAAATACTTTCCATTTCTTTAATTTCTATTTTATGTATATCTATTTTGTCAGCCTGCGGCGGAAAAACTACTACTAATACTACTGCAGAACAAGAAAAAACAGAAAATTCTTCCGACAATCAAAATACGTTAGAAAAAATAAAAGAAAGGGACAAATTGATTGTCGGCGTAAAATATGATTTAAATCTTTTCGGACTTAAAGATCCTAAAACCGGAAAGGTGGAAGGGTTTGATATCGATATTGCTAAAGGTTTAGCTAAAAAAATATTAGGAGATGAAAATAAAATCGAACTGAAAGAAGTAACTTCTAAAACCCGAATTCCTCTTTTAAACAATGGCGATATCGACTGTATCATTGCCACAATGACTATATCGGAAGAGCGCAAAAAAGAAGTAGATTTTTCAGATGTTTATTTTATGGCCGGACAATCTTTACTTGTGAAGAAAGACAGCAAAATCAACGGTATTTCTGACGTCAAAAAAGGTGTAACCGTTTTAACGGCAAAAGGATCTACTTCCGCTCAAAATATTCGTGAAAAAGCACCAGAAGCAACTGTATTAGAATTTGAAAATTATGCTGAAGCCTTTACTGCTTTAAAAGCTGGTCAAGGAGATGCTTTGACAACAGATAATGCTTTATTACTAGGAATGGCAAAGCAAGATCCTAATTTCCGAGTCGTTGATGAAACATTTACAGAAGAACCTTATGGAATTGCTGTCCGCAAAGGTGATACAGAATTTGTAAATACAATTAATGAATATTTAAAAGAAATTAAAGAAAACGGTGAATATGACAAAATTTATGAGAAATGGATCGGAGACGTACCAAAAAATGAAAAATAATTTGATAAACAGATGAGCGGTTTTTCACCCTCATCTGTTTCTTCCTGAAAGGAGTGATTATATTTGTTGAATTTTTCCATACTCATTGATCATTGGGATATGTATATAGAAGGCTTTTTTTATACAATAAAAGCTAGTGTATTCGCTATGATTGCAAGCTTAGTTGTAGGAACAATTATCGCTATTTTCCGTATAGCTCCCTTTCGACCACTCAATTGGCTTGGCACGATGTACGTGGAATTTATCCGAAACATCCCGTTGATGTTAATAGTATTTGTATTCTTTTTCGCTCCTTCCGCTTTGGGGTTACGCATTAATTCTTTTTTGGCAGGAACACTAGGTCTTACAACTTATACAGCCGCATTTATCGCCGAGTCGATACGTGCAGGTATTCAAGCAGTACCGAAAGGTCAAATGGAAGCTGCCCGTTCTTCCGGTTTAACATACGTACAAACGATGTGGTATATTATTTTGCCACAAGCAATTAAAATTGTTATCCCTCCATTAGGAAATCAATTTCTTAATCTTGTGAAAAACTCGTCTGTACTCGGTGTAATTGCTGGCTTAGATCTCATGTATTTCGGTGATTTAATATCTTCTGAAACATTCGTAACATTTGATGTATATATTTTTGTTGCTATGTTTTACTTGCTGTTAACTATTCCTTTAAGCTTAAGTGTCAGTTTTCTTGAACGCAGACTAGCAAAAAATAGATAAAGAGGATAGCCCTCTACCATGTAAATATATTGAATAAATTCAATTTGTATCCACTAACATGAGGTTAAGAATCTATAGGTGTTAAAGAATTGGGAGAAATTATAGAGGGAGGGGAAAACAAAATGGATTTTATTGGTGCTTATTCACCCAGTCATATCATATTTCTTTTGAAAGGATTTTCTGTCACCCTACTTGTTGCTTTTATATCCATTTCCCTTAGTTTTATATTCGGCATCATGATCGGTGTATTGCGTTACACAAAAGTTCCGGTCATTAGTCACCTACTGGCCGTTTGGGTGGAAACGATTCGAAACTTACCGTTATTATTAATTATTTTCTTTACGTTTTTTGCTCTTCCAGAAATAGGGTTAAAATTAGATAAAATGGCCGCTGCCATTTTAGCATTAGTAGTTTTTGAATCTACTATGTTGTCAGAAATTGTTCGAAGTGGATTAAATTCCATTGAAAAAGGTCAAATAGAAGCTGCTCGTTCTTCTGGATTAAATTATTTGCAAACTTTATGGTATATTATACTGCCGCAAGCTTTACGCCGGATGGTTCCGCCAATTGTCAGTCAATTCATTTCACTACTAAAGGATACTTCTTTTGCTGTCGTGATCTCTTTACCAGAATTAATGAATCATGCACAAATCATTAATGGCAAAAATATCAACTATGTCATTCCGATCTTTATTTTAGTTGCTCTCATGTATTTTACTGTAAATTATTTATTATCATTAGTTTCAAGACGGTTGGAAAACAAATATATCTAAATAGACGTTTCGTAGGTTTCTGGCCATAATGGTATTATAATTGTCTATGAGGGAGAATGCGATGAATAACCGCCTTTGGACACTTGTTGTCCTTGTTTTCACTACTGCACTTCTGGGAGAAATGAAAATCAATCCTTTTGATAATTTTTTTCGATTTTCATTAGGAAGTGCAATTTTCTTCTTTGGATTACTATCTTTTCGATCTGCTCCTATCCTTGTAACTGGATTTAGTACTGGCATTTTTGTTTTGCTGTTTCGGATGATGATCGATCTTATATTAGGGCGAGTCTTTTGGATCGACAGTTTCTTTATCCATTTACCCGCTGCCTTTTACTATTTTAATTTTACTTTACTCGTTTATGTTACAAAAATTCAAAAATATTTAAAAACTCCCATTCGTGTAGGAATCATTGGAGCATGCATTGATTTTTCATCTAATATGGTGGAATTATCTTTTCGCATACTAATACAAGAACAATTTACCCTCACGTTAGAAACTATTTGGATGCTACTTTTATTTGGGATTTTAAGAAGTTTTTGCGCAGTAGGGCTTTACAATATTTTAAATTTTTCTCAATTAAAAGCCATAAGCGAAGCGCGACAACATGAACTCGAACGTCTCGTTATGATCAATACAAGCCTTTATGAAGAAACATTTTTTTTGCGGAAATCAATGAGCCATCTAGAAGATATTACTAGAAAAAGCTATCAACTATATATGCGTTTAATGGAATTAGAAAATAAAGAGGCAAGTACAGCCCTTTATATTGCTGAACATGTTCATGAAGTGAAAAAAGATTCACAAAAGATTTTGGCAGGATTATCTAAACTAATGAGTCAAGAGCAACTAAACCTTCATATTTCCATTACAGATATTTGCGATTTAGTTATTAAAACTAATCAAAAATATGCAGAAGCTTTAGAAAAGCCAATTCAATTCCAAAAAAAATGTGATATTGACTCATGTACTAACCATGTATATGCTCTTCTATCTGTATTAAACAACCTTGTTTCAAACGCAGTCGAAGCAATACATCATTCAGGTTGGGTTGAACTGCGTGTAGTGGAAGATAATCATAACATAAAATTTTTCGTAACCGACTCCGGTATTGGTATATCCGAGGAAGATCAAGACTGGATTTTTGAACCCGGATTTACAACAAAATTTGACAAAAACGGGAATCCATCAACAGGAATCGGTTTGACACACGCCCAAAAAATTGTACAAAATTTAAATGGTTCAATACAATTATCAAATGAAAAAGGACCACCTACTCAATTTATAGTAACGATACCAAAAGATCAGCTGTTTAAAACGCTTACATAGGTATTCCATAATAAAGAAAGGGGGGAACATGATGTACCTTCGCTTCTTCCTAATTGAAGACGATCCTGTTGTTAGAAGAATGTTGGAAAAAATAATAACAGACAGCGGGCTTGGAAAAGTTATCGGACAAGCAGATGATGGGATTAATGTTTCAATCGATCAACTCAAAAATGTGGATGTTATTCTAATTGATCTATTGATGCCTCGACTAGACGGCATTCAAACAATGAAAAAATTGAGAAGCGAAGGATTCACCGGTCCCTTTATTATGATTTCTCAAGTTGAAAATAAAGAAATGGTCGGTGAAGCATACTTGCAGGGTGTCGACACATACATTCAAAAACCTATTAACAAATACGAAGTTGTTTCCGTTTTAAAACGAGTTGCCAACCATCTTGCCTTATCTTCTTCACTTATATCTATTCGCAATTTATTAGAAGTAATGGATGATAAAGATAAAGATCAGCAAACATTTTTAAAAGCTTCTACATATTCTGCAAAGCATTCGATTGAGGAAAAAGCTTGCCATCTCCTTCTCACTTTAGGCATTGCTGGCGAGACGGGAACTTCTGACATATTAGCAGTAATAAAATGGCTAGAGGCTCGAGAACAGAATGGAAAAAATATACACGACCTTCCTCAATTAAAAGACTTATACAAACAAATTTTGCTGCAATCTGGCAATCATTTTGATGAAGAATCTCTACAAAAGGAATTGCGTGCCATGGAACAGCGTATTCGCCGAATAGTTTTACAAACATTCACCAATTTAGCTTCAATTGGATTAACTGATTATACAAATCCTAATTTCGAACATTACGCCCCTCGTTTATTTGATTTTGAAGAAATCCGCCAACGAATGGAGGAACTAAAAAATGGAGAAAAGACAACAAAATGCCGATTGAGCATAAAAAAATTTATAACTGCACTTTATTTAGAGACAAAAGAAGAAATGAATTTTCACTAGTTTCTTACATATATAGTAAAAATTATTTTTCATCAGCATCTCTTGTCCACCTCCACCGATGAATTGGAATCTATTCCCGGCAATCTGTTGACACATGTTATATCTTAATCCTTTCTTTTATAAGGGAAATGATCCGCCGAATATAAAGTTGTAAGAAAGCAATGATCATCATACTATGTCTACTACACAATAAAAAACTGAACCACCGCACGAATGATATGATACCCTTTATAGTTGACCGAAAAAAGAAAGCTCATGGAAGGGATTTTTATGTGGAAAGCCTTCGATAACATATAATGTAACAATCGGTAATGTAACAATCGGTTAAGTCCAAATTTTTTTGTAAATTTCCCTCTTTGATAGAAACATGGATCTGATGGCTTGACGTGGCAGGTAAATCCGGCAAGTCTTCCTGTCGGTCGTCTTCCCGGACAAATGATCATGTTGTCAAGGAACGTTGCGGCAGGGATCTTGCCCAGAATTCCACGTTCTCCTTGATACAGCGAATGAGTCATCGCCAGAGTTTTCCAATTCACCATTCGAGTTTCTTGCTCTTTCGTTTTCAACAACCACCTTTAGCTCCTGTCACTTTTCTGCCCTGCTACGACTCTTTATTCATGCCTAACAGATTGGGTTTACGCATTTCAACTGGCTCTTTTTTTGACGGCAAAAAATTGATCGATCTTATTAGATCGATCTAAAAACATGTTTTCCATACCAATCATTTTACTTTTCTAATTTTTCCTGAGCAGTTGGTTTTGGACTCAATTTCGAACAAGGTCCTGCCTGAAGCATGTAGCTTCCTCCATCATGACCGAGCATGTTTCTTACATCTTTTGCAACGTCAATTATGCGATCTAAATGAATTCCAGTCTCAATCCCCATCTCTTCTAGTGAATGAACTAAATCCTCTGTTGCAATGTTACCCGTTGCTCCTGGTGCATATGGGCATCCGCCGAGACCTGCGACAGAACTGTCAAAATGGATGACACCTTGCAGCAAAGCGGCAACCACATTCGCCAACGCCATTCCGCGCGTATTATGGAAGTGCATGGAGAAAGTCATGTGAGGAAATTCCTTTTTTAATACGCCAAGATATTGATAGACTTGTTTTGGATTAGCCATTCCTGTCGTGTCAGCAAGCGAAACTTCAGTTATCCCCATTTTCTTATATCGATCTACAATTGTTACTATTTTTTCTAAAGGCACTTTTCCTTCGTATGGACATCCAAATGCAACGGAAATTGATCCTCCTACTTCAACATTATGTTTTTGCGCCAAATCGACAATAGGTTCAAATCCTCTTTGCGCTTCTTCCACAAGGCAGTTTGCATTTGATAAACTATGCGAATCTGTTGCCGAGAGCATAAGCTTCAATTTCTTTATTCCAGCCGCAATTGCTCTTTGGGCCCCTTTTACATTTGGCACTAAAGCCCGAAATTTAATATGCGTTAAATCTTCTATCCCTTTCACAACTTCCTCGGCGTCTTTCAACTGCGGAATTGCTTTTGGATGAACGAACGATGTCACTTCTATCGATTGAACTCCTGTGTTCGCAAGCGCACGGATAATTTTTATTTTTTGTTCAGTCGGAATCCATTGATCCTCTGATTGAAACCCGTCGCGCGGCGCAACTTCGCAAATGATGACCCTTGCAGGAAACATGACATCACTCATTTAAATGACTCCTTTCTCTTTTAACTCGGCAAGCTCCTGTTTTGATAACCCTAATTTTCCGCCTAATATTTCTTCATTATGCTCTCCAAGCTCAGGAGCGCGGTAACGAATGGTTCCAGGAGTTTTTGAAAAATTAGGAACGACGCCCGGCACTTTTACTTTTCCAAGCCGAGGATGCTCAACTTCTACTATGTTTTTCCT
The DNA here is from genome assembly GCF_038050115.1 of Aeribacillus sp. FSL K6-1305. Taxonomy (NCBI): domain Bacteria; kingdom Bacillati; phylum Bacillota; class Bacilli; order Caryophanales; family Bacillaceae; genus Aeribacillus; species Aeribacillus sp. FSL K6-1305. The sequence goes on along the minus strand of NZ_JBBOQV010000002.1, from coordinate 995,280 downwards.
AGCTTGATAATGTTCATTTTCAAAAATATCTTTAATACTTAAAATCGGACTGACAGGCACACCGTACAAATCCAATTTTTCCTGCAGCTCCTTCAGCGTAAACTGGCGTATCCAGTCAGAGACAATCTTTTGTACTTCATCGTCATGTTTTAAACGTTGTGAATTTGTATAATAACGTTCATCCTCAAGCATATCTGTTCGTTCCATTGCTTCTGCAAGCCGATTAAAAGTTGAATCAGTACTGCAAACAAGAACAACATATTTTCCATCCTTCGTTTCATATGTTCCTGCTGGACTTGAATGTCCGGCCAACCCGGGTGTTCTTTCTCTTACTATACCGTTTTGGTCATATTCAGCTACTAAAAATTCGAGCATTCGGAAAATCGATTCATATAATCCCATTTCGACTACTTGCCCTTCTGGATCATCAGTTTTATCACGGTAATATAATGCACTGACCGCAGCAAATGCAGTATATACACCAGTGATATAATCAAGCAATGAATAAGATGGACTGACAGGCGGTCTGTCCGGATACCCTTGGATATAAGTATGGCCGCTGAAAGCGGTGCACGGAGTTCCGAACCCGGCTTTTTCGCGATACGGTCCTGTTTGACCGTAGCCGGAGATTCGAACCATAATCAATTTAGGATTTGCTTTTTTCAATTCTTCATACCCTAGCCCCCACTTTTCAAGAGTACCGGGGCGAAAGTTTTCAATTAAAATATCCGTATTTTTTATAAGTTTTTTTAAAATTTCTTTTCCTTCTTCTTTCCGTATATCTAAAGTAACTGATTTTTTGTTGCGGGCAAGCCCTGGCCATCTGAGCGGCTCATTCCCCTTCCAAGGGCCTACAGTCCGCAAAGTATCACCTTTATTGGGCAATTCAATTTTCGTCACTTCGGCGCCAAGGTCAGCTAACAGTGTTGCCCCAAAAGGAGCAGCGATCATAGTCGATATATCCAAAATATTTACTCCTGTTAACGGACCATATTTTCCTTTTTCCATCGTATCCCCCTCCAAAACATTAATTTTTCTCTGGCAGCATGCCTAATACATTGCTTCGCAAATTGCTTAAATGGACTTTCATCGCTTCCGATGCTTTTGCTTTATCTTTCTGTTTCACGGCTTCCAAAATCGCTTCATGTTCAAAAAAAGATTCAGAATAACGCGCTTGCGACTGCAACGTTTGCTTTCGCACTTGGCGGTATAAATTCAAATTCGTATCCATAAATGAGATGAACACAAAATTATGTGTCGCTTGGGCGAGAGATAAATGAAAGTTGCTGTCTGCATCTATTTCCTCTTCCGGATTTTTTAACTTTTCTTCCATTAATTTCAATGCCTTTTCCATCTTTTCTATATCTTCTTTCGTTGCCCTTTCGCATGCTATTTCAGCAATTTTTGGCTCCAATGCTTCCCGGGCCTCCAAAAATTGAATCACTGTTGTTTTTTCGAGTACATCAATAGGGTTGATCTGATATTTCAGAATCAAGCTTTGATCGACTTTTTGAACGAACCGTCCGCCGCCTGGTTTTGAAATAATGATTCCTTCCGATTCTAAAACTCTGCATGCTTCCCGCAAAGAAGTCCTGCTGCACCCGAGAATTTTCGCCAATTCACGCTCCGGAGGCAGGCGGTCATTTGGTTTTAGTTTTCCTTCTTCTATCAGTTGCTTAATTTGATCAACAATTTTTTCGTAAACTCTCGTATTGGTGAGCTCATTAAATATATTGGATTTCATAAACATGTTCCTTTCATTTTTTGGGCTGTTGGGCAGTCCAATTTTATTAAAATTATAATATTCTGTCATTAAATCGTCAAGCTGCTGCACCATCGAACATGTAAAACACCGTAAGATATGAAGAGAAAAGCGTTCAATGCAAGATGTAAGATGATTTTTCTTATCCAAGGCATTTCATTTCTCATGTGGAAACGTTTCATTACACTTCTAAAGCAAGTGTGTGTTAACATTCCATCTATTCCTAAATTTCTTGAAATATATTATGATTAATTAATAGCAATCAATCCGTGATTCATTTTTCCGAAGGAGGAACGCAATGTATAAGCAATATTTGCCTTTTGCGATAAAGTTAGCTAAAGAGGCCGGTGAATTGATTCGGCCGTATGCAGGAAAAGCTGGGCAGCAAACATTAAAGTCAGCAAAAGATTTTGTGACTGAAATGGATTTGAAAGCTGAAAAGCTGATCATTGATCGCATTCAGGAGACATATCCTGATCACCGCATATTCAGTGAGGAAGCCGGCAGCATTGGGGGAAAGGATGAATTTGAATGGGTGATTGACCCTATTGACGGGACCATCAACTACAGCTTCGGCGTTCCGCTTTACGGAGTTTCCATCGCCCTAACCTATCAAAATGATCCAGTCGTCTCTGCTATATCATTGCCTGCTTTTGGGGAAACGTATTGGGCAGCAAAGGGAGAAGGAGCCTATTTAAATGGAAATGCTATAAACATTCGAAATGCCAGCCTGGCGGAAGCTTTTATTTCCATTGGCGATTTTGCAAAGGACGCCAATAAACAAACGAATAAAGAGCGCATTTCATTGCTTGAAAACATTGTAAACGACGTTTACCGAGTCAGAATGATCGGAACAGCTGCTGTCACTTTAGCCTACATTGCTTGCGGCAAACTTGATATCGCAGTCTACTATAAGCCTAATTTTTATGATATTGCTGCTGGACAGCTGCTTGTGTGCGAAGCGGGCGGAGCTATACAAACGATCGGAAATTATACTGTCATTGCTGATCAAAAAATAATAGACGAGATAGCACCTTTACTGCCTGTTCAGCACACAACGGCATAAAAGCAGTCCGCAAGTCTAGACTGCTTTTATGCTTTTCTGCTGCCATATAATACAACGACATTTCCGTTTTCATGATGCTGGGCCCGTTCGTGAAATAACGTTTTGCTAACAAAAACCGGAACGATGATTCAAAAGATAAATCATTTAGCGATTGATTGTCCAGCCTGCTGGCTTAAAAGACGAAAAGCTTTTAAAAATCTATTAATGAACTTGCCCCTTTGCAATGCTTTTCATTTGGAGGCCAGACAGAAAGGTCGAACGGAAAATCGGAGCCAGGCACTACTCGATCTTCTCCCACTATTCGCACTAAATAGTCAATGCTTGCTTGCTCCCACAAAACATTGTCATACCAAAAACGCTTTAAGTATTCTTTCGGAGAGGATGTTAAATTTTTTGAAACCGCTTCCCATTCTTCGTATCCTTTTTCTATTCTGCCGATTTGGTAAGGCAAAAATCCTCCGCCATGGGCAAATAATATTTTCACATTTGGAAATCGATCAATCAATCCGCTTAATAAAAGATCTGTAGCACAAATCGTTGTTTCCCACGGAACACCGATTAAATTTGGCATCATTCTTCTTTTCAAGCGAGGATCTTCGCTCAATAACGGATGAATGAAAACAATCGCTTTCAACCGATCGGCTTCTTCAAAAAATGGGATAAAAAATTCATCTGACAGCATATGATTAGCTGCCCCAGGACCGATAATGGCTCCTTTTAACCCTTTTCCCATCGCATCTGTCAAGATTTGTGCAGCTTTATCCGGGTTATTTAACGGAACCGTTGCCAGCGCAGACAATTTTTCCGGGAACGATTGCACAAGCCGCGCTAATGAATCATTATACACGCCGGATAGTTCAGCAGTGATTTCTTCCGGAAACTCGTACATAAAAAGCTGCGGTATCGGTGAAATGACGGAATGATGAACTCCCGCTTTCAATTGTTCGTTTAAAAAAAGGGTTAAATCTAAAAAAGATTTTTTTAATTCAAATCCCCATTTTTGATTAACAATCAAAAACTCTTCCTTATCCTTTTCTTTTTTCACCCATTCAGCATGAATAGTTTCTTTATGTTCTTTTACCCATTCCATCACGCCTTCAGGGATGAAATGTGTATGAAAATCATACATCTCTCCACTCTCCCACCAAATTAAGAAAAATTCAAATACCCCATTCTTTCAGAAATTTCCTTGCTGGCTGCGATCACTTGTTTCGCCATCGCTTTAAGCTTGTAAGAATTGATTCGTTGTTTTGGACCGACTACAGAAAGTGCTGCAATAACCTTTCCGGTATAATCATAAATCGGGGCGGCAATGGAATTAACTCCCTCGGACAATTCTTCAATGCTAACGGCATACCCATTCTCCCTTACTTTTTTTAAATGATCTCTCAGCTTCTCAGGATCCGTAATCGTATTTTTAGCAAAACGCTTTAACCCTTTAGATATAATTTTTTCGACCGTTTCATTTTCCGAAAATGCAATTAAAACTTTTCCAGAGCTCGTGCAATAAGGCGGATTGCGTCTCCCGATATGGGTTAAAAATCTTACGGGGTGATTGCACTCTACTTTTTGCAAATAAACAACTTCTAAATTGTCCAATACAGAAATATGGGCAGTTTCACCGGTTGCTTCGACCAGTTTATTTAGTACAGGCTGCGATTCTCTGTAAATATCCATATTGCTGAATAGCACGCCGCTTAAAGATAAAATGGATAATCCCAATCTGTATTTCTTCGTTTCTGAATCTTTATAAACAAATCCTTCACTTGCCAACGTCTTCATTGTCCTGCTGACTGTGCTTTTATTTAATCCTAGAGAATTGGATAAATCGCTTATTTTTTTTTCTGGCTCTTCCATTGTAAAGCTTTTCAATATTTTCAGCGCATTTTTGATGGAAGAAAGCTGATTTTTCTCGTCTTTTCCATTCAATGTACACCCTCCCCCTCTACATCAATTTTCTTTATACGAGAATATATCAAATATATGAACAACTGAAAAGTAAAAAATTAAATATTTCGATATTTTTAAAAATTTTTATATTTGTTGCATATATAGCAATTTAGAAGTTGAAAGTGCAACATAGGGAAACTACCATTAAAGTCACAGTTGAAATTTATGATGATATTCGGGAGGGTGAATCATGCCAATCAACTCAAACGGAACGATTAACTGCTTGCATTTTATTAACGGACAATTTGTTGAATCCGATAACAAAAGGACCTTTGACAATATTAATCCTGCAACTGAGGAAGTAATCGGAACAGTCGCTGAAGGAGGAAAAAAAGAAGTCGACTATGCCGTTTCCGCTGCCAAAAGGGCTTTGAACGGCCCTTGGAAAAACATAACATTAACGGAGCGTTCAAAAATTTTGCGGCGCATTGGCGATTTAATCCAAGAAAGACAGGATGAGCTGGCACGATTGGAATCATTGGATACAGGAAAACCGCTATCTCTTGCAAAAAAAATTGACATTCCCCGTGCTGCCTATAACTTCCACTTCTTCGCTGACTACATCATTTCGATTACGAATGAAGCTTATCAGCAAGATGATCAGGCCATTCATTATGCACACAGGCGCCCAGTCGGAGTAGTGGGAATTATCAAGCCTTGGAATTTACCTCTTTTATTATTGACTTGGAAGCTGGCTCCATGTTTAGGAATGGGCAACACAGCTGTTATTAAACCTGCAGAGTGGACTCCTTTAACCGCTACTGCATTAATGGAAATTTGCAAAGAGGCCGGTGTTCCGGACGGAGTTGTCAACCTTGTTCATGGCTTCGGTCCAAACTCCGCTGGGGCAGCAATTGCCGAACATCCTGACATTGACGCCATTTCCTTTATCGGTGAACCGGGTACAGGAGCAGCCATTATGAAAGCAGCATCTAATTCCTTGAAAAAACTTTCATATGAATTGGGCGGCAAGAATCCAAACATTATTTTTGCCGATTCAGATTTAGATGAAGTCATTGAAACTACCATCAAATCAAGCTTTATTAACCAAGGCGAAGTTTGTCTTTGCGGTTCAAGAATTTATGTAGAGCGCCCAGCTTATGAAGAGTTTTTAGAAAAATTTGTAAAGAAAACAAAAGAATTAAAGATTGGCGATCCATTTGAAAATGGCACAGATGTCGGCGCACTCGTAAGCAAGGAACATTACGAACGCGTCAACAGCTACATCGACATAGCCAAGCAAGATGGGGCAGAAATTTTAACAGGCGGAAAGCGTCCAGACGGATTAGATAAGGGTTATTATCTCGAACCTACAATCATAACTGGTTTGGATCGAAATTCCCGCTGCGTACGGGAAGAAATATTCGGCCCAGTTGTAACTGTCTCTCCGTTTGACATGGAGGAGGAAGTTATAGCCCAAGCCAATGATACACATTACGGATTAAGCGCAACTATTTGGACAAATAATTTACGGCGTGCACACAGGGTGGCACATCAAATTGAAGCAGGCATCATTTGGGTCAACACCTGGTTCCTGCGTGATTTACGAACGCCGTTTGGAGGAATGAAGCACAGCGGAATTGGCAGAACGGGCGGCATGCACAGCTTAGATTTTTATACAGAGCTTTCAAACATAACGATAAAGCTATAATTTAAGGTGCCGTTGAAACATAAGGAGTATGTTAAAATAGCCTGCTTACCAAATCATTCTGTCTGAATGAGAAAGGAAGGAAAAAATGTTAACAACGAAAATTGCCAACTTTGCCAATCAACTGCAGGAAGCTGAAGCTTTAAACAGGGCGACAGATCCTCTTACTTCCGTTGATCCGAATCTGACTGCCGAAGAAGCTTATCTTATACAACTGGAAAATATAAAAAGAAAGGTCGATCAAGGTCAAAAAATTGTCGGAAAAAAAATCGGTTTAACATCTTTAGCAATGCAAAAGCTGCTTGGAGTCGATGAACCGGACTATGGACATTTATTAGATTACATGGTCGTTGAAAACGGCGGAAGCATTTCCATGAAAAAAGTTTTGCAGCCGCGAGTAGAAGCTGAAATTGCCTTCATTTTAAAAAAGGAGCTTAAAGGTCCAAACGTAACCGCTTTAGACGTGATCTTAGCAACTGACTATATTGTTCCGGCATTAGAAATTGTCGACAGCCGCATTAAAGATTGGAAAATCAAGCTGGCTGACACCATTGCCGACAACGCTTCATCCGGATATTTCTTATTGGGAGGAAAACCGGAAAAAATAGAAAATGTTGATCTCGAATTAATTGCAGCCCTGAAGAGTAAAAATTCTTCGAGATAATTCCACCCAAACTTTGCCAAATATGTGATAATAAGGGTATATAAAAAACCTAATATATTGGCATTTGGGGGGATTTTTTTATGGTAACGAGGAAAGAAAAGCGTGAAATGGAAAAAGAGGTAAATTATTTATTCGAGTTGCTAAAAACGCAAAATCACTTTTTTAAAAATTTGAACAAATTACTTAAAGATGTTGATGATCCAAGGCACCAAAGCTATATCACCTATGACACGGAAGTCCTTTTGATGATGGTTATTTTGAAAAATGCATGCAACTTAAAAAGTATGCGCGAAATGACAAACGAATTTAATAAGGAAGAGTGCATTAAAAATTTGGGGAAATTGTTGGGGAATGAAGATTTGGAAGAACTGCCCCATTATGACACAATCAATGATTTTTTGGCACGAGTGAACCCGGCAGAACTTGAAAGGATCCGAATCGATATGATCAAGAAATTATTCAAAAAGAGGTGTTTTGAATCCTATCGTATCAACGGGAAATACTGGGGTATTGCCATAGATGGGACCGGTATTTTTACTTTTGACAAAAAACATTGTGAACACTGCCTGAAACGGGAGCGCAAATACATAGACAAGGAAACGGGTGAAGAAAAAATAAAGACCATCTACATGCATCATGTCTTGGAAGCCAAGTTAATTGTGGGAAATATGGTACTAAGTGTGGCCTCCGAGTTTATTGAAAATGAATCAGAGGACGTGGAAAAGCAAGATTGTGAGTTGAATGCTTTTTATCGACTGACTGCTAGACTGAAAGACACCTTTAAAAAACTGCCTATCTGTCTGATTGCCGATAGTCTTTATGCCTGCGAAAATGTATTTAAACAATGCAAGGCGAATAATTGGAACTACTTATTCCGTTTTAAGGAAGATCGTATTAAAAGCATCACCGATGAGTTTCAAGCGTTAAAAAATATGGAAGAGGAGGAAGGCAAGAAAGCCAATGTGGTAAAGATACGTGAAAGCGAACAGCGAGGGGAAATCACCTGGGTGAACGATATTGATTACAGAGGCTTTGGGGTGAATGTTTTCGAATGCGAATTAGAAGATGAAAAAAGAAAACAAAAATTTACCTTTATCACAGATATAAAAATCACAAAAAACAATGCAAAGAAACTGATGAACGCTGGCAGAAGCCGCTGGAGAATAGAGAATGAGGGGTTTAACAGACAAAAAAACCTGCGCTACCACATTGAACACGCAAGCAGCCAAGATTACAATGCCATGAAAAATCACTACCTATTAACCCAAATTACAGAGATTATCATGGTGTTACATGAGCATGGGTCAAAAATATTGAGAAGCATGAAGAAAACGATAAAAGAAATATCCTCGCGATTGTTAGAAGCCTTCCGTGGGCAAACACTAACAGACGAGGATATCGCACAACTGGGAAAACCTATGCAAATTAGGTTTACCTAGCGAATTAATTGTACCAAAGGATGTGATGTTTGGCAAAGAAAAAAAGTTATCCACAACAAACAAAAATAAGTTATCCACATTTTTTAAAAAAATAAGCAAAATTGGTTCTTTTTGACCCTTTTTGTAAATAAATTTAACTGGAAAATTTTACCAATTGTGAATAAGTCGTATTTCCACAATACTACCAGAAATTGATAAATTTACTCTTCATAGCTGAATTAATTGGAATGAGCTTGACAAAAAACGGGGAACTAGTCAATACCGGTGTCGGCGCAGCAGCATTAGGCAATCCGGCAAACTGTGTCGCATGGCTCGCCAACAGGCTGGCTGATTTTGATATTTCTTTACGTCCCGGAGAAATCATTTTATCAGGCGCTCTATCCAGAGCCGCTGATGCACAAGCTGGAGACGTCTTTACGGCGCGGTTCGCTCATCTCGGGCATGTAACTGTATCATTTACAGAATAATAGATTGAAAGGAGAATTTTATGAATAAAGTAAAGGTTGGAATTTTAGGGTCCGGCAACATCGGAACAGATTTAATGTACAAAATCCGTCGATCAGATGTGTTGGAGCTTACAACGGTCATCGGAATTGACCCCTCATCGGACGGATTAAAAAAAGCAAAAGATTTCGGATATTACACGATTGATACCGGCATTAAAGGTTTTTTAGAAAATCCCGATCTAGCGGATATTCTATTTGATGCCACCTCCGCAAAAGCTCATATACGCCATGCAAAATTGCTGAAGCAAGCAGGGAAAAAAGTTCTTGACTTAACACCTGCTGCCGTCGGTCCGTCTGTCATACCTCCTGTAAATATTGATAAACATTTGGATGCCGACAACATTAATTTAATTACATGCGGAGGCCAAGCGACGATTCCGATCGTTCATGCCATCAACAAAGTTCAGCCTGTCAAATATGCAGAAATTGTGGCAACGATTTCAAGCAAAAGCGCCGGTGCCGGAACTAGAGCAAATATTGACGAGTTTACCGAAACGACAGCGCGCGGAATCGAGGAAATCGGCGGCGCTAAAAAAGGGAAGGCTATCATTATTTTAAACCCTGCTGAACCGCCGATTATGATGAGAGATACGATATATTGCCTTGTAGAAAATGATTTTGTCGATCAAAAAAAGATTACTCAATCCGTCAAAGATATGGTGGAAGTAGTCCAATCTTATGTACCGGGCTATCGCTTAAGACAAGAACCTCTCTTTGACGGAAATAAAATAACAGTTTTTATTGAAGTGGAAGGCGCTGGAGACTATTTGCCGACTTATTCAGGCAATTTGGATATCATGACAGCCGCAGCAGTGAAAGTGGCGGAGGAATGGGCGAAAAATATTACTTCTAAAGTGAATGTTTAAGGAAGGAGTGAATATCGTGGGAGAACGTAACATACTGATTACTGAAGTCGCTTTAAGAGACGGCAGCCACGCGATTCGACATCAATATACTGTGGATCAAGTCGTAGCCGTCGCAAAAGGGTTGGATGATGCCAATGTACCTTATATTGAAGTTTCGCACGGAGACGGTTTAGGTGGCTCATCTCTGCAATACGGACTTTCTTTAACAAATGAAATGGAATTGATCGAAGCCGCTGTATCTACTGTCACGAATGCCAAAATTGCTGTTTTGCTTTTGCCGGGAATCGGGACAATGAAAGAATTAAAACAAGCTGCACAGCTGGGGGTAAAAATGGCGAGAATCGCCACTCATGTAACAGAAGCGGATATTTCAGCACAGCATATTGCTTTCGCAAAAGAATTAGGATTGGAAACTGTCGGTTTTTTGATGATGGCCCATATGGTTCCAACAGAAAAACTGGTTGAGCAAGCAAAGCTTATGGAGAGCTATGGAGCTGATGTTGTATACGTTGTCGATTCAGCTGGCGCTTTTCTGCCGCATGAAGTAAAAGAAAGGATTCAAGCTTTAAAAAACAGCTTGTCAATTGAAATCGGATTCCATGGCCATAACAATCTTTCCCTAGCAATGGCCAATACATTAGCAGCCATTGAAGAAGGAGCGACGCGGATTGACGGAAGCATCCGCTGCTTAGGCGCCGGTGCAGGCAACACTCAAACGGAAGTATTAATCGCGGTGCTCAACCGTTTAGGAATCAACACCGGAATCGATTTATACAAAATTATGGACGTAGCCGAAAACATAGTAGCCCCCATTTTGGAAAAGCCGCAAGAAATTACAAAAGATGGACTAATACTCGGATATGCTGGAGTATATTCAAGCTTCCTGTTGCATGCACAAGCTGCCGGCAAAAAATTCGGAATTGATTCGCGCGACATATTAGTTGAGCTTGGCAAAAGAAAGGTTGTTGGCGGTCAAGAGGATATGATTATTGATGTAGCTGCTGAAATTTCAAAACAAAAACAAACGGCACATACTTAAGGAGGATGCAGCAAATGGCTGGCGCAGATATAAAAAAAATTGCTGACTACTTAGTAACAGCGGAAAAGGAAAAACGTGAAGTAAAAAAGGTAACGGCCTCATTAAAACCGGATTTGTCCGTCGAAGAAGCCTACGCCATTCAACAAGAGATTGTCAATATGAAAATAAATGAAGGTCACCGTATCATCGGTCCAAAAATGGGTTTGACAAGTTTTGCTAAGATGAAGCAAATGAAGGTCAATGAGCCTATTTACGGCTATGTATTCGATTATATGGTGATCAATAACGGCGGAGCATTGCCTTTTCATGACTTAATCCACCCAAAAGTGGAGGCGGAAATCGCTTTTGTATTAAAAGAAGATATTGAAGGACCTGGTGTCAATGGTGCACAGGTGCTTGCGAAAACAGAATACGTGATGCCGGCTCTTGAGATCATCGACAGCCGATATGAAAATTTTGATTTTACGCTTCCTGATGTAATCGCTGACAATGCGTCAACATCCCGGGTTGTATTCGGAACGTCTTTGAAAAAGCCGGAAGGATTAGAACTTGATTTAGTTGGATCGACTCTTTCCATAAACGGCGAAATAAAAGAGTTAGGAGCCGGAGCCGCTGTGCTTGGCCATCCTGCCCATTCCGTCGCTCTGCTTGCCAATATGTTATCACGAAAAGGACAAAAGCTGCGTGCAGGTGATGTCATTCTAACAGGAGGAATCACGAGCGCCGTCTTGATAAACAAAGGCGACTATGTCACAGGAAAATTTGACGGATTGGGCGAAGTAAGCTTCCATGTTGTTTAAATAGCGAAAGAAAAAAATTTCTTACCTGATAGGAGGGATGACATGCCTTTTGTTACTATTCAAATCATGGAGGGCAGGCCGCCAGAGAAAATAAAGGAGTTAATTCAAAATGTAACAAATACTGTATCGGAAACGCTCGATTCACCAAAAGAAAACATCCGCGTTTTAGTGACAGAGGTGCCAAAAACCCATTGGGGAATTGCGGGCAAACCCGCATCTGAAGTAAGAAAATAATTTTAAAGGAGGAGAAGTAGCGATGACGATTGAGCTGGCTATGTTAGCGCCTCATGTGCCAAGCATGTGCCATTTTGACCAAGTCCCCGACTTTCAAAAGAATATGGCCATTGAAATGCAAAAGATGTCAAAGACAATTTATGATTTAAAACCGGATGCCATCGTTCTTGTTTCCTGCCATTGGCCGTCGACTTTTTTCCATTATGTTGATTGCACTCCTGTCCATAAGGGCATTTTAACCGCTTTTGAATGTCCTGATTTAATTCGTGATGTTCCATATGAATATCCCGGAGATAAACAGCTTGGTGATGAACTAGTAAAAATCGGTCAAGATGCTGGACTGCAAGTTGTAGGAATAGACGACCCTTACTATGTTTGGGATTACGGAACGGTTGTGCCTCTTAGATACCTTGTGCCGAATGAAGACATACCTGTTGTGAATTTGTCCGTGACGATGGCTGCCACTTTAGATGAAACGTATAAATGGGGACAGCTGATTGCAAAAGTATTAAAAGAAAGCGAAAAGAAAATTGTATTTGTTTCAAGCGGCGCACTTTCCCACAATTTAGTCCGCGGCAGACACAATAAACCGACCGCTTCAGAACATGCACTAGATAAACAATTCATTAGTTATATATTAAACAAAGAATATGATGCAGCCTATCAAATGCTTCCTCAATACGCCCGTCTGGCAAAGGTAGAATCAGGAGGAAGACATCTCGCCATGCTATTAAGCATGCTTGAAGACGATGACCAACCGAAATATTGGGCAGACGGCCAATCTTCCGGCAGCTGGAACGCACTGATCACATTTGAGAAAGTAAGTCAGCCGGCAGCCCCAAAAGTTAAGAACTAACATTCAATCAATAATAAAGAAACATGCCGTCGTTTAAAAAACAACAACGTTTTGAAAAAAATATTTTGAACCTCCTGTTTTGTAAGCGTTTACTGTTATTTTATAAGGCTATTAGAATTGGAATATTCCCTGAAATGGCATCTTTTTTTGCCTAGTTTCAGCAATTCTCTTAAAATCGCATCATATAAAAAATGTTGCGGGGCTGTCCAAAAAGTCAGGATTAACTGACTTTTTGGAGCCCCTTCATTTTAGGAACTTATCGGACAGGTCATTTTTTCTATCTTGTTTATATCCTTCAGAAGTCTATGAAGGACTTTTCTTATGCTCTCTTTCTGAATTCGTTCTTCAAAAGTTTTATGACAGACATTCAGCACATACAATTGCTTCTAGTTGACTTCATGCCTCTATGAAGGACAGGATTTTTTTGTCCTTCACAGTAGTATTGCTCCAAAATCCTTCATTTTAGGAACTCATCGGGCAGCCCATTTCAGAAAAGTTATAACTACATCAAATATCTGCTATCAGAGAAATAATAGCAAGCTGTCAGCAAAGCTGATAGCCTGTTTCGAGAATCCGCAATTCATAAACATCGTTGCTTTTATGACAGCATAAATAACATTTCTGAAAAAGGAGTCTGCCGCTCTCAGATCTCTTCCCGAACTGAAAAAGTTAAACAGTATTGATAGTTGCCGAAAATAACATATTTAAAATAAAAGAACTACATTTCATTCTTTATCTCAGATAAAATACGGTACGAATGCACGCGAGCCGAATGGTCGTATATATATGAAACAACCATTATTTCGTCTACCTGAGTGTCATCCAAAAATTTTTGAAGCTTCTCTTTTATTGTTTGCTTAGATCCAACAAACGAAAAATAAAGCTGATGGCGTACCGCTTCTTTTTCAAATTCATTCCATTCTCCATCCATGCTTTCAACAGGAGGCTGCAACAATCTAGAAGTTCCTCGGATCACGCCCAAAAACATTTGATACAAGCTGGTTGCAAGATACTTCGCCTCTTCATCGGTATCTGCTGCCACGACATTCACACACGCCAACGCATACGGCTCCTTCAAATGTTCTGACGGCTGGAACTGGTCACGATATATTTTCAGTGCTTCATATAAGTGATTCGGTGCAAAATGGCTTGCAAACCCAAAAGGAAGTCCAAGCTTTGCTGCAAGCTGAGCGCTATACGTACTTGATCCAAGCAGCCAAACAGGAACATTTAATCCCTCACCAGGAACTGCGCGTACATATCCTTTCCGCTTCTCTTTCGGAGCAAAATAATTGATGAGTTCTTGGACGTCGTTTGGAAATTCTGATACTGACCCATGTAAATTTCTTCGCAATGCCATGGATGTCACCTGATCTGTTCCAGGAGCACGTCCTATCCCTAAATCAATTCGACCTGGATACAACGACTCTAATGTCCCGAATTGTTCAGCAATCACAAGAGGAGCATGGTTCGGAAGCATGACGCCTCCAGATCCTACACGAATCGTTTTCGTACCTCCTGCAATATAACCTATTAATACAGAAGTAGCTGAGCTTGCGATGCCCTCCATATTATGGTGCTCTGCAAGCCAATAACGTTTATATCCAAATCGTTCAACATTTTGCGCAAGGTCTAAACTGTTTTTGAATGTGTCAGCCGGCGTTTTCCCTAATAAAACAGGAGCCAAATCCAAAACTGAGAATTCAATCTCTTCCAGTCTTTTTTTCTGAGAATTCGTCATTTTTTCAACTCCTTTTAAACTCTCCTTATAAGGATTGTAAAAAACTGTTCAATGGTATTACAAGGAATTTGCCTGCCGCACAACTTCTCACGGTGAAAAATGCTTTGTGATTTTTTTTGGTTCATTGAAGTCTAACGTGAAAATCTGTCTTTTCCCATAAACGTTGAAAAAACACTTTTAAGTCTCGCGCTTTCAGTTTTCCAATGCTTCTTCTGTTTTAAAGTTGAAATGTTGTTTGTTATACGCTTCCCTGACAGGCAAAACTCTCGTCTACTTCCCTTGTAAATGATCAGCCACTTAAAATTGCGAATGTCCTCTATTTTTCACAAAATAAAACCTCACACCTACTATAAAAAAGAAGTGTGAGGCTTATTCATATAGTTCATCGAAATGGTTATATCTAGAGTTTTTAAAGTTTGGCAAAATAAGTCTTTAAAACATTGTAAAAAACAACAGATTTTTTGAGCAATTGGTCATTTATTCATTAATTCATAATTATTCTAACAGCGTTACAGACAATTGACCTACCGATTCATCCATTCATCATTATCCTAAATAGGCAGTAAAGTTCTTACAGATTTCAGACTCCAAATAAAAATGCATTGCTGGTTTGGTTTATTTTCTTTCATTCTCATTCCAAAGATTCAACGGCAATTCTAATAAAATTTTTGCCACTTGGTCGCGGGCGATATTATTAGATGGAGCCATCGGGATTCCTGCCCGGGCATCGCGGTAAAGCCGTTCAAAAGGTCCTTCAATATAGCCATAACCGCCCGCTACATCCATCGCAATTCGTGCAGCAAAATCTGCTGTTTCGGATGCTTTCACTTTAAATTCTATGACTTCGGATGCCAATGAGCTTATAGGTTGCCCTTCTGCCAGCAATTCATCATAATGTCTTGCTAAATCTATCTGCCATGCTTTTAAACCTGCAATTCTTATTTTCACTTCTGCCAATTTTTCACGAATGACTTGATGGTCAGCCAAACTATTATTAAATCCTTTGTTAACTGCATTCTTAACATGTTTAACAGCCAGTTCTAGTGCACCTTGGGCAACACCGAGCCAAACAGATGCAATACCCAGTATATAAATAGGGTTTGCGCCTTCATCCATGATTTCTCTTCCTAACCCTTCGTATCCCACTAGATCGCGGCCGCTTACTTTTATATTGTTAAACGTAATTGGACCACTGTGGCTTCCTCTTACACCTAATGCATTCCATGGCTTTGCAACTATACCGTCATTATGGCCGTCAACGATAAAGAAGCTAATGTTACTAGGGTCGTCAGAATCAGGTGTTCTCGTTTGCAAAATATAAAAATCTGCTTGGCCTCCGCTTGTCGTAAAGGATTTTTCAGCATTAATGATATAATCGCTGCCATCGCGCTCAGCCTGGCTTAAGCTAAACCATACATGACCTCTTGTAGCTTTTTCACTAACAGCAAAGGTTCCGATCGCACCATCTCTGATAGGGAGCAGCCACCGTTTCTTTTGATCATCGTTTCCATATAAAACAATTACTTGTGCTGCTCCAACATGCATAGCATATACTAAAGCTGTTGACGCATCAACTTTCCCGATTTCTTCAGCCACGATGGAAAATCCTAAATATCCTAAATCTAATCCTCCCCATTTTTCAGAAAATGTTACTGAATTCCATCCTTCTTTCGCAAGGGCTAACAAACTTTCACGCGGGAACTCCCCACTCTTGTCAATTCGTTCAGCGCTTGGTTTAATGACTTCTTCAATAATTGGCTTAACTTTCTCCCTAATTTCCTCAATAAATGCTCTTGAATACTTTTTGTTAATTGTTTCATAGTTACTCATTTTTAAACACTCCTTTTTATATATAAAATTTTTAAAACATCCTTAAAAGTAAACCTCTCTTATTGGAAGATCTGTACTGTTCACGACGTAGTCGCCAATAGCTCTAGCTTTGTAAACTGTTGGATTATGTGAAGCAAGAGTGCGAATATTACGCCAGTGACGGTCAAGATGTTTTGATTGTCTCGTTGCGGATGCCCCTCCAACCTCGAAAAGAAGCGTCGAGGCCTGTAAGGCAAGTTGATCTATAATAACCTTGGCCTGTGCAGCTCGCAGGGAAGCTTCATGGCTCAGAGAATAATCGATCACTCCATTAACTGCTGAATTCAGAGCAGCATCAATTGCATCTGCGGCAGCTAGGACAATAGTTTCTGCGGTAAACGCGCTGCTTGAGAGCTGTCCAATGACATGCTGCAGTTGCGGATCTTGTCGAGGTGTATCCGCAGCAGCAAAACTGAATGTCCGTGATCTTCCATGAACTAAAGCTTTAGCGTCTGTCACCACATTCCGCAAGATGCCCGCTATCACTCCATGCAAATAGAGCTGCAGAAAAGAGTTGAAAGGCGTTTTGGAGCCATCAATATATGTTATTTCATCTTGATTGACATACACATTGTGAAGACGTGTAGTACCGCTTCCTGTCCATTTTTGTCCGATGCCGTCCCAGTCATCTTCAATGATGACACCTTCACGATTTGTCGGAATTATTACCGATGCAGGCCTTCCTTCATGAGTTGATGCCGTAACAACTACCCAGTCTGCATACAGTGTGCCGGTACTAAAGTATTTTTTGCCATTCAATAGGAAGCCTTCACCATCCGGTGATAAAGTTGTTTCAAAAACCAAATTTCCAGCATTATTGGATGAAATTTCAGCAGAAGCATTGCCGATGATTTCTCCATTGGCTACTCTTTGCAGCCACTTTTCACGGAGTTTTTCATCCGTAAGCAGCAAAAATTTCTCCACTTGGGAAAAGTGTGAACGAAGGCTGTGTGCGACATCTGGATCAGCTTCCGCTAAACGTATTAAAATTTGAAAAAGATCACGAATACTTGCACCGCTGCCGCCAAGTTCAACAGGTAATCGCAATGCACCCAATCGAGATTTTCGGATTAAATCAAAGGCATAATATGGATGATCTTTACTCCCAGTACTTCTGCGTTTTTCAGCATCTTCTGCAATTGCAGCAATTAAGTATTCTAATTCTGGTGAATCAACTTTTACTGGGCTGGTAAAAGTTAGAGAATTTGATTCATCTTTATTTTTGAAGTTAATCCTTTGATTTAATGGTTTTTGGCTTGACATTCATCAAACACTCCTGTTTTGTTTTTTAAATTTACCAACCACATCTTTTTCGCTGTATTACCGCAAAAAATAATGTGAAAGTTCAAACGTTCAACTGTTTCATCAATCCGTTTTTTTTACACCGCAGCTTACACCACGATTGTTTTGATTCAGGAAATGGATGTCCATTTACCAAGCTCTGATGTTCATCATTAGAATACTTAAGTCCACCATCCCGTAAGAAAAGATTGCTCCAACAGCTTTTCACAAATTGCCATTAAAGGAAAAGACAGCATAACCATTCTCTGATTTCAAATTTGTCAAAGGGTGAAATAATTCTTATGCTAGATTTTTAAAACACTAGCACCGTTTCCTCTGGATTACTTTCTATATTTGCTAAATAAATCCTCATCTGGACTATGATCCGTTGGTAATGGAGGCGCATCTGACAATGCGGATATCTGTTCTCTTTCACTGGCAGTTAAAGGGATTTCTGCCCCAGCAATCGATAGGGCCAGTTGTTCCGGATTACGTGCTCCTATAATTGGAGCAGTTACAGCAGGATGATGTAATACCCATGAAACTGCTAAAGAAGCAGGATGATATCCAAATTGTTTCGCCAGCTCCGTAAATTGATGTGCAACAGTAAAATAATACTGATGACTATATCTTTTCTCATAATTCTTTTGTTCTACTAATCTTCCTTGCTCCGGCTTGTTTGTACTGCTATATTTTCCGGTTAATAAACCTCCGCCGAGCGGACTGTAAGTTATGGCACCTAATTGCTCTGATTGAGCTAACGGAAAAATTTCTACCTCCGCTTGCCGTTTTACGAGATTATACATCGGTTGAATTAACTCAAATCGTGCTAGCTGTTTTCTTTCAGATATTCCTAGAGCTTTTGCAATTTGCCAGGCAGCCCAGTTACTTACAGCGGGAAATAAAATCTTCCCTTGTTTTTGTAAATCATCTAAAGCTCTAACGATTTCTTCAATATCTGTATACTCGTCAAACAGATGAACAAAATAAAATTCAATCCGATCAGTGCCCAATCTTTTTAAACTTTGTTCAACTGATAAAAAAAGATTTCTTCTCGATAAACCGCCGCTATTTAAATCTTTGCCTGTAGGCAAGCCTGCTTTAGAGGTTAAAACAATCTCATCTCGATGACCGGCAATACACTTTCCAAGAATTTCTTCAGCACGTCCATCATTATAAACATTCGCTGTATCAAAAAAGTTTATCCCGGCTTCTCGACATTGCTTATACATCATAATGGAAGTTTCTTCATCTGCAATGCCGCCGAATGACATTGTTCCAAAGCATAAATTTGAAACATGAATGCCTGTCCTTCCAACTGTACGAAATTCCATTATTACCTCCAACATTATGAGCTGAAGGAGAAGCAAACTTTAAAATTGTTAAAAATTCCGATATTTTGCGCCTGTATGATCATCTGGCAGCAGCTTTTTCCCTGTACCAAACAGCTTCTCCCTCAGTGTTCCTTTCTCGTATTCTTTTTTATAGATTCCACGTTTTTGCAGCTCCGGAACAACGAAATGAATGAACTCTTCAATGCTTCCAGGCGTTATAAGATGTGCAAGATTATACCCGTCGATTCCAGTTTGTTCGATCTGGAATTGAATGCTGTCAGCTATTTCAACGGGATTGCCGACTAATACATTATTCCTTCCGATCGTTTCAAACTTGTTTAACACTTCTCGAACAGTTAATTTTCTTGGCGCATCTTTCGTTAATGAAGCAGCTCGAGACTGACCATGTTCCGTATGCTTATATTCAAAAAAGGCGTCTTTATCTTCATATTTAGATAAATCATAGCCTGTTGAACCGCCATATTGAGCTTTTGCCGCTTCAGCACTCCACAATCGATTGTATTCCTCATATTTTAATTCAGCTTCTTCTGTCGTTTCTGCCACAATGACATTTAAAAACGTAAATGCTTTAATATTTTCAGGATTCCGTCCGTATTTTTCAGCCCGTTCTTTAATATCTTGAATATAAAATCTTAATTTTTCGGGCGTCGACCCGCCAACAAACACACACTCTGCATGCTTGGCGGCGAAATCTCTGCCGCGTTCAGAAGAACCTGCCTGAAAAATAACAGGTGTCCGCTGTGCAGAAGGATATGTTAAATGCGGGCCTTTTACGCTGAAATATCGCCCATTATGGTTTATTTCATGAACCTTTTCGGGATCAAATAAAATTTCATTTTCCGCATCGCCAACAAACGCATGCTCCTCCCAGCTACCTTCCCAAAGCTTATAGGAAACCTCCATAAATTCATCGGCAATATCATAACGCTCGTCATGTTTAACAATTTCTTTATGGCCGTAGTTTTGCGCAGCATTTGGCAAATATGAGGTGACAACATTCCAGCCAATTCTGCCGTTTGTAAAGTGATCTAATGTGGAGAAACGACGTGCATTTGAAAACGGATGTTCATACGTTGTGCTGACCGTTACTACAAATGACAAATGCTCTGTAACAGCTGCCACCGCTGGTACAATAAAGGCCGGATCATTTAGCGGAACTTGAACGCCGTCTCGAATCGCAGCATCTTTACTATTTTGATAGACATCATACACTCCGGCTACATCTGCATAAAAAATGGTGTCAAACTTCCCTTTTTCCAACAATTTTCCTAACTCAATCCAATAATGTAGATCATTATAATAAAGATGACGTTTATTTTGAGGATGCTTCCATAATCCGTGAGAATTATGCATAGCTCCTGCCATATCAAAAAGATTTAATATTATCTGCTTTGCCATATTTCTCACTCCAGCATCTTTTCAAAAGTACAAATTCCGATTCTATCAGTCGATTGTCATCAAATTCAAATGCAGCCTTGCTCGCAAATAAACAATTCCTTCCTTATGTTATTCTTTGCCTTGTTTTATATTTTCAACTAAGCGATCTAATTCTTTTTGCAGTTCTGATACTGGCACCTTTGTGACAATGCTTGCACCCTTCGTATCTTCTTCTACTGCTTTAGCTACTTCTTCTGTCTGATAAATTTCCGCAATGGTCTTATATGCCTCATTGTCTTTATTCTTTTCTAAAGTGGCAAAAACGTTAACATACGGCAGTGTATCTTTGCTGTTTGGATCATCATGAAAAATGGCATCTGCTAAAGTATAGCCGACTTGACCAGCTATTCCGCCATTAATAATTGATGCGGCTACATCAGGCAGTACTCTAGGAGTCTGTTGGGCAACGACTTCTACTATTTCAATATTTTTTGGATTTTTAACGATATCTTTTACTGTTGGATAAAGACCGACATCTTCCCTTAACTCAATTAATCCAGCTTGCTGCAGAACCTTTAGCCCTCTGCCTAAATTAGCCGGATCATTTGGAACCGCAATTTTTGAACCATTTGGGATCTCGGATACATCTTTATATTTTTCCGAATACAATCCTAAAGGAGCAACAACAGTTGAGCCAATCGGCACAATATTCACATTATTTTCCGCGATAAATTGACTTAAAAATGCAAGATGCTGGAAGGCGTTCACATCTACCTCGCCATTGACAAGTGCAGTATTTGGCAGCACATAATCGGAAAATTCGACATATTCTACCTTAATATTTTTTTCTAACGCTTTTTTCTTAATGATGTCCCAATACTGTCCATCTGATCCGGTAATCCCCACCTTAACAGTAACGACTTTTTCTTTTTTATCACCAGATGCTGAATCGCTGTTGCAGCCCGCCAGGAGGCCAATCACCAAAATTGTAACTAGTAAATGGAATAGTTTGATTTTCATAAAATAATAATCCCCCTAATATATGATTGATCTATCTGCGTAAAAAGAAACGTGAAAGCATGTTGCCAATAAATTGGGCAATTTGAACAAGAATAATTAATATGACAACCGTAACAATCATGACGGATGTATCAAACCGCTGATAACCATATGTCATCGCAAGATCCCCAAGGCCCCCTCCGCCGACCGTTCCAGCCATGGCGGAAAAATCAATAAGTCCTACGGTGATAAATGTAATTCCTAAAATTAAAGGCCCTAATGCTTCGGGGATTAGTACCCCAAATATTATTTGAATAGGTGATGCCCCCATCGCCTTTGCAGCCTCGATAATACCTGGATCAATTGAGACTAAATTATTTTCTACCACCCTGGCAATGGCAAAAGCTGCAGCAATGGTCATCGGAAAAATAGCCGCTGCCGTTCCAATTGTAGTTCCCACAACGAATCGCGTAAGCGGGCTGATGGCAACTAAAAATATGATGAACGGTATAGGTCGAATAATATTGATTAATAAATTCAAAAATGAAAAGATGAATCTATTTTCTAAAATATTGCCTTTACGGGTGACAAATAGCAGTAGTCCCATGATAATTCCTAAAATACTAGCAAAAATCAATGTGAAAATGACCATTGTAATCGTTTCACCTGTTGCTTGAAGTATTCTAGGCCAAAACGTCGTCCAATCAACTTTCACCGTTTGTGACCTCCCTTACTTCAACTATCTCTGTCAACTCTTTTAATAATTCTTCAATTTGAGAATCAGCTCCAATGAATTCCACGATTAAATTGCCAAACAATTGATTTTGTAGTTCATTGATGCTTCCGTAAATGATATTAAAGTGAATATTATGTTTAGCTGTTAATGTCGATAATATAGGTTGACTCGCAGTGTCTCCTGAAAATACAATTCGATAAAGCTTTCTTTCATGATCCTTCCTTAACTTTTCAAGCAAGCTCGAAGATAATTTTTCATTTACAACCGAACTGATAAAATTTTTCGTCGTTTTTTCTTGAGGATTTGAAAATATATTAAAAACCTCACCCTCTTCAATGATTCTCCCGTTTTCCATAACCGCTACGCGATTGCAAATTTTTCGAATCACGTTCATTTCATGTGTTATTAATAAAATCGTAATATTGAATTCTTCATTCACTTTTTTCAATAGATTTAATATTTCATTAGTGGTTTCTGGATCTAAAGCCGAGGTAGCCTCATCACATAACAGAATGTCTGGTGAAGTTGCAAGCGCTCGTGCAATCCCTACTCTTTGTTTTTGACCTCCAGACAACTGTTCTGGAAATTTGTCAGCTTTGTCTTCAAGACCAACAAATTGTAATAGCTCTGTAACTCGTTGGTGGATTTCCTCCTTCGATTTTTTCTCCAATTTTAAAGGGTAAGCAATATTGCCATATACCGTGCGAGAATTAAATAGATTAAATGTTTGAAAAATCATTCCAATTTTTCTTCTTAATTGCCGCAGATCTTTCGAAGATATGGAATTCAAATCATAATTATCGACTATAATATTTCCTTTTGTCGGACGTTCGAGTAAATTCACTAACCTAAGCAGTGTACTTTTTCCGGCTCCGCTAAAGCCGATGATTCCAAAAATGTCGCCTTTTTTAATGTGAAGCGAAACATCTTTTACAGCTTCTACTTTTTTCCCACCAGACTCGTATATTTTACTAACTCTCTCTAGCCTAATCATCAATTTCCTCCACCAACCGAAAATTTATCTAGATCTATATACAATATCCCCTTTGTTCAAAACGTTTAATGCGGGAACTACTCGAGTGTTTGGGGATGGTGCTTCTCCCATCTTAACTCTTTATGTTTAATTTAATTTGTTTAACTTGGAAAAATGGCGATGAACCATAATACTTTGACACATTTGTGCAATGCAAAAAATTTTTTTCCTTGTCATATTGTGAAAAAGAAAGGCCTTAATTTCATTTTTCATGAAATTAAGGCCTCTGGTGTTCCAGTCAGCAAATATTATGCACTTTTCTGCTCAGCAGCAGAAAATGCTCCCACAGTCTCCAGCATCCTCCTATTTAAATTGCACTTCTTTCAAGCTATTTCGATATTCTTCAATCACGGATTTCGAAACTTGACTCACGACCATGTCATTTAAAGGAGGATTATATAAACCACACTGAACATCCCTAAAATATCTTTCTAATGGCAAATCTTTCGATAACGAATGACCGCCTGCGATTCTCATAGCCAGCTCTACTATTTTGATCGCATTATTACATACTGTATATTTTGTAATAGAGACTTCATTGCTTAACTTATCTCGAACATGTAAATTTCGGTCCCATTTTTCAGCTAAACCGTATAACAGGTATCTTGATACAGCGATTAAAATTTCGATTTCTCCAATTTTATCCTGAACATGCGGCGCCTCTAGAATAACATCTCCTAGACTTGGTGAAAATTTCTCAGCCGCATACTTTAAAATAAAATCTCTGGCTGCAATCGCAATCCCTAAATAAATGGCTGGCAACTGCAGCGTGTAGGCACTGCTGTTGCCCTTAAAGCGGTTGTTCTTCCCCTTGTCAATGTAAGACAATAACGCCTCTTCCGGCACAAACACATCATGCAGTTCGATATCATGGCTGCCTGTTGCTCTCATTCCCAAAACATTCCATGTATCTATCAATTGTACCGAATCATTTTTTTTAATTAAAAATTCGGCCGTTTTATCTTCTTCTTCGACATATGCCAAAATCGTAAAATGCGACACAATTGGCGCCAATGTTGCAAGTGCCTTTCTTCCTGAAATGATATATCCGTCTTTCGTTTTTCTCGCAATTGTTGATGGGGTTCCGCCTCTTACAATATTGCCTGATGTCCGCTCCGTGACAAAAACATTTAATAATGAACCTTCCTCAACGGCCTCTCTGCATATTTTCGCAAAAATTTCTTCTTTCCAAGGCCGGAAATCCCTAAGGCTAAAGAATGCCATTAAGTGCCATCCTATCGCCAGTGCCGTAGAACCACAGGCTTTCGCTAATCGTTCTTGTACAAGCAAAATTTCATATAATGAAAGTTCTTCACCTCCAAATTCTTTAGGGATTGTTAGCTTATGATAACCCTCTTTTTTCAGGATTTCGATATGCTCAAACGGAAATTCTCCTGTTTCATCATATTTATCAGCTGTCTGTCGAATTTTCTCTGCAATGCGCTCCGCATATTCTACGAGCCTTGCATCTCGTTCATTTCGAATCGTCTGATTGCTTGCGTTAAAATCCATTGTGCATCCTCCAATAAAATCCTTAGAAGTAAACCTCTCTTATCGGAAGCTTCGTACCATTCACAACATAATCGCCAATAGCTCTTGCTTTGTAGGCTATCGGATTATGGGAAGCAAGTGTGCGAATATTGCGCCAGTGGCGGTCAAAATGCTTGGATTGTCTCGTAGCTGAAGCGCCGCCAACCTCAAAGAGAAGTGTAGCTGCTTGTAATGCAAGGTGATCGATAATAACTTTCGCCTGAGCAGCTCGCAGGGAAGCCTCATGACTTAAATCAAAGTCTATTTCTCCATTAACCGCCTCATTCACTGCTATGTCTAATGCATCTGCGGCAGCCAGCACAAGTGCTTCTGCGGCAAACGCGCTGCTTGAAAGCTGCCCAATAATTTGCTGAAGCAGCGGATCAGCCGCTGGCGTATCTGCCGATGCAAAAGTAAAGGTTCTGGATCTTCCATGAACTAAAGCTTTAGCGTCTGTCACCACATTCCGCAAAATACCCGCTATCACTCCTTGCAGATAGAGCTGTAAAAATGAATTGAAAGGCGTCTTCGTCTCATCAATAAATGTTACTTCTTCTCGATTGACATATACATTGTTTAAGCGTGTTGTACCGCTTCCTGTTAATTTTTGTCCGATACCATCCCAGTCATCTTCAATGATGACGCCATCACGATTTGTCGGAATAAACGCGGAAACAGGTTTTCCTTCAGGGGTTGATGCCATAACGATTACCCAGTCGGAATATATGGTACCGGTGCTAAAATATTTCGTACCGTTTAATCGGTATCCTTCGCCATCTTGAGTCAAAGTTGTTTCAAAAATCAAATGACCAACATTTTTTGATGAAATTTCCGTAAAGGCATTCCCAATAATATCTCCTTTTGCCACGATTCCCAACAATTGCTCACGTCGTTCTTTATCCGGATTTCGAAGTATTTCTTCTACTTGCCAATAATGGGCACGAAGGCTGTGCGCCACATCCGGATCGGCTTCAGCTAAACGGATTAGGACATAGAAAAGATCACGAATACTAGCTCCTCCACCGCCTAGTTCAACAGGCAGACGTAAAGCACCCAATCGAGATTGCCGAATTAAATCGAAGGCGTGATAAGGCAGTTCTTCACTGCCGGCATTTCTTCGTTCCTCAGCTTCTTTGGCAATTACATCAATCAATTGATCTAATTCAGGCGAATCAACTTTTACCGGACCGTTAAAAGTCAAAGAGCTTGCTTCATTTAATTGATTTTGAATTGACATCTTTTATGCACTCCTTTAATCGTATTTTAAATTTCACTATTCACATCTTTTTAGTAATATTTATTTGTAAAAAAAAGAGCCAAACAGCAATTACTAGCACCTCAGATCAATTTACAGGGCTTTTCGCTGCAAATGCACCTCGGTATTTTGCAGCAGGATGACGCTCATTGAGACGATCTGTCCCAAACAATTTGCGCCGCAATGTTCCTGGCTTTCCATATCCATTGCGCGCTAAACCGCGCTTTCGAAGCACAGGCATGACTTGATCAATAAATTCTTCATAGGAACCGGGAATCGTCGCATTGATGACATTGATGCCGTCAACACCTGCATCCCTCCAAAGCTCAAGCTGGTCTGCAATCATTTCAGGAGTGCCGACAATACGGTTTGTTTTGCTCCTGAGCCTAGCAAGATCTCTAACTGTAGGAGTCCTTCCCGGCGTGCTTTGCTTTAGCCATTCATATGTGCTTCTGATCCCTTCAGTTTTGATATCTTCCAATGGAGTATCTAAAGTAGCATTCCCTAAATCAATTCCCATCCCCCCAGCGGAATGAGCGATCATCATATCGAAATCAATCTTATTTTCAAGTTCATATTCTTTTTGCCGAGCTTCTTCCTCCGTCTTTCCGATCACAAAGTACAATCCCTGATAAAAGTGGATATCCTCACTCTTTCTGCCATTTTCAACCGCCAACCTTCGTGTTTCATCGATCAGCTTGCGGGCATTTTCAGGATCAGGTGCTCCAATGAAGATCGCTTCAGCATTGCGAGCCGAAAAATCTCTGCCAGTAGGGGACGAACCAGCTTGAAAAAGCAACGGTGTGCGCTGCGGTGATGGAGCCACTAAGTGCGGTCCTTCCACCTTGTAGCGCTTGCCGACATGATGAATTTTATGGACTTTCGCCGGATCCGCATGAATTCCGCTTTCACGGTCCTGCAAAAGCGCTCCTTCATCCCATGAACCTTCCCAAAGCTTATATAAAACATCAACATATTCATCCAGCCACTCATATCGTTCATCATGCGGAACTAAGCCGTCATAGCCAAAGTTGCGAAAGGCATTTGCTGAGTAGCTGGTAACCATGTTCCAGGCAATTCGTCCTTTGGTGATGTGATCTAATGTTGATACACGGCGTGCAAAGTTAAAGGGAGGTTCTTGAACCGGAGCCGCCGTAAAAGCTAAGCCCAAATGTTTTGTATTTACTGCAAGTGCTGAAAGCAGTACCATTGGGTCATTACTAGGTACTTGCAAGCCATTTTCAATATGGAAATCCCATCCTCCTCGAAAGTCATTGTACAGCCCGACGACGTCGGCGAAAAAGATGACGTCAAAACCTCCCTCATCCAGCCGTTTCGCTAAAGAAACCCAAAGATTTACGTCATTAAAGTTAAGCTGATGACCTTCTTGATCACGCCACATCCCGTGAAGAATGTGAGAAGGTGTATTCATAACAAAAGCAGAAAATGATAATGGCTTTGTCATATTCCCCATATCTCCATTTATCAAATTTGTTTAGCCAAAAAACGAATTCATTTCATAAACGACTTAAAGGACTTATGAATCCGCAGCAAAATTGGCAACAAGTCAAATAAAGATGATGCAAAAGTAATACTGACTAACGACTAACCTACATTTTCCTTTTTTTCAAGGCTGATCATACGAAGTTCAAAGCTTCTTTTGATACAAAAAAGTGAGGTTAATCCTGCAGTTGATAGCTTAAATTTCTATATTTAGCTCCAATATGGTCTTCCGGTAAACGGGACTGGCCTTTGCCAAACAATTTTTCCCGCAAAGTTCCTTCTTCATATTCTTTTTTCACGACTCCACGTTGTTGAAGCTCCGGAATGACAAGATCAACAAAATCTTTAAAAGTTCCCGGCGTTATTGCATAGGCGAGATTAAATCCATCGATATCCGTATCTTCAATCCATTCCTCAAACGTATCAGCTATTTGCTTTGGTGTTCCGACTACTACAGGACCCATTCCGCCTATTCCAGCAAAATTCGCCAGCTCGCGGACAGTCCATTTTTTATTTGGACTTGCTTTCGTTAATGATTCGAGCACTGATTTGATGGCGTTAGTATCAATGTATTCAATTTCTTGATCAGGATCATATTTTGAAAAATCAACACCTGACCAGCCGCCTAATAAAGAAAGGGCCCCTTCATAGCTGATATATTGCGATAATTCTTCATATTTCGCCCACGCTTCCTCCTCCGTCCGCCCAACAATCGGTGTGAACAAAGCGAATATTTTTATGCTTTGCGGATCCCTGCCAAATTCAGCAGCCTGGGCTCTTAAATTTTTAACATATGAAGCGATAGGCTCTTTTCCTGGCATCGAAACAAATGTGCACTCAGCATGTTTTGCTGCAAATTGACGCCCTCTCGCTGAAGCGCCTGCTTGATATAAAACAGGTGTTCTTTGCGGCGACGGCTCGCACAAATGAATGCCTGGCACATTAAAATATTTGCCGTGATGATTTATTTCATGAACTTTCGCTGGGTCTGTGAAAATTTTTCTATCTCTATCTTTTATAACAGCATCGTCTTCCCAGCTGCCTTCCCATAATTTATAGCAAACTTCCAAATATTCTTCCGCAATATTATATCGTTCTGAATGGAGGAACCGATCGCCAATATCGATGTTTTTCGTTCCGCTTTCCAAATAGGAAGTAACAATATTCCAGCCTACTCGGCCCTTTGTTAAATGGTCTAAAGTCGA
Source organism: Aeribacillus sp. FSL K6-1305 (assembly GCF_038050115.1). Taxonomy (NCBI): domain Bacteria; kingdom Bacillati; phylum Bacillota; class Bacilli; order Caryophanales; family Bacillaceae; genus Aeribacillus; species Aeribacillus sp. FSL K6-1305. Next base: position 966,566 of record NZ_JBBOQV010000002.1, on the reverse strand, counting down.
CATTCTGCGTGCAAATGTATATGGATGCTCAAATGTTGTAGAGCATGTGATCCCAAAGCCTAAATGCTCCGTTGCATGCGCCATTGCAGAAACAAGTAAAATAGGGTCATTGACTGGAACTTGGGTTGCTTCACGTACTGCTGTTGTTTTATCATTTCCATACACATCATAAATGCCGATTACATCTGCAATAAATAATCCATCGAACCGCCCTTTTTCCAGTAATTGCGCCAGCTCAACCCAATATTCAATATCTTTATATCGGTATGACTGATCTTCAGGATGCACCCATAATCCCGGAGATTGATGCGCCACACAATTCATATCAAAAGCGTTTAAATAAATTCGCTTTTTCTTCATATGATTTCCTCCCGACTAACCGTAAATTTGACATTGTCGTTTAGTTATCATTCCATGGACCGATAATGTCTGTGATTCTATATATCGAAACTGAAATGGAGTGGGATCATTTTTGAAAGGTACGTGTCTCTTTCTCAAATACTTGTTGTTACATCTTTTTCTTCATTTTATTTAAAGGTTTATAACGAAAAAAAACAGAGACTATCTTTGCAAGTACGAAACTTGCGATGATATGTCTCTGGTCGTCCAGTCAACATGATACATTTGATCATATGAAATTTTTGCTAAAGTAATATATTTCCCTATACAAAGGTAAGAATTTTTGGGTTGGAATCAACGGCAGCTTAAGCAATTTATTGGTGACAGTTCTGTCACCATTATGTTTCATCTCCGTAAGCAGGATGAAACATCCTTTCTGTTCGGTGCAAACAATATATAAATCACTATTTTAATTGTTCAACTTTTAACCGGCTTAATAGATCATTCAATGATGTTTGTAATCTCGATTCTATTTCCGCATCAATAAAAGTAACCTGATCTTCGTGATAGCCAATTTGAGAATCTACGAAATACACTCCTTTTAAAATCTCCTGGCTGCCTAACACAGAAGCAATCGGCTTAATAGCATATTCCAATGTTAAAAGATGAGCTGCTGTTCCGCCGGTAACCACTGGGAGAACAACTTTATCAACGAATCCTTTTTCAGGAATGAAATCTAACAGGGCTTTTAACACCCCTGGATAGCTTGCTTTATATACAGGACTTCAGTAGCGTTGCATAAAAAAATTTAATGTTTGTCAAGCTCAATAAAAATTCCAGTTATTTCATGTAACTGAATATTCAGACATACAATCTTTCTAAGCAAGCTTAAAAGGACAATGACGTCTTAATCGGCAGTCCATTTCCACAATTTGGTAATATATTACAGAAACATTGGATCATAAACTAAATCGTCTAGGTGTTCCACCTCCCCTTCTTCAAATTGGTACACGATGGTTTCAAAATCTTTTTCCCAATGGTATTTTTTCCGACCGTTGGACGTTCGAATTGGCTTTTTAAAAAGGGAGCGAACAAAACAGTCAAAACCTTTAAAAAGCAGATTCTGTAAAGTTCGCTTGATCTCTAATAAAGGACCATCGTGATTCACTTTTAATTGGAGCATGGCCTGTAAGCAATAGGTGATTAGGGCGATCCAAATTTGATTGTAAACGGCATTTTGACTTTTTCCATAAAATCTTTTTATCTTAAGGTGCTGTTTCATCCATTTAAAGAAGGTCTCTATCTTCCAGCGATATCGGTATAAATCTGCAATCTCTTCCGCAGAAAGATCAAAGCAATTGGTTATGATGATCACGGGATTCCCTTCGCTGTCGACCGTTTCGATCAATCGGAGAGGATGAGTCATTTTGGTATGATTACGGTCATTTCCTAAAATGACAATCTGATCCCTATAAATCAAACGTTCTGGATTGGGAATCCGTTCCGATAAAACTTCAATCTCTGCGTTCTTTTTAAGCCGGGTAATGAATCGCACCCCTTCTCGGCATAAGCGGTCGAACTGTTTGTAATCGACATACCCTCGATCAAACAAGTAAATCGCATTTGGATCGATTTCAATGAGTTCGTCCATCTGTGTGCGATCGGCATGTTTCGCGGGTAAGATAATCCCTTGATCCGGAACAGTGATATCCTTCGTTACAACAACCTTTAAATGGAGTCGAACACCAGCCTTTGTCTTACGAAAAGTTGCCCATGGATATTGGCTCAAACTCATGCTCATCGTGGTAGAATCAATGACCAGAAGACGACCAATGTTTCGGATGATCGGGGCATTTTTCATTTGCCCTTGGATCTTTAAGACCAGATATTTAAATACTTTTTCAAACAGTTGAGGGGATAATTGGCCTAATTTGCGAGAAAGTTGCGAAGTACTAATTGCATCAAATTCCAGATATGTCTGCAACTCTTCCTTGTCTTTCAAATGTTTGGCCAATTTTGTTAAGCTTTCCAATTCGTTTAACTGAGCGATGATACAAAGTTGTAAAAACTTATACGCCGTTAATTTTTTAATGTATTTGTCAACGTCAATCACATTAATTAGTTTTGAAAAAGTTATTGGATCGATCTCTTTAAATAGTTCATTTATTGTGGATTCTGTGGTATTCTTATCCATAATGGTTTCTCCTTATTCTTAGGATTTGGATAGGACTGCCAATCCTAATTATAAGGAGTTTTTTTTTATCCAAAAAGATGAAATTTAACATAAAATTGGGCTTGACAAATTAAAATTAACTTAATGCAATGCTACTGACAGGACTTACAATAATAACTGCCTGTGCTTGTTCAATCTGTGCTAAAACCTCTTGAATTTTTGGGCTGTTGAAGTTGGCAAATAAAAGATCTTCTGCCGGCAGGTCACGAACTGAAATGGTAGACGCATTCAGCCCTTCAGCCTTGATCCTTTTTTCTAAATAAGCTGAGATAGCTAAGCTTCTTGATGGTTTAGATGGACTTCCGGAAATAATCACGATATTTGACATAATGTCATCACCTTTCTTCAATTAAATTCGATCGTTTTTACATTAAGAATACGGTGTAATCTCAGGTAATTTACCGTTAAGAGCCCATTCTCCGATATCACGGATTTTATATTCAATGGGATCATGCAACGTGTGAGTCCTTACATTTCGCCAAAAGCGGTCAAACCGATATTTTCCTAAAGTTGCCCTTGCCCCCATTACTTCAAACATACGGCTGGTAACCTCTAAAGCTGCTTTTGCTGTTGCAACCTTTGCAGTCGCAATGATAATTCCACACTCTCCACGTTCCTGTTCTGTTAATGCCCTTTCTTTATCCCATGCTTCTTGCAGAGCATTTGAAGCGTCTTGGGCCAATGCAGCTGCAGCTTTTAACTGCACATATAAATCTCCATACTGGCGAATCGTATATGGATCGCTCGTCGCCTGATCTACTTTAGAGGTCAGCCAAGGACGAGTGATATTTTTCGTATAGTTTTTCGCTTCTTCAAATGCTCCCTCCGCAATTCCAAGAAGAACATGAACTAAAATGGTTTGAGCAGTATGCGTCCTTATAGTAGGGAAAAAGCTTTCAGGTTCTTGTTCATAGAAATTTAATATCTCTTCTTCCTTCAGCAGTACATCTTGAAAAACAACAGTGCCGCTGTCCGTTTGCCGTTGGCCGAAGCTATCCCAATCATCATTAATGATTATTCCTGTCCGATTAGTAGGAATAACGGCAATAACAGGGCGATCTTGATTTGGACTTTTAGCTGATATAAGCAGCCGGTCTGAATCTTTAGCACCCGAGCAAAAGCTTTTTTTCCCAATTAGCTTTAACTGATCCCCTTCTCGCTTTACGAGCAAGCTTTCATCAAGAGGATTATAGGTATTTCCCCAAAACAAATTATTTTCAGCCGTTTCCTTATAATACTTCTCTTTCTGCTGAGGGGAACCGAATAGATGTACGGATGTCAAGCATAAGAAATGATAGCCGAATAAGTGAGCCAATGACCCGTCTACTTTTGCCAGCTCACGTGTAATTTGCAGCACAGCTTTCCAATCCTTCCCCAGTCCGCCTAAAGACTTCGGGATGATAAGTGAAAGTAATCCGCTTTTTCTAAGCAGATCACGTTCTGCTTTTGCTGTTCCTCCTCGTTCATCCCTTTCAATTGCAGTTTTAGCAAACTCCTTTGCTAACTGCAAAGCTGTGTCAAGGTAATGACCTGTTCCTTCTGCAACACTCATTCATTAGTTACCCCTTTGTCTTCTTTATCTAAATAATGTTTGTGATTAATAGTTTACTGACATAATCGTTCTATTGTTCCATTATTTCATTCATAAATTGATGAAGCTTCTTTGAAAGACCTCCGTTTCCAAAACGGATATATTTGCGTTTTTTAAAATCTGCATCTTCTCTTTTGACAAATTCCAGAAAAGCTAAAATATAAATTCGACGATGAATAATAGAAACGACTCCATTTATATAAAACCAATTGTCAATCGTATTGAAAACACCTTTATTTATCCGATAATTCTTTTGGCACCAAAGGAAAAATTGTAAATCCGGCAAATTCAAATATTCATTTTCTCGCAAAGATTTTTGTTTTTCCGTTTTATAATCCAATATGTTCACATAACTATTTGCCACCGCTAATCCACCTTTCCATGTTTGTAAAAAAGGAAAGAGACTCTCATTTCAAGAAACATGATCTTGAATTGAGAGCCTCTAGTTGTCCAGTCAGCATTCATCAAACTATTTTGTTTATTACTAAATTAATACATATTATTCCTATATGTCAAGTATTATTTAAAGAAAGAGACTCCTCATTTCTTGATGTTGAATGCTCAACATCATTCATATTCATTTGTTAGTTGTTCCGAAAGCTTACTCATTTCGAGTCTTATGCTTCTTTATATTAGTTGGCTAGGATTCCCTCCAATTTTGCTTCTTTTTCTCTTACGAGCGGAATGACTTTTTCACCAAAGGCTTTTAAGTCTTCATCGTAATGTAAAAATCCTGTCAAAACAATATCGACTCCTATTTTTTTCAGCTCAATGATGCGATCCGCCACTTGTTCTGCCGTCCCAATCAAACCTGTTTTGAAACCGTCATTATATTGCACAAGATCTTCGAAGGTGGATTCTGCCCACATTCCTTCACCTTCAGGAGAGGCTTTCCCTGCGAATTTCACTTGACTTTCAAAGCCTTCCACAGCTTCTTTATCTGCATGTAAAACAATATCTTTTAAAACTTGTTTTGCTTCTTCTTCTGTATCACGAACAATCACGAAGCCATTAACACCGAATTGGATGTTTCTTCCGTTCGATTTAGCCAATGATTTCACATGATCAATTTGCTTTTTCAGATTTTCCAGCGAGTTTCCATTCATGAAATAAACATCTGAAACTCGTCCAGCCATTTCTCTTGCTGCTTTCGAGTTTCCGCCTTGGAAAATTTTTGGGATATTAATAGGTTTAGGCTTTAATGGCGCTTCATTTATACGATAAAAATCTCCTTTAAAAGTAGTGGTTTCCTTTGTCCACAAATCTCGTAGAACCTGTATAAATTCTTCAGACCGTCGATAACGTTCATCATGGTCTAACCACGGTTCCCCATAACCGATAAATTCATTTTTAAACCATCCGCTGACAATATTAATTGAAGCACGACCATTACTGATATGATCAATCGTTGAAATAATTTTTGCTATGACACCTGGATGCCAAAGACCGGGCAGCACAGCTGTAATAATGTTTAATTTTTTGGTACTAGCGGCAAGTGCAGAAGCAAGCGCAGCGGCTTCTAATTGTTTTTCAGCTCCGTAGCTGGCGAAAAATCTTGTTTGCAGCAGGACGTAATCAAAACCATTTTCTTCAGCTATTTGTGCATAACGTTTGTTATCCTCAAATGACCAGCCTGTTTTCTGTGGCAGATTAGAGATCACAAGCCCTCCACTAACGTTTGGCGCCCAATAAGCAAATTGTAAACCCATTGATTTTCCCTCCTTAAATTTTAATAAAAAAGGCTCATATCAGATCCCTAATATTAGGAACTGATATGAGCCTCTGGCGGTCCAGTGGGCAACCGGATAAAAGTAAAAGATTTAAGTATGATATTAATTCCATTATTCCTATTTGTCAAGTATGTTTTTAAAAATTTCGACTTTTCTTGCTAGTTTTATTAGATCAGTCCTTAGAATTAGACATGAGGGAAAGGCAGAATGGAAAATGGGTCATGGAGCGAAAGGGAATATGATTATAAATAATTCTTTGTTGGAAAGCGTGGAGGATCGGTCAAAAAAAAGCCGAAGGAGCTTTCTCCGACAATTTTATTATGTAAAAATAACAAAAAACAGTATTGATGGATATTCAAGATTAAATGTCTAATCACAAGCCTTTTTCCATCATGATCAAGTCCTGAGGACAAAAACAGTTTCGACAAAGCATAAAACATAGAAAAGATGAAACCAATAATTGGTCTCATCCTTTTCTTTATAACGGCATTGGTGTGTCTGTCGGGTTCGCATAGCCTTCTTTGTATTTTTCATCTATATATTGGCGAATTTCTTTTACCGTTTTTCCATCTTGCTTCATTTTGATTGCTTCTGCTGCAATTTCTAAGCAGACGTTGCAGCGTGTTCCATGGTCATCCCATACAACAGAACCATTTTGATTTACTTGCTTAACAAAACAATTTAGACTGCTCCGATGTCCGGCATGGTCGCCGCAGCCACAATAACAAGGAATCCATTGCAGCAGCTCCATTGATTTTCCGGCTGCTTGATAGATGATTTGAATGTTTTCGCTATATTCATTTAAAAAGGTCGGCAGTTCATCCCTTGAAGCAGTTGTTTCCCACAAGTCGCCATTCGGCGCGTGCTCCATGGTTGATTGTTCTTTATTTGAACTGCAAGCAGAAATGATTATTGTAATAAATAGTAATACCAATAATTGTTTGGCTTTCACAACGTCACACTTCCTTTTATAAAGTGTAATGAAATCCTTCTTTTCTGTTCATCAACGAAAATTCACAAATTGCATTCAGCTGCCGAACATAGAACCATCTGGCGGCCGATGTTACCCTTACAATATATATTCCTATTTCCCTTCCTTAAAGTTTTTCTCTCAATTAATAAAGTCTAATGAACGGCATACATCTTCAAAGCTTCTGATATCATTCCATTATATTGTAAAGGGGGTACTTCTAGCAGCTGCTAAATATCCTTTATTTTTAAATCCGAACTTGCGAAGGGTGGATAGACTTTAACCTCTACAAGAAAAATACCATAATCACTAAATAATAAAAAGAATCTTCCTTTAGTTTTAAAAAATTGTCAATGGTCAAGTTTGATCAAAAAAAGGAACCTTCCTTAAGAAAGTTCCTTTTTTATAGCTTACAAAAATTCAAACTATTCTTTCTATTATTATAATAGAACATTTTACGCTCTAACAGTTGATTTGGCCTGAACCCTTCCGACAATACCTGTAATAATAATGACAATGATCGCTGGAATAAACCAGCCGAGTCCTTGTTTATAAAATGGTAATATCTGTTCATAAAACGAAACAATTGGTACCATCCATCCGAAATAATCAATTCCAAGTGAATCACATAATGATTTCAAACCGTCAAAAATACTGATTAAAAATGTAACTCCAGTCGCTGAAACATATACAATGCGTGCGTGATGGAAAAGCGGCGACAAGAACGTTAACAAAATCAAAACAATCGCTAGAGGATAGATGAACATTAAGACAGGGATAGAAAATGAAATAATGTTTGTTAATCCAAAGTTTGCTATTACAAAAGTAAGTAAGCTAAAGAAGACAACCCACGTTTTATAGCCGATTTTCGGAATCAATTTATGAAAATATTCAGCATTCGCCGTTATTAAACCAATGGCAGTCGTTAAACATGCAAGGATGATAATAATAGCCAGCATAATTAAACCGAATGTGCCAAAATAATGTGAAGCCGCATTGCTGAGAACTGGTCCGCCTGTTTTAAAAATTCCGAAAGCTTCTATACTTGTTGCTCCTAAATAAGCAATTCCAATATAAATCAGTGCAAGCAGTGAAATGGCAACAGTTCCTGATTTTGCTGTAGCTTTCAGAATGTCTTTTTTTGATGTTACACCTAATTTGCGTATGGCATTGATCACAATAATGCCAAATACAAGTGATGCAAGGGCGTCCATTGTACTATAGCCATCTATAAAACCTTGGGAAAACGCATGAATTTTATACACGCCTTGCGCTGAACCAATATCCCCAATAGGATTCACAACTACCATAAATAAAAGTATGGCAAGAAGAATCACAATTCCAGGTGCTAAAAGTTTTCCAACATTATCGACAATCTTAGACGGGTATAAAGAAAACCAAAAAGTCACAGCAAAAAATAGCAGCGTATAAATAAACAATCCAACTTGATGAAATTCCTCAGCAACAAACGGCGTAATACCGACTTCATACGCAACAGTTCCAGTCCGCGGTGCTGCAAAAAAAGGACCAATTGTTAAATAGAGCAATGATGTAAGAAAGACGGCATAAGTCGGATGAACTCTACTAGAAAGCTCTTGCAAATCACTGCTTCCGGAAAAACTCATCGCTATAATCCCGAGAAACGGCAATCCAACTCCAGTAATGATAAATCCAGTCACAGCAAACCAAAGATTTTCCCCGGCATTTTGTCCAAGCTGAGCCGGAAATATTAGATTCCCTGCCCCAAAAAATAGAGCAAACAACATAACTCCAATGACAGCAAGCGAAGAAAATGATAGCTTTTGATCCATAATTTTCCGATCCCACCATGATGTAATTTTTTTAAATCGATTTATGAAAACAATTCACACGATTCATACAATAAATTATATTATACTATTTTTTTACAAAAATTTCAACGAATTCATACTTATATTATGAACATTCATTTGGATAAATATGCTAGAAGCAGACGGAAATGAACGCCTGCTTCAAATAATCGTAAGTCATCATCGCTTATTCTTTAAAATCTTGCTTCAACCTTTTGCCGAACAAAACTATTTTCTTATTTTTTGTCTCAAATAATAAAATTTGCAGGTCTTTTTAACCGGAACATTTTTCTTATAAAAAGTTTAGCCTCCATAATAAAAACCGGTTTCTTTCAATGTTAGCGGATCGCCTTCCCGATGCACGCCGGCATTGATCACTTCACCGACGTAAATATAGTGGTCACCTTTTTCTATTTTTTCCACCACTTTACACTCAAAAAAGCTCAACGCATCTTTAAAAATCGGGCATCCTGTTTCTTCCGTATAAAATTCGTATCCAGCCAGCTTGTTTCCTTCCGGTTCAATGGATCGGAAAAAAGCAGTAACCATTTCCTTCTGCCCCGTCTCCAAAATATTGACGCTAAATACCCCGCTTTTGGCAATTTGTTGTTGTGAACGTGTACCCGCTTTTGCGGCAACTGCAACTAAAGGCGGTTCAAAAGAGGTTTGAGTCAACCAATTTCCAGCAAATCCATTGGCACCGTTTTCATCTTTCGTTCCGACAATGTACAAGCCATATGTAATTCCACGTAAAGCCGTTTTTTTCGCCTTTGCATCCATGTTGAGCATCACCTTCCTTTGAAAACAATTTTTTGGATTGTTTTGGTATTCCCTTTAGCTTCATTTTAGGCAAACGATTAAAATATGTCCAGTTTTTGCTTGTCGTTTGCCTAGAATATCGGCCAATTGTTCCATACTGCTTCCAATTCTCTCATAATGACCTCAACTTAAAACGTCATATCATACAATAGAATGAAAATCAGCCTATTAACATATGAAACGCTGGTATGCGGCGGGCATACCAGCGCAGAAGGTGATCTGATGCTTTTAAGGCTTAACGGTACTCATTGTGTAAGTCTATATTGTATGAAAATTAAAGCAGCTAATACTTAGATTCGTTCAAAATGTTTAATGTCACTCCATCACCAAAAATATCTCCATTGATCAACAATTCTTCCCATTGCCGAATCAGCCAATATACCGATAAAAACCGCAAACAGGAGGGAAAATATAGCAACATAGATAAAAAATGAGTATAAAGGATCTATTCCTTTTGAATATTTCGTTAGCAGTACACTTATCAAATAATATGGAATTAAAACGATCGCAAGCAAAAGTGAAATGATCAGCACAATGTTTCCATAAATATGGGATTTTAACAAAACTAGTAATAACGCGATAAGCGAAACAGTGATCGCGGTGGTAAGATGTGCTCCATATATAGCTGTTACCTCTTGAAAAGATGCACTTGATCCAAACAATTTATTAACAATGAACATACACAATAACACGAGCGTAACAATAAGAAAAACAAATATAAAAACATGAAAAAATACCGAAATATACGAAGGTCCATCATAAAACTCATTTATCAGTCCTTGAGTACCATGAATTGCCGATTTAAATAGATTGCGGACAAAAACGCTAACCGTTAGTGTGACAATGAACACAAATAAAATAATGCTGATAAAGCCATTCACCCATTCATTTTTTTCTTTGCCAAAAATGGATGACGGATGTTTCAAAAAATGAACAAAATAACTTCCATACACTTTCGACTGCTTTTTAACCTTTTCTACATGTTCATTCATTTGTGTGGAAGCTGCTTGGCCATAAGACGGTTGGGGATTTCTGTTAATTGAAACCTGATCCCCGCCGCCTCCCGCTGTTTCTTGTAGATTTGGATCATTATTCAATTTTGCCCCGCATTTCCCACAAAAATTTCCTTTTTCTTGTTCATTTCCACATTGATGACAAATCATTTTCCTCTATTGTTCCTCCTCTATTGATTGGTATAACATGGGCAGCCGCCTACAATCGGCTTGCCCAAACATTGAATGAAGGTCTTCTACGAATTTAATTGAATCACTGTTCCTTTGTATTCATCCAATTTTCGATCAGTGTTTTATGCTCCTTGCTTCCAACTGTTTCTTTCGCATATTGCGGATCAACGATTGGATTTTGAATAGTGGATAATTTATGCATTAGCACTCTTGTCACCGCTTCGTTGATGCGCTTTTCTTGAATTTTTCCGTCTTTCACTGCTTTCACTAAGCCATTATAAACCTCCACTTGATGCTCATATTCATGGCAAACGAGCAGCAAATCCGCTCCGGCATTAATCGCTTCGATTGCCATATCTTCATATGAATAATATTTATTTACTGCGCCCATTTCAAGATCATCCGTGACAACAATTCCTTTATACCCCAGCTTTTCCCGAAGCAGCTTTTGAATCATAACAGAAGATAAACTTGCTGGTTTGCTAGGATCATAACTTGGATATTTAATGTGAGTCATCATAATGAAAAATTGATTGTGATCTGTATTTTCAATGAGCTTTTTAAATGGATAAATATCGGAATTCTCCAAATCCAATTTGTCCGCTTTTACAGAAGAAGTGTCAATATGCGGATCAACGCTGCTTCTTCCGTTGCCGGGAAAATGCTTGAGCGTTGCTGTAATCTTCGCTTCATGCAATCCTTGAACCACTTTTGCACCATACGTATAGACCGCTTCCGGATTTGTACCAAAAGATCGGCTGTCAGTCTCTGACAAATCCAAAACGGGTGCAAAATTTAGATGAAATCCCATGGCAGCCAATTCCCTTCCGTTCAGAAGAGCAATATCGTACACCGCTTTTTCATTTGCAGCTTGCCCTAGCTTCTGTTGGGATGGGATGGGAGACACTTTTTCTCTCATCCGCAAAATGTCTCCCCCTTCTTGGTCCACTCCGATCATAAGCGGCACTCCAAACCGCTTTTTCAGCGCGAGCCTTTGCAAAGAATTATTTAATTGCGCAACTTGTTCCGGAGTCTCCATGTTGCGGTCAAACAAAATGACAGAACCGATATGTTTGTTTACGATTAAATCGGTTATTTCCTCGTCTTTTTCCGTGCTTTTAAAGCCCACCATCAAAAGCTGGCCGACCTTCTCGCCCAAAGACATATCATCCACTATTCTAGCTGCTTTTTCTTCGACCGTTTCTTCTTTCTTATCGTTTTTTTCTTCTTGCAAAGCTGCAACATTACCCGCTTCTTTTACTTCCGGTTCTTCATGCTGGTCTTGAATCTTTGTTTTTTGATTTTCCTGAAAGAGCGGCAATTTCGGGATTGATATAATGGCAAAAATACTCAAAATAAATATGGCGAAAATGAGAAGCAAAGATTTCCATTTCATTCCGTTCTAGTATTTAGCTTTTTAATTTCAGGCGTTGCTAATTTCCAGCCGTCTGATTCCTTCACTAAATACCATTTCCCTCCCCATTCTTGTACTAATGTGGAGCCGTCGTCCTGTTTGTCATAAGAAGTTAATTGAAAACTCACTGTCGCTTGATCATTTTCTATACTTTCCACACTTACATTCGTAACTTCATTTTTAAAATTGTTTTTTAGCCCTTTAGACCATTTTTCATAGCTAATTTTACTGCGACGGCTTGAGGAAAACATTGCATATGCAGTTTCGTAGTCACCGCTTGAGATACTAGTATAATGGCTCATAATCACATTTTCGATCTCCGATTGTTCATCATGATAGTCTTTTAATGAATCTCCAACATCTTCGAAATCTTCCATTGGAATTTCTTGTTCAAATAATAGATCAATCGTTTCCCCGGCTTCTTTAATTGTCTTTTTATTGCTTTTCAACGTACCATCAGCAGTTTTTATTTCGGCATGAAGCGTCATCGAACCGTCTGTTGCAACTGGTCCAAACTCTTCTACATCCGAAATTTTTAAACCTGTGCTCTTTCCATTGACGAATAAAGTGGCATCTTCAATATTTGAATATAAATATACATAATCTCCAGTTAAATCAAAATTTATGTACACTTTATTATCTTCTGCATCACTTGGTGAAACTTCTTCCACTTGCTTTACGTCTGCGTATTCTCCTTTGTATACTGCTTGCACTTTATGATTGATTGGCAAAAACGGCCCGTAAGTCCGTTCTTCGTCTTTTTTTATAGGTTCATATTTTTTCCCATCTATGTAAATATGGCTATCATGATTTGCCGTTACGACAATATATAAATTTTTAGGTATGAGTGCATAATAGTCAAAAAATAACCATTTTTTCCCTAATTTATTGATCGAAATATCTGCATCAGTATGCTCAGGAAATGCCCCTTTTTCATAAATAACGGCTTCTTCATGCAAGCTATTTTTCAGTTCAGAAAATTCCGATGGGTTCATTTGATAATAGTCAATTAATTGTTTGGCCACTTTTTCATCTATTTTTATATCCGATTGCTTCGAGTTTAGTAAATGAGCCACTTTTTTTGCATCATGATTGTTGACAGCTAGAATAAAATTTTCCGCCAGTTTTGTCGGTTTATAGACCGATTTTACAATAAAAAATGAACTTGCAATTACTAAAATTAATAGAACTCCAATACTTGCAAAAATCTTAGATTTTTTCGTTGCCAGCACCGGTCTTCTTGATCTTGATCCCTCCCCTGCCGTCATTACATTTTGTGATTGTACGGCGTTTTGTGATTCTACGACTTTCGCGCCGCAATTCGTACAAAATGTTTGATTTTCTTCTAATTGGTGTCCGCATTGTTGACAATAGTTCAATCATATCACCTGCTTTCTTCATAGATTTCAAGGAGATTATATCATTTCATAAGGCTTTTGATAGATTTTCTGAATAATTAGACATTAAAACAAACAGCACTCTTCTTAGAGGTTTTTCAAACATTTTTTAAGCTTCTATCAATCGGAGTAGAGACTTTAAACAAAAGGGTGTTATATTTGTCCCTTTTTTCATTAAGTATAGGAAAACCCCCGACTGAGTTGAAATTCATACATTTTACTTATATAAGAAATTTTGTTATAATATTTATTAGCAACCAGTAGGTTTGAGTGCTAACAATATACGCCACTTTCATTTTTCATTCATCCATCTGTTGTGAACTTCATAATCATAGACTAATGGAGGGATGACAAATGAAAACATTACTGTTAGCTGGTGGTTTAGGAACACGTTTACGCCCATTAACTGAAAATTTGCCGAAACCGATGGCACCCATTGCTAACCGGCCATGGCTCGAACACCTCATCACTTATCTTCGCGATCAAGGAATCAACCAATTCGTAATAGCCTCACATCACTGTTCAGATGTCATAAAAAATTACTTCGGAGACGGCAAACGTTTCGGTGTAGACATTGAGTACTCTGATGAAACACATCAAATGGGAACAGCAGGAGCTATCAAAAATGCTGAAAGATTTTTGAAGGAAAGATTTCTTGTTGTAAATGCCGACATTGTTCACTTGCCAAACTTGATTCCTCTTCTTGAATTTCATGAACAAAGCGGCGGGATCGCCACAATTGCACTGACGGAAGTAGATGACCCTTCTTCTTACGGTGTCGTTCAACTGGACGATTCCAGCCGGATTTTGCGTTTTGTTGAAAAGCCTCGTCGTGAAGAAGCACCATCAAATTTGATCAATGCTGGTTTGTACATTCTTGAACCAGAAGTAATGCGCTACATTCCAGCAGGACGTGAAGTTTCTATCGAACGTGAAACATTTCCCACCCTTATTCAAAAAAGCAAAAGTGTATACGGAAAAATAAGCAGCGGTTACTGGTTTGATATGGGAACACCAGAACGTTACCGGAAAATTCATTGGGACGTTCTTGAAAATCGGAACCCGTTGCCTACTCGCGGAAATCAAGTTCAACCGAGCGTTTGGTTAGGAAAAGACACCAAAATCGGATCTGCCGTCCGCTTTATCCCTCCTGTTTTAATCGGGGATAATGTCGAGGTAGGCGATCAGTCAGTAATTGGTCCGTTTGCAGTGATTGGTGATCATTGCCGCATTGGCTCCAAAGTGCATTTTTCAAACTCTATTCTTTGGGATCAATCAAGCATAAGCGATAATATTCGTGTCAACAACAGTATTATGGCTTACAAGACATTCTTAAATGAAGGTAAAGTGTACGATAACTTGATCTTGAACCAATATGAGAGGGTGATGCAAGCATGAGTCGAATTGCATATGTCAGCACATATCCTCCGCGCCGTTGCGGTATTGCTACCTTCACTGAACATGTATTTACAAACGTAAGCGCTGCTGGCAAACGCGGTAATCGTGACCCAATCATTGTACTTTATAATGAAAATGATGACAGAAATGTATATGAAAATAATCCGAGATTTTGGCCTTTGCCAATGCAAGATCGTTCAGCTTATGTGAAGATGGCCAAAAGGGTCAATCGAAGCGATATTTCTGTTGTAGTTTTGCAACATGAATTCGGCATTTTCGGCGGTGAAGCGGGAGAGTACATAGTCGACTTTGTACGCGCATTAAATAAACCGCTCGTCACGACGTTTCACACGATTTTCTCTGATCCTAAGCCGCCATATCGGCAAGTCCAGCAGGAAATTGCCGATTTAAGCGACGCTATAGTCGTCATGAATCGCAAGGCTGTCTCTTATTTAGTCCGAGCGTATAATTTGCCCGAAAATAAAATTGTCTACATTCCACATGGATCGCCTAAACCTCGAGATAACGAGCGGGTTCAGCTTCGCCGCCAGCTGGGATTTGAAGGCAGAAAAGTATTGCTTACATTTGGATTACTGAATCGCGGCAAAGGAATCGAGTCTCTAATTTCAGCCCTCCCAGAAGTTGTCCATGAAGTACCGGAAACGTTATATATTATCGCGGGACAAACGCATCCTGAAGTGAAAAAGCGGGAAGGAGAATCATACCGTGAAGAGCTGCAAAACATGATTCGTCAGCTCGGATTAGAAGAGAATGTCCGAATGATTGACCGTTACTTTAATGAAGAGGAGCTCGTCTCCTACTTAACAGCGTGTGATCTATATGTAACTCCTTATCCGGGCATGCAGCAAATCACAAGCGGAACGCTGGCTTATGCCGTCGGAATAGGCCGTCCAATTCTCTCCACGCCATACGAACATGCACAAGATTTATTAAAAGGCTGTGAAGAACTGCTTCTTCCGTATGGCGACATCAAAGCATGGGAACAGCGATTAAAAGAGCTATTAATGGATGACAATGCATTGCACCAATGGGAAAATCGAATTCGGCAGATTGGAAAGGCAACCCATTGGCCAACTGTCGGGATGCAATATTTGAAGCTGTTTGCCAAAATCGGCGAAATGGACTTGGATGAGAAGGGTGTGAAAGAGCCGAACGAAAGCGTGGTGAAACACGTTGCACCAACCAAATATTAATTTTGATCATTTGGAACGTTTAACTGACGATACAGGGTTGATCGAGCATTGCCTCGGCCGGATTCCGCGCCGTAAAGAAGGATATTCAACAGACGACAATGCGCGCGCCCTTTGGCTATGTATTGAATGGATAGAGCTTCTTCAAGATGAACCGTCTGAATTGAAGAGACTCTACGGAATGCTTGATCGGTATTTAGCCTTTTTGCTTTGGGCTCAAAGGGATGATGGATGGTTTCATAATAACTTTTATTATGACCGAACACCTGAATCGGAAACTCGTTCTGAAGATTGTCTTGGTCGATCAGTTTGGGCAGTGACAATGGCCTATTTAAAACTTAATGACAATGCCCGCCGCTATGTGGCAGCAGAAATTTTGCGCAATGCCCTTTCTGCATGCCGCAAGCTTCGTTTTGCCCGCAGCCAAGCATGGGTGCTGGCCAGTTGCAGCAAACTGCTCATGGAAAAGAAAAACAGCATTTCCTCTCTTGGAATAGCAGAAGATGAACTTAAACAATTGGCAGAGACATGCGAACATAGTTTATTAACAGCATACAAAGAGCACCGAACGGAAGATTGGCATTGGTTCGAAAAACAAATGACATATGCCAATGGAATTTTGCCTTGGGGATTATTTTTATCCTATCGATACAACCGTCGCAATGAAACATTGCGAATTGCCAAAGAGAGTCTTGATTTTCTCATCGAAAAGATGGGCGGATTCAACAGCTCCTCCATTCGTCCAATCGGCAACCGGGGTTGGTGCAGCCGCCACAATCGCGCCGACTGGGATCAGCAGCCCATCGATGTTATGAAACTAGCTTTAGCTGCAAACGAAGCTTATCATATTTTGGATGATTCTGCTTACTTACAAGTTGTACTGCGCTGCCGAGACTGGTTTTATGGTGGGAATGACCATCACATTCCTTTAGTCGATCCTAGCGATGGCAGCTGCTGTGACGGTTTGAACTCCGATGGTCCTAACCAAAATCGGGGCGCGGAATCAACACTTTCCTATTTAATGACTGAAGCTTTAGCACATCCGCTAAAATTGGAAGTATTCGAAAAGATTTAATAAAAAATCTTTTTTTCAGTTGTTCAAAAAAGTGCATCCGCCTTTTCCTCTATTCTTCGGACGATATGGCGATTGCATTGGGGAGATCATCATCTCCCTAATTTTTTTGCTGTTTTCTTTTCCTCCAAGTTATTTCCTCGAGCTGGATCTGAAAACGTAAATGAATTTTTTGTTATTCCACAACCTTTTGCAATTTTTTTAAAATGTTCATCCAGCCATGATTCATCCGTTCACGAACAACAGAGCTTTTTTCATTTACTTTAGGCAGCACATCGTCAGGATGCTTCCATCCGCTGTGAATAAGAGTAAATTCAGTTTTATCCCCTAAATCCTTCAAAATAAAAGAAACAACCCAGCCTTCTGTATCCCATGTGAAAGAGAGGCGGTAAGGCGGTTCAAGTTCTACCACTTTACATGGAGACGGCCCGAAAGGAGATTGCAGATGGAATTCATGTCCCAGCTTTGGCTGAAAATCATTTGGCATGAACCATGACGCAATCCCCTCTGACGTAGCCGCCGTCTCCCAAACTTTTTCAATTAAGGCTTCTAATACAATTGATTGATGAATGTCTTGTAATGGATTTTGATGATTTTTTTCCATAGTCTTGCTCCTTTTTACATCATTTAGTTTCAAATTATATGAAACCACAAGGTATTATGTCAAATGCACTGACTCATGAAATAGAAATTCTTAGATATAAATGAAAAAAACCGTTCCGAACTAGAACGGTTCTGTACCTTTGTAAACGCTGTCATTTTTTACATCAGTTTCAAAGGATCATAAAAACAAATCTTTATTAATGGGCAAATTATTTTTCTCGCAATAAGTTAAGTAATGATCGATAAACCAAAATACATCTACCGTTTCAATGATACGGTCTTGATCATCGAGAAATTCAAGCGGTCCGTTTAAATGAAACACAGTTTCCATCCCTTCGTCGGAAACGAGTGTATGTGTCCTGCCCGGACTTTCGCGAATAAAATCTCCCGGTTTTGCGATCCAGTCGTATTCTTTGTAATACCAGCTTCCTTTAATCACATAACCAGTGACAGGACCGCGGTGGCGATGCCTGCCAAGCGTGCCGCCAGATCCAACCCGAAGAACATTGACGGAAGTATTGCTGCGAATATCAAAAGACAAATGGCGTATCCAGACGTTTTCTACAAACGGGACCCATGGCGAAGTTTCTAAAGAAGAATGGATATAACCTTCAGAAAGCGCAAATTGGTCTCGTCTCACATCTATTCTTTTTTCCACCTGTACATAATGATCCACAATATCCCCCCGCACCTTTTTATTTTTCTTTTAAAACAAGGTGAAAAAATTCACTAAATGTATATGATTTCTTCATCCAAATATGACAAATTCTTTTTAGTCTAGAAGAAGGAAAGGTACTGCTAAAATTTACAATAATTAACATATTTGGTTATAATCTAATATGAATAAAAATTATTCATCTTTATCATTTCATTTAGTTCATTTTCTCCCCTGCTTTATGGGCATATGCAAAAATAAAGATCAAAACAGAGGTGAAAGCAAAAATGTTGTGCGGATTTCTTTAGCTGAACAGTCTGCAGCAGGAATTGAACAAACATCTGCCGCATCCGAACAGACGAACAGCTCGATGGAGGATATTTCAGTAAATTCCATGAAGTTGGCAAATCTGTCAGAAGAGCTCAACGGGTTCGTTCAACAGTTTAAGCTATCTAACTAATTTCTAATACCAATTATTTCAAGCTGGTCGAATACGTTTCATGCGAATGGCATGCCAAAATACAAAAAAAGGACAGCCTTTGATTAAAGAGGCTGTCCAAAAATCCGTAAACGCCCAAGCGATCGCGCTTTATTTTCCTTGTACGACTGCTTCAATTGAACTTCGGCGCCAGCAAATGATCCATTCCCGCACTGTTTAAAAAAGTTACGGGTTGGAATCAATTTTCCCAACGAGAATAGATTTTTACAAGCCTATTCATCTTGTCACTTCGGTCTAAAAAAGGTGAGAAATAACAACAGTTCTTAGCGTTAACTAGACGACTTGGATTTGGCCAGTTTCGTATTTTTCAATGACTTGTTTTGCCAAAAGACAGTAATAAAAAGTGTAAACACTAATAAAATGCATCCTAAAATGAAAGGATACAAAATTTGAATATCATATAATATTCCCGCCAACATCGGCCCCAATATATTTCCTATACTCATATAGGCGTTGTTTAACCCCATGGCAAAGCCTTGTTCATTTCCAGCCATCTTTGAAATAAGAGTGTTCAAAACAGGACGTAAGATGGATGTTGCAAGAAAAATCAAGAGGGTGATGACAAAAAACAGAGAATAGCTGTCGGCAAACAATGAAAGGAAAAATCCAATTGCAACTACGCCTAAAAAGAAATTTAAAACGGCTCCTTCCCCAAAGCGGCCGACAAGCTTATCGACCACAAACAACTGCACAATCACACTTATCAGTCCAGTTAATGTAACCATCCAAGCAATTTCTTGCGGTGTTGCCCCAAACTGATCATCCATATATAACCCGATGACAGATTCATAAGCCATTAAACCAAAGCTCATAACAAGAGTAATAATCAACAGCATAAAATACGGCTTATGAGCGGACGAAACCAATTTTTTTAACATCGGCTCATCATTGATTTGCGTTTTTTGTTCCGGGGTATGTTGTTGTTCAACACTTTCTTTTAAAACTGTTAATGAAAAAATAACAGCAGCTAAAGAGACGATCGTTGCAACAAGAAAAGGCATTTTCAACCCAAAATCAGCAAAGAAACCGCCAACCCCTGGTCCTATTACAATCCCAAGCGACATGGCTGCTGATATGAAACTATTGCCTTTAGCCCGCTGCTCAATTGTCGTAATATCGGCAATATAAGCAAAAATAGCGGGTACCAGAAGCGCGGAGCCTATCCCTCCGACTACACGCGAAGCGTACAGCCACCAAATGGAATCAAATGCGTAAAAGATAAACATAGAAACAGTTAAACCGATTAATCCTAAAACAATCATTTTTTTCCGGCCATACTGATCTGTCCATTTCCCTGCAATTGGAGAAAACACAAGCTGGGCTCCTGCAAATATTGCGACCATTAAACCAGCTGCCGTACCGCCTTGACCAATGGACTCCAAATAAGCAGGCAATATGGGGATAATAATGCCGAAGCTTCCAATAGTTATAAACATGTTAATCATTAAAATAATCATTTTTCTCCACTGAGACATTGACATAGTGAGTACCTACGCTTTCTTCCGGTCTATTTCAAGCACATAGAAAACCTGCTATTCTGTTTTCTGGACAGCAGGTTTATTCTACAGGCATACTGCGGTGATTTGTATTTAGCATTTTCAAACACATACTAATCCTATCCAGAAAATATATTCGCTTCCTTAAAAATGCAGCTTAAAGATAGAATTAGTTAGTCATATCCAAACCATCATCCTTCCGCTTTTTTACAGATTTATAATATCTTATAACATCAAACAAATCAAATAAAAATTTAAATTCAATGCAGGCAACATAATGCTGAAAAGGGAAAAAACAGAAATCCCGACCGAGAGCCTGAGGAAAAAATCCGAGCGTTGAAAAAGAAACTCGGCATAGGCGGTACGAATGAAAGCAAAATGATGTGCCATCGACATAAAAACTAACGTATATTATAATCAATACAGGCATTTAAACTTAGCAGACGCACTATCCGGCATGCTTTAAGATCCGCTGTCTTTCATTCTACTTGAAGTAAAATGTATTCGCTTAGAATTTGAAGATCCAGCGAAAACTCAAAAGGGCAAAATACATGTGGTTTTGCATGATACCAACTTTTTCCCCGTTTTGTTCGGGGGCTGTCTATGATAATTCATTTGATGAAATAGTATCCTCTGAAATTGATTCATTTGAAACGAATTTTTAGCACATAAAAAAACCCCCTCAAAGTTGTGAGAGAGTTTAACCCCTTAAACAAACGTTTGATTAAAACCCTGCATGACTTAAAGTCCCAGCAAACTTACCTCCATAAACAGCGCTCTCATCAAATTTTGTATTTGGTCAATATTATCGTTTCATGGGCATGTTTGGACAATTTTATTATCGACACTTAAAATGAATATCCTACATGTTTTCATCTTCATCAAACGTTTAGATGCCCCACGATGAACACCTCCCTGCCTTAATCTAAAAATGCCTTCCGCAATTTCTTCTTTTGTTAAATTTCCATATCCTAAAATAATTTTGTTTTGATGGATTCCTTTTTGAATAGCATGAACTTCTACAGGATAAATTTTCACTTTATGCTTCTTCATTATTTCATTTACTACTTGATTAAAAACACGATGTTTTGAAATTCTGCGACTAAATGCAAACCGGTGGAATCGCCAAAAATTTTAACTGTGTCGCCAAATTGTTCAGTCAAACATTTTTTTACATAGTCACGCCGCGCTTTATATATTTTTTTCATTTTCCTGATGCGGCGCTCTAAATGCCTTTCATCAATGAAACGGGCAAGCGTCAGCTGCTCCAATGACGGGGTATGGAGATCTGTAAACCATTTTAAGTCCTGACAGCGTTTAATTAATGCCGGCGGAAGTATTAAATATCCCAGCCTTAAAGCAGGCGATAATATTTTGCTGAAGGTTCCGATGTATATCACTCTGTTTGGGTCAAGTCCTTGAAGGGAATGAATCGGCGCCCCTTGATGACGAAATTCGCTGTCATAATCATCCTCAACAATATAGCAATCAACTTTTCTAGCAAATTGAATTAACTGGATTCGCCGCTGTATTGGCAGTGTTCCTCCAAGTGGAAATTGGTGGGACGGTGTAACAAATATAAAGCTCGGTTTTCTATCCGAAGGAAGCAAATCCATTTTCATCCCCTGTTCGTCAACAGGAACAGGACAAATGACTGCACCGGATAAAGAAAAAATGGTTTGAATTTCTTTTGTAATAGGATCTTCAACAATTACTTCATCTCCCGGTGAAAGAAGCAATTTTGCTAGAAGAGAAAAGGCTTGTGTTGCTCCAGAAGTTATCACTAGTTGATCTGGGTGACATTCCACTCCTCTCGTTCTCTTTAAATATTGAGACAAAACATAACGAAGCTCGATTCTGCCTTCGGGATTATCATAACCCAAAATAGAATGGGCAGTTTCTGCACAAACTTGTTTAGCCATTTGCCCCCATTTTTGTCTTGGAAACATATTTAAAGCTGGGATGCCTGAACGAAAATCTATGATATCGTTAATTTCTTCTTTTATTTGCTGCCTTTCTAAAAACGATTGACTATCCGTTTTTTCCTGCTGATGCAAGTATGCTCCTTCAGCTACAAATGTTCCGGAACCTGGCCGTGTTTCGATATATCCTTCTGCCAGCAATTGCTCATAAGCTTCTAAAATGACATTTCTTGAAACCCCTAAATTGGAAGCTAATTCACGAGTAGGCGGAAGACACTCTCCAGCCGCAAGCTCGCCGTTCAATATTTTTGTTCGAATTTGCTCGTAAACTTGCCGTATTAAAGGGACGTCCAGCGTCCGATCAATCGATAGCCAAAGCATGCTTGCCCTCCTATTGCAAATTGGTACTATAAAAATTTATAAAAATTGACTATTATTCTACCATTTTAACATGATCGTTTTAAAAGGATATGATTGGAAAATAAGTATATACTGGGAAAAAGATTGGGTGGCTAGCCTTACGGACATCCTGTATCAAAAGGCTAATAAGCGTGAAACTTGTATCAATAATAAACAGCTCTTGCACCAATACAAGCTGTTATGAAATCTTTATATTAAATTTTCAAAAAATTATAACAAAATGACAATTTATTTCTTACTTCGACATTATCGCTATGCTAAATTTTAAACAGTTACCTGAATCCGTGATGAATTGAAATCGACTTTGATTTTGTTGTAATTTTGATGGATTGATAATCCATAAAACCCCTTTTATGCTTATGACCTATGTCATCTCTATTTCCGAAAATGGAACAAATCTCTTTTTTAGGTATACGAACCAAAAAAATAGACAAAAAAGCACAGGGAGTGACGTTGGACATCAGTGCCCGAACATTCGTTCGTTATCTTGCCTCTCTCCATTTCTGATAGACGTTCAGTAGGGGCTCGCTATAGCCACTCCTTCGCGTCAGTTTCATCCAGATCTGTCGTGATCGACGGACGAGTCGCCCTGCCATCGTGATCACCGTCTGAATAATCGTCTTGATGCGGCGGCGTTTCACTTTGTGGTGCAACGGATGTCTCGGATCGCTTAATAGATCTTGTCCAATCAGACGAAGAAGATTGTAAACGAAGGCTCCCATGACCAACACGAGCGCATTCGTTTTCATCTTCCCAGATGGAAGCCGCTCTAAATCTAAGTCGCTCTTCAGTTCGCTATGAAACTGTTCGCATGTCGCATGGTCATGATACAACGCGAGCACATCGCTCATTCGAACATGCTCGTATCCTTTGAGCCGCACCCAATAGCTTTCCACTTCATAATCAGGAACGAGCATCAGCTGTCCATTGCGTTCCATCGTCCGTTCCGTCACTTGGGTGACTTGAACGTACGTATACGTGTTTCCATCGATCGCTGCCTTCTGTGGAAGGCATAGCTCATAGGTTTGTACTCCTTCGCTTTGTCCATCATCGACACGTTTGCCCTTTTGCGAAGCGATCTGGAACCAAAGCGCTTTCGATTCTCGGCGTAAGTTTCGCTTGATGACAAAGTCCACGTCTTCCTTTAGGCATACGTGCACATTCGCTTCTGCATCGTTTCCTGCATCCATGCGAACAAGCAGACGAGATGAAGTCAGTTGACGAGCTCGACGGATAGCGGTGACTAAAAACGAGGGCATGTTGTCTTGCACATGTTGTTTCCCTGGACGCAACTCGGCATGAACGAGATACCCTTCCTTCCCTGCATACGCAAACAACGGTGTAAAACCGTCAAATCCTTTATACGTTCGACTGACTCCTTCTTTTTTCGTATCGGAGTTGTCAAATGGGGAACCATCTATATCAAGGGGAAGCCATGTCGTCTTTCCTTTGGTCCAACAAGGGGACAAAGTGGCATGTCGTTGAATCAACAGACGTATGGACTCCTCCCAAAGAATCGTTTCGGTCATCGGAAGACAAGCGAGCTGATCGAGTCGTTGTCGCAAGGTTGGAGAGGAAGGCACGTGCTGAATCCCCATCGATGCCGAAAAGATATCGTCCTGACGATACGCTTCGATATGATCGAAATCCGTTTTTCCTGTGGCAAGCAAGCCAATCATCGAGCGAATGACATCGCTATGGGAAATGTGCACTTCTCGACGAACCGTTGGAAGCCGAAGTGCGTTTACCCGTTTATCCAGTTTCGTTCGATGGAGTAAGTAGCCAACGAGAGCAAGCCCAGCACTTGGGGTAATCGCTTCATCTGTCAATACAAACCGAATCGGGAAATCTTTCATCACATCACCTACTTGATGAAGAATCGTCAACGTCGTTTTCCCTTATCGTATCAACGGTTTGCGACCATTGTAAAGATGTTTTGTCACGGATTCAGGCAGTTATATTTTATTCCAATAATGACCATTTTTAATTGGAAGGAGATGGGATTATGGAGAAGCAAAAAAAACAGTGGGAGCCAACAGCTATCAAGGAACTGAAAAAGCCAGCAGGCACCTCGATTGTGAAAGCGGCTGGATGTATGAGCTGCTGGGCCTCAAAAAGTATCTCGATGACTAGAGTCTGCTGGCTCCCACATCCGGCAATGCGCCTGCTATAACCATTATATTCAAAAGGATTGCAATGGAGCAGTTTTTTAACTGCTCCCTAAAATAAAGGAGTAGTGGCAGTGAAGCGCACCCATTCAATGTCATATATATACAGATTTGAGAAACAAA
The DNA here is from genome assembly GCF_038050115.1 of Aeribacillus sp. FSL K6-1305. NCBI lineage: Bacteria > Bacillati > Bacillota > Bacilli > Caryophanales > Bacillaceae > Aeribacillus > Aeribacillus sp. FSL K6-1305. The sequence goes on along the minus strand of NZ_JBBOQV010000002.1, from coordinate 941,493 downwards.
GTTAGAAAACGTGTCGAAAAAAATTTTTTGACACCCCTTAAAACGGCTACAACCATTGATATATCAACATTTATAGAGGGAGGATTTTATGTCAAAATTGTTAGAAACGGCAACTAACACTTCACCAGAATTTGCGATCCACTTCCAACCTCATGGGGCCATTTTGCTTGACAGAAAAAGCATGTTCTATTTTAGACTTAGCGGCAGGGGAACAGAATTAGCCTTAATGCTTGCCAAAAATAACAGTGTTCAAAAAACGGCAAGAATTTGGGAGATTCTTTCAAAAGAAAAGGTAAGTGAGGAAGAATTAAATAACGAGCTAGATTCACATCCATTTACATCAGCGTGGAAAAAAGGCCTGCTAAATCACCCTTTGATGATCACCGGATCTACAGAGTACTATTTGCCAATCAGCTGCACCCTTCAATTAACAAATATGTGCAATTTGAAGTGTCCTTTCTGTTATGCAAGCTCAGGAAAACCGTATCCAGATGAACTATCATCTTCCCAATGGATAAAAGTGTTGCAAAAACTCGCATCTCACGGTGTAGCTGACATCACCATTACAGGCGGAGAAGCAAAGCTAACAAAAAATTTCTTGAAAATCATTGCCACAGCCAGTTCTTTATTTACGAACGTCAACCTTTTTAGCAATGGCCTAAATTGGCGCGACGATGAGATTGAACTGATCAGCCACTTGGGAAATGTCAGTGTCCAAATAAGTATAGATGGAAACAGCAGCACCCATGACAAGTTAAGAGGGAGAGAAGGAGGATTTTCCGAAAGCTTGAAAAATGCCGAACGTTTTGCTCAATCATCGGTTCCCGTCCTCATTGCTATGACTGTTAACCAACTCAACTACAAAGAAGTTTATGAAGTAATCGAAAAATCGGTGGAAGTTGGCGCAGTTGTATTTCGTGCGGGTCAAACTATTCCCGTAGGCAGAGCATCTGAATATCAAGACATGACAAGCGAAATGAAGGAGAAAGTAAAGCAGCAGTTGGCAGACGCCAAAAAAAGATGGAGTGATCAAATCATTATTATGGATTGGGAAGACCACCATCAAAATGATAGTCTTACAGATTTCTGCACGCCGGGATTTTTGTCATGGTATATTCGTGCGGATGGACAAGTTACACCTTGTCAAATTGAAGATACATCCCTTGGAAACGTCTTAAAAAACAGCATGCAGGAGATCGGTTCACCGGAAAGGCTAATGCAAGCGAAGCGACTTGCTAAACAATGTAGATGTATAGGAAAGATAGAATTACCTGAAGCCGATTTGCCTTTTACCATTCAAAAAGAAGCTGAGGTTAAACCATGATGACGACCATCATCCATTTATTATGGATCATCCTTCCTATTGCAGGAACCTTTCTGTTTTACAAATTCAAACCAAAAACGTACGAATCGCTATTATTACATAAAAAAGAAGCTCGGGAATTGGCAGTGCAATTCATTAAACGGTATTCCGGCATTGATGTATCAGATTGGGATTTTTATGCGATGTATTGGTACGACCGAAATACCGTCAATATGCTGCATCACCTAGGATTGTTAAACAAAGTTCGCCATATTTTATATCATTGGGGTTTAGTCGAATCATGGAGAATTAGATTCGTTCGAGAAAACCGATCAGTCATCATTGGCATCAATTCAAATGGAGAAATTACGTTTTACACCGCGAACCTGTCAAAGAAAGAAATGGCGAAACATAAAGGCGCTTTTTCCTCTCCGGAACAATTAAAAAAAGAGCTTGCCGTCTCAGATAATGGATTATGGGCTGCATCTCAATTCACAGGTGCAGGCAGAAAAGAAGAAGACTTGGAAAATATTGAAACGTACTGGTATATTGCCGAATCTCAACCAGTAAGAATGAAAATAACGGTTGAAATCCATAACGGGCAAATATTCTATATCGGTTCAGAACAAGAGATATTGACAGAAGACATCGAAACAGCGGTTAAGAAAGAGCAAATGGAATCTACCTTAAATATGACGGGAGTATTAGCGTCATGCCTGGCCGTTATTGCAGCGATCATCATCCTTATCAACCTTCGCCAAAATGCCGGCATCACTGCAAGCATCTTGCTGGGGGCGGTTCTATTCTTTTGTAACATCATAACAATAAAAGAAGACATTCAACTGAGCATCGTCAATACTTATGATTCCCGCCTCAGCATAAAAACGGTTTATGCTCTTGGAATCTTATCGGCAATTTTAGCAGGATTGGCCACAGGTTTCGTCGTATATATATGTTCATTGGCAGGGCACTCTTTGAGTAATGTTCTCCAAATAGCTTTTTTTGATAATGCTGTATGGCAGTTTTTCGTCGGCTTAAGTGTCGGCATCGGCTGCTTAGGTTTTTTTTCAGCAATTTTTTCATGGCTGGAAGAGAAAAATTGGCTGCGAATTTCTCCCGAGTTGTCCAATCGTACCATTTACTTGTCAGGCTTTACATTTAAACAAGGATTAAGCATCGGCCTGCAAAGCTCCATTGCAGAGGAAACAGTCTACCGTTTGTTGATCATTCCGACGATATGGTGGTTGAGCGGCAATTGGGCTTTGGCGATCATCATTTCCTCCATTCTATGGGCCATTATGCACCAAGGAACAGGATTTCATCCCAGATGGATCAGATGGATCCAATTAGTAATCTTTGGCATTATACTGGGATTCTTTTTCATCCAGTTCGGTTTTCTGTCCTCCTTAACCATTCATTTTATTTATAATTTTATTCTTGTCATGAAGCCGCTTTGGGATTACACTTTCCAGAAAAAATTGAAGGCCAGTGAAACCTTCAAACAACCCTCAGTATAACAATGGAGGAGAGGCATGAAGATCATCCAAGTAACCAATTTGAAGAAAAAATATCGTAACGGCGATGGTGTAGAAGATATAACTTTTTCCGTTCATTCAGGAGAAATCGTAGCCTTATTAGGGCCAAACGGGGCAGGTAAAACAACAACCATTAGGTGTCTCGCTGGATTATACACCCCTGATGATGGGACGATCAAAATTGCGGGGCATACCCCTGGTACGGTTGAAGCGCAGCAATCCGCTTCGCTAATTCCGGATCACCCATATTTGTACCCTACCTTAACCGTAGCGGAACATTTGCAATTTCGCGCCAGAGCCTTCAAAGTTGAAAAAAAAGACCTTCAAAAAAAAGTTTATGAAGCTTTAAAAGAGGTAAATATTGAATCGTTGGCGGATCGATTAAGCGGGCAATTGTCAAGGGGACAAAAGCAAAGGGTTATTTTGGCTGGCGCCATTATACAAAACGCTTCTATATATATATTGGATGAACCAACAATCGGTTTGGATATTTCTTCCAAACAATGGCTTGCCAACTGGCTTGTCCGTAAATCAAAACATCATAGCGCCATTCTCATATCCACCCACAGCCTCGAATTTGTATTGGAAACAGCTAACAGAGTGTTATTAATTCGAGAAGGCCGTATTGTAAAAGAAATGGCCGTACCAAAAAACAACGAAGAATATCCAGCCTGGAAGCAAGAAGTCATACGCAGTTTAGGGGATTGGTCAAATGATTAATATTTGGTCATTTTTGTTCCTTCAAGCGAAAAGAGAAATCGATAGCCAAAAACACGGGATAAAATTCTTTCTGTTCATTTTTGTTTTATTTATATGGTTTTTTCTGTTTCAACTTGAATGGGGGGCTAATTCCAGAAGTTGGGACATTGCCTATACAGGATGGATTTGCTCAGGAATTTTTATTGTCATGACCATTTTTGGGCTGCTTTCCAACCGCATACCTGGGCTCATGCAAGACGTCATATGGCTTTATACCGCCCCTTATTCTTTCACTAAAATCGCTTATTCCATATTATTATGGCGATTGTCTTGGAAAGGGCTGCTCTGTCTTCTCTCAGGAATCACAGCTGATGCCGTTTATTTTTTGGCAGGAAATCCATTTGGCCGGTTAACAGCACAATCAATCCGATTACTTTGTCTCATTGTTTTATTAGAATCATGGATAATGGCTATGTCCTGTGCCAGAACTGTAAAAGGAACAAAAATTGCTTTCTCCTTTGTTGCCTTCATTCTCACCGTTATATATGGTATTGCTCTCTATGGTTCTTTTTTTCAAGCCAATGAATTGATTTGGCAGAAGTATATTAGCTACCATATCGGCTTTATCGGCTATTTATTTACAAACAGCTTTTTGCTGCAAGGGTTTCTTGCCTTTCTAATCATGATCGCCCTTTCGTTCATGATTATTCGAATAACAACGAAAAAATCGGAATGCAAAGAAAAATTGGTAAAAGAAGCTGATTTTTGGGCGGAGTTTCAAGATCATCAAACCGATTTTTTTAAAAACAGCCTGAAAGAGATGCACACATGGTGGGGGCTGAAAGGATTAAACGGTATTTTTTCTTTCCTTTGGCTCGAAATATTGCTTGCCAAGAAATACATTTTTTTTCATGCTACTCATTTGTTTGTTCTTCTCATCTTAGTTCCCGTTTTCATTGCAAAAAACATTTATTGGTTTTATATTTTGGTCGTTTTTACAATCGGAGCTTTTTTCAGCAGTTCCTACTATTCAGGATTAATTAGACATGCAAAGTCTGGAGATCTTTTTTTGCTGCCGGGAAAACTATGGAAAAAAGCATTGCTGCTGGAAGGATCGAATACCGCTTGGATCTTTCTATTTTATCTTTATTGCGTGGGTATGTGGCATTTCCATTTCAACACTGCTTTTACAGATTTCCTTTCATTTAGTTTGTACGGGCTTGGAGGATACATGCTCATGCTTTCCATCCGCTGGGCGGCATTTGTTAGAACATATAAAAAAGACCCCTCTCTCAGCCTGATTTCATACTATAAAAATTTTGCTTTCATTTGTATGGGGAGCACCCTTTGTTACATCCTTTTGTTTTTTCTTTTCAAAAACCTTCTTTTCTATTGGCTGCCTCTTTTCATGATCGTGTTAAGCACGATTTTATTCTTATCTTTCTATCAATATGAACGTTGAATCAGAAGGGATTTAATACTTTTTCTTAAGGAGATGAATTTTCATGAGTTCAAATGAAATAATCTCTCAAGCCTTAACGAAACTAAAAAGCAGCGATGAAGCAACGGTATTTCAAGGAGTGAAAGAGCTAAAAAAAACGGGAAAAGCCGCTGTCCCAATACTCATAAAAGCCTTAAAAGATGAGAAATCCCTCCGAATGATTTCATCCGTTGTGCTGGGGGAATTTGGTGCAGATGCAAAGGAAGCAGTTCCCGAACTCGCTTCGCTTTTAAAAGATGACGACGAAGATATAAGAATGTCAGCTGCTTTATCCTTAATGAGAATCGGACATCACAGTCTGAACGCCCTCGTTGAAGTTGCACGAAATACAGAAGGAAAACCGCGTTTTTGGGCATCATGGGCAATCTCCTTGATCGATCCGTCTAAAATTGAACCTCTTATGTTGAAGTGTCTAAAAGAAGAACTGGATAAGCCGTCCGGAATGGTCAGTCCTTTTGCCGCGGAGGAAGCAATTGGTAAAATTATCGCTATGCAACTAAAGGATCAATGAGGAGGAACAGCACATGGATTTAATACAAACAATGACAAAAGACTTGCCGTGGCTGAACGTTCCAAAAAACGGCCATGATTTCCCATCATCCAATCGGCTTTTGTTTTATTTTTGGTCAATTAGCTGCCCGTATTGCAGTGAATTAACGGATCAGTTATTAGAAGAAACAGTTAATCTTGAAACCTTTCATGTCATTGCCGTTCATGTACCTTATACAGCTGAAGAGAAAGCGTTGGAGCTTGTGAAAACACGAGTAGAGGAAAAAAAGATTACAATTCCTGTAGTTTTAGATCAAAACTATGCAATCGCACAATCTTTTGGTATTCAAGGAATCCCTGCTTTTTGCCTAGTCAATCAACAAATGAAGAAAGAATTATTAACAATGGGAGAGGAAGGTTTTCACAAAATGATGAAAAAAATTAAACAGCTAAAGTAAAGTCTTACCGCTTTTTTCTTGACTTTTTCACTGTAAAAAGAATCGGTTTACCTTTTTAAATATTTCTCTATTAAAATTTATGTTCAACATTCCGTTAACATTTTTCTTGGAGCAATAAATTGAGAGAAAAATTTTTTTGGTTCCTTTTGAAGTTCATTTATTTGCCTTTTGGAATAGTGTCTTTATTCTAAAATCTCTTTTATTGTACATGATCCGATAAAACGGCAGCTAATCTATTAAGACCATCAAAAGGAACCTTTCCATATTCTGTTTCATTTTGCGCCCCTAAGTTTAAATGAAATTTTTTGAGGCTGTTGGAAATGCTATTCCCCAACTCGATGTACTTTTTAATGATAATGCATTCCAATTGCTGGTGAACACAAATTGGAGCGCCGCTCATTCCTGATGTAACATAGGCACTATGAGTTATTGTGTTATGATCAATTTTTCTTATGGAGCCGGTACTCTGTACATATCCAGGAGAAAACAGCTTGTTTAAATTGTTCTTTTAATGCATCGTTTCCGCTTTCTCTTGGATCAAAACGCTTAATAGAAAAAGAGTTCAAGACTAGATTCCGTCCTTCCTGTAAATTTGCAAGCTTTTTCTCCGCTATTAGCTGAATTAAAATATTTCCTACAGCCGTTGCTTCAGAGGGACCGGCAAAAACCGTTTTTCCGCTTACAGCAGCGGTCATTTCGTTTATGAAATCATTTTGCGAGCCGCCTCCGACAATATATAATGAATCGATTGTTCTGCCCGATATACTTTCAATTTCATCCATTGACAAGGAATATAGTATAGCCAGATTTGTAAATACACATCTCGCAATTTCTCCTGCTGATTGCGGCACAGGCTGAAGCGTTTCCCTGCAATATTTCTGAATTTCTTCTACCATATTGTCCGGATTAAAAAATCGCTGATCGTTAAAATTGATAAATTGTTTGCATGGAGGCGCCTTTCTTGCCTCATCAACCATTTGGACAAAATTGTAATCTTTCGTTAAATGTCTTCTCACTTCTTGAATAATCCACATGCCCATAATATTTTTTAAAAAACGGTATGTCCCAAACACTCCCCACTCATTTGTATAATTGTAAAATAATGATTTTTCCGTAATGATTGGCGCATCCGATTCAATCCCAATCAAAGACCAAGTTCCGCTGCTTAAATACGCCCAATTTTTTTCAGCAGCAGGTACTCCTGCAACTGCGGAAGCTGTATCATGAGAACCAACTATAATCACTTTTGTTTCGGGCAGATCGTAATCAGGAAAATATTCGTTTCTGACATATCCGAGCATGTCCCCGGGGTAAGAAAACGGCGGAAACTGCTCACGCTCAATTGACAGCAGCTGAAGCAAATCTTGATCAAAATCTTTTTCTTTCACGTTTAAAAGCTGAGTACAAGATGCGCTTGTCACTTCCGTCACTGCACATCCAGTCAGTTTGTATCCTAAGTAATCAGGAACTGTCATAATCATTTTCGTTTTTTCAAGATTTTCTTTTTTTTCTTCATATAACTGGTATAAGGTGTTGAAGGATAAAAACTGAATGCCTGTTTTTTCATATATATCTTTTTTGGAAATATGCTTCGTAATCTTCTCAATCGTCCGTTCTGTTCTTTTATCTCTGTATGCTATGACCTCTTGCACCCTTTTTCCTTCTTGATCGACCAGCACATAATCTGTAGCCCAAGTATCGATTCCAAGTGTACACCTTTTCACTCCCAATGTTTTGGCATATGCCAATCCCTTTACAATTTCCGTCAGCAAATGATCAATATCCCAATAATACGTTCCATTTCGTTCCGTAAAACCATTGGCAAATCGGTGTATTTCTTCAATTGTCAATTTCCCATTTTTTATATCCCCTATGACAAGCCGTCCGCTTGATGCACCGATGTCAACTGCGATATGTGTCATTTTATCCCTCCTAAAATTCACACAATCTATGAAGCTGCTAAATGTTTCGCTTAAAAATTAGGATAGCGTTCCATAACTAGACATTTTCTTGCTGCTCATGCAGCAGGTCAAAATCTGAGTAAACATTTGCAAACAACTTTTCTTCCATTCTTCAAAAAATTCATTGGCAGTAACCATTAAAAAAGTTTTCCCTTTCCACAAAGCAAGAAAAATCTCTTTACGTTTCCTGCCAATAAAAATATTGATATTTTAGCCTTCACTTTTTTATTGCAAGGCAAAGAACTTACCGGGCCCGCAAAAATAGCAATACTTTCTAAAATAACGAAACCCCTCTCCAATTGCAAAAATGTGAGAGGGGTAATCTCTTTAACGAAAATTAAAAGTCATAGTCTTTAGCATTATCCTTTGTGAAGTCTGTAGGCGGTCCCATAATGACCGTTTTACCATCCTCCCAAACTTCCACTTCTCCTACACCATCTATATTTTGGCCGTTTTCAGGCTTTTTGCCATCAACAAGATCTTTAGCTAAAGCGACTGTCAAATATCCTAATTTGTCAGGCTCCCAAAGGATTGCTACATCTAATGAGCCATCCTCTAAAAATGGAGCTGAATCCTTCGGAAGTGCTGTTCCGACAACAGCGATTTTGTCTTGAAGACCTTTCTCTTGAATAGCTTGAGCTGCGCCAAGAGGAGCAGGAGTTGAAAATGCCATAATCCCTTTAAGGTTCGGATATGATTTAATTAAATCCAGCGTTTTTTGGTATGCCACTTGCTGCTTTTCATCAGTCGCAATTTTATCTGTTACTAGCTTTATTCCTGGATAATTTTCTTCAAGTTCCTTCTTCGCTGCATCGATCCATGAATTTAAGTTTGCTGCCGCAAGACCACCTGTGAGAATGGCAATTTCCCCTTCTTCAGTCCCCATTTGTTCAACTAATGATTTTGCGATATGACGGCCATAAGCTTCGTCATCAATTTGGTGGACAGAAAGTTCAACTAAAGATTGATCTGCTGGTGTATCCCAGTCCATCACGATAATTCCTTTATCCTTCGCTTTTTGTAATACAGGCGATAATGCAGCTGCATCATTCGGTGCAACAGCAATTACATCCACATCTTGACTAATTAAATCTTCAATCACCTTAACCTGCTGGGCAGCATCTGCCTCTGTCGGACCTGTATAAATCACTTCGACTCCAAGATCTTTTCCCGCTTGAATTGCTCCTTTTTCAGATGCATTGAAATAAGGAATGCCAATTAGTTTAGGAACAACAGCAATTTTGATTTTTCCATCGCCCCCGCCAGCCTCATCTTTTCCATCTTTAGATGAATTTGAATTCCCCCCTGCACCCTGCTGAGAAACACATCCTGCAAGAAGACCAAATACAAGCAATAAAGCGACAAATAAACCTGCAATTTTTTTCATACTTTTCCTCCTTGTAAATTTATAGTTTATAAATCTTTTAACCAATTAAAGAAAAGTCATTATGCTGTTTCTGCAAGCTTTTTTTGCTTGTTTTCATCAGCCTTTACTTTAATAAAGTTAATAATTAACACCGCGATTAAAATAACCCCCATAATCACTGTCACAATCGGTCTCGGCACTCCCATTAGAATTAAGCCGCTGGATATCATTTGAAAAATCATAACTGCATATAACGTGCCGATCACTTTCCCATAGCCTCCTTGGATTTCAGTACCGCCAAGAACGGCTGCTGCAACGCTTTGCAATAAATAGGATGATCCAAGATCAACTTTTACTGTGTTATATCTTGATGTCATGATGATAGAAGCAATTGCTGCTAACAAAGCACTATATAAATACACCTTCATTAAAACCTTGCTGTTATTAACCCCTGAAAACAAGGATGCAACCGGATTGCTTCCAACCATATAAACTGATCTTCCCCATACTGTTTTATTCAGCAGTACGGAAGTCAAAATAGCGACAAAGAGAAAGATTATAATCGAAAGCGGAATGAGCCCCAGATAATAACCATTTCCAATCAGCGTGTACTCAGGGCTGAATCCGGATATTGAATTTCCTTTTGTAATGCTGAGAATAAGCCCTTCAAACAATACCATTGTCCCAAGTGTTACAAGAATCGGTGATACTCCGATCTTGGCTATAATAAATCCATTCATAAAACCGCAAAGAAGTCCAACTGCAATGCCTCCTAAAATCGCAATGATCATCGGATATCCATTGCTTGATAATATCGCAATTGCTACCCCTGCCAGCGCTGCCGTATACGTGATCGACAAATCGATTCCGCCTGTTACGATCACCACCATCATGGCTAAAGCAAACAAACCGAACTCAGGCAGCTGAAACATCATATTTGTCAAGTTATTGCTTGATAAAAATCCCGGAACACTTATGCTCATCAAAACAAATAGACCGATGGCAATGAGTCCGAGTATATTTTCTTTTGAAAGCGTAACCTGTTTCATCCTCTCCCCCCTTATGCTTCCACTTCAATTTTTGAAAGCTGCTTTTGCGAGCGTTTATATTGAATATGGTCATATGATACAGCGATTAATATAATTGCCCCTGTAAAAACCTTTTGCCAGAAAGTATCAATTTTCGCTAATATTAATCCATTTTGTATAATTCCTAGCAGAAGAACACCTAATATCGTTCCAAATATTGTTCCGCGTCCTCCCATTATATTGGCTCCTCCCAGCACCACTGCAGCAATAACCATTAATTCCAAGCCAAGCATTCCGTTCGGATCTACCGCTTTTGTATAAGAAGTTTGAGCAATCGCAGCAATCCCTGCTAAAAAGCCCATATAAGAAAAAACAAATATTTGAACTTTGCTGTAGTTAATTCCGACTCGGACAGCCGATTCTTTGTTTCCGCCAATAGCCATTACTTCGCGGCCGATTAATGTGTATTTAAGAATGTACCATGTCAAAGCTGCTGTAATGATAAAAAGCCAAATAATAATGGATATTCCAAAAACAGAGAAATTCGAAAATTTCAAGAAAACAGTTGGGAAGTTGCTGCTGTTCAAGTATTGGCCGTTTGTAATATACAGAACAAGTCCGTTAATAATACTCATCATCCCTAAAGTAACGACAATCGCCGGAATTTGAATTTTTGCAACTAAAATTCCATTGATGGAGCCTAACAGCACTCCGAAAAGCGGAGCAATGACAAAAATTAACACAATGGTCAGTGGGCTATCAGGCAAAAACATCATCGTCTTGCCCAAAACGACACATACCGCGCTTGTCACTGCTGCAACAGATACATCAATCCCCCCTGTAATGATGACAAGCGTCATTCCAATAGCCAAAATGCCTAATACTGCATTTCCTTTCACAACATCCAACAAATTATCTGCTGTTAAAAATACCGGGCTAATGAAGGCCAATATGATGCATAGAAGTAAAATAATGACAGCAACGCTCATTTCTTTTGATTTTAAAAACGCTTTCATAATTGTGCCTCCTCGCGGACCTTACCCTTTTGCCCAAGCAATGCAAGGTTCATGATGCTTTCCTGTGTCGCTTCATGAATCCCGAGTTCGCCTGCAATTCGTCCATGGCGCATAACGATAATGCGATCGCTAACAGCAAGCACCTCAGGAAGTTCAGAAGAAATCACAATGATTCCCATTCCATTTGCCGCTAATCCTCTTAAAAGCTTATGGATTTCTGACTTGGCACCGATGTCAATTCCGTTAGTCGGCTCATCGATAATCAAAATTTTAGGATTTGTTGACAGCCACTTTCCTATGACTACCTTTTGTTGATTTCCGCCTGACAAATCGCCGGCAGCCCTGTATGGCAGCGGCGGTCTGACATCTAATGATTGTATATAATGCTCAGCTAATTCTATTTCTTTTCTTCGATTAATCAGCAAAAATTTATTTTTTAATTTTTTCAACACAGGAAGCGAAATATTATTAATGATTGATTGTCTTAAAATAAGCCCTTGCGTCTTCCGGCTTTCAGGAATATAAGCAATTCCTTTTTTTACTGCCTCTTCTGAAGACTTGATCACAGTCTTTTGACCGTTAATGATGATGTCCCCTTTGTAAGGACGATTAATGCCAAAAATAGCTTGCGCCAGCTCGGTGCGACCAGAGCCTACAAGCCCTGTAATTCCAAGAACCTCTCCTTCCCTCAGTTCAAATGAAATATCTTTGAAATTTCCTTCTTTCGCAAGGTTTCTTACTTCAAGCAATGTTTTGCCTGAGGCTGCCTTTTCTTTATTTTTTTCATATAAAATTTTCCGGCCAACCATTAACGTAATTAGTTTTTCTTCTGTTAATTCATTTGCATGATACGTACCGACATATTTGCCATCTCTTAGAACGGTGAATCGATCAGAAACTGTAAAAAGTTCTTTTAATTTATGGCTTACAAAAATAATTGAAATCCCTCTTTTTTTCAAAGAAAATATAACTTCGTACAGCTTCTCTACTTCACCGGCGGAAAGTGATGATGTCGGCTCATCCATGACGATTAATTTCGCATCAAACGCAAGCGCCCTCGCTATTTCGACCATCTGCTGCTGGGCTATGCTCAGTTTTTCTACCGGTGTTGAAACATCAATCTCAAAATCAAGCTCTTTTAAAGCCTTTTTGGCCGTTTTTTCCATAAGAGCCCAATCAACTTTTTTCCAAGAATGCTTATCGCTGTCTCTTCCTATATAAATGTTTTCTGCTACCGATAAATTCGGAAATAAGCTTAAGTCCTGGTAAATAATTGATATGCCGCGCATAGTGGCATCAATTGGTCTTCGTATTTTTGCTTCCTTTCCTTCAAAGAAAAACTGGGCTCCTGGATCAGGCTGATAAACTCCAGCTAGTATTTTTATGAGTGTGGATTTACCGGCGCCGTTTTCTCCAATAAGGGCATGAACTTCCCCTTTCTTTACTTCAAGCTTCACGTCATCTAATGCTTTTACACCAGGAAATGTTTTGCTGATATTTAACATTTGAAGCAAGTATTCACTCATGCTATCACCTTATTTCTAACCAGTTGTTATTCCATTTTCTTTACAATATTGCTTTACTTCCTCAAGTGTCGGAATGCCGTCTTGCGCACCCTTTCTAGTTACTTTGATGCCGGAAACAATAACAGCAAATTTGGCAGCTTCCTCTAATGTTTTTCCATCAGCAATTGCGCATGCAAGAGCCCCGGCAAAGGAATCTCCAGCTCCAACCGTATCAATAGCTTTTACCTTTAACGGCGGTATGAATAAAGTCTTGCCTTCATCATAAAGCAAAAGACCGCTTCCGCCCATTTTAATAATGCTCTTTTTCATTCCAAAATGAAGGTGGAAATGCTCTGCTGCTTTGATTGCGCTTTCTTCTGAATCAGCTTTAATGCCTGTCAATGTATAGGTTTCCTGTAAATTCGGCGTTATAATGTCGGCATACTGGAGAGCCTCGAGTACTATGCCTTCTGCAGGAGCCGGATCTAATATAACAAACATCCCTTTTCGTTTTGCTGCTTTCATCGCCTGGATAACGGCTTCAACAGGTATTTCCATTTGAATGAGAAGCACCTTGCTGTCCTCAATTGTATGGATCCTTTCCAATATATCTTCAGCGGTTAATGAATCATTTGCGCCTTTTATCACGAGCATTGTGTTTTCAGCTGATGAATCAACTGTAATTAAGGCGCTGCCTGTAGGAACGTTCGGCACAATTTTGATTAATGTCGTGTCGACACGGTTTTGCACTAGTCTTTTTGTTAGTTCGGCGGCAAAAGCATCTTCTCCGATCGCACCAATCAAATAAACTTTTTTTCCAAGCTTTGCACAAGCTGTTGCTTGGTTGGCGCCTTTTCCTCCACTAAACAAAACCATGCTGTTCCCGAAAACTGTCTCACCATGGCTCGGATATTTGTCTGTCATCGCAACAATGTCCATATTAATGCTGCCAACTACTGTAATTGAAGACATATTAATCCCCCGTTTTTACCTTGGCTGTTCCTTCAATAAATTGACGAAGATGAATAACAGCATCATGAAGAGACCCTTTGGATTTAAACAAGCTGGATGTGCCGCAAACGAGCATTTTTGCTCCATTTTCCAAAACCTTTGGGATCGTTTCATAACCTATATTGCCGTCAACTTGAATCAATATATTGTAGCTTTCTTTTTCAATCAATTGATGAAGTTTCTTGATTTTGTTATACATCGTCGGTATGAATTTTTGACCGGCAAAACCGGGGTTCACTGTCATCAATGTGACATAATCAATCACATCCTTCACATATTCAATCGATTCAATTGGAGTGGAGGGGTTTAAGGCCACTCCCGCTTTTATGCCTTTAGATTTGATCGTTTGCAAAACGCGCTGCAAGTGAATAGTTGATTCAATATGAACCGAAATCATATCCGCACCGGCATCAGCGAATAAATTTATATGCTCCTCCGGCCTCATAATCATGAGATGAATATCTAACGGCTTATCCGTTGCCGCACGGATGACGTTGACCATATCCGGCCCCATCGTAAAATTCGGAACAAACGAACCGTCCATAATGTCAATGTGAAAAAAATCGACCCCGGCCTGATCAAGTTCTTGCACATCCCTTTTTAAATTTCCCATGTCTGCACACATTAGCGACGGTCCTATCATCGTCACTGAAAATTCCCCCGTTTTCACAGATAAATTCAAGTGTTATCTTTTTATAAACATATTAATGAAATCGCTTACTTATGGATAGGGGGTAAAATTCGGATTGGTGTGACAATATTCAGTAAATTTTAAAAAAATAAAAAACGTACTGGAAACAAATTCAGCACAGCTGCCGATACAAAGTTCGGTATGTGCCAACCGTCTTCAGTACGTTCTTTTAAAAAGGTTTCAAGTATCTTTGTATTTCAACGATCAGTTTTCAACGCCTTCAGTGCGTCCTTTTAAAAGCTCCCCCGTTTTTCCCTGTATTGCGACGGTAATAAGCCGGTCCATTGTTTGAATAATCTGCTGAAATATTTTGCATCTTGATATCCGACATGAACAGCTATATCATAAATTTTCATTTCCGTAGCAGCCAATAATTGTTTCGCCTTTTGAATTCTCGCATTCGTTACATAATCCAGAACTGTTTCTCCTGTCTGATTTTTAAAGTATTCGCAAAAGTAGGTTGGGTTTAAATGAACATGTTCCGCAATACGTTTAATGGTAATATTTTCGCCAAGATTAGAATGAATCCATTCTTTTGCTTTAACAATTGGGTCACTTGTATTTTTCCGATAATATTCTCTCATTTTTCTAATTTTCATGATCCAGTTAATCATTTCCTGTCTCAAAACAGAAAAGGAAGCCGGTTCATCCGTAATCGAAAACGCCTCGCTAAGCAGTGTAGGAAGCTCGCTAATCCCATCATCCTGTATCCATTGGTTTATGACCCGGATGCACAAATAACGAACTGATTCTTGAAGCAAAAAAGGTGAGGTCATTTTTTTAAGCTCGTCAAAAAATGAGTTGATTGCTGTTAAAGCATTTTGCTCTTCATATTTCATTGCTTCAACCGTTTGTTCAGCCCATTTGTACACTGCCGGCGGAACATCCGTAATCTTATTATAGGTAAGGTGCTTTAAAGATTCCGTTTTAAAAAGCTTATTCCCTCCTTGAATCATCCTATATTTCATTGCCTCTCGCAGCTCGTTCTTCACATCCACTAACATTGATAAATCCACAAATGGCTGTCCTAAAGCAATCGATGCCGTAAAAGGCGTTGTCCTCTGAATGGTTGTTTTGAGCGACAAACAGCTTTGTTCAATTTTCGCTTCTTCCCCGTTATAAATAAGCACCCAATACGAATATTGGTTGTTTTTCCAAATCCAATTGCGTTCCTGCATAAACGATTTTCGAATCGATTCTTTGATGGTGACATCCCATTTCTTCCATTCATCCTTATTTTCGAAGCCGTTTCTAGAAAACGCATTATCTATACCGATATAAAGCAAGTTATACTTTCCATCTGGAAAATCACGTGTCCAGTCCAAATACGACACATCCATATTTTCAACTGCCGTTGTATCGCTTAATAATTGGATTTGCTTTTCATACGTCAATTTTGTTTGAATTTCTTCAGCCTCTTCGATTAGTCTTTTGTTTTTCTTGTCAGTTACTATAAGCTCCTCTACTTTTTGTAAGTGGGATTCAAAATTCTCTCGATCTATCGGTTTTAAAATGTAATCAATTGCCCCTTCCCGCAGCGCTGTCTGGACATATTTAAAATCATCATACCCGCTGACAATAATGGAATAAAAGTTATACCCTTTTTCTTTCAGTAGACTAATTAATTCCAATCCGTTTATAACCGGCATTTGCACATCGGTAAATATAAGATCGAAGGCGCCAATTTTTTCATGAATTTCTCTAAAAGCTTCATCTCCGTCTGAGAATACCCCGCAAATGTGCCAGTTTGGCCTAAACTTTTTAATTAGTCTTTCAAGCCCCTGTCTAATCCGCGGCTCGTCATCGACAATTACAACCTTTATCTGATCCGTGATCATTAATCACCTCCTCCCTTTCAAAAGAAGCTGGTTTGCTTGATAGGCGTTTATTTTTGGTATTCGAATTTTAATCATAGTACCTTTATTTACATGACTAGTAATCGATAATCTGTAATGATCCCCAAAAATCATTGTAATTCTGGCATTTACATTGATAATTCCTATGCCGGAATCCCTTCCTAACATTGGATCAGCCATCAATCTTTCATTTAACTCTTCCAGCTTTTCCTTGGCAATTCCAGGACCGCTGTCCAAAACAGTTAAAATGAGGTCCGGATGCTCTTCACAAACTGAAATATTCACTTTTAGCTCTCTCTGTTTTTCAAGTCCGTATTTGATTGAGTTTTCAATGATTGGCTGCAGCACAAATTTAGGAATATAGTATTCTAGTAATTTCTCTTCTTTTTCAATTTCAAAGTGCAGTCGTTCTTCAAACCGGAACTTCTGTATGCGTAAATAATCTTCAATATGCTGCAGTTCATTCCGTATCGTGACTAATTTATCTTTGTTATTTAAAGAATACCGAAGCATTCTTCCAAGCAAAGTCAGCATTGTTACAACATCTTCTGTTTTTTCTTCTTCGACCGACATGCTGATTGTTTCTAATGTGTTATACATAAAATGAGGATTAATTTGAGATTGCAATGCATATAATTCAGCTGTTTTTTGTTTAAGCTCTACATTATATTTCTGCTTAATCAGCTCTCGAATTTCCATCAGCATTGAATTAAAGCTTTTAGCCAGCTGCCCGACTTCATCATTTGAATGAACAGGTATATTAATGCTTAAATCTCCTTTTTCAACTTCCTTCATCATTTTGCTTAAATTATTTAAAGGACGGGTTACATTCATTGCAAAGAATATGGAAATGGCGGTCGTTATTAAGGCAAACGCTATGAAAATGAGGATTGTCACGTTTCTTACTAAATCCGTTGTTTCTGTTAAATTTTTTATTGGCATGCTATGAGCCATCACCCACGGCAATACACTCGACTCATTTAAGCTAACCAGCAGGCGCTCGCCGTTCTTTTTTATAGTAAAGCTGCCGTTTAAAATTGGATATTTGTCAATTCTCCTATCGACTGTGCCGATTTTGGAGCGATCTGAATGATATATAATCATTCCGTCCTTCGTCATCATCCATACTTCCGCATCTTTTTCATGCAGCAAATCCTTAGCGAACTGCTCTATGAATGTTACATCTACCACAATATATATTGTTCCCAGCTTTTTTCTATTATCGAAGTCGGTGATTTCTTTTATTAGCATAAAATAGGAAGGAGACCCTTCAAAAGTCAAGTTAATTTGACTTGATAACACTACTTCCATACTTCCAACTTTGCTTAAAGAATTCAAATATGGCAACGAACCGTCATGAAAGCCAAAATTCTCATAAGGTAAAGTAGTGCTTGAAAAAACACGGTTCTTCGATATAAGGAACACTCCTAAAATATTGTCTGTGTGGTTTCGCAAGTATGTTCTTGTTAAATAGCTTTCAACAATATACTTATCTCGGAGTCTTTTAGATTGAGTAGTTTCTTCCGATTCCCGTAATATTGTCATCACATCGCTCGAATTATACACTAGGTTTGGAAGCGCTTCCAATTTCCTGATTTCATTTTCGATATTATTATTCACTTGCTTTAATAATCGCGGAGTGTATTTTCCGACTTCTTTCTCGATCGAGGATGTATACTGCGAATACGCTAAAAGACCAAGCAAAGCCATTGGAATAACAGTCAGCAGAACATAGGAAATAATTAGTTTATGTGTTAAAGACAAAGATTTTCGGCTTGAATCGTTTCTTCTCTTAAAAATCATATTGATCCACATTCTCTTTTGTAAAATCGATTGGCTGTCCCATAATCACCATGTCGCCGTCAAAACTAATATTCCCTATATTCTCCACAAACTGTCCATCATACGGCAAATCCTCCAACACTAAGTTTTTGGCTAACGCAATGGTTAAATAACCGAGCTTTTGCGGACTCCATAATGTGATGGTTTGCAGCACATCCTCTTTCAAATATGGTCTTGTCATGTTCGGAGTCGATGTTCCAACAACTTTAATGTCTCCAGATTTTCCGTAATCCTTTAACGCCTGCGCAATAGCAGGCGGGTTCACTGTCGATATACCAATGATCCCTTTTAGATCATCGTATTTTTTTAATAGGTTAACTGTTAAATTGTAAGCTTTGTGAATATCTTCATTCGCATACTCCACATCGAGCAGCTCTAATTCTGGATAATATTCTTCTTGCTGCACCTTTAACCACCTAATCCAATTGTTTAAATTCGCAGCAGTCGGCGAGCCGGTCAAAATAACGTATTTCCCCCTTTCTCCCATTTCTAATGCTAAAAGATCCATAATATGTCTTCCCATTTGCTCGGCATCGACCATATTGACAAAGAAGTCACGATATTTTGCGTCTGTGTCTGCATCCCAAGTGATGACTTTTATCCCTTTTTCACGGGCCTGCTGCAGAACCGTACCCAATTTTTTCGGGTCATTTGCTGAAACAGCAATCACATCTACTTTCTGCTCTATCAGCTCATGAATAACGGCAATTTGTTCCTCTGCGGTTGCCGCAGAAGGCCCTTTATAGATGACTGTAACATTCAAATCCTTCGCTGCTTCTAAGGCTCCTTCCTTTGCTGCTAAAAAATAAGGAATATTAGCGATTTTAGGAACAAGTCCAATGACAATCTCATGTTCATGATTCCTGTTGCTTTCATGATTCATTTGTTCAGTTGGTTTATCTACATAAATAACCTCATATTCTTTTGATAAAGAGCAGGATGCCAAAAGGAACAGGAAAAAAGCAAGGGCGAAAAACTTAAACGTTTTGTTCAATTTTCTCCATACCTTTCCGAAAAGGAAATTTTTTAAGATCGATTTGATGCTTATCGGAAACTTCCTGCTTCAAAGAAGATGCAAAATACTGTTCCATTGAATAATGGATGCCTTTCCTTTACCGTGATATTCAATAATAGAAACCCCTGTATTGTCCATTTTTATTTTGCGGTAATGCGAAAAAGGTAATCCAAACCATTGCGTTGCAGCAATACGGTTTACTGTGTTATGAGCTACAACAAGCGCATTTTTATCTGGATATGTTTTCGATACCTCTTCAAAAAAAGATTGGATCCGATTATAAACTTGACTTGCAGATTCTCCCGTTTCCCCGGCAAAACACTCTGCTGGATTCGTTAACCAATCTGTCCATGAATCCTTATGTTCTCTCTCAATCATTTGTACCGTTTTTCCTTCCCATTTCCCGAAGTCAATTTCTACAAGACGCTGATCTTCAATAACTGGCAAACCAAACTCTTTGCTTATAATTGCAGCTGTTGCCGATGCTCTTACTAGAGTTGAAGAAAAGACCGCGTGAAACTTTACGTGCTTCAGCGCTTTAGCTGCTGCTTCCGCCTGCTTAATCCCTTGCTCTGACAGTGAAACATCCGTCCTTCCGCAATATTTGTTGCCATCCCGATTCCATTCCGTTTCTCCATGGCGTAAAAGGAAAAATCTTGTCACAGCACAACTCCTCTCTTTTTAAGTGCTTGAATAAAGCGTTCATATCCTTCTTCATATTGTTCACTTATATGTTCTTCAAACATCACCTCTTTTTCTCTTTTCAGCATGTTCTCCCCGGCTTCTTGAATACTTCCAAAATATGAAGCTGCCGCAACAATCGCAGCCCCAATAGCACCGTCGCTATGCTTCATTTTAATAATAGGCTTCTTTAAGACATTGCTCCGTATAGTCAGCCATACATCACTGCTGCTTCCTCCGCCTGCTGTAAAGACAGCCCTCACTTTCTCGCTTGACAGCTTTTCAATCATCTCGTAAGCCATTCTTTCAAGATAGGCAACACCTTCTAAACGGGAAATAAAGAGCTGTTCTTTTGTCAAACCTGGTTCGTCAAAGCCTTGTATGTCAGGAAATGCAAAAGGAAAACGCTCTCCCTTTTGCCGGAGCGGATACGAAATCCACCGGCTTGGGAAATATTCATATGCTTTACTATTTAAATAAGCTAATTCATCTTTTGAATAATCAATTGAAATCCAATCTCCCCCTGTGTTGCTCGCACCGCCCGGCATCCAATATCCATCTGGATGGCGATGGTTATAAAGTATTCCCTTCTCATCTATTATTGGCTCGTATGTAATCCCTTTTATTACTAAAGTTGTGCCAATTGTCGTGTTCCAGTTTCCAGGTGATAATGAACCGGATGCGAACTGCGACGCACAACCGTCAGTCAGTCCGAGTGTAACGCTTACATTTTCCGGCAACCCTGTTTCCTCCATACATTCCTTTGACACATTCCCGGCAAAAGTCCCTGAAGGCAATACGATTGGAAGTGATTTAACAGGTATTTTTAAAGTTTTTTCAATATATTCCGGCCATTTTTCATTATTTAAATCATAGCCGCTTTTAAATGCACTCGTATAATCGGTTATTCCCCATTTTCCCGTTAATTTCCCGATAATATAGTCAGTAGGATGCGCCCATAAACATACATCCTTTGCTATTTGCGGAAAATGTTTATGGAACCAAACAATTTTCGGCAAACCATACGAGCTGGAAAATGCCGTATAATGCCCTGCTGCAAAGGCAGCCTCTCTGCAAAGCGCTGCCTCAGATGCTGACCTGCTGTCGCTGTACATTAAGGCATTGTATAGCGGTTCATATTGTTTATCAAGGGGAATTACAGTACCTGATGTGGAAGTGACAGACAAGGAAACAACTTGATTAAGAATTTTTTGCTCCTTCAAACTATTTGCTACTTGTCGAATAGATTCAGCGGTATGCTGCCACCACATAAACGGCGATTGCTCCATTCTTAACTCGTTTCCTTTCGCCAAGTTAAAAGTTACAGTACTGGCTGCATAAATAGTTCCGTTATAACCGATTGCAATTGTGCGAATGCCCTGTGTTCCAATATCAATTCCTATAAAAATTGGCTGTGATTTGTTCATTTCATCAACCTCTGCCACACATTTTTTTCTCTTTCTATTATCTACTGATGCTTCGGATGCTAAAGCTATTAAGTGAAATTGCCGAATCGAGCACTTCCTATATTTACTTTATTTTCTCCATTAGGAGTGAAGCTTTCCTTAATCCACGAAGTCTTTATAATTTTTCAGCTCTTTTAATTCACTGATCGGCTAATTTGAGCAGCAAGAGAATTCATACTCTTGCCATATTTACGACTACTGTCTCTTAGTTAATACTTTCTCCTCATATTTTTGAATTTCTTTTAACCATTCTTCTCTTACAGGAACATTCATTTTCTCACAATAATAATCCCAAATTGCACCGAAAGGATAAGTTTTAAATTCCTCCATAACCGCCAATCTTTCCGTAAAGTTTCCCTTTTCTTGCAATTGCTTTAAATACTCATGCGGCATAAGCATTGCATATAATAAAGCTTTAATCATATTACGCGTTCCAATGACCCATGCAGCAAGACGATTGATGCTGGCATCAAAGAAATCAAGTCCGATTAAAACCTTATGCAGCGCATCATTGCGCACGATTTCAAGCGCTATTTCACGCAATTCATCATCCAAAATCACGACATGGTCGCTGTCCCACCGAACCGGTCTCGATACGTGTAAAGCAAGCCTGTCGCTATAAAGCAAAATCGATGAAATTTTATTTGAGACTGTTTCAGTAGGATGAAAATGACCTGTATCTAATAAATATATTTTATTATTTTGTAAGGCGTACCCTAGATAAAATTCATGCGAGCCGACAACAAAAGACTCAGATCCTATTCCAAACAATTTGCTTTCGACTGCATCCAAATTATATTTCTCATTGATCTCTACACTAAAAATTTTATCCAATGATTCTTTTAATCGCTTCCTTGGAGTCAATCGGTCGCTTGGAATGTCCTTATAGCCGTCCGGAATCCATATATTTGTTAAGCATGGTGTTCCAAGCTCCTTGCCAAAGTACTCACCGATTTTTCGGCTCCTAATACAGTGGTTGATCCAAAATTCTCTAATTCCCGGATCAGGATGAGACAACGTCAGTCCATCTGCTGCTTTTTCATGCGAAAATAAGGTAGGATTAAAATCCAGCCCTATACCAATTTTTTTCGCCCAATTAACCCAGTTTTCAAAATGTTTCGGTTCTAACTGATCTCTTTCCACTTTTTCACCATTTGTTTCTGCATAAATGGCGTGTAGGTTGACACGATGTTTTCCTGGAATTAATGACAGCGCTTTCTCTAAATCCTGCCTTAATTCTTCAGCATTTCTTGCCTTTCCCGGATAATTTCCTGTTACATCAATCCCCCCTGAAAGCTCGCTTGCATCTGCTTCAAATCCTTTTACGTCATCACCTTGCCAGCAATGGATAGAGATTGACGCTTGCTGCAAGTTTTCTAATACTTCTTCAATATTTATTCCCCATTTTTCATAGACTTGCCTTGCTAGCTCAAAAGATTCTTTTATAACCATAAATTATCCATCTCCTTTAGTAAACTAGTACTTTTTTCTAATACATTATGAATGTACCTTATGATGTTTTTATGAACTGTTATGAAAATTTAGAAATTTTAAAGTAAACGGTTTCAATTTTCTTCACTAACTGTCGTACATTCCTTCACCTTTGGACAAATTAAATTCTTTAGCTTGATAAATGCCAGCGTCGGCGCCAAGGAAAGGGGGAAGAGTTCATGACATCTTTTATTTTCGCTTTTTGCATAAATATAAAAATATTCCAAACATACTAGTTGGTTTTTACTGTAATTTCAATTATATACAGTAGATGAGCAAAATCACTAACATAAATTTACATCGAAACAAAAAAGGAGACATGAACCCGATTCCTTGGTTAGAATAGATGTGCCAACAAACCATTCACACAAGGAGGTTCATGTCTCATGAATAGATTAGCACATCATCAAGGAATCCACAAGTTTTTCACGATGTTGGGGTTGGCACTTTATTTTTCAAAACCTGTCATGAAGCATCTCGTTCATATCGTGGATGCGATGATCACGAAAGGCTTTTCTGGAACGTTGACCGATCTTCATCATTGGAGCTTTCACCCCAATCATCGAACGACACTCAGCCATTTTTTCACGAAAAGCCCTTGGGATGAAGAGACGCTGCTTGGCAAACTCCAGCAATGGATGCTTCATCGTGTCGAACGGATCGCCAAACAGAAAAATCAACCCCTTTTTGTTTCGATCGATGATACGATTTGCCAAAAAATCAAGCCTTCGTCACGGGCAACGCACGCCATTCAAGGGTGTGATTGGCACTATTCTCACACAGAGAAAAAGTCGATCTGGGGACATTCTCTTGTTTGGCTCATGGTTCATACGATGACCCAGGCTTTTCCCTTTGCGTTCCGCCTCTACGACAAGGCGGCTGGGAAAAGCAAGGGGGAACTCGCGATCGAGATGCTTTCTTCTTTGGATGTACGCCGTCCCGTTTATGTGCTGATGGATTCGTGGTATCCATCGCAAGCGCTCGTGGAAGCCTGTCTGAAAAAAGGATTTCACGTCATCGCGATGCTCAAAACGAACCGGATTCTCTATCCGAAAGGCATCGCCATCCAAGCCAAACAGTTTGCCCGCTATATCGAACCGAACGACACCCATCTCGTCACGGTGGGAGAAGAGCGTTATCGCGTGTATCGCTACGAGGGATCGCTGAAAGGTCTCGATGATGCCGTTGTGTTGTTGGCTTGGAAAGCCGATCAGCCGATGACACCCGAACATCTTCACTGCGTCTTGAGCACCGACCGGGAGCTAAGCGATGAAGAGATCTTGCGCTACTATGCCCAGCGTTGGTCGATCGAATGCTTTTTTCGACAAGCGAAAGACCAGCTGAAGCTCGATGGGTACCGCGTTCGTCAACGTCGGGCGGTGAAACGGTATTGGATCTTGGTGCAACTCGCTTATGTGTACAGTATGGTCGAGTCCAACCGGGATTTCTCTACTGGGCTTGATCTTCTCCGAACGAAGAAAGGGCATAGTCTCGTCGAGTTCATTTACCATGCAGCGAAGCAAGATATTCCCATTGATGTTGTCAAAAAACAGCTCCATGTGGCATAAGGGGTACCCTGTTTGTCTCTTTTGGTATGGTAATTATTGTTATGAAAATTGCTCATCTACAGTTATATAATACTTTTGTTTATTATTGAATATATTTTTTTATTTTTGTTCTTTATGTTATTTCCTACATCTGTCCTAATCAAAGAGGTGAACGCAACTTTAGCATCAATGTTTGAATTTTTGACAGACGCTCAGCTTATTTCGAACTTCTTTACAAAGTCTTATTTCCCGCTTTAATTGATAGAATTTTCATTATATAATGAAAATAACATTTTTTCAGGAGGGTACATAATGGAAGGATTCCGTTTTTCACACCGCCTGCGGGTGCGCTACTCAGAAATTGACGGACAAAAAATTGTCTTTAACGCCCATTACTTGACATATATTGACGTTGCGGTTATTGACTATTTTGAGGAAGTGTTTGGGCGGGATCTCGAGGAGCTTGCCCAAGAAAATATATTTGATATTGCAATGGTCAAATCAACGCTGGAATATAAAAAGCCAGCCCGTTTTAAAGATATGCTTGAGATCTGGTGCCGAACATCACGAATTGGCGGCTCTAGCCTGACAATGGAGTTTATCATCACAAAAGCGGGAGAAAAAGACCCGCTGGTTCAGGCTGAAGTGATCTATGTCAATTATGATGCCGCCGCTGGAAAATCGAGAGCGATTCCTGATTTCGTCCGTCAGCGAATTAAAGAATTCGAACCGGCAGTCAGCCTATAAACGAAATACAAACGTTTAGACCTATAGCTGACTCCTTGCGCCCTTCAGACAGGGGGTCAGTTTTATAAAACTTTATCTGGACTTTTTGGAGCATTTAATAAAATCACCCCGCCAATGATCAATACTAGACCAACTAATGTAATAATATTAAATGGGTCCCGCCATACTAGAACACCAATTAACGCTGTAAAAGCTGTCCCCAGCCCCGACCAAATCGCGTAGGCCAAGCTTAACGGAACTGTCTTAAGACATAACGACAAACAATAAAAAGATAATCCATAACCAACTATAACACCAATGGAAGGGAAAAAACTTGTAAATCCATCTGACAATTTAAGCATTGTCGTACCAAGTACTTCGCTGATAATAGAAATTCCTAATGCGATAAAACCTTTCATACAATTGCCTCCTCTCTCATCGTTAATGAGAACTGCTGAGTTTCAAAACAACCACTCCACAAATGATTAGAACTAAGCCTAAACATTTTTTAAGATCAATACTTTCTTTATAAAAGATAACACCGACTAATGCAGTTAAAGCCGTACCGAAGCCTGACCATATCGCATAAGCCGTACCAAGCGGTATTGCTTTTAGAGATAAAGATAAGAGATAAAAAGCTGCGCCATACCCCATTACGACTCCGATGGAAGGAAACAACTTTTTAAATCCATTTGATACTTTCAGCATTGAACTTGCAAATACTTCACTTATGATGGCTACTGCCAAAATTACATATTCCTTCATGTGAATCCTCCTAAAACTTAACGGTCCTTCGCACTTTTGTCCTTTTTGATATAACAATTTGATAGTCTTTGAAAAATACGTTTTGACTGACCTGATAAAATCCAATCCATCGCTTACTCACAGTCATGCACGCAGACTCTCGTCTTTTCACCAGCAACTAGTACAAAATACTAGGAAAAATCATGTCCGCAACATTACGTGGAGAAGAGTTAGAAAAAAAGGAATTCCAGAAAGGTCCAAGGAGATTTTTACAATGGATCTAACGTCTAATCAATAAATGGATCCCCTTGAAAATGGCCACCCACACTATAAATGGTAAGTCCATCGTTTGATGAACTTGAACTTCGTAATCATACATTTCTAAAAGATTTTTAAATATCGAAGAAATTTTGTTCGCTGTCAGAATGACCTCTTTTCCATTACTAATCGTTATCGTTTTAAATGCAAGAGTAGAGTTTATATGAAAGCTGTTCTGGCTATAAACCATTCGAAGCTCTTTAAAAATAGATTTTTTCTTATGAAGTGACAAATTTTTAATTCGTACAATTTCTTTTCCGTCTGGTTGAAGCACAACAAAGGCGTTATGTATGAAATGTTCTTTTGTAGATATTGCCTTATATTCTTCTTTTCCAGAAAAAAACGAATACTTTCCAATTGGAAAACTCCATTTAGGATGAAGCAACACTTCTTCATCAGTCTGTATTTCACGGATACGAGTTTTCGTTAAATCCATAAATGAATCTTTAAAAATAAACGAATAAGTCATTTTTTCTCTCCATCTTTGTCAAATCCTTTATACTGCTTCCCATTAAATGAAAAAGAATTTCCTTCTACGCATATTTTATCACAGGTTTTCATCATTCTTTCTTCCTCTTATCTATCCACCTTCTCCCCCCTCACCCTTCGACTCCCATACAGCTACAAGGCTTCGAGAGAATAGAAGATATCATCAATTTTCCACAAAAGAAGAAGCCGAACATGCGCCTGGTGATCAAGTTCGACTTCTTGGACACTTTTTTAAACATGAAAATAAAGATCCGCACTGCGGTGCATATCGAGCTATCGCTTCCCGTTAGCGGTACTCGGAAGCATTCGCTGGCTTTCCAGCATCCTGCACTTCTCCGATATATCGCCAGGCATCTGGCTGTGAGCCATCAAGATCATAAAAACCATACACTTGCGCGAGCTGACCGCTTGACACAGATTGACCGTTCCAGCGAGCAACCTTCGGATCACCGGCTAAAGCGGCCGACAAAACGCGGCGTTTCCGAGATGATGAATTGGGGTTCCTTTACAAGGCATCACGCCAGTTTTCTTCTGTCATACCATAGTGATCAAGCATAATTTCAGAACGCATCCAACCCGGAGTCTGCTACGGCGGTGCATTGATATGGTAAAAGCTTATGGACTAAAGACTTTGCCATACGAATGACAGACATCTTGGCAAGATCGTAGAACAGTGATAAACGGTAGTTTTTCTCGTTGTATTCTGCCGTGCCATCCGTTATCTCAACGACCAGCCCGTTCTTATTTCGGATTAACAGGGGTAATGCAAAGTGGAGCGTCAAATACTCTATCTGCAGAGGCATCAAAAGAACGTTTCATCGTTAAGGTTATTGTAGATGTACTAACCATTCTCATCACCCTTTACAAAATAATGAATTTGTTGCAAATACTTTATTTTTTTCTCCTTTTTTGCTTTATTCAGCTCATGTTCAAGAACGTCAAACTGTCTGTTCCAAAAACGTTCATAAAATCGAAGCCATCTGTAGCAGTAGAAAACGATTTGGAGGTAAGACGACAAATATGCGTTCGTCCTTGCACAGTCCTTTCAAGCAGGGCTGACCGTTCTAATGTTTTGATATGCTTAGCAAAGCTGCTAAAGACATATCAAAAAGGTTCCGCCAATTCCCATACTGTTCGGTCATGAGAGGCAGTAGACGAACTATTTCTCTTCGCGTCAGATCAGTTAGGCTTGAAAGATGTTGTCTAGTAAGTATAGAACTTGAATTTATTCAACTATTAGTTTAACTATTTCTGTACAGTAATTACTTTTAAGTTCAGATGCATGATAGTAATTCTTTTTTATATCCTGCCCGTTAAAACCGGATATTTTTCTGTACAATCATGGGGCTGTCCAGAAAGTCAGATCCCCATTGAAAACAAAAAATCATAAACACCGATATATCAACGTTTCTAAAACATTAATGGGGGCGTCAATAAGCCGTAAAAACGAATTATTAGACACCCCCATCACCTATTTTGTTAAATTTCTCCTTTTTAGCAGGTGAAACGCTTATAAGAAGTGAATTCATTATATGAGAAAAAATGGCAGATAGCATATAAGGAGAGATATAATGAAATTTTTTACAAAAGAATGGTATGACAAAATGCAGAAGGCGCACCTGCTTACAATTCCCGAGTCTGATGAAGAATGGATGGATTTTATCAAAAGTTTTGAAGAAGACGGCGAGGATGTTTACGACTATTTGCGGCAAGATCTTGAATCTATTAAAGACGAATTATTGCAAACATTGCCGGAAACATTTCATCCCTATATTCTGGACGGCACCATTAATCAGCCGACACTGCCAAAGGAAGTGCGGGACGAACTCATCATTTGGTTGAAGGCTAAAATTGAGGAATGCGAAAAAGTGTTAGATGAAGCGAATAATCATTTTGAACATATTCGCGAAAATCTGCCGGAAGAGCTGATCAGCATTTTGGAAGATGGATTACATGACGCAGAATTACAATATATCCATCGCGATTACGATGCACTCAGATTAACGTTAAATGGGGAAGGCAGTTTCAGCAAGGGGGATGCCATCGTTATTGAGATTACTGGAATCAAGGAGGAACAATCCGAAATACCTTTAACACCAGGTATGTTTTGGCTTTATGAAGAAGGGGATCTTAATAACAAAAGCTTCATCTTAAGTGTTTTATTTGACAATCCGATGACGGAATGGAAGGTAGCTGCAAAACAATTTTCCATTACCCATTTTTATAAAACACAAATTTTTCACCACGATCAGGAATTTGAGAAGGAAAATCATAGCCGCCATAAAGCAAAAAAAGAGAGACATAGTCTTCCTTACAAACTGCCGGATCAGTATGCATCTTTCGTGACTGCTTTACACGAAGGAGAAGCGGAGAAAATGTATTTTTTAACGGAAAAGGAAGCTATAGAAATCGACCGCTTTTTATCTCTTGAGGAATTGAAATTAGAAGGCAGCGTCATCCCGATTGCAGTTTGTACCAATGGAAATATTGTCCTTCACCTTGAAACTCAGAAAATATTTTATCTTGGTGCAAATACAGAGGAGCTAGCTGAAAACTTTGAAAAATTTTTAGAAGGACTTTATTCAAAACAGTTCGTGGATGAAATGCCCCTATTATCAGAGCCGTTACCGACGGAAGAATTGGAAAGCGCACTGTTCAGTGAAGACTTAGAGCTGATCATACGTGCATGGAACACCATTGTTCAAGAACCAGAAAAACATATACCATTAATAGAAAAAACTCTCCCATATTCTTTACAGCATGAAAATGAAGAGATACAACAAATCGGTGAAGTGTATATGGACCATATTCT
Source organism: Aeribacillus sp. FSL K6-1305 (assembly GCF_038050115.1). Classification (NCBI taxonomy): domain Bacteria; kingdom Bacillati; phylum Bacillota; class Bacilli; order Caryophanales; family Bacillaceae; genus Aeribacillus; species Aeribacillus sp. FSL K6-1305. Next base: position 911,943 of record NZ_JBBOQV010000002.1, on the reverse strand, counting down.
TTCCTTCAACATTTTGTCTGAGCAATTCATCAATAAACTGAGAAAAAGCACTTAGGAACGATGCTAAAAAGGCAAGGCTCTTTCTAAATGATCCTGCTCCATACCCCATCGAATGAATTTGTACAACAAACTTATGGTTCCGGGGCTCATGACCTTTTCACCGCTTCTACTAATCGAGTAGGAGGGGGTGACTAACCCCCGCCCTCTCACACCACCGTACGTACCGTTACTTCTGCCTTCACGGCTCGGGGCTTTCACCCTAGAGATTATTACACTCTGACGGGCGTACAAAAATAGCAGCACAGACTTGGCCGTAGTCTATGCTGCTAATCTTAATATGTTTTATTTAAAACGGATTTGGGATGTGCTAAAAGTACGTTTTATTTGTTGATCAGTTACTATTTATTTTAAGTAGCAAGTGTCAAGTAATCTACTAATAGACAGCGTCCCGGATTATTTCAAACTGCGGTTCAAGAAAGCTTTCGTTCGTTCAAACTTCGGGTTTGTAAAAATCTCAGTCGGAAGACCGGATTCGATGATTTCCCCGTTGTCCATGAAAATGACTCGGTTTGCAACCTCCTTGGCGAACCCCATCTCATGTGTCACCACAATCATCGTCATGTGCTCTTCAGCCAGCTGCTTCATTACTTGCAGTACTTCGCCGGTTAACTCCGGATCCAAGGCGGAAGTAGGTTCATCAAACAGCAGAATTTCAGGGTTCATCATAAGCGCACGAGCAATGGCGACTCTTTGTTTTTGACCGCCCGAAAGTTTTGCAGGATAAGCTGATGCCCGATCGGAGAGCCCGATTTTCTTCAGAAGTTCTGTGCTGCGTCGTTCAATTTCCGCATTTAACTCCTTCTTTACTAGCTTAGGAGCAAGTTCCAAATTTTCTTTAACCGTGAGGTGAGGAAAGAGATTGAAATGTTGGAAAACCATTCCCATCTTAGAGGTGATCCGCTTAATCTCCTGCGGTTTTGAGTAAATCCCGTCCTTCACCAAATAATCCCCGGATATACAAATGCTGCCTCCGTCAATTTCCTCAAGATGGACCAGGCTACGGAGCATTGTACTTTTACCAGAGCCAGATGGTCCGATCACAGCAATTACGTCGTTCTTGTTAACATCAAATGTTATCTGTTTTAATACATCCAACTTGCCATATGATTTTTTGAGGTTGGATACTTCAATGAGAACCACACTCACTACTCCTTTTTAATCAAATTTGAACCGTCGTTCGAGCCACTTAAAGAGAACAGTTAATAAGAGCGTCATGATCAGATAAATAATGCCTGCGATGAAGAAAGGCACGATTGTAAAATCACGGTTCACAGCAGTCTGTGCATAGTGTAATAATTCTGGTACGGCAACAGCATAGAGCAGTGCGGTATCCTTAACTAGTGTAACCGATTCGTTAGCGACGGCAGGAAGTGCGATGCGGAACATTTGTGGAAGTATGATTCTCGTCATCGTCTGCCATTTATTCAAGCCTAGGACTTGTGATGCCTCATACTGACCTTTATCAATAGCCAGCAAACCGCCGCGGAAAATCTCGGCAAAATATGCAGCATAGTTCAATATAAAACCCAAACAAGCTGCGACAAAGCGGTCTAATACCAAATAATCTCCGATCACAGGGATCATCGGCAGTCCAAAACATATAAAAAGCAGCTGAAGCAGCAATGGAGTGCCCCGCATCACATATATATAAATCTGTGTAAGCCACGATAAAGGCTTGAACCTGCTTCTTACAGCAAGTGTTAGTATGAAGCCGAGCGGAATTGACAACACAATGACGATCAAAAACAAGAGAACCGTCATCTGTGCCCCTAGCAGCATCGGCTTAATGATTGAGTTGAAATAATCTACGGACATGAAAGAATTCCTCCAAAAGCAAAACAGGGTTTCTCAAGGAAATCCAAGTTCGGTCTATTTTACTTTAATACCTTATTTTCGCCAAACCACTTTTGCGAGATTTCGGCGGCAGTGCCGTCCTCATTCAGCTCATCGAGAGCTTTTTGCAGTTTATTCAGCAGTTCCTCATTACCCTTTTTAACACCAATTCCATATTCTTCTTGTGCAAGGGATTCATCGAGCAGTTTATAAGTATCTTTTTCTTTCGACATGTAATATTTAATGACAACTTCATCAATCACTACTGCATCAACACGTTTTAGCTTTAGATCCTTCAATGCCAGAACATTGTCGGCATACTCCGTAACCGTCTTGATTTTCGATTTAATCGGATTTTTATCCAACGCATCGGCTGCAGAAGATAGAGATTGAAGACCAACCACTTTGCCTTCTAGATCATCAAGTTTAGAAATGTTTGAATCAGCAAGTGTGACCACAACTTGTGCATTTTTCATATAAGGCTTTGTAAAAAGAACCTTCTTTTTGCGCTCCTCCGTAATGGTATACCCGTTCCAAATGAGATCGATCCGTCCGCTGCTTAATTCAGATTCTTTTGTTTTCCAATCGATCGGCTGAAATTTTACCTTTGTTCCCATTTTTTCGGCAGCTGCCTTGGCGTAGTCAATGTCAAACCCTACAATTTCATTATTCTCATCCCGGAACCCCATAGGTGCAAATTTATCATCTATTCCAATTACTAGCGTTTTGTCTTTTTCCTCCGATTTGGAGCATCCTATCAGGAGCGAGAATAACGCTGCCATAGTTAGAATAAACATTGCTAATCGTTTCATACTGTAGATAACCACCTTTAATTTATTTTCATTTTGTTTTTAACCTATTGCATGTCCAAAAAATTTAAATGTCCCCCGCTACTACTCACAATTAAACCATCCGTAAATGCATCTGCAATAGTTCGGACAACATTTGCATCAAATAAGCTCAAAAAAGCATAACGATAATTGCTATAAAAACGCATCTATGAAGATATCTGCGAGTGTACTTTAATTCGATAATATATTAGAGTAATAAATTAACATAAAATAAAAATAACACAACATAAAAATGAATGTCAATGGATATTTTTAGTTCATTAGCATACTAAAGTATTTGAGAATTATAGTTTTCTATACATATAATTGTATGTTCAATGTTTGATTTGCTTTTTAAATCTCCACCATAAAAACAGGGCTCGAATGACTTGATCGATTACAATGGATAGCCATACTCCTGCTATTCCTAAATTTAATTGGATGCCCAATACATATACACCTACAATACGAATGACCCACATGCCGACCGCTGTACTGTACATGGGGCTTTTTGTATCTCCTGCTCCTTGTAAAGCTCCAGTCAACACCAATCCCATAGCTAATGCTGGTTGGGCAAAAGCATCAATTCTTAATGCCGTAGTAACCATCTCAATAGCCTGTTTATCTGTTGTAAACCAAGTAGCAAGCCAAGGAGAAAGAAAAAACAACAGAACACCTATAATAGACATAAATAACATGGCGATATAAGTCGTCAGCATTCCATATGTATAAGCCTCTTTTTCAAGCTTTGCCCCAATATGCTGCCCTACAAGTGTTGATGCTGCCGCAGCTAAGCCATATCCTAGCATATAGGAAAATGTTTCGATATTCCCGGCAATTGTATGAGCTGCATACGTTTCCGTTCCAATTCGAACAATTAATCCAAAGTAAAGCACTTGCCCTAAACGCATAATTAAGCGTTCAATTGCTGCAGGAGCAGACAGCCTCAAAATAGGCAATGTGAATTTCTTTATATCCAAAGAAGATTTCTGAAATAAAGAAAATGATATAGACGATTTTTGAATGTAATAATAAAGAGCGATGGCTCCCAGCACTCTTACAATGACTGTCGCCCAGGCTGCTCCTGCTAAGCCCAACCCGTGAAATCCCAATAAACCAAAAATGAAAAAGTAGTCCAAACCGATATGGATGATATTAATCCACCAGCTTACTTTCATCGGTGTTTTTGTATCGCCAGCAGCTCGTAAAATACTTCCAAAGATAAACATTAAAGAAATAAAGACAGACGGGACAGCTACAATCCGAAAATAAACAGAGGCGTCTACTAAAACGCTTGGTTCTGCTCCCATAAGACGAAGTAAAGGTTCTGTGAAAAATAAGGTGATAAAACCAAAAAATAAACCTATAAAAAAAGAAAGAATGGTTGACTGCTTAGCAACGGCTTTTGCTTGGCCAATATTACCAGCACCGACATGACGTGCGATCAAAGAAGAAGCCCCTACTCCAACTGCCATGAAAATGGCGATATATACGGCTAGAACAGCATTTGCCACGCCTACTGCTGTGACTTCGTTTAATCCTAATTTTGATACAAAAAGTGTGTCTACAAATCCTACCACTGTTTGCAAAATATTTTCGATCATGGCAGGAACAGCTAATGCTAGGATGATCTTTATTTTTTGTTTTGTTGATCGCTCCTGACTGATACCCTCTGGAATCATCAAAAAATTTAATCCCCTTATCGAATGAAATTCTCTAATGCTTTTTTTAAATCGTTTAATACTTGTTCCTCATTTCCTTGATGAACAGCATTTACTAGACAATTCTCCATATGATCAACAAAAATTACTTTTGCTGCATTATCTAACGCTTTCCTTACAGCCGCAATTTGCAGAAGAATTTCAGGACAGTCTCTTCCTTCTATCGCCATTTCTTTAATGGAACGAACATGTCCCTCAATTCGTGCTAATCGATTAATGACCTGCTTGCGATATTTATGTTCATGATTTTGATGATGGTGGTTTTGACACATATTTCATTCCTCCTTATTATAATAATATCCCCCTAGGGGGGATATGTCACTTTAAATTTTTTCACCTTTTCAAAATATAAATATGCTGTTCAATCATAGTTAACATAATAGTCACAAAAACCCCTTTAGGCTACAAGTGGTTTCTTATTGATGTAAACTTCGTTGATATTTACGTGCAACCAAGCACATCTTATATCTGCATAGAAAAAGCTGGATTTTAATATATGGCGATATTGTGAGAGCAACTTTGTAAAGTATACAAGTCCTATTATCACTCTTCACAAAACATACTAAGATTAGTATGTTTTTTTGTCATAGAAAAACTCCCCTAGTGAAGGGGAGCAAATATTTTAAGACAGCCTTTACTTTTTCTTAAAAAATTATTATATCCATTCTTTTTGTTAGGATTATTGTTTTGCGCCAAATGATGACTTATTATGAGCGGGCCATGTTGCCCGTTTTTTATTTGTTGCAATGATGTAAACGGCGGCAACTGCGATCAAGACTGCAATCAAGGAACCGAGATTAAATATTCCCTTTTCGGAGTACCATGCAATCGAGTATCCAATCGAACCGGCCATTAAAGCATAATACGTAAATGGGAGCAATGTTTTTCTAATAACTGCTCCTTCTTTTCCTACCAACCCGACTACTGCCGAAGCAGCGACGACATTGTGTACACAAATCATATTCCCAGCCGCACCACCTACCGCCTGAAGGGCAACAATCCAAGTGGGATCAACACCAATTTGGGAACCTACATTATATTGAAATAAAGAAAACATCATATTACTGACCGTGTTGCTGCCAGCTATAAAAGCGCCCAGTCCACCAATAAATGTGGAGAAAAAGGGCCAATAATTGCCCGCCAGCGCTGCTACTCCGTTCGCCAATTCAATTGGCATTTGATCATAACCTGCAGCACCGCCGCCTGAATTTAAAAACACTTGAACCATTGGAACGGTAAAAATTAGCGCGGTTGAAGCTGAGATCATCGTTTTCCCTGAATGCATCCAAGCACGTTTGTATGCGCTTCCATTCATTCCGTGAATAAAAAAGGTAATCAGTGACACAACAATAAAAATTGTTCCTGGTGAATAAAGCGGTTGAAAGCTAGCCGTAATATTTGTTCCAAACATATTCCGAATCTCAATCGTCCACGCTTGCAGCCACCCGCCGATTGGAAGCGATTTCAACCTGGTCGCCACTAAAAACAAGCCAACTAAAATATACGGAGTCCAAGCGCGAATCATGCTCATCTTGCCGTTCTTGTGTGCGATATCTTTAATCTCAATTTTTCCTATCCAATCCGGATCCCATTTAGACTTTTCTTCAAAGTCCCATACTTCTTCTTGAGATGGCATTAAAAAACCTTTTTTCGCAGTGGCAATAACGATTGCTAATCCGACCAAGCCGCCAACCATGGAAGGAAATTCAGGGCCAAGGACATTGGCAACGATGAGATATGGTATCGTCATTGTAAAAGCCGCAAACAAGGCAAATTTCCAAACTTTAATTCCTTCAGAAAACGACTTGTTTTTTCCAAAAAATTTGGTCATTAGGGCTACAACAAATAATGGAACAAGAGTGCCCGTTATCATATGAAGAATAGCAACTTTCGCTCCAATCGAAGTGACCAACGACAGCAAGTTATCAGTAATCGTTGCATCAGCGGATAATCCTGATTGTACGCCGACAAGAATCGGTGTGCCGACAGCACCGAATGAAACGGGTGTGCTTTGAATGACCATGCCCGCCACAACGGCTGCCATCGCTGGGAATCCTAATCCTACTAATAATGGAACAGCAACTGCAGCTGGCGTACCAAAGCCTGCGGATCCTTCAATAAACGAACCAAATAACCATGCGACAATAATTACTTGAATGCGCCGGTCTGGAGAAATATCGGTGAACCCTTGCCGGATTGTTTTAATTCCCCCACTTTCTTGCAAAGTATTTAAAAGCAAAATGGCGCCAAAAATGATGTACAATAGTGTAGCAGCTACAACCAAACCATTTATGGAGGCAGCTATTACATTGGCTGCTGATACTTTCCAAACAAAGAGCGCAAGTATGACGGCCACAACATATGAAATCGGCATCGCTTTGCTAGCTGACCACCGAAAACCAACCAAGAAAATTCCGACGATTAAAATTGGAAGAAGCGATAAAAAAGCCAACAATCCAGTACTCACAAGAGATTTTCCCCTCCCTTATTCAAAATGTAATTCACCCACATGAATGGAAAATCATTGTACACTCATTATACCTTTTATTTTTTTAATTATCAATATTTTCTGAATTTTTTATCATTAACTAATTCCTTTGTTATGTAATAATCAAACCCTTGCCCTATTTGAAAAGTTGGAGCGAAATCCAATTCAAATAAGGCGAAGGTATTACTCAAGCATATTCAACAAAACCAAGCCGAGCAGAAATTTGCTTTCCTATTTCAATCATCCGCGGCTGAAGTTGTTTGAGCCTCTCATCTGTCATTCGAATGGTTGGTCCTGATACGCTCACGGCAGCAATGACCTTCCCCAAATGATCAAAAATTGGGGCAGCAATACAACGAATCCCATATTCGTTTTCTTCTAAATCTAGTGCATATCCTTGTTGTTTTACTCGAATGAGCTCTTTCAAAAATGCATCCTTATTCGTAATCGTATTTTTCGTATGCATCGGCAACCCTTTTCTGTCAAGGATGTCTAAAACGACACTTGACGGCAAATTGGCGAGAATGGCCTTTCCTACAGAGGTGCAATGCATTGGGGCACGCTTTCCGACTTTTGAATGCATGCGCAGCGTTTCATTTCCTTCCAATTTTTCAATATAAACGACTTCCCCTTGGTCATAAACAACCAGATGGATGACTTCGTTCGTCTCATTTTCTAATTTTTGCAGGAAAGGTTTTGCTTCTTTGCGAAGATCAATCGATTCTAATAGCTTCGAACTGATTTCCAAAAATTTATACCCCAGTTTATATCGTCCTGTTTCGGAATCTTGTTCAATATAGCCGTACCGGGCAAGTGTAGATAAGATTCGATACACGGAGCTTTTGTTGATATCTATCTGATTGGCAATCTCTGTGACGCCTAAACCTTCTTTTTTTAAGCTGACAAGTTGAATAATGTCCAACGCCCTGCTTACAGACTTGACCATATTGTCTCTTTCCACAGCCGTTCACCTTCTAAAATCTTGGCGGAATTTGCTAGAGTGCAAATTCCGCCATATAAATTTTCTTGATTCCCTTATATTATGACAGGAAGAACAAAAACTGCCAAGTTCTTTCTGTTCCATTATTCACTTTATCATTTGAATACTAAGATTGTTTCCTTCATAACGTGTTAACACGTTTTTTTGCAGCAACAACGGTATTTTTTAATGTGCCGATTCCTTTCATTTCGCATTCAATTACATCTCCTGCTTGAACAAAATCGGCTCCAACCGGACTTCCTGTTAAAAGGACATCACCGGGTTTAAGTGTCATGACAGATGATAAATAGGAAATCATTTTCCGAATGGAAATAATCATCAATTCCGTTGAACTATCTTGTTTTTTAACACCGTTCAACTTTGCTTCAACATGAATGCGAAATGTATCAAGTTCTGTTTCAATGACAGGGCCAAGGGGGGTAAATGTGTCAAACGATTTACCGATTGTCCAATGGCCATCTTCATGGAAAAACTGCGGCGCCGTTACGTCGTTGCCCACCGTGTACCCAAATACATAATTCAATGCTTCTGATTCCGGCACCAATTTCGTTTGTTTACCGATTACATTGCCAGCTCAGATTCAAACTTTACCCTATCTATTCCCTCTGGAATAACAATCTGTTCTTCAGGACCAATAACGGATTTTTATGAACTTCCAGCGCCTTTTCCCGAAGGTTTTTCATACATTCAACTCCTTCATAATAAAACTTTTCATTCATAACCAAAGCCGCGCAACTAAAGATTTTGATCGGTTTTTGTGCATGGAAGATGTAGCTTTTAAATAGAAGGCACCCTTTGGTAGGATGCCTTCATGATGAGAAGTTATTGTTTTACAGCATATTTTGCTTTTGCTTCAAGACGGCGGCGATGCAAAATCGGTTCTGTGTAGCCGTTAGGTTGATCATAACCTTTAAATACGAGGTCACACGCAGCTTGAAATGCAACGGAGCGGTCATAATCTTTTGACATCGGGCGGTAGCCAGGTTCATTTTCATTTTGCTTGTCGACTATTTTCGCCATCCGCTTAAGTGTTTCAAGAACTTGTTCTTTCGTAACAATGCCGTGATGCAGCCAGTTTGCGATATGCTGGCTTGAAATCCGCAACGTTGCCCGGTCTTCCATCAAAGCAATATTATTAATATCCGGAACTTTTGAACAGCCGATTCCTAACTCCACCCAACGAACAACATATCCTAAAATTCCTTGTGCATTATTATCTAACTCTTCTTGTATTTCTTCAGGGGTCCAATTCGGGTTTTCTGCAACCGGAATTTGTAAAATTTCATCACGGAGATCTTCAATCGTTTCAGCCAATTTGTTTTGGACATCTGTTACATTTACTTGGTGATAATGGAGAGCATGCAATGTAGCCGCTGTTGGTGATGGCACCCACGCAGTATTGCCGCCTGCTTTTAGATGGCCAATCTTTTGCTTGAGCATTTCCGCCATCATGTCCGGCATTGCCCACATGCCTTTTCCAATTTGCGCACGGCCTTGGAAGCCGCTTTGTAAACCGATATAGACGTTTGAGCGTTCATAGGCTTGCAGCCATTGAGATGTTTTCATATCATTTTTCCGAATCATCGGACCTGCTTCCATTGATGTATGGATTTCATCGCCAGTTCGGTCCAAAAACCCTGTGTTAATAAATACAACACGATCTTTTACTTCCCGAATACAAGCTTTCAAATTCAAAGTTGTGCGCCGTTCCTCATCCATCACACCAATTTTCAGCGTATTCCGTTTTAATCCCAGCAAATCTTCGACGCAGTTAAATAGCAGGTTGGCAAACGCCACTTCCTCAGACCCGTGCATTTTAGGTTTTACAATGTAGATCGAACCTTTCCTGGAGTTTTCAAATTTGCCATTTCCTAAAAGGGAATGTTTAGCAATCAAACTTGTTACAACCGTATCCAATATTCCTTCTGGGATCTCTTCTCCCTCTCCAATGAGCACTGCACTATTTGTCATCAAATGCCCAACGTTACGAATGAGCATAAGTGAACGACCTGGGAGAGTAAACTTTTCTCCTGATTTGGATGTGTATGTTCTGTCAGCATTAAGCGTACGTGTAATCGTTTTATCGTTTTTTGTAAAAGTAGCTGTCAAATCTCCTTTTATGAGGCCAAGCCAATTGCGATAAACAAGCACTTTGTCTTCCGCATCCACTGCCGCCACAGAATCTTCGCAATCCATAATCGTTGTAACAGCCGCTTCCAATAGAATATCTTTAATTCCCGCATCGTCATGTTTTCCAATTGGATGGCTTCGATCGATCTGGATTTCAATATGAAGACCGTTGTTCTTCAATAAAATGGCAGAAGGTTTATCCGACTCTCCTCTGTATCCTACGAACTTTTCTCTTTCTTTAAGAGCGGTTGTCTTGCCATTCATTAAAGTGACAAGCAAATTCCCGTCTTCAACTGCGTATTGAACAGCGTCTCGGTGGAAATGTTCTTGCAACGGCACTACTTCATCAAGGAAGTTTTTCGAAAAAGCAATGACTTTTTCCCCGCGAATCGGATTATACTCTCCTTTTCGTTCAGCCCTATCTTCTTCGCTGATGACATCCGTTCCATAAAGAGCGTCATAAAGGCTTCCCCATCGGGCATTGGCGGCGTTAAGAGCGTACCGTGCGTTATTAATCGGCACTACTAACTGCGGCCCGGCTTGTAGAGCAATTTCGTCATCGACATTTTCTGTTGTAATCTTAAAGTCTTCCACTTCTTGTTCTAAATAGCCGATTTCCTGCAAAAATGATTTATAGGCTTCAAAGTTGAATTTGTTGCGATGTTTTTTGTGCCATTCGTTGATTTTTTGCTGGATTTCATCACGACGCTTAAGCAAATTTTTATTAATAGGTGTCAGTTCATAAACAAGGTTCTCAAACTGAAGCCAGAATTCATCTTTTTCCACACCACTTCCCGGCAATGCTTCATTGTTGATAAAATCATACAAATTTTCAGCTACTTGCAAATTGCCGACTTTTACATAGTTTGTTTTCATGGGCACAATTCCTCCTTTAAATGTTATAATTTTTGTTTGTTATTACGAAACACTGTTTCGTAATTGTTTAAAAAAGGATAACATGATGATGGAATCATTTCAATAATTTTCTTAAAATTCTTTTTTATGATGCTGTAACAGATTTCCCCTCTTTTTTCACTTCCAAACAACGTCCCGGAGTTGGGAAGAGCTTCCCGGCATTTAATAAATTTTTCGGATTAAATACTTCCCGAATATCCGTTTGCGCCGCTATTTCTTCGTCGCTAAAAATGAAGCGCATCTCTTCTCTTTTCTCGATCCCTACTCCATGTTCACCTGTAATCGATCCGCCGGCATCTGCACATGCTTGCAAACAGGCGCTGCCAGCTTTTAAAGCCTTTTCTGTTTCGCCCGGTTTTCTGGCATCAAAAAGTACAAGCGGGTGCAGATTGCCATCGCCAGCATGAAAGATATTTGCGATGCGCAGACCATACTCTCGACTGATTTCGTGAATTCTGTTTAACACTTCGGGTAATTTGCTGCGGGGAATCACACCATCCTGAACTAAATAATCAGGAGAGATCGCCCCCATTGCGCCAAATCCAGTTTTGCGGTTTGCCCACCATCTAGCTCTTTCCTCTTCACTTTGTGCCACTTTTACTTCTCGAACATGATTTCTCTTGCAAACTTCTAAAATTTGATGGATTTGCTCGTCTATACCTGCGGATATTCCATCCACTTCAATGAGCAAAAGCGCTTCAATGTCTTTTGGATGGCCGACAGGAAACGCTGCCGCTTCAACCGCTTCTATTGCTATTTGATCCATCATTTCAAGGGCTGCTGGTACAATTCCGGCAGAAATAATGTCCGATACGGCTTGACTGCCATCCGCAACGCTGTCAAAATAAGCGAGCACCGTTTGCTTTGCTTCCGGGTTTTTTAAAATACGAACCGTTATTTTCGTCACAATTCCTAAAGTTCCTTCTGATCCTGTTAAAAGTCCTAATAAATCATAGCCCGGTGCATCAGGTATTCCATCCTTGCCTATTTCAATGACTTCGCCATTTGGCAATACCACTTCAAGCCCTAAAATGTGATTTGTCGTCACACCATATTTTAGACAGTGTGCACCGCCCGCATTTTCACCGACATTTCCGCCGATGGTGCAGCAATATTGGCTTGATGGATCAGGCGCATAATAATATCCTTTGTCCGAAATGGAGTTCGTCAGTTTTAAGTTGACAAATCCAGGTTCCACTACTGCACGCCTGTTTTCAAAATCAACACTTATAAGGCGTTTCATTTTTACAAGACTAATGATTACTTCCCCATTCAACGGGATCGCCCCGCCGCTGAGACCAGTTCCAGCGCCGCGGGCGAGGAACGGCAAATCATGTTCGTGGCAATATTTCACAATTTTTGCGACTTCTTCTGTATTATTCGGGAAAACGACTGCCCTCGGCAAACGACGATGAATGGTAAAGCCATCGCAATCATAAGCTAATAAATCTTCTTTTTTATACAAGATGGAACGGTTTCCTTCAACAATGTTTGCAAGGTTTTTTATATGTTTGTCATTTGTTCTTATCCCTTTTAGAGACATTCCTCTCCCTCCTTTAGCCGATCTTCTTTTTGGTACGCCCAATCCAGCAGCTGTACGATATGAACAATTTTTTGATTTCTTCCGTTTCTTTGAACACCCATCGCCATCTGCAGCATACAGCCGGGGTTTCCCATTACAATCATTTCTGCTTCTTTAGGAACATTCTTCATTTTGCTATCAAGCACTTCTTTAGCCATCTCCGGATTTGTTATATTGTAAATGCCAGCACTGCCGCAGCATCGGTCGGCATTCGCCATTTCAACCATTTCGACCCCAGGTATATCAAGAAGAAGGCTGCGAGGTTCGTCACGAATGCCCTGTCCATGAGCTAAATGGCATGCATCATGATAGACAACACGAGCCTTGATTTCGGCGATGGGCCTTTTATAACCAGTGTCATAAAGGTATTTTGAAATGTCTTCCACCTTTTTTGAAAATATTTCAGCTTTTTGGCGCCAAACGGGGTCTTCACGGAACAGCTCCGGATATTCTTTTAACATACATCCGCAACCGGCAGAATTTACAATTACTTTTTCAGCTTGTTGGAATGCTTCAATATTTTGTTTCGCTAATTTTCTCCCCATTTCCCGGTCGCCTGCATGAACATGAAGAGCCCCGCAGCAAGTTTGATTTTGCGGAATCATAACGTCATTTCCATTTCGAGTTAACACGTTAATTGTTGCTTCATTAATTTCGCTGAACATGACATCCATTACGCAGCCAGTTAAAAACGCAACCGTACTCTTCGTTTCTCCTTTTGCTTTAATGACTTTTTCATGTTTGTACTTTTTCCGCACAGGCTTTTTCACTTCCGGCATGATCGCTTCCATTTCGGCTAAGTGCTGCGGTATGATATTGATCAGCCCTGTTTTACGGACAAACGTTTGCATGCCGCTTTTTTGATACAATTTCAACACATTTCCTAACGTGTACAAGCGATTGTGGTGCGGAAACAAACTATGCAAAAACAGATGGCTGACCGCCTTTTTCCAGCCTTTTAACGGCATGGCTTGGCGAATTTGACCGCGCGCTTCTTCTATCAATCCCCCTACATCGACGTCCGCAGGACAAGCGGTAGTACAAGCGCGGCAATCAAGACAAGCAAAGACAGGATCCATAAAATGTTCGTTCACTTCAAGCTTTCCTTCTGCAACTGATTTAATCAAATGGACGCGTCCGCGGGGAGAATGCTGTTCCTGACCCGTGATCTCATAAGTTGGGCACGATTCTAAACACATACCGCAATGGACACAATCCGCCCATTTGTTTTCATCAGGCGGATCACTCCAAAGGTAATTGCTGAAGCTGTTGGTTTGACAGGCTGGTTCTTTGATAAGATCACTTTCATTTAATCCCATATTTAAATCCCTCCCACAAATCGCTTCGGATTGAGAATGTTGTTCGGATCAATCTTTGTTTTGATTCCTTTGAAAAGAAAGAAATATGGCGGATTTTCCCCCCAAACCTCTATTTTCTGGCGTAAAATAAACGGCAAATGTTTAATGACTGCATACCCATTGAGCTCTTTGACAAAATTCCTTAAATGCTGAATTGCTGAAATGACGTTTTCGCTGCCGCCTCTTAAAATGATTTGACACAATCCGTGGCCTAATCCACCGTGGGCTTCGATAAGCAAATTGTGCGTATCCTGTAATAAATGGCTTTCCCTAATAACTTTTAGGACATCTAAATTGACAACTCCGATTTTCAATACTGCTTCAGTCTCCCCTGTCTGATTAGACACCCTGCCATTCGGGCTGATTGTATAAAAAGATTGCCAAAACTTGCGCGCTTTCTCTTGAGCAAGAATGGTCATTTTCGTTTTAGGAGGCTGAATGCTTTTTAGAAAAGATTCTTGGTAATGAACCGAACTTTCATTATCTTCAAAACTAATGGCCAATGTATAAAATTTTTCACCCGTTAGCTTTTCAGCCAAAGACGGACTTATCAGTTCCAGTGAGACAGGTTCCATCTGCGAATCTAAAAACGCCGCGGCAAATGATCGCATTTCAGCAAAATCTCCTTCTGTAAATGATAAAAGAACATTGCTTTCATATTTTGGCAAAGGACGGAGTTTTAAAGTGATTTCCGTCAAAACCCCCAAAGTGCCCATGGAACCGACAAAAAGTTTGTTCATATCATATCCGGCGACATTTTTCACGACCTTTCCGCCTGTTCGGATGACCTTGCCATTTGGATAAACAACTCGAAGCCCGATGACTGCATCTCTGGCGGATCCATATGCCAAACGTTTGGGACCGCTTTCATTCGCAGCGATAATACCTCCGATGGTCGCATAATCCGGCCAAGCAGGATCTAGAGATATTTTTTGGTTATGTTCTTCTAAGTACTGTTGCAATTCTTGAAATGGTGTACCTGCTTTCACTGTTAATGTCATATCTCCCACTGTATGCTCGACGATTCCTTTTAGATTTGCTAAGGAAAGCAAAATATCAGCCGAATCAATTAGACCGCCAAACCCCCGCTTTGTTCCTCCGCCCACAATGGAAACGGTTTTCCCATTTTTGTTTGCATATTGCAAGATGTGTGAAATTTCGTTTTCAGTTTTTGGATAGACTGCGACTTTTCCGCCATTTCCAAGTGGATGACCTTCATTTTCCTTTACTTCCATTTGACTTTCGGGGAAAACATCTTTTAATTCTGTGTACAACTCTCCTTGGAGCAAATCAAGCACCTCCTATGTTTTGTAATAAGAAACACCGTTTCTATAAATGCGCAAAAGAACAAGCGTTTTAAATCATTTTCTTTCAATCGACTGCAACACTTCTCTTATTACACATATTTGATATGTTATATGTTTACAATTATTAAAACACTCTTATGAAGATTTTTCAACGAATTTTTTGAATTTACAAAAAAATAAGAAAAATGAAATTCTATTAAACTTGCCGTACGGCAAGATGATCTGATGTATAGCCCCCTATCTTTTTTCTCCCTGCCAATATCCTATCAACGAAAAAAGAGACTGAATTGAAAAAGAATTTTTTTATGGTCCTTTCCAAACAGCCTCTTTTGAACAAAAATTATTTTGTATCTGGAAGAAATATGGTACAAGCGGCAGCGGAAAATCTTATTATTCAGAATAGTCCGAAATGATAGCCCTCGGAAAAGAAATCCAGTTCTTGGTAGAATAGCGCTTAAAACAACACTTAAACACGCATGCCTGGAAGTTCAAACGTTAGCTGTTTCAAAAGTACAATATATGTCAACGAACAACAGCAGCAAATTAATTGGATATTTAACAGCTGTTTATGGTTTCCACCCGTTTATACTAATGAAGAAAGGAACTAGAATACTACACAAGAAAATCCCAATCCCTACACCACTATAAAACAAACCGTTAAATATTTGCATATTATGCTTTTTCAATACTTGAAGCACTATACTAGAAACTAAGACAAAGACTACACCGCTGCTAAGGCCTGAAAAAAACCTGAACAGGTACCAAAATATATTATTTACTGACCATTCCCATGAGCAGAGTCGTAAAAATGTTCAAAGCTAAAAATATCTTTAAATAAATTGATTCATATCTTCTCAAATTAAAAAAGCTAACAAATAAAGTTCCAGCCAAATTTCCAGCCATCGATTTAGTTATATTCAAGTAGGGGAGGATAGGGGTATAAGCAAATCTTCTGATCCCCATTACAATAATCAATGCAATAATACCGCCGCATAAAGTAAGCCGCGGTTTCATAGTCATCCTTTTATTAATGGGAAGTTACTTATAATTTCTTCTATTTGATTGATGATTGTTTCGATCAGTTCGGCGGCATGCAAATTTTTGCTTAGTCGAGGATTTTGCCCGCACCAAAGCGACATCCACTCTTTATTTTTCTGTTTTGCAGCTTCTGACCGGATATCTTGGGTGAGCATATTTTGAATCGGATAAGCTGGCAAAGCATCTTCATGCTCTTTCATTTTGATGATAAATTCATTTTTTAATCCCCTTGCTGGCTTGCCGCTGAATGCTGAAGTGATTACTGCCTGTTCTTCGGTACCGTTTAATATTGCTTCTTTATGGAGTTCATTTGCTCCGCTTTCTATACAGGTAAGAAAGGCTGTTCCCATTTGAACCGCTTGCGCTCCCAATACAAGAGAAGCTAAAACTCCTCTGCCGTCCATGATACCGCCAGCTGCAATAATAGGAATTGAAACATGATCCGCTACTTGCGGAATAAGGGCCATTGTTCCGATCATTGAATCATCAAAGGATCCTGCAAAACTGCCCCTATGCCCCCCAGCGTCACTGCCTTGAACGACAATCATATCCATCCCAGCCTCTTCATTCAATATGGCTTCTTTTACTGTTGTGGCTGTTCCAATTGTGACAATACCATTATTCTTTAATTGATGAATAATTTCTCTCTGAGGAATGCCAAATGTGAAGCTGCAAACGGGTACTTCATATTTTAAAACGATTTGAATTTGTTCATCAAAAACAGAAGTGTTGATTTGCGGAACATCATTCTTTTTTTCGATCCCTAACATTTGGCGGATAGGTTCCAGCAGTTGATTCGCTCTTTCAATTTCTTCTTGAATGACTGCCGGATGTTCAGGAACAAACAGATTGACACCAAATGGTTTTGAAGTCAATTCCTTTATTTTTTGAATATCCGACTCCAATTTTTCCGGCGTCATATAACCCGCCCCTATCATCCCTAGACCACCTGCATTGGATACAGCAGCAACAAGCTCGGGAGTCGTGATCCCTCCCGCCATTCCCGCTTGTATAATCGGAATTTTAATTGATAGTTTGTCTGTTATTTTTGTATGATTCCACATGCCATGTTCCTCCTTGCCTTATATACGTCAAATCTATAGGTTAACAATACAATCATCATAGCTGTTGGCATTCAATTAATAATGCCATTCATACGATTTGGTCAGCAGCAGAAAAAACGATCACCCAAAACTTAGTGAAACATCAGTTGTCCGGCTTTTTTATTTCTCTTGTTCCCATCCTTCCATCCTAAAATTCACATTATTGGACTGAAATCATGTTGTTCATTCAAGCTGCTTCTACATTCATCTGAAATTGACTTGTATAAAGATGAAAATTTATTTTTTTAATATTTCGCAAATTGTCTTCTATAAATAGTTTATGACCCCATTTTGATGGTGTAAAATAGAAAAAAATGATAATTGTTGTTATGAATCAATTTGAGTGATGGGGGAGAAATAATGTTTGAGCTACAAGATTTAAGAATCATTGCAACAATAGCAAAAAATAAGGGGATTACGAAGGCTGCAAAAGAGCTTGGATATGTACAGCCCAATGTTACGGCTAGACTAAATAAATTAGAAAGCTGTTTAGGTTTTCCATTATTTATAAGAACCAAAAAAGAGGTTATTCTCACACCGAACGGCAAAGTCTTTCTTAACTATGCTAATTTGATTTTAAATTTGTGTCGCGAAGCTGAAAAAGCAATGAATAAACTGGCAATCCCCGATGGAGAATTAAACATAGGCTCCATGGAAACAACCTCCTATGTACGTCTTCCCCACATATTAAAACAATATTCAGCTAATTATCCTAATGTAAAAATTAAATTGCAAACCGGTACCACAAAAGAATTAATAGATAAGGTCTTACATCATGATATAGAGGGTGCATTTGTTGCTGGACCTGTTAATCATCCGGATCTTATCGAAAACGTTATTTTTAAAGAAAGACTGGTACTTATCACCAATACTCCTGA
The DNA here is from genome assembly GCF_038050115.1 of Aeribacillus sp. FSL K6-1305. NCBI lineage: Bacteria > Bacillati > Bacillota > Bacilli > Caryophanales > Bacillaceae > Aeribacillus > Aeribacillus sp. FSL K6-1305. The sequence continues at coordinate 893,700 of NZ_JBBOQV010000002.1, read as the reverse complement.
CAATCCTCTTAAAAACAAGGAATGCACTTTAGTTGTATTTAAAGAAGGGTGTTACTATCGAGAAGTGTTTACCAGAATCATGAACGACTATCATATAACGATTCAAAATGTCATAGAGGTAGACGCCGCACAAGCTATTTTAAATTGTGTTCGTGCAGGAGTTGGAATTTCTTTGATTCCCGAGTCTATGTCAAAATTAACAAAAAGTCTATACACATATCCCATTGATAAGGACTACGTAAACGTAGATACTGTGTTTATCACTCGTAAGTCACTTGCCAAAACATTAGCTTTTAACAAATTTGTTGAACTTTTAACTCTATAAAAATGAAGCAACAAGTTTTTTCAAGAAAATCATGAATGATTGAATTCATAAAATAGCTTTCTTTTCTTTTGATAAGTGACTCCTTTCCTCTGCGGCTTTACCCAACTATATCAAGACATACTTATCAAATTTAAGATGCGAAAGTTGAGTAAAATTCCGGCCTTATAAAAAATCCAAATTAAATATTCTGATCCCGAAAGGAAAGGTGAAACAATTTAATAAATATATAATGAAAAAAAATCTTGGAAAGACGATAGGAGGTGCAAAGAAAGGAAAACATAAGGAAGAAAACTAAATTTCATTCTTAAAGAACTACAAAGTTTAAACAAACTGGTAAATGATATAAAAACGGTAATGATTAGGAGAAATAGTCGGCGCGATTCGTAACCGCAAAGAAATACAGTGCAAGCTGGAAGCTTTTCAATAAAAGTTCATTAAAATAAACAGTGTAGCTAATGGTTATACGAAAAAATAGATGCAATTGTTAAAAGTCAACATGAGACACTTGCACTTCGTTAAATTGAGCAAGAATCAGAACTTTGTAAGTTAAGTGAAATCAGCTTGGACATAATCACTGTCTGGCTGAATTGAATTAGAAAACTTCCTCCAATTGTACAATGGGTTGTTCAAAAACCTTTAAAGCAAGCGGGGACAGTCCCCTCTTGTAAGCAACTGCCCCTACTTCCCTTATTCAAAAAGGTCAGTTGATAAATATCTCAATCCAGTATCCGGCAGGATTGTAACAATTCTTTTCCCTTTGTTTTCTTGACGTTTAGCTAACTGCGTTGCTGCCCATATGGCTGCACCTGAGGAAGTTCCGACTAGAATACCATCGGATTTGGCCACGGCTCTTGCTGCTTCATAAGCTTGGCTTGTTTCCACTTCTATAACTTCATCAATCACATCCGTATGCACATTATCCGGAATTCTGTCCTCTTCTACATCTGAAAATCTGTGTACACCTGTTATTTCGATAATATCAGGATTTTCTAGAGTTGCAATAGATGCCCATCCTGGTTCTACTCCAACCACTTTTATATTTGGATTTTTCGACTTTAAGTACGCTCCTGCACCGCTGATAGTTCCGCCTGTACCTACAGTAGCTACAAAGATATCTATATTGCCATCTGTATCTTCCCAAATTTCCGGACCTGTGGTTTCTTTATGAATGTTAGGGTTTGCTTTGTTAGAAAGCTGGTCTAAAAAAACAACATTTTCTTCTTTTTCAACGACTTCCTTCCTGAAAACATTAATCGCTTTTACAAAGTCCCCATCTGTTTCTTCAATTGTTTCTGCAATTTGTGGAACATCGGAAAATGGTATGACTTCCGTTCCAAATGCCCTAATTACTTTTGTTCTTTCTTCACTCACCCCATCCTGTATATAAACTCTCAATTTGTATCCCTTTGAAGCTGCAATCGCTGCCAATCCAATTCCTGTATTCCCGCTAGTCGTCTCTAAAATCGTAGCTCCTTCTTTTAGTACTCCCCGGTTTTCAGCGTCTTCAATCATTGCCTTTGCAATTCTATCTTTGACACTATTTGCCGGATTGAAGTACTCGAGTTTTGCAACAATTTCAGCCTTCAGTTGATGTTCCTTTTCATAATTCACGAGTTCCAATAGCGGCGTTCTGCCCACTAACTCAATAATTGATTTCTTAATTTTGTTTGTTGCAACCTTACTCATGCTCTTTTCCTCCCATCTTTGTTCACAAATTTATATTTATCCGATTTGAATAATGAGGTTTGAAAATAAAGTATCATGTTAAACCGTAAAATAGCAATACTTTAACTGATTCAAAAAAATATTCTATTAATAGAAAAGAATGATTAATAGGTTCTTGTTTGCAATTTTTCTAAAGTGATATGATTCAATAAATTTCTCGCACTTTCAGATAAAAAATAAGCCGCCTTTATAAGGGCTTTCTCATCGACTGTGAAGGCAGGATGATGCCAATCTTCAGTACCGCTTGTTCCAAAAAAGGCAAAAGTACCAGGAACAAGCTGCAAATAACTTGAAAAATCCTCTCCAGCCATCGATGGTTCAGGATCGATTACCTTTAACGGAAGCTGTTCAGCCGTTTGTTTTACGATCTCCGTTATCCTTTTATCATTAGCAAGGGGGGGAGGTCCTGTATACCAGGAAATAATTGATTCTTGGGAAAAGGCTGCTGCAACATGCTTTACTATAGTTTCGATCCTTTGTTTAACCTCTTCGCGGATAATTGGATCGAAAGTTCTCACTGTCCCCTCCAGTTTGACCTCTTCTGGAATCACATTCCATGTTTTACCGGCTTCTATTTTTGTCACACTTATAACGGCACTTTCCAATGGTGAAACATTCCGGCTAACTATACTCTGCAGTGCAGTGATTAGGTGTGCAGAAGCAACGACAGGATCCTTTCCTGTATGAGGAAGAGCCCCGTGGCCTCCTTTGCCGCGAATGGTGACATACAGGCGATCTACAGCTGCCATTAATGGCCCTTCTTTCAATCCGACCGTTCCTACTGGAAGATCCGGCTTGTTGTGCAGTCCTATAATCGCATCAACCCCATCCAACTGACCGTCCCTAATCACCTTGACAGCTCCGCCTCCTGTTTCCTCTGCAGGCTGAAAAATCAACCTTATTGCGCCATGAAGCTCTGATTCCGATTCCTTTAACAAATAGGCTGCCCCAATCGCAGCTGCCGTGTGAAAATCATGGCCGCATGCATGCATTACTCCTTTGATTTTGGATGCATAAGGAAGCCCTGTTTGTTCTTCAATCGGCAAAGCATCAATGTCCGCCCGGATAGCTACAACCGGTCCGCTTTTCTTCCCCTTAATTTCTGCAAAAACACCTGTTGGGAGTTTGGTCTTGCGAATTTCAATGCCTTCTTCAAGAAGCCAATTTTGAATCGCTTTAGTTGTTTCGAACTCTTCTTTTGATAATTCCGGATACTGATGCAAATGGCGCCTAATCTCGATTAAGCGCGTTTCTAATTCTTTCTCATTCATGCGATCACACCCCTTATAAATCTAAGCGGAAGCACTTTACTAAATAATCTGATTTTTGGAATTCCTTCGTCTGATCACGTTTAAAACCCAGCCATTCATACAGTCTGATCGCTTTATGCATTTTATCGCTTGAATGGAGGTACAAGCTTTTTGCTCCCAGTTCTTTCGCATATGCAATACTGGCTTTTAATAACTCCTGGGCCACCCCGCGTCCTCTTGCTTTAGGATGAACACCAAGCAGCCTCACGATTGGTGCTTGAATGTCAAGTTCCGGTATACCATAAGCTTGCTCCGATGAACGAAACAGCTGCAGTGAACCAAGTACTTCCTTGCCGCTCTTTGCAACCAAAATTTTATCTACTTTAGGATTATCAACCGAAGCCTTAATTTCCTCCAAATAATCCTTCCATACTTGCGGATCCGTATATTCTGTTTCGTACTCTAAATAACTTTCTACTAAAATACGACGCACCTCTTCTTTATCTTCCTCCGCTAGTTCTGATACAACAATTTGCTCTGCAAGTTTGGGATCTGACAATGTAAACCCCCCTTTTCTAATTTTTTTACTTTCTCTCCACCCTTTCATCGGGATTGTGATAGCAACAAAATGCTTATTTTTCACCTCCGACCAAATAAAGATTTGGACTTGCTTTTCCTTTCAATTCTAAATTTTAAGTTTTCCGATGAGATTAATTAAATTGTTTTCAAGTATGCTAACATTGAAAAAGCAAAAACATCAATACTTTTACTGATAGAAAAAAATATTGTTTTCATTAAGAAATTTAATCATCTAGCCAGCTGTTTTTCTCTTTGTCTTCCTTCATTAAACATTTCTACTGTTATGAGAATGTCATTCCAAATCTTAGAATAATCAAAACTATTTTCTAAATAGGCAGCAATAATCGGCTGGTTAATTTGAATAATATTAGAGATATCAATTTCAATAAGTTCTCCTCTTTCTAGTTCTTGTTTAATGCTTAAGTAGGGCAAAAAGCCGATGCCGTTTCCGCTTCTAATGAACGACTTAGCCACTGCAAGATGATCAACCAAAAATTCAATACGGGGCTCCAGCTTCGATACCTCAAATAGTTTGTAAACACGGTTCCAGTCAAAGGCACCACATTCAAAGAATACTAATGGCTCTGCGGCTAACTGCTGAACCGTTACACCATTTTGCCGCTCAAAAGGATGACCTGGAAAAACAACTAATCGAACAGAATTGTCAAGAAGCTCCTGCTTGTGAATGCCGCGATGGGGTGTATCTCTCATAAAGGCAATATCAATTTGATTTTGAAGAAGTTTTTCGAGCAAGATCTCGTTTGAAGCCGAAATAAGTTTAAAACGCAACTCCGGATTTGCTTTTTTTAACAGAGGAAGGGCAAAAGGAAGAAAATATTGTGAAGTAATGATATTGGCCCCGATCACAATTTCATTTTTTCTGTTTTCTTTTTTAAATAAATTTTTCCCTTGGCGGTATGTGCGGATGATTCGTTCTGCATAAGGGATAAATGCTTTCCCTTCTTCCGTTAAAATCATACTTCTGCCTTTTCGTAAAAACAGTTGTGTTCCAAGGTCGCGTTCTAATGTTTTAATCCTTGCTGTAATAGTCGGCTGGGATAGGTACAATGCGTCTGCCGCCTTATGGATGCTCTCCAAATGAACGACATACATAAATGCTTCAAGATATTCAATATTCATATCTTTCATCCCCACTTTAGAAATTATGAATTAACTATAAAGACTAAAAAACGATATCTTTTCAGACCATCTTAATCCCTGTTTTCCCCCGCCTGGATCAGTTACAGATTTAACCTTTTTTCATAACTAAAAAGGAGGAACCCAGTCCAAGAATCATCTTGAATTGAGAGCCTCCAGTTTTCCGGTTGGCCATATGGATTTTAAAATCAACAACCTTTCAGCATGTACTCTCGTTTAATACTAAGAAAGATAATTGATCACAACATGCTGAAAAATAAATCGCTATGAAATCTCTGTGAATTCTTCTTTCATCTGACATTTCCATTCCTCCCGATTTTTCGACAAAACCTATAAAATCAATGGGAATAATTTTGTTTATCTACTAATATAAACCTTATTTACTTTTATTGTCAACAAAAAATTAAGACTTTTCGTAAAAATTAGATTTTTTATAGTCCTCTAAAACACAATTTTTACAGCCTTTTTCCATTTTTCAGATATGCTATTAAAGCTATACAATTCTTGTTATTGTCCTCGAGATTGAGAAAAAACGAATGATTGTACTTTGGAGGTTCTGAATTTTTATGCATCATCGTAAAGACGGCATCGTTTAATGCTTCCTCCGTTGTATTCGAAATATGCAACACTCTTGCCACCGGTCCAATCAGGCTTTTTAGGTTCATTGCCGTAATAACCAAGCCTCTCGCGGTATGTTCAATCAACTTATCCATAGGATGAAAGTATTTGATGAAAAAATCGGGTCTCTATTTTTCGGTTAGGTTCACTAGAAAGCTTACTTGAAGCACTGCTTAGCCAAATTCGCATCTGTTTTGAAACGATTGCGGCAGAATCGTCACTTTTTCAATGGAGGTCTGTATTTATCGGACCTCGTAACATGTTCTCTTCATTTCATAACTTTTTAAGAAGGTAATATCGCTCCGCAATGGATGATTTCCAACGCTCATCCTCTCTTATGCCAAAAGCGGATTGTGGCTGGGATCATTTCTTTGTCCGATGATCATATTAACCGACCTGCTGAAAGATTGTCCAACGTGAAATTGTTTCTATAACACGGACGGTATTAAGAATGATAACGGCAACAGTTGTCAGAAGCCGGATTTTTGAATTTTTTTGGCACAATGGCCCACTCAAGAACCGCTGTTGGGAAAATACAATGTCTCTCATCAACACCATTACCGCAAAACCAAATTTTTAGGAAAAGATGTTTAATACCTTTTTGAAATACTTGCTGCTCTGTCAAAGTCTTGTCTGTTACACTATTTGAATGTTTATTCATTAAATAAAACGAATTTCATGATAAACCTCCAAGATTTATGGAGTGTGATACGGCAGATCTTAAAGACAATTTTCTAGCATTTCATATTTAAAATATGATCAATTTGCTGGAAAATTGCCATCATGGAATGCTGCTTGATTGGCTATTTACTAGGATTTTAACAACCATATTGTTATTAAGTTCTTTCAAGTGCTTTTTCCAGATATTCTAAGCCCAATTCTGTTATCCCTTTATATACGGATCCTTCTCCAATTTCTACAACAGGCACATGACGAACACCGTATTTGATCTCCAAAATATCCCGATATTCATCATGATTGGTTACATCCACTGTTTGATAAGGAATACCTTTATTCTCTAAATAATTTTTGACCTCTGCACAATACTTGCAGCTTTGCTTTGACCAGACAATAACGGATAATTCTTTACTCAACGGTTATGCCTCCTTAAATGTATTTTACTAGACGGAACTTTTTCTATCCGAGTTTCTTCTATAAATCTTATTGTTTTAATGCTTCAATTGTATATCTATTTACAGGGAAGGGAAGCCCTAAATTGCCCCGTAAGGTATCTGCCTCGTATTCAGTACGGAAGATTCCTCGTTTCTGAAGGATCGGAACAACATGATCTACAAAATCCTCCAGCGTATTTGGTACGGTCACAGTTAAGTTAAACCCATCAGCCCCTCTTTCCTCAAACCATTGCTGCACTAAGTCTGCTATTTTTTCCGGAGTTCCAATGAAAGGGGATCTAGGTGTAGTTTCCCTTAAGGCCACTTGACGAAGCGTTAAATTTTGCTCTTTTGCTTCCCTCTTGATTCGATCTGTTGTACTTTGGAAGCTGTTTTTACCTATATCGCCAATGTCAGGGAAAGGTGCATCCAAGTCATATTGGGAAAAGTCATGATGATCAAAATATCGTCCTAAGTAATCAAGTGCTTTGTCAATCGATACTAAATTGGCAATTTCCTCGTACTTCCGTTCTGCTTCTTCCTCCGTTGAGCCAATTATCGGAGAGAAGCCTGGCAAAATAACAATATCATCTGGATTTCTTCCGTAAGCCCTTGCTCTGTTTTTCACATCGCGATAAAATTCCTTCGCTTCCTCTAATGTTGGATGTCCCGTAAAAATTGCATCGGCCTCTTTAGCAGCCAAGTCTTTTCCTGCTTCCGAAGAGCCTGCCTGAAAAATAACCGGGTGGCCTTGCTTAGACCTGGAAATGTTAAGGGGACCTTGAACAGAGAAAAATTCCCCTTTATGATTTAATCGGTGCATTTTGGAAGGATCAAAAAATACGCCTGATTCTTTGTCTCTTATAAATGCATCATCTTCCCAAGAATCCCACAGGCCCTTGACCACCTGTAAAAATTCAGCAGCAATGCGGTAACGTGTAGGATGATCAGGATGTTCTTCAACCGTTTTGTTATAATTTAAAGCTGTCTTTTCAAGAGGGGTCGTGACTACATTCCATCCTGCACGTCCATGGCTGATATGATCGAGGGAAGCAAATTGCCGGGCTACTGTAAATGGCTCACTGTAGGAAGTGGAAACGGTTCCTATCAGACCGATATGGGAAGTAACCGCAGCAAGTGCAGACAAAATAGTAATCGGTTCAAACCTGTTTAAAAAATGTGGAATTGATTTTTCGTTGATATATAAGCCATCTGCAATAAACACTAAATCGAACTTTCCTTCCTCTGCTTTTTGTGCCTGTCTCTTATAAAAGTCAAAACTGATACTTGCATCAGGCTGAACGTCCGGATGCCTCCAGGCGGCAATATGTCCTCCAACTCCATGAATAAGTACACCAAATTTCAATTTTCTTTCCTTCGACATGATAGACCCTCCCTTTGATAAAGTTAAAAAACATATTCCCCATTTTCGGCATTGTTGTTATCTGACGAATTACCTTTTTCTAATTGTTGAGGGCTCAACAATTCAAATGACCTAAATCGTTCTTCTTTTTTTAAAATTGGGGTGTGTAAAATAAACTCATCTATTCCCAATTTAAGGTGAAGTTCATTTAAAATCTTAAATACATATGAAGGAGTCCCCGATACAATATTGGAATCCTGTTCTTCTAGTTTGTAAGGTTCTCCAGACTGCTTGCCAAACAATTCTCCTTGCTCCATTGTTAAAACTCTAACCGTTCTTCCACTCTGCAAAGTAACTTTCACAATTTTGCCGTAGTCCCTTGCTAGTAATTCAGCTTCTTGCTGTTCAGGAGCAGCTACGACGCCAATTCCCACCATAAACCTTCCTTTAGGAAAAAGTTCATGGTATATATTTGCAGCCCTTTCCAGTTCGTTATGGTCACTGTTAAAAAAGAGCCCATAAACAAACGGTGTTTCGTATTCAGCAGCCAGCTTGGCGCTCGATGCACTTGCACCAAGTAAAATTAATTCCGGCTTTATCGGAGGAAGAGGGGTTGCTTGAATACCCGCAAGTGGATGGGATTCTTCGACTGAATCTTCAATTAATTTTTTCAAAAAGGAAAAACGGCTTTCGAAATCACTTCCATCGTTTAATGTTCCATACTGGAGCGCCCTTGTTGACAGCGGAAGTCCTCCAGGTGCTTTTCCAATTCCTAAATCTACTCTCCCTGGCGCTAAATTAGATAACACATGGAAATTTTCTGCCACTTTGTACGGACTGTAGTGCTGAAGCAGAACACCTCCAGATCCGACCCGAATCGTCTTCGTATGTGCCAGTAAATAGGATATGAGTATTTCAGGTGAAGCCCCTGCTAGTTGATCCGTGTAATGATGTTCAGACAGCCAAAAACGTAAATACCCCCATTTTTCAGCATTTTTGGCCAAATTTACTGTTTCTTGTAAAGCTTCCGCCGCAGAGGTTTCCGGAAAGATAGGGCTTTGATCTAAAATGCTAAGCTCATAACTCATTTTTCTTCCTCCTATTTTCATTTCATACTTTTTCAGTATGAATAGTTCACATTAATTAGGATTAATCCTATCACCTAAATCCATCCATCTGCAATAGTTTCCATGATAGAAAAAATATAATATATTGATAGAAAATTTTAATGAAAACAATTTTTTACTACATACTTAATCCCCCATCTGTGATGGTCTGACGGGGGATTTAGGTCTATGCCATAATTAATGACCGTTATAGTCAGGGATTGCCTTGAAGAACATTCTTTCAAATAGTTCTTTCTCATCAGTAGTCGGTTCAAGAATTCCCTGCTCTTTTTGTTCTTTAATGAAGAATTTTACACTTTCCTCTGCTGTTAGCACACCAGGTTTCCAATGATATCCGCCAATCAGTTTTCCTGCTTCTTGAGCATCTACAGGAACATGTTTTGCATCTGCTACGATATGTCCTGCTTCACCTGTATTGTGACCTACCCAGTCTGCAGCTTTCAAAAGTGCTCGTGTTAAAGCAGCTGCTGTTTCAGGATCTTCTTTTGCCAGTCGTCCGTTGATGACAGAGTAGCAGCAATATCCAGATTTAAATGGTTCGTCATGAGCATTGCTCAGCAAGCGGTGAAATTTTCCTGTGTCAAGTGCCTTTTGGGCAGCCGGATCCCATGTAATAAATGCATCAATTTCCCCTTTTTCTGCTGCTGTGGCTAGCTGCGGACCAGGATATACTTTCCACTCAACATCTTTTTTTGGATCAATGCCCGCTTTCTTTAACTGAATAGTTAGAGTAATTTGCGGTCCTCCCCCTATTAAGTCGATCCCGATTCTTTTCCCTTTCAAGTCTTTAATTTCTTTAATACCTGAACTTTTCAAGGTTGCAGCTTGAATACATCCCGCATGCAAACCGCCGGTCAGCTTCACATCCAGTCCTTGTTCAATTGGTTTAAACCAGGCGAAATTCCCGACAGTCGCGTCCACTTTTCCGGAAGCAATTCCATTTTTCAGCGTTTCAAAATCCATTTTTACAAGCTCTACATCCAATCCTTCTTTCTCGAAGAAACCTTTTGTTTCTGCTGAGAATATCGGTGCTTCACATGGAGAAGTACCTGCGTGGGCTAAGGTTATTTTCTTGATTTTTTTATCCCCTTGTTGCTGATCACCTTGTGCAGTGGTTTGTCCAACATTCCCCCCGCTGCTTTGTTGTTCAGATTGACATCCTGAAAATACACTTATTCCAACAATCAGTCCTGCTGCAAAAATCAATTTTGTCTTTTTTGATAATGTGTTTTTCATTTTCCTCTCCTATCCTCCCATTCTAAATTTTTTCGCTAAAATGATAGATTAGCCCTGATAGAATCGAATCGCCCCCTGCCTTACATAAGATTCAAGAATTTTTATATCAAAGACCGAAGTTCGGTCTTTGCAAACTAATCGGAAAATTCGAAAGAATCAAATAACTATGTTGACATCCTCTCAAACTAAATTTATAGTAAACATATCTGAATAATATAATTTAGACAAGGAAGTGGATAATTGATGAAAAAATCCATTCAAATCTTTTTGTTTAGCATATTTTTCCTGCTCATTGGCTTCACAATATACTCTCAGCTCTTTTCAAATCAGAACGATGAAAAAAGAGCATCGGGACAAACAGAACAAAAGGAATACCCGGATATAGGATACTTAGCTCCTTCCTTTTCCTTAAAAGGACTTGACGGTAAAACCCATGAGCTCAAGGACTATCTTGACAAGCCCGTTGTTCTTAACTTTTGGGCCTCCTGGTGTCCGCCTTGTATCGAGGAAGCACCCAATTTTGTCAAGTTGCACAATGAATACGGCAAGAATGTCCATATTTTGACTGTCAACTTGACCTCTATAGATGATTTACAAGCTGCAAAAATCTTTGCGGAGGAGTTTGGATTTGTTTTTCCAGTGCTTCTTGATGAAGATGGAAGTGTGGCAAAACGATACCACATCAAGCCCATTCCAGCTACATTCTTCATTAATCAAGAAGGAACCATTGTCGACGGAGCATATGGCGGACTTACCTGGTCCGATTTAGAATCCCGAACCAAAGAATTAATCCAAACGGATTCTTCTGCATAGATAGCCTTTACGGCTGTCTTTTTATTATTGGATTGTAAATTGGAATGTTTGCATTTGGTGCGAATACAAAGTACTTACATGGGCAATGAGACTGTAAGTTCCAGCCTCTGAAAATTGTCCTTTAAGAGTATACGTTCCCTTAGAATCCGATTTTGTATTCATAAAAAGTGGTTCATTTAGTCCTTCCTTCCAAATTTCAAACACAACCTCTGCATCTGTAACAGATTTCCCCTTAGATGTTACTTTTACTGATAACGCAGCAGCCTCATTAACCTGAAGCTCTTTTGGATTCGTTGAGAATTCCATTGTTAGATCTGTTCCGGTTTCGGCCATCCCGCTCTCAATAGGCTCTGTAGACTTATCTTTTTTTTGTAAATCACCCGATGCTTTATTTTCAGAACAACAAATCAAAAGGACACTTAACGAACATATAACGAAAAAAGTGAAAATTAATTTTATTTTTTTCATGGGTGAAACCTCTTCAATTTTCGATTAAATGGTATATTCCGGTTGCGGTATGTCAGGGACAATATGCAAAGTTTCCAATATTCTTGATCTATACTCAAAAAACTCAACACTGTTTCTCAATCTTGGGCGGGGCAAATCAATTTTGATAATTTCTTTGATTTTAGCCGGTCTTGGCGTCATGACGATAACACGGTCGCTTAAATAGACTGCCTCGTCAATATCATGGGTGACGAAAACCATCGTTGTTCCCCGCTCTTTCCAAATGCGCAAGATTTCATCCTGCAAATTCATTCTTGTAAATGCATCCAATGCACCAAGGGGCTCATCAAGAAGGAGGACCTTAGGATGATTAACAAGGGCTCTTGCTAATGCCACCCGTTGTGCCATCCCTCCCGAGAGCTGATGAGGATAAACTTTTTCAAATCCTTTTAATCCAACCAAATCAATAAATGTATCTACTTCTTCTTTTTTGTTCTTCAGAAGTCCCCTTGCCTGAAGGCCTGTTGCCACATTATCCCACACTGTTTTCCATGGAAACAGGGTAGGATCCTGAAATACAAGGCCGCGGGAATAATGAGGACCCTTAATTTCTTCACCATCTAAGGCTATGCTCCCCGTTGTAGGGTAATCTAAACCTGTGATAAGGCGTAATAATGTAGATTTCCCACATCCGCTTGGACCGATAAGGGAAATAAATTCCCCTGGTTCAATTTCTAAATTCACTTGATTTAACGTAACGATTTTTTGTTTAGCATTGTCTTCAAATATTCGTGACACATTGTGAATAGAAATATGTCCACCTTTTTCCGATCTTACCATTTCATCATCCCCTTCTGATAAATCAAGATGCGATCTCTGATTTTAAAGAATATTGCAATAATACAGGAAAATAAAACTGCCATAATCAACAATGCTGCGTACACCTTGTAATATTCCGCCCATCCTTGTGCCCATTGTATATACCAGCCCAGTCCTGCCTTAACCCCAAGCATTTCAGCAACAATTAAGGTGACGAATGAAACTCCAAGTCCCATAAACAGCCCTACAAAAATAGATGGGAAGGCCGATGGAATAGCTACCCGAAGAATTAAGTATCTTTCATTTGCCCCAAGTGTTTTTGCAACTTCAAAATAGGAATTGCTTACGCTTGCAACACCAGTCCATGTCATAATAGAAACAGAAAACCATGTACTTAGCGCAATCAAGAATGTACTTGCCGAAAAACTGTTTGGAAAAACAACCAACACAACAGGAATCCATGCAGTTGCTGGTACCGGTCCGATTAAACGCAAAAAAGGATTTACCCAATAACGGAATTTTTGATACCAAGCCAGCAGAATACCTGTTATGAAACCGACCAATGCCCCGATCAAATACCCGATAAATAAAAGTCTCAAGGAATGAAGAGTACTAATAGCTAGTAAACCTTTATCTTTAATGATTGCTTCAAAAATCTTAACCGGTGATGGAAAAAAGGGCATCGGCAAGAGATTCAATTTTTGCGTAATGATCTCCCAAACAATTAAAATCACAAACACAAAAGTTAGAAATGGCGATTTGTTCTCCAGCCAGTTAAAAACTGATTTATTAGAAAAACCAACGGCAATCAAAACAATAGAGAAAAATAAAACAATTAATAAAAGCCAGCTATATTGAGGCTGCACAGAGATGATCTGTTTATCAGGCAAAAATTGATGTTGAATAAGCGTGATGATGATAACAACTGGTAGTAAAGCGACTTTCGTTTTTTCCCTAATGGATAAAGGTTTTTTATCCTCTGTTTTCAAGGAAATTTTTTCAACTGCTTCTACATTCATTTGTATCCTCCTTTGTTCTTGTAATGGATAACATTTGGATCACCTTGATGATTATTTTTTTACGGATCCTCATCTCCTTTTACAAAAATTATTCCTATTTTTCAGGTACGAATAATTTGTTTTAGTCGATTTTTAGACTTATCCTATCATCAAATCCTTTGAGTAGCAACATATTCCATGATAGAAAGAATTTTTGTTTACCAAAAAAAAATCTATTAATCTCGCAAAAAACGTTTAATAACGTTGTTTTTAAAACCAATCTGAAAGATCTGTTTTAAATAAAAGAACTGCAACAGGTAAAATGGTTAACAAGCCTGAATGTTAGCTGCGGAAAAAAATGATAAAAGTGAGAGTTTTCTAGTGGAATGAAAGCGAAACAACATAAGGGCATTGTACATGATCTGGATAGTTGAGAAGTCAAATGCAGTTAAATTATCATTAAGGAAATAGTTCAATGTTAATAAGAATCATAGCTTCTCTGGCAATGATGCTTAGTATGATACAATATGGAATTAGTCTAACGAACCGCATTATACTGAAACCTCTTCAGATTTTTTAATAGTCTCATAGCAATTAACAAGAAATTTAATTGATTTCTCAGAAGAATTATAAAAACCCCCGCTCTTGTCCATGATTATCTCACGGATCCCGAGCAAAAAACCCTTTTGGTAAAGATCAATTGCTAATATGAAGACTAATTGAGAGAACACAAGAATTAAGGAGGAGCCTGAAAAAACGTTCAAATATTAATGAAGGAAATCAAAGGCATAAAAAATGAAATGCAAGAAACTAAAAGTAATCTTAAAAATGGAGAATCTCAACTTAACGAAAACACAAAACTGGCAAAAACCATTTACTCATTAACTTTCGCTAGGGGGTAGCGGACACTATGCTTGAGGTTTCTATCATATGTGTAAATTCGCTGCTAAATTAAACTTGATTGAATAAGCTGTCAATTCTTTACGTGTGTGATCAACACAACTTTAATTTTGCCTCTCCTTTTGTACCAATTTTTACCTAAATCAGTATTTGTGAAATGCAGCTTCATTTTCTAATCTTGAAAGGAAACTGCCACGAATTTCCTATTTCCAAATATAATCACCACTCTGAACAAAATTTATGGTAATATATTGAATATTGCAGCATGTTTATTTTACATTTTAGCTACTGCACTATTTATCGCAATAAGAGGCAGGATACTGCCACTCTAATTAGAGTAAACGAAAATCAAGAAGCAATAAATAGACAATAAAAGGTTTGTTTCACTTTTCTCATAGTCACAGCAAAATCGTGATGCTCATCCAATAGCGAAACATTTTAAAAACATGGCTTGTACTCTATATAACACCTTGTCAATGAATCTTTGGCATTTTTCTCGATGGATGGCAAGCGGTTGAAGTCTAGACTTGCCGCTATTTTTGTATTATCAAAAATTGAGGTGCTTGTCTCGTTTTTTGTGCACATTTTCACAAATAAATTCAGTTTGACTTGTTACATTAATTTTTGAAGCAAGGTTTCACTCATATTTTTTACACTTTTTCAACTGTGCCTTGCTTGTAATACTTGAACTTTGTTATTTTTTCTGTTCTTAAACAAACCGTGCCTTTATTACATCTGTCAATTTCCCAGCCGGTTGTAATAGGAATTGGCAGATTTCTCGGAGTATTTATTCGCGATTTTGCCTTACATGTTTGTAACCAGTAGTGCAGGAAAACTTGAATTAAATAGTTTATCTATAGGTTTATTTGATTCATAATAACGGAAGTAAGGAAAATGATTTGAACATTTTTCCTTTGTATCATTCAACAAATTGAACGTCTAAATTTGTCGTTTTATACAAAAAGAAATTGAAATATAGTATGATAAAATTTATTCAAATCTAAATGTAAGCGTCACAATTTGATTATCAAGAGGAGTTGCGGGGAATAATAACTTAAATTTTTCGATTATGAAATCTGACATATGATGACCTTCGCAACAGAACATTGAAAGGGATTTCATTTATAAACTTAAGGAGGAACGATCATGGAAAATCAGCTGCAAAGAGGTTTAAAAGAAAGACATATTACACTGATTGCATTAGGTTCTGCAATCGGAGTCGGGCTGTTTTTAGGATCTTCAAGCTCAATCAAGCTGGCAGGTCCCGGTATAATGTTATCCTACCTTTTCTGCGGAATCATTTTATTTTTCATTTTAAGAGCGTTAGGAGAAATGGCTGTCCATCATCCCGTTGCCGGTTCATTCAGCCAATACGCCAATGATTATCTTGGTAATCTGGCAGGATATATTACAGGGTGGAATTATTGGTTTGTATGGGTCATTACTTGTATGACCGAGCTGACAGCCGTTGGAATCTATATGGAATTTTGGTTTCCGGAGGTTCCGCGATGGATTTGGATTCTGGCAGCATTAATCATCATGATGAGCTTTAACTTTCTTCAAGTCAGTGCTTACGGTGAGTTGGAATTCTGGTTTGCCCTAATCAAAATTATTGCGATTATCTTTATGATCATTATTGGCCTTGGCATGATTTTTTTCGGATTCGGCAATAACGGAGTTCCTACAGGAATCAGCAATTTGTGGGAGCACGGCGGCTTTCTTCCTAACGGTCTTGAAGGCGTCTTAATGTCATTCCAAATGGTTATGTTTGCCTTTCTGGGAATCGAAATGATCGGCGTAACAGCCGGTGAAGCAAAGGATCCTGAAAAAACGCTGCCGAAAGCTATTAATTCTACTTTACTTCGCATTTTAATTTTTTACGTGGGTGCGCTGTTTGTTATTTTGTCCATCTATCCGTGGAATGAAATCGGGACAAGCGGAAGCCCCTTCGTTTTAACCTTCGACAAAATTGGCATCCCGGCTGCAGCAGGCATTATCAACTTTGTCGTTTTAACCGCAGCCCTTTCCTCCTGTAATACAGGAATTTTCAGTTCGGGACGTATGTTATACAACCTTTCCCATAATGGACAAGCTCCGAAGGCATTTGGCACATTAAACAAAAAAGGCGTTCCTTTTAGAGGGGTTATGGTTACATCAGCCGTTTTATTATTAGGAGTTCTGCTTAACTATTTAGTACCGGCTCAAGTATTTACTTGGATTGCATCTATCTCAACATTTGGCGCTTTATTGACTTGGTTTATTATTTTATTAGCACAATGGCGATTCCGAAAATCGATTACACCTGAACAACAAAAAAATATCAAATTTAAAACCCCGCTATACCCGTTATCCACTTTCATTGCAGGGGCGTTTCTCATATTTGTCGCAATTCTGCTCGGCTACTATCCAGACACAAGAATCGCCTTAATAGTCGGTCCGATTTGGGTTGCCATTTTAGTCATTGCATATTACGCTGCCAACTTGAATAAAAGACAAAACGAAGCTGAAGTGAAAGAGACTTGATCGTTTTGGACAGCGGTTCGCTATCGAATGTCTTACTTTTAAAAATGCGGTTTACAATTTTCTAACCGCCTGATCAATCGTTAAGAGGCCCCCATCTCTGATAGGGGTTCTCTTTTCGTTTTGATCTGGTATCTTTCGAAAAGGAGTCTATATTTTCAAACGATCTTTCAAGCTGCATTTAAAACTTTTTAAGGGGGACTGCAAATTTTTGAATAGTTCAATTACATTTATTAGGTTTACAGGCTATTAGCCATAATAAAGCCGAGGAAGCGATGACACTTGGAACAAATTATTCAATACCTGCAACACTTAATTCCATCATTTCGGAACGATACTGTCTAAATGTTGACGAACAGCCTCTTCGGTCATTTCGCCGGTAATTTTATCCACGATTTCTCCCTTTTCATTAATGAGAAAAGTAATCGGAAGGGTTTGAACTTTGTATAGATCGGCTGTATCTCCTTTCCAATCCAACAAAACGGGAAAACTCAATCCTTTTTTAGATACGAATTGATCCACTAATATTCTTGGTTCACCTACATCAACGGCCAGAATTTCAATTCCTTTATCTTTATAATCTTTATAAGCCGATTCCAAATACGGCATTTCTTTTTCACAAGGAGGACAATAGGTTGCCCAAAAGTTAAGCAGAACCCCTTTTCCTCGATAATCTTCTAAATTGACTTCATTCCCTTTTAAATCAATTAAAATAAAATTAGGAGCAAGGTTTGTTCCAGTTGAAGCAGTTGCTCCTTTGTCCTTAATAAAATTACTATAAATTGCGTAACCAATTCCTAAAACTAATATGGAAGTGATGAACCCCCTTATGAATAGCACCACCTGTTTTCTTTTATTATTCATTTAAATAGTCTGACTCCTTTCACTCCGTTAAATGAAATGAGAGAATGGGCATTTCATGAAGGCCTTGATAATCGACATGAGCAATCACTTGATGTTCACCTGGCTCAACAAATTTCACATCTAATTGATAGATTCCATCTGCGTTTGGCTCAACAGGCAATCTGCCGAAAGATACTCCATTTTCGATCACTTCAAACGTAACTTTGGCTTCTTCGCTCACATTTTCAGTCCCGTATGTCACTTTTGAAGTAAATGTCACTTTTTCATTCAGCTGAATCTGTTTTGGATCACTTTCTAATGTCACTTTTAATTCTGGCTCTTCACTATTTTTTTGTTGATTAGCTGAATTGGAACATCCAGCCAGCAATAACATGAACAGAACAAGAACCGTAACTATTAATCGCATCATACTACTCCTTTATGGAACGAAGACTCTTCCTTTTCTCATCAGCGCATTGCCGGGAAAAAGAAGAGTCTTACAATTATTATTTTTTTAATTGGCTTCATTTTTTAAATTTGTCCAGAACAGCAGACGCTTTTTGATTTTTTCAAAAACGATCATGGTAATCAGAATGACAATACTATTAAAAATAATTCCTGCCAGAACTAAATCATATTGAGTAAAATCGGTGTAATACTGTATAAAGCGACCCATTCCTGATTCAGCACCAAACATCTCTACCATTATTAAGACAATAAACGCGAATGCGAGAGATGTCCCGACTCCATTCAAAATTAACGGCGAGCTTGCTGGAAGAATCATTTTCAAAAACAAGTCTTTTCCCTTCAATCCGATTGTTTTTGCATTGTCCCAGTATGGTTTGTCTATTAAAAGCACCCCTTGAATCGTGCCGAGAAAAATAGGCCAAAACGTTGCAATGAATAAGATAAAAATCGAAGCCGATTTAAAAGATGGAAACAATGCAATTGCATACGGAACAAACAATGTCGGCGGAAGCGGGCTGAAAGTCTGGAAAAACGGCTCTAAAATGGCACGGAATCGATGATTCAAACCAAAGTATAAACCGCCGCCAATCCCTAATACGAGCGATAACACAAAACCAGGAACTAATAACCCCATTGAACTGACAAACCCTTGCAACAATTCCTTAATGGCTTTCACAAACGCCATGGCAACAATTTCAGGAGATGGAAAAATAACTGGATCAAGCAATTCAGTGAAATTTGTAATGTAAATCCATAGCCCAAGAAGGGCTACGGCGATCAGAGTTGAATAAATATAAACATGTAAAAACTTTTTCACAGTATCTCTCCTCCCCTATAAATTTTGTTTTTTAAATCTTTCTAATACCTTTTTGTAATATTCATCATTTGGATTTTCTTTAATTAGTTCGTCTAATGCCTGTTCATAAAAAGTCAGATTCAAATGAGAATTAACATCGATTTTCTTTGTATCCTCTTCTTTCACATATCCAATTTTTATCATTCTTTCCCACACTTCTAAAGTTTCTTTTTTATTCGGATCAGCTGAGTTAATTAAATGCGGCTCATTAACAATTTCATTAATCTGCTCTTTAGGTAAATTTTTAAATCTGTCTAATGAAGCTTCTAGATTTTTTTCAGGGCTTTCCAATTTCACACGTTCAGCTTTAATGAGAGCCTTCATAAATTTTTTATAAGCAATTGCTTGATCATCTGAAATCTCGCCTCTTACCGTCACACGGCAGCAGGCAGCATTTTTATCCAGATCATTAATCCATAGAATAGGAGCTAAACCTAATTTCAATGTTTTTGTTAAATGAGCTGTACCCGATACCCCGACATCAATTTTTCCTGTTTTTACAGCCTCAAGTATGGCAGACAACGTTTTAAATTCTACAAATTTTACATCCTTATGGATATCAATGCCTGCTTTCTGAAGCTCCGATTTAAAGTAAACATCATTCGTATGCAAAGGTATAGAACCTATTGTTTTTCCTTTAAAATCTTGTAACGTTTTATATTCGTCCTTATGTTCTTCTTTTACAACAATCGGATGTCCACCTTCCATATGACCGCCAATCAGCTCAAAATTTGAACCTTGGGCAATAAAATTCAGCGGAGCAGTTGAACCGAAAGTTAAGCCGATATCAATTTTTCCTGCCTGCAATGCATTTAATCCGTCTGCTGAACTTTGAAATGGCACCATTTCCACTTTTAAATTCTCTTCTTCAAAAAATCCTTGATCGATGGCAATATCCGCAAGAGGTGCACCATATATTGAACCATAACCAACTTTTAACTCATATGTTTTTTCGTTATCCTTCTCTTCAGCTTTTTCACTTGATGATGCATTTTGTTTTGATGCTGCTTCATTTGCAGTTTCTTTGCCGCCGCAAGCGGATAAAACTAAAATAGCTGATAAACCAATCCCGATTAGCCAATTTTTCTTTTTCATTTTTTTCCTCCTCTAATACACTCCAACTATATACTCTAAAAATTCATGTGTCTTTGTAATGAATACGGTATAATTTTTTTTACAGATTTTAAGACATTATTTTGAATGGTTTAAATTCCTGAACCATCCACAAGAGCTTCCTTACTTTCCTCTAATTTGTCGAAAATGCCTTGGTTCATGACACCTAAAACATAATCTCTGAATTTTACAAATTCTAAGCTTTGATATAGCTGTTTCCGATTTCTCGGCTTAGGAAAAGGAACGTCAATCACTTCCGCAATTCTCCCTGGCGGCCCCGGGGTAAACATGACAATGCGGTCCGCTAAGAAAATCGCTTCTTCTGCATCATGTGTGACAAACACAATGGTTCTCTGCTGTTCCCTATTCACTTGAAGGATTAAATTTTGCAAATGTATTCTTGTCAACGGGTCGAGTGCCCCGAATGGTTCATCCATGAACATCAAATCTGACCCTATTGATAATGCTCTCGCAATCGCCGCTCGCTGGCGCATCCCGCCGGACATTTCCCCTGGATATTTATCAACAGCATGACTAAGCTGAACTAATTCCAAATAACTTTGGGCCAAGTGTTCTAATTCCTTTTTTGTTTTTGATTTTTTCAGCTTTTGCCTTAATGCCAGAATGACATTTTCTTTCGCTGTCAGCCAAGGAAATAGCGAGTAGTCCTGAAAAACAACAGAGCAATCTGGTATAGAGTCAGTAAGTAATTGATTATTGACCAAAATTTCTCCTTTATTAGGCCGGGACAATCCGATTAGCAATCGTAGAAGTGTACTTTTTCCCGAGCCGCTCGGTCCCATAAAGACGATAAATTCTCCTTCTTTTATCGTTAAATTAATATCTTGCAGGATTTCTAAGCCGTCGTACTCAAAATAAATGGATTTAACTTCAATTTTATTTTGGTCTGCGATTTCCTTTTGCTCTGCGCTACGATTAAGAACCATTGCCATTTTTGATCCACTCCCTCAGTTGATTTTAAATTTTAAAATTACTGATTGTTCTTTGATCCCTTCCTTTAACTGCTAACTAACCAATTTTACAAACAGCTTCACTTTCACAATTTCGTTTTCGGCCTTTGAATTCCGCAGTCAGTTTGCCCCGCCAAACCGCACTTCATTTTCACGATTTCGTTTCCAACCCTGTCCTCCTTTTTCCTATAATTCTTCTTTTTTTAACAACGGTCTGAAGTTTGCAGAAATTGGCGACTTCTTTTTCACGGTAAACCATGAGTAAATGAAACTGACCACACATAAAGCAAGAACAATCCAAGGAAAATAGCTTACCGGTTCCGGCTGACCGGGCTGCACCATCGCCCAAATAGGGATAAGAATACTGATCAAGCCTAATGATGGAAACAAATATTTTTTATGAAAAGGCCATTTTTCTTTTTTATAAAATATAACTGCAAGATTTAATAAAGAATAAATGAGCAAGAGCGGGATCGTGCCAATTGTACTGAGATAACCGAATGCAGTTACCCATCCTTTACTAAGCAAACCAATTAAAATCGCAGCCAACATTCCTAAGATAAAAAGAAGTGTCAGTGTGCCGATAGGCGTCCCCCATTTTGAAACCCTTGATAATTTTCTATAAATTAATCCTTCTCGAGCTGAGTTAAACGCAATTCGGGAGAAGCCGTTCAAGCAGGCGATGGTCATTCCAAGTATGCTAGTGAATCCTGCAATAATAGCTAATACAGAAAAGCTGCCTAAATACTGATTAGAAAGATCAATAAACGGATTAGTACTTTTAACTAAATCGTCAATATGATTCGAAAATCCTTGAATAATACTATAATTGACAAATATATAGAAGACCGACATGATCGCAATGCTTACGAGAACTGCACGAGCAGTATTTCGTTTTGGATTATCCGTTTCTTCTGCCAAAGCAGCTGAGTTTTCAAAGCCAATAAACAAATAGATCGCAAGCGGAAAGGCTAAGCTAAGTCCTGCTATGCCATTCTGAATTGAAGAAAATGCAAAAGGCTTTAAAGATAACGGCGCTGGCGGATGCAATAAAACTAACACTGAAACGAAAACAAGGACTGCAACCTCAATGAATAATGCCACCGCAGCAATTTTAGTCGAACTATAAATTCCCACCACTGTAATGGCCCAAACGATTAAACCTAAAATAATAGTAGGGACGATCCAATGAATGTGAATGTTATATAAGGCTAGTGAATCAGATGTCCATCCCCCAAGCTCAATAAAAGCTGAGCCGGCTAAAAAGATAGTACCGATTAAAAAAACAAGTGAAGCTGTAGTGCCGACAATATCACCAAAAGTCATACTAATATACTTGATGAGCGATCCGCTGCTAGGATGAATTTTTGAAAAATTTGTTAAGCTGAGCCCAACCATTGTGATCGCTACTGTAGCAAGTAAGAGTGTTAACGGAGATCCAATTCCCGAAGCCGCAAATATAACTGGGAATCCATAATATATTGCTGCTGCTGGAGCCATTTGCGCCAGCGTAGAACTTATGGCATCAAAAGCAGTTAGTTTTTTCTTTGGTTTCAGCTGGATTTTTAAATTTTCTTCCATTTCTCCACCTCCTCATAGTTTTTATTCAAAAGTAGTTTTTAATAGGGTTTCAAACTTGCGCCTCAATAGGCTGCGTCATTTTTTCCTTATCCCGTACGAAAGGGAAATGGAATCCCCCTTCCGTCGAAATAATGTAAAATTCGATCGGACACTTGCTTTTGTGTACCTATAAGCGCCGTTAAATTGGCTTTCAATTTTATCCAAGATCGTTTTCCGAGCTTCTTCTCAGAGCTTGCATCTCCATTGCATAAAATCGCTGGGCTTCTTAACCAGCATATCTTTCATTTCAGCATCTTTTCTAGCAACAGAGATGCGTTGTTCCAAGCTTACTTGAATGAAGTTTGACTTGATGAAGCATTTTATTCATTTCTCCTTCCTGAAATATAATTATTCATATATATTTAGTCGAATTTTTGAGTAAAAATCTCGGTAAAATCTATACTTCTCAGTGTAATTATTTTTTCTGCAACAGGCACCCGAGGTTTCGATATTTTGCACCTATATGATTTTCTGATAAACGAGAATTTCCTTTTCCAAATAATTTCTCTCGAAGAGTTCCTTCTTCATAATCTTTTTTCAACAAACCTCGTTTCTGAAGTTCAGGCACTACGAGATCCACAATATCCTTAAATGTTCCTGGTGTAATTGCATAAGCCAAGTTAAATCCATCAATATCAGTTTCATCAATCCATTCTTCAAACGTATCAACAATTTGTTCAGGTGTTCCAACTATCACTGGTCCCATGCCGCCAATGCCTGCGAAATTTGCCAGCTCGCGAACGGTCCATTTCTTATTTGGGCTTGCCTTTGTTAGTGATTCAAGCATGGATCTAACGGCATTTGTCTCAATGTACTCAATTTCTTGATCAGGTTCATATTTAGAGAAATCCACTCCCGACCAGCCGCTCAGCAAGGAAAGCGCTCCTTCATAACTGATATATTGGGATAAATCCTCATATTTAGCCCGCGCCTCTTCCTCCGTCCGGCCAACAATTACCGTCATTAATGCAAACACTTTAATGCTTTGAGGGTTTCTTCCCAATAAAGCTGCCTGAGCTCTTAAATCCTTGACATATGAAGTGATCGCTTCCTTTCCAGGAGCAGAAATAAAGGTGCATTCTGCATGTTTAGCAGCAAATTGGCGGCCTCTAGTTGAACCTCCAGCCTGATACAAGACAGGAGTTCTTTGCGGCGACGGTTCACATAAATGTATACCAGGCACATGAAAATATTTACCGTGATGGTGAATTTATGAACCTTTGTCGGATCTGTAAAAATTCTTTTTTCTTTATCTTTTATGACCGCATCATCTTCCCAGCTGCCTTCCCATAATTTATAACAAACTTCGATATACTCTTCCGCAACATTGTATCTTTCCGAATGGATAAATCGATCTCCAATATCAATATTTCTTGTCCCGCTTTCTAAGTACGAAGTCACAATGTTCCAAGCAATCCTTCCTTTTGTTAAATGATCCAATGTGGACATCCTGCGTGCAAACGTGTAAGGATGTTCAAATGTTGTCGAGCATGTAATTCCAAAGCCTAAGTGTTGCGTTGCGTTCGCCATCGCCGAGACAAGCATCATCGGATCATTTACGGGCACCTGTGTCGCTTCACGTACTGTTGTAGTTTTATCTCCCCCGTACACATCATAGATCCCGATTACGTCAGCAATAAACAGGCCGTCAAACCGACCTCTTTCCAAAGTTTGAGCCAATTCAACCCAATAATCTATATCCTTATAACGATACGACTGATCTTCAGGATGTACCCATAAGCCTGGTGATTGATGGGCCACACAATTCATATCAAACGCATTTAAATAGATTCGTTTTTTCTTCATGTTATTTACCTCAAACTCTCATTTTTTATTGGTGTTAAAAAGTTGCTGTTAAACAAAACAGAGACCCATTTCCAAGCTAAATTAAACTTGAAAAAGAGTCTCTGGTTGTCCAGTCAACTATCATTTATTTTTCAATGTTTATTCTATTTTAGAATAATTTGATGTAAAAGAAGGAGGCACCCCATTTCAAGATAAGTTTCAACTTGAATTGAGAGCCTCCGGTTTTCCAGTCAGCTTATTTAAATTTTCAAAATCTTTAATGAGATTTTAAAACCAATTAAACCTATCTGTCAAGTTACTTTTATGAAATTTTTTTCTTGTATTTCTATCATAATTGCTTTTATTGATCCGATTTTTCATCAGCATCGACTTTTTATAGTCTTTGTACAAATAATATTAAACAAGATAGATTAGGAATGAATGTTTCAATCCAACTTGAACGAAGACACTGTATATTCACCTTTGAAGATATGTAAAAAAGGCACTTAGTATGTAAACCAAGTGCCTCCAGTGTTCTGGTCGGAAATCCAATTATTCATATGCGAATAAATTAACATGCCAACTTTTTGTTGTCAAGATTATTATATTTTTATAGTTTAATATGTCGTTGTATCAGCATAAGGCGATAGAGGATTTCTATTTTCATGCAAAGTAATAAGCAGTTTGCAGAAGGAACCTATCCCTTTAATGAAATTTTTTCTTGTGATTTATTCAACGAAACATTTGTGTCAAAAAATAAATTTAAAATCTTTTCACGTATTTTTACAAAATCACGGCTATTTCTGTCTCGCGGTCTTGATAAATAAACTGGAATCGTCTTTTGGATGCGGCCTGGTTTTTTGGACATGACAATCACCCTGTCACCTAATAACACAGCTTCATCAATATCATGAGTCACTAAAATCATAGTAACATTGGCCTGTTCTCGTATTCTTAAAATTTCATATTGCATTTGAATCCGGGTCAGTGCATCCAGCGCCCCAAAAGGTTCATCGAGCAAAATAATGCTGGGCTTTTTTACTAATGTACGCGCCAATGCAACCCGCTGAGACATACCGCCTGAAAGCTCTCCGGGCCTTGCTTTTTCGAATCCCTTTAATCCGACTAATTCAATATATTCATTCACTAGTTTTTCACGTTCAGATGCAGGCACTTTTTCAAGACCAAAGGCTATATTTTGCTTAACAGTCATCCAAGGAAACAGCCGATGATCCTGAAAAACCATGCCTATGTCGGCTCTTATACCTTTTATATTTTGATTATCAATGGCAATCGTTCCTTCAAAAGAGCTGTCAAGACCAGCAATTATTCGCAATAACGTACTTTTTCCGCATCCGCTGGATCCAACAATGGTCAAAAATTCGCCTTCTTGAACCTCTAAATTGATATCATCTAATACGTTTAACGTATTCTTTCCTTGATTAAATGATTTTGACAAATTAGTAATCTTTATTTTCGGTTTCGCTACCTGAAACTGAACGTTTTCCTTTATTGGCATGTAAGCAACCTCCTAAGATTTAATGCCTGCTTGCCAAGACAGGATGCGCTGCTGGATAAACTTAACAACAGCATCCATTGCGACTCCAATTATCCCAATCATGATCATTCCAATGATCATGGCATCGGGCTGGGAAAGCTCCCGGCCTTGTGTGATTCGGTAACCGAGTCCTGAATCGGAAGCAATCAATTCCGCAGCGACCACAGCCATCCAAGCCGCTCCTAATCCCAATCTAAGCCCAACAAATATAGAAGGCAAAGCAGCAGGAAAAATCACGTTAAATAACGTTCTTCTTTTGCTTACTCCCATCAGTTTTGACACTTCCAGAAATCCTTTAGGCACTCCTTCGATTCCTTGAATTGTATTTAACAGGATGGGGAAAAAGGCGCTTTTAAAAATAATAATGACTTTAGAAGTTTCACCGATACCAAACCAAAGAATAATGATCGGGATCCAGGCTAATGGCGGAATTACTCTGATCGCATTCAGAATTCCAGCAAAAAATTGATCGACTCTAGCAAATAAACCCATTAATACCCCGAATAGCAGACCAAAGAAAACGGCTAAGGAAAAGCCTTGCAGCATTCTTTTGACACTTGCCCATGAATCCTGCAAAAGGGTTCCATCCTCTATAAATTGAACGATTGTGTGGATAACCGTTTTCGGAGATGGAATTAGGTATGGTGCAATCAATTCACGTTCCGTCAAATAAATCCAAAGAAAAACAAGCAGGAGCGGCAAAACAACCGGCAAAATATAATACTCATACGTTTTTTTCATATCTAACCACCTCAGTTGCATAAACAGGATAGAAGGCTTTTAAGACAAAGCCTTCTACAAAAACTACTGATCTTTTAGCATCCAATCTTTTATGGCAAAATCTTTTTTAATCAATCCTTGTTTTACTAAAAACTTTTTCGTTCCTTCCAATAATTCCAACCCCTCTTTCGGGAA
Source organism: Aeribacillus sp. FSL K6-1305 (assembly GCF_038050115.1). NCBI lineage: Bacteria > Bacillati > Bacillota > Bacilli > Caryophanales > Bacillaceae > Aeribacillus > Aeribacillus sp. FSL K6-1305. The sequence continues at coordinate 866,581 of NZ_JBBOQV010000002.1, read as the reverse complement.
GTTCTCTTCTCGAATATTGTTAAGAGGGAGGCTTTCCTTCACAACATCTAAGTCCTGTTTGGTCACTTCAGCCACATATTGATAAAATTCTTCTTGATGTTCTTTTAAATCTTTTACTGCCCTTTCACGGGTATCTGTCCATACTGATAAAAACTCCGGATTCTGTTCTAAAAATTTTTCTGACGCAATGGTGACAGATGTTCCGGTTAAATGCGGTGTCGTTTTACTTGCTTGGTGAAGCAAAGGAAAACCAAGTTTTACATGTTTTGGACCCATATATGTTGGAAATGCATATGCTTGAATATCGCCGCGCTCCAAAGCAGCAGCTGCTTCTGGCGGAAGTAAATGAACAATTTTTACATCTTCAAGCAGATTATTTTCTTCCAATAGACCTGTTAAATAGCGAAACATATAAGATCCATTTGATGTTGCAACTGTTTTTCCTTTTAATTCCTCCAAGGAAGATACTCCATTTTTCTTATTAGTAACTAACCAAATATCTTGAAAAATATTAGCAAATCCTATTAATCTTGTTTTTTGTCCTGAGCTTCTCGCCAATAAAGCAGGTGTATCACCTAAAATTCCTACATCAATTTCTCCTGAAGCCATTGCTTCGTTTAGGTTAGGGCCGTTAGGAAAAGAAAAATATTCAATATTTGTAATTCCAATTTTCTTTAATTCTTCCTGCAAAAATCCTTTATTAAGCGCCCACCCTTCAGCTCCTGAAACGGCAGGTTTGTCCTTGTCTTTGTTTCCGGTTGAGTTAATATATCCGAGCCTTAATGTTTTTCCTTTCTCCTCAACCCCTGCATTAGAATGATTCTCCGTTTCCGCATTTTTGTTTGTAGAAGTATTATTGGAACTGCACGCTGTTAAAAGTGCAAAAATTGCTATAAAGAATATGAAAGATTTTTTCTTTGATGATTTTCCCATTCTAGTCACACTCCGCTAGGCAAATAAAATTTATAAGCTGGGTCTTGGGCAGCGACCGGTTTTTGTCCCTTCTGCCATCCCATGTTTGTTCGATAACTTCCTACTAAACCTGTTGTTAATAATTCCTGCTCAGAAATTTCTACGGCCTCATCAGCGTTTGGAGCTACATAAAGTGCATCAACAGGGCAATACAATTCACACATATAACACGTTTGGCAATCATCCTGCCTTGATATAACGGGTACCTCTCCCTTTCTTTTTTCAAACACGTTAGTGGGGCAAATATTGACACAAAGATTGCATTTTACACATCGTTCCTCAAGCAGAACCTGTATCAATTTTCTTCCTCCTTATACAGTCTGGAAATTATGAGTATCAGCAGTCACTTTTATTTCGTCTAAACCGCTCGTGATCAGACGATGCTGCTGGTTTTCATCAATCTTAGGAAAATCAAGCCGTTTATGCATGCCTCGAGTTTCTTTTCGCTCTAGTGCTGCTGTGTACATCCAACGGGAGGTGGCTAACATTGCGGCTGCTTCCCGAACCCTTACGATATTTCCTTTATTTTCCTTCAGACTTGTTTTTGCTTCATGCCATATTGAATGAAGCCGCTGCAAGGAGGAGGATAACTTTTCTTCTGTTCTAAACAAATTAATATCAAAAGGCATCACTTCCGCTTGAACATGCCGAATCACCTCATTTGCATCAAGACCATTATTATGACTTGTGCGCTGTTCGTTTATTCCAATGACTTGTTTTCTTGACAAGGTTCTATCCAGATTATTTCGATTAAAGGAAAGGGCATACTTCGCTGCTGCTTCCCCGGACCAATAGCCAGAGGAAATGGCCCATGCCGCATTGTAGCTTCCCCCTCCTGTAAATCCGCCGCAAATCAACTCTCTAGTCGCAGCATCACCTGCGGCAAATAATCCGGGAACTGATGTTGCACAAGTTTCATCAATAATCCGGATGCCGCCGGTGCCCCTTACTGTCCCTTCTAACCGTAATGTCACTTCAAAGCGATCCTCAAAAGGATTAATGCCCATTCGATCGAATTGAAGGAAGAAATTCGGTTGGGCAATTCTCATCCACTTTTGTAGCTCAGTGTTATCCTTCGCCTTATCCAGCTGTGCAAACACTTTTTTTCCTTTCTGCAATGTTTTGGCAATGATCGAACGCCCTTTATGTGAACCCGCCCCTTCAATAATGGTTCCATCTTCATAAGTGAAAGAAGCCCATTGATAAAAAGCTGTTTTTGTAATGGAAGAAAATTTTGGAGTAATGGCATATGCATTGGAAAATTCCATGCCTGAAAACTCAGCACCAGCTTCTGAAGCCAATAAGTACCCATCACCAGTTAATACATTGCATCCTAACGCCTTGCTTAAAAAGGCGCATCCGCCTGATGCGATAACGATAGAACTGGCTTGAACAGACCAGGTTTCTCCAGTTTGTGTATTGACGCCCGCAGCTCCGGCAACTCCATTGCTGTCATACAAAAGCTCCAGCGCAGGGCTGTGATCTAAAATTTTTACCTTCGATTTCACCAATTTTCTTCTCATCAATCTCATATATTCAGGTCCTTGAAGGCTTCTCTTATGTACTACGCCATTTTCATCTACTGGAAAAGGATATCCCCACTCAGCAAGCTGATTGACACTTTCATATGTTTGTTCTAGTACCCTTTTCATCCATTTCCGTTCAGAAAGAAACCCTCCTAAGGCTTCACGGCTTCTCATCGCTTCTTCTCTTTTCTCTTTATCAGGCGGTATATACCATACTCCATTGCCTGAAGGAGCCGTCGCCCCGCTTGTGCCGCAATAACCTTTATCCACCAAGATAACCGTTGCCCCGTTTTTTTTGGCTGATAATGCAGCCCAAGCGCCGGCAGGCCCTCCGCCTATAACAAGAACATCTGCTTTAAAACTTACATCATATATTTGATTGATTAATTTTTCAGAATGATTGAATGCCATTTTATCCATCCCCTTTTCATCATTTAAAATCATTTTTACTTTTTTAAACTGAATTCCCATAAAAAATGAAAAGAGACTTCCATAAAATGAAGGAAGTCTCCAGTCGTCTGGTCAACTCATACTAAATCCCGTAATTTTCACTAATTGATCCACTTTGGAGCTGCTGTTTTCTGTAAAGCCAAACCTTTCCTTGCTGATGAGCTGCCCGCTTTCATACTGTCTTATTTCAAATTAAACATATTTATTTACTTTGGTTTTAACCAAAAAGAGCCGCTGTTCTCTATGTGACAGATGAAAATCTTTCTGCATCATCCTATAAGAGACATGATGGTTATCACCAATTAAAATCAAGCATTTTCACAATCCTCTTGTTGTCACCTCAAATTGTTTAATGAACCTGTTATTTCGCAACAGCCGATTTGATATCTCCTCCGAATGGGCTAAGGAATGTCTTCTGATGAGAAGTATCCTTTTTATCAATTGGAAGTTTCGGGAACAATAATTCCGCTGTTCTATAGGCTTCTTCTAAATGCGGATAGCCTGAAAGAATAAAGGTCTCAATGCCTAAATCAGCGTATTCTTTCATACGGGCAGCAACCGTATCAGGATCTCCTACTAGCGCCGTGCCTGCACCGGTCCGTACCAATCCAACACCGGCCCAAAGATTTGGACTCACTTCTAATCTTGTACGATCACCTTCATGCAAACTCGTCATTAAGCGCTGGCCTTCAGAATCCATCCGCTTAAATACTTTCAACGCCTGCGCAATAGTTTCCTCATCCACATGTTCAATGAGCTTATTGGCAGCTTCCCATGCTTCCTCTTCTGTTGGACGGACAATGACGTGCAGCCGGATGCCGAATTTTACTGTTCTTCCTTGGGCAGCAGCGTACGCCCGCATTTTATTGATTTTTTTCTCCACTTGTGCCGGTGGTTCTCCCCATGTTAAATAGACATCGATATGCTTTGCCGCCACCTTCATCGCAGCAGGTGAAGATCCTCCAAAATATAGCGGCGGATATGGTTTTTGAACTGTCGGGTATGGCAATTGCCCACCTCGAATTCGTAAATAGTCTCCTTCTAAATCAACTTCTTCTTCTGTAAATAATTGACGCCAAATGGTTAAAAATTCATCTGTTAACTCATATCGTTCATCGTGATCTAAAAACACACCTTCTCCTGCAAGCTCGACCGGATCTCCGCCAGCCACCACATTAATTAATAACCGACCGTCAGAAAATCGATCCAATGTCGCCGACATGCGTGCTACAAAGCTCGGTGACATTAATCCTGGCCGCACCGCTACAAGATACTTTAAATTTTTTGTTACGGGTGCAAGCGTTGAAGCGACAATAAAGCCTTCTTCACATGTTTTTCCTGTTGGAATTAACACGCCGCTATAGCCTAAATCATCGACAGCCTGTGCAATTTGTCTGCAATAGTTATAGGTTGCAGGACGTGAACCTTCTTGATGATTTAATTGACGAAAGTCGCCATTTGTGGGAATAAACCAAAAGATTTCCATTTATAATTCCTCCTTGAATATGGACGATTAAATATGTCTTGAGGTGCTTAAAATAAAAAAGGAGACTCCCTTAAAAATGAAAGGAAGTCTCCAGTGGTCTGGTGGACAAATGATTGTCATCACTTCATCAGCTTGCTATTGGACTTTATCATGTATCCATGCAAGATATGCTCAGATTTCCAATCAGTGATTATTTTGCTTCTTTTGCTGGTATGCTCTAAGGTTAAAGAATCGCCCAATTGATAAACAAATTAAATCCAGATAGCTTTGTAAATTCGCTGTTCGACATGAATGAGATATTCCATTTCAAAGGGAGCGGAACGTCTGAATGTATTTCCGAAAATTATGCAACCGAAACATAGTATTCCTAGTTGATTACTAGATATTATATAGCTTGGATTTTTGTTTTGTCAATAACCAATACGTGTTTTTTTAATGTTGCACAAGCAAAACGCAACAAGCCGAATAATCAATACGTGTTTTTTAAGGGAGAAAATGCACTTCTCCAAAAATACTTGGCGAATCGTATTAAAGTTTGTTTTGCCGGAAGCAATGTATGAGACTCAAAGAGTTAAACACTTATGACTCTTTCTCAATTGTTCAACTTGATCCTTTCATCGCTTCAGGAGATTCTCCTGTGTTTCTATTGCTCTTCCTTGAGCTAATGGGAAATAGAGCTACTGCCGTATCACCGATTTTTTAGATTCAAGTGTTAATGATGTTTTATCGAATGAAACTGAAACTCCTTTATGATTCAACGTTTCATTACCACGAGGAAAGCGTATTTTTCAAATAAAAATATCGTTCCGTGATAGAAGGAAGGACTAAAATGGAAGATGCAGTTTTTTCAATTTCGATCCAATTCGAACCTGTTACACTAATGTCATTATTTATTTGCACCTACCAAAACGGATAGTTCGCTTGTAATGTTATGAAAAATTTATAGAGAAAAGTACAACCGAAACCAAACAACAAAATTCCGGCAATAATCGAAACAGTCATTATTGCTTTTTTATTCATTGCTTTTCGTGTAACCGAAATGATAGTAAGAAGTATAATGTCATGTACCAATATTCCTGATAAGATTCCTAATGCAGTAATAAAAAAATCAGCTGTATTCGCTTGAGAAAATGAATCTGTCAACACTACACCAAAAATTGATATCCAAAAAATTAAATTACTTGGCGAGATTGCAACAAATATACCATTTCGATATGTTTTTCCAATCGATTTATAAGTTGGTTCGCCAATCATTGTCATATCGTGATTTGCATTTTTTATCGAATCATAAGCTAAATAAAATAAAAAACCAGCGCCTAGCAGCCATAATGGAATTTGTATTAAAGGGGCCGATAATAGGGGAGCCAATCCTAAATAAATGGCAATAATTAAAAGAAAATCAACTGTCATCCCGCCTAACCCCACCGCCCAACCATGTAAAAAACCATGTTTAATCCCTTGTTTAGTCATTTCAATTGTGATGGTTCCTATCGGTAAAGCAATCGTTAACCCCATTAAAAAGTATTTCAAATATATTTCCATTTATATAGCCTCCTAACTTATTTTGAAAATAATTTTTTGTTTATAAGGAACAGTTTTTAAAAAATAAATATGTCAGGCAGGACAAATGGAAAAGTTAACCTTTTTATTGTAATGATACTGACTCGGTAACGTCAATAATTTTGTATAATGCAAGATAAATAAAGTACCTCTGATGGAAATTTAGAATAGAGGGCTGTTTTCTTCACACAATGCGGCTAAATTTTAAGTCTCCTGTATGGCCTTTTTGCAATAATGGTTCATTGCAACATTTACCAAACATTTGCTGAAAGACTTCCTTTGCTTCGGTACTCCTCTCTACTTTTGCTCTGCCCATTTTTCATGAAAGTCTTATATCATCAAATATACAACTTTTCCCCACGATTTCTAAACTGCTCAAATGCCCATCGGTTTCAACTATTTCCGAATTTCTTTCGATCGCATTGGTCGTATAATGCACATTCCGACCCCTGCTTGAAAAGTCCATAATATTCAAGTCGTTCCACGATTGCACCTTTCTCTGGAACTTACTTGACCAGTTGGTTCAAAGAAAAATGAAAGAAATAGCAGTTCCTAAAACGCAGGAAGAAAGATGTGATTTTTTTACATTCGACTCAAAGTCGAAGTAAAAAAATGTTCAGACACATCAAGGGTGATCTGCAGATGATCCTTGCAGGAGGGCGAGTTTGGAATTGTGGCAATAGTTCACAGCATCCTGAAAATATGGGTCCGCATTTTCAACTCAGACAAGAATCGAAAAATTACAAAAGCCAGCGGAGAAAAACAACTATTTTTCTCTACTGGCTTCATTTTAGAATTTATCGGACCGTTCCTGTACTTCTCATTTGCATAATAAGGCCTATTGAAGAATTGTGTTTTTGCTTTTATTACTAGTTGAAAAGGTAATAAAAATCCAAATTATATTTGACATAATATATAAAACGGAAAGACATAATAAAGCATATAAAATCATACTAGTTGTAGAAGTAAATATAAATAAAATAGTAGTAAATATAACAGCCATCCCTATTAGAAGACCTAAACCACAGAGTGCAGCCATTACATACTTAAATGCATCAACCCCTAAAAATTAAAAAACAAAATGTTTAATGCCCCTTGTTCTAGTTGAACAATAGAGCTCAACTATAAATTGTCGTCAGCACCTATGTCTTAGTAAAAATCCATTGTATCCTCGAAGAAGAAGCATATCGTTTCGTAATTTTTATAAGGGAGTATAACATTCGATGTTTTACTGATAACGTTTATTCAAAACTTTCCTAAATTTTTATCATTTTTATTTGCATTGAGCATTTTGCAAAATTAGATTTTTTGGATAAAAGTATAAAAAATTTCTCTAAGCCGGTCATGAAGCATCTCGTTCATATTATCGATGCGCTGACAACGAAAGGATTTGTGGGAACCTTGACCGATCTGCATCATGAGAGCTTTCATCCCAACCATCGAACGACACTGAGCCATTTTTTCACGAAAAGCCCTTGGGATGAAGAAATCTTGCTTCGCAAACTCCAGCAGTGGATGCTTCGTCATGTGGAACGAACGGCCAAGCGAAAGAATCACCCCATTTTTGTTTCGATCGATGATACGATCTGCCGAAAAACGAAGCCTTCGTCACAGGCGAAACACGCTATTGAAGGGTGTAATTGGCATTATTCTCACGCGGACAAAAAGTCGATTTGGGGACACTCTCTCGTCTGGCTCATGGTTCATACGATGACGCAAGCCTTTCCCTTTGCGTTTCGCCTCTACGACAAGGCGGATGGGAAAAGCAAGGGTCAATGGGCCATCGAGATGCTTTCTTCTTTGGATGTGCACGGTTCTGTTTATGTGCTGATGGATTCTTGGTACCCATCGAAAACACTCGTGGAAGCCTGCCTGAAAAAAGGATTCCACGTCATTGCGATGCTCAAGACGAATCGGGTTCTTTATCCAAAAGGCATCGCCATCCAAGCCAAACAGTTTGCCCGCTATATCGAACCGAACGACACCCATCTCGTCACGGTGGGAGAAGAGCGTTATCGCGTGTATCGCTACGAGGGAGCGCTGAAAGGTCTCGATGATGCCGTTGTGTTGTTGGCTTGGAAAGCCGATCAGCCGATGACACCTGAACATCTTCACTGCGTCTTGAGCACCGACCGGGAGCTAAGCGATGAAGAGATCTTGCGCTACTATGCCCAGCGTTGGTCGATCGAATGCTTTTTTCGACAAGCGAAAGACCAGCTGAAGCTCGATGGGTACCGCGTTCGTCAACGTCGGGCGGTGAAACGGTATTGGATCTTGGTGCAACTCGCTTATGTGTACAGTATGGTCGAATCCAACAGCGATTTCTCTACCGGGCTTGACTTCCTTCGAAAGAAGAAAGGACATAGCCTCGTGGAGTTTATTTACGATGCAGCGAAACAAGATATTCCCATTGATGTCGTTAAAAAACAGCTTCATGTGGCATAAGGGGTACTCCGTTTGTCTCTTTTTACATGGTAATTATTGTAATGAAAATTGCTCAACTACAGTTATGATTAATCTTCTACTAGAACTGGCGAGCCTTTATCAATTTTAGTAATCTCAATCGTTTTAATATGGTTCCCGGCCATTTCCACTACGTGAAAGGTGTACGGTCCAAATTCAATACTTTCCCCTTGTTTAATATCATAACGCTCAGTTAACATCCATCCGCCAAGTGTATCTACATCCGTTTCTTCAATTTTCAACCCTAACCAATCATTTATCTCGCTAATTAAGATGCGGCCATCAACTAAGGCTCGATCATGATTTATTTGTTGGATGATGGGTTTTTTATCTTCATCAAATTCATCTTGAATCTCACCGACAATTTCTTCAAGAATATCTTCAACTGTGACCAAACCGGATGTACCGCCATATTCATCATATAAAATCGCCATGTGTATTCGTTCTTTTTGCATTTTCAGCAACAGATCATGGATTGGAATGGATTCAATGACTTGAATAATTGGACGGACAAAATCATCTATGGATTTTTCGGTATTTAAGTTATCGTAAGAGGAGATTTCTGTAAATACCTCTTTGATGTTGATAAGGCCAATAACATGATCTTTATCTCCGTCAATTACCGGATATCTTGTAAATTTTTCTTTTTTGATGATTTCCAAGTTTTCTTTAATGGTTTTATTTTTATCAAGTGCAACAATTTCTGTTCGGGGAACCATGATTTCTTTTGCGATCCGGTCATCAAACGTGAAGATGTTATTCACATATTTGTATTCCGTTTGGTTAATCTCGCCGCTTTTGTAGCTTTCAGATAAAATAAGCCGCAGCTCTTCCTCTGAGTGTGCAAGCTCATGTTCGGAAGCTGGTTTTAAGCCAAATAAACGGATAATGCCCCTTGCAGAACCGTTTAATGCCCAAATAAATGGATACATGATTTTATAAAACAAAATTAAGGGTCTTGCTGTTAATAATGTAATAGCTTCTGCCTTTTGAATGGCTACCGTTTTCGGAGCCAATTCTCCAATAACGACATGTAAAAATGTAATCGCAGCGAAAGCAATTCCAAATGACAGTATATTAGACACATATGGGGAAAAATCCATTTTTTCAAAAACGGGGTGAAGAAGATGCTCAACAGTCGGTTCTCCTAGCCAGCCTAAACCTAATGCTGTTATGGTGATTCCAAGCTGGCACGCTGATAAATATTCGTCCAAATTGGAAATGATTTTTTTAGCTACAACAGCATTTTTATTTCCTTCCGAGATAAGCTGATCAATTCTTGAAGATCGGACTTTTACAATGGCGAATTCAGAAGCGACGAAAAATGCTGTGAAACCAATTAATACAGCAACCATAAATAAATTAAATATTTCCAAACTACGGCCGTTCCCCTAGAAAAAGGAACGACTTACACCTCCTAATAACGAAATGTCAACAGTAATTATGCTTTTTTCACTATTCCCTTGTATAGATCTCTCTTTATCATCCTAAAAACATGATTAATGATTGTAATAATGCCATCGTCTGTGGAGACAATTGATTCGAAATCTTTTTCTTACATTCATCATCCAATTTGCCTAAAAGATCATGAATTTCTTTAATTTCATCCTCCAATAATTTCATATGTTCAGCAATTGTTTTGGCTTGTTTAAGAATAAGTTCTTCCTCTGCTGCTGTTTTTTTTCTATGCAACTCTAGCCTCTCTTTTATCATGTCTAATGAATAATTCAGTTTTTTGTAATGGTCAATTAATTTTAAATCCTCAAGAGCAGATGAATCATAATATCGATAATTCGATTTGGACCGTTCTGCTTTAAGCAAGCCTAGTTTTGTATAATAATCGATTGTTCTTTTAGAAACATTTGCTATACTTGCTAGTTCACCAATTTTATAGACGACCCCATCCATCTATACCCCCTTTTTACCCTTCTAATAAGATCATATTATAATCAAACTGTACAGTCAAACGTTATACTTTGACCTTCACAAAATTGTAAATTTTTATACAATTATTCTTCTGATCAGACTTACATTACACAAAATTCTTGAAGGTACCCTTCATAGCCTCCTCAAAGAAAAGTACATTTATCTGAACGCGAAAAAAGCGACACAAGCCATTGTCGAGTATATTGAATGCTTTTACACATTCCGCCCTTCGCTATGTATCGCCATGTGAATTTGAGGCTGCTTATTACGCCAAAGATAGAAAAATATTTGCCTAAGTTCAGCTATTTCTCTCAGTTTAACGTGTCCATTCCGCCGACATAATTCTATTGTAAATATTTGTTTTATAATTATATTATCCTAAGGTTGCTCAAAGCGCTTAATTTTATACTTATCTTCGGGATATATATTTTTAAAATTTACTAGATTGACAATTACTATGAAATAATATAAAGGAGTGGAATCAAAAAAATGATAATTAGTAGAGAACTAAAATCTAATTCACTTGAAATTTGGAAAATTGAAATACCCGACATAGAAAGTACAAATTTTTTGATTATTGAAGATAAAAAGAGGCCAAGTACATTGAAGGACTATTCTTGGCTTAGTGAAACAGATAAGCAATTTTTTGAGCCGAGAGAAAACTATATAAAGGTTCAATTTATTTCAAATAAAAATATAGAGGAATTAAACATAGAACATAGTGAAATAGCAGCGTTAACCGAAAATTTATTAGGTCATGTAGCACAAGCATATTGTAGTTGAAACTTAGATTTTTTATTTAACATGAATCCAGATGATTATATTCGAGAGGTATTAGAAACATATGGGATTGATAGAGCTGATATTTCAAAATGTAAATATCTTTCCCAGGACTAAAAACCAATTTTAATGGGTTATTTCAATGTTCTTTGGCTTCATCACTTCATTACCTTTGTAAATTGGAGAACCCGATACTTGGATATATTGGGGTTTATTGAAAAAAATAATGACGAAAATAAAAAAATAAAATTACAGATGAACAATTACAGACTTTGATAAAAGCAGAAGAAATAAAGAGTCCTATCTTTTACGGAAACGAAGAGAATCAATAGACTTTATTGTATCGAAAAAGAAAATATGGTTAACGATCATGTCATGGAAAGATAAGGTTCTTGGGCTAATCGTTCAGCATTTTTGGGATCCGAAAAATACACCAACTTAAACTTTTTAAAAGGGCTTTCCATCATGTTTCAGTTGTGATTTCGGCTTTGGCTGTTCTATCTTCTTCAATTTATTATAACTCATCAGCAAAGATGATATGATTACTTACAATTACATTTTGTATGTGACTAACTATTTAAGTCAGAAGACATAAAAAGTTCCCTTCTAGCTAGATAAAATTTGGTTGGCGAGCCAAAATACTAGGAGGGGCTTTTTTATACCTCGCTTAAAGCTTTCCGAAAACCATACACCGCTGTGCGTATGGTTTTCATTTAATTAATGATCAAAACTGTTATTAAGAGCCGCATTATTAATATCCGCATACAGAATCGATTCGGATAGATGTACGTATGAAAAAAAGAGGATATATGCTCTTGAAATTCGAACATATATCCTCGGATTCATATACACTTACAACGCCTAAGCAAGTGCCAAAAGCCAGATGTTATTCTTTTAAATGGTACGGAAGCGTTGCAATGACGATGTCTTTTTTCAGGATCAAAAAGAATCTTAAAAAGATCGCTGTTTGGTTATGAAGTAAAGTATGCCACCATTTTTTCACAATAAATTGCGGCATTAAAATAGTTATGGTTGCTCCTTTTGTTTCTTTTTCTACTTTATTAATGTAATCCAATAATGGAGAAAGGATTGTCCGATAAGGTGAATAAATAATTTTCAGCTCGATATCTGGATACAACTTATACCATTTGTCGCGTATTTTCTGTTCTTCTTCTTCGGCAAAAACAATTGTAATGGCTGTAATATCGTCTGAAATACTTTTTGCATATTGTACAGATTGATCAACGACTTTACTAATGCCTGAAATCGGGATGATCACCTTCGGAGTCACAATTTCTTTTGTTTCAGTCCGATCACTTTTATCCAATTTTAATTGCTGAGCTAATGTTTCATAATGAGCATGAATTTTGTTAAACAAGACAACGATCAATGGAATGGCTACAATCACTAACCATGCACCGTGTGTAAATTTCGCTATAACGGTAATGATCGTTACTAATCCTGTAGCAATTGTTCCAGTGATAATGATCGACAATGTGGCCATATTGCTTTTCGATTTTTCTTTCCATATTTTTTTAATCATACCGTATTGACCGATCGTAAAGGAAAGAAATACTCCGACTGCATACAGCGGGATCAGAGAATGTGTTTTACCATGGAATATGATAATTAAAATGATCGCTAAAATACTCAAGAGAATAATTCCATTGGAAAACACCAAACGATCTCCGCGCGCTGCTAAACTTCTCGGCAAATAACGGTCAGTAGCTATAATCGAAACAAGCTGCGGAAATCCGGCAAAACTTGTATTCGCAGCTAATACTAAAATTAACATGGTGATCATCTGAAAAATATAAAATAATATGCTATTGCCAAAGACGTGACTTCCAATTTGAGAAATGACAGTCTTATGTTCGGCTGGGGTCACTCCGAAGCCGGCACTTAAAATTGTAATACCTAGAAACATGAAGCCTAACAGTAAAGACATCCATCCCATTGTAATTGCAGCATTTTTGGAACTGTTAGGTCTAAACGATGGCACACCGTTGCTAATGGCTTCCACTCCTGTCATTGCTGAACAACCGGATGAAAAAGCCCTTAATAAAATAAACACTCCGTATCCACTAGCGAAGAAATGTTCAGGTGTAGCGTGATTTGCATAATTAAAACCATGCCATCCTTCATTATATAATTTCCATCCTCCTGCAATAATGAGAACTAGTACTGAAATAATAAATAAATAGGTTGGATAGGCAAATACAGTGGCTGATTCGGTAATTCCCCGCAAATTTAAAATCATGAGCAATAATACAAGAGCGATGGCTATTTCCACCTTCCAAGTAAGCAAGGCTGGAAAAGCAGAAGTAAGAGCCGCAACGGCTGAGCTAATACTAACCGCAACCGTAAGAACATAATCAATCATTAATGCTGCGCCTGCTACTAGGCTTGTGGTGGTATTGATGTGGTCTCTTGCCACTACATAAGCTCCGCCTCCTGATGGGAAGGCATAAATGATTTGTCTATAGGATAAAGTCACAATGACTAAAAGCCCTACAATCGCCAAAGCTATGGGTAAGGAATAAAAAAACACGCTGGTTCCTAATATCATCAATACTAATAATATTTCTTCTGTTGCATACGCTACGGAAGACAATGCATCCGAAGAAAATACTGCCAATGCTTTCCATTTTGGTAATTTTTCATGTTTCAATCGTTTCGTTTCCATTGGCGAACCGATGAATAACCGTTTCAAATAAGCCATTTTCAAGAATCCTTCTTTCTTAAAAGTATTAGGCTTTTTCCTCTCTTATAGCTTGATGAACTGTATGGACTTTTATGTGCATCTTCATAAACATAAAAAACCACTGAGGATGTACTCAGTGGCCAAAAAGACATCATTCAACTTACATCCCTCCCAAAACGCTTACGAGGTTAGCTGTCGGATTAGGACTATGAGAGTAGCCCCTCCTTTTTCAAGGATTCACCCCAAGTAACAAAACGTTACAAAATGGTTCCCCCGCTCCTTAAAAGGATTCAGCGATTTAATCATATTCAATTTTACAGAAATTATCTTACTCAGTTTATGAAAAATTGTAAAGAGACAAATAATCGTTGCCATGTAAATGGGTAAGGCGTTAAAACTTTTATATCGCCCTGATTTTTAAACAATTATTATATATTTTTAAACAGTTTTATTATTCGTGTACAAAATTATCTAGTTTTGTAAAAAATTTTGATTAAATTTACTGAATAAAACATCAATGCTTCTTTCAAAGTTCCGTAGGTTATGAGTATAGGCTGTATCAATGGTGGTTTATTTGGCACTCACCCCTCTTATAAAATAAAAAAAGAAACCTTGAAAGAGTGTCGAACACTCATTCAAGGTGTTTATAATTACTTATATTGTACGGTTCCTAAAAATCTAAACTGATTTTTTTCATTGACATTTCCATTATATTGAAAGTTATAAAGTAAAATAACTGAGTTCGCTTCTTGATTTAAACGCTCACCGCAAAGCTCTATAAATTTTGGAATTATCTCCTCATCATAAGAAAAACCTTCAAGTAGAACACGTAAATCATTCGATGGTTCATCATAGAATTCTACTTCTCTAAAATCTTCATTATAGTAATCAATGTTAAAGTCTTTTTCAAATTCGGAAGGTAGTAAATCTCCATCTTCTGTATAACTATTCAAAATATAGTTTTGAAGATCCTTATATGACTTAGAGTTGCCAATAAATAATGATACAAATCCTTCCTTTTCCATATACTTCATACTCCTCCTTAGCTTTTTTACGGTCTAAGACTTTCCGGTAAAGATTCCACTCCACCTTCTAGTCTATAATTAGCCCAATTTTGGAGTCGTCTCTTAAATGTTGCATAATCTGGTGAAGAATCAATAATCTCTAACAATTCATTATGAGCTTTCGTAGAACCCTTCCCGCCATGAACTCCTTTTGGATTAACAAACTTCACATCTTCTATAGCAGTTCTTAATTCCTTAATTTGTTCTGCTGTTATACCCCACCGTTTAAAAGTAGGAGCTCGAGATACTAAATGCCACTCATGAAATCCACCTGGATGTCTAAGTCTACTTTCAATGGCTTTTCTTAACCTAGGGTCAGACCATACTTTATCAAACTTATCAGGAGCTAGTGAATTAAACCATCTATTAAATTCACCATTCTTTACAGATGGAACTGAATTAAGATTAACAGTACCCTTAGTGCCAAGTTCAACGCCATCGTTGCCTGCTTTACCTTCGCCTAGAAGATTTAACCCCGTCTTCTCACTCAGATAAGCTCGAACTTTATTCTCCAATCCATTGGTGTTTTCGGGCGGAACTTTAACGTTCCCAATCCCTTCCATGGCCAATCCCATTTGCCGGCCAGGGATTGAATTTTTCAGATTGGTCAGGGCGTTGTCTACGAACCGGCCGGCTTTCAGTGCACTGTTTGCGCTTTTGTTTTTCAAATGGTGCGGGATTTCTTTTGCCAAGCTTTTAGCATTTCTAATGCGGGGGAATATGCCATTTTCCGCACGAACCACCATATCCCGGACAAATGATTTGGACTGCAAGCCCGTTTTCGTCGCTAATAATTTTAGATCACTGGCTTCTCTTAGATGGGAGAAACGGGCGGCGCTGCTGAATGTGGAAAGCCCCTTTACGCCAGGGACGATATCCAATGGAGAAAGGACACCACGAAATACTCGTTCGTCTGTTTTCAACTCTCTCCCTGAAATCCAGTCTTTTCCGGAAACGGCTGAACTTAATTCCAGTGTACCATAAGCTGCCCCCAATGCCATCCCTGCTGGCGGACAAATGAAAGAAGTGCCTACTATGACAGCAAGTGCTGTTATTTGCCCCCAAAACTCTTTGTTCATCTGCCCGTCTTTGATCGATTCATACTGGAAAGCTTGGGAATTCAATGCTTTCTGTATATATTCCTGTTTCGAAAAATTTGCTTTAGGGTTCAGTTCTTTCCATGAAGCGTATTCCCGTTCTATCAACTTAGCATAGTAGTTGCTGCCAATGAACAGATCTTCTAGTCCAACTTCCGCTTTCGGCACGTCGATTGTTTGTTGCGTGCCGTATGCTCCGGGAGCGACGACCGTTTTTTTGGCGCCAATGTGATTTTTCGTTTTGATCTTTGATATGGATAAGTTGCGCATCGCTTCCACAAAAGCATCGATCTCTTGATAAAACGGATCATCGATGGTGCGGTCAACAATCTCTCCGACACGGCTGCTAAAGCGGTGCAAGACGAGATAATCTTCATATAATTGTTGATATTGTTTTTTTCGGTCTGTGTGGGTGAAAGAGATGACACCATCTGTGTCATATTTGGCGATGTCTGCTTGAACGTCTTCGAGAAGATCGTTTAGATCTTTTAATTTATCAATCATGCCTTTGCCCCATATACCGAGACCGACCAGATCGCCAATGCCTTTCTTCGTCTTTTCCCATTCAGAAGGGATATACTTGACATCCACTGCCTTTATGCCTCCGATTGAAACGAAATGGATTCCAATATGTGGAATAGCTGTCTGTTTCATTATATAAGAGAATAATGGAAGTTTTGGTAAATTGAAAGAAAAAAAGGGAATTTTAAGTAAAAAATACCATTCGTTTTTCAGATCATGTTCTTATTTTAGATCGTAGGAACCGATCGAATAGACCTAAACCAATTTTTCCAAAATTGAATGAGAAGGGAATGAGCCGGATGTTTACTTTATTAAAACAGATGGGTCAGGTAAAATGGTTGATACAACATGGATTTCATTGTCGGCAGGCAAACTTTGAAATCTGTTTTAAACGGAAATAAAAAAGAGTCGTCGACCCCCAATCGTGCAAAAATCCCCGGGGATCGACGACTCTTTCAAATCTTTATTGAGCCCAAGCAAATCAAAGATTTGATAAAAATTCCCCTTTTCGTTAAAATAAAAATAACCAGTCAAGCATTAAAAATTGAAATGCTTATTTAACAACGTTTTTTTGGGTTTTTATCTTAACTATGAGGAATTGAAACCGGTTTGATGACTTTCGCTTTTGCCAGCTCAATGTAGTTTTTATCTTAACTATGAGGAATTGAAACCGCTCATAATCATATTCCGTGCCATAAAACGCTATATGTTTTTATCTTAACTATGAGGAATTGAAACTCGGTAATGTTGAGTACGATAATTGGAATTTCTCGGGTTTTTATCTTAACTATGAGGAATTGAAACATGACGTTTTTGTCACAGCTGACATCAAATTCTTGGTTTTTATCTTAACTATGAGGAATTGAAACTAGAGTTTAATAGCTGACTGTACATATGGACAGCTAGGTTTTTATCTTAACTATGAGGAATTGAAACAATACTACTTCTCGATCAGCGTCGGACTTTAATATCTGTTTTTATCTTAACTATGAGGAATTGAAACCGGAAAATCAAAAGCGCGAAAATCAAAAGCGCAGCCGTTTTTATCTTAACTATGAGGAATTGAAACTCGTCAGTGTCTTTGCCGTAAATAATATTTGCGTATGTTTTTATCTTAACTATGAGGAATTGAAACTTTTTGTCGGTCAGAAACTGAAAGTTCCGGGAAAACCGTTTTTATCTTAACTATGAGGAATTGAAACGATGTCTAAAATAGATTCGAATGCAGCCCTAATTGTTTTTATCTTAACTATGAGGAATTGAAGCGAGATCGTAGAGAAAACTTTCTTCCCGTATCTCCAAGTTTTTATCTTAACTATGAGGAATTGAAACCTTACATGAATAATTAATAGAAGAAGTATTCGTTCCACTTTTGAAATGAGGGCTTTCAACATTAGTTACATCTAGATCCTTAAGTCTCAACATTCTTTTGCAATACTTATTTTCAAATGTCGATTCTATACCGTGAGAAACACCACAGGAAAAAGACCAACAAAGTCTGAGATCTCATCGATAAAGGGATTATAGAGATTTTAGGCAGAAGAAAAAGAAAGTCTGACGGAAAAGCCTCGGAAAAATCTTCGGATTGCTTACTTATACTCGATATTTGCATCTTTGATCAATCTTTTATATGTTCCACTATTCAAAATCCTTCTTTGAAGTTATCACCCTATAAATCAACATTTCACGTTGTTTCTCTGACATTTCATTTAAGCACGCTTCTCGTTAGAGAATCCATGTCAAGCCCTTGTGGATAGATCACATACATATATGTATATTTATTCAAAATTTTGATAAAGATATACTGCAACACTCTGTATTTTTTTCTTACAGAAAACAAACTAAACTTTTTGAGCTAGTAATAACTTTACAAAAATTTTATAAATCACCGTAAAAAAGATTAAATGAATTGTTTACTTTTTCCTGACTTTTTAAAGATTTTTACTATATTTTTCTCTTTTCTAAACAAAATAAGATTGAATTGTAAGTTCATAGAAAAGAAAGGAGAAAAGGAGAATGGATGAAAGAGTTTTAGAGGTTCAAAGATGACTGAATAAAACCTATGGAGGTAGAGCTGGTTTTAATGAAGTGACTGAAGACGGAATTACTGGATGGGAAACGGTTTATCGCTTAATCCGGGCACTACAATTGGAAATGACAATTGTTTCTTCCAACGGCAATAAAGGAAACTGTTCTCCAATATCAATGATGAAAATCAGAATATTCAGTTAAATCAAAGTGGTTTCGTTCTAAATCTGTGCTGTTATTCGTTTTAGTTCCCTTTAAACGAGCAGAGCGATCTAGTAAAGGTCGTCTTGAATGTTTAACCAGTGCCAATATCAAAACCTATACCTGAGCCACGATCTACTTTAATCAGCTTTAGATGTTCTTCTTTTGGACATAAAAACACGGGGCTGTCCGATAAGTCCCTAAAATGAAGCAAGTGGAGAAAAACAATTCGTTTCTCTCCACTTGCTTTTATATTTTTTCGATTTTTATCTGAAAGTAGATGGCGGATGCCGGCTACTTTCAGTATGTTGTGGGCTAATGCCACAATCCCAAACTCAACATGTACCTTGTCGAGGCCCCGCAAAGAAAATCTGCGGAACGACCGATTGCCCTTGATGTGACCGAACACACTTTCTGCCTCGACTTTGCGTCGAGCGTAGATAGCGGCTTTCTCTTCACATTCAAGGGCTGTTTTGGCCTTTGCTTTCATTTCTTCGAAGATGGGATTCCAGTGAACTTGTCGGTTGCCTTTCGCTTTTGTGCATTTCGCTTTCAATGGGCAATCGGTACAATCTTCACATTCGTATATTTTGAAGCTTTGTTCATAGCCAGATGGATTCTTTTTGTTTTGGTATTTTTTAAACGTTACTCTCCTTCCATTCGGGCAAATAAAACAATCATCCTCTTCACAATAGGTCCAGTTTTTGGCATTTTTAATGTCTTTTTTGTATGTACGTGTTTGTTCTTTTACATAGCTCCCATAAGGAATTAGAAACTCAAAACGGGGCTCTTTCTCATCACCAACTGCATATACATAGTTTTCTTCACTACCATAGCCTGCATCCGCAATAACTGTTTGGGGCATCGGTAATGAACTGGAGGCTAGCTTCTCCATATGTGGGATAAAGCAACGTGTATCGGTCGGTCGTTGATGAATAGTATAAAACAAGATAAACTGATTCTCTGTCCCCATTTGCACGTTGTATCCGGGCTTGAGCTGACCGTTTTTCATATGGTCTTCTTTCATGCGCATGAAGGTTGCGTCTTTGTCTGTTTTCGAGTAGCTGTTACGGTCACCGAACATTTCCTTTTGTTCTTTGTATCTTGCCATTCGGGGCAGGAAATCTTCCCGAATTTGTTTCACCGATTTCTTTAATTGACTGCGTTTTTTTCGCTTCTCTTTCCGAATGGATGTATCGGTCTCCTTTTCGATTTCTTCCGTTAGCGTTTCAACTTTTTCTTCTATTTCTTTTGCGGTTTCCTCCAGGTTTTGTTCGGTGATCTCTGTATGTTGATCGCTTTCCTTTTGCCCTGTTCCGGCTTCTAATTGGGTTAATTCATGAATGTGCTTTAGTGTTTCTTGGATTTTTTCTTTTAATTTCTCTTCGAATTTCAAAGTGGATTTTTTCCACACAAAAGAATACTTATTGGCATTGGCTTCGATCTTAGTGCCATCCAAAAAGTAGTTTTCCATCGTGATGTAATGTTCTTTTATCAATTTGAGAATCATGACTTCAAAGAGCTCATCCATGAAAGCTTTCATCCGTTCCCCTCGGAACTCATTAATGGTGCGAAAATCTGGTTGTTGCATCGCTGAAAGCCACATGGCAGGAATATTTTCTTTAACGAGTTTTTCGATTCCTCGGCAGGAATAAACCTTTTGAGAATAAGCATACAGAATGATTTTCAGCATCATTTTGGGATGATAGGAACTTCTGCCGCCGCCTTTATAATGAGAAAACAATTGTTTATCTGGTATCGCCTCCACCATTTCGTCCACGACACGTGCCACGTGATGTTCGGGTATAAGAGATTCAATATCATAAATCATTTGAACTTGACGGTTGTCATATGGTTTGAAAGTAGGGGCTAAATTTCTTTTGGCAGGAGTTTTTTCTTCTTTTCCATCTAGAGGAAGTGTCATTTGTGTGTTATAATTTTCACGAGTAATCATTTGATTGCTCATAAAAAATCGTCCTTTCTGTAATGTTGTGTGGTAACTTCATTTTACTAGAAAGGACGATTTTTTTGTGCATTTTTTTTAAAAGTGAAAAATGAGGGGCTCCAAAAAGTCAGTTACCCTGACTTTTTGGACAGCCCCTAAAACTGTGCAATTTTTTATAAACGGTATGACTTTATTCAAAGCCACATATCCACTGCCCAATTGCTTTATTCGACTGTTACGCTTTTGGCTAGGTTGCGTGGTTTGTCGACGTCGCAGCCGCGGTGAAGGGCAGCGTAGTATGCAATGAGCTGCATTGGAATGACGGCAACAAGCGGAGTTAGATCTTCATGAACTTTTGGCAAGATGAAACGGTCATCATCTTCTTCAAGTCCTTTCATGGAAATAACGCATGGATATGCACCGCGGGCAACAACTTCTTTTACATTTCCGCGAATGCTTAAGTTTACATGCTCTTGGGTTGATAAAGCAATGACCGGTGTTCCGTTCTCAATTAACGCAATGGTTCCATGCTTTAACTCGCCGCCGGCAAATCCTTCCGCTTGAATGTAGGAAATTTCTTTTAATTTGAGCGCGCCTTCTAAGCAGACGTAATAGTCAACGGCACGGCCGATAAAGAAGCAGTTTCGAGCTGTCAAAAGATAGTCTCGGGCAATTTGTTCCATTTCATCCTTTTGGCCGCATAGTGTTTCCATTGCATTCGAAATAATGGCAAGTTCTTGCAATAGGTTAAAATCAAGCTTGATTCCTTTTGTTTCAGCTGCAACAGCTGCTAAAATGGCAAGAACCGCAATTTGTGCTGTATATGCTTTTGTAGACGCAACCGCAATTTCAGGTCCGGCATGAAGTAGCAGCGTATAGTCCGCCTCACGGGAAAGAGTTGAACCCGGAACATTCGTTATAGTTAATGCTTTATGTCCAAGCTCCTTCACTTGAACAAGCACCGCACGGCTGTCTGCCGTTTCTCCGCTTTGTGAAATGAAAATAAACAGCGGATTATTTGATAAAAGCGGCATATTGTATGAAAATTCACTGGCAACGTGCACTTCTGTCGGTACTTTTGCCCATTTTTCGATTAATTGCTTTCCTACAAGCCCTGCGTGATAGCTCGTTCCGCACGCTATAATATAAATGCGGTCCGCTTCATGAACAGCTTGAACAATTTCTTGATCAATTTTTAATTGATCGTGTTCGTCTTGATATTTTTGAATAATTTTACGTATAACAAGCGGTTGTTCATCAATTTCTTTCAACATGTAGTGAGGGTATGTTCCTTTTTCAATGTCGCTTGCATCAAGTTCAGCAGTATATGGAGCGCGTTCTATTACGTCCCCGTTTAAATTTTTGATTGTCACTTGATCACGAGTGACAATAACGATTTCTTTATCCATTAATTCGACAAATTGATTTGTTACTTGCAGCATTGCCATGGCGTCTGAAGCAACAACATTAAAGTCTCCGCCAAGTCCCACAAGAAGAGGGCTTTTGTTTTTCGCAACATAGATCACGTCTCGGTTATTTTCATCTAATAGAGCGATCGCATAAGATCCCTTCAACAAGGATAATGTTTGGCGAAATGCTTCTTCGACACTTAAACCTTTGTTGACAAATTGTTCAATTGTTTGAACAATAACTTCCGTATCCGTTTCACTTTTTAATTCAACATTTTGTAAATACTCACGCTTTACTTGCAAATAGTTTTCAATGACACCGTTATGCACAAGTGTAAAGCGTTTGGATGCACTTTGGTGAGGATGCGCATTTTCTTTGCTAGGCGCTCCATGAGTAGCCCACCGTGTGTGGCCAATTCCGATGGAAGCTGAAACATTTGCGTCCACACCTTCACGAAGCTCCGCAATGCGTCCTTTTTCTTTAAATACATATGTTCCTTCTCCGTTTAATACTGCAATACCTGCAGAGTCGTAGCCTCTGTATTCTAATTTTTCCAAACCGCGCAATAAAATTTCCTTGCAGTCTTGTTGTCCGATATATCCTACAATTCCGCACATAGTCTTAGTTTCCTCCCCATTTAAAGGGGACAAAAGAAGCCTGAACAACTGGGGACAGATCTCTTTCCAGCCATCAAAGCTTCTCTGTCCCCTCACACATGTTTTGTAAAATGTATCCCGTTATGTCACAGTCTTTTTGTGCAAAGAGTCGCCTCTTTGTTTTAAGACGTGACTTTACGGCTGTACGGGAAGGCAACCGGGAGGCATCCGCCGAAACTTCGATAAACCTCCTCCTCGTCAACTAAGCAGATGTCCGCTCCTGCTTAGTCCAGGCGCTTTACAATAAAAAATTTTCTAACTGCCCACCTTTCTATTCTAGAATGTGCTAAAACAATTTATATATTACAATATGGAAAAGCAGTTCGTCAATTCATTTCTGTCTTTCCATATTGTATTATATGATTTCAAGCGTTTTCTCGATACAATGAATATTCAATAAAGAAAGGGAGCTTGCCTCCCCACAACCTCCTGAAAGTAGCCGGCATCCGCCAGCTACTTTCAGATAAAAATCGAAAAATAAATCGAGTAGGAGGGAGCGATTAACTCCCGTCCTCTCACACCACCGTACGTACGGTTCCGTATACGGCGGTTCAATTAAGATAATTGACGCAAGTCTTTATAACTTCCGTGAATAGCTGTTCTCTTTATGCCAGTGGTCACTCCACCCTCCAAGAGATCTCCCACGGGATTCACCGCTTCCTCCCTCAAGTGAGGTACTACGTTTTCTGTGTTCATCATGACTCACTGAATGCCAAGGGCTATTCTCTCTTAATTGTTCGGTCCTTCTTAGTTGTTCTAGACCAACTAATACTATGACCTCTGCTGACTTCTGACTGTTCAGCTATCTATCACTAGATAGGTTACCAAGGTTACTTGGCGTGCCAGCCAGACCTCCCCGGGTAAGAGTGTAATCTTTCCTTCCATCCATCTGCTTCATTTACTCTGTATCACCTTCGGCAGAAAGGGCTTTGTTTTGTCTTGCAAACTCACCCAGTGATACCTAGCCTCATATGAAGTTCGTGTTCCTCAGACCGGAAGTTTGCCGCTCGCTTCCTTCAGATTCCGCGTCACCACGGACACCCTTGCGTTAAGCTAACTGCTACTTCTGCCTTCGCAGCTCGGGACTTTCACCCTATAGATTACACCCATGCCGGGCGCACAAGCAAGTGGAGAAAAACGCATTGTTTTTCTCCACTTATTTATTTTAGAGACTTACCGGACAGCCCCGTCTCTTCATCATTCAACGCCCATTTCCGCTTTGATAACTTCCACAATTTTTTTCACGTACCGCTGGCATTCATCTTCCGTCGGCGCTTCGGCCATTACACGAACGAGCGGTTCTGTTCCGGAAGGACGTACGAGAATTCTTCCATTTCCGTTCATTTCTTTTTCTACTTCTTCTATAACAGCTTTTACTTTTTCATTTTCCATGACAGCCTGCTTGTCCTGCACCTTTACATTGATCAAAAGCTGCGGGAATTTTTTCATTTCACTCGCAAGTTCAGAGAGCTTTTTGCCTTTTGTCTTCATTATGTTGACAAGCTGAATCGCTGTTAAAAGACCGTCGCCCGTCGTATTGTAGTCAAGAAAAATAATATGTCCGGATTGCTCTCCACCTAAATTGTAGTTGTTTTTCTTCATCGCTTCGACAACATAGCGATCGCCGACAGCGGTTTGAACGCTTTTTAGTCCATTTGCCTCCAAAGCTTTATAAAAGCCTAGGTTGCTCATAACTGTCGATACAACAGTGTCCCCGTTCAGCATTCCCTGCTCTTTTAAATATTTGGCGCAAATAAACATAATTTGATCCCCATCAACAATTTTTCCGTTCTCATCAATGGCAATCAAACGGTCCCCATCACCGTCAAACGCTAAACCTATATCTGCTTCTTTTTCTTTCACAAATTCCGCTAACGTTTCTGGATGAGTAGACCCAACCCCATCGTTAATATTCAGACCATTTGGAGATGCACCGATTGTCGAAACATCTGCATCCAAGTCGGCAAAAAGATGTGTAGCTAGTGATGATGTGGCTCCGTGCGCACAGTCCAAAGCGATATGTAAACCAGTGAACTCTTCGTCAACCGTCTGTTTTAAATATTGCAAGTATTTTTGTACGCCTTCAAAATAATCACTCACTTGCCCCAGATCAGAGCCGGTCGGTCTAGGAAGGTTATCTTCTTCTTGATCGAGCAGCGCTTCAATTTCTTCTTCTTGTTCATCGGAAAGCTTAAAACCATCAGGGCCAAAAAATTTTATTCCGTTATCTTGAACAGGATTATGCGAAGCGGAGATCATGATGCCTGCTTCGGCTCCTAATGCCTTTGTCAAATAAGCAACACCTGGTGTGCTAATGACTCCAAGCCTCATTACCTCGGCGCCAATGGAAAGAAGCCCGGCAACTAAAGCACCCTCAAGCATATGACCTGAAATGCGGGTATCCCGGCCAATCAACACTTTTGGTCTATTTTTATCTTTTGTTAACACGTACCCGCCAAAGCGTCCTATTTTAAACGCCAATTCAGGAGTGAGTTCACTGTTGGCAACTCCTCTTACTCCGTCTGTACCGAAATATTTTCCCATGAATCATCGCTCCTTTTAAAAAATATCACTTAATTTGAAGCTTCTTCAGCAGACTTTTTCTGTTCAGATGGTTCAACTGAATCGTTATTTTCTTCTATTTGATTTCTTCTTTCATTATCTGCTTCTTCCAACGAGTTTTCTTTATTGGATAAGCGAATCTTCACTTTTTCACTCGATAAAACTGTCGAGAGGTTGTAACGGTTTTTGGCCTCCACATTTACTTCATGTTCTCCTTCATCTAACCCTGCAACATTCACATACAATTCGATATCAGATTCTTTTACGTTTTTCAAAACACTGTCTTTTCCTCGCAAAACAACATCCAGCTTTCCTGTATCCGGATCAATAAATTCAATTTCCTGATTGTTTCCTAAACCGATGACTTTGATCGGCACCTGTTTAAACGTCTTTTCTTCTCGTTTTTCAATATCTATTTTAATTTGAACTTTATTCGGGACAACGTTTGTCACTCCATCCGGAGCCGGAACATCAGCTTCAACTGTCGCATTTTCTTTGATTTTGCTTAAGTCGACAGATACATCATCAATAGACTCTATTTGCTCTAGCACATCCTTTGGACCATAAATTGTCACTTGGCTAGGGATCGATTGAATCGATGATATGCTCAGTCCATCAGAAAGCTTTCCTGTTGTTTTGATTTTTAAGGGTACAGATTTCGATTTCGTTGGGCTTTCTACCGGCACTGTTACGGTAACCGCTGACGGTTCGATTGTAACAGGCAGGATGTTCCCATTTGCATCGTATACTGCCACTTTTGACTTCTGTACAACTGTTCCATCAGCACCTTCCAAACTTACTGTTGCTTTCACAACAGCTACAGCATCAATATGCTCTTTTGCGCCTGTAATTTTTACACTGTCCGGTTTAACAATCGGACGCTCCGCAATGTAGCCTTCCTTCATTTTGTTTTTATTAATAACATCCACTTCAACCGGAAAATTTTCAGATACCTTTTCATGAATACCTACTGTAATGACAGCCGGATCAATGTCAACCTCCAATTGGTCAGACAAGTTTTTATGTTTCAAACGGACACTGTGCGTGCCAACTGATAAATCCGTTAAATCTGCAAAAATTTCAAAGTCCTTGACTTGTTTTGTCGTAGTGACAATACTTTTGGGCCCTTCAATCGTAACGGTGACGGTTTGGGGAATACCGGTGACAACAAATGCACGGTCGTCATAGTATACGTTTACGGGCACATCTGTAATTGTAGCTGTTTCGGTTGTGGATGGCGACTGAAATATATTGTATTTTTCTTCATTATTCGAAGCAGGCGATTCTATATTCACTGAAGCATATAGCATGAGCGCTAGCAACAATGCAATGATGCGCATAAACCAGTTGCTATTCATTAATTTATCCATTCTTTTTCACCCTCCATTGCCAGCGGCTAGAGGAAGCAGCTTTCGTACGGTTAAACTCAGCCAAGAGCATCTCCTTTAACGTTTCTGGAGTTAAATGTCTATGCAGCTCACCATCCTTGGCAATCGATATACCGCCTGTTTCTTCAGAAACAATGATAGTTATACTATCGGTTACTTCACTAATTCCCACTGCAGCACGATGGCGTGTGCCCAGCTCCTTCGATATAAATGGGCTTTCGGAAAGCGGCAAATAACAGGCAGCAGCGGACACTTGATCTTTTTGTATAATAACTGCACCATCATGTAAAGGGGTATTGGGGATAAAAATATTAATTAATAGTTCAGCAGAAATATGGGCATTTAGCGGTATACCGGTCTCAACATAATCCTCCATTCCTATTTTTCGTTCAATCGAAATGAGAGCACCGATTCTCCTTTTCGCCATATACTCAACAGCTTTTGCTATTGCTTCGGTCATGTTTGTTTGCCCATCATCTTCCTGGCTAGCTGCCCTTGCAAATAGACGCCCCCTTCCTAATTGCTCAAGGGCTCTGCGAAACTCCGGCTGGAAAATAATGATGATAGCCAAAAAACCCCAAATCAACACTTGGTCCATTAACCATTGCAAAGTATTCAAGCCTAAATATTGGCTTAACACTCTAACGATAATGATTACGATAATTCCTTTTAAAAGCTGAACAGCTTTCGTTCCACGAATCACCATAATCAATTTATAGATAACGAACCAAACGAGGAGAATATCAATGACATCTATGAGGTAATGCAAAAGAGAAAAATCCCCTAAGGTCATATTGTTTTCCTCCAATAGTTCATCAAATCGCGATTGATCTATTCTAATCAAACTTCTAGGTTTGAAAATCTCTCTAATCAAAATTCCACTTTATTATATCATAACTTTTCCTAAATGCACTTAAACATAAAAATAGACCATCCTACTAAAGATGGCCTATTGTTTAAAAACCTCTGACAGAGTCGATTTTACTTCATACCACAGCCACTCAAACAATTCGTTTATTTCCTCAACCTCTCCGGTAACTTGACCGGCAGAAGCCAAATATTGGTCTCCGTTAATCACCGTTACATTTCCTTCAACTTTTCCTTCTATTTTAATATCACCGTTTTTAACAGTAATATCACCTTTCACCGTTTCTCCTTCAGGCACAATAACAGTACGGTTGTCAACAACCAAATTATCATACTTTGTTACGCTGAATTGGCTTTCTTCATAAGAAGCAAATAAACTTCCAGTCATTAGAATAACAAATAGTGCAGCGGCTGAAAAGAAAGGATGATTTCGGAACCAGCGTCTAGTTGAGACCGTACGCTTTTCTTTCGGCAATTTTTCTAACACCTTTTGCGTAAAATCTGTCGGTGCTTCAACATGTGAGATACTCTTGACAAACGCTACAGCTTTTTCCAATTCTTGATAATGTGCTTTACAATCCTCACAAGATTGCAAGTGTTTTTTTAACTCACGGCCTTCATCCTCATGCAAATCCCCGTCCAAATACTTATGGATCATCTCCACTACATGCTTAGGACATTTCATCTTACTCACCCCAATCACAAATGCCTTAATTGTTTGCGTAAAGCCTCCCGTCCCCGGTGTATTCTTGTTTTAACTGTTCCGACTGGAAGTTCCAATATCTCTGCGATTTCTTGCAAGGATAGCTCCTCAATATATCTCAATACGATGACTGATCGATATTTATCCGGCAGTTTTAAAATTTCTTTTTGAATCGTTTCTTGCAGTTCAATTGCTTCAACTTCTTTTTCAGGCATTGCAATATCAGATGATACTTGGGAGTACATTGTTAAGCCATCAGTCCCCGCAACTTCTGCATCTAAATAATAGTCCGGCTTCTTTTTCCGAATACGATCAATCGATAAATTGGTTGCAATCCGATAAATCCATGTAGAAAATTTTTTGTTCATATCAAATGAATGGATGTTCATATACACTCTTATAAATGCTTCCTGTGCTATGTCCTCAGCTTCATGGACGTTTCCCAGCATTCGATAACAAAGTTGAAAAATTTTATCTTTATATAATTCAACAACTTCTGCAAATGCATTTTGGTCGCCTTTTTTAATTTGTTTGATCTTTTTATTTATAAATTCTTCCATTTTTCTACCTCCGCAGTTGCGGGTACATCATGATACGAATTCGTTCCCCAAAGGTTTCATTTTTTTATAAATCTATTCTAGCAAATTTTAGGAACTTATGTTTTCATCTGCAAGAAAAATTTTTTCCTTTTGTAGCAAAAACCTTTCTTATTCCCATTTCTGGGCTTTTTATAAAGAAACGTCCAACTTGTCATAATGAAAAATGACATTACAAATTTTTTCAGAGGGGTTGCACCTCACGCCGCGTTAGGTATTATGATCACAATAGGTTTATAAAGATAAGTGTTTTGGGGGCGATGTTAAAGTGAAGGAAGAGTCTTACTTTACGATTGGCGAATTTTCTAAAAAGACGGGAACAACAATCCGAACATTGCATTATTATGATCAAATTGGACTGCTCAAACCGAAAAAAAATCCTCGTTCTGGACACCGATTATACTCTGCTCATGATGTATTGACACTTCAAAAAATAGTCAGTCTTAAATTTTTAGGATACAGTTTAGAACAAATCAAAGAGTTAATTAATGAAACCAACTTCGATTTAAACTTAAAGGAAACTTTACAGTTCCAAAAAGAAGCGCTTGAAGAACGAAAGGAACATATTGAAGAAGTGCTCAAAGCCATTAAACGAATTCTCACGATTTTAGAAGAAGAAAAAGAAGTGGATAGCAATGTTTTAATGAGTCTTATTCAGAGCATACAAACAGAAAAAGAACAGCGCAAATGGTTAGAACATTATACGTCAAAAGAAGTAGCTGAAAAGCTTTTTGATCAGCCTGAAGAGGTAATGATCTCCCTTGACAAAGAATACATCCAATTATCCCAAGAAACAAAAAGATTGGCAGGAAGACCTGTCGATGATCCTGAGGTAGAAGCGTTAGTCGAAAAATATATGAAAACAATATTAGAATTTATCGGAAAAGAATTAATTAGTGCTATCGGGAATTTAGATGAAGCTGAAATTAAAACTATTGAAAATAAATTGCCATCTCCATTTACACAGGAGGAAGAGGAGTGGCTTCAACAAGTGATGGAACATTATGCGATGAAAGCTGGGCTTCTCCAAGATGAAAATATTGACCGACTTTAGCAAATAAAAAAACTTCACCTCCCCTTTTCCAATTGGGGAGGTCATTTTTTATCTTTGAATTACAGGATGATGGATATTCATTCAGCTCCCATTTTCCCGAAACCTTCCCCAAATTTTATCGAGTGAAGTGTTCCACCGGAAGCCCAATTATCTCTTTCATATTCATCGAAAACTACTGTAACCCATTCTTCTTTCACGTTTAGTATTTGCGCTGCTGCTTTTGTTATTGCCTCAGTAAACTGCTGTTTCTGTTCTGCGGTTCTTCCTTTAGCCAGCTTTACGTTGATAAAAGGCATCGAATCACAACTCCTTTAAGCCGTTTGAATTTATAAATGGTGTCGAAATTTATTCGTCCTCATCCGGATCTGTGCTATTTCAAAAAATGAAACAAGACAGAAGTTTGTCGATATACTTCGTCACAACACCCGTAAAAACCTTTGCTGGGCAGTCATTGTATGCAAAATGTTTTACACAAATCATCCTCTACAGCAACAATCTTCTGGAAAAGAGACTAATTTTTAAAATCAACCAAAAAATCATTTAGGTCATGGTTCCATTTCGGAACAACCGCATTACCAATACTAAAAGGAAAAATACAATTCGCCTTCAATGGTATATCCAAATTTAAAAGGCTGTTATGGGACTAAAAAGGAGAATGCTCCTACATATCATTATTTTGAGATTCAAAAGCGAGGATTAGATATAATCGAAGAATTAGTAACATTTCAAATAAAAAATCCTGACAATTTCTTGTCAGGAATTAAGTTCATCTCATTTTATAAAATTTTCCCTATTGAATTTAAAAGCGGAAGACGGGACTCGAACCCGCGACCCCCACCTTGGCAAGGTGGTGTTCTACCACTGAACTACTTCCGCACAAATGGTGAGCCATGGAGGATTCGAACCTCCGACCCTCTGATTAAAAGTCAGATGCTCTACCGACTGAGCTAATGGCTCATAAAATTTTTTTCTTCTAATCCATTTTAAAATTTGTCAGATGTCCCTTCCTTTTCCGGTCTTTTCGAGGATGTTAGATACGTCGGGACAACTCGTCGCCTATTCGATGAAGCCTTGCTCGTTGCTCTACCGACTGAGCTAATGGCTCATAAAATTTTTTTCTTCTAATCCATTTTTCATTTGTCAGATGTCCCTTCCTCTTCCTGATTTTTCGAGGATGTTAGATGCGTCGGGACAACTCGTCGCCTATTCGACGAGGCTTCGCCCTTTGTAAAATCTAGTTAAATCTTACTTTCTATCTAATATTTTTACAAAAAAAAGAACAGACATGAACTGTCTTTTTATAATAAATGGCTGGGCTAGCTGGATTCGAACCAGCGCATCACGGAGTCAAAGTCCGTTGCCTTACCGCTTGGCTATAGCCCAATATCACCATTCATCTCTTGACTAATTATATTGTACCAATAAAAAAATCACTTTATACAACAATTTGTTGTTTAATGTGATTTCAATGTTTCATAACATTCTTCGGCATGGTGGAGGGGGACGGATTCGAACCGCCGAACCCTAAGGGAGCGGATTTACAGTCCGCCGCGTTTAGCCACTTCGCTACCCCTCCGATTGTAAAAAATGCCGGCGAGAGGAATCGAACCCCCAACCTACTGATTACAAGTCAGTTGCTCTACCAATTGAGCTACACCGGCGCAATAAATACTTTAAATCACACTCAGTTTTTACCTTTGTTTAAATTGTTATGCCAGCCTCATTAAACTTGCTTAAGAAAAGCTTGTTTAGTACATGGTGGAGGATGACGGGATCGAACCGCCGACCCCTTGCTTGTAAGGCAAGTGCTCTCCCAGCTGAGCTAATCCTCCATGGTGACCCGTACGGGATTCGAACCCGTGTTACCGCCGTGAAAGGGCGGTGTCTTAACCACTTGACCAACGGGCCATTTCATTTTCATAACTTAATGACAACCGACATTCGACATTTTAGCACATGGCATAGATAGAAATCAAGAAAAGATTTGCTTTTGAAAAGCTTCCAACCGGGCTCGAACCGGTGACCTCTTCCTTACCATGGAAGTGCTCTACCAACTGAGCTATGGAAGCATGGCTCCGCAGGCAGGATTCGAACCTGCGACCGTTCGGTTAACAGCCGAATGCTCTACCACTGAGCTACTGCGGAATATTTTAATAAACCATATTTTGGTTCACATACAGCTCAATCAGTATATCAAAATGATTTCAAAAGAATGTACTCTTGTATGGTTCTCTACAATAAGCCCAGCTTTCAAAAAGAATTTAAAGGCAGCCTGGCAGCGTCCTACTCTCACAAGGGACAAACCCTCACTACCATCGGCGCTGAAGAGCTTAACTTCCGTGTTCGGGATGGGAACGGGTGTGACCTCTTCGCCATTGCCACCAAGCAGCCTTTTCTGTTTTCCTTCCTGTTGTCAAATGACATCGGAATGTCATTCTTTCAAAACTAGATAACGTTTCTTTCACGAATAGATGCTCTTTCTTGGTTAAGTCCTCGATCGATTAGTATCCGTCAGCTCCACGTGTCACCACGCTTCCACCTCGGACCTATCTACCTCGTCATCTTCAAGGGATCTTACTCGCTTTTCGCGATGGGAAATCTCATCTTGAGGGGGGCTTCACGCTTAGATGCTTTCAGCGCTTATCCCTTCCGCACATAGCTACCCAGCGGTGCCCCTGGCGGGACAACTGGTACACCAGCGGTGCGTCCATCCCGGTCCTCTCGTACTAAGGACAGCTCCTCTCAAATTTCCTGCGCCCGCGACGGATAGGGACCGAACTGTCTCACGACGTTCTGAACCCAGCTCGCGTACCGCTTTAATGGGCGAACAGCCCAACCCTTGGGACCGACTACAGCCCCAGGATGCGATGAGCCGACATCGAGGTGCCAAACCTCCCCGTCGATGTGGACTCTTGGGGGAGATCAGCCTGTTATCCCCGGGGTAGCTTTTATCCGTTGAGCGATGGCCCTTCCATGCGGAACCACCGGATCACTAAGCCCGACTTTCGTCCCTGCTCGACTTGTAGGTCTCGCAGTCAAGCTCCCTTCTGCCTTTGCACTCTCCGAATGATTTCCAACCATTCTGAGGGAACCTTTGGGCGCCTCCGTTACCTTTTAGGAGGCGACCGCCCCAGTCAAACTGCCCACCTGACACTGTCTCCCGCCCCGATCAGGGGCGCGGGTTAGAATGTCAGTACAGCCAGGGTAGTATCCCACCGTCGCCTCAGCGCAAGCTGGCGCTCACGCGTCTCTGGCTCCTACCTATCCTGTACAAGCTGTACCCACATTCAATATCAGGCTGCAGTAAAGCTCCACGGGGTCTTTCCGTCCTGTCGCGGGTAACCTGCATCTTCACAGGTACTATAATTTCACCGAGTCTCTCGTTGAGACAGTGCCCAGATCGTTACGCCTTTCGTGCGGGTCGGAACTTACCCGACAAGGAATTTCGCTACCTTAGGACCGTTATAGTTACGGCCGCCGTTTACTGGGGCTTCGGTTCGCACCTTCAGCTACAGCTTAAGCGCTCCCCTTAACCTTCCAGCACCGGGCAGGCGTCAGCCCCTATACTTCACCTTACGGTTTCGCAGAGACCTGTGTTTTTGCTAAACAGTCGCCTGGGCCTTTTCACTGCGGCTCATCATGGCTTATCACCTTGATGAGCACCCCTTCTCCCGAAGTTACGGGGTCATTTTGCCGAGTTCCTTAACGAGAGTTCTCTCGCTCACCTTAGGATTCTCTCCTCGCCTACCTGTGTCGGTTTGCGGTACGGGCACCTCTCACCTCGCTAGAGGCTTTTCTTGGCAGTGTGGAATCGGGAACTTCGGTACTTCCTTTCCCTCGCCATCACAGCTCAAGCACACGGCAAGCGGATTTGCCTGCTTGCCAGCCCTAACTGCTTGGACGCGCACATCCAGCCGCGCGCTTGCCCTATCCTCCTGCGTCCCCCCATTGCTCAAACGGTGAGGAGGTGGTACAGGAATATCAACCTGTTGTCCATCACCTACGCCTTTCGGCCTCGGCTTAGGTCCCGACTAACCCTGAGCGGACGAGCCTTCCTCAGGAAACCTTAGGCTTTCGGCGGAGGGGATTCTCACCCCTCTTTCGCTACTCATACCGGCATT
>NZ_JBBOQV010000002.1:750000-827500 GCF_038050115.1 Aeribacillus sp. FSL K6-1305 | reverse complement strand
CCAAAACAATACTGCAACAATTTCAACAATATTAAAAGACAAAAACAGTTTTTCATACTCGCTCCATCTTAAGATAAAACCAACAATACTTGTCGCAACTCCACCTACAATGAGAGTAGAAAGGAAAAATCGTACCCAATTTCGGCTTTTCACTGCCAACCCCTCCATATTTCGTAAAATATCATATGATTTTATCAATCCAACTTGTATATTACCATATGGCAAAACTTTTT
The DNA here is from genome assembly GCF_038050115.1 of Aeribacillus sp. FSL K6-1305. NCBI lineage: Bacteria > Bacillati > Bacillota > Bacilli > Caryophanales > Bacillaceae > Aeribacillus > Aeribacillus sp. FSL K6-1305. The sequence continues at coordinate 827,267 of NZ_JBBOQV010000002.1, read as the reverse complement.
TCGCATAAAAAACAGTTGGTTTCTCAACATAATGGTAGAAGTTATTATTGAAAGGAGCTAAATGAAATATGAGAGGTAGAAATTGTTCGCTCCTCATCATGATGCTTATATGGATGATCGTTGCAGGATGTGCGGATCGGCAGCAAAGTGAACCAATGAATTATGATGAAACAAAAAAAATGGTTGTAGACATATTAAAATCTGACGAAGGAAAAAAAGCCGTTCAAGAAATTATGAAAGATGAAGAAGTTCAACGAAACTTCATTTTAGATCAAAAAACCGTCAATAATACGATTGAAAAAGCGTTAACATCAGAAAAAGGGAAGGAATTTTGGAAAAATACATTTGAAGATACAAAATTTGCGGAAGGATTTGCGAAAACATTGCAAACAGAACATGAAAAAGTGATCAAACGTTTAATGAAAGATCCGGAATATCAAGGAATGCTTATGGATGTGCTGAAAAATCCTCAAATGGAAGAAGAACTATTGAAGGTTTTAAAAAGCAAAGAATACCGCCAATATTTACAGCAGCAAATTACAGATGTTCTATCAAGTCCGCTCTTTCAACCGAAAATCGAGGAGGCGCTATTGAAGGCTGCTCAGCAAGCTCAAAGTAAACAACAAGGCGGGGGCAGCTCCGGAAACGAAGGCGGGGGCGGAGGCCAATAGACCTCCTCTCCCTTCCTTTACTTTTCTGTTATCTCAATCACTTTTCTTGCTATATCTAAATAAGTTTTCCCTATTGGATGGTTTTCATTATAAACAGACGGAGCAAAGTCCTCTTCATCCCAGTCCGGCTGCTCAAGCGGAATTTGCCCTAATAGAGGGACCTGCAAATCCTCTGCAAGCTTCTGACCTCCGCCTTTCCCAAATACATACTCTTTTTGGCCTGTTAATTTACTTTCAAAATAGGACATATTTTCAATAACTCCTAAAATTTCGTGCTCCGTTTTAATGGCCATTGCACCAGCCCTTGCAGCAACAAATGCAGCTGTTGGATGAGGCGTAGTTACAATGATTTCTTTACTAGTTGGAAGCAATGTATGCACATCTAATGCAACATCACCTGTACCAGGAGGCAAATCAAGGAGTAAGTAGTCCAACGATCCCCATTCAACTTCTTGGAAAAAGTTATTCAGCATTTTTCCGAGCATCGGACCTCTCCAAACAACAGGCGCATTATCTTCAACAAAAAAAGCCATTGATATGACTTGCACACCAAACCGCTCAACTGGAATAATTTTATCCCCGCGAACGATCGGCCGGTTCATGATCCCCATCATATCAGGAACGCTAAAGCCGTAAATATCTGCATCAATAAGACCAACTTTTTTTCCTAGACGAGCAAGGGACACAGCCAAGTTGACAGATACGGTTGATTTGCCGACACCGCCTTTTCCGCTTGCTATTGCAATAAAGGTTGTTTTTTCATTCGATAAAATGGAAGAGCTTGTACTATCAGAATAATACTTTTGGACAATTTCCTTTGGAAGCTCCGAAAAACGCAGCCCAACAGTCTCGGCACCCGCTTGTTTAAGCTTTGCAACAATTTGCTGCTGGAGTGTTAACTGCTCGCTTGTTCCCGTTTTGGCAATTGCTATTTTTAAACTAATATGTTTTTTTTCGGGCTTAATTTTTATTTCTTCAATCGCATTCAATTCTTTTAAAGATTTATGTAAAAATGGATCTTCCAACTGTTCGACAATGGACCTTACATCTTCTTCCCGCATCGTATCCACAACCACCTTTTTTCCATAAGACTTTTAATAGTATATAGTATAACACATTTCCAACAGTCCATTGAAAATAGATGCCTGAGAAGAATCCATTTATTCCGGTATTTGCTGTTCATTGGAAAAATAACGCAAAACCCCGTTGTAAATGGCGGCTGCCACTTTTTTCTGATATTCTTCAGAAGCAAGAAGCTCTTCCTCAGAAGGATTGGATAAAAACCCCACCTCCACAAGCGCACCCGGTTTTTTTGCATGCTTTAGTAAATAGACACCGCTTATTGGCTTTGCTTTTCGATCTGTATTTCTTAAATTTTTCCTTAATTCATCTTGGATAAATTTCGCAATAGCTTCATTCTCCTGATATTTTCCGTCATAAAATGTTTGCGCTCCCCTCCATTTTGGAGATGGAATAGCATTTAAATGGATGCTTAAAAACAAATCGGCGTCTGATTCATCAATTAGGCGAACGCGCTTTCGAATATCTTCTGATTTTCTCCGGCTATATCCGTGTGTATCGTCCGAAGCCAAATCTTCATCTTTTTCTCTTGTCAATAACACTAACGCTCCCTGCTCTTGTAAATAATCTCGAGCAATATTGGCAATTTTTAAAGTTATATCTTTTTCCAGCAGTTTTTTTCCTACTGCTCCTCCATCGGGACCTCCGTGACCGGGGTCTAAGTAAATGATTTTTCCTGATAACGGAAGATTCCATGATTTCCATGAATTGAAAAGGGAGAATTGATATTGAATGATAAATACGAGAATTAGAAACCCAGCAATAAACAGTGCCCATTTCAGCTTTTTTTTCACTCCGCATCCCTCCTGCTCGTCCCTTCAATTCAATATATGGAAAAGCATAAGGATTTATGATTACTGCAATTTTAATTTATATCTCTTTTTTCCAGCCGATTCCCACCAGAAAATTGGCGCATTCAAAATTTAACTAATCTGCTCAAACTCGTCATTCTCCCCAACAGATAATATAGCTGTAGAAGCCGTCAACTTTCTGCCATACAGCTGTTTGTGCTTTAATGATAAATCGCCTTATCACTGTTCGGTCCTAGATATGAAGTTTAAATTGGGGGCAATTGGGGATAATGGAATGCTTCACTTGAAAATAAAATTGTATGTCTGATTCAGTTTTTTTACAGCGCTTTTTTTCAAAAAGAAACATTTTAAGAGTATAAAAAAAAGCTCCCGCAAATATGGGAGCTAAGATGAATGTTGCGTTTCAGTTATAACGAGACCGATCAGGCTGGCACGGTCAATTTTATTATTTGTATTTGACGGTAACTTTCGTGCTTTTTCCTACATTTCCAGCCTTATCTTTTGCATACACTAGGAGAACTGTTCCGGCTTTTTGTTTTTTGATTGAAACGGAGAAATTTCCGTTTTTATTCGCTTTGCCCGAACCGATTACTTTCTTTCCTGCTTTGACATACACCGTTGAATACGCCTCTGCTTTTCCTGTCACCGAGGAAGATTTTCTTGTCACTTTGTTCACTTTAGGAGCACCCGGCGGTATTTTATCGAGTACCGTCACTTTTCGCGCCGGACTCACATTCCCCGCTTTATCCGTCGCTGTTACGTAAAGAATTGTTCCGGCTTTTTGAGCCGTTTTTAACGAAATTGCGAATTTCCCATTTTTATCTGTCGTGCCGGTGCTCAATACTTTGCTGCCGGCCTTTATTGTTATTTTTGATCCTGCCTCCGCTGTCCCTCTGACCGTTTTATCTTTATTGCTGACCGAATTTACACTCGGAGTACGCGGCGGTGTTTTATCAATTACCGTCACTTTTCGCGCCGGGCTCACATTCCCCGCTTTATCCGTCGCTGTTACGTAAAGAACTGTTCCAGCTTTTTGAGCTGTTTTTAACAAAATCGTGAATTTCCCATTTTTATCTGCCGTGCCGGTGCTCAATACTTTGCTGCCGGCCTTTATTGTTATTTTTGATCCTGCCTCCGCTGTCCCTCTGACCGTTTTATCTTTATCGCTGACCAGGTTTACGCTTGGAATGCTAGGAGGCGTTTTATCGAGCACCGTTATTTGAACCGACTTGCTTTTATTTCCTTCCTGACTCTTGGCATATACGCTTAAGACAGTTCCAGCTTTTTGTTTACTGATGGAAATGCGGAAGGATCCATTACGATCAGCCGCTGCAGTCTTCAATATCTTTGAACCAAGCTGGACATAAACAGTCGTTCTTGGATTAGACAGGCCATTTATAAATGTATCCTGATCACTTACCGGGTTTACTATCGGTTTTGGAGGAGTGTAAGGATTTTTTTCATCTAAAAAAGTATAAGTGATGTCATTTCCTTTAGATGCAGGAACAGTTTCATTACCAACAGCCCGTTTTACTATGGCTCCGCCGCCCCGCAAGCTGGCATATTCTCCCGAAAATATTTTTGGAATTAATAAATTAAAGCCTTCTTCTCCTTTAAAGCCATATTTTCCCGTATCTTTCTTCAGTAAAAGGGCACTGCGGAAGTTCGTCATCAATTCTCCAAATGTAAGGGAAGAGTTGATATATTTTTTCGCTACATTTTCTACTGCTTTATAATCATTATGAGTATCTGTTAAAATCTCTTTGAAAATCTTGTTTCCTTGATTCGCTTGAATTCTGACATATTGTCCAAAAAGATAGGACAAGGAATAGTTAGACAAAGTATCGCCATAATAATTCCAATACAATAATGAATGACCATTTGTAATGGAGGTAGAAATATTGTAGTAATAAATGTAATTCGTTAAAGGTTTTCCAGTATACATGTGTTCAGCTGCCATTGACAATGCTTCATCTAGCCATGTATCCATTTGGGAGCCGTTTTCTATAAATACATTTTGGTTAAAATTCACCATATGTTGAAATTCATGTACCAATGTTTCGTATGCAGCACTTACATCCTTTTCCGTCCCTGTTCCCATTAAAGGATACGTATCAATATAAAAAATCTCTGATTTGTTGGAGTATGGAATATCATGCAAATCTCCTCCATAAAAGTAACCAGCAATATACCCCCCGAATCCTGCAAAACCATCTTGTATATCATAACAAAGAATGTGAATTTTCCCGTTTCCGTCCACATCGGATTCGCTGGCAAAATTTTGTGTGATGAGCGGATAAATTTTTTGATCAAATTCTTGCCCTAATTTTTGCGCATCAGCTTCTGTAATTTGATTATCATAAACCCATACGTTCGCTTTTGTACCTGAATACAGCAGCTTGGCGCTAATTTGTTTATCTTCATTGGTCGTAAAATCATGCACCCAAAATGTCTTAGTATCGCCAACTTTATTGAGAAACTTTTTGGAGAGAGATTTTTGTTGAAGTTTCTTGTCTTCATGTTTTTCTATATCAAAAGGTCTATTTACATCCAGTTTATAAGCATCCAATCCTATTTTTTTGTTTATCGTATATTGATCATTATTGATTTTGAACTTTCCAGTGGATTGAGGTTTATATACGTCGACGGACTCGTTGCTGATTAATATGTATTTATTTCCTCCAGATGCTGTGTCTGAACTTCTTTCCTGTGCAAAACCGCTAGCTGGCACCAATAATAAAAAAATAAGAACAAGGCATAGCGACTTTTTCAACCAACCCATTTCTCCACCTCTTTATTTATAAAAAATTGATAGAAATATTATAATGGATGATTTTGTATAAGGCACTAAAATTTTTTGAACAGTCACAAAAGTTTTAAGCCTATTCGCTTAAATGAAAAGTGCTAATAAAACTTTGTGGTGAAGAGAAAAGAAACGTGTCGAAGCTCAGCAAAAAAAGCCAAATAAAAAATAAAAGCTGATTTCCTCACCTGAGCTACATAATTGGAGGTTTGCTCGGCAAATGATAAAAACTTTTTCTATCTGCGAAAATCTGGAATCGTTGAAAAGACATTCATATCGAGATGAACATTTTGAAAACCGCAATTTTTGTTTTTAAAAGTTTTTATAACATAGCCACAGTGCACGGATGCTGTCCTTACGAGTAATATTTCACATAGGAAATAAAAAACCATTTTGCTTCATTCTTCCTTGCAAAAAATAAGCAGCACTGCCAATAAATCCTGAACTTTTCCTTTTTGAAATAAAAAAGCCAATCAAAAGGCGAATTCAGCAATGGCCCCCGTCAAATCATTTTTTCACAAGCCGTTTTTAGGCATAAAAAAAGCCCGTTCCAACGAAGTTGAAATGAGCCATGCATGAACTGCTTTTAAAGCTTTAGTTTGTATCTCTTTTTACCAGCTAAAAACCCTTCTTCCCACCAATAATGAATAAAGTGCTGGCATGTCAAATAGATGGATTCCATAACAAAATCATCATTTGATTCCCTTGCCAAATAAAGAATATTGTCAAATAAATTGTTAATAAGCTCTTGTTCTTCCTGTATACAACGTGTATTGGCCTGCTCCATCGATTCTCCGTAATATCCGAACCGGCTGTAGGCCGCTCCCAGCAAAAAAGATTCAATGGCCGAGTGGACACACTCTTCTTCCATTGCAGTTTTATGGAAGCGTTTTTGAAAAAAAGGATTAAACCATTCATCAATCATATTTTTCAACTTGCGAATTGCGAGATCTTTTAACATTTTTCGCTCAGTGAGAAGCTTTTTTTCCTGCCGTCTTTCATTAAAGTCTGTAATTACATTCATCAAAATCTCCTCCTTGTTTTTATTTTTTTCAGTTCACGCTGTTCCATTCAACCACTCCTTTCCAATTGCAAATAAAAAACCACAACGATTTGTTGTGGTTTAAGGTTCGAATCATTAACGTTTTGAAAATTGCGGTGCACGGCGTGCTCCTTTAAGACCGTATTTCTTACGCTCTTTTACGCGAGCATCTCGAGTTAATAAGCCTGCACGCTTTAACGTTCCGCGATATTCTGGATCAGCTTGTAAAAGTGCACGAGCAATTCCGTGGCGAATAGCGCCTGCTTGACCAGTGAAACCGCCGCCTCTAACATTTACTAGTACATCATAATTGCCAACTGTCTCTGTTAAAACAAGCGGTTGTTTAATATCTTCAATCAAAGCTTTTGTTGGAATGTAATCTTCAATGTTCCGTTTATTAATTACGATACGGCCTTCACCAGGAACTAACCGAACACGGGCAACAGAGCTTTTGCGACGACCGGTACCGTAGTATTGAACCTGTGCCAAAATGATAACCTCCTTATTAAATTATCCGCGAAGTTCATAAACTTCTGGTTTCTGTGCTTGATGAGGATGTTCGCTTCCTCTGTAAACATGCAATTTTTTAAACATTTGGCGTCCAAGGGAACCTTTTGGAAGCATTCCGCGAATAGCAAGTTCCAGCATTTTTTCAGGATAGTTGTTTCGCATTTCTAATGCAGTTCTTGATTTTAAACCACCAGGATGCTGGCTGTGGCGATAATAAATTTTGTCTGTTAATTTTTTTCCAGTTAATTCGATTTTTTCAGCATTAATAATAATTACGTGGTCACCTGTATCTACATGCGGTGTAAACGTTGGTTTGTGTTTTCCGCGTAAGATAGATGCAACTTCGCTTGCTAGACGTCCTAAAGTTTTGCCAGCTGCATCAACAACATACCATTTGCGCTCAACTTCATGCGGCTTTGCCATAAACGTTGTACGCATTGTTTTCCCTCCTTAATCGTTCATGTCGAAAAGTCTATTTCAAAAACACGATTATTTTCCGGGGCTAATCGTGGGGCTTGAAATACATACCATATGTTATCTTATCTTTTTAAGATATGAATGTCAAGAAAATGTTACACCTGGATTAGTTGTCATAATAAACTTTCCAAAGATATAGACCGCATCCAGAAACTGTTTTCCCGGCTCTTGATCTATCTTTGGCTGCGATAATTTGTTTTATTTCTTCCGGCTTGCGCTTCCCTTCTCCTACTTCAATCAATGTTCCGACTAAAATGCGAACCATATTGTAAAGGAAGCCGCTTCCGACAAAACGGAACGTAATTTCATCTCCTTCTTCCCATATATCCGCTTCATAAATAGTTCTCACTTTATTTTCCGTTTCTGTTTTAGAAGAGCAAAAGCTTGTAAAATCATGTGTTCCAATAATGAAACGGGAGGCAGTTCGAATCGTTTCAATATTTAACGGATTTGGAAAATGGTATGCATAATGACGCCGGAACACATCTCGATGAAAACTGCGATACAAACGGTAGCGGTATTCTTTCTTCTTTGCAGAAAATCTAGCATGAAAATCTTGATCGGCAAGCTCTGCATTTTGAATGGAAATATCTTGAGGAAGCAGCGTATTCAAAGCAATCGGCCATTTTTCCATCGGAATTTTGAGGCTTGTATCAAAATGAAATACTTGGCCAACAGCATGCACGCCGACGTCTGTTCTGCCGGAAGCAGTAATTTTTATCCGCTCCCCTTTGTGGATTTTCATTAATGCTTCCTCAATCTCTCCTTGTACTGTCCGGAGGCCGGGCTGGCGCTGATAACCGCTAAATCCTGATCCATCATACGAAACTGTGCATTTAATCCTCATTTTTAAAACTCCTAGGCACGCAATAGTAATAAAATAATTGATAACAGCAGGATAGAGGCCATCATAATGGAATCAATCGCTCCCCATTTCAGCTGCCTGATTTTCGTACGTCCTTCACTTCCGCGATACCCCCTGGCTTCCATAGCGGTAGCAAGCTCTTCCGCCCGCTTAAAAGCGCTGATGAAAAGTGGTACAAGCAAAGGAACGATTGCTTTTATTCGCTCTTTTACAGGCCCTGATGTAAAATCTACCCCTCTTGCCATTTGCGCCTTTAAAATTTTTTCTGTTTCCTCCAGCAGAGTCGGTATAAAGCGAAGAGAAATAGACATCATTAATGCTAGTTCATGGACAGGAAGTTTAAATTTTTTAAAAGGCTTTAACAGACTTTCCATTCCATCCGTTATTTCGATAGGCGTTGTTGTTAAGGTCAATGTCGTTGTCATAAAAATTAAGAAAATGAACCGAAGAGAGATAAAAAACCCTTGCCGCAAGCCTTCTTCATAAATGGAAAAAAAGCCGAAGCGGAACAGCATGTCCCCTTCTTTTGTTACTAAAATGTGCAGCAAAAATGTAAACCCAACGATCCATATAACAGGTTTTAAACCGTTCCATAAGAAAGAGAACGGAAGCTTCGTCAGCAAAATAATGATGAACGTAAATAATCCTAATAAAAAGTAAGTGATTCCGTTATTGGCAAAAAAGACGATAAAAACATATAAAAAAATCGTTAGCAGTTTTGCACGGGGATCCATTCGATGAATGACTGTGCTGCCAGGAACATATTTTCCGATGATGATATTATCGATCATATACGACACCTTCTTTTAAAAGGGCTTCAATGAAATCGGCCGTTTCCTCTAAAGTCAATGGCTTGTCTTCAACCGTTAAAGAAAATTTTTCTTCAAGCTTCATGACAAATTTAATTGATTCCGGCAAATCGAGCCCAAGCTGCTCCAGTTCCCCAGTCAACCGGAATATTTCCTTTGGCGACCCTTTCATCTTTAATTCCCCTTGGTGCAAAACGGCAATTTCATCAGCGTACTTGGCTGCATCTTCCATGCTATGCGTTACTAATATTGTTGTTAATTTTTTTTCTTTATGGAGACGATAAAAAAGCTCCATGATCTCATTTCGGCCTTTTGGATCCAATCCTGCAGTCGGTTCATCTAAAACGAGCACCTCCGGCTCCATCGCTAAAACACCTGCAATCGCCACTCTTCGCATTTGCCCCCCGCTTAGCTCAAACGGGGATTGATGAAGGATTTCTTCTCCTAGACCGACTAGCGGCAGCACTTCTTTTACCTTTTTTTTCGCTTCTTCAAACGATGCGCCAAAATTCATTGGACCGAATGCTATATCTTTTTCGACGGTTTCTTCGAATAATTGATGCTCTGGGAATTGAAAGACAATTCCGACCTTTTTTCGGATAGATTTCAAGTTTTTCTGTTTTTCTCCTGCCTTAATCAGCCGGTCTCCAAGTTGAATAGAGCCTTTCGTCGGCAAAAGCAGGCCGTTTAAATGCTGCAAAATCGTTGATTTTCCCGATCCGGTATGCCCAATCACGGCCAAATATGTTCCTTCATGGATATCCATATTGATATCACACAAAGCGAGCCGTTCAAAAGGAGTGTTCATTTGGTAACGATGTTCTAATTGTCGGATTTTAATGTCCATAATTCGTCCACCAGGCTTTCTACATTAAGGTGTCGCGTCGCTAAAGGCACTCCTTTTTCAAGAAGCCGTTTGCTCAGCTTGTAAGAAAACGGAAGATCTAAACCGATGCTTACCAGCTCCTCTTCCAAGCGAAACACTTCTTTCGGAGTTCCCTCCGCAAATTTTTTGCCTCCATTCATTACAATCATCCGATCTGCTTTGGCCGCCTCTTCCAAATCATGGGTGATGGAAATGACCGTCACAAGCCCTTTTTCTTTCAATGACCAAATGGTTTCAATTACTTCCCGGCGTCCAATTGGATCAAGCATTGAAGTCGCTTCATCTAAAACAATAATGCTTGGTTGAACAGCCAAAACGCCTGCAATCGCGACCCGCTGCTTTTGTCCGCCGGAAAGATGATGAGGCTCCCGTTCTAAAAATTCATTCATTTTTACAATTTTCGTCGCCCATTCGATTCGTTTTACCATCTCTTCTCTCGGTATACCTATGTTTTCCATACCAAAAGCGACATCGTCTCGTACAGTGGCGCCGACAAATTGATTATCTGGATTTTGAAACACCATTCCAATCCGTTTTCGAATATCCCAAATGGTTTTTTCTGATAATGTGATTCCTGATACAGTAACGGTTCCTTCGTCAGGCAGCAGCAGACCGTTTAGCATCCGGGCCAATGTTGATTTCCCTGATCCATTGTGTCCGACGATGGCCAGCCATTCCCCTTCATACACATCAAAGGAAACATCCGTTAGTGCAGGCTTTTCACTTTCTTTATTATAGCGGTATGTTACATGTTGAACTTGAATGATCGACCGTTCCACAGATGCCCTCCTCCCGCCTCAAGTACAGATGAAGTAAACGCGAATATCATGTCTATAATATGAGATGCAGAGGCTGCCAAAAGAAAATCAATCCGCTTTGTAAAGTACTTGAAGATAAATAAAAAAGGGCATAGATGCAGTCATTACAACTGTCCCGCCCTTGAAGTTCATTTATATCTAAATTACACGAATTCAATGATAACCATTGGTGCTCCGTCACCACGGCGAGGACCCATTTTCAAAATTCGTGTGTAGCCGCCTTGACGATCTTGGTAACGTGGTGCCACTTCATCAAATAATTTTTGCAATGCATAGAAAGGTTTTTCTTTTTCCTTTCCGTCTTGGCCCGAAACTGTCACAGTTTTCGCAACCTCATTGCGAATAAACTGTGCTGCTTGGCGACGAGCATGCAAATCACCACGTTTACCTAAAGTAACCAGCTTCTCTACAACAGCACGAAGCTCCTTTGCACGGGCTTCAGTCGTTTCAATTCGTTCGTTAATAATTAAGTCCGTTGCTAAGTCACGGAGCATTGCTTTACGCTGCGCACTAGTACGTCCTAATTTTCTATAAGACATGTGATGTTCCCTCCTTTGTTGGAAGTTGATCTATATAGACTTTGAAAAATCAGTTAATCGTCTTTTCGTAAACTCAAACCAAGGTCTTCTAATTTTTGTTTTACTTCTTCTAGCGATTTGCGTCCTAAATTACGCACTTTCATCATGTCCTCTTCTGTTTTGTTCGCAAGTTCTTGAACTGTGTTAATACCTGCACGTTTCAAACAGTTATAAGAACGAACAGAGAGGTCAAGTTCCTCAATCGTCATTTCAAGCACTTTTTCTTTTTGGTCCTCTTCTTTTTCAACCATGATTTCAACATTTTGCGCTTCATCTGTTAAGCTAACGAAAATGTTTAAGTGCTCCATCAAAATTTTAGAGCCAAGTGCGATAGCTTCCTTTGGACCGATGCTTCCATCTGTCCAGACATCAATTGTCAGCTTATCATAATCTGTCACTTGACCAACCCGTGTATTTTCCACTTGATAAGAAACTCTAGAAACGGGTGTGTAAATCGAATCGATTGGGATGACACCTATTGGTTGATCTTCCCGTTTATTTTCTTCAGCCGGGCTGTATCCTCTCCCGCGCTTCGCCGTCATTCTCAGCCGCAAATGAGCATCTTTCGCAAGAGTTGCAATATGAAGATCAGGATTTAATATTTCAACATCGCTATCGTGAGTTATATCTGCTGCCGTAATGGGCCCTTCACCTTGTACGTCAATTTCTAGCGTCTTCTCTTCTTCTGAATAAATTTTCAGAGCAAGCTTTTTTAAATTTAAAATAATCGTTGTAACATCTTCGACGACACCATCAATTGTAGAAAATTCATGGAGGACGCCGTCAATTTGAACAGATGTTACAGCGGCACCAGGGAGTGAGGATAATAGGATACGACGTAAGGAGTTACCCAAAGTTGTACCATATCCACGCTCAAGTGGCTCGACAACGAATTTACCATATTTCGCGTCATCACTGATTTCAACCGTTTCGATTTTTGGTTTTTCAATTTCAATCATTCTAAATAAAACCCTCCTTCAAAACGTCGAAACCCCGGCTAGACAAAGAAGAGAAAACGCGTCTAACCGAAATTCCCCAATCATAAAGTCCCGAATGTGCACAAACAACATCTTAATAAATGCTAGAATCTATAACTGTATCATAACCCATTATTGACAGGGTTACAAAATATATACAGATAAATTACACACGACGACGTTTTGGCGGACGGCATCCATTATGTGGAACAGGTGTGACGTCTTTAATAGATGTCACTTCAAGACCTGCTGCTTGAAGAGCACGAATCGCAGCTTCGCGGCCTGCGCCAGGTCCTTTTACAGAAACCTCTAATGATTTCATTCCGTGCTCCATAGAAGCTTTAGCAGCTGCTTCAGCTGCCATCTGTGCAGCAAACGGAGTTGACTTACGAGAACCTTTAAATCCTAATGCACCGGCACTTGACCAAGCAATTGCATTGCCGTGCACATCAGTAATAGTGACAATCGTGTTGTTAAAGGTTGATCGAATATGTGCGATGCCTGTCTCAATATTCTTTTTTACGCGGCGTTTGCGAGTATTTGTTTTACGAGCCATTTACAGTTAACCTCCTTTACTTATTTTTTCTTGTTAGCAACCGTACGGCGCGGTCCTTTACGAGTACGTGCGTTGTTTTTCGTATTTTGGCCTCGAACAGGCAAACCACGGCGATGTCGGATACCACGGTAGCAGCCAATTTCAATGAGACGCTTAATGTTTAGAGAAACTTCCCGTCGAAGATCTCCTTCCACTTTATAAGTGTCGACAATGTCACGGATTCTTCCTAATTCTTCTTCTGTTAAATCACGAACACGAGTATCTTCGGAAACTCCAGCTTCAGCTAATATTTTTTGAGCTGTTGAACGACCGATTCCGTAAATATAAGTTAAAGAAATGACAATGCGTTTATCGCGTGGAATATCTACACCAGCAATACGCGCCATAATATGAGCACCTCCTTCAAAAATTAACCTTGTTTTTGTTTATGTTTTGGATTTTCGCAAATAACCATAACTTTTCCTTTTCTGCGAATGACTTTACATTTTTCGCATATAGGTTTCACTGATGGTCTTACTTTCATGTTTATCCAACCTCCTTAATAATCCGGAGTGCAAATTATTTATATCGATACGTAATTCTTCCGCGGGTTAAATCATATGGTGATAATTCAACCGTTACTTTATCACCCGGCAAAATACGAATAAAATGCATTCTAATTTTTCCAGAAACATGAGCCAGCACGGTATGACCATTTTCCAACTCTACTTTAAACATCGCGTTAGGCAACGTCTCAACAACGGTACCCTCTACTTCAATGACATCGTCTTTCGCCATTCAATTGTCTCCCTTCCTCAAATCAGTAACTTGTTCATTGACAAATCGGCTTATTGCATATCGAAGTTTGCCATTTGTCACACGGCCAGTTTCCAATATACTGTTCTGAACTTCCGGAGATACGCAATCAAAAAATTCAAGATGATGGATGTTTTTTTTCTTTGGAGAATGAAACTTTCGCTTTTCTCCATCGGCAATCAATACGAATCGATCATCGAGAATTTTCACGACAATCGCATATTTGCCAGCTTCTCTCCCTTTCGTAATCAAGACAAACTGACCTATTTGCGGACTCGACTCAGGATCACTCACGCACATCACCTTCACTTAGGGTGTTGTTAAAATTTCATAACCTGTATCAGTAATGGCAATTGTATGTTCAAAATGAGCACACATTTTGCCATCTACAGTCACGACAGTCCAATTATCAGCTAACGTTCTGACATAACGGCTTCCCGCATTGACCATAGGCTCAATCGCTAAAACCATACCGGGCTTCAGCCTTGGCCCTTTGTTCGGTGGACCATAATGCGGAATTTGAGGATCCTCATGCAAGTCTTGCCCTACGCCATGACCTACGTATTCACGAACAATGGAAAAACCGTGAGATTCGACGTAAACTTGAATGGCATGAGAAATGTTCGAAAGTCTTCCCCCTGGTTTTGCTTCTTCTAATCCTTTATATAAAGATTCTTTTGTAACATCAAGCAATTTCTGTGTTTCTTCGGAAATTGTACCGACAGGATAAGTCCATGCAGAGTCCCCGTGATAGCCGTTGTATTTCGCACCAATGTCAATACTAATAATATCTCCATCACGCAATACACGGTCTCCAGGTATTCCGTGAACAAGCTCTTCATTCACGGAAGTGCAAATACTGCCGCGAAAACCATTATACCCTTTAAATGAGGGGATTGCATCATGTTCACGTATAAACTTTTCAGCAATACTGTCCAGTTCTTTTGTTGTAATACCAGGCTGAATATATTTCTGGAGTTCTTGGTGAGTTAAAGCAACAATCCGTCCAGCCTCGCGCATAATTTCAATTTCGCGCTTTGTTTTGCAAATAATCATTCACCCAAGCCTCCAAGCAAGTTGCAAATATCTTCAAATACTTTGTTAATCTCTTGCTGACCGTCAATATTTTTCAAATAGCCTTTAGATTTATAGAAATCAAGCAGCGGTTTCGTCTGCTTCAAATTCACTTCCAAACGGTTTCCAACGGTTTCAGCGTTATCATCAGCTCGTTGATATAAATTTCCTCCGCACTTATCACAAATTCCTTCTTCTTTTGGCGGATTGAATACAAGATGGTACGTTGCACCGCAATTTTTGCAAATTCTTCGTCCTGTTAGCCGTTCCATTAAAATTTCTTGGTCAACATGAATGTTGATAACATAATCAATTTCTTTATTAAGCTCTTTTAAAATTTGCTCCAAAGCCTCCGCTTGAGCAACGGTGCGCGGAAAACCATCCAATAAAAAGCCTTTATCAGTATCATTCTTGCCTAATCTTTCCCGAACAATACCAATCGTAACTTCATCCGGCACTAATTCGCCTTTATCCATATAAGACTTCGCTTGTAACCCTAACTCGGTTCCATCTTTTATAGCTGCTCTGAACATATCTCCTGTTGAGATATGCGGGATGTTGTATTTTTCAACAATTTTTTCAGCCTGTGTTCCTTTTCCTGCCCCAGGCAGCCCCATTAATACTAAATTCATGGACTCTCCCCCTCAAACGCTTTTCGAGGGAATGGGACATTCATCGCCCCACAACCTCTTATTTCATAAAACCTTTGTAATGACGTTTGACAAGCTGGCTCTCAAGCTGCTTCATAGTTTCCAAAGCGACACCGACAACGATCAAGAGACTTGTTCCACCTATTTGTGCTGAAGAAGGCAAGTCAGCAAATTTTATAAAAAAGACAGGAAGTATTGAGACAACTGCTAGAAAAATAGAACCGACAAATGTTAAACGGTATAAAATTTTCGTTACGTACTCTTGTGTACTTTTTCCTGGTCTTATACCCGGTATATAGCCGCCTTGCTTCTGCAAATTTTCAGCCATTTGCTCCGGGTTCACTTGAACAAATGTATAGAAATAAGCGAAAGCGATAATTAATGCAACGTAGATGATCATCCCGATAGGTTGCGTGTAATCAAATGTTTTTTGAATCCATCTTGTTACATCATTTGGTCCAAAGAACGATGCAATCGTAGTGGGGGTAACAATAAACGATACTGCAAAAATGACTGGAATGACTCCAGCAGAGTTAACCTTCAATGGGAGATGCGTTGAATGTCCCCCAACCGGACTTCTACCTGCAAGCCGCTTTGCATACTGAATCGGAATTTTTCGGAATGCTTGTTGAACGAAAATAACAGCTACAACAACTAATAAAACGGCAAGAACAAGCAAAACGACAGTTACAATTCTTAAAAATAGCTGATCGCCAACATCCGCAAATTGTTGAGCATAAATTTGGTTTACTGCCGTTGGAATGCCGGCAGCAATCCCAGCAAAGATAATAATAGAAATACCGTTCCCAACGCCTTTTGCGGTAATTTGCTCACCAAGCCACATTAAAAAGGCTGTTCCCGCAGTTAAAACAAGTGCGATCAACAAATAGTTTCCAATGCCAGGGTTTATGATTAACAGACCGCCGGCCATATTATTAAAGCCATATGACATTGCCAGCGCTTGAATAAATCCTAAAATAATTGTTAAATAACGCGTGAATTGGGCAAGCTTTCTGCGGCCTACTTCACCCTGCTTCGACCACTCTGTAAATTTCGGTACAACGTCCATTTGCAGAAGCTGAACAATGATTGAAGCAGTAATGTAAGGCATAATCCCCATTGCTAAAATGGAGAAGTTTTGCAATGCCCCGCCTCCAAAAATGTTCAAAACGCCAAATACGTTCAATTGGTCTTGTGCTTTTAGTACGTCTGCGTTCACACCCGGGACAGGGATAAAAGTGCCGATCCGGAAAATTACCAGCATAAGAAGGGTGAACAAGATTCGATTGCGAATGTCACCCACGCGCATAAAATTGGAGATTGCCTTGAACATTAAATCACCTCAGCAGAACCGCCGGCGGCTTCAATTGCCTCTTTTGCTGAAGCAGAAAATTTGTGTGCTTTAACCGTTAATTTTTTCTCTAATTTACCGTCTCCAAGCACTTTAATACCTGCTTTCAGTTTGCTTACAACACCTGTTTCCAAAAGAAGCTCTGGAGTAATTTCCGTACCGTCTTCAAAACGATTCAATTTGTCCAAGTTCACAACTTGATATTCTTTGCGGTTAATGTTTGTAAACCCACGTTTTGGCAAACGACGGAATAGAGGAGTTTGACCGCCTTCAAATCCAGGCCGAACTCCACCGCCAGATCGGGCATTTTGTCCTTTTTGACCACGTCCAGCAGTTTTTCCATTACCTGAACCAATACCGCGACCAACACGATTCCGCTCTTTACGAGAACCTTCTGCCGGTTTTAATTCATGAAGCTTCATAACCTTGGCACCTCCTTATTTGATTATTGTTCTTCCACTTTCACGAGATGTGACACTTTATTGATCATTCCGCGAATTGCCGGATTGTCATTATGAACAACTGTTTGATGCAATTTCCGCAAGCCTAATGTTTTAACGGTTATTCTTTGGTCTTCAGGACGACCAATTACACTCTTTTTGAGGGTAATCGCCAATTTTTTTGCCATTGTCTTTCCCTCCTTATCCTAACAGTTCTTCAACCGTTTTTCCACGAAGTTTAGCAACATCTTCTACACGCTTCAGCTGCTTTAACCCGTCAACTGTTGCCCGAACCATATTAATCGGTGTATTGGAGCCTAAAGATTTAGATAAGATATCGTGAACACCTGCTAATTCAAGTACTGCACGGACAGGTCCTCCAGCGATAACCCCCGTACCTTCAACAGCAGGTTTCAAGAGAATCTTTCCTGCACCGAATTTACCGATTACTTCGTGTGGAATGGACGTACCTACAATTGGTACTTCAATTAAGTTTTTCTTTGCATCTTCAATTGCTTTGCGGATAGCATCAGGAACTTCTTGCGCTTTACCAGTTCCGAAACCTACATGACCGTTTTTGTCTCCGACAACAACAAGAGCAGCAAAACGGAAACGACGGCCACCTTTTACTACTTTTGCAACACGGTTTACGGTAACAACACGTTCTTCAAGTTCAAGTTTGCTTGGATCAATACGACGCATCACTTTTCCCTCCTTTGTCAATTAAAATTCAAGGCCAACTTCGCGAGCTGCATCAGCTAAAGCCTTCACACGTCCATGATATAAATATCCACCACGGTCAAACACAACAGATTTAATACCTTTTTCAAGCGCACGTTTTGCAACAAGTTCGCCGACCTTTTGAGCAGCCTCTACATTCCCAGTTGATTCCAAGTTAAG
The DNA here is from genome assembly GCF_038050115.1 of Aeribacillus sp. FSL K6-1305. Classification (NCBI taxonomy): domain Bacteria; kingdom Bacillati; phylum Bacillota; class Bacilli; order Caryophanales; family Bacillaceae; genus Aeribacillus; species Aeribacillus sp. FSL K6-1305. The sequence continues at coordinate 809,173 of NZ_JBBOQV010000002.1, read as the reverse complement.
CTCTTTATCCAAAGTAGAAGCACTCACAAGCGTTTGGTGATTTGTATCATCAATCACTTGAGCATAAATGTGCTTGTTGGAGCGGTATACGTTTAAACGCGGGCGAGCGGCTGTACCGGAAACCTTTGAACGCACGCGTGCATGTCTAGTTTTGCGAACCGCATTTTTACTAGGTTTTGTAATCATCTACGTCACTCCTTTCTTTCTTTATGCGGCATTACTTAGCAGTCTTACCTTCTTTGCGGCGCACATATTCTCCTTCATAGCGGATGCCTTTTCCTTTATATGGTTCAGGCGGACGAACCGCACGAATATTTGCAGCGACTGCGCCAACACGCTCTTTATCTGTACCTTTAACGACGATTTTTGTTTGAGAAGGAACGTCGATTTCAATGCCTTGTTCAGGTTCATATTCGACTGGATGAGAGTATCCGACATTCAATACTAGTTTCTTTCCTGATTTTGATGCACGGTATCCGACCCCGATCAGTTCTAAACTTTTTTCAAAGCCTTTGGAAACACCTTCAACCATATTGGCAAGAAGGCTGCGAGTCGTCCCGTGAAGAGCACGGTGCTCTTTATTGTCAGATGGACGAGTAACAGTTAATACTTGATCTTCAACTTTTATATCCATATCTGGATGAAATGTACGGGTTAATTCTCCTTTTGGTCCTTTTACTGTTACTGTATTTCCATTAATCGTAACAGTGACACCTGAAGGAATTTCAAGCGGTTTTTTCCCTACACGTGACATGAATGACACCTCCATTTCGTGTTAAAAAATTACCAAACGTATGCGAGCACTTCTCCGCCTGTTTGCTTCGCGCGCGCTTCTTTATCAGTTAAAACGCCTTGAGAAGTCGAAACGATTGCTATTCCTAATCCATTCAACACACGTGGCACTTCATTAGCTTTTGCATAAACGCGCAAGCCTGGTTTGCTGATTCGTTTAAGGCCAGTTATAACACGTTCGTTGTTAGGCCCGTACTTTAAGAAAATGCGCAAAATACCTTGTTTATTATCTTCAATATATTCATAATCGCGAATAAACCCTTCACGCTTTAAAATTTCAGCAATTTCCCGTTTAATTTTGGAAGCAGGAACTTCCAGTTTTTCATGACGAACCATGTTCGCATTGCGAATGCGAGTAAGCATATCTGCAATAGGATCTGTCATCACCATTATAAATAACCTCCTTCCCATTTATCGATACTACCAACTAGCTTTTTTCACGCCAGGGATCTGACCTTTGTAAGCAAGTTCACGGAAACAAATACGGCAAAGCTTAAATTTGCGGATGACTGCATGCGGACGGCCGCAGCGTTCACAGCGTGTGTATTCACGCACTTTAAATTTTTGCTTGCGTTTTTGTTTCGCAATCATTGACTTTTTAGCCACATTTTCGCCTCCAATCTAAATTAGCGATTATTTTGGAACGGCATGCCGAACAGAGTTAATAGCTCGCGAGCCTCTTCATCGGTTTTTGCTGTTGTAACGATTACGATATCCATACCTCTTACTTTATTTACTTTATCGTAATCAATTTCTGGGAAAATAAGTTGTTCTCTAATACCAAGCGTATAATTGCCGCGGCCATCAAATGATTTTTTAGATACACCACGGAAGTCGCGCACACGTGGTAAAGAAACGGAAATCAATTTGTCAAAGAAATCGTACATACGCTCTCCACGAAGCGTAACTTTGCAGCCGATCGGCATTCCTTCACGAAGCCGGAAGCCGGCAATGGATTTTTTCGCACGAGTCACTACAGGTTTTTGACCAGAAATGAGAGTTAATTCTTCAACAGCACTGTCCAGCGCTTTCGCATTTTGGACTGCATCACCGACGCCCATATTGATGACAATTTTTTCGATTTTAGGAACTTGCATAACAGATTTATAGTTAAACTTGTTCATTAGTGCAGGTATGATTTCTTTTACGTATTTTTCTTTAAGGCGGTTCATAAATAGACCTCCCTTCCAAATTATTTATCTAAAATTTCACCTGATTTTTTTGCTACACGCACCTTTTTGCCGTCCACAATTTTATAACCGACACGAGTCGGTTCACCTGTTTTTGGATCTAATGGCATTACATTTGATACATGAATAGGCGCTTCTTTACTGATAATTCCGCCTTGTGGATTATCTTGAGAAGGCTTCGCATGTTTTTTCACGATGTTCACGCCTTCCACAAGCACGCGGTTCTTTTTCGGATATGCTGCAAGGATCACGCCTTGTTTTCCTTTATCTTTTCCGGCGATCACCATTACTTTGTCACCCTTCTTAACATGCATCGATTACACACCTCCTTGGTAAGCCAAACTCATAATTAAAGTACTTCTGGAGCAAGAGAAACGATTTTCATAAAGTTTTTATCGCGAAGTTCACGCGCAACCGGTCCAAAAATACGAGTACCTCTTGGGCTTTTGTCTTCGCGGATGATGACGCATGCGTTTTCGTCAAAACGAATGTACGAACCGTCAGGACGGCGCACACCACGTTTTGTACGCACAACAACAGCTTTTACTACATCACCTTTTTTAACAACGCCTCCTGGTGTTGCTTGTTTAACCGTACCGACAATAATATCACCGATATTTGCTGTTTTACGACCAGATCCGCCAAGAACTTTAATTGTTAACAATTCACGTGCACCAGAGTTATCAGCAACTTTTAAACGAGATTCTTGTTGAATCATGTTCGTGACCTCCCTTCGGAATTTTTTTCATCCGAACCAAATTAAATAATAACTGCTTCTTCTACAATTTCAACTAAACGGAAACGTTTTGTTGCAGATAGCGGGCGAGTTTCCATAATGCGAACGATATCGCCGACTTTCGCTTTGTTTTGCTCATCATGAGCTTTGAACTTTTTAGAATATTTCACGCGTTTTCCATAAAGCGGGTGTTTTTTATAAGTTTCAACAAGAACAGTGATGGTCTTATCCATTTTATCCGACACGACGCGTCCAGTATAAACTTTGCGCTTGTTGCGTTCACTCATTTGGCAAACCTCCTCTCACGATTATTTGTTTGCAGCAATTTCTCTTTCGCGAATAATAGTTTTCATTCTAGCAATCGTTTTGCGTACTTCACGGATGCGGGCAGTATTTTCAAGCTGACCAGTCGCAAGCTGGAAGCGCAAGTTAAACAATTCTTCTTTTAAAGATTTCACTTTTTGTTCAATTTCGGCAGTGGTTAGATCACGAATTTCTTTAGCTTTCATTTGATTCACCACCAATTTCTTCACGTTTTACAAATTTTGTTTTGATCGGTAATTTATGAGATGCAAGACGCAGTGCTTCACGTGCAACTTCTTCAGAAACACCCGCAACCTCGAACAATACTTTGCCCGGCTTCACTACAGCAACCCAGCCTTCAGGTGCCCCTTTACCGGAACCCATCCGTACTTCTAAAGGTTTAGCCGTGTATGGTTTAGACGGGAAAATTTTAATCCAAACTTTTCCGCCACGTCTCATATAACGCGTCATCGCGATACGTGCTGCTTCAATTTGTCTGTTGGTGATCCAAGCAGGCTCAAGAGCTTGAATGCCATATTCACCGAAATGAACTTCAGTGCCGCCTTTTGCACGTCCGCGCATTTTCCCGCGATGTTCTCTACGATATTTTACGCGTTTCGGCATTAACATAATTATTTGCCTCCTTCCTCATTGTTCTTTTTAGCTGGAAGAACTTCTCCACGATAAATCCAAACTTTTACGCCTAATTTTCCGTACGTTGTATCCGCTTCTGCAGTTCCGTAATCGATGTCTGCACGAAGAGTATGAAGCGGTACCGTTCCTTCACTGTAATGTTCAGAACGTGCGATATCTGCACCACCAAGACGGCCGGATACCATTGTTTTAATACCTAATGCACCTGCGCGCATTGCACGTTGGATCGCTTGTTTTTGAACACGACGGAACGAAGCGCGGTTTTCTAGCTGACGTGCAATATTTTCCGCAACAAGTTTTGCATCTAAATCAGCTTTTTTAATTTCTAAAATATTAATGTGCACACGTTTGCCAGTTAGTTGGTTCAAAGCCTTTCTTAAAGCTTCGACCTCTGTACCACCTTTACCGATAACCATTCCTGGCTTAGCTGTGTGGATAGTGATATTTAAACGGTTTGCCGCACGTTCAATTTCAATGCGGGAAACGGATGCATCGCTTAAACGTTTATTAATGTATTCACGAATTTTGAGGTCTTCATGTAACAGGTCTGCATAATCTTTTTCTGCATACCATTTCGATTCCCAATCACGAATGATGCCAATTCGAAGACCGACTGGATTTACCTTTTGACCCACTAATTATCCCTCCTTTTTTTCCGAAACAATGATCGTAATATGGCTTGTGCGTTTGTTGATTTGGCTCGCTCTACCTTGTGCACGTGGTCTAAAGCGTTTCAAAGTTGGTCCTTCATCAACATAAGCCTTTTCAATATATAAATTGTTTCCGTCCATGTCATAGTTATGCTCTGCATTTGCAACAGCCGATTTTAACACTTTTTCAATAATTGGTGAAGCAGCTTTAGGTGTATGGCGAAGAATGGCAATTGCCTCACCAACTTGCTTTCCTCGGATCAAGTCAATAACTAAACGAGCTTTACGAGGAGCAATTCGTACTGTTCTCGCAACAGCTTTAGCCTGCATCCTAAAATCCTCCTCTCATATTAGCGTTTTGTCTTCTTGTCATCGCCGGCATGGCCTCTGTAAGTACGAGTTGGAGCAAACTCTCCAAGCTTATGTCCTACCATGTCTTCAGTAATGTATACCGGAACATGTTTTCTTCCATCATAGACCGCAATGGTATGACCGATGAAAGATGGGAAAATAGTTGAACGGCGAGACCAAGTTTTGATAACTTGTTTGCTTCCAGTTTCATTTAATTTTTCGATTTTTTTCATTAAATGATCATCGCAGAATGGTCCTTTTTTTAAGCTACGACCCATAATGTTACCTCCCTTCGTGATTGCGCTACGGTTCTGATGAACCGTAGAACAACCCCGTTATTTTTTACGACGGCGAACGATAAATTTATCGGATTTGTTTTTCTTTTTGCGAGTTTTAAACCCAAGAGTCGGTTTACCCCAAGGCGTCATAGGAGATTTACGACCAATAGGTGCTTTTCCTTCTCCCCCACCGTGCGGGTGATCGCTAGGGTTCATAACAGATCCGCGAACTGTTGGACGTTTGCCTAACCAGCGGGAACGTCCTGCTTTACCAATATTAATTAATTCATGCTGCTCATTCCCTACTTGGCCGACAGTGGCACGGCAAGTTGCCAAAATCATGCGGACCTCACCAGAAGCTAAACGAACTAATACATATTTTCCTTCTTTACCCAGCACTTGAGCTGAAGTACCTGCAGAACGAACCAATTGTCCGCCTTTTCCTGGTTTTAATTCGATGTTATGAATGACAGTACCTACTGGGATATTTTGAAGAGGAAGTGCGTTTCCAACTTTAATATCAGCTGTAGGTCCTGACATTACTTCCATTCCTACTTTTAAGTTTTTAGGAGCCAGAATATAGCGTTTTTCTCCGTCAACATAGTTAATTAATGCAATGTTTGCGGAGCGGTTTGGATCGTACTCAATAGTAGCAACGCGTCCTGGTATTCCATCTTTATCGCGCTTAAAATCAATAATACGATATTGACGTTTATGGCCTCCGCCTTGATGACGAACAGTTAGCTTACCTTGGTTGTTGCGTCCTGCTTTTTTATGAAGCGGAGCAAGCAACGACTTTTCCGGCTTGTCAGTAGTGATTTCAGCAAAATCAGATACTGTCATGCCGCGGCGACCGTTAGAGGTTGGTTTATATTTTTTAATCGCCATCTCAGTTTCCCTCCTTCACTTTCAAAATTATGCTTCGAACAATTCGATTTCTTTGCTGTCTGCCGTTAATTTCACGATTGCTTTTTTACGGCGATTTGTCAAACCGCTGAACCGGCCAACACGTTTAAGTTTTCCTTTGTAATTCATAATGTTGACTTTTTCAACTTTGACATCGAAAATTTTTTCAATAGCGTCCTTCACTTCTGTTTTGTTTGCTTTCACATCTACTTCAAATGTATATTTTTTGTCAGCTACTAGATCCATTGAACGTTCAGTGATGATGGGGCGCTTAATAATATCTCGAGGATCCTTCATTATCCAAGCACCTCCTCTACTTTTTCCACCGCTGCTTTTGTAATAACAAGTTTATCATGGTTCAACACATCCAACACGTTGATTCCATTAGCCGTAACAACTGTTACACCTGGAATATTGCGTGCAGACAGGATTACATTTTCGTTTTCGTCTCCTGTTACAATCAGCGCTTTTCTGTCAACGGAAAGCCCTTTGAGAATTCCAGCCATTTCTTTCGTTTTTGGAGCTTCCAACACTAAATCTTCTAATACAACAATATTGTTCTCTTGAACTTTAGAAGATAAAGCTGATTTGATTGCTAAGCGGCGGACTTTTTTCGGTAATTTGTATGCATATGTGCGAGGTGTTGGTCCAAATACTGTCCCACCTCCGCGCCATTGAGGTGAACGGATGGATCCCTGACGTGCGCGTCCTGTACCTTTTTGACGCCATGGCTTACGGCCACCGCCACTAACTTCAGAACGGTTTTTTACTTTATGAGTGCCTTGTCTTTGAGAAGCTCTTTGCATAATGACAGCTTCAAATAATACGTGTTTATTCGGCTCAATACCAAAAACAGAATCATTTAATTCGATTTCGCCAACTGCTGATCCGTTTTGGTTATATAACGTAACTTTCGGCATTTTTCCGTTTCCTCCTTTCCTGTTGAAATTACTTCGCTTTTACTGCAGATTTAATAATAACTAATGATTTTTTCGGTCCCGGAACATTCCCTTTGATTAAAAGAAGATTGCGTTCAGCATCTACTTTTACAACTTCAAGATTTTGAACGGTTACGCGTTCACCGCCCATTCTTCCAGGAAGTTCTTTTGATTTAAAAACACGGTTTGGTGCAATGGCTCCCATTGAACCAGGACGACGGTGGTACCGTGAACCGTGAGACATTGGGCCACGTGATTGTCCGTGACGTTTAATCGCACCTTGAAATCCTTTCCCTTTAGAAATACCTGTCACATCAACAAGTTCCCCAGCAGAAAAAATGTCTACTTTAACCTCTTGACCAATTTCATACTCGTCTACATTAGCACCTCTAACTTCACGAATGAAGCGCTTAGGAGCAGTATTTGCTTTTGCAGCGTGACCTTTTTCCGGCTTGTTTGCAAGCTTTTCACGCTTGTCTTCAAAACCTAGTTGAATCGCATCGTAGCCGTCTGTTTCAACAGTCTTCTTTTGAAGAACGACGTTTGGGGATGCTTCAACTACAGTAACAGGAATTAATTCACCGTTTTCTGCAAATACTTGCGTCATTCCAATTTTTCTTCCTAAGATTCCTTTGGTCATGAGTCACACCTCCTAAATTTCAAATGTTTTAATCTATCGTTACAGTTTAATTTCAATGTCTACACCAGAAGGCAAATCTAAACGCATTAACGCATCAACCGTTTGCGGTGTAGGGTTGACAATATCGATTAAACGTTTATGTGTACGCATTTCAAATTGTTCACGAGAATCTTTATATTTGTGCACTGCTCGAAGAATTGTATAAACTGTTTTTTCAGTCGGTAGCGGAATTGGACCAGAAACATTTGCTCCCGAACGTTTTGCAGTTTCCACAATTTTTTCGGCAGATTGATCAAGGATTCTGTGATCATACGCTTTTAATCGAATTCGAATTTTTTGTTTTGCCATTATTTTCCCTCCTTTTCGCCTACTTTCCATAGACAATTCTCCACGAGAATTTCCTGTACGCCCGCCATGGCAAAGCGGCCGGGTGTATCAGCAACCTCCCGCTTCATCGCAGTCAAAGACCAACGGTATACATTATATAAAAAACAGGTGTCTAATGCAAGAAAAATTCAGGATTTCCTATAAAATTTAGTGTTGTTTCTTTAAAAGTTAATGCTTTGCAGACTTCATATTTATAATAAAAAAAGCGAGCCTATTCGACTCGCTTTTTTCAATTAGTCAAGGATAGCTGAAACAGATCCTGCACCTACAGTACGACCGCCTTCGCGGATAGAGAATTTCGTACCGTCTTCAATCGCAACTGGAGAAATGAGTTCAACAGTCATTTCAACGTTATCTCCAGGCATTACCATTTCTACGCCTTCTGGAAGAGTGATAATTCCAGTTACGTCTGTAGTACGGAAATAGAATTGTGGACGGTAGTTAGAGAAGAATGGAGTATGACGTCCACCTTCTTCTTTAGAAAGAACGTAAACTTGTGCTTTGAATTTTTTGTGCGGTGTGATAGAACCAGGTTTTGCTAAAACTTGGCCGCGTTCTACTTCGTCACGTGCGATACCGCGAAGTAAAGCACCGATGTTGTCTCCAGCTTCAGCTTGATCAAGAAGCTTACGGAACATTTCAACACCAGTAACAGTTGTTTTCTTAGATTCTTCAGCTAAACCAACGATTTCTACTTCGTCACCAACTTTTACAACGCCGCGTTCTACACGACCAGTTGCAACTGTACCGCGACCAGTGATAGAGAATACGTCTTCAACAGGCATCATGAAAGGTTTTTCTGTATCGCGTTCTGGAGTTGGGATGTATTCGTCAACTGCGTTCATTAATTCAATGATTTTTTCTTCCCATTCAGCATCTCCTTCAAGTGCTTTAAGCGCAGAACCTTTGATAACAGGTACATCGTCGCCAGGGAAGTCATATTCAGAAAGAAGGTCACGAACTTCCATTTCAACTAGTTCTAATAATTCTTCGTCGTCTACCATGTCGCATTTGTTTAAGAATACAACGATGTAAGGCACACCTACTTGGCGAGATAAAAGAATGTGCTCACGAGTTTGCGGCATAGGACCGTCAGCAGCAGAAACAACTAGGATAGCGCCGTCCATTTGAGCAGCACCAGTGATCATGTTTTTAACATAGTCTGCGTGTCCAGGGCAGTCAACGTGTGCATAGTGGCGGTTGTCAGTTTCGTATTCTACGTGTGCAGTTGAAATCGTGATTCCGCGTTCACGCTCTTCTGGAGCACCGTCAATTTGATCATATGCACGAGCTTCAGCTTTACCTTGTTTTGCAAGAACAGTAGTAATAGCTGCAGTCAAAGTAGTTTTACCATGGTCAACGTGGCCGATTGTACCAATGTTAACATGTGGTTTAGAGCGTTCATATTTCGCTTTAGCCATAAGTAATTTTTCCTCCTTAAAAAAATATGTTTCATTTTAAATAAATATATAGAATACTTGGAGGCGGCGCAAGTGCATCCGCATCCAAGGGCTACATAAGTATTTATACTTGAACAATGGTTGAAAATCAATTATTCGCCTTTATTTTTTTTGATAATTTCTTCTGCAATGTTTTTAGGCACCTCTTCGTAATGATCGAAGTGCATCGTAAATGTACCGCGTCCTTGTGTATTGGAACGAAGTGCGGTTGCATAACCAAACATTTCAGCAAGTGGAACCATTGCTTTTACAACTTGTGCATTTCCACGTGCTTCCATTCCTTCCACACGTCCACGGCGTGAAGTGATATCACCCATGATGTCTCCCATGTACTCTTCAGGTACAATTACTTCAACTTTCATAATTGGCTCAAGGAGTACCGGGTTACATTTTTGAGCAGCATTTTTAAGGGCAAGTGAAGCGGCAATTTTAAATGCCATCTCACTTGAGTCAACATCGTGGTAAGACCCATCAAAAAGTTTAGCTTTAATGTCAATTAACGGATAGCCTGCAAGCACACCGTTTTGCATAGCATCTTCCAAACCAGCCTGAACCGCTGGAATGTACTCGCGTGGAACGACACCACCGACAATTGCGTTTTCGAATTCAAATCCTTTTCCTTCTTCATTTGGACTGAATTCGATCCAAACGTGACCGTATTGTCCGCGTCCGCCTGATTGACGTACGAATTTACCTTCAACTTGTGCGGATGAGCGGAATGTTTCGCGATACGCAACTTGTGGCGCACCGACATTACACTCAACTTTAAATTCACGTTTCATACGGTCAACGATAATGTCAAGGTGAAGTTCGCCCATACCGGCAATAATTGTTTGGCCAGTTTCCGGATCCGTATGCGATTTGAATGTTGGGTCTTCTTCAGATAGTTTTTGCAATGCTGTTGACATTTTGTCTTGGTCTGCTTTTGATTTAGGTTCAATCGCAACTCTGATAACAGGCTCTGGAAACTCCATCGATTCTAAAATAACCGGATGGTTTTCATCACATAGAGTATCTCCAGTTGTTGTATCTTTTAAACCAACTGCAGCAGCAATATCACCTGCATATACCATTGGAATTTCTTCGCGGTGATTCGCGTGCATTTGTAGAATACGTCCAATCCGTTCACGTTTACCTTTTGTGGAATTGGATACGTATGAACCGGAACTTAATGTTCCTGAATATACGCGGAAGAAAGTTAATTTTCCTACATATGGGTCTGTCATTACTTTAAACGCCAATGCAGCAAATGGTTCATCGTCGCTTGATTTGCGAACTGTTTCTTCCTCTGTATCAGGGATGACGCCTTTTATCGGTGGCACATCGATTGGCGATGGCAAGTAATCAATTACCGCATCCAGCATTAGCTGCACGCCTTTGTTTTTAAAAGCTGAGCCGCATAAAACAGGATAAAACTCAACGTTACAAGTACCTTTACGGATAGCTGCTTTCAGCTCGTCAACGGAAATTTCCTCTCCTTCAAGGTACTTCATCATCAATTCTTCATCAAGCTCTGCAACTGCTTCAATCAATCGAGTGTGCAGCTCTTCTGCTTGTTCTTTATACTCGTCTGGAATTTCACGAGCTTCCGAACGCGTACCTAGATCATCCAGATAGTAATATGCTTTCATTTCCACAAGGTCAATGATACCTTCAAATTGATCTTCTGCTCCAATCGGGAGCTGAATAGGGTGTGCGTTAGCCTCTAAGCGATCGTGAAGTGTTTTGACAGAGTATAAAAAGTCTGCGCCGATTTTATCCATTTTGTTAACAAATACAATGCGCGGCACTCCGTATGTTGTTGCTTGGCGCCAAACTGTTTCCGTTTGCGGCTCAACGCCAGACTGAGCATCAAGAACTGCAACTGCTCCGTCTAGGACTCTCAAAGAACGTTCAACTTCAACCGTGAAGTCTACGTGCCCTGGCGTATCAATAATATTGATCCGATGTCCCTTCCATTGAGCTGTTGTAGCGGCAGATGTAATGGTAATACCGCGTTCTTGTTCTTGCTCCATCCAGTCCATTTGGGAAGCTCCTTCGTGAGTCTCCCCGATTTTGTGAATGCGGCCTGTATAGAACAAAATTCTCTCAGTTGTTGTCGTCTTACCAGCATCAATGTGCGCCATAATACCGATATTGCGAGTTTTTTCTAAGGAGAACTCTCTTGGCATCGGGTAATTTCTCCTTCCTTCATGGGTATTGATAAATATTATGTTTATTACCAGCGATAATGTGCAAATGCTCTATTCGCTTCAGCCATTTTATGTGTATCTTCACGCTTTTTCACTGCCGCACCTGTGTTGTTTGCTGCGTCAATGATTTCAGCCGCAAGACGTTCTTCCATCGTTCTTTCACCACGAAGGCGGGCATAGTTTACTAACCAGCGAAGACCCAAAGTTGTGCGGCGTTCAGGACGAACCTCTACAGGTACTTGGTAGTTTGCGCCCCCTACTCGGCGTGCACGAACTTCTAATACTGGCATAATATTTTTCAATGCTTGTTCAAACACTTCCATTGGATCTTTGCCAGTTCGTTCTCTCACGATATCAAATGCATTGTAAAGAATTTTTTGCGCTTTGCTTTTTTTACCGTCAATCATGATTTTATTAATCAGACGAGTTACTAATTTTGAATTGTAAATTGGATCTGGTAGTACGTCACGTTTTGGTACAGGTCCTTTACGTGGCATCACTAAATTCCTCCCTTCATTCTGTATTTATTATATTATCTTTTAGTTTTTAGGACGTTTCGTTCCATATTTGGAACGGCCTTGCTTACGGTTTTCAACTCCAGCTGTGTCAAGAGCTCCGCGTACGATATGATAGCGGACACCAGGCAAGTCTTTTACACGTCCGCCGCGGATTAGCACAACGCTGTGCTCTTGCAGGTTATGTCCGATCCCCGGAATATAAGCTGTTACTTCAATTCCGTTTGACAAGCGGACACGTGCATATTTACGAAGAGCTGAGTTTGGTTTTTTAGGTGTCATTGTTCCAACACGTGTACATACTCCTCGTTTTTGCGGCGAAGATAAATTTGTTTGTTCTTTTTTGAAGCTGTTGTATCCTTTGTTTAACGCAGGAGATTTTGATTTTACTACTTTGCGCGTGCGGCCTTTTCGCACTAATTGGTTAATTGTAGGCATATACATTTCCTCCCTTCAAACGTTTTTTCAAACCCACACATCCAGGCGGTTCATAATTTGGTAAAAACAATTGTTTTTGCAGAAATCTACAAAAACAATGTTTATTTTATAATTGCAACAGCTGCCGCTCCAACTTCTATTCCGCAAGCTTTTCCGAGCTTCTTCATAGAATCGACCTTAATTAAAGGAACTTCTTTCTCTTCAGCCAGCTGAACCACTTTGTTTGTCACTTTCGGGTCAGCATCCACTGCAATGATAACTTCCTTTACAGTGTCATTTTTCAGAGCTTTCACTGTTTGCTTTGTACCAATAATAATCTTTTCAGCCTGTGCTACTTTTTCATAAGACATATTTCATATCCTCCAAAGTGACAGGTGATATTTACACACCTTGATAATATTAACATTGGAAAAGATGGATGTCAACTGTGCATTTTACGGCATCCATCTTTTCCCCGACAATTATTCAACCGAAATCGTTTCGTCAACGGATTTTTTATTCATGACCGGTTTTATTTTTCTATAGAGCTGCATTCCTGTTCCAGCCGGAACAAGCTTACCGATAATAACATTTTCCTTCAAGCCTAACAGTTCATCCCGTTTTCCTTTAATGGCCGCATCCGTTAATACGCGTGTTGTCTCTTGGAATGATGCGGCAGACAAGAAGGACTCCGTTTCAAGCGATGCCTTTGTAATACCGAGCAATACCGGACGTCCTGTTGCAGGGCGTTTTCCTTCCAAAAGCACCTTTTTATTTGCTTCTGTAAATTGATGAACGTCAAGGAGTGTTCCCGGCAGAACATCCGTATCGCCGGAATCGATGACACGGACTTTCCGCAGCATTTGCCGCACCATTACTTCAATATGTTTATCGCCGATTTCCACACCTTGCATTCTGTACACTTTTTGCACTTCACGAAGCAAATATTCTTGAACGGCTAAAATGTCTTTTACTTTCAACAATTCTTTTGGATCTATTGAACCTTCCGTAATTTCTTGGCCGCGTTCTACACGGTCCCCCACAGCTACTTTTAAGCGGGCGTTAAATGGCGCCGTGTATGTGCGTGTTTCCACTTCACCGCGGACGACAATTTCTTGCTGCTTATCTCTCACTTCATTAATTTCAGCAACTACCCCGTCAATTTCTGAAATAACCGCTTGCCCTTTTGGATTACGGGCTTCAAACAATTCTTGAACACGCGGCAAACCTTGGGTAATGTCGTCGCCGGCAACCCCACCGGTGTGGAAAGTACGCATCGTCAGCTGTGTACCCGGCTCTCCGATCGATTGAGCTGCGATAATTCCTACCGCTTCGCCTACTTCGACATCAGTGCCGGTAGCCAAGTTCCGTCCATAACATTTTTTACATACACCATGTCTTGTATTACATGTGAATGCAGAGCGAATCCAAACTTCTTCTATCCCTGCATTGACAATTTGAGCTGCTATGTCTTCGGTAATCATTTCATTTTCCCTGACAAGCACTTCGCCCGTTTCAGGATGAATAACCGATCTTCTTGCATATCGTCCGATAATCCGTTCCTCGAGTTTTTCGATAACTTCTGAACCGTCTTTCAGCGCTCTCGCTAAAATTCCTCTGTCTGTTCCGCAGTCTTCCTCACGAATAATCACATCTTGCGCAACATCTACAAGGCGGCGTGTTAAATAACCGGAGTCAGCAGTTTTTAATGCTGTATCTGCCAGACCTTTTCTGGCACCATGGGTCGAGATGAAGTATTCTAACACTGTCAAACCTTCTCTAAAACTCGATTTAATCGGAAGCTCAATAATTCGTCCAGCAGGGTTAGCCATCAGTCCGCGCATTCCCGCAAGCTGCGTGAAGTTAGATGCATTTCCGCGAGCTCCTGAATCGCTCATCATGAAAATCGGATTCCGCTTATCTAATGAATTCATCAGCTTGCTTTGAATGGTGTCTTTAGCAGCACTCCAAATAGAGATAACACGATCGTACCGCTCATCTTCAGTGATTAATCCGCGTCTGAATTGCTTCAAGACATTGTCAACTTTAGCTTGCGCCTCTTTTAAAATTGCTTCTTTTTCCGCCAACACAACAATATCAGAAACACCGATTGTAATTCCGGCTTTAGTCGAATATTTAAAGCCTAAATCTTTTAAGCGGTCAAGCATCTTCGATGTTTCAGTAATATGGAATCTCTTAAAGACTTCGGCAATAATTTTTCCTAAAATTCCTTTTTTAAATGGAGGAATGATTTCTTGGTTTTTAATGTGCTCCCGCACATCTACCTGTGCCGGATCAACAAAATATTTATCAGGCGTGCATTCTTGAATGTTCTTAGTTGACGGCTCATTAATATACGGGAACGAATTCGGCAGTATTTCGTTGAATATTAATTTTCCTACCGTTGTGATCAGAAGCTTTTTATTTTGTTCTTCTGTAAATGTTTCGTTCTTTAAGGAACCGGCATGTACTGCAATTCGTGTATGCAAATGTACATGGCCGTTTTGATAGGCAATGAGCGCCTCATCAGGATCTTTGAAAATTTTCCCTTCTCCGATCGCTCCTTCACGTTCCATTGTTAAGTAATAGTTCCCCAACACCATATCTTGTGAAGGCGTAACAACCGGTTTTCCGTCTTTCGGATTTAAAATGTTTTGAGCCGCAAGCATTAACAGCCTTGCTTCTGCTTGTGCTTCTGCCGATAACGGAACGTGAACAGCCATTTGGTCACCGTCGAAGTCAGCATTATAGGCTGTACATACCAACGGATGTAGACGAATGGCACGCCCTTCGACTAACGTCGGTTCGAACGCTTGGATTCCTAATCTGTGCAAAGTCGGTGCCCGGTTAAGTAGAACCGGATGTTCTTTAATGACTTCCTCCAACACATCCCAAACTTCAGGATGGACGCGTTCAATTTTCCGTTTGGCGCTTTTAATGTTATGTGCCAGCCCTTTTTCAACAAGCTCCTTCATGACAAAAGGCTTAAAGAGCTCAAGCGCCATTTCCTTTGGCAAACCGCATTGATACATTTTAAGATTTGGGCCGACAACGATAACGGAACGTCCAGAGTAGTCAACCCGTTTTCCTAACAGGTTTTGACGGAAGCGTCCTTGCTTTCCTTTCAGCATATGAGAGAGTGACTTCAGTGGACGATTTCCCGGTCCAGTAACTGGACGACCACGGCGTCCATTGTCAATAAGAGCGTCAACAGCCTCTTGAAGCATCCGTTTCTCATTTTGCACGATGATACTTGGCGCTCCAAGATCCAACAGTCTTTTTAAACGATTGTTTCGGTTAATAACACGGCGATACAAATCGTTCAAATCGGAAGTTGCAAAGCGTCCGCCATCCAATTGAACCATCGGCCGCAATTCAGGCGGAATGACAGGAAGTACATCCAACACCATCCATGAAGGGTCATTTCCGGAATTTCTGAATGCTTCCATCACTTCAAGGCGTTTAATCGCTCTTGTGCGCCGCTGGCCTTGAGAAGATTTAAGCTCTTCTTTTAACGCTTCTACTTCTTTATCAAGATTGATATCTTGCAATAATTTTTTAATTGCTTCCGCACCCATTGATGCTTGGAAGGCATTTCCGTATTTCTCGCGGTATGTGCGATACTCTTTTTCAGATAAAAGCTGTTTCTTTTCAAGTGGTGTGTCCCCAGGATCTGTCACGACGTAAGAGGCAAAATAAATAACTTCTTCCAATGCTCGAGGTGACATGTCAAGAACTAGTCCCATACGGCTTGGAATCCCTTTGAAATACCAAATATGAGAGACAGGGGCAGCAAGTTCGATGTGCCCCATTCTCTCCCGACGCACTTTTGCTCGCGTAACCTCAACACCGCATCGATCGCATACTACGCCTTTATAGCGAACCCGTTTATATTTTCCGCAGTGGCATTCCCAATCTTTTGTCGGACCGAATATACGTTCACAAAACAAACCGTCTTTTTCAGGCTTTAAAGTACGATAGTTGATCGTTTCTGGTTTTTTCACTTCACCATATGACCATGAACGAATTTTATCAGGTGAAGCAAGACCGATGTGCATATACTCAAAATTATTTACATCCAGCAAGGGGCCTACCTCCCTTTTTATCTTCCGTAGCAAAAAATTCCTTTACTCTTTGGCAACTGCATCTTTTTCTTCTTTATCAACAACTTCCTCTTCGATTGTATCAGTCGTTAAAGAGAGGCCATCTGACTGGGTGGAATTTACCTCATCTTCCAATTCTCTCATTTCGATTTCTTGTTCATCGCTTGAGAGAATTTTAACATCCAGTCCTAAGCTTTGAAGCTCCTTAATTAATACTTTGAAAGATTCAGGAACTCCAGGTTCAGGCACATTTTCGCCTTTTACGATTGCCTCGTATGTTTTTACACGACCGACAACATCGTCTGATTTTACAGTAAGGATTTCTTGCAATGTATATGCTGCTCCATAGGCTTCTAAAGCCCAAACCTCCATTTCTCCGAACCGCTGTCCACCGAACTGTGCTTTACCGCCGAGCGGTTGCTGTGTAACAAGCGAGTATGGACCTGTGGAACGAGCATGCAGTTTATCGTCAACCATGTGCGCCAGTTTGATCATATACATGATTCCGACAGACACGCGATTATCGAAAGGTTCCCCAGTGCGGCCGTCGTAAAGGACCGTTTTCGCATCACGGGCCATCCCAGCTTCTTCAATTGTTGACCATACATCTTCTTCTGTCGCACCATCGAATACCGGAGTTGCAACATGAATGCCCAGCTTCTTAGCCGCCATTCCTAGGTGCAATTCCAATACTTGCCCGATGTTCATCCGGGAAGGTACTCCTAATGGATTTAACATGATGTCAACTGGTGTTCCATCCGGCAAAAACGGCATGTCCTCCTCAGGGAGAATTCGGGAAATAACCCCTTTGTTTCCATGGCGGCCTGCCATTTTATCTCCTTCAGAGATTTTACGCTTCTGTACAATGTATACACGCACCAGCTGGTTGACACCTGGAGGCAGTTCATCTCCGTCTTCACGGTTAAACACTTTTACATCAAGAACAATACCTCCGCCCCCATGCGGAACACGAAGTGATGTATCACGAACCTCACGTGCTTTTTCTCCAAAAATAGCGTGCAATAATCGTTCTTCAGCAGTCAGTTCTGTAACTCCTTTTGGCGTTACTTTCCCAACAAGCAAGTCGCCGTCTTTAACTTCTGCTCCAATGCGGACAATGCCTCGTTCATCCAAGTTGCGAAGAGCGTCTTCTCCGACATTTGGAATATCACGAGTGATTTCTTCCGGACCCAATTTTGTATCACGGGATTCAGACTCATATTCTTCAATATGGATGGAAGTATAGACGTCTTCTTTTACAAGACGCTCGCTCATGATGATGGCATCTTCATAGTTATATCCATCCCATGTCATAAAGGCGACAAGTACATTTCGGCCTAAAGCAAGCTCTCCCTTTTCCATGGAAGGACCGTCAGCTAAAATTTCGCCTTTCTCGACTTCGTCTCCAACAGATACAATTGGGCGCTGATTGTAGCACATTCCTTGGTTGGAACGGACGAATTTCAACAATTTGTACTCGTCGAGATCACCTTTAACCTTTTGGCCGTCCACTTCTTCATAACGGCGAACTAAAATTCTGTTGGCTTCAACTCGTTCGACAACGCCTGCGTGCTTGCAGATGACAGCTGCTCCAGAGTCTCTAGCCGATACATACTCCATTCCGGTACCAACAATAGGCGCTTCTGGTTGAAGCAAAGGAACAGCTTGGCGCTGCATGTTCGCACCCATTAATGCACGGTTGGAGTCATCGTTTTCCAAGAACGGGATACAAGCTGTTGCTGCTGATACAACTTGCTTAGGCGAAACGTCCATGTAGTCGACACGGTCTTTTTTCACCACTATGTTTTCCCCGCGGAAACGGGCAACAATATTATCTTCTAAAAACGTTCCATCCTCTGCTACTGGCACGTTAGCCTGAGCAACAACATAGTTATCTTCTTCGTCAGCTGTCAAATAGTCAATTCGGTCTGTTACCTTCCCTGTTTCAGGGTCAACTCTTCTATACGGCGTTTCAATAAAACCGAAACGGTTTACTTTTGCATATGTTGATAATGAGTTAATCAATCCGATATTTGGACCTTCAGGCGTTTCAATTGGACACATGCGTCCATAATGGGAATAATGGACGTCGCGAACTTCAAAGCCTGCTCGTTCACGTGTGAGTCCGCCAGGCCCCAATGCAGATAAACGGCGCTTATGCGTCAGTTCTGCAAGAGGATTTGTTTGATCCATGAATTGGGACAATTGGGAGCTGCCAAAAAATTCTTTAATGGCCGCAATTACTGGACGGATGTTGATTAATTGCTGCGGAGTAATCGTATTGGCATCCTGAATGGACATTCTTTCCCTCACAACACGCTCCATCCGTGAAAGTCCGATTCGGAACTGGTTTTGCAAAAGCTCCCCTACCGAACGAAGACGGCGGTTTCCTAGATGGTCAATATCATCTGTATTTCCTACTCCATATAGCAAATTAAAGAAGTAGCTGATGGACGCAATAATGTCTGCTGGCGTAATGTTTTTTACACTTTCATCAATGTTTGCGTTGCCAACAACGTTGAGAATTTTTTCTCCATCCGGATCGTTTGGAGCATAAATTTTAATAGATTGGTACGTGATGTCTTCATCAACTACTCCACCATCAGGAGTGAATTTTTTAAAACCTATTCCTTTTTCAAGGTAAGGCAAAATTTTATCCAGCGTTCTTCTATCAATAATAGTTCCTTTTTCAGCAATGATTTCTCCAGTTTCAGGGTCGACTAGAGTTTCTGCTAATCGTTGATTAAAGAGTCGGTTTTTGATATGAAGTTTCTTGTTAATTTTATATCTGCCGACACTTGCTAAATCATATCTTTTTGGATCAAAGAAACGGGAGATCAATAAGCTTTTTGCGTTTTCAACTGTTGGCGGTTCACCAGGACGCAGGCGTTCGTAAATTTCAAGAAGCGCCTTTTCTGGGCTTTCGGTATTGTCTTTATCCAACGTATTTCTTAAATATTCATTTTCTCCGAACACATCGATGATTTCTTGATCAGAGCCAAACCCAAGGGCACGTAAAAGAACCGTAACTGGTAATTTGCGAGTGCGATCAATGCGGACATATATAACATCTTTTGCATCTGTTTCGTACTCTAACCAAGCGCCACGGTTTGGAATGACGGTAGCTGTAAAGCCCTTCTTACCGTTTTTATCAATTTTGTCGCTGTAGTAAACACTAGGTGAACGGACTAATTGGGAAACAATTACTCGTTCTGCGCCATTGATCACAAATGTGCCGGTTTCCGTCATAAGCGGAAAATCGCCCATAAATACATCTTGATCTTTCACTTCGCCTGTTTCTTTATTAATTAGGCGCACTTTTACCCGCAGCGGGGCAGAATAAGTAACATCGCGTTCTTTTGCTTCTTCAACGGAGTATTTCGGTTCACCTAAGCTGTAGTCAATAAACTCAAGCGAGAGGTTACCAGTGAAATCTTCGATAGGAGATATGTCTTGAAACATTTCACGAAGACCCTCATCAAGAAACCACTGATACGAAGAGGTTTGGATTTCAATAAGATTAGGTAATTCCAACACTTCTTTAATACGCGCATAACTTCTGCGTTGGCGGTGTCGTCCGTACTGAACTAGTTGACTTGTCAACTGAGTCACCCCTCAAATCAGCATAATAATATCTTGTAAATAGCATTCCATGTTTTATATAATAAAATAAATACTATTACAAGTAAAAAGAAAAAGGATTTTCTTTATGAAAAAAGAAAACCACTGCGCAGAAATAGTTGATTTTATTATTTTTTCCTTAATGGATTGGTTCTATACATCCAAGAAAAAATTTAGCTACAAATGGAAATTAATATATTGGCATTTTATAATGTTAACATATCCTGGATTGCAGGTCAATCTTTTTTTGCTTTAAAAATATAATAGCCTTTTTTTCTCTCTGCCACTTCTACCGAACGAAACAGAGTCTCCAGCTTTTGTTTTGCGGAAGGAGCCCCCTGCTTTTTTTGGATAACGATCCAAAGCTCTCCATGGTCTTTTAAATGATCAAAGCTTTTTTCAAATATATGATGGACGACTTGTTTTCCAGCCCGAATGGGAGGGTTTGCTAAAATAGCAGCATACCATTTCCCTTCCAGCTTTTCAAACAAATTGCTTTGAAACACACGGACATTTTGAATGTTGTTTATTCGAGCATTCAGTTCTGCAAGTTCGATTGCCCTTTCATTTATATCGATCATATCAATCATTCTATCGGGTTCCGATTTTGCAATTGACAATCCGATCGGTCCGTATCCGCAGCCTACATCCAAAATATCTCCTGGAATTTCGGGAGCAGCGAAAGTTTCAATTAATAGCTGCGTTCCAAAATCAACCTCCCGTTTTGAAAAAACTCCGCGGTCGGTCATGAACGCAAATGGATGATTTCTCAACGTGCACTCAATTTTTCTCCTATTGCTTTCCACTTCCGGTTTTTCCGAAAAATAATGTTCGCTCATTTTCTGCACCCCTTTTTTAGGAGTATTTTCTACGGGCAGAAATTCATACATAAAAGAAAAGCCCGCCAATGAATCAGCGAGCTTTTCTATTTATTTAACAGCTTTTACTTAACTTCAACTTCTGCTCCAACTTCTTCAAGTTTTGCTTTAAGTTCTTCAGCTTCTTCTTTAGATACGCCTTCTTTTAATGGTTTTGGAGTGTTGTCAACTAATTCTTTTGCTTCTTTTAAGCCAAGGCCAGTGATTTCACGAACAACTTTGATAACTTTAATTTTTTGTGCACCTGCATTAGCAAGAATAACATCGAATTCAGTTTTTTCTGCAGCAGCTTCACCGCCGCCAGCGCCACCAACCACAGCAACAGGAGCAGCAGCAGTTACGCCAAATTCTTCTTCGATTGCTTTTACTAAGTCGTTAAGTTCAAGAACAGTCATTTCTTTTATCGCTTCAATAATTTGTTCTTTTGTCATTTGTTTTTCCTCCTTATGTTCTAAATTGCTAATAGTTTAATACGAAAATTGGCTTTAAGCGCCTTGCTCTTCTTTTTGATCTGCAACTGCTTTTGTTGCAAGTGCAAAGTTGCGAATAGGAGCTTGCAGTACAGAAAGCAACATAGAAAGCAAGCCTTCGCGAGATGGAAGGTCAGCAATCGCTTTAATTTCATCAACTGTTGCAACATTGCCTTCGATGACGCCAGCTTTAATCTCAAGCGCTTCATGCTCTTTTGCAAAATCATTCAAAATTTTAGCAGGCGCCACGACATCTTCAGTGCTAAATGCGATAGCGTTTGGACCAGTCAGCACTTCTTCCAATCCGGAAATTTCCGCTTGTTCAACAGCACGGCGAGTTAACGTATTTTTGTAAACCTTGAACTCTATATTTGCTTCACGAAGTTTTTTGCGCAATTCCGTTACTTCCGCTACATTAAGACCGCGGTAATCTACGATAACAGTAGAGACGCTTTCACGGAATTTGGCTGCAATTTCTTCAACGATCTGTTTCTTCTTTTCAATTGCGCTGCTCATTTGTTTACACCTCCTGCAAATTGAAAATGAACACTTATACCGCCGGTGAAATGAAATACCTCCATGCCCGCAGACATGGAGGTATCGTACAAATAAGCAAACGTTCCGCTTAATCTATATCATACACCTCGGTAGGATATTAAGCCTTTCGGCACCTACTGTCTACGGTATAAATGAATTCTATTTAATTACACAACATTTTTATTTTACTAAAATACATCCTGCTTGTCAAACCGGTTTATTATTTCACGACAAAGCTGGAAGGATCCACTTTAATTCCAGGGCCCATTGTAGACGTTACAGAAACGTTTTTCATGTAAGTGCCTTTTGCCGCTGCCGGTTTTGCTTTTAATAGCGCATCGTAGATTGTTGTAAAGTTTTCAACTAATTTTTCACTGTCAAAAGAAGTTTTTCCGATTGGAACATGAACGTTCCCAGCTTTATCTACACGGTATTCAACTTTACCAGCTTTAATTTCTTTGACAGCTTTTTCAACTTCAAATGTTACCGTTCCTGTTTTAGGGTTCGGCATTAAACCTTTAGGACCTAAAATACGTCCAAGTTTACCGACTTCACCCATCATATCAGGGGTAGCCACAACAACATCAAAGTCAAACCAGCCTTGTTGAATTTTATTGATGTAGTCGCTGTCGCCGACATAATCCGCACCAGCAGCTTCCGCTTCTTTTGCTTTTTCCCCTTTAGCGAACACTAATACACGTTGTGTTTTACCTGTACCGTTCGGCAGTACAACAGCCCCGCGGATTTGCTGATCGTTTTTACGAGGATCAACGCCAAGGCGGAATGCAACTTCAACTGTCGCATCAAAGTTTGCGATATTCGTTTTCTTTACTAATTCAATTGCTTCTTTTACGTCATAAGCTTTTGAACGATCAACAAGCTTTGCAGCTTCTAAATATTTTTTACCTCTTTTTGCCATATCATTTTCCTCCTTATGTGGTTTTAGCGGAATAACCTCCCACGAATAAAGGTTGCGAACTTGAATAAACAAACTCGCAACCTACTACACCAATGCATATTGATTAGTCTTCGATCACAATGCCCATGCTTCGGGCTGTGCCTTCAACCATACGCATTGCTGCTTCAACGCTAGCTGCATTTAAGTCAGGCATTTTCGTTTCGGCAATTTCGCGAACTTTATCGCGTTTAATTGTTGCCACTTTATTACGATTCGGTTCACCAGAACCTGATTCAATTCCAGCTGCTTTTTTCAAAAGAACGGCAGCAGGCGGAGTTTTCGTAATAAATGTAAATGAACGGTCTTCAAATACCGTAATTTCAACAGGAATAATTAAGCCAGCTTGATCAGCCGTGCGAGCGTTGAACTCTTTACAGAATCCCATGATATTAACCCCAGCTTGACCGAGAGCAGGTCCTACTGGCGGCGCAGGATTAGCTTTACCTGCAGGAATCTGCAATTTCACGATTTTAATCACTTTTTTAGCCACGAGACACACCTCCTTAAGTCCGTGATGTGGTAATAGGGTAAAACCCTCCCACTCATGCAACATCCTTCTTTATATGAATGAGAGAAAGATTAATGCATCATTCAGTCTCTTTCAGAGACATATCGACTTAAGAAATATTACCATTTTTAATTAATGATTTCAAGTTTGTTTTTCTACATTTTACAATTTGGAAACTTGGGAAAAATCTAGTTCAACTGGTGTTTCACGCCCAAACATATTGACGAGAACTTTGACTTTTTTTCTATCTGTATCGATTTCTTCGATAACGCCCGTGAAATTAGCAAACGGGCCGTCATTTACTTTTACCGTTTCTTTTAATTCAAAATCAACTTCCACACGAGCCTCTTCTATTCCCATGCGTTTGAAAATTGCCTGTACTTCTTCCGGCAAAAGCGGAGTTGGTTTAGATCCAGACCCTGCAGAGCCGACGAATCCGGTAACTCCGGGAGTGTTGCGGACCACATACCATGAATCATCCGTCATGATGAGCTCTACTAAAACATACCCAGGGAAAACCTTTTTTTTCGTCACTTTTTTCTTTCCGCTTTTCATATCCATTTCTTCTTCTTCAGGGACGATCACACGAAAAATTTTGTCCTGCATGCCCATTGACTCTACGCGTTTTTCTAAATTCGCTTTTACTTTATTTTCATAGCCGGAATATGTATGCACAACATACCAGTTCTTTTCCATATCAGAGGACCTTGTCCTTCCCTCCCCATTTCATTTTTAGGCAATGAAAAAACCCGTTTACCGGGTTTACTGACGGACTTATGAATAATATCTATTATATCATGGATAAAAGGCTTTTATTCAAGAATAAGCCTTAATAACTCAGAAATTCCTAAGTCGACAATAGCAAAAAATATAGCAAAAAAGGCTACCGTTGTAATGACCGTAATCGTATAGCGAACCAATTCCTTTCTTTTCGGCCAGCTGACCTTTTTCATTTCTTTTACGACATCTCGAAAAAATCCAGTCAAGCGCTGCATTTGTTTACCTCCAGAAATCCAAGAATCGTGCAATTTACTTTGTTTCCCGATGAGTGGTATGAGCTTGGCACGTTTTACAAAACTTTTTGATTTCCAACCGTTCTTCGGTCGCCTTTTTCATCGTTGAATAATTTCGGCTGCCGCATTGAGAACAAGCTAGAACTATTTTTTTCCTCATATTGCACCTACCGATACTTACTCTATTAAACAGTAACATAATGGCAATTTTTATGTCAATGAGTTATGAAGTAAATTCCCTCAGCTCCAAGTATCTTTCTAGCTTTCTTTTCACCCGCTGCAAGGCATTGTCAATAGATTTTACATGCCTGTTTAATTCTTCTGAAATTTCTAAATAGGAACGGCCTTCCAAATAAAGGGACAACACTTTCCGTTCAAGATCAGATAATATTTCCCCCATTTTCAATTCTATATCATCAAACTTTTCCTGGTTAATGATGAGTTCTTCTGGATCCATTACTTTTGCTCCAGATATTACATCCATCAGTGTGCGATCTGACTCTTCATCATAAATGGGTTTATCCAATGAAACATACGAGTTTAGAGGAATATGTTTTTGACGGGTAGCAGTTTTAATGGCAGTAATCATTTGGCGGGTAATGCACAACTCGGCAAATGCCTTAAAGGAGGTAAGCTTGTCCTCTTTAAAGTCACGAATCGCTTTATATAATCCAATCATCCCCTCTTGAATTATATCCTCACGATCCGCCCCGATGAGAAAGTAGGATCTTGCCTTGGCCCGCACAAAGTTCCGGTATTTTGTGATCAAGAAATCCAATGCAGCGCTGTCGCCTTTGTGGACGAGCTCTACAATTTGTTCATCTTCAAGCTTCTGCAATTTTTTTATTTTTTCCCCCTTGTTGTCTTGAACACTCATGCAAATCACCCCGACCGCGCATACAATTATTAGAAATATTATACTGCAAGATTTCCATAAACGTCAACTTATGTCAAAATTACGATAAATCTCCTCTTCTCCATTTTTCGAACCTTTCGGCAACTTCATAAGAAAGGCGAATCTTCGAAGCGGGGCGCTCGCCCTGAATTTGCTGAATTTTTTTTCGAATGCTTTCTTCAATAGACACCACTTCGTTATATAGCTCGCGCGCCGATTTTCTCAAAGCTCCCTGGGAAAAAATCGTCCATTGTTCTATATAGTCGGATGTTGCTACATAAATTTTCGTCTTAATATTTTTTAATGTTTTGGCCAGCTTTTCAATCCGTTCATCAGCGGTTTCATTTTCTCTCGTGAAAATTATTTCCACGCGATTATCTAAATATTTTTTTTCAATTCCTTTCACTAAATGAGCATCAAAAACGACAATCACCTTCATCCCCGTGTATGCTTGATATTCGGCCATCTTGTTGATCAGGATCTTCCTTGCATCCTCCAAATTGTTTTCATCTTTTAATTTTTGCAGATCAGGCCAAGCACCAATAATGTTGTATCCATCGACTAATAAAATATCCATTGGCTACTCTCCTGATGGCCGCCGTTTGCGAAAAACTTCATACATTAATAGACTGGCAGCAACGGAGGCGTTCAAAGAAGTAACATGACCAACCATCGGGATTTTCACAAGGAAGTCGCACTTTTCTTTTACTAAGCGGCTGATTCCTTTCCCTTCACTGCCGATTACTAATGCAACGGGCAGTTTCCCGTCAATTGTCCGATAATCGTCTTCCCCTTTTGCATCAGTGCCGTAAATCCATATACCTCTGTTTTTCAGCTCGTCAATCGTGCGTGCCAAGTTTGTCACGCGGACTACGGGAACATATTCAATTGCTCCCGTTGACGTTTTTGCCACTACATTGGTTAAACCGACCGCCCGGTTCTTTGGAATAATAATGCCGTGTACTCCAGCAGCATCAGCTGTTCTCATAATCGAGCCGAGATTTGCCGGATTTTCAATTTCATCTAGAATCAGAAAAAAGGGCGCTTCCCCGCGTTCGTCAGACAATTTGAACAAATCTTCAAAATCCGTATACTTATATGCAGCAACTTGCGCAATGACTCCTTGGTGGCTGCCCGAAACGATCTGATCGAGCTTTTTCTTTGGAACGAATTGAACTGCTACCCCTTTATTTTTCGCCAGCATTATAATTTGCTGCGCTTGTTTAGTATATGAATTTTCCGCAATAAACACTTTGTTAATATCCCTGTTCGATTTCAATGCTTCGATAACCGAATTCTTCCCGTATATATATTCATCCGCCACGTTCAACTCCCCCTTTCTCGTATGTTGCAGCGATTGCAGCATCTATGACGTTGTTTAGCCGATCTTGATCACCTGTTAAAAAAAGATAGCCGATTAAAGATTCGAAAGCCGTGCTGTATCGGTATGTTTGTACATCGGTATTTTTCGGCACCGTGTTTGATTTGGCATTTCGCCCTCTTTTCATTATTTCCAGCTCTTCTTCATTGAAAAAGCCGTTGTCAGTTAATGTTTTTAAAATCGCTGCCTGCGCTTTGGCCGAAACAAACGACTTCGCCAATTTATGAAGCTGGCCCGGTTTGACAGTTCCTTTTGATAACAGATGATGCCTGACAAATACTTCATATACAGCATCGCCCATATATGCTAAAACAAGACCATTAAGCTGCCGTGCTTCTTTTATTTTTTCAAGCTCAATCATATTTATCCTCTTTTCCACCTTGTTCCTTGAGGCGTATCTTCCAATATAATGTTCATTTCCTTGAGCTGATCTCGAATTTTGTCGGCTAGAGCAAAATTTCTTTCTTTTCTAGCTTGATTTCGCTCGTTTATCAGCCTTTCAATGTCTTCGTCCAGCAGCTCTTGAACATCAAATGTCAAACCTAATACATCGCCAAATTCATTAAATAGCTGCAAAAATGCCTTAATTACTTTTTCGGAGGTGTTTTTTCTTTCCAAATAATAGTTTGCATTTTTCACTAAATCGAAAATGACAGATATAGCATTCGCCGTATTGAAATCGTCGTCCATTTCATGAATAAATTCCTTCTTTAGCCGGCTGATTTCTTCCAGCCATTTTTCATCATCATTAGTGAGATTCGCACTGCTTTCCAGACGATGCTTTAAATTGATATATGAGGTGCGGATTCTTTCCAATCCGTTTTTTGTACTATCCAAAAGTTCTTTCGAATAATTGATAGGATGTCGGTAGTGTACAGACAGCATAAAAAATCGAAATACTTGTGGTTCATACTGCTTTAAAACATCTTGAACAAGAATAAAATTGCCAAGTGATTTAGACATCTTCTCATTGTTGATATTAATATAACCGTTATGCATCCAATATTTCGCAAAAGGTTTGCCGGTAAGCGCTTCGGATTGTGCGATCTCATTTTCATGATGCGGAAAAGTTAAATCTTGGCCGCCTGCATGAATATCAATTGTATCCCCTAAATATTTTCTTGCCATTGCAGAGCATTCAATATGCCATCCAGGACGTCCTTTTCCCCAAGGGCTATCCCATGAAATTTCCCCTTCTTTTGCTGCTTTCCAAAGTGCAAAATCAAGCGGATCTCTCTTTTTTTCGCCAATTTGTATTCTGGCACCGGCATGAAGCTCATCTATTGATTGATGCGAAAGCTTTCCGTATTCCTTAAAATACCGTGTTTTATAATACACATCTCCGTCGACTTCATAGGCATAATTTTTGTCAATGAGAGCTTGGATGAATTCAATGATTGTCTCCATATTTTCCGTCACACGAGGATGAACATCCGCTCTTTTGCATCCCAGTGCATCAATATCAGAAAAATAGGCCTTAATAAATCGTTCTGCAATCTCCGGAACCGTTTCGCCCAAATCATTTGCAGCTTTAATCAATTTATCATCCACATCGGTAAAATTCGACACATATTTCACATCGTACCCTCTGTACTCCAAATATCGACGAACTGTATCATATACAATGGCTGGTCTAGCATTTCCGATGTGAATATAGTTGTAAACGGTAGGACCGCAAACATACATCTTTACCTTGTTGTCCTCTAAAGGAATAAATTCTTCCTTTTTCCTGGATAATGTATTATAAATTTTGATGCTCATTGAACGCCCTCCTTTTTTTTCAGATTATCTAATTCTGCCTTTAATTTTCCTATTTCTTTTTCAAGCTCTTTTAATTTATCTGAAATAGGATCCGGCAAATCTCTATGATTTAAATCTTTTCTCACCTTTTTCCCGTTTTGCACAACAACTCTCCCCGGAATGCCTACAACAGTCGAATTATCCGGAACATCGCGCAAAACGACGGAACCTGCGCCAATTTTCGAGTTTTCTCCAATCGTAATAGATCCTAATACCTTCGCGCCAGCTGCAATGAGAACATTATTTTTGATGGTAGGATGCCGTTTCCCCTTTTCTTTACCTGTTCCGCCTAATGTAACTCCTTGATATACAGTAACATTATCGCCAATTTCACAAGTCTCGCCAATAACGACACCCATGCCATGATCGATGAAAAAACGACGACCGATTTTGGCACCAGGGTGGATTTCAATTCCCGTGAAAAAGCGGCTTATTTGCGAAATGACCCTGGCGATAAAGTACAATTTCCGTTTGTAAAACGCATGCGCCAACCGATGAGCCCATATGGCGTGAAGGCCTGAATAAGTTAAGATCACTTCTAAATAAGATCTCGCAGCAGGGTCTTGGTCAAAAACGACTTCCACATCTTCTTTTAATATTTTCCACATATTTTTCTCCCTCCCATAAAAAGTAATCATAATACCCTACTGAAAAAGAAATGCGCCTCTGTCTAGACACAGAGACGCAAATAAGCGCGGTTCCACTCTGTTTAGGGAAAAGGTATAGCTTTTCTTTTCCCTCAACTTTAACTCTTATAACGGTGAGTCTCCGCTTTTGTCTACTCCCGCTGGTTTCGACAAAAGACTCGAAGGGGCATTTCAGAAAGCGCGTGCTTAAACCTCTTTCAGCCAAAGGAGGTTCTCTCTGAAAAGCCGTTTGCTTTCTTACTTCTCCTTCTCAACGTTTTTCCGTCATCTGTTCATACATACTATATTACAATTTTTTTAAAAAGTTAATCTAGTGCTTTTTCCAGCCTTGTGATAATCTTTCCTTTTCCTAAGAGCTCAAGGGCAAGCGGCAGCTCAGGACCGTGTGTCTGCCCGGTTGTCGCAACGCGAATCGGCATGAACAATTTTTTCCCCTTTTGACCTGTCGCTTTTTGAACTGACTTAATCGCTTTTTTGATTTCATCTGCTTTGAAATCTTGAATTGCTTTCACTTCTTCCAAAAATGCGCTTAACACGGAAGGAACTTGTTCTTCTTGAAGCACAAGCTTTCCTTCTTCATCGAGCTCTATCTCTTCCTTAAAAAACATTTCGCTTAATTCGACAATTTCTGCACCGTAGCTCATTTGATCTTGATATAGGGAAATGAGGCGGCGCACCCAATTTTTTTCATCGTCTGACATATTTTCACTGACGCGTCCGGCTTTTACGAGGTGGGGCAGCGAAAGGTCGACTACTTTTTCGAGATCAAGCTTTTTCATGTACTGATTGTTCATCCATTTTAATTTCAGTGTGTCGAAAACAGCAGGTGATTTTGATAATCGGTTTGGATCAAAAATTTTAATAAACTCTTCTTTGCTGAAAATCTCTTCTTCCCCAACAGGAGACCATCCTAACAAACCGATAAAATTAAAGAGCGCTTCAGGCAAATACCCTAATTCAGCATATTGTTCAATAAATTGAATGATGCTCTCATCACGCTTGCTTAATTTTTTTCTGTTTTCATTGACGATTAACGTCATATGACCAAAAACAGGCGGCTCCCATCCAAAAGCTTCATAAATCATCATTTGCTTCGGTGTATTGGAGATATGGTCTTCTCCGCGCAACACATGACTGATTTCCATTAAATGATCGTCGACGGCGACGGCAAAATTATAAGTCGGTGTTCCGTCTTTTTTCACGATGACAAAATCCCCAAAATCATCGGACTCAAAAGAAATATCTCCTTTTACGATATCGTTCCATTTATATATTTTTCCTTTTGGAACCCGGAAACGAATGCTTGGTTTCCGTCCTTCTTTTTCGAGTGCCTCTTGCTGTTCTTTAGAAAGGTGTGCGCATTTCCCTGAATATCTTGGCATTTCACCGCGATCGATTTGCGCTTGACGCTCGTTTTCAAGCTCCTCTTCCGTACAATAACATTTATACGCCAAGTCTCTTTCCAAGAGCTCTTCATAATATTTTTCATAAATGCTTGTCCGCTCCGATTGTCGATAAGGACCGTAATCTCCGCCCTTGTCTATGCTTTCGTCCCAATCAATTCCAAGCCATTTTAAATAAAAAAGCTGGCTTTGTTCTCCTCCTTCGATATTCCGCTTTTGATCGGTATCTTCAATTCGGATAATAAATTTCCCATTTTGGCTTCTAGCGAACAAATAATTAAATAATGCAGTGCGTGCGTTTCCAATATGTAAATGCCCCGTCGGACTCGGTGCATAGCGAACCCGTATTCCGTTGTCAGCCATATTTTGTCCCTCCAATAATCAAACCGTAATTCTTTAAAATATTGTACCACCAAACCATTGATGTTCAAAGATTACTTTTTCTTTTGCAATAAAACGATTGACTGTGCAGCGATTCCTTCCCCGCGTCCTGTAAACCCAAGCTCCTCCGTCGTCGTTGCTTTAACATTCACTTGGTCAAGTTCAGCCTCCAAGAGCTCCGCAATTCTAGTACGCATTTGATGGATGTAAGGCGCCATTTTTGGTTTTTGAGCAATAATTGTACAATCCGCATTGCCTAATATATAGCCTTTCTCCTTTACCAAGTTCCATACCTCTTGAAGCAATTTCGCCGAGTCAATATCTTTATATGCAGGATCCGTATCAGGAAAATGCTTGCCGATATCTCCTTCTCCAATCGCTCCCAAGCAGGCATCTGTCAATGCATGAAGAAGAACATCAGCATCAGAATGTCCAAGCAATCCTTTTTCATAAGGAATGTTGACTCCACCGATCACAAGCGGTTTTCCTTCCACAAGCTGATGAACATCAAAACCTTGTCCAATCCGAATCATTCCCTTTCCCCTCTTTCACTCTCTAAAATCGCACGGGCAAAAATCAAATCTTCAGGGGTTGTAAGTTTTATATTTGAATAATCCCCATGTACAATACAAACTTTTTCGCCAATTCTTTCTACAAGACTTGCATCGTCTGTTCCTACAAATTGATCCCTATTGGCCGCTTCATGAGCTTTTAATACGATGGAAAGACGAAAAGCTTGTGGCGTTTGAACTGCCCACAAGCTAGAACGTTCAACAGTATCAATGACTTCCATATTGCGAACTCTTTTCACAGTATCCTTTACAGGAACGGCTACGACCGCTGCGCCCTCTAAATGAGCCTTTTCAACAAGCTGATGAATGGTTTCCCTGCGAATGAAAGGCCTTGCACCGTCGTGAATTAATATTATACCATCTTCTTCAACAGCTTTTAACCCGTTGTAAACACTATATTGGCGTTCCTGTCCTCCGGGAACTAGTTTTTGCACTTTTTTTATTTTATATTTTTTCAGTAAAGAAAGAAATTCTTCACGCTCTTTCTCGTTTATAACTAGAACAATTTCGGTGCATTGAGGATCTTTTTCAAACACCATTAAAGTATGAACAATCACAGGTAAAGAATTAAGTTTGATAAACTGTTTATTTTTTCCTGCCCTCATTCTTTTCCCTTGCCCTGCAGCTGGTATGACAACCCGATATTCCATCTTCTTTCTCCCTTATTACAATGCTTTTTCCAGCAGCTTTGGCTTTGCAAAAATCATTCGTCCGGCAGATGTTTGAAGAACGCTTGTAACGAGAATATCAATATTTTTCCCGATATAGTCCCTTCCGTCCTCGACAACAATCATCGTGCCATCATCAAGATAAGCAACACCTTGGTTATGCTCTTTTCCATCCTTAATTACTTGGACATTTAACTCTTCCCCTGGTAGTACAATCGGTTTTACCGCATTGGCTAAATCGTTGATGTTCAAAACAGAGACGTTTTGGAGCTCACATACTTTATTTAAATTGAAATCGTTTGTGACCACAACGCCTTGAATGATTTTTGCCAGTTTTACAAGCTTGCTGTCGACTTCTTGTATATCTTCGAAGTCGCCTTCCCATATTTCCACTTTAATGTCCAGCTCTTTTTGGATTTTATTTAAAATATCCAGACCTCTTCTTCCTCGATTTCTTTTTAGCACATCTGAAGAATCCGCTATATGCTGAAGTTCCTCCAACACAAATTGAGGAATAATAATGGTCCCTTCTAAAAAACCTGTTTGACAAATATCTGCAATCCTGCCATCTATAATAACACTTGTATCTAATATTTTTAAGCTTTTCTTTTCAACATTTTCCTCTTCTTCTTGAGAGGCTTTCTTCTTGCTGATTCTTGCTGTAATCGAAAACAAGTTCAACAGTTCGTCGCGCTTTTTATATCCGATTTGAAAACCTAAATATCCTAAAATTATGGTTAAAAAGATCGGAACAATGTTATTGATAATTGGGTATGGAAGTTCAGATAATGAAATTCCAATCAAATAAGCAATAATCAGACCAAAAATTAATCCTAAACTGCCAAATAATACATCCGTAACCGGAGCTTTCACTAATTTCTCTTCTATAAATTTTATCCAATTCACCACATAATCCACTAGCCAGAAGGAGGTTATATAAAATAAAATTGCACCTAATATCGCCAATGTATATGGTGTCATCAGAAATGGAATATCATCAAGATTTAAGAGAAATAATAATTCCGGTATAAACAAAACACCTAACGTTCCGCCAACAAAAAAGAAAAATATTTGAACAATTCGTTTTAACATACCTCCACCTCCTTTATTTCATTATATACACTTTCAAACCTTTCAAACATCTAAAAACAAGGATTGTAAAAATATTGATAAATTACTGTAAAGGATGTGTTAGAGCTCCCTTGCAATGTTATACTGATCTTGGAGGCGCCTTAATCCTTCCTTAATTTTCCTCGCCCTAACTTCACCTATTCCTTCCACTTCATCAAGCTTTTCTACGGTAGCATTTGCAATTTGTTTCAAATTTTCAAAGGTTGTCACTAAATTTTCAATAATAACGGAAGGAAGCTTTGGTATTTTATGCAAAAACCGGTATCCTCGAGGAACAACAGGTTCATTCATATTGGTAAAATGGGGATATCCGAGCAGCTTCAATAAAACCGCATCATCTAATAATGCTGAGCTGGACAATTCTTGCAGCTGCTTTAATACAGGAATAGGATCATTCAGCCGCTCCATGCTGTAATCTTTGATAAGCAGAGCCGCTTCTTTTTCAATATCTGCTAAAAGCTCGGTCATCTGAAGCTGAATCAGCTGCCCTTCTGTACCGAGTTCGTAAATATAATTAATAATTTCACTCTTAATTCGCAGCACCATTTCTATTCTATGTAAAACTTGGATCACTTCATCGATCGTGACTAAATCTTCAAACTCTAAAGATCCTAAATTATTAATGGATTGGTCAGTGGCAGATTTATACTTTTCCAACGTCCGCAAAGCTTGATTGGCCTTCGTCAAAATGACGCCGATATCCCTCAAAGCATAGCGGGAATTGCCAAAATATAATGTGACGACATTTCTTCTTTCAGAAATAGCAATTACGAGATTTCCTGTTTGCTTTGCTACTCGTTCAGCTGTTCTATGCCTCATGCCTGTTTCTCTTACCTCTATGCTCGTATCCGGAACGAGCTGTGCGTTTGCGTATAAAATTTTTTGCCCTGAGTCGCTTAAAATAATGGCTCCATCCATTTTAGCTAGTTCATATAAATAGGCGGGGGAAAAAGGGCAATTGATATAAAATCCCCCGTCTACAATTTGTTTGATTTTTTCGTTATATCCTACAACAATTAGCCCCCCGGTCTTTGCGCGCAGCACGTTTTCAATTCCTTCCCGGATTGGTGTGCCTGGGGCTACAAATTGCAAGATTTCCTTAAGCGATTTTTCTTGTTTCATAGCTTATCCCCCTATTGCAAGTTCGAGCGCTTCTGAAATGTTTTGCACACCGACAATTTCTATATCTTCCGGCCATTTCCAACCGCCCAGATTGGCTTTCGGTAAAAAAATCCGCTTAAATCCCAGTTTGGCAGCTTCTTGTACACGCTGTTCAATTCGTGAAACCCTTCTAATTTCTCCTGTTAAACCAACCTCACCTACAAAAACATCATAAATGTTCGTCGGAACATCTTTAAAGCTTGAAGCTATACTGATGCAAATTGCCAAGTCAATTGAAGGCTCGTCTAATTTCACCCCGCCGGCAACTTTTAAGTAGGCATCTTGGTTTTGGAGCAATAAACCAACACGTTTTTCCAATACCGCCATCAACAAAGAAACACGATTATGATCAATCCCATTTGCCATCCTTCTTGGGTTTCCAAAGCTTGTCGGGGTGATTAAAGCTTGTATTTCGACTAGAACAGGTCTTGTCCCTTCCATGGAAGCGACTACTGTTGAACCAGATGCCCCTTTTGCACGCTCTTCTAAAAACACTTCTGACGGGTTGAGCACTTCTTTAAGACCTGCTTCCTTCATTTCAAAAATTCCTATTTCGTTAGTGGATCCGAACCTGTTTTTAACTGCCCGTAAAATTCGGTACGTATGGTGTCGATCACCTTCAAAATACAATACAGTATCAACCATATGTTCTAAAATGCGCGGCCCTGCAATTGTGCCGTCTTTTGTTACATGACCGACAATAAAAATCGGAATTCCTTTTGTCTTTGCCAATCTCATTAATTCAGCCGTACATTCTCGAACCTGAGATACGCTTCCAGGAGCAGAAGCAATTTCACTGTTATAAATCGTTTGAATGGAATCAATGATGACAAAAGCCGGTTCAGTTTCCATTATGGATTGAATGATGATTTCTAAGTCCGTTTCAGAAAGCACGAAAAGTCTTTCGCCTTTTACCCCGAGTCGGTCGGAGCGAAGTTTTGTCTGTTTTAAAGATTCTTCTCCCGAAATGTATAAAACATCGTTCCCTCTCTCTGCCAGCTGTGAGGAGACTTGCAATAAGAGAGTGGATTTTCCAATTCCAGGATCCCCTCCAATTAAAACGAGAGACCCTTTTACAATTCCGCCTCCCAATACGCGGTTAAACTCATGAAGTCCTGTAAGCATTCTAGGTTCTTGCGCAGCTTGGATTTGATGAATTGGAGAAGGTTTGCTGACAGTGGATGATTCGGAATGACTAAAAGCAATGCGGTGTTTTCCCTTTGGCTTGATAACTTCTTCAACCATTGAATTCCATTCGCCGCACCCTGGACATTTTCCCATCCATTTCGGCGATTCATATCCGCACGATTGACAAATAAATTTTGATTTGATCTTTGACATTCGGTTATTCCCCACTTTGTTCAATCGATAAACGACAATATAATGAAAGAGAGGGGCATACGTGAAGCAGTATGCCCATTGGATTATTGAACCTTTTCTGCAGTTTTTACGACAAATTCATTATTTTGCACGTCCAATACAACTTTTTGACCTTGCGAGATCGTGCCTTTCAATAATTCCTCTGATAAGCGATCTTCGACATATTTTTGAATCGCTCTCCGCAACGGACGCGCTCCATATTCTAAGTCAAAGCCCTCTTCAGCCAGCTTTTCTTTTGCACGATCCGTTAATTCGAGTTCTATATCCTGTTCTTTTAATCGTTTTGTCAGCTGATCCGCCATCAGCGAAACAATTTCTTTCAAATGTTTTTTCTCTAAAGAGTGGAACACAATAATTTCGTCAATCCGGTTCAAAAATTCAGGACGAAATGCTTTTTTCAGTTCATCCATCACTTTGTTTTTCATATCTTTATAATTTTCATTTTCGTCTTGAACATTAAAGCCGACATATTTATTCCGTTTTAATTCGCTTGCCCCTACATTTGAAGTCATAATTAAAATCGTATTTCGAAAATCAACGGTGCGCCCTTTTGAGTCTGTGAGTCTTCCGTCTTCAAGCACCTGCAGCAAAATGTTAAACACATCTGGATGAGCTTTTTCAATTTCATCCAATAATACGACTGAGTATGGCTTGCGGCGCACTTTTTCCGTCAATTGTCCTCCCTCTTCATAGCCTACATATCCAGGAGGCGAACCAACGAGCCTTGACGTAGAATGCTTCTCCATATATTCTGACATATCGATTCGAATCATAGCATCTTCGTCACCAAACATTGCTTCAGCTAATGCACGGGCTAATTCCGTTTTCCCTACACCTGTCGGTCCTAAGAAGATAAATGAACCGATCGGACGCTTCGGATCTTTTAAGCCTGCACGTGCCCGTCTGACAGCTTTTGCGACTGCAGTGACAGCTTCTTCTTGACCAATAACGCGCGAGTGTAAAATTTCTTCGAGATTCAAAAGCCGCTCTGATTCTGTTTGTGCAAGTTTAACAACCGGAATTCCCGTCCAGCTTGAAACAACCATTGCAATATCCTCTACGGTCACTTCAGAATTTTCTTGACCTTGTTTTTCCTTCCATGATTTTTTCGTTTCCTCTAATTCCTCTCTGAGCCGCTGTTCTGTATCTCTTAATGAAGCTGCTTTTTCAAATTCTTGGCTTTGGACTGCAGCTTCTTTTTCTTTTCGCACTTCTTCTAATTTTTGCTCCAATTCCTTTAAATTCGGAGGTGTTGCAAATGAACGAAGACGGACTTTGGAGCCTGCTTCATCAATCAAGTCAATCGCTTTATCAGGCAGGAACCGATCGGAAATATACCGATCTGAAAGTTTAACAGCAGCTTCAATCGCCTCATCGGAAATGGATACCCGGTGGTGTGCTTCATATCGGTCTCTTAAGCCTCTTAAAATTTGAATGCTCTCTTCAATGGACGGTTCGTCGACTTGGATTGGCTGGAAGCGCCGTTCAAGTGCAGCATCCTTTTCAATATATTTACGGTATTCATCCAAAGTTGTTGCCCCAATACATTGCAATTCTCCCCGAGCCAAAGCAGGTTTTAAAATGTTGGAAGCATCAATTGCACCTTCCGCCCCGCCTGCGCCGATCAGTGTATGAAGCTCGTCAATAAATAAAATGATGTTTCCTGCTTGGCGAATTTCATCCATTACCTTTTTAAGGCGGTCCTCAAATTCCCCTCTATATTTTGTGCCAGCTACAACTGTTCCCATATCAAGGGTCATAACGCGCTTATCTCTCAAAATTTCAGGAACCTCATTATTCACAATTTGCTGAGCAAGTCCCTCTGCTATGGCAGTTTTCCCAACACCAGGTTCACCTATTAAAACAGGATTATTTTTTGTTCTTCGGCTCAAAACCTCGATGACACGCTGAATTTCTTTGCTTCGGCCGATGACTGGATCAAGTCCGCCCTCCCGTGCAACAGCCGTTAAGTCCCGCGCAAGACTATCAAGCGTCGGAGTATTTGCGTTTGTCATCGAACTTCCTTGGTGGCTTGAGGATACTTCATTGCTGCCTAACAACTGTAAAACTTGCTGACGCGCTTTGTTCAAGCTTACTCCGAGATTGTTTAAAACACGCGCAGCAACTCCCTCGCCTTCTCGAATTAATCCCAATAGAATATGTTCTGTTCCGACATAAGAATGTCCTAATTTTCTTGCTTCATCCATTGACAGTTCAATGACTTTCTTTGCTCTCGGTGTGTAATGGATCGTTTGCGAAATTTCTTGTCCCCGTCCTATCAGGCTTTCCACTTCATTTTGGATTTTTTCTGGACTTAATCCTAGAGCGTGAAGCGCTTTAGCGGCAATTCCTTCTCCTTCGCGCACGAGCCCAAGCAATATGTGCTCTGTGCCGATATTGTTATGTCCGAGGCGTACAGCTTCTTCCTGCGCTAAAGCAAGCACTTTTTGCGCCCGTTCCGTAAATCTCCCAAACATCATTGTTCATCATCCTCCCTTTGCTTCCTTTCTAATTGAAGCCTTTCACGAATTAATGTTGCCCTGCGAATATCCCGTTCATTCGGCCGTAGAACTCCTCCTGAATATTGTTGCAGAAATCCGGGCTGAATTAAAATCATAAGCTCATTTAAAACACTGCGTGGAACATTTTGAATAATTCCCAGGTCAATTCCTAAGCGCACATCTGATAAACATTGAATTGCTTCTTTCGATGGAATAATTCTGCTGTATTTGAGAGTGCCGTAAGAACGATATACACGGTCTTCTAGATGATGCGGATTCGTTTTATATAAAGCATCTCTTGCAGCCCGTTCTTGAGCAATTAATTGCCCGACAACACCTATTAAATCATCGACAATATCGTCTTCTGATTTGCCGAGCGTAATTTGGTTCGAAATTTGGAATATATTACCTATCGCTTCGCTTCCTTCTCCGTACCGACCTCTCACGACCAATCCTAATTGATTGATAGCAGGTATAATTTGGTTAATCTGCTGTGTTAAGACAAGTCCTGGAAGGTGCATCATCACGGAAGCCCGCAAGCCGGTACCGACATTTGTTGGACAGCTAGTTAAGTAGCCCCTATGTTCATCAAATGCATAATCTACTTTTTCCTCAATCCAATCGTCAAGATTCATTGCCATTTTCAACGCTTCTTTTAGCTGAAGGCCCGGGAACAAACATTGAATTCTAATATGATCCTCCTCGTTTATCATGATGCTCACTTCTTCGTTTTCAGATAAAAGGCACCCTCCAAGTGCTGATTCTTCCATTAAATAAGGACTAATCAAATGCTTCTCTACAAGTACGCGTTTTTGAATAGGCTGAAGTTCATTCATTTTCAGCAGCACGAATGTCCCTAAACCGTCAAACACTCTTTGTGAAAATGATTCTTCAAATGTATTTAAAACAGCCAAGGCTTCTTCATTCGACATAATGGTAGGGAAGCTGATATTTTCTATATTTCGCGCCAATCTGACTCGGCTGCTCAGCACAATATCGGAATCAGGTCCTTCTTGATTCATCCAAGGGCTCATGGCTGAACGAATAAATTTTTGAAAGGACATGTCATACTCCCCTTTCGTTCCGTCCATTTATCTTCGCTTCAATGGACCGAATTTCATCCCGAACTTGAGCTGCTCTTTCGAATTCCTCTTTCGCAATTAATTCTTGCAGTTCCTGTTTAAGCATTTTCAGGCGCTTTTTCAAATGAATACTTCCACCGGTCCGTTTCGGTACTTTACCGCCGTGAGTTGTATTCCCGCCATGAACACGTTTTAAAATCGGGGTAATTTGGTGATAAAACGTTTTGTAACAATGGGAGCACCCGAATTTACCAATTTTCGTAAATTGATCAAACGTCATATTACATTTCTCACATTGAATGACCTGATTTTTCTTGAAAACATTTTGCCCTTGGCTGCTAATGGCGCTGTCCATATTTAATAATCCGGACAATAAGTTGTTTATAGAAAAGCCTGGATTCATATTGAATATGAATACATCACTTTTTTCCTGTGCACATTTTTCACATATATGCACTTCAGTCTTTTCGCCGTTGATAATTTTTGTAAAGTGGAAAGTAGCGGGCCTTTCATGACATTCTTGACAAATCATCGTCCATCACATCCTCACTTGTATTTTAACGAGGTGAGCATCGCCTTCATCATCCTTGCCCTCAATTCGTCTCGATCAGGCAAATCAATATATAAAACAGACCGATCAATTACGCTCAACATAATTTTCGCTTCTCTTTCTGATATAACCTCTTCATCAGCCAGTCTTAAAATAATATCTTCTGCCGCCGACTGTGACAGCCTTTTTCCAATGGCATTTAAAATTTGATTGATCAGCTGGATACGGTCATTGATTCGAATCTTCATAATTCGGATATAACCGCCTCCACCCCTTTTGCTTTCGACAATGTAACCCCGTTCAATTGTAAAACGAGTGTTGATCACGTAATTGATTTGCGATGGAACACATTGAAATTTATCCGCAATTTCACTTCTTTTAATTTCAACAATTTCTTTTCCGCTAGAATCTAATACATGCTTTAAATATTGCTCGATAATATCAGATATATTCCGCACCTCGAAAAACACCTCCTTCAACTTTTTGATTGGAATTGCAAAACGCTCAAGAAATGTGCAATATCCTTGAGGGATAGGAGGCAAGATGTTTACGTAATGCTTATTTCCTAAACGATAACAACTAGTCACTTGACTTTGACTATATTTGACCTTAATTATAATATAAATTTTTTTTTGTGTCATTTCAACAAAAAAGCTCACTAATAATATTGCCATTTACAATATGGAAAAAACCCGCTCTTTAAAAAACTTTTTTAACTTCTTGAAATTTCAATAATTCGTTTATGATTTCAGGCATTTCATCTTTTGGAAGGCCAATTTCAAGTAAATATGAACGCTTCGCATGTTTAGTTTCTTTTGGCTTTGACAATGTAAAATGAATTTTATAAACAGAAATATTTAATTGTTCAAGTTTCCGAGTAAATTCCACCAAATCATCTTCTGGAAGATTAACTTGTATCCATTTTTTGCTTGACTTCTCAGCAAAAAAAGCCTCCACCTTATTGAGAAAGATCAAACTCAACAATACAATCAAGGTAGAAAAAATCGCCAACGGATACATTCCTGCCCCAACAACAAGGCCAAGTCCTGCAACAACCCAAATCGAGGCTGCCGTCGTTAATCCTCTTACCGTAACCCCTCTCACTAATATCGTTCCAGCACCTAAAAAACCAATGCCGCTAATGACATAAGAAGGAATTCTTGCTGGGTCAAAACGAATATTTTCATAACGATCCATATATTCTTCAAAGCCATAAAGAGACAGCAGCATCATCATGCAGGAGCCGACACCAACTAACAAATGCGTGCGAAAGCCTGCTGGATGCCGTTTAAATTCTCGTTCAAGGCCAATAAATCCACTTAAAATGACTGCTAAAACAATGCGAATCAACATAATTTGCCATTCCTCAGGCATTATCATTCCTCCTTACCATCCAAATGACTT
Organism: Aeribacillus sp. FSL K6-1305; assembly: GCF_038050115.1. Taxonomy (NCBI): domain Bacteria; kingdom Bacillati; phylum Bacillota; class Bacilli; order Caryophanales; family Bacillaceae; genus Aeribacillus; species Aeribacillus sp. FSL K6-1305. The sequence continues at coordinate 767,720 of NZ_JBBOQV010000002.1, read as the reverse complement.
TTTCTGTTTTGGCCATATATGAATTTTGAAATGATACAGTATTATACTTTCCCATTATATGCGATGAACAGTGCTCAATATTCAATTGTTCTTGAGTATGAGACTAAGAATGATATGAAACAAAAAAGCACTTTTAGAGCTGGCTTTAAAATCAAACGAAGCTTTCACTGCTCATATGCTTCAAGAATGGAACAGTTTATGCTTCTGAAGTAGCGATCAATTAATTATACTCCGATTGAAGGTTTTAAAGAAAGCGAGCTTGATTGCAATAGATGCGGAGGATCTTCAGAAGAAGCGAGCTCTTAGTTGTTCGTAAATTTGTCGTTTTTGTTCGTTCTGTTTTAAGCTGTTTTGTCTGTTTGTTGTATATTTCCATTTACAAGAGGATAAAAGAGGCTTGAGCTTCTCAAACCGCATTGCAGCGAATAATTGTTTCGTCCATACTTTTTTACAAGGATAAGCAAATCTCGCCTCCATCGCTTTTCTCAGATTAATTAAAACGGTTTGCATCATTCAAATCAATTAAAGATGTTTTTGTAACAGCAAAAATATCCATTTCGGCTTTCGACAATTTTCTCGAAAAATTGGCTTTTAGACTGTCATTTCTTAATTTTTCATTTTATGATCATAACGGAAAGTATTGCAACGGAAAAACATCACAAAAAGCTAAAAAAGAAGCCGATTCCTCCACCGCCTTCACTATACACGAGAGGCGGCGGTCATATCGGCAAAAAAATAAGATGAAAGGTATTTATTCTATGTCACGATTAATAATTTTAGGCGGATCTAAGTTTTTAATAACGGGCTCTCTAGACTTTATATCTGCATACGTATTGATAATTTCCGGATCATAAATAATTTGCAGCCTAGAAAGCTTGCCTATTTGGTTTTGTGCACCTTCAAAATAATCGTTATTCGTAATTTTTTGCGCCCCACTAAAATTTTGATTGCTGGCCCGTCCCCTTATCGCATTTAAAACAATGCGCCTCGCTGATATTCCTCCTTCTATACGAATATTTGAACCAACTCCAAACATTTCTAATGCTTGTTCTGAATAGAAAAACCCTTTAATATTACTAGGTTCATCCTGGTTAACGCTATTATTTCTAATGTTTATATTTCCATTTGCAAAAATAATTAACGAACCGTTTTGGCCTAATCCATTGATGCGCGAATATTCAATCGTCACATCCCCCATTACATACATAATAGAATTAAATTCCGCATCAGCACCTCTAATCGTCAGATCACCGTTCACAAATATGGGGCCGTCCACCCGAATTTTGTCATAATTATTTGGGTTGTACGAATCAGACCACTCGTTGCCAATTGTTAAATTTTTCTCTATATAGGCTCCCTCCTTAAAGGTGGTCTGTTTGAATTGATTATCTGAATTGCGAATTGTTAATGACCTGCAGTGGCAAAGCTTTTAAAAAGATTATTCCCAGTAAATGTGTAATTTCCATCGTATTTTTCATTACACCATAAAAAACATTCATCATGACTCGCATAAACTTTGTCATTAGGCCGATTTTGGTTTGAGATTAGTCTATTATTAGCTTTTATGATCGTTACACCGGGAGAATTATGTTTATAATAAAAAACCGATTTTTGTGCAGGAATTTGAATGTCATCACGGATCGGCTGCCTTTTTACAATAACCGGGGCTTGCCGATTGTAAAAAGCATCATCAATACGATCTGTTAGCTTTGTATAAGAACTTCCAAAATTAGAAGTTGTAATATGTTGTTCATATGGAGGAATATGATTAAAGGTAAAAATATTTCCGCCAAGCAGTAAGTTTGCGTTTGCTTTTCCTTGTGCCGGCAAAATGCTCGGGTAAACGGACGCAATCCATTTCTCCTCACGATTTAATAATGCATATCCGCGGTTCGTTATGATTAAATTCCCGTCTACCTTCATATCCCCTGTGATTGAAACCCCGCCGTGCAAAAACAAATTTCCTTCACCAGGTATACAGGTATTTGGAGTTTTACATAATTTGTTGGCACCGAGCGCATAATGTAACGTCTCCAAAACAGATTGTGCACCAATTTCAACTTCTGAAATAACCGTTTTTTCCTTGCCATCAACAAATCCTCTGCTTAAAAAGGTTATCTTCTTCTTTAGCGGGTTTTCTTCACCATTTTCTATTACATTTTCTATATTTCGTATATATACTCGATATTCACCAATTGCGCCAGTATTGTGAACACTATTTACCTCGTCTTTATAGCGATTTAAAATCGTATTTAATTTCGTTATAAACTCGCTGCGGGTAATTCCTTCTTCTCCGAGTTCATTTTTCAAATCACTTTGAATCTGACTCGTAATATGCTCAATTCCTTTATTGGCTAATTCACGAGCTTGAACATAATCCTCGCTTGTTTGATTTCTTTTCACCCCAGATAAAGCCACTGTCAAAACGGAAACAGACAAGACTGTAAATAGCAAAAAGATCAACATGGTTAAGATCAAGGAGTATCCTTTTTCATTCATTATGATTTTCATTATTATTTTGCACTCCTTTTCGATCATCAATAATGTTCACAATACTTTTCAGTTTCATTGTTTGCTGTGTTTTAGCAGATTGTAAAACTAACAAAATTTCAAACACATCTTCTCGTTCAGTTTCTATCAATTTTGATTCGCGAGAAAGCACGATATTTCCGTTTGTTAACGACAATTCTTTGTTATTAATCACTACACGTGAATGTTCATGATCAAAACCAATTTTGCTGCCGTCATTTTTGATCAAAAAGTAATTCCCGCTTGGATCCGGCAATTTCTGCTCCTTAATCTCACTAACCTTTAACACAAACAGCTCATCAATTAAATGGGCGAGTATATAATCTGCTTCATCGCGCAATGCTGCTTCTTCCATAGCACGGTCATATGTTTTTAATCCGCTAAAAAGAACAGAGTAAGCGATCAGTCCGATAACAGAACCCAATAAAACCACTGAAAGAACTTCTACTAACGTAATTCCTTTACTAGAGGATATGATTTTTTTACTCATAGCTCACATACCCTTCAACCTTTGAAGTAATGGGTGTTTTTGAATTTTGTAAATTCACTTCAACAAGTACATTCATTAATCGAATCGCTTTTTCATTAGCAGTTTGACTGACCGTTACTTGAACTGCATACGTTTTATTATTTATAAGTGGAGAAAACAAAAGTTCACATTCATCGGGATCTGGACGGTTCGAGCAGCTGTCAGAAGTATAAACTTGCGGCTGATTAAAGCGATCATTATCTGGTTCATCAATATAAGAAAAAGGATTCATCTTAATTCTTTCCATTGTTGATTTCGCCAGATGAATTGCCACTAATTGATCATTGTTTACTACAGTTGTTTTATTTGTAAAAACAAAAAGATTAAGAAATGCCAAAATAATGATGGAAAGAATGACGAGAGAAATTAGTATCTCCACAAGTGTAAACCCGTCCATTCTCTTCACAATCTTCATTTTCATAGAATATTCACCCATTTTTTAAATATTAAGTAATAGTCGCAATGGCTGTAGTGAATTGGAACTATATCCTCTGAAATTGGACTTTTTGACTAAAAAACCATTGTCTTAAACGAATCATAATAATAGAATGTAAGTATATGGAACATTTTTACTAAATCCGTAAAAATTTTTCTCTCCAAAATTTGCTATGATTATACAAAAATACATTATTTATTACTTTTATTTTACTTCAAAATAAAGCCTTTTAGACTAAAAGAAAACAATATTTTTACTATTTATCCAAATTTTTACATTTTATTGTGGATGAATTGCTGTAATTTTGCTATTATTATACAAAATATTTCATCTTCGTTGCTTTCATTTTACTCCAAAATAGGTCTTTTTAACTAAATAAAACCGTATTTTTTACCTATTTTGTAAAATTTTATATTTTTACAGGCTGAATTAGACAAATCAATTGTATTTCTTCTTTTACTCATACGATGAAGAAACGAGCTCTAAGGAACTGGAGCCTTGCGCAATCAACCGCGCTTCTAAAAGATCCCGAATATTGGCATTGAAATGAAAAGTCAACCTTAGTAATATATATTTATTTGCCGGTTTCAGTCTTCTAAGCTTGATCAGACAAATGATACATAGAAAGGCAGGTTCTTTATGAGCAGGATGAAAAGGTTAATGGCTTTGTTTTTTTCTTTCATAATCGCTATATCAGCTGCGACCATTAGTTTCGGAACTCCCCATATCGCAAACGCTGCCTTTACAATTCCTGATGGTTCTACAGTCGGAGGAATTGATGTCGGTGGAATGACTGTTGATGAAGCTAAAGACATTTTATCAGATAAGATCAATGAGTGGAAAAATCAAAGTGATATGACGATTGAATCACCCACGGAAATATTAACCATTCCATCTGAAGATATTCAGTATGACCTGAATCAAACGATGGATCAATTGCTCGAAAAAACAAAAACACCGTGGTATGCCTTCTTTATTAAAAAAAAATCAGTTGATCTGCCGTTGGTTGTAAAAGTGAATATAACAGATGAAGAACTTTCAGAATGGCCGAACCATATTGATAAAGTCAAAACGATAAACAACGTTGAAACAACGGCCTCTTATTTAGGAGAACATAACATTCAAGCGGTTTTAACAGAAGCAAACGAACAAAATGATGTAATTGCTGAAGCAAGCTGGAATATTCCGAAAGACTATATCTTTTTAGATGAGTTAGTAGAAGAATTAAATGGAAAAAAGATAACACCTGGAAATTCATTTTCGTTTTTGCAGCAAGTGGCAAATGAGGTGAGTTATTTTAGGGAGGATGATGGAAATTTCGTCGTTTCTATGCTGTATTCTTTGCTACTGCAAACAAATGTAGAGATTATTGAGCGCCATTCGCAGCGAGTAATTCCGGCCTATTCATCTGCTCACCTGGACGTATAATGGTGACGAAGCGCAATTTTTAGGTTTAATTGATGATCAAATAATGGAATTGGAGCGGATGATGAATTTTTACCGCTACTCCATTCATAAAGGTCAGAAAGCTGTATCGAAAATTATGCTGTTAGGAGATTTTCCAAACTTAGATTTGATTAGAAAAAAAATAGAAAGTCAATTTCAAATTCCCGTTACGATTTTAGATGCTTACCTTTCTCCTGAAAAAATGGATAAAGTTCCTCGTCATTTTATACCTGCTTTAGGGCTTGCCTTGAAAGGGGGAAGTTAAGTGATCCCTGAAATAAATTTATTGCCGAAATCCGAAAGACAAAGTTCGACGGTTTTGATTATTTTTATCTCTTTTCTTGTTATTTGGCTAATCTGTTTATCGATCATTGTTTATCAATATATTCATACGAAAAATGAGAAAGAACTGGCCGATACGAGAATTGAAAATTTAAAAATGGATAAGGAAATTTTAGAAACTCAAGTAGAAAATCAAAAAAATGGTCAATCAGGCAGCTTAGAAGAAGCGGTCGCTAAAGCAGAGGAATTGACCGCACCTACCTCACATTTCATTGAAGAATTGCTGGAATTGCTGCCAAATCATAGCTATTTAAGCCATTATGAATATGAAAATAAACAATTGTCGATCCAAACCCAATTCGAATCATTGGATGTTGCCGCATCTTATGTTGCAAAGCTCGTCTCTTCCCCTCTTTTTACAAATGTAAGGATCAAAGAAATTAAAGCCTTCACATTTGAAGAAGCTTCAGAGGAACAAGTGGATGGAGAAATGTTCAAGGAGATTCCGAGATATGATGTGAATATTATTCTTGAGACTCATTCTTCGGCGTTAGAGGACGAAAACGGGGGTGAAGAAGATGAGTGATTTCCTCCAAGAAAGGAAAATCTTTTTTTATTGTTTAATCGTTTTACTGTTTTTGCTTATTGGCGTTGTGTATATGTATACGGTAAAGCCTTTGAAAGACGATGTTGCGCTTGCACAGTTAGATGCCAATCAGCTTGAAGTGGAAATGAAGCAATTGGAAGCACAATTGAATAAAAGTAAAACGGATAAGGAAGAAAATACTGCTCAATTAGAGAAAAAAATGCCGTTAAGCCGCAATATGGACCAGCTGCTGCTTGATTTACAGGAAGCGGAATACGTCAGCGGCAGCCAAATCCAGAACATTTCCTTTAAGGATGAGCAAACGCTGTCTGAATCGGAATTATTATCGGAAAACAATAAAACAGATACGAACAATACGAACGAAAATAAGGAGCAAAATGAATCAACCGAAATGGAGTCTGCAACTAATCAATCTGAAAATGAAAGTGCGGATGCTCCGTCTAATCAAAGCGAAAACCAATCAGCTTCGAACGAATCGACAGAGAAAGAAAAATATAAAAACGTGAAACTAATTACCTTTAATCTGTCGGTTGTTTCACCAGATTTCAAGCATTTTTTACAATTCCTACAAGAAATAGAAAAATTGGAGCGAATCACCCGAGTGGACGTCCTTTCGTTCACGAAACCGGGGGAAAAGGAGCTTTTAGAGGACGAAACGAATCAAACCATTACGATGGAAATTCAATTAACTACCTTTTATTTTGATTCAGCAGATAAAAGTCATTCATCAGAAACAAATAAGGAATCGCAAAATGGTAAAAACAGCCCTAAATACTAATGTACGAGGAGTTTGGCAATGGTTTTCGTTTACCTTTTTTTCTTTGCTATCGGAATCATTTTCGGGTCTTTTTTTAATGTTGTCGGTCTTCGCATCCCGAAAAAACACTCAATCGTTCAGCCGAGGTCGCACTGCCCGCATTGTGGCCATTTCTTATCCTGGTATGAATTAATACCCATCTTTTCATATGTGCTTCAGAAAGGAAAATGCCGAAGCTGCCGTGTACCGATTTCGGCTATTTACCCAGTGATGGAGCTGTTTACAGGTTTACTATTTGTTTTTAGTTTTTACAAAATTGGATTTAACGAGGAGCTTTTAGTAGCACTACCCTTTGTTTCACTTCTTATCATTATTACGGTGAGTGATTTATCGTACAAATTGATTCCGAATCGAATTTTAATATTTTTCTTCGTTCTATTTGTTCTCCTGCGGACCTGGATTCCGCTTCATCCTTGGTATGATTCGATAATTGGAATGACTGTCGGTTTTGTCCTTCTTTATATCATTGCCATTGTAAGCAATGGCGGAATGGGAGGCGGAGATATTAAACTATTTGCTGTTTTAGGATATGCTTTAGGTCTTAAAGGAGTTTTATTAGCTTTTTTCCTGTCTACCTTAATTGGTGCATTATTCGGTCTATTTGGCATCATCACGAAACAATTAAGCCGTAAATCAGCGATACCATTCGGACCTTTCATAAGTATTGGAGCCGTGCTTTCATATTTTTATGAAACGGAAATTTTCCATTGGTATATTCAGTTAATCATATAATGGACAAAAGAAAACAGGTCTGACTTTTCTTTTCTTTTGATATGAAACCAAAGTATTTTTAACAGCTAGCCTAGCGAGCTAAACGGCCTTTTCAAAATCTTTACAATGGTGATAATGCCATCCATAACAACGATAAATGTTAATTAATCGGTTACACGCTCTCTTTTCTTGTTGAATATATAAACACTCAAAGCTTGCAGAAGGAATATATACGCTAAATATATGGCAATGGAAAATAATATGTTATATCCCTTATCAATTTCCGAAGACGGCAAATGGAAATAAGAAGAAATATCTAAATGATTGAATATAACGTAATCAAAAACAGCCAATTTACGCAGAAATGCAAAAAACGCAATTTTTGCAATCTCCACAACAAAAAGCATGGAAAAAATAAAAATATACTTTTTGAATAGAACAGCCAAAAACATAGATCATGTTACATAAAAAATTGCGGTATAGGACTTCGCAATAAGTAATAACAATGCATGATAAAAAATATCATGATGAAATCCATAAAGTATGATAACGATTATGCTAGTCGATAATACAATGATTCCGTTGCAAATAAATACGAACAAATAAGAAGCGTATATTTATGTAAAATCATTTTACGGGTGCTTTTATTTTTTTCAAAAACTCCATCTTTCATGATTGAAGCAGCAGAGCAAAAAATATAATATAGCAAGGCAATGAGGGCAATGATATCGACAGAGAAGCTTTGGAAAATCAATGACTCCGATTCTTCCGATAAAGCATCCTGTACAGACTTCATATTCTCATTGCTAAGTATGAAATATTGCAGTCCGCATCCTATCATGATTGCAGCAAGTATAACATAAATTGGTTTGTGACGAGAAAAATACATTTTTATTTCATTAACCATTTTCATATCCTCTCATATATTTTGCAAAGTTCCTCTGGAAAACAGTCAATGATCATGCGATCGTTTTTTATAGTGAATTGAAATTAATGAATAAAACTAGAGCATTTATTACGATTAAAAACATACACAATAATAGCGCCTTTTTGGAATCGGTGATATTTTTTTTAACAATGATGAATATATATATTACGTTTACAATAATCGTTATGAAAATTTTTGCGTATATATTCGTTGAAATATTGTAAACATACTCTTGATGAATAAAGTTTGTGATAATGATCGTAATGGAAAATGGCAAATATCCAATCATTAAATAAAAAAAGCTTGAAAATATGGATGGATATTTCTGCGGTTTAAATAATAGTATGATAAATCGATAGATAAAAGCTTGAAAGAAAAGAAAAACAATCGAAAAGATCATTATGACAAAATTTAGGAATACAAACATGATTTCTTTCGTTTTAAAAATGTTCATTTCATAGATTACACTGCCTTGATTCATGATCATGTATTGACTGATAAATTGTATGGATAATAAATACCAAAGCGTAAACAGTATTAATAATATTTTTTCATTTGCTTTTAATTTAACCATTTATGTCCCCCCAGAAATTCAAAAGCATAATATTCCACTATGGCTGCAACAAAGTAAACAGCTATCATTGTCAGCAATAACATACAAACAGCCTTTATATTTTCTTTGTTTATTTCTTTTTTTAACACAGTTTTATAAAAATCTTTCATTCTTTTCGAAGCGATGATACATATGATCCATCCTACTATTTCTATCGGCGTATGGAAAATTAAAGTCATGAAAGTTTTATATACGCCAAAGAGCTCTATGCCAAAATATATGTTTAACCCTAAAAAAAAAATGAATTATATAAAATAATCGGATAAGATATGAAACTTGTTAGCAGAACTAACATAATGCCGATTGAGGCGTTATTGAAAAAAATATCAATAAAATTTAGATCGAGAGCTTCCCTTTTTAAATCGACTTCTAATAATGCGCCAAAGAAGAATCCTGCCAATAAAAAACCAAATATAAGCAGAGGAATTTTCATGAACTCTTCCCTTTTTATGACGAACTGACGATTCATTTATACTGCTCCTGTTCTAAACCTAAATACTGAAATATATTTTTTTTATAACTTTGAGTATTTACGTTTGTAATCTGCTTAATCGTTTTGCTATCTTCCATCACAATGCACTGCTTAGTGTACCTTTCGATATCATGAAAATTATGGGTAGTGATGATAATTGTGAAGTTAAACTTATTTTTTCTGAGCAGCTCTTTAAAATTCATTTCAGATTTATAATCTAAACCGTTAAATGGCTCATCAAATATTAAAATATCTGCATTGGACATAAATCCCATTAATATAATCAATTTTTGCTTTTGCCCTAAAGAAAGACCCTTTAACTTGTTCGGTAAAAATTCTTTAATATTCAATACTTCAAATTCGTTTAATAGTTCTTCAAGCTCTTCTTTATTTTTATTATGAATTCGTGAATGTAACTCGAGAAACTCTTGTGCTGTCAATTCATCAAAAACTAAATATTCAATATCCAAGTAAACGATTTTCTTATTACGATTTAAGCTCTTAACAGAAGCATTTTCCGTTTTGATTATATTCGACAATATTTGCACGGTTGTAGTTTTGCCCACGCCATTTGGCCCGACAATGGCTGTCACTTCATTTTCAGGTATTGAAAAAGATATATGATCTAAAATTTTTTTCTCCCCTATGCTATACGTTAAATTTTTAATTTCTAACATTTATTTTTTACCTCACTTATGTAATTCGTCAAAAAAGCTCTTCCTCCAATAATGCGCCAATATTGACACACAAAATAGTATGACGGAAACGAGCAGCAACATCGTTGTAGCTAAGCTGGAGCTCTTTATGCTGCTACTGTTTACAAGAATGCTAATAATGGCACTGGGAACAAACGCTATTAATAATACGTTGGATAAACCTTTTTTTGTGTGTATAAACAAATTAGGCAATTCACTTTTCTTCAATATTTTTCTCGTGATTAAAATGATTAGTTCATCTGCCTTAATGTCTAATATGTATACAAGCATCAGCAGGAAAGCATAAATATATTGCTGATTTAAAATGAGATAACAGAGGTGAAATAGTAAAACGGGCAATAATAAGAAGAAATTATTTAAGTTAATATTCATCATAAACTCAGATTGAATTTTTTTGTCTAAAGACTTTAAATAAAACAAATAATAACCATAAGTTTCCATAGTTAAAAAATCAATAAATTTGATTTTTACAAAAAGAGATGAAATTAAATAGGATATGATTATCAGTGATTCTTCGATATTGCTGATGAAAACAAACAAGCTGGATGTGATCTGTATCAAAGTCAAAAATATGAAGGGTATAAAAAATAGTTTGAAATAATGGATTAATTGTTTTTCCTGGAAAATTCGTGTAGTAGCTTTAATATATCTTAATAAAAAATAGTTAGATATTAACAGAATTAATAGAAAAGCCACCCATAAAAATAATAAAACCTCGATTTTATTGGTTGCACTCGCGAAGCTAAAACCTGCTTTTTGCGATACTTCTTGAATGATTTGATAACTTAACAATATTACAAACATGAGACGAGCCATTTTTAAAATATTTAATATGTATTGAAATTCTGATATTTTAGCAAACAAAGAAAGATAAATGATGATACAGCTTAAAATCAATAAGATCAAAAAAAGTTGTTTATCTAAAAATGCATAATATATAAACTGTATCAGTATCCATGTATAAACGTTTTTAAAATTAGCAGTGATTACATAAAAAATAGACGGTATTAATCCATAAACTTTTTTAAATCCTTTTGGAACTTCAAATCTTAACAAAGTTATAATGATAAATAATTCCATTAAATATTTTGCGATTAAAATTTCCCATTTATAGTCATTTAAAATACGATGAATATGTACATTTTGAGAAGGGTCTAGTAAAAGAATAATCCCTAATAATAAAATATTTGACGCTGCATAAAAGTATATATAATATTTCGCCAGATACTTAAGTTCAGGTAAAATTTTTTCAAATTTTTCATACAAATTGCTTTGATATGCTCTTAAAGCATTGATTGCAATAAGAAAAAAAATTCTTACATATGACATAGTCTGCACCTCATCAATAAAACCATAAAACGAAATTTAGAAACAATGTTCATTACGCGATGTTTATCTATTTTCTTAAATTTTTCCTAAAAAATAATGAAGCTGCTGAGCCATTGTATAGCTGAACTCATATTTAAACTCTCACTTTCTCTTCATCTGATCAATTAAATAATATTACCAAATATACCATTAATCAACCATATTTAGCGATTTATTAGAAATTCTCCCATTTTTTATGTTTCGATCGATATCGATAGTTTTGTTTGCCCCCATCGCTATACACTTTTCGGATCATACTAACGGCTTCAAAGCACTATGTTAAGCAACACAAAAAAATGTGCTCCTTATGCTCCCTTCGGTCCGCTACCGCACATTTTAATTGACAACCGCCATGCGTCACCTTCTTCCCTCTAGTGACCCGCCGAGCAATAAAAAAAGATACGAAAATCATCTCCCGTATCTTCTGTATCTCTAATTTTCTACACCCTATTAATCTCTCTTTATCACATAATTTTTTAAACCGATATGCCACTTGCCAATCACATCAAAAGCACCGTTTGCTACTTCGTCATTTTCGGAGATATAGACTAAATCTCCATCTTCTGCATCTCCCAAATTCAATTCCTTGTGGATCTGTTTCAGCAAACCACCATAACCGATTAATCGCTTATATGCCAAGGCGTTGTCTAACACCAAAACGGTTTCCACATTTTCATCCGTGACCTTATTCCCTTTAATGACATCCGTATCTTTGACTGGATACTTAGAAACTTCCAAAATAGCATTTTGTTCTCTGATAGCTTTTTTAAAATCTTTCTCGTATTCTTCTAAGTCTTTTTTATATCTTTTCCAAACCACCTCAAGCATCAAACAAACAGCAATGAAAGCAGCTAAAATAATCGTCGCTGTAGCAAAGGAAGTATGCTCTCTAATGTTGTACATTATCAATCCCAAAAACCACACGTTATAAAAAGTAAAACGTTTTTTCCTATCTTTAATTCAAACCCTTCTAAATTTTCGACTAATTCTAATTAAATCATATCCAAAGTATCCCAAAAAGACTTATATTTGTTTATAGTAGTAGTATATTGGCCCATATAATTCCAGGAAAGGATGTTTTTTGATTGAAAAAGAGTGTGAAAGTAAAGGAGATAATGCTATGATTGTGAAAAAGAAGAAATTTGGTTTTTTAGTGAAGATTATATTGGTTGCCCCACCTCTGTTAGGATCAACAAGTTTTTTGGGATTTAATAAATCAAGTAATGTTGCTCATGCAGCAGAAAAGAGAGTTGTAGTAGGGTCTTATACTTTATCCAAAGCTCAATAAAGAGTTGGCTAATAATATGAAAGCAATAAAAGGTAATAGTAATCTAAAAATTGTTATTTTAGCTATTGCTACTAAATGGGGTGGAGTTGCTGGATGGGCTTCTGCATTAGCAACACAACTGAGTTCTAATTCTCTTTATAAAAAAGAAGTTATAAATGCTGCAAAAAAAGGAAAGAGATTAAAAATAACAATAACTGATTATAAAAATTACCATACATCCTATTCAGTACAAATATAATACACGATTGTAAAATAATTTAAAATGGGGCGAGATTATGAATAAAAACTCACTGATAGCATTTTTAAAAAGTTATATTAGCCTCGCGGCTATAATGTTATTGATTTATTTAATCTTAGGTCCATCTGAAAATGTATCTTTGATTTTTGTTATGGCATTAGGGCTACCAATAACGGCAATAATGGTCTTCACAGGATGGGACAAAAAGTTAAAAAAACATCTACCTTAGTAAGAAATGCAGGCTCTAGGCCTGCTTTTCTTACTTGATTATGTAATTCTTTATGCCAGGATGCCAATAAGCCATAACCTCAAATGCAGCGTTTGCCACCTCATCATTTTCTTCCTCAATCTTAACCAGATCGCTGTCCTCTGCATCACCGAGATTCATTTCCTTATGTATCTCCTTCAAAATGCCACCATATCCGATTAGTCGCCGAGCCGACAGCGCGTCGTCCAGATAGTAGACCGTATCCAAATTGTCTTCAGTCACCTTGTTGCCGCGGACAAGATCTGTATCCTTCACAGGGTACTTTGAAATTTCCAAAACAGCTTTTTGCTCCTCTATAGCCTCTCGCACTTCACTCTCGATCTGTTCAGCATCAATCTTGGTTTTCCCTTTGCCCCGCTGTATATGTACAATCGGCGTGTAATCAAGTTTCATTGCCTTTTTCCAAAGGCTTGTCCAATCTTTTTGACTAATATATAACTTGCCTGTGAAATAACTTTTCTTTACTGGTAATAACACATGAAAATGTGGATGATATGTATGTTCTTCATGATTTTTCGTGATTTCTAAAGCTCGAAAATACCCAAGGACGGCTGCATCAAATCGCTTGTACTTCGTCAAACGATTAAACCCCTTCATCATATCGGAAATCGTTTGGCGAAGCTCTCCTCCCTCGACATTCCGAACTGTCAGTGTGAGAAATAACCAAGCACAATGATATCGCCGATTGGCTTCCTCAACAATCAATTTATTGTGATATGCAATTTTTAACGACCTGCGCCAGGCATGTCCATTTTTCATGGGCAATAAAAAAACCTTAGGAATCTCCCTAAGGTTCAGTGGATTATTGGAATTGGTTGTATAAATAAATATTTGGATGGAGCCTAGCGGGATCGAACCGCTGACCTCCTGCGTGCAAAGCAGGCGCTCTCCCAGCTGAGCTAAGGCCCCTTTAAATTCCCTGGTCGGGAAGACAGGATTCGAACCTGCGACCCCATGGTCCCAAACCATGTGCTCTACCAAGCTGAGCTACTTCCCGATATGGCGCGCCCGAGAGGAGTCGAACCCCTAACCTTTTGATCCGTAGTCAAACGCTCTATCCAATTGAGCTACGGGCGCCAATATGGTGCCGAGGACCGGACTTGAACCGGTACGGTAGTCACCTACCGCAGGATTTTAAGTCCTGTGCGTCTGCCAATTCCGCCACCCCGGCAGAGAAAAGCGGAAGACGGGATTCGAACCCGCGACCCCCACCTTGGCAAGGTGGTGTTCTACCACTGAACTACTTCCGCATATGATGCGGGTGGAGGGACTTGAACCCCCACGCCATAAAGGCGCTAGATCCTGATTCTAGTGCGTCTGCCAATTCCGCCACACCCGCGTCAAAATGGTGAGCCATGGAGGATTCGAACCTCCGACCCTCTGATTAAAAGTCAGATGCTCTACCGACTGAGCTAATGGCTCATAAAAAATTTTTTCTCCTAATCCATTTTTCATTTGTCAGATGTCCCTTCCTCTGCCAGTCTTTTCGAGGATGTTGGATGCGTCGGGACAACTCGTCGCCTATTCGATGAAGCCTTGCTCGTTGCTCTACCGACTGAGCTAATGGCTCATAAAAAATTTTTTTCTTCTAATCCATTTTTCATTTGTCAGATGTCCCTTCCTCTGCCAGTCTTTTCGAGGATGTTGGATGCGTCGGGACAACTCGTCGCTTATTCGATGAAGCCTTGCTCGTTGCTCTACCGACTGAGCTAATGGCTCATAAAAAATTTTTTTCTTCTAATCCATTTTTCATTTGTCAGATGTCCCTTCCTCTGCCAGTCTTTTCGAGGATGCTGGATGCGTCGGGACAACTCGTCGCCTATTCGATGAAGCCTTGCTCGTTGCTCTACCGACTGAGCTAATGGCTCATAAAAAATTTTTTTCTCCTAATCCATTTTTCATTTGTCAGATGTCCCTTCCTCTGCCAGTCTTTTCGAGGATGTTGGATGCGTCGGGACAACTCGTCGCTTATTCGATGAAGCCTTGCTCGTTGCTCTACCTGCTGAGCAATGGCTCATGATCAAAAATATTTTTTCAGCTGTCTCTTCTGTCTTAACTATTGGGAAGACGATCAATGACATCAGGGCAAAACAACCTGCCACAAATTTGATGAAGCATTGCTTGTCTGACAACTGATTGAAAGACATATTCATAATAAAACAACTAAAATGATGCCGGCGAGAGGAATCGAACCCCCAACCTACTGATTACAAGTCAGTTGCTCTGCCAATTGAGCTACACCGGCATAATAACAACTTCAATACTCAGTTTTTGCCTTTGCTTAAATTGTTATTCCAATGAAAGTAAGCTTGCTTAAGAAGAATCTCAATGTAGTACGCTGAAGTATAATCAAAGAAGACAGAACATGCTCTCCAATTGATCTTCACGAGCATGCAAGATGGTGGAGGATGACGGGATCGAACCGCCGACCCCTTGCTTGTAAGGCAAGTGCTCTCCCAGCTGAGCTAATCCTCCTAAAAACAATTAAATAAAGGCAGCCTGGCAGCGTCCTACTCTCACAAGGGACAAACCCTCACTACCATCGGCGCTGAAGAGCTTAACTTCCGTGTTCGGGATGGGAACGGGTGTGACCTCTTCGCCATTGCCACCAAGCAGCCTTTTCTGTTTTCCTTCCTGTTGTCAAATGACATCGGAATGTCATTCTTTCAAAACTAGATAACGTTTCTTTCACGAATAGATGCTCTTTCTTGGTTAAGTCCTCGATCGATTAGTATCCGTCAGCTTCACGTGTCGCCACGCTTCCACCTCGGACCTATCTACCTCGTCATCTTCAAGGGATCTTACTCGCTTTTCGCGATGGGAAATCTCATCTTGAGGGGGGCTTCACGCTTAGATGCTTTCAGCGCTTATCCCTTCCGCACATAGCTACCCAGCGGTGCCCCTGGCGGGACAACTGGTACACCAGCGGTGCGTCCATCCCGGTCCTCTCGTACTAAGGACAGCTCCTCTCAAATTTCCTGCGCCCGCGACGGATAGGGACCGAACTGTCTCACGACGTTCTGAACCCAGCTCGCGTACCGCTTTAATGGGCGAACAGCCCAACCCTTGGGACCGACTACAGCCCCAGGATGCGATGAGCCGACATCGAGGTGCCAAACCTCCCCGTCGATGTGGACTCTTGGGGGAGATCAGCCTGTTATCCCCGGGGTAGCTTTTATCCGTTGAGCGATGGCCCTTCCATGCGGAACCACCGGATCACTAAGCCCGACTTTCGTCCCTGCTCGACTTGTAGGTCTCGCAGTCAAGCTCCCTTCTGCCTTTGCACTCTCCGAATGATTTCCAACCATTCTGAGGGAACCTTTGGGCGCCTCCGTTACCTTTTAGGAGGCGACCGCCCCAGTCAAACTGCCCACCTGACACTGTCTCCCGCCCCGATCAGGGGCGCGGGTTAGAATGTCAGTACAGCCAGGGTAGTATCCCACCGTCGCCTCAGCGCAAGCTGGCGCTCACGCGTCTCTGGCTCCTACCTATCCTGTACAAGCTGTACCCACATTCAATATCAGGCTGCAGTAAAGCTCCACGGGGTCTTTCCGTCCTGTCGCGGGTAACCTGCATCTTCACAGGTACTATAATTTCACCGAGTCTCTCGTTGAGACAGTGCCCAGATCGTTACGCCTTTCGTGCGGGTCGGAACTTACCCGACAAGGAATTTCGCTACCTTAGGACCGTTATAGTTACGGCCGCCGTTTACTGGGGCTTCGGTTCGCACCTTCAGCTACAGCTTAAGCGCTCCCCTTAACCTTCCAGCACCGGGCAGGCGTCAGCCCCTATACTTCACCTTACGGTTTCGCAGAGACCTGTGTTTTTGCTAAACAGTCGCCTGGGCCTTTTCACTGCGGCTCATCATGGCTTATCACCTTGATGAGCACCCCTTCTCCCGAAGTTACGGGGTCATTTTGCCGAGTTCCTTAACGAGAGTTCTCTCGCTCACCTTAGGATTCTCTCCTCGCCTACCTGTGTCGGTTTGCGGTACGGGCACCTCTCACCTCGCTAGAGGCTTTTCTTGGCAGTGTGGAATCGGGAACTTCGGTACTTCCTTTCCCTCGCCATCACAGCTCAAGCACACGGCAAGCGGATTTGCCTGCTTGCCAGCCCTAACTGCTTGGACGCGCACATCCAGCCGCGCGCTTGCCCTATCCTCCTGCGTCCCCCCATTGCTCAAACGGTGAGGAGGTGGTACAGGAATATCAACCTGTTGTCCATCACCTACGCCTTTCGGCCTCGGCTTAGGTCCCGACTAACCCTGAGCGGACGAGCCTTCCTCAGGAAACCTTAGGCTTTCGGCGGAGGGGATTCTCACCCCTCTTTCGCTACTCATACCGGCATTCTCACTTCTAAGCGCTCCACCGGTCCTTCCGGTCCGGCTTCGATGCCCTTAGAACGCTCTCCTACCGCTGACACCAACGGTGTCAACCCGCAGCTTCGGTGATACGTTTAGCCCCGGTACATTT
>NZ_JBBOQV010000002.1:685000-747500 GCF_038050115.1 Aeribacillus sp. FSL K6-1305 | reverse complement strand
GCTGCCTCCCGTAGGAGTCTGGGCCGTGTCTCAGTCCCAGTGTGGCCGGTCACCCTCTCAGGTCGGCTACGCATCGTCGCCTTGGTGAGCCGTTACCTCACCAACTAGCTAATGCGCCGCGGGCCCATCCTGCAGTGACAGCTAAAAGCCGCCTTTCAACCGAAAACCATGCGGTTTTCGGTGTTATCCGGTATTAGCTCCGGTTTCCCGAAGTTATCCCAGTCTGCAGGGCAGGTTGCCCACGTGTTACTCACCCGTCCGCCGCTAACCTAAAGGAGCAAGCTCCCTTCGGTCCGCTCGACTTGCATGTATTAGGCACGCCGCCAGCGTTCGTCCTGAGCCAGGATCAAACTCTCCAAAAAAAGTTTGTCACCAAATGCTCTTTTAGAATCAACAGGCACGCTTTTCGTTTTGTTCAGTTTTCAAAGATCATGTTGAAAAAAAGACGACTTTCTTATAATAACCTTAAATTTTTACTTTGTCAACAGATTTTTTTATCATTGTATCATTGGTCATCAATAAGGACGGGTATTAATATAACACCATTTTCATAACAAATCAATAGTTTTGCATAAAAAAATTTATTTTATATAAAAAAATTATTCCATTTCCAGCAGGGAGACAAAAGGGAGACAGCCGTCTCCCTTTTGAAAATCATCATTTGTTTCTCATCTGCGGGAATAAAAGAACATCGCGAATAGACGGAGAATTGGTTAAAAGCATGACTAATCTGTCAATGCCAATGCCAAGCCCACCTGTTGGAGGCATGCCATATTCAAGAGCTTCAATGAAATCTTCGTCCATCATATGCGCCTCGTCATTTCCCTGCTCTCTTTCTTTTAATTGAGCTTCAAAGCGTTCACGTTGATCAATAGGATCGTTTAATTCCGTAAAGGCATTTGCATGCTCGCGGCCGACAATAAACAATTCAAAGCGATCTGTGAATCTTGGATCCGCTTCATTCTTTTTGGCGAGCGGAGAAATTTCAACAGGGTGACCGTAAATAAATGTCGGCTGAATTAGTTTATCCTCGACTTTTTGCTCGAAGAACTCATTGACAATATGGCCGTATTGCATATTTTCGTTAATTTCTACTCCGTGTTCTTCAGCTAATGCCCGCGCTTCTTCGGCAGATGTGACATTCCAAAAATCAACATTTGTATATTCTTTAATCGCATCTACCATGTGAAGTCTCTTCCATTTTGGTTTCAAGTCCACTTTATATTCATCGTATTGGATTGTCGTTGTACCTAATACTTCTTGTGCAATATGAGCAATCATGTTTTCTGTCAATTCCATAATATCATGGAAATCTGCATATGCCTCGTACAGTTCAAGCATGGTAAACTCGGGATTATGTCTTGTTGAAACGCCTTCGTTGCGGAAAACGCGGCCGATTTCATAAACTTTTTCTAAACCGCCGACAATCAGCCTTTTCAAATGAAGCTCAATAGCAATTCTCATGTACAAAGGCATATCCAAAGCATTATGATGAGTGATAAACGGGCGTGCTGCCGCTCCTCCAGCAATGGAGTGCATCATTGGTGTTTCTACTTCCAAATACCCGTGACTGTCTAAATAACGGCGCATGGATTGGATGATTTTGCTTCTTGTTATAAATGTGTTTTTGCTGTCAGGGTTCATAATAAGATCTAAATAGCGCTGGCGGTAGCGCTGTTCAATATCTTTAAGGCCATGGTATTTATCAGGAAGAGGGCGCAAAGCTTTCGTGAGCAGCACAAATTCCGTTGCTTTTACCGAGAGCTCGCCTACTTTTGTTTTAAAAACCGTTCCCTTCACGCCAATAAGATCACCTAAGTCAGCCATATCAAAAATTTCATACTGATCCTCGCCGACGCTGTCCTTCCGAACATAAATTTGAATTTGGCCCGACAAATCTTGGATATGGGCGAAACCTGCTTTCCCTTTTCCACGTTTTGTCATAATTCTGCCAGCTATAGAAACAAAAATATTTTTTTCCTCAAGTTCTTCCTTTGTAAACTCGCCGTACTGCTCTTTTAGTTCAATCGCCTGATGCGAGCGTTCAAATTTTTTTCCGAAAGGGTCGATTCCTTTATCTTTTAATGCATGAAGCTTTTCCCTGCGAACCTGCAATTGATCATTCAACTCTTCTTGGTTATGCAAACCTTCTTTGCTCATACGTATCCACTCCAATAATCTTAAAATTTAACATAGAAAACTGCCAGATTACTGGCAGCCGTCAAAGTATAAGAGAAAGCAGATTGTCTTTATGCGGATTGACGCTCTTTCTCTTCCACTTCACTTGCAAAACGTTCAAGAAGGGAGACCAGTTCTTCTTTTGTTTCACAGTTATTAATAGCATTTCTCACTTTTGCATTGCCTCGAATACCTTTTAAATACCAAGCGGCATGTTTACGCATCTCTCTAACAGCGATGTGCTCACCTTTTAAATTGATTAAACGTTCTAAATGCAGTTTGCATACATCAATCTTTTCTCGAACTGTCGGCTCTTCAATTAATTCTCCCGTTTCTAAATATTTAACAGTGCGATAGATCATCCATGGGTTGCCTAATGCAGCACGGCCGATCATAACCCCGTCTGCACCCGTCTCGTCCAGCATTCTCTTTGCATCTTGAGGGGTTTTGACATCCCCGTTGCCAATCACCGGAATATTCACAGCCTGCTTAACTTCTCTAATAATGTCCCAGTTGGCTTCTCCCTCATACATTTGAACACGGGTTCGTCCATGCAATGCAACAGCCTTGCCCCCTGCCCGCTCAACGGCTTGGGCATTTTCCACCGCATAAATATGTTCTTCATCCCAACCCATGCGCATTTTGACAGTTACCGGTTTTTTCACTGCATCCACAACAGCGGCAACCATGTCATAAATTTTATTGGGATCAAGAAGCCATTTTGCTCCGGCATCACATTTCGTAATTTTCGGTACAGGACAGCCCATGTTAATATCGATGATATCTGCTGTTGTATTGTTATCGACAAATTTTGCCGCTTCCACTAATGTTTCTTTTTCACCGCCAAAAATTTGCAAGCTTAATGGTTTTTCCCGTTCATCAATATAGAGCATGTCCATTGTTTTCGCATTTTTATATAAAATGGCTTTATCGCTGACCATTTCAGCACAAACTAAACCCGCTCCAAATTCTTTGACCGTCAGCCGAAAAGCCGAATTGCATACGCCGGCCATCGGAGCAAGCACAACACGGTTTTTCAATTGAATATCTCCTATTTTAAACAATTTCACCTGCCTCCTTTATTTTTCAGTATCCTCAGGCATCAGCTCGTTCACGCTTACATTCAGCTTAGCAGCAATAATCTCTACTAATTCCTTGCTGGGAAGTCTGTTGCCCCTTTCAACTTCACCAAGAACCGATACAGAAACGCCTAAGTCTTTTGCAAGGCTTTCTTGTGTATAGCCTTTTAGCTTTCTAAAAGCGCGAATCCTTCTTCCCCATTTTTCTGCTTCCATATTCGCACTCCTTTTTTATCTTTTAATTGATCTATTAAAACCAGTAAAGAACGATGCTGATTAGGCCATTGTACATCTCGATCAATTTCAAACAAAGGAATCAATACGAAAGATCGTTCAAACATTCTCGGATGAGGTATGGTAAGCTGTTCTGTTTCAATATTTTCGTTATTATATAATAAAATGTCAAGGTCTATCGTTCTAGGCCCCCATTTAACTTCCCTTGATCTTCCTAAATCATATTCGATTTTTTGCGTAAATGCCAGCAGCTCATACGGCGTGAAATTCGTCGCGATTTTAATGACCATGTTCAAAAACAATTCTTGGTCAATATAACCAACCGGATCGGTTTCATAAATAGAAGACATTTTGATAACCTCAACATCTGGATGCCTGTTCAATTGATTGATGCTTTCTTCCAAATAATATTCCCGATCGCCGATATTCGATCCTAAAGAAATATATGCATAGTTTTTCATGTTCTTCCCCTTTTGATTTCTACTGCTACAGACTTGTAATGACCCGGGATTGGCGGATCCGGCTTTACCACTTTTACTGTGCAATACAAAACAGTCGAAAACTCTTTTAACAGTTCAGATGCTAAATTTTCTGCAACGGCTTCAATAAGCTTATAGGGCTTGCCTTCCACAATTTCCTTGCAAACCGTGTACACTTTCGCATAATTCACTGTATCATCTAGTTCATCCGTTTTTCCTGCTTGCTTTAGATCCATCTCTAAAATAACATCAACTCGAAATCGCTGTCCAAGTTTATTCTCTTCAGGATAAACGCCATGATAGCCCCAAAACTCCATTCCCGTTACATAGATCTTATCAATCGTGATCGCGCCCCTTTCCGAGCATCGCATCCATCATTTTCACCATCCGCGCAATCGGTTTAACGTCATGTACCCGAACGAATTGACAGCCCTTTTGCACTCCTAAGCATACGGTAGCCGCTGTGCCTTCCATACGCTCCTCTACCGGTAGATCGAGAACTCGTCCGATAAATCTTTTTCTCGACGTACCCAGCAAAACAGGGAAACCAAGGTTTGTAAATTCCTCCAGATGACGCATGACGTAGAGATTATCTTCAAAAGTTTTGGCAAAACCGATTCCTGGATCAAGGATGATTTGTTCGTCCCGAACGCCTGCTTTTTTGGCGATCTCGACACTTTCCATTAAATCGGAAATCATGTCTTTAATCAGATCGTTATACCCTTCTTTTTCTCGATTGTGCATTAGAATGATTGGGACGTTATATTCTGCTGCCACGCGAGCGATGTCCGGCTCCTTTTTCGCCCCCCAAACATCATTGATGATGGTTGCTCCAGCTTCCACCGCTTTTTTTGCCACATTCGCTTTGTACGTATCAATGGAAATAGGAACATGAATTTCTTTTGATAATTTTTCAATGACTGGAAGAACTCTGGCCAGCTCCTCCTCTTCTGAAACGGGTTCATGGCCCGGACGGGTTGATTCACCCCCGACATCAATGATATCGGCGCCATTTTCCACCATTTCTTTTGCATGCTTTAAAGCTTTCTCGATATCATTAAATTTTCCGCCGTCCGAAAAAGAATCAGGCGTAACGTTTAATATTCCCATTACTTGGGTTTTATCTTCGTAGTGTAATTGATACGGTCCGCACTGTAATATTTTTTCTTTCTCTATTACACCCATTGTTCATCACCCACTTCGAATTCAGATCTTGTCAAAATATGCTGCCGCACCTTCTTATAAATGGTGATTAATCGATTGGTCAAAATTCCCTGTTCACCTGCAAATGCAGTCTGACCAATATGTGTAATTGGGACAATCTCCTGCAAGGAATTTGTGATAAAAGCTTCTTGTGCAGATAACAGATGATCCAATGGATACAATCCTTCTTCATAAGGAATGCGATGTTTTTCAAGGATGGTTAACACGAACTGTCTAGTAATTCCGTTTAATATTCCTGTGCTGACAGCCGGTGTATAGACGGTGTTGTTTTTTACCCAAAAAATGTTGGAAACAATCCCTTCTGCGACATATCCTGAATGTGTTAAAAATATACCTTCCGTTTTCGGATTATCTCCAATTTCTCTCTTTGCCAGCACATTATTTAAAAAATGGTGCGATTTTATGCGAAATGATCCTTCCGGCGTGTTTCGCCGAACCGAAAGAATGACCCCCTGTTTTGTCAATCTTTCCGGCAAATTTAACTCTTTTATAAAAAAGATTAACACCGGATTTTTATAAGGAGCCGCCGACAACCCCAGCTCCTCTGCACCCGCTGAAACATTTATCCGGATATATGCATTATTTAAATGATTTAATTCAAGCAGTCTTCTAATAATTTGTTCTGCTTCCGAGTAAGAAAGAGAAAAATCTATGCCAAGCTCGCGAACCGCTGCATTCAAGCGATCGATATGATCATACAGTAAAAATGGATGACCGTTATAAGTCCTTAATGTTTCAAAAGCGCCGATTCCGTATAAAAATCCATGATCGAACGGAGAAATATGCAGCTCATCCTGCTTTTTATATTCACCATTTACATATAAGTACACTTTTATACACTCTTTTCTTCCGTACGATAATAGGAAAGGAAATGCTTTAACATCAGTTTTCCATGTTCAGTCATAATTGATTCCGGATGAAACTGAACGCCTTCAACCGGCAAAGATTTATGGCGGATTCCCATAATCTCTCCGTCTTTCGTCCATGCTGAAATTTCAAAGCAATCCGGAAGCGTTTCTTTTTTGACAATTAAAGAGTGGTACCTTGTAGCGGTGAACGGGTTGTCTAAGCCGTCGAAAATAGTTTTTCCGTCATGATAAATTTGCGATGTTTTCCCGTGCATTAATTTGTCTGCGCGAACAACATCCCCACCGAACACTTGAGCTATTGATTGATGACCTAAGCATACGCCAAAAATCGGAATTTTCCCTGCGAAATACTTAATTGCCTCCATGCTGATCCCCGCCTCATTCGGCGTACACGGACCGGGAGAAATCATCAAATAGGCTGGATTGAGCCGTTCAATTTCCTCAATCGTAATTTCATCATTTCGTCTGACAACAAGCTCTTCGCCGAGCTCACCAAGGTATTGGACTAAATTGTACGTAAAAGAATCATAGTTATCAATCATTAAAATCATCTCTTCTCACCTCTAACTAACTTATTCTCATCTTCGCTCAAATCTTTTGCTTTCCATAACGCTTTTGCTTTTTTCAAACACTCTTTATATTCATATTCTGCAACAGAATCAATGACGATTCCAGCACCTGCTTGCACATAACCCCAACCGTTTTTAGCCAGTAGCGTCCGTATTACAATATTAAATTCTAAATCTCCATTAAAGCCGAGCCAGCCGATCGAACCAGTATATAACCCTCTTCTAGTCGGCTCCAGCTCTTCAATTATTTCCATTGTTCGAACCTTCGGCGCTCCCGTGATTGTGCCGCCCGGAAATACAGCACGCATAATGTCGTAAAATCCTTTTCCTTCTTGCAGCTCGCCGCGAACATTTGACACGATATGAATGACATGTGAATATTTCTCAATAGCCATCAGTTCGTTAACTTCAACACTGCCATATTTACATACCCGCCCTAGATCATTTCGTTCTAAATCTACAAGCATGATATGTTCTGCACGTTCTTTTTCATTGGTGATTAATTCCTCAGAAAGCTGGCGGTCTTCTTCATCGCTTCTTCCTCTTGATCTCGTTCCAGCAATCGGACGGGTATTCAGTACATTTCCCCTCTTTTTTATGAGCAGCTCTGGAGATCCGCTGGCAATTTGAAACTCAGGAGTATGAATATAGGCCATATATGGGGATGGGTTAATTTTCCGTAATGCTTTATAAATTTCAAACGGATGCGTCGAAAGCGGTTTTGCTTGTCTGACGGATAAGTTGACTTGAAATACATCACCGCTTGCAATATAATCCTTTACTCTTTCAACAGCTTTTTTAAACGGCTGTTCCATAAACATTATCGGCTCATGGCTGAGATCAGCTGAATTCGTATAGCTGAAAATCGTTTCCTCACTTTGCTTACACCATAAAGCTTTCATTTCTTCCAGCCGCTTTTGTGCAGCATCTTTTTCCCCATGTTTATGATACGTTATCAGCCAAAGTGTTTTTTCAGTATGATCAAAAACGGCGATATCTTGAAAAACGATAAAATAAATGTCGGGCACGTGTAAATCGTCCACAGCTATATTGGGTAATTTTTCGAAATAACGAACTGCATCATAGCTAATAAAGCCGATAGCGCCTCCTTGAAAGTCGGGAAGGGAAGGATCGCTTTCACATTTAAACTGTTTCATCCATCCTTCAAAGAGCAAGAGCGGATTTCCTTCCTTTACTTCTTTTTTGTTTCCGCTATAGATCGTAATTGCCCCGTTTTTTCCTTGTATGACGGCGAAAGGGTTTAAACCAGCTATGCTGTAGCGGCCGCCTCTTCCGCTTTCGAGAAGAGCGTAATGTTGTTGTTGTTTTGCCAGCGTTTCAAAGCGATTGAAAAATCGTTCTTTTTCAAAAGGTATTTGGACTGCCAGCAGTTTTCTCACAGATTCCATCGTTCACTCTCCTTCACCCATAAACTTATTTTACAACAAGAAAGAGAGCTTGGCATCAACAGTATTATTTTTCCCCTTCACATAAAATCCAAAAGGCTGCCGACAAATTTCGTCGACAGCCTTTAAACTATTATTCATTCTATTATTCTTCGTCAAACTTATATAATGGAGTACTTAAATATCTTTCTCCATTACTTGGGATGACTGCTAGTACCTTTTTGCCTTTTCCTAGCTCTTTCGCCACTTTCAATGCGGAGAAAATGGCAGCACCTGAAGAAATTCCGCCTAATACTCCTTCTTCTCTCGCAGCTTTTCTAGCGGTTTCAAAAGCTTGCTCAGTTGTAACAGTAATGACTTCATCATAAATCTCTGTATTTAAAATATCCGGAACAAATCCTGCTCCAATACCTTGAATTTTATGCGGACCTGGTTTTCCGCCCGATAATACAGGTGAATCAGCCGGCTCAACAGCATAAATTTTTATGTTTGGATATTTTTCTCTTAATACTTGACCAGCACCAGTAATCGTACCCCCAGTACCGATTCCGGCGACAAATGCATCCAATTGATCGCCCATTTGCTCAACGATTTCCGGACCAGTTGTTAAACGGTGAATTTCTACATTTGCACGGTTTTTAAATTGCTGCGGCATGAAATAGCCGTGTTTTTCCGCAAGCTCTTCTGCTTTTTTAATAGCCCCTTTCATGCCTTCTGGACCAGGAGTTAAAACAAGCTCTGCTCCATATGCACGCAATAAATTGCGGCGCTCTAAACTCATTGTTTCTGGCATAACTAAAATAGCATGTAAACCTTTTGCAGCTGCCACCATTGCTAAACCGATCCCTGTGTTTCCGCTTGTCGGTTCGATAATTGTGTCTCCTGGTTTTAGTTTGCCTTCTTTTTCTGCCGCTTCAATCATTGCTAATGCAATACGGTCCTTTACACTTGATCCAGGGTTAAAAAATTCAAGCTTTAAATAAACGTCTGCACTGTCCTCTTCTACAATTTTTCCTAATTTTACAACAGGAGTCTTTCCAATTAGATCTAATATAGAGTTTGCAACAACTGCCATCTTATACACCTCTATTTCCGAGTAATTATATTGGTTTTATTGAAAATAATATACCAATAAATTTATGAATTGTCAATCTTTTTCTTCATTTTTCATAAAACCATGTTACGCCGATGTCATCCCACAACTGCTTTGCTGATACATTTCCTTCCATCTGTTCCAAAGCGATTTGCCTGCGAATCTGATCCTTTACTTCGTCAAACTCCAGCTGTTCTCCTTTTATTTTCTCATGCAAAAATATAATCGCATATCCTCTTTCCAGCGGTATTGGGTCCGACCACTCATTGACCTTCATTGTTTTAGCTTGTTCAATATATTCCGGCGGTACATCGCTGGAACCTTCGGAAACATAACCGAGGTCTCCGCCTTCCTTCGCCGTCAACTGATCCTTGGACCGTTCAGCTGCAATCCCTTCAAAGCTTGATCCGCCTTTTAATTCATTTATAATTTGTTGGACTTCTTTTTTTGAATCAACCACGATATGGGAAAGATGATACGTGTCATTCATAATATATTGATGTTTATTTTCTTCATAAAATTTCTTCAATTCATTCTCATTAATGTTGACATCTTTCGTTAAAAGCTCTTCTAATAAAATACTATAGCGAATTTGTTTTCTCAGTTCTTTGTCGTTAAGCACGCTATCGCCGTATGATTGAGACGATATTTTATACATTTGTATTTCACGTTCAACTGTTTTTTCATCTACATCAATATGATTCTTTTTTGCAAGCTCGTCCACAACTTGAATATTGATCATTTCCTCAAGTGTTGTTTTCCCAAATCGTTTTTCCAGTTCATTTAACCATTCCTGCCTCGTAATGCGGCTATCGCCGATTTTGGCAACAATTTCATCATTTTTCTCTTTTTGCGCTTCTCTTGTATAAGCACTTACCAAAAAGGCAATCGTCACGCAGTTTGTTAATACAAGACTGCAAATTATGACCAAAAGCGCTTTTTTACTCATTCCTCCAGCTCCCTGCCATAATCTATTTTCTAGATGCCGCTTCTTTTAATTCCTGCAACTCTTCTTTTGAAAACACATATACCTCATTACAGAAATGGCATTGAGCTTCAGCTTTTTCATCCTCATCGATGATTTGTTGAATTTCCTCTTCTCCCAGGCTAATAATGGCATTTGCAAACCTATCTTTAGAACAGCTGCAGTGGAAGCTGACAGGCATGCAATCGATCACTTTCATATTCCCTTCGCCTAGGACACCTTCCAATATTTCTTCAGGAGTCAGCCCTTTTTGAATTTGCTTAGAGATCGGCTCTATTGTTTGTAACCGCGTCTCAATTTCCGTAATGATTGATTCTTCAGTTCCCGGCATAAGCTGAATAATAAATCCGCCAGCAGCCAGAACAGAGTTATCAGGATTGACTAAAACTCCCACTCCTACTGAAGACGGGACTTGCTCTGACGTCACTAAATAATAGGCAAAATCTTCTCCCAGCTCCCCGGAAATAATAGGGACTTTACCGGAAAAATGCTCCCTTAATCCTAAATCCTTAACAATCGACAATGTACCGTTTTTCCCGACTGCGCGGGCTACATCCAGTTTTCCATGTTTATTTAATTCAAAATGGGTCTTAGGATTGGATACATAACCTCTCACTTGACCTTTTGAATTACTGTCAATAACAATGGCTCCTATTGGACCGCCGCCTTCTATTTTTATCGTCAGCTTCTCATCACCTTTCAGCATCGAACTCATCATCACGCCGGCTGTCATTGCTCTTCCAAGAGCAGCGGTAGCAGTCGGCCATGTTTGGTGGCGGCGTTGAGCTTCACTCACTGTATCAGTCGTCTTCACTGCATATGCACGCACTCCTCCGTCATAGGCCAAAGATTTGACTAAATAATCGTTCATTTGTTTCCTACTCCCTTCCGAGATTTCGTTCGTAAATTAACCGCAAGCCTGTTAATGTTAACAATGGATCAACGATTTCGATCATGTCAGATTCATTGGCGATTAACCCAGCTAGACCGCCTGTTGCAATAACTTTCGGTTCTTTTTTAGCTTGCGCTTTCATCCTTCTGACAATTCCTTCTACTTGGCCAACATAGCCGAATAAAATTCCTGATTGCATGGCGGCTACTGTATTTTTCCCAATAATATGATCGGGTTTGGCGATTTCGATTCTAGGAAGCTTCGCGGCTTTTGAGTATAAAGCTTCGGTGGAAATGTTAATCCCTGGTGCAATGGCACCGCCTTCATATTGTCCTTTTTCATTAATGTAGCAATAAGTTGTTGCTGTGCCGAAATCAACAATAATAAGCGGACAGCCATATAAATGAACACCGGCAACTGCATTGACGATCCTGTCCGCCCCAACTTCACGCGGATTATCATACTTTATATTAAGGCCTGTTTTAATTCCTGGGCCGACAATAAGCGGATCTACATGAAAATATTTCTCGCACATTTTTTCCATGGCATACATAATCGGTGGAACGACAGAAGAAATAATGATTCCCGTTATGTCTGAAAATTTTAATCCTACGTATTCAAACAATGATTTAAACATCATTCCGTATTCATCTTCGGTTTTATGTCGATTGGTTTCAATTCGCCAATGGTAAAGCAATTGTTCTTTTTCGTATACTCCAATCACGGTGTTTGTATTCCCAACATCTAAAGCTAAAATCATGTCCATCACCTTTTCCCTTCGTTCAAACATTCCCTCATCATCATATCACATATTGATCGCAGTAGGCTGCTATCGGGCACGAAGGCAATAGAAAAGGGGCTGTCCAAAAAGTCAGGGTAACTGACTTTTTGGAGCCCCTCATTTTTTCACTTTTTAAAAAAAATGCACAAAAAAATCGTCCTTTCTAGTAAAATGAAGTTACCACACAACATTACAGAAAGGACGATTTTTTATGAGCAATCAAATGATTACTCGTGAAAATTATAACACACAAATGACACTTCCTCTAGATGGAAAAGAAGAAAAAACTCCTGCCAAAAGAAATTTAGCCCCTACTTTCAAACCATATAACAACCGTCAAGTTCAAATGATTTATGATATTGAATCTCTCATACCCGAACATCACGTGGCACGTGTCGTGGACGAAATGGTGGAGGCGATACCAGATAAACAATTGTTTTCTCATTATAAAGGCGGCGGCAGAAGTTCCTATCATCCCAAAATGATGCTGAAAATCATTCTGTATGCTTATTCTCAAAAGGTTTATTCCTGCCGAGGAATCGAAAAACTCGTTAAAGAAAATATTCCTGCCATGTGGCTTTCAGCGATGCAACAACCAGATTTTCGCACCATTAATGAGTTCCGAGGGGAACGGATGAAAGCTTTCATGGATGAGCTCTTTGAAGTCATGATTCTCAAATTGATAAAAGAACATTACATCACGATGGAAAACTACTTTTTGGATGGCACTAAGATCGAAGCCAATGCCAATAAGTATTCTTTTGTGTGGAAAAAATCCACTTTGAAATTCGAAGAGAAATTAAAAGAAAAAATCCAAGAAACACTAAAGCACATTCATGAATTAACCCAATTAGAAGCCGGAACAGGGCAAAAGGAAAGCGATCAACATACAGAGATCACCGAACAAAACATGGAGGAAACCGCAAAAGAAATAGAAGAAAAAGTTGAAACGCTAACGGAAGAAATCGAAAAGGAGACCGATACATCCATTCGGAAAGAGAAGCGAAAAAAACGCAGTCAATTAAAGAAATCGGTGAAACAAATTCGGGAAGATTTCCTGCCCCGAATGGCAAGATACAAAGAACAAAAGGAAATGTTCGGTGACCGTAACAGCTACTCGAAAACAGACAAAGACGCAACCTTCATGCGCATGAAAGAAGACCATATGAAAAACGGTCAGCTCAAGCCCGGATACAACGTGCAAATGGGGACAGAGAATCAGTTTATCTTCCGATACACGTTGCTTTATCCCACATATGGAGAAGCTAGCCTCCAGTTCATTACCGATGCCCCAAACAGTTATTGCGGATGCAGGCTATGGTAGTGAAGAAAACTATGTATATGCAGTTGGTGATGAGAAAGAGCCCCGTTTTGAGTTTCTAATTCCTTATGGGAGCTATGTAAAAGAACAAACACGTACATACAAAAAAGACATTAAAAATGCCAAAAACTGGACCTATTGTGAAGAGGATGATTGTTTTATTTGCCCGAATGGAAGGAGAGTAACGTTTAAAAAATACCAAAACAAAAAGAATCCATCTGGCTATGAACAAAGCTTCAAAATATACGAATGTGAAGATTGTACCGATTGCCCATTGAAAGCGAAATGCACAAAAGCGAAGGGAAATCGTCAAGTTCACTGGAATCCCATCTTCGAAGAAATGAAAGCAAAGGCCAAAACAGCCCTTGAATGTGAAGAGAAAGCCGCCATCTACGCTCGACGCAAAGTCGAGGCAGAAAGTGTGTTCGGTCACATCAAGGGCAATCGGTCGTTCCGCAGATTTTCTTTGCGGGGCCTCGACAAGGTACATGTTGAGTTTGGGATTGTGGCATTAGCCCACAACATACTGAAAGTAGCCGGTATCCGCCAGCTACTTTCAGATAAAAATCGAAAAAATATAAAAGCAAGTGGAGAGAAACGAATTGTTTTTCTCCACTTGCTTCATTTTAGGGACTTATCGGACAGCCCCCTTTATTACTTATTCTTCTTTAAGCTCCGGTTTGATAGAGGGAGCCTCATCTTTCTTTGTCTGAATATTGACTTTTACAGCTTCATCTTTTTGGGTGTTCTCTTCTTTTTTCACATTTTCTGAAGCTGCTTTTTGTTCAGACTTATCAGGCAATGAACCGTGTTCCACCAGATGTTTAATTTGTTCTGCATCAAGTGTTTCCACTTCTAATAACGTTTTTGCAATTAGTTCAAGTTTATCGCGATTTTCTGTCAAAATTCGTTTTGCTTTTTCATAACATTCTTTAATGATGCGCTGAATTTCTAAGTCGATTTCATAGGCAATCGCATCACTATAATTTTGCTCACTTTGGATGTCACGCCCTAAAAAGACCTGGCCTTGAGAGCTTCCAAATTGCAATGGACCCAATTTTTCTGACATTCCAAATTCTGTAACCATTCTGCGCGCAATATTTGTCGCACGCTGGAAGTCGTTGTGGGCACCGGTGCTAACTTCACCGAAAACAATTTCTTCCGCAACCCGACCGCCAAGCAATCCTGTTATTTTGTCAAGGAGCTCAGGTTTTGTCATGAAATAGCGGTCTTCTTTTGGCAGCATGACAGCATATCCTCCAGCTTGACCCCGAGGAACAATCGTTACTTTATGCACCATTTCCGCCTCATCTAAAACGAGACCGATAACGGTATGTCCGCCTTCATGATAGGCAACAATACGGCGCTCCTTTTCCGAAATAACCCTGCTTTTTTTCGCAGGTCCTGCAATTACACGATCGGTTGCCTCATCTATATCCGTCATATCAATTTTCTTTTTATTTTGGCGAGCAGCAACGAGAGCAGCCTCATTCAATAGGTTTTCCAGGTCAGCTCCAGAAAAGCCCGGCGTTCTCATCGCAATGTTCCGCAAATTCACCGATTCATCCAACGGTTTATTGCGTGCATGTACTTTGAGCACTGCTTCGCGCCCCTTCACATCCGGACGATCAACCGTAATTTGACGGTCAAATCGACCAGGACGGAGAAGGGCTGGGTCTAAAATATCCGGACGGTTTGTCGCCGCAATAATAATGATTCCTTCGTTGGAGCTAAATCCATCCATCTCAACGAGAAGCTGATTTAACGTTTGTTCACGTTCATCGTGACCGCCGCCTAATCCCGCTCCTCTTTGGCGTCCAACAGCATCAATTTCATCAATAAAAATGATACATGGGGCATTTTTCTTAGCCGTCTCAAACAAATCCCGAACACGAGAAGCACCTACACCGACAAACATCTCAACAAAATCAGATCCGCTTATGGAGAAAAACGGCACACCTGCTTCTCCAGCCACCGCGCGGGCCAGCAATGTTTTACCAGTTCCCGGAGGGCCTACTAAAAGGACTCCTTTCGGTATGCGCGCTCCAAGTTCAGAAAACTTGCGGGGATCCTTTAAAAATTCAACAACTTCCACTAGTTCAGCCTTTTCCTCATCGGCTCCTGCAACATCTTTAAATTTTACTTTTTTCTTGTCGTCGTTATACAGCTTTGCCTTGCTCTTCCCGAAGTTCATAACTCGGCTTCCGCCGCCTTGAGCCTGATTGAGCACAAAGAAGAACAAAATAAAGATTATAATAAATGGGATGAGGGATGTGAAAAATTGCACCCATCCGTTTGTATCATCTGCTGGGGACCATTTAACTTCCGTTTGATTTTTTGAAGCAGCAGTATTGATGAGGTTTAATGCGTCATCGCCTGATAAATAGGTGATAAAGTATTGATTTTCTTCATATCCCTTCAGCTGTCCTCTGACTTCATATACTCCTCTTACTGGTTTTAACGTTATATTTTCAACATCTCCGTTTTCCAAATTGGAGATGAAGGTACTATATGTCATTTGTTCAGTTTTTTGGTTACCGCCCTGAAAAAAATTCACAACGCCGATAACCACTAAAAAAATCAGCAAATAAAATATGGTGTTTCGGAAAATCCGATTCATTCCTTACCTCCTCCCACAATGAAACAAACTATATTCAATAGTATCATAGAAAATCATCCCAGCACAACTGATACGCTATCCTTTCAACGATCATTATTTATTTTGATAAACTTCAGGCTTTAATATCCCTATAAACGGAAGATTGCGGTATTTTTCCGCATAGTCCAGACCATAACCGACAACGAACGCATCCGGAACTTCAAAACATACATAATCTGCCTCAATATTTGCCTTTCGCCCGCTCGGTTTGTCCAATAGGGTTACAATTTTAACGGATGCTGCTTTCCGGTACCGGAAAAGATCGACTAAATAGCTTAATGTCAATCCGCTATCGATTATATCTTCAATGATTAAAAGATCCCGGCCTTCGACGGAAGTGTCTAAATCCTTAATTATTTTCACCTCACCCGATGAAACGGTTTTGTTTCCATAACTGGAAACGTCCATAAAATCAATTTCCAAATATGTATTAATATGCTTTATTAAATCCGCCATAAACGGCATAGCGCCTTTTAAAACCCCGATAGCGAGGGGAAACTTATTTTTATATTCCTCCGTTAATATCGCCCCTAATTCTTTCACTTTTTCTTTGATTTCTTCTTCTGAAATTAAGACTTTTTCAATATCCTCGATCATTTTCTTTCCTCCTGATGAGATCACTGCTCTTTATATTGTAATACAATATAAGATTCATTGGTAATGCTAATTTCCTCTAAATTTGATTTTTTTACAAGCGGAATCCATATGATTTGGCCGTTGCCATTTTCAACGATTGGGAGAAGGTTGCGCTCTTCCCTCGGTATTTTTTTATCAATAAAAATATCTTTTACCTTTTTCGTGCCGTTCATGCCTTTAATTGTCATTTTGTCTCCTTTTTTTCTGCTCCGAATAATTAAAGGCGGAACGTACCATTTTTTTGGAAGATAGAAAACGTCATCACCTTTATACGAAGGAATCCCAAAAAAGGTTTCAGTAAAAAATATTTTTCCGTTCGGCAAATGTATTTTTCCCGGTACCGGTACCGTGTAGCAGAAAGATTCACTATTTGGAGATTGAAACGTAAAGGTGCATTCATCATAAGATTTTATGACTTTGAGCCCCATAGGCAAATGAAGCATCCCCGAAGGGTGCGCTTTCATCAAAAATCCGTTTACATTTTCAATATGAACAGCCGAGAAGGAGCCGCTTTTTATCAGATCATTCAATATTTGATAAACCGCTCTCCTTTTGATCGGATCAGGAAGCTTTTTATATTCTTGTTTATGAATAGTAACGGAAGAATTCGTTTTTCTTATCACTACTTTATTTAATTTTTCCTTCGTTAATTCCTCCAAAAATCGCTCATCATCCAAAAAGACCTCACTGAAATATTGAAAATGTTCATGCAGCCTTTTGTTCTCCTTTTTCAAAAACGGCAAAACATATTTGCGAAACCTGTTCCGTGTATACGTATCTTTTTCATTGCTTGGATCAAATCGGGGCGCCAGCTGAAATTCTTCACAATACTTTAAAATTTCATCCTTTGTTGCGGCTAAAAAGGGGCGTATGATTCTCCCTCTGCCGAAAGGCCGTATGACAGGAATTCCCGCTAGTCCCTTCCCTATTGTTCCGCGAACAAGATTCATTAAAATCGTTTCAATTTGGTCATCTCCATGATGAGCTAGAGCCAAAGCATCCGCCTGAAGCTGATCCATCAACTCTAAGAAAAATTGGTAGCGGCATTCTCTAGCAGCCTGCTGGGCATTCAACCGGTGTTTCTCAGCATAACGGGCCGCATTGATTTGCTTAGCGTAACAAGGTATGTTTAATTCCCGGCAAAAATTGATGACAAATTCCATCTCTTTTTGTGATTCTATGCCTCGGAACATATGATCAACATGTGCTGCTATAACAGTGATGCCATATTGATCTTTAAATGTATTTAAAAAATGTAGAAGTGCCAGTGAATCCGGGCCGCCGGACACACCTACTATGACCGTACTATTTTTTTGGAGCAATTGATGTTTTTCAATAAACGCACATACATTTTGAATCAAAGACCGTCACATCCAATATTTCTCTAGTTATCTTTATCCTATCATTATTTGCCTGCCTTCTGCAAAGACAAAGCCTTTTGCATTTTACTGTTATTTTCCTAAAAGGGAAGCAGTTCAGATCGGACATTTTTTGAAATAGTCGGGGCACTCGCGGAAGCATGAGAAGGGGGAAAAGCACTGCCGCTTTAAACAAGCAGCAGCCATTTACAGAAGTGTCGCAAAAATATATAAAGAATATAGAAATGCCAGGCAAACCATGATCACCAATGTTTCGATCAGCCCTTTGCTTTTCTTTTTCTTTCTTTTTCGATTGTTAGCTGTCCTTTTCGGTTTAGATTGTGCTTGTACATTTCTCTTTCTTTGCAAATTAGCGTTTGAAACATGATGCAAAAGATCCTGCTTCATTTCCAAAGCGGATGAATAGGAGCCAAATAAAGCTTTCGTCAACACTTGTTTTCTTTCGTTTAAAAAAGGATGGGAGTTAATGATTTGCATCAATTGCTCCTTACTGTTTCCTTTTTTTGAAAAGCGTTTTTGAAAAACAGCATTGATAATAATCATACCGACTGCAAAAAGATCATATTTCGGTTCAGCTTTTCTCGTCCCCAATTCCCAGTATCCCCTGTCAAAAAACTCTGTAAATTCTTTAATGGATCTTCCGTTTATCGTTGTGCCACCTACATCAATACAGCGAATTTTGGGAGGAGGTCCTGTAACAATTAGATTGTCAGGCTTTAAATCACCAAAAACCCAGCCTGACTGATGAAGCTCCTCCAAATTGGACAAAAGCTGCAAGATTAGCACGTCAATCCAAATCGCACCATTATTTTTAATAAACTGGATAAAATGTTCACCTTTAACATACTCCATAACATAAAACGGAAGCATCTTTCCGCTAGCTGTGTTAAACCAATCGTCCACATCGATCAAAGAAGGCCCAAGGCACGAACCTTGGACCTTGGCCAGTCTCTTTAACACGTTTACTTCTGAAGTGATTCCCATGCTATTTTCACTTATTTTTAATGCTGCATACCCTTTACTGGATTCAATAAGGTAAACCGACCCTGTTGCTCCGCACCCCAGCATTTTTAATATCCGATACGTGTTTCCATGCCATTTTCCTTTAATAATGGTACCGGGAAGAACTTTACATGCTTTGTTCATCGAGGTATTCATCATCGAGCATTCCCCTCAATGAGCGTTTTTGTTTAAAATGTTGTATAGCTCCTTTTATCGCCGGACCAGTTGGTGTCAATCCTTCTGTCGTTAATTTCGGAAAAATGGTTGATAAAGAATCCAGTTTCGGAGTCCAATCCAATAAAATTTCTGTTTCTGATCTTTTCCCAGGAAATATAAACAGCGAATATTGATTATTGCCTATTCTTGAATTTAGGCTAATGGATAAATCAAAAAGCGCTTCTTTTACCGTTGGAAGCTTTGGCCCCATGCTTGCACTCGTATCTACGAGAATTAAAATTTCTAAATTGACCGTTTCACCAAGCTCTTCCACAACCTCCATAACTTCACCACGCTGTTCAGGCGGCAGCTCTTCAATAGAAGTTGATTTTCCTAAAATATGCTTTAATTCACGATTAACAACTCCCTGCAATGTTTGCGTCATCGCTTTTCTAGTGACCATCTGTACTGTTTGTGAAAGCTGATGGGCATAAACTACCTGGCTCACTCCTCCCCCTGCCTCAGCAATTCCTTCTATTTCCTGCATTGCATCTTGATCTATCACATTCTCTTCTAAAATCCCAATTACGTTGACAGTAATCCCATGCTCCTTAGCTAAAGCCGCCATAGCAATTGGATCTTCACCATGATTTGAGCATCCGTCAGTTAACAACAAAATTTGTTTTAATGTTCCTTTTCTCATTTTTCCTCCTCCTGGTCAATGATTTATTACCATCCTCACCAGAAGGAAAACGTTTTATACTAAGCATGGCAGAAAATCAGCTTATCTTTTTCGATTTATAAAAATTTGAAACAGGGATCGCCGCCCATTTCGGTGTATTATGATTAATTCGAGCCACCACAACCGTCATATCGTCATCGATTGCCCCCGATCTGGAGCGGATCACCTCCTCCATAATTAAATCGGCTATTTCTTGTGGATCATCAGTCTCTATTTCTTTTATTTTTCTTTTCATCCATAAATCATAATTTTCTACATGCCTTGGTCCCTCAAATATTCCGTCACTCATCATAATTAATAAATCTCCTGCTTTTAGCTGTTCGTCTACAATGTCCACCTCAAAATCATCGATAATGCCGATCGGCAAATTACTAGACTCGATTTTGATAATTTTATTTCCTCGTTTAATAAAACTCGGAGTAGATCCGATTTTCATAAATTTGCAATTGGCGCTTTGTAAATCAATGATAGACAAATCTAATGTTGCATAAATTTCATCTGTCGTTCTCAGCGACAATATAGAGTTGATGGTTTTGATAGCAATTTTTTCATCAATGCCTGATTGAAGAATTTTTTCCAACAATTTAATCGTTTCATTGCTTTCAAAATGAGCCCTTTCCCCGTTCCCCATTCCATCGCTAATGGCTATGGCAAATTTTCCGACGCCCAATTCAATCATGGAATGGCTGTCGCCTGAAACAAGACCTCCTCCTTTTGCAGCATGAGCAACACCCGTTTCCACTTTGTATGCTTTTGCAGAACCGAACACAACGTGGCAAAATCCATTTGGATAACCTGCACATTCTTCATTTTTCACGATGATCATTTCGTTTAATATATCGGAAAGCATCGGAGCAATAATTTTTTCACATTCTCCATGGCCGCCGCAATACGGAATGCTCATTTCTATATCGACGTTCCCTTTTTCAAGGCTGTATATATCAATATGGCCAATTTCTAAACCGAAGTTTTGAAGAGCATAGAAAATTTGCTCTTCCTGCAGAAAATGATGTTCCCGTTCCTTTTTCATTTCCCGAGAAAAGTCGGACATTACTTGAGCAACTCCTAGCAGCTGTTCAGCTACCAATCTTCTGCTTTCTTGCACTTGCTTTTTTAATTTCCGATTCGCTTCTAAAAAGTGCATTTCCTGCTCAATCGTCCCGACCACTAGATTAGCCTTCGAACAATGCCTGTGAAGCTTTTTCTGCAATCTGCGATTATTTGCATACGTCTTTTCTTTCGTTTCATTCATCACTTGCTTCATTAATTGATATGTCTGGTCAAAATTGTTGACCCAGCATTTCTCCTTCTTAAAACAAGTTTGGCATGTCTGTCCGGTGATCTTGCTTAAAAATAAATCCGTTTCTCTTTCTATATCCTCTCCATCCTCCGGGTAAAAAGTCGAAAAGCTCTCAGATAATGCCCGAAAAACGTTAGAAAATTGATCAACCCGCCGAGCAGTTATATCACGTATATTTCGAACATACTTCTGCTGCTCCAAAACATGCTCGTTTGTTCCAGGAATATGCTTTGCCAGCTGTTCTGTAAAGCTTTTCGGGGTCAGTAAAAACAGCAAAACCGCGGCGCCCGATTCCCATAAGGTTGTCCAAACATCAGCCGATCCTTCTCCATATAGCGTGATTAAAAGTGAGCCAATGATCAGGCCAACTGACGCTCCTGCTTTTTGTCCTTCCTTTAGCAGACCTCCCAATAAACCTGAAAATGCAAGTAGGCTCATATGATACAAATTGGAAACATTCGCCAGGCTAAGCACCAAACCTGTTACAGCACCAACTGTACATCCGATGCCTGCACCTCCGGTAAAAGCGAGCAATAGGATAATATATCGTGAAAGAACGTGTTCTGCCTGTATATTTTGGTAACTGATTCCAACTAAGCCCGTCATGACGGACGCAAGCAAAATCATCAAGCAGATAATCTCTTCGACTCGTAAAGTTTGTTTATATTTCCGCACTGAAAGAAGCGGGATGCTCTGCAAAAAA
Organism: Aeribacillus sp. FSL K6-1305; assembly: GCF_038050115.1. Classification (NCBI taxonomy): domain Bacteria; kingdom Bacillati; phylum Bacillota; class Bacilli; order Caryophanales; family Bacillaceae; genus Aeribacillus; species Aeribacillus sp. FSL K6-1305. The sequence goes on along the minus strand of NZ_JBBOQV010000002.1, from coordinate 725,813 downwards.
ATCAACGTCAGGATGATCGACAGACCTGCCTCAACCCCTGTCATTAAAAGATCGTACGTGCTGATAAATCCTGCAGTTAACTTTGAATATAAAAGGCGGCTGGCAGCAAGTCCCGAAAAAATCGTAAAAGGCAATATTTTTATTTCATCTGTTTTAATGAAAAAACTAGTCATTTTATGAAGCAAAAGAAATATACATATAGAAGAAAGCACTAACAAACATAATTCCAATGAGATGGTGAATGCCCCTGCAATTAGTGATAGTGCAGCAAGCAATGCCTTGTCCCTTTTTAAAAGCCATACAGCTCCAAAAAAAGGAAGGGCGAACGGAATAATTTCAGATAAAATAAAAGCTCTCCCCAGCAAAAACCCGACCAATACATAAACAAACCCTTTGTGAAACAGAAAAGAATGCAAATGCAGCCCCGCTCTTTTCCAAGATCTCCATAGAAGTGATTGTGTTCTTTCCAATTGGACATTGGCAAAAGGTATCAGAAATCTTCTCTCAACTTTTTCCATTATAGCGACACTCCTCCTACTACCGTAATTGATAGTCATTATACAAGCTTTTCATAAAGGAATTTGTCAAAAGGAGGAAATTGTTTATAAGAATATTTCGACGATTTCTGTTATAGACGACAAATCTTTTAAAAGGAACAGAGCAGCCCATTGAGACATTGAGTCGCGTCATTTCAAAGAGATGATTGTAACAGCGTGTTGGTCCGTTTTAAAAGCGAAAGCCGAAAAACATGAGTCGGAACTTGTTGAAATCGGTGAAAAATTAAATTTATCTATCCTATATAAATACAAAATTTTAAACTTTTCCATAAAAAAAAGACTCTTTCTTTTAAAGAAAGAGCCTCTTCTCATGACCCGTACGGGATTCGAACCCGTGTTACCGCCGTGAAAGGGCGGTGTCTTAACCACTTGACCAACGGGCCAATATTCAATTGGTAGCGGCGGAGGGAATCGAACCCCCGACCTCACGGGTATGAACCGTACGCTCTAGCCAGCTGAGCTACGCCGCCAAATCAACTGCATCTTTATGTTCATGTAAAATACGCACATGTTCTATAATACATATGAACATGAGAGCCGTCAACAATAAAATAAAAAAATAATTTTCGGACAATTTAAATACACCACCTGAATCTTCAGGTGGCGGTCTGCGATCATCTATAACATTAACAGCAGCAAGTTACCCCCTTCTTGCTCCTCTCCCTCCTCGTCTTGATTCAGTGTGACGCCGAAGTGAAGCAAGACGGTCCTCGCTCTCTTTTAAAAAGCGGCTCATTTTTTGCTCAAAACTTTCTTTGGAACGATGATCATGTTTTTTTGGACGATCTTTTGCCTTTTTGATGGACAATCCGATTTTTCCGTCTTCTTCTACATTAATAACCTTGACTTCAACCTCATCGCCGACTTTTAAATGATCATGAATGTCTTTCACGTAATTGTCAGCAACTTCACTAATATGAACAAGTCCTGTTGAGCCTCCTGGCAGCTCCACAAATGCTCCAAAATTCGTAATGCCAGTTACTTTACCTTGTAACTTGCTGCCAACTTCAATTGACATAAAAAAAATGCTCCTCCTTAAATCATAAAAAAATTAAAAATAATTTATTTAATTATACAAAAATAAAAAAACGGGGTCAATATTACTGTTCATTCCCCGGAATATTAAAAATGACTTCTCCTTCATCAGATAAAAAATAATCTTTTCTTGCAAGCTTTGTGATATATTCTTCATCCTTCAGCTTGATGATTTCCGCCTTCAAATCTTTTTCCTCTTCTTTTAAATTCTCCAGTTTTGTTTCAAGCTGTTTTTTTTCTTCAAGCTTCTTATTGATAGCAATTGATTGAGAAACGAGCGTTGACGCCATAATCGCAATACAAGTAACAGCCATTATACCAAATGCAGCTAACCGTCGAATTAGCCCTCGTTTTCTTCTTTGTCTCATCTCAGCTTTAACTTCTTGTCCAGGTTCATTTGTTTGCTGCAGCATAGCTACATTCAACTCTCGTTTCTCTCTCATTCCTGCAATCCCTCCTAAATTTAGCGGAACCGACGATACAGCTTACGTAACATATTCTTTATATTTATGAATATTCCTTCTATGATTTGTTTCGAATGCAGCATCTTTTGCTTTATTGGTTGAGGAGCTTTTCCCCAAAGTATGTTCAATCCCCATAGTAATGGCGCTAATAATATTTTACATAACTTGAATAAGAGTTGTGAAGACCATTTGATAACCTTCCATAAAAATAGTAAAAGAGACATAGAACATGCTATCGCCATATGAACTATCCATTTAATAGGATTGATAAGAAGCAGTAAAACGATTTTTACAAAAAATTGGTATATAGAAACAGCGATTTTTATCATAATCCGCAAACATGCCATGTATCCGTTCCGTAGGAGGCTTTGATAGGCGGCAAAACCGCATAAAAGTGCTAAAAATACATAAAATCTTAATTCCCCTTGATTTACATACAATAGAACATAAAAAGTTAAAAGTCCTTGAACCGCCCAAAATACTAAATCGTTTAAAAAAACAACCCACCTTTTTCGATCCCATCTTTTTAAAAAAAAATTGTAAGTATCAAGTGCGGCGCCTAGAAAACTGCCCATGCCGATCATCGCAATCATGGTGTAAAATTGAGTGGTAAGGGTCATTTAAACAACTTGCTAAAAATGCCTTTAGCCTTCTCCGAGCTGAAATCATCTAAATAAGAAACTTCATAAATTTTTCCTTTTATGGATACGACGCCTTTATCGACATCCAAGTTTTTCATTTGTAAATGTTCTCCCCGAACCGCGAGCGGACCCATTACCGTCTCAAGCAAAAATTCCTCATTATCAAAGCTTTCCACCTGCTTCACGCCAGAAATATCTAACAGCTTCCGGTCCTTCATGACTACATTATGCTCCTGCACGGTTTCTTTATGTGAATGGTTACCGCCATAATACTGGCTCATTATCATCCCCCCGCACTCTAATTAATGGATGCTTTCCTTTTACATTTTTATGTAAGATGTGCAGGGTTTAGAACAAGCCTTGTTGTTTCCTTGTACAATACAGGGAGCGTTTTATAAATCTGTCCTTTGTTCTTCCTTCAAAATGGTATAAAGATTTTTTGCCTCTTCCTTCTTTACTGTTTCATTTATAGATTCGATTTTTATTGTCACTACCTTATGTCCAAATTGAATGGACAGCTCGTCGCCAACCTTCACATTGGAGCTCGCTTTTGCTGGATGCCCGTTGATTGTCACTCTTCCTTGATCTGCCACTTCCTTGGCAAGCGTGCGTCTTTTCACCAGCCTCGATACTTTTAAAAATTTATCTAATCTCATGTCCGATCCCTCTCTTTCATTTTAGCCTCTTCCCAATATTGATCCATTTCTGCCAAAGACATACTTTTTAAATTTTTCCCAGCATCACGGGCCTTTTGTTCTATAAACCGAAATCTCCGCGAAAACTTTTCGTTTGTCATGACTAATGCTTCTTCAGGCTCAATTTCGTAAAATCTTCCAACATTAATAAGAGCAAACAGAATATCGCCGAACTCTTCTTTTGCTTTTTCCGTTCCGCCATCTCCATTATCGATTTCCTTTTTAAACTCCTGCAGTTCTTCTGACACCTTCTCCCAAGCATCCAGTACATCCGGCCAATCGAAACCGATTTTCGCCGCCTTTCTTTGATATTGATAAGCTTTTGACAGAGCTGGGAGCGCCTTTGAAACAGAATCTAAAAGTGATTCGCTCTCATTCCTGTTTTCAGATTTTTTTGCTTCCTCCCAGTTCTTTACAGCTTCTTCTGCATTTTGTGCCTCGACATTGCCAAAAACATGGGGATGGCGGCGGATCATTTTATCTGTTAACATGCGAATCACATCATCAATGGTAAAAAATCCTTCGTCATCTCCAATTTGGGCATGAAGCACCACCTGAAGCAAAACGTCTCCGAGCTCTTCAATCATATGATCAATATCATTTTCATCAATAGCTTCAATCAGCTCGTAGCATTCTTCAATTAAGTACCGCTTTAATGATTGATGGGTTTGCTTTCGATCCCACGGACAGCCGTTTGGCCCGCGAAGTGTTCGAATGACGTTTCGCAACGCTGAAAAGCGATGATACAGCAATTGTTCATCCTTGACCGGCGGGATGTATAACGATGTTAAATTGCTCAGTTCTACACATCTATCCATTTCATATAATCGAACTTTTTTAATGTCCTCGTATTTGCTCCCTGCAGCCGTTACGAGGTAAACTTCATAATCGAACGGCAAGTCTTCCATTAACGTCAATTTCACATCCGATGCAATCATCTTGTCATAAACTTGGCAAATAATCAAATGCTGCCGAAAGGAAAGCTCTTCCCGCTTCATATCCTGCGCATCAATGAATTGCAAGCCTTCGACAGGATCGATGCGCAGAGCTTGAAACATTGCATCCAAAAACGATTGTCCGCCCTGTATCGACACATTTACTTTTCCTTGCTCCATTTCCTTCAGCAAAAGCTGAACGGTTTTTTCTGCAACAAGCGGATGTCCAGGTACCGCATATACGATATGCTGATATTTTTCTGCTTCCTCCAATAGTTTTTTTGCAATTTCCGCATAAACATCTTCAAATTGATCAAACATTTCATAAACGGAATCGAAAGACTGAAACGAGCCAATTTCGTCTTTAATTTCACTTAAAACAGGATGATCCTCTGTTCTTACAAATAGCGGCAGACTGGAGGTCAAAATTTTAAAAACCCCTAGCGGCAGCTGATCGACATCCCCCGCGCCCAGGCCAACAATCGTAATTTGCTTATCCATTTTCCTTCCTCTCTTTCCATGCACTGATCAAACAAACCAGTTTATTTTTAAAAGGCAAGCTCTCTATTTCCTTCCCTGTAAAAATGGCTGATTGGATGATGAAAAACATATACACAGCCGCTCCGAAAACGACAGCTGTCAATGATTGAATGGAAGCGCTCATACGCGTTTCGTCTGATATAAAAAAATCAAATAGAAAAAAGTAAAGCTTGATCGATAAAAACATGACAACAGCAGAGCCAATCATTTTCCATACAGCCTTGAAAGAAGCTAACTTATATTTTTTCCGATTTAAAACCGCTAGATTCAACAAGCACACGACTCCATATCCGCAAACAGTCGCCAATGCCGCCCCGTATGTATGGAAAAACGGAATGAAGCATTCATTGAGTAAGATTTTCACGGCTACTCCGGCTAAAACAGATAAAGCCGGCCAGACGGTTTCATTGACTCCTTGCAAAATGCCGGCAGACGTTATCGCAACCGAGCTAAATAAAATCGAAATGCTGAACACCGATAATACGCCCGCCCCTTTTGTATCGGCAAACAGCATGAAATCAACTTGCTCGATGATGGAAATTAAACCTACCGTAGCCCCGATGGCGACAATCAAACAAATTTTAAAAGATAAGGCGACATGCTGCTGAATATATTGAAATGCTTTATGCCGAAACGATGAAATAAGCGGAACAAGAGACAATGCGAGAGATGTAGCTGCAACCGTTCCTACCTGCAATAGCGGTTGTCCCCGATCATATATGCCTTTTGCTATTTTCGCTGCTTTAGGATCTGCACCGCTGCTGACCATCAGTTTATACAGCTGAAATGAATCTGCCAATTGCATAAAAATCATCAGCATGCTCGTCAAACAAAAGGTCACAGTATAAATCAGCAATTTGGTTAAGATCTTTTTCACAGATACAGCCGCTTCTTTCGATGATCGGGAAAGCGGTAACGGCACTCTTTTTTTCCAATATACAAGCAAAAGCATAAACGCCCCGATATATCCAATGAGGGAGCTAAAAATGGCGCCGGCAGCTGTTTCATAAAGATCGAATCCATTATAAACGAAAAAGCAAGTGATCGATAAAAAAGCACCGACCCGTATAGCTTGTTCAACGATTTGCGACAAAGATACCGGCAGCATTTCATGGCAGCTTTGAAAAACGCCTCTTAGCATTGAAATAAATGGAAAAAACAGAAACGAACATGCAGCCGCTTTTAATAAAAGCGCCAGTTTCGGATCACCCATCCAACGGGCAAGCTTGTCAGCTCCTAAAAACAAGCTCGTGAACGAAAACAGACTGATCAAAGCAAAAAAAGAAAAACAGACGACCAATATTTTCCGGAAATTTTTAAAATTGCTGCCATCGCTATACTCATTCAGCAGCTTTGACAGAATAACCGGAAATCCCGTTGTCGATAAAACCATGACAATTGCTAAAAACGGATATATTTGCTGATAAATATAAAAACCGATATCCCCTACAATATTTTGATAAGGAACTCGGTAGATAGCACTTAATCCTTTCGTAATGATTCCAGCAGCCGTCAATAAAACCGCACCTTGCAAAAATTTGTTCGTTCTTGCTTGTGGCACATTTTGAATCACACGTTTACTCCTTCCAAAATTCATGTTTCATCTTTTTCCAGCATATTATAACATAATCTCGTCCACATTCGGCTGAAAGAGAATCTTTAGAAAAAGAGTGCTCGGCTAAACTTCACGGCTTTTAAGTCCAAATTCCGGCATAAGTTCCGTAATTGAACTACCACTAGGCTAAAGCCGTAGTGGATTCTTAGGTAGAAGGTTCTAATGAACCTTAATTTACTAAGCTATCCCCGTAGTCCCTACGGTTAGAAGCCTTATGGCTTCATTTTTGATATTGATACTTGCGTTAATATCTCGGTCATGATGGGTATGACAATTAGGACACTCCCATTCACGCAACGCAAGATTTTTAACGTCTTTGTTTTGGTAGCCACAACACGAACAAAGCTGACTAGATGGAAAATTTTTCGCCACCGTTACAACTTGCTTTCCGTACCATTTCGCTTTGTACTCTAACATCGTTCTAAATTGTGACCATGATACTTCACTAATCGCTTTGGCTAATTTATGGTTTTTCAACATATTAGATACCTGCAAATCTTCAATACCAATTGCATCGTGGTTTTTGATGATTTCGGTAGAGATTTTATGCAAGTAATCATTTCTAGTGTTTGTGATTTTTTCATGAATACGAGCCACTTTAATACGCTGCTTATTCCAATTTGAACCACCTTTCTTACGTCTTGAAAGAATACGTTGTGCTTTCGCTAGCTTATCTTCTAATTTACGAAACCATTTGGGATTGGTATATGTTATTCCGTCTGAAAGAATAGCAAAGTCCTTTAAACCAACATCTATGCCAACTGCCGAGTCAGTTTTAGGCAACTCTTGTACTTCTGTTTCAGTAAGGATTGAAACAAAATATTTACCAGTTGGATTACGTCTAACAGTCGCACTAAGAATACGACCTTCTACTTCTCGACTTTTGGCAAACTTAACAAGACCAAGTTTAGGTAGCTTAATTTTGTTATCTATAATGGCAATGTTTCCGTTTGTATATTTAGTCGTGTAAGATTGAACCTTATTCTTTTTGGACTTGAAGCGAGGTGCATCGTTTTGCTTCTTAAAGAAGCGAGAATAAGCATCAGCAAGGTTTTTGAGTGAAGATTGAATTGCAATACTGTCGACTTCTTTTAACCACACTAATTCCTTTTTTATTTGTGTTAATTGAGAAGAACAAGCGTTATAAGTCAATCCTTTACCTGTTTCTTTGTAAGCATCATTCCATTTTGCTAAAAAATGATTAAATACAAATCGACAGCAACCAAATGTTTTATTAATTAATATTTCTTGTTCTTTGTTTGGATAGATTCTAAATTTATATGCCTTATTTACCATCATTGATTTTCACCTCCTTTTAATATATACTATAAGTATATATGTAGTATTAGTATATGTCAATAGTATATACTTAAAAGGAGTGAAACCAATGGAACGTATAGCAAAGTTGATTAAATTTCCTGTCGATTTAGTAGTGCGGATTGAAGAATACAGGGAAAAACGCAATATCCCAACCTTTGCAGGTGCTGTTTATGAGCTAATACGCAAAGGCTTGGATAAGGAATGAAATATGTTTCCGAAATTAGGGCTTACATCCCCTAGCCTAAAGGCATAGGGGTTTTACGCCCATCATATAAAAAAATCCTAACACATACCCCATTTAACCTTCGTGGTATCGCAATACTAGAGACACCTTACCTGAAAGGTTTATTTTCTGCTCCTTGCCACGCTCAATAAAATTTAACAGCGATGAAATGCCTGCTATCCTGTTGACTATTGTGAAGGGAATTGACTGTCCGCCCTTCGAAGTGATGAGCTTTCTTGGCAAATTCACCGGCAGGATTTTAGAAAAATTCCCCAAAATAAGAAGGTGAATTAGAGGAACAAAAGGTTTTAGTCTGTTCCTAAAGAGGAAAAGCAGAACTTCAACAAACCGTGTCGAAATATCATATAGATGAACTTTGAAAATCATGGAAATAAAACCATCCAACACAATCATGTTTTACGTTGTAGCTTTCCATCCGAAAGATGTTTTAAACAGGTAGCGCCGTCGTTCGTTAAATACGTGAAGAGTGGAAATAATCGAGTAGGAGGGAGCGATTAACTCCCGTCCTCTCACACCACCGTACGTACGGTTCCGTATACGGCGGTTCAATTAAGATAATTGACGCAAGTCTTTATAACTTCCGTGAATAGCTGTTCTCTTTATGCCAGTGGTCACTCCACCCTCCAAGAGATCTCCCACGGGATTCACCGCTTCCTCCCTCAAGTGAGGTACTACGTTTTCTGTGTTCATCATGACTCACTGAATGCCAAGGGCTATTCTCTCTTAATTGTTCGGTCCTTCTTAGTTGTTCTAGACCAACTAATACTATGACCTCTGCTGACTTCTGACGGTTCAGCTATCTATCACTAGATAGGTTACCAAGGTTACTTGGCGTGCCAGCCAGACCTCCCCGGGTAAGAGTGTAATCTTTCCTTCCATCCATCTGCTTCATTTACTCTGTATCACCTTCGGCAGAAAGGGCTTTGTTTTGTCTTGCAAACTCACCCAGTGATACCTAGCCTCATATGAAGTTCGTGTTCCGAGAGACCCAAAGTTTGCCGCTCGCTTCCTTCAGATTCCGCGTCACCACGGACACCCTTGCGTTAAGCTAACTGCTACTTCTGCCTTCGCAGCTCGGGACTTTCACCCTATAGATTACACCCATGCCGGGCGCACAAGAAGAGACCACAGAAACTGTTGTGAATTCTGTGGTCTCTTTTATTAACGTGGTGTTGGAGACAGTCTGCTTGTGGAAGAAGTAAAAAAGTAATTATTCCCTTTATTGTTCCATTTGTCTTGCCAAAAAACTAGCGGCTGTCTCAACTGCCTTACTTTCTACTTCTGTTAAAGGCTGCTCTTTCGAAAATATGACAACAGCCCCGATAGGATCACCGTTTGCAATGATCGGTCCAATGCAATAAGATTTTACTTGTTCTGTTACACCATCAGCGATTTCAATTTCTTCTTCTTCTGAAATGAAAACCGATTGCCGTTCATCCATCACCCGTTCCAGCAGCTCGCTTATATTTTTATTCAAATACTCTTTTTTCGAAACTCCGGAAACAGCAATAATAGCATCACGATCACATATGAGAACGGGGCTGTTTAAGCTATCGAATAACGCTTCAGCATATTCTTTCGCAAAATCACTCAATTCACTGATTGGGGAGTATTTTTTCAGTATTACTTCACCATCTCGGTCAACGAAAATTTCTAATGGGTCGCCTTCACGGATACGCAATGTTCTTCGAATTTCTTTAGGAATGACTACACGGCCTAAATCATCAATCCGTCGAACGATACCAGTTGCTTTCATCTTATGCTGCCTCACTTTCATCTAAAGATTAGTAAAGTAGTGATTGCCCTTTTTCCATTTTTGGAACAATCACCATCGTTGAAATTAGTATCCTTCACTAACCACGTAATATACATGATGAAAGCGAATTTTTTCCAAACACCGCTTAAAAACCCATTGCCAGCATTTCCATTTTAACCCTGTTTCAATATTAGCCGGCAGAAACTTCTTCTTTCTTTGCGTCTTTTAAGCCTGCCAACAGCTTCATTAAAATAGACAGCCATTTTTCAGTTTCTAAATTATGAATTTGCAATGTTAATTTCAGCCTTTTCCCTTCCATGCCAAACCCGACTATGCGACCGAATTCATCCGTTAGCTCGAACAATTTTTGTCCGTCAAAGGAGCTGCTTGCTTCCTCTGAAATAAGAATCGTGATAAGATCTTTCGTTTGTTTAATGACTTCGACTTTTTCTTGCCGTGCATATAACTTTAGCTTCGCTACTTTAAACAAAAAGTCTACTTCCTTTGGATACTCGCCAAATCTGTCCAATAATTCTTCATGCAGTTCCTGTAAATCATCAAACGTTTCGATGCCTCTAAACCTTTTGTACATGTCAATCTTTTGTTTTCCATCATCAATGTAAGACTGCGGAATGTAGGCATCTAATTCAAGCTCAATTTCAACTTCCCTTTTTGTCTCTTTTGGCCGTTCACCTTTCCGTTGTTCGATCGCTTCCTTCAGCATTTGGGAATATAAATCAAAACCTACCGAATCAATGAAGCCATGCTGTTGAGGACCTAACAAATTACCGGCTCCCCGAATGGCCAAATCACGCATCGCAATTTTAAAACCTGAACCTAATTCAGTAAATTCTTTAATGGCCTGCAATCGTTTTTCAGCAACTTCTGATAAAACTTTGTCCTTCCGGTAGGTAAAATATGCGTAAGCGACACGATTGGAACGACCGACACGCCCGCGCAATTGATAGAGCTGAGAAAGCCCCATTTTATCGGCGTCATAAACAATCAATGTATTTACATTCGGAATGTCCACACCTGTTTCAATAATAGTTGTGCTGACAAGCACGTCATATTGACCATCCAAAAAGTTTAATATTACCGATTCAAGCTCATTTTCAGACATTTTTCCATGTGCAAAGGTTACTCTTGCATCTGGAACAAGCATAGAGATTTCATTGGCTTTCCGGTCGATATCCTCAACCCGGTTATATAAAACGTATACTTGACCTCCTCGCGCTAATTCACGTTCGATCGCTTCTTTCACAAGCATTGGGTTATATTCCGCTACATATGTTTGAACAGGAAAGCGATTTTCTGGAGGAGTTTCAATAATTGATAGATCACGCACGCCGATCATGGACATGTGGAGTGTTCTTGGAATCGGAGTTGCCGTCAAAGTTAACACATCAATGTTTGCTTTCATTTGTTTTATTTTTTCTTTATGTGTAACTCCAAATCGCTGCTCCTCATCAATAATCAACAAGCCTAAATCTTTAAATTGAACATCTTTGGAAAGCAAACGATGTGTTCCAATGACTAAATCGATCGTTCCATTTTTCAAGCCTTTAATCGTTTCATTCTGCTCTTTTCTCGTCCGGAAGCGGCTTAATACACCAATGTTAATTGGGTAATCTTGAAAACGATCCCTGATCGTTTCGTAATGCTGCTGCGCTAAAATGGTTGTCGGAACAAGAAAGGCAACTTGTTTTTGATCCATAATCGCTTTGAAGGCAGCCCGAATCGCCACCTCGGTTTTCCCATATCCGACATCTCCGCAAAGAAGTCGATCCATCGGCCGCTCCCGTTCCATATCCTTTTTCACCTCTTGAATGGAACGAAGCTGATCTTCTGTTTCTTTATAAGGGAATGTTGCTTCAAACTCCCTTTGCATTTCCGAATCAGGGCTGAACGCATAGCCTTTGCTTGCTTCCCGCTCAGCATACAGTTTAATTAAATCGTCAGCAATATCTTGAACAGACGATTCCACTTTTTTCTTGACTCTTTTCCATTCGTTTCCGCCTAATTTGTAAATTTTCGGCTCTTTTCCTTCTGTGCCCACATATTTTTGAACTTGATCAATTTGTTCAACTGGAACATACAGTTTGTCATTTCCTTGGTAACGAATGTGCAGGTAGTCTTTGTGTATACCGTTAATTTCTAAAGTTTCAATTCCAAGATATTTTCCAATCCCATGATTAACATGTACGACATAATCTCCCACTTCAAGCTCAGAATAGCTTTTAATTCTTTCTGCATTTGAAAGTTTCTGCCTTTGCTGTCTTCGTTTAACCCTCTTTTTGAAAAGTTCTTCTTCCGTTATGACCGCAAGTCGTCCTAAAGGAAGTTCAAAGCCTGTCTGTAAATCTCCTTTTAAAATGTGCAGCCCCTTTGACAGAATGTGGTTTGAATCAGAAATGACCGCTTCAATCTCATAGTCTCCAAGCACCCGTTCAAGTCTTTTGGCCCGTTCATCATTTGCACCGAGAAAAACTACGGTGTAATTTGCCTTGATCCAGCGATCAACTTCTGATTTCAACAAGTGCATTTGTCCATGGAAATTTTGCATCTGCTTGCAAGACACGTTCATCAAATTTTGCGGGTTTGTATAGGGGACGTGCCGCAAAAACAGTGATAAATAAACAATTGGATAAGATGTGTCACGTATAAGCTGGTAGTATTTATGGGACACTTTCGCATCATGGACAATTTTCCCTTGTTCCAGTAAAGAAGTAAACCATTCTCCTTCTTCATTCTCAAGATGATCAACCATTTCATGCACACGGCTTACTTCATCAATGACAATAACTGTATCCGCAGGGAAATAATCTAGCAAACTAGCAGGTTTGTCATAAAAGAATGAAAAATATTTAAAGAACTCCTGATCCTTCTGCCTATTTTGCAATTTTTCCAGATCATAGCGGATATTTTCTATAAATAAATTTTTGTGCTCATCTTTTTTCAATTTCTTTAAGCTGTTTGATAAAGCCGTTTCTAACTGCTTCATTCCTTTTTCATAATGGCTGTCCGTTAAAATGATTTCCTCTGCCGGTCCGATTGTCACTTCTTGAATCATTTCAATCGATCTTTGGTCTTCAAGACTGAACGTTCGGATTGAATCTACTTCCGTATCAAATAGTTCGATGCGAATAGGATGTTCCTCCGTTAAAGGATAAATATCAATAATTCCACCGCGCACGCTGAATTCCCCAGGAGCAGACACCATGGAAACACGTTCATATCCCATTGAGTGAAGATGCGGAAGCTTCTCGTTTAATTCAAATGTTCCTCCAACAGAAATAGAAAGCTGATGGCTTTTCCATAACTCTTTCGGTGGGAGCATTCGTCTTAATGCAGCAACGGGGGCTACAACGATGCTTTTTTCACCTTTACATAAACGATTCAACACTTCCATCCTTTGTGCTTTTAGCTCTGGACTTGCGACTGCGATCTCAGATGCGATCAATTCATTTACAGGATACAAATAGACGGAATCGCCTAGTAAATTATTTAAATCTTCATAAATGATCTGAGCTTGATAAAGGTTATGAGTCACAACCAGCATCGGTTGTTTGATATCTTTGTAAAAAGCGGAAATAAATACAGACCTTGCTGAGCCAGAAAGTCCGGCTACCATTTGCTCTTTCAAACCTTCTTTTATACCGTCTACAACTGCTTGAAAGTCGTTTTGCGCATAAAAAAATTGATACAGGCTTTCCAATCTCCAGCCTCCTCTCGACAAATATAAAAATGCTTTGGAAATTTTGAAATCAAGTTTCCAAAGCTTTTACTGTATAAAATTTTCATATTGATGAAAATCGGGATTTCGCTCTAGCGCCTCCTGACAATCTTCACAAATACTTTTGACATGAATATCACCGTTTGGAAGATACTCGATCATTTCTTTCCGCTCTTCATTCGTTAAATGATGAAATCCTAAATCGACGCTAAAAACAGATTTTTCAATGCTACCAATTTTGACGCCGCAATGGCGGCAATAATAATGAAGCGGCATCCTCCAACCTCCTGCACTTGTGGAATGAAAGGTTTTATGATTATTATGAACGGCAGGAGCCATTTTTATACGTTTGTTAATTGTATTCGTTCATGACTTCTAAGAATGGCGTGTGTATCCATTTTTCACATGCACTAGCCGATCGATCAACGGAATGTTGAATATGGTGCATTTCTTCTTCTGTAAATTTTCCTAATACATAGTCGACGATATCCATCGCGTGTTTCGGACGGCCAATCCCAATTCGAATCCGTTTAAAATCTTCCGAACCTAAATGCTGAATGATAGATTTCATTCCGTTGTGACCACCAGCACTCCCTTTCATTCTAAGGCGAATCTTGCCTACAGGCAAATCTAAATCGTCATATATTACAACCAACTGTTCAGTTGGGACATTGTAATAATTCAGTAAAGGACGAATGCATTCACCCGATAAATTCATAAATGTAAGCGGTTTTATCAATAATATCTTTTCATTTGAAAAATGACCGATACCGTATATCCCGTTAAATTTGCTTTCATTTAAAGATATGTTTAAACGCTTTGATAATTCATCAATTACCATAAACCCAACGTTATGTCTAGTTTGTTCATATTTTTTTCCAGGATTGCCAAGCCCTGCTATTACTTTCATGAAATGTCCCCCAATTTTTTATGATAGTGAGATGACAATTAATAGCATAAAAGACGTAACCAAAATAGGTTACGCCTAATTTATTCTTCTACAGCTCCGTCTTCCTTCTCTTCACTTTTTTGCTCATCAGCCGTATCCAAGTCTTCATTTTCCGGCGGCAGGATGGTTGCCACAACCGTTTCAGGCTCATCTAAAATTTTAAACTGTCCATCTGTTTGAATATCTTGTACATGGATTGTATCATCTATTTCTAAGTTTGTTACATCGACTTCAATCGTCGAAGGAATATGAGCAGGTTTCGCTCTCACTTCCACCTCATGTGTTGTCTGCTGCAGCACACCGCCCCCTCTTACTCCTTTTGCTTCTCCAATTAAGACAATTGGTACTTCGATATCTACTTCATCATCCATATCGACAACATAAAAATCCGCATGTATAATCGTGTTTTTCATTGGGTCATGCTGCAGTTCGTACAGGAGGGCTTGATGGTTTTCGCCGTCAAGCTGAATGTTCAACATCGCATTGCGCCCTTGTTCGCGCAAAATTTTTAACAATTCCGATTCGCTCACTAAAATCGCTTTGTTCTCTTGTTTTTTTCCGTAAATTACGGCAGGAATTTGTCCTTGCTTTCTAGCTTTTCTTCTTGACGAATTGGTAAATGATTTTCTTTCTTTTGCATGTATGACTGCTGTCATGGTAATCCCCTTTCTTTCAGACTTTTTTTCTAATAACTCAATTCGAAAAAAGCCTTCTTACTACTATTGGTTTCCCATCATCACAAAGTCTAAACATGCTAATGAAAGAAATAATCAACTCACAACTCGCAAAGAAGATCCCTATAATATTATAATCTGCTAAAATCGTTTAAAAGTCAAAGACAAAATATTAGTCAAAAAGCACGCTGACCGATTGTTTTTCATGAACACGGATGATCGCTTCACTTAGCAATGGAGCGACAGAAAGCTGAATCAGCTTTTCAATTTTTTTCTCTTCCGGCAAAGCGATTGAATTCGTTACGACTAACTCTTTAATCTTCGAGTTTTGAATTCGTTCTATCGCAGGTCCAGACAACACCGGGTGTGTACAGCAGGCATAAACTTCCCTTGCTCCATGCTCTACTAGAGCATTTGCCGCAAGCGTAATCGTTCCTGCTGTATCGATGATATCATCAATTAAAATGGCTGTTTTGCCTTCGACATTCCCAACAATGTTCATAACTTCAACCATATTTGGCTTAGGACGGCGCTTATCGATTATGGCAATTGGCGCCTTCAGCCGATCTGCCATTTTTCGTGTTCTCGTCACACCGCCATGATCAGGAGAAACAATGACAATATCATCAAAGCGTTTTTCCAAGAAATAATCTGCTAAAATCGGCACTCCCATTAAGTGATCGATAGGAATGTCAAAGAAACCTTGGATTTGCGGCGCATGCAAATCAAGAGTAATCATCCTTGTCGCGCCTGCAGTTTCCAATAAATTCGCAACAAGCTTAGCAGTAATAGGTTCTCTTGCACGTGCTTTCCGATCCTGCCGCGCATAACCATAGTATGGCATAACAATATTAATGGTTTTGGCAGATGCACGTTTAAGCGCATCAATCATAATGAGCAATTCCATTAAATGCTCATTGACTGGATCACTTGTCGATTGGATCACGTATACATCGCAGCCGCGAATGCTTTCTTCAATATTAATTTGAATCTCCCCGTCACTAAATCTCGTAACCGAACTTTTTCCCAAATCGACTCCTACTATATCCGCGATCTCCCTGGCAAGGGCTGCGTTTGAGTTTAAAGAAAAGATTTTTAAATTTTCGTCTTTATAACGATTTTTTGTCATTGTAAAGGGACCCTCCAAATTACGATTTTTTACCATTCATTTTTTCGATGACGTATCTCTCTTTATTCACTTGACGAGCCCTTGCGATCGATAATGCGCTGCCAGGGACGTCATCTGTAATAGTTGATCCGGCTGCTACATATGCTCCTTCGCCAATCGTAACCGGCGCAATAAGGTTTGAATTACATCCAATAAAGGCTCCGTCTTCGATTTTCGTTAAATATTTATTTTTCCCGTCATAGTTAACTGTTATCGAACCGCAGCCAAGATTCACCCCATTCCCAACTTCTGCATCTCCAATATAGCTTAAATGGGATGCTTTCGATTCTTTTCCAATTTTAGATTTTTTGACTTCGACAAAATTCCCAATTTTTACTCCATCGTCAATAACGGAGGCTGGGCGAATGTGTGCGAACGGACCGATGTTAACCTGATTTCCGATCTGACTGTCATGAACAACAGAATGACGGATGTTCGTATTATGGCCAATTTGGCAATCTTTAATTTCGGAGTTGGGACCGATTTCACATTCCTCTCCGATGACCGTTTTCCCGATAATGACTGTACCCGGATAAATGACAGTATCTTGTCCGATCTCTGCATCTGCTGATATATATGTATTATCAGGATCGACAATTGTAACTCCGTTTTTCATATGCTTTTGATTGATTCGCCTTTTCATAATAAGCTCCGCTTGCGAAAGCGCTATGCGGTCGTTTACCCCTAACGTTTCTTCAAAAGAATCTGTTTGAAACGCTGAAATGATTTCGCCTTTTTCCTTCAAAATCTCAATTACATCCGGCAAATAATATTCGCCTTGCGCATTGTCATTATTGACATGCTTTAAAGCTTCAAATAAGGAAGCGTTATCAAAGCAATAAGTTCCCGTATTAATTTCTGTCACAAGACGTTCACTTTCTGTAGCATCTTTATGCTCAACTATTTTTTCAACCAGCCCTTCTTCATTGCGGATCACTCGTCCATATCCAGTCGGATCATCCGCTTCTGCTGTCAGAATGGTGGCTTTTGCTTTCGTTTCCAGATGATGCTTTAACAATTTTTCAAACGTCTCGCTGGTGATCAGCGGCGTATCGCCACAAACAACAATTGTCGTTCCTTCTTTCCCCTCAAGATATTGAGCCGCCTGCAAAACAGCGTGAGCAGTTCCAAGCTGCTGCTCCTGCAAAACATACAATGTCTGTTCGCCGAGCTCTGATTTTACTTTTTCCGCACCATGACCGACGACGGTAATGATTTCGTCAACTTGAAGCTTGGAAACATTGTCTATCACATGCTGTACCATAGGTTTACCGCAAACAGGATGCAGCACTTTATAGAGCTTTGATTTCATTCTTGTTCCTTGCCCGGCTGCTAAGATGACTGCAAAACATTTCTCCATTTATAGGCCTCCAATACCCTTTTTATCCATAAAAATCTTATCTTAAATAATGTTCTATTTCAAGAAATCTTGTGTGATTCCGTAAATTTCCGTTTCACTCTATTTTTCTCGAAAAAGGTACAGAAATAGGATAGGAATTTTATTAAAAATCTACGAGGAAGCCCTAAATTTTATGCTTCTTCCCTCTTCTCTAAAGGCCGGTTTTGATACTTTGACGAAAAAACAAGAAGGAAAAGAACGCCTGATTGGAGGCCTTAACACAAAAAAATTAATTTCAGCAGAACAATATTGCCTAAAGTTTTTTTGATTTATTCGATTGCTTCCTTTCGATGAACCAGATTTTCTGACAGTGGCTGAACGTAGAAGGTTATACTTGGATGCATTGTTGTTCAACGAAGTTGATTTACGATTTACAGCTCTGCATTTCTTCGTTTTTTCAAATGCCGATGTATGAACATTAATTTTTGAAACAAATACCATTTCCTATACAACCATCAGACTTGATGATCAATAGCTGCATAACAATTGAGTATGTAAGAAAAACAAAGGAGGCCATCTATTCTTTTGCAAACGTTTACTAAATCGTATTAGTGAACAGATCCTTTAAAAAAGAAAGGGTCTTAAGCTGAATGCTTTAAGCCCCTTCTTTTACATCATATTTTTATGAAGCCCCTGCTTCTTCATATTCAAAATCTTCCGTCTCACCTAAACGGTGATATTCAGCTAGAACAGCGTCTTGAATTTTACCGCGAGTATTTGAATTAATAGGATGTGCAATGTCTCGAAACTCTCCATCCGGTGTACGTTTACTAGGCATTGCTACAAAAAGGCCGTTATTTCCGTCAATTACACGTATATCGTGGACGACAAATTCATTATCCAATGTTATGGACGCAATCGCTCTCATCCGACCTTCTGTATTGACGCGGCGCAATCTTACATCTGTCACTTCCATCCTGTTCACCACCTTTTTCTTCGCAAAAACTTTAGTAACCATAATTCAACAATTCAACGGATTTTTAAATTTTCCTTCTTTTCACACAAAAAATTTTTGGGAAAAATAAAAAAATAAAAAAGGATCCGATTCGCAAAACGGATCCTGAACAATCAACCTTTTATTTAACTAAAGCAATCACTTCAATTTCAACGAGGACATCTTTCGGAAGTCTTGCAACTTCCACACATGACCGAGCAGGCTTATGCGTTTGAAAATATTCCCCATATACTTCATTAAAAGCAGCGAAATCGTTCATATCTTTTAAAAATGCGGTTACTTTGACAACAGTTTCCAACGAAGCGCCTGCTTCTTCCAATACACCCTTTAAATTCGCGAAAACTTGGTGAGTCTGTTCTTTAATATCTCCTTGTACCAAGTTTCCTTCAGGGGTTAAAGGAATTTGTCCAGAGCTATAAAACATGTTATTCACAATAATTCCTTGAGAGTATGGTCCGATTGCAGCCGGAGCCTTTTTTGTTGAAACGACTTTCATTTTGAAACACTCCCTTACGATTCATTATTTTTATGCTAGAGGAAATCGAAATAATTTCCTTTACTAACTTGTATGGATCGTTCCTTTTCATTCATATCGGAAAGTTTTAAAATGGAAATATATTCATTTACAAGCCGTTCATCCACGCTTTCTGATTCCACAAGAACCCCAATTCCTGAAACGTTTGCGCCAAATTCAGACAGCATGCTGATCATGCCGTTGATCGTTCCTCCGGCCTTCATAAAGTCGTCAACAATTAACACATTCGATCCTTCTTTTAAGCTCCTCTTTGCAAGCGTCATAGTTTGGATTCTTTTCGAAGAGCCTGAAACATAATTAATGCTTACCATCGGCCCTTCTGTCACTTTATTGTCACGGCGAACGATGACAAAGGGAACATCCAAATAGCTGGCAACTGCATAAGCAATTGGGATTCCTTTCGTAGCTACAGTCATGACGACATCAATTGTACGATTCGCAAAAACCGAAGCAAATAAACGCCCGATTTGATTCATCATTTTTGGATTTCCCAGTAAATCTGTTAAATATAAATAACCTCCAGGTAAAAGCCGGCTGGGGTCTGAGACTTTCTCGCACAGTCTTTGAATAATTCCATTTGCTTCGTCCCTCGTCACCTTCGGAATAAATTTGACACCGCCAGCTGCGCCTGGGGTTGTGATTAAAGTTCCGATCCCTTGTTGCTCAAAGGTTTGCTTTATGATCACTAAATCCTCGCTAATGGAGGATTTAGCTGATTCGTACCGTTCAGAGAAAAAAGTTAATGGGATGAGCGCATGTGGATGATGAAGCAAATAGTGTGTCATATCGACAAGTCTCCCACTGCGTCTAAATTTCATAGACGAACCTCCAAATTCCGAATGTTTTTAAAGTAAATATAACTTAATATTCGCATTTAATCAAGGGCTATCCGATCCCCAAGCATTCTGACTGCATACACTTGATCGCAAAATCCCCTCAAGCCGTTATAAACACGATGAAGCCTCGACTCGTGTTGAACAAGTCCATATACTGTCGGTCCGCTTCCGCTCATTAAAACAGCATCAGCTCCAAAACGTTTCATTTGTTCTTTAATCAAAGCAACTTCCGGATACATCTTCATTGTGACCGACTCAAGGACATTTCCAAGCTTCGCACAGATTTCTTGATAATTTTGATCCTTTATCGCTTTGACCATTCCACTAACATCAGGATGCTCAATGTCATTTATCTTCAAATGTCGGTAAATTTCAGCAGTGGACACACCGATATCAGGCTTCGCCAATACGACCCAGCAATGCGGAGGAGGATCAATCAGCTCAATTTTTTCGCCTCTTCCGGTCGCCACAGCTGTGCCTCCGTAAACACAAAAAGAAACATCTGAACCAATTTCTGCTCCAAGTTTCGCAAGATCATCAAGGGAAAGATCCAAATTCCATAGTTTATTTAATCCCCTTAACGTTGCTGCTGCATCACTGCTCCCTCCTGCAAGGCCCGCAGCAACAGGGATGCACTTTGAAATCGTGATTGCCACACCCTTTTGAATCCCGAAACGGTCCTTTAAAAGCTGTGCCGCTTGGTAAGCTAAATTCCGATCATCATCTGGCACAAATCGATTATGCGATATGATACGTATTTTATTTTCATCAAGAAGCTTCAGCTCGATTCGATCAGCTAGATCTATGGTCGTCATGACCATATTCACTTCATGGTATCCGTCAGATCTTTTATGTAAAACATCTAAAGATAAATTAATTTTTGCCGGAGCTTTTTCCAATACTCGCAAATACATTCACCTACTTTTTCGTTCTGACAAAATGTATTCACATTGTACCATAAATAGGGATATAATAGCATAATTCGACAAAATCCGTCCATTGAAAACATAAAAAAATGCCGGCCCAAACTATGAGCCGGCCACCCGAATGTCTGCTTTTAAAAAGTTTTGCCGTTTTGCTTAGCCAATTGCTCTTCTGCAATCTCGATCGCCCGTTTTACCATGTTTCCGGCATCACGAGCCCGAATGGCTCCCCATCCTTCATTTTTGACCGTTTCATAAAAGCCCAATTCCTTAGCCAATTCATACTTAAAGCTTTCTGACATAATGCCTCGGCGTCTAGCCATTCTTTGACTCCCCCTTAAATAAAAACAGACATTCCCGCGGATTTTATCCGCTTACTGTTAGTTTCAAGCGAAAAGCTTGATTTATGCTTTTAAAAAAATGCCAGAGAAAAAAATAAAAGCAGCAAACAAATTTCGTTTACTGCCCGCCCATTGCAACATTGTTGTTTTCATCTATAAAAGTAATTTGGACTGTTTCCGTTAACACATCTGCATAGCTGTATGAAACGCGTTCAAAAGCATTTTCTTCCTGGTCAAGTTCAATCACAAAAACCGATGGATACGTCTCGGCTAAAACGCCTGAACGTTCAATTGTTTTTCTACGTCCGCCATTCGCTTTTAATGTTAATCGACGCCCTAGATTAGAATCGAGAGCTTGTTTAATATCGGATAACGTTTTTGCCATTGGAACCACCTCACAAAGTTCATTATACACAGAATCGACTAATAAGTCAAATAAATTTTTTATTATAACAGCCTTTAAACATCTGTGTCAACGTTTTCTTTTCAACAAAATTCTCTAATACTTGTCATAGTTTTCCCGTTTTTGCAAAAATTATATGGATTTATTCAAAAAAAAAGCAGTCCAAACGTTTATTCGTTTTGACCTGCTTCCTCAATATATCGGTTAAATGGTAAACCTGACCGCATGACGCCCTTTGTTTCAATGCCTCCTAATCCTTTTTCCCGCGACAAGGTGTTTCGAAGTACATCCCAAACATTAATACGTTCTACAAAAGGAGTAAAGCTGATTTTAGAAACAATATACACAGGATCTAAAGCATGAATGTTCACTCTTGACGGTGAACTTGCAAAATTGGCCCCAGCTCTTATTAATGACTCAAAATGAGATTGGCATGCACCGGCAAAAATAATCAGCTGATCAAGCCCGGGAATTTTTTTCCGTGCCTTCCTGACCGTTTTAATAAAATCCTTCGAGTGTCGGTAAGCATTCAAATCCAATATTGTCCCTTTATGCTTCGAATAAGAATCATGTCCAGTAATGACTAGTATATCCGGCCGATATTTTTCTAAAAGCTCATCAATATGATCAGCCATTTCGTTTTCTTTTAAATGTATGCCGTGAACAGGAACACCAATTTTTTCGTATAAATTTAAGCATTTTTCCAAATAATTGGGGTCGCCATCTACATGTAATACTCTGCCTGGAATATGAAAACATTCATTTTGATATTCAAATTCGGACGAAGCGTAAAATTCTTGTTTTTCACGAGATAGATCATAATCTTGCTTCAGGAGATAAAGCGTATTTTCTATTTTTTCCCTTTCTTGTTTTTCACGTATTTTTTGTTCTTCTTTATTCATGATGACTAAGTCGTCATAAGGGGCATCAGCAATTAAACGGACGTCCTGTCCTGAAATAAGGGCAATCAGACGGCCAGTATGATCCTTTTTTATTTCTAAAATCCGAAAAAGCAAATCGCACTGATAAGACTTTCTGGCCACTATCATCCCCGGCTTTATTAGCATAATGTTCACTCCGAACGGGAATAGTTTTCTTTTCTTCTTTAACGTATGTCTTGCTTTTCAAAATGGTGATTTACCCTATTTAAATATTTCGTAAAGTCTGTCGCTCAATAAAGCAAATTCTTCAATGGTCAATGATTCCCCCCTGCGCTTTCCATCGATTCCTGCTGATGTCAAACATTCTTCAATTATGTTTTTATTCGCCTTCCCATTGGGTAAGTTGTTGAGTAAATTGTTCAATAACGTTTTTCTTCTTTGAGCAAAACTTGCTTTTACTACTTGAAAGAAAAATGCTTCATTTTTGACATGAATAAGCGGTTCTGGACGCAAATCGAGGCGAATGACAGACGAATCCACGTTTGGCTGCGGAATGAATACTGTCTTCGGCACCGACATAACCGTTTTCGCTTCAGTGTAATATTGGACGGCAATGGATAATGAGCCGTAATCTTTTGTTGACGGTTTGGCTGTCATTCGTTCTGCTACCTCTTTTTGAAGCATGACGACGATCGCTTTTAGTGGCAAACGGTTTTCCAAAAGCTTCATAATGATCGGCGTGGTGATATAGTATGGCAAATTGGCGACTACCATGACTTCACGGCAATTGTTCAATTTTTTTTCAATGATTTCGTGGAGGTTTGCCTTTAATACATCTTGATAAATGATTTCGATATTTGAATATGGAGCTAAATTTTCTTCAAGAATCGGAAGCAGTCTGCCATCGATTTCAAAGGCAATAACTTTCTTAGCATTTTTTGCTAATTGTTCTGTTAATGCGCCGATCCCTGGGCCTATTTCGATGACTCCTGTTTCTTCTGTTACACCTGCACGCTCAATCATTCGATGCAATATGTTCGGTTCCACAATAAAGTTTTGCCCTAAGCTTTTTTTAAAAGAAAAGCTGTATTTTTCAAGAATTTGTTTCGTTCGGCTTAACGTTGCTATTTCTTTTTCCATCTGCCTCTTCCTCCTTTAAGATCGCCTCAATTGCCTCCAAAAACGCTTCTTTCGTAATATGAAACATTGCCAAGCGTTTCATTAGCTGTTTTCCGTTAGCATAGCCGATTTTTAGCCGCTCTCCAAGCTTTTCCCTCCGCTTTTTTGCCGTTGGACCGCCAATTAAACCATAAAAAATCAAATCTAACATGGAAATGCTGCTTTTCCATTCGTTCATTTCCTCTCTCACCGAACGCAGCGCTTTCCGAATAGATTCTGCGCTGGCATGTTCAACGCCAATTCCTCTCCCGTTTTTTGCTCTGGCTTCATTACGTGGCAAAAAGGCATGTTTGCATCCAGGAACATGTTCAGCTATTGTTTTGCGAATTTTTTCTCCCGGAGCGTCAGGATCAGTAAAAATAATAACTCCCCGCGTGTTTTGGGCAAGGCGTATTTGTTCAATAATCGATTGATTAATGGCAGAGCCGTTCGTTTCAATCGTATCGGCATCCACTGCTCTTTTTATTGCCAGCGTATCATCTTTACCTTCAACGATAATAATTTCTTTTATTTTTTTTTTCATTTTTTCCTCCAAAACTTGAAACCTTTTTGTAATATTTGTCGTCAAATTGTATAAAAGGCTACTGATTTCCAATTATAACGTAAAAAAACAGAGGGTCGAAACCCTCTGTCAAAACAGCACTCGATAAAATTAACGTAAAACCCTTATTTTGACCTTTTTTCGACCCCATTGATATGCTTGAGACTTATTTGGGAAAAATACGTCAATTTTATTCCCGGAAATTGCTGAACCAGTATCGGCGGCAACTGCATATCCGTATCCTTCAACATACACCTTTGATCCGAGCGGAATGACAGACGGATCAACTGCGATTACCTTTGCATTTGGATTTGAGCGCAAATTGTACCCCGTTGCTGTTGTGCCTGAACAGCCATTGCAGGATGCTGTATATGCAGTAGCCGTCACATAAAATTCTTTAGACTTGCTGCCAGTTCCTCTTGAAGCTAGTGCAGGCTGCGAAGAAGCTTTTGTCCCGACAACAACAATTTTATCTTTGCTTTCCTTCGTTGTTACAGTTTTTATAAGCTTACGGGAAATTTCTTTTCCATTTTCCAAAATGACTTCAAACTGTTTTTGGCGTGTTCCTTTTTCGCCTTCTTGAATCACTTTTTTCGTTCCTTCAGCTAAATTTTTATCTGTACGTTGAACGATTTTAAATACAATTGGTTCTTCCACTACATCGGTGACTTTTTCTACTCTGGTAATTTCTACATTTGTGTTTTTATTTAACACTGTTGTTAGCCCAGGCTTTACTTTATCCATTGGATTCAATTTTACGTTATGTTCCTTTAAAAAGTCAGCGACAGTAGTCGAAGTAGACCAAATCTGTTGGTTTTTCCCACCAATATTTAAAGTGATAAGATGCGCTTTATTCACCTTTAGTTCCATGTTTTTTTCAATTTTTGCATCTAATGCTGGTAGAACTTCATCTTTTTCGGTAATGGAAATTTTTTGCTGCCTTAAAACATCTTCTACCGTATCAGCAGTTGTGAAAATCTTCCTTCGCTCATTGTCTACAATCAGCTGGACAGGTTTGGCATATTTTATCACTATATTCATGTTGTCTTGAATGTCCCGATGTTTCGCATGAGAAATATAATCATTAGCTTGTAATTTTATATCTAATTCTTTCAAAAGATCACTGACTTGGTCTGCATGGGTCCTTACTTCCTCTGTTTTCCCATCAATAGTGACTCTAACAGTATCTTTTGTTCCTTCATAGCCCCCATACGTTGCTCCTGTGCCAATTAAACATACACCGACTGCAGAAAGGACATACTTTTTTCTCTTGGAAAGGTTGGATACCATATTTTTCATGTTTTCAATCACGAAAACGCCTCCTTCTCCTCCGTGAGATTATATAGAGTATTTTTAAACCTGTCAACCCTCCTGCACTTTTCTCGTTTTTTGTAACTATTATCTTGAAGTTTGAACAAAAAGTGAAGAAAGACTTCTCGACACGTTTATCCTATGAGGAAAAGAAGACGTGTAGAACTTTTTTGAATCATTCTTTTTTCAGACAAGCTTGAACAAGCTTCGACAGAAATCTTTATCATGAAATGCCGAATAATTTTTTTCCATTTCTGGTTGTAATTTTTGCTATTTCTTCAAAGGTGAGTCCTTTCAGCTCTGCAATTTTTTCTGCGATATATTTGACATAGCTTGGTTCATTCCGTTTGCCACGGAATGGATGAGGGGTTAAATAAGGACAATCGGTTTCAATTAATAATCGGTCCAATGGAATTTCCGCAGCTACTTCTTTTGGTTTTTTTGCATTTTTAAATGTAACAGGACCGCCGAACGAAATATAGAAATTCATGTCCATACATTGCTTGGCAACCTCTAAGCTTCCGGAAAAGCAATGCATGACTCCGCCTACTTCCTTCGCATTTTCCTCTTTTAATATTTGAACAATGTCTGCAGTTGCTTCTCTGTTATGAATAATGATCGGCAGCTGTACTTCCTTTGCTAATGCAATTTGCTTGCGAAACACTTCTTTTTGCACATCCTTAGGTGATTTATCCCAATGATAATCCAGGCCCATTTCACCTAGTGCGACAACTTTCGGATGGCTGGAAAGCTCTCTTAACCAATCTAAATCGTGATCCGTCATATCAATGGCATCAACCGGATGCCAGCCGACAGCTGCATATATAAAGTCATACCTTTCAGAAAGCTCTATAGCCTTTGGAATTGTTTCGCGGTCAAAGCCGACAACAACGATAGTTTCCACTTTTTCTTGAAGTGCCCGGTCAATTACTTCGTTTAAATCCTCCTCAAATTGCACCGCATTTAAATGTGCATGAGTATCAAACAGCATATTTTGACATCCTTTCCAATCATTTTTTCCCTTTTTCGATAAAAGGGAAAGAGGTGTTCCACGTGAAACACCCCAAAAAAACAATCTTCGACAAATTTATTTGATTTTCGTTCCATTCGGTAAATCTGAATCGACGGTAGCAAGCGACAAGGTTCCGTTTTCTTCCCCTGCCAAAATCATTCCTTGCGACAATTCTCCACGCAATTTTACCGGTTTTAAATTTATTGCACAAATAACTTTTTTGCCGATTAATTGTTCAGGCTGATAATATTTAGCAATTCCAGAAACAACTTGGCGTTTTTCAGATCCTAAATCCAACTGAAGTTTTAACAGCTTGTCTGCTTTTTCTACTCTCTCCGCTTGAATAACCTCCGCCACGCGTAAATCCACTTTCATAAAATCATCAATTGTAATTTCATTCTCATCATCTGCTGTTTCTTTTTTAGCCTCAGGTGCCGATCCTTTCATCTGCTCTTTTATATAGTTCACTTCCTGTTCGATATCTAAACGCGGAAACAGCGGCTCTCCTTTTTGTACCCGAACCTCTTCCAGCTGTCCAAACTTATGAATGGATTCCCAATTTTTCAAATGATCGTCCTCTACACCTATTTGCGCAAAAATTTTATCCGGTGTTTTTGTTAAAAATGGTTTTAATAAAACGGCTATATGTCGAAGCGACTCAGCCAAATGATACATGACGGATGCAAGCTGATTTCTTTTTGACTCGTCTTTTGCCAGTACCCAAGGCTCCGTCTCATCAATGTATTTATTTGTCCGGCCAATAAATTGCCATAGGGCTGTCAGCGCAACGGAAAACTCCATTTTATCCATGGCTTCTTCGTACTTTTTAACTGTTTCGGTTCTGAATGAGCGAAGAGCCTCATCGTAAGGGGTTTCATCCGCTTGTTCTTTTTTTACAATGCCGTCAAAATATTTATCGATCATGGCCACCGTTCGGTTTAGTAAGTTTCCTAAGTCATTAGCTAAATCATAGTTAATGCGCTCCACAAAGCCTTCAGGAGTAAATACTCCGTCCGCTCCAAACGGAACTTCACGCAGCAAATAATAGCGCAAAGCATCAAGCCCATAACGGTCAATCAATGTAACTGGATCCACAACATTTCCTTTTGATTTAGACATTTTTCCGTCCTTCATTAACAGCCATCCATGTCCAAACACTTTTTTAGGAAGAGGCAGATCAAGCGCCATGAGCATAATCGGCCAGTATATCGTGTGAAAGCGGACAATCTCTTTCCCTACTAAATGAACATCTGCAGGCCAATATTTTTTAAATTTTTCTTCATTCTCGGTTCCGTAGCCGAGCGCCGTAATATAGTTTGTCAATGCGTCAATCCAAACATAAATAACATGTTTTGGATTACCAGGAACTTTAATGCCCCAGTCAAAAGTCGTCCGGGATACCGCCAAATCTTCCAGCCCAGGCTTTATAAAGTTATTGATCATTTCGTTTTTTCTTGATTCCGGCTGAATAAACTCTGGATTTTCTTCATAAAATTGCAGAAGCCTGTCGACATATTTGCTCATTTTAAAGAAATAAGACTCTTCTTTTACCTTCTCAACAGGGCGGCCGCAATCAGGGCAATTTCCGTCCACTAGCTGTCTTTCTGTAAAAAACGATTCACAAGGCGTACAGTACCATCCTTCATACTCATCTAAATAAATATCTCCCTGCTTTACTAGACGGTCGAAAATTTTTTCTACTACCTTCTTATGTCGCTCTTCAGTCGTTCTTATAAAATCATCATAGGAAATATCTAATTTTTTCCATAATTCTTTAATCCCTGAAACAATATCATCAACATACTTTTTAGGAGATACTCCTTTTTCCTCCGCTTTTCGCTGGATTTTTTGCCCATGCTCGTCAGTTCCCGTTAAATACATGACATCATAACCGCGAAGGCGTTTATATCTCGACATGGCATCGCCGGCTACCGTTGTATACGCATGACCGATATGTAATTTATCGCTCGGATAGTAAATGGGCGTCGTTAAATAAAATGTTTTTTTTCTGTTTTCCACAATATTAATCCTCCTTTGCCACTACATTACAGAAAAGCTCTCGTCAGTTGGACGAGAGCGACAAAACCAAGCATTGATTACATATTCTATGATACCATCATAGCCTGTTTTATCAAGAAAATATACATAATCTTTCATCATCTTATAAGATTTACACAGTTATTTAAATTGAACAGTATTTCGAATCAAAAGGATTGACGTTTATTGGAAAAACTGTTATTCTATTAATTGACAATCGCAAATGTCGAATAATGGCGAAAAAGGGAGTATATAGGCGATAAATCTTTATTTTACAAATGGGAGGAGACAAATTTTATGAAATCTACTGGAATTGTTCGTAAAGTTGATGAGTTGGGACGCGTAGTTATTCCGATTGAATTGCGCAGAACATTAGGAATTGCTGAAAAAGATGCTTTAGAAATTTATGTGGATGACGACCGCATCATTTTGAAAAAATATAAGCCTAGCATGACTTGTCAAGTAACTGGAGAAGTTTCTGATGATAACTTCCAGCTTGCAGGCGGAAAAATTGTTCTTAGCCGCGAAGGTGCAGAGCAAATTTTAAAAGAAATCCAAACCATTTTGGAATCTTCTAAATAAAAAGTTAAAAGTCCCTACTATTCAGGGACTTTTATTTCAAATGATACTCCTGATACACTTCCCGTTTTGGCAAATTTCGATCCAATGCGGCCAATTTGATCGCTTCTTTTGATGGATAGCCTTTTTCTATATAATGTTCAACATGTTCTTTAATCGTCCATTTACTCCACCATGTTTCTTTGTTATCATCGGGAGTATTTTCTTGACTGCCTTCAATGATTAAACAAAACTCCCCTTTGATTTCATGATTTTCCGCCCAATCTAATAGTTCATCAACTGTCCCCCTCACAAACTCCTCATACATTTTTGTTAACTCTCGAGCAACAGCTATTTTCCTATTGCCAAAAAATTCATGAATATCCTTTAACGTTTCAACGAGTCGATGAGGAGATTCATAAAGGATAATGGTTTCTTTCTTATTTTTTAATTGCTCCAATTGTTTTTTCTTTTCTTTTTTCTTGTGATGTAAAAATCCAAAAAAATAAAAAGGCTGAGGCGCAATTCCTGAAGCGATCAATGCCGTTAATGCAGCATTAGCCCCCGGAAGCGGTATAACCGGATAATGATGGTCTAAAACTAGCTGAACAAGCTCACTTCCTGGATCAGAAATGGTTGGCATGCCGGCATCGCTGACAAGTGCAACTTTTTTCCCCTCTTCAATCATTTTCATGATCTGTCTTCCACTCGAATTTTTATTATGTTCATGATAGCTGATGATGTTTGTATCAATATGATAATAATGACATAATTTTTTCGTTTGTCTCGTGTCCTCCGCTGCAATAACGTCACACTCTTTTAACACACGGATTGAACGGAACGTCATATCTTCTAAATTTCCGATCGGCGTCGGCACTAAATATAGTGCGCCCTTCTCTACATCTTCCGCATAGCTTTTTTGCTGCCACATCCCTATTCACCACCATAATTTATACATTCCGCTTTAGTCACATTTTATTTACCCGTACAATATTTTTTGAACTTCATCCGTATAATTGTTTTGATCATCGTAAACGATCAATGGGGGTAGAATTTTTAAATCAGGATTCCCATCTTTTATTCCTTCTACTAATAAAGTATTTGCTTCCTTTCCAAGCTTTGGATATACAAAGCGAATTCTTTTCGGTTCCACTCGATATTTTTTCATGAGTTCGATCATTTCTAAAAATCGTCCTGGACGATGGACAAAGGCAACTTTTCCCCCCGGCCTTACCAATTGGCTGCTTACACGTATAGCATCTTCAAGAGTGCATAATATTTCATGCCTTGCAATCGCAAAATATTCGTTTTTATTTAACTCTTCTTGTCCCGGCGTTTTGAAATAAGGGGGATTGCATGTTACAACATCGAACTTCCCATACCCAAGCTGTTTCGGCATGTCCAAAATGTCGCCGTGAATGATCTTTATTTGATGTTCAAGGTGATTATATTGGACAGATCTGACAGCCATATCAAACAGCCGCTTTTGTATTTCCACTCCTGTGATCGTTCCTTTTGTTCTTGTGCTTAATAAAAGTGGAATCACCCCGTTTCCTGTACAAAGGTCAATCAAATTCCCTTTTTGGATCGGGACATACACAAATTTTGCGAGAAGAACTGCATCGAGAGAAAATGCAAAAACTGAAGGACTTTGAATGATGCGCAAATCTTCCGCTAACAAATAATCCAGCCTTTCATCATCGTGCAAATATACCATGTAAATTTCCCTTTCTTGAGATTACTTACTCGTCCTAGTCATAAGAAAAGCCTCCTGAAAAGGAAGCTGCACTTACTTTTTATTTAAAAATGAGAGGCAGAACAGGCAATCTCCATCTTTCCTTACACTGCCATAATGCAGATTACAAATATGAAATCCTTCCTGATAAAGTCTTGCCAGGTTATCATACCCTTCGCCAATATCTATATGTCCAAGCTTTTTTTCCTTCTTCTTAGCGCTTTTCAATTCTTCTTGTTTCAAATTCATTTGATCAAAAGAAGACATTCGTTTGCGCAAGTGGTCGTTTTCCAATTTTAAATGTTGGTTTTCTTCAATTAATTCTCCTATATGCTGCTTTAATTCTCCTAATTGGCGGTACAAATAACCAATTTGTTCCTCCAGCAATGTCACAGCATCAAAAATTTCTTTTTTGTTCACTGGTTTTCCACCTCTAATCTGTGAACTCCATAGAAACAGCATCGTCTTGTATTAATTCTTCCCATGTGTATTCAACGACGCGATCGCGATTGATCAGTTCGACTTGCAGCACACGTTCTAAAATATTTAGTCCGACAACCTTTCCTGTTCCATTCGGAGTTTCTATAGTATCTCCAATATCCGGAAGTTGCTCTTTTGCTGTTTCATATTCATCATTCTCATATTTTAAGCAGCACATTAATCTTCCGCATAACCCCGAAATCTTTGTAGGATTCAAAGACAAATTTTGATCTTTCGCCATCTTAATCGAAACAGGCTCAAAATCCCCTAAAAATGTGGAGCAGCATAGCATTCTTCCACAGGGGCCGATTCCGCCAAGCATTTTCGCTTCGTCTCGCACCCCGATTTGTCGAAGTTCAATTCTCGTTTTAAAAATAGAGGCCAAATCTTTTACAAGCTCGCGAAAATCAATACGCCCGTCAGCAGTAAAGTAAAAAATGACTTTGTTGCGGTCAAATGTATACTCTACATCGACAAGCTTCATCTCTAAACCGTGTTCTTCTACTTTTTTTAAACAAATATCCATCGCTTCTTTTGCTGCCCTGTTGTTTTCTTGGACAATCATCCGATCCTTTTCATCAGCTTTCCGAATGACTTTCTTTAATGGAAGCACAATATCATGCTCTTCCACTTGTTTTTTGCTGACTACTACTTTTCCATATTCAATCCCTCTGATTGTTTCAACAATGACATAATCATCAAGCTGTATATCAAAACCATTTGGATCAAAATAATAAATTTTTCCCGCCTTTTTAAAGCGAACTCCTACAACATCATACAAGCTTATCCCTCCTGCAATGTTAAAACCAAATCTTCCATAAGAAGCTGCGGATTAACATTGAAATTTAACCGTTTTTTTGCATTCAAAATGGAGACGATTTGGTGTAAAACAGTTCGTTGGCCAAGCTTTAGCCCTTGCTGTTTTAACATTGGCAATATATCTAAATAAACAACGTCATCTTCATTTCCGATTTGAATTGATAATAAATCTTTATATAAAAATAGGAGAAAATCCAGTCCCATTTCCATTTGCTCTTTATCTGCAAAAAAAGGCACCCAATGATTATGAATAAAAAGCAATGCATGGTCGGGACGGGAGTCCAATACTTCATATAATTTTATCACTTTGGTTCTTGCTTCCGCAAACCAATCGTCACGGCTAAGTGAAAATGCTTCTTCAATATTATTGGTAACTTGACTGACGAGGGCAGCTATATGACTTGGAGTTCCTTTTTTCTCAAGTTCCTGCTGAATCATTTTTGGGGGAATGGGTTGGAAGGTTAATATTTGGCATCTAGAAAGAATTGTCGGCAACACTCGATGAACTTGATTTGTTATTAATATTGCCATTGTTCCTTCCGTCGGTTCCTCCAAAAATTTCAATAAACTGTTGGCCGCATTGACAGTCATCTGGTCGCATCCAGATATGATATAAAGCTTCCGGTTCGATTCAACGCCCGTTTTTGCAAATTCCTTCTGCAATGCTTCTATTTGTTCTTTTTTGATTGATAAGCCATCAGGCTCTATAAAGTGAAGATCAGGATGATTTCCGCTCTCAACTCTCTTGCAGTTTGAACATTGTCCGCACGGTTTATAATTTTTCTCCAAATGCTCGCAAAAATAACTTTTTGCAGTTAAAAAAGCAGCATCCTTTTTTCCTGTGCCCTTTTTCCCTTGAAATAAATAGGCGTGGGCCAATCTATTTTTCTTAAAAGAATTTTGTATTATTTTCAATACTTTTGGCTGAAGTTTTTCGAGTTCTTCCCATGTTTTCATTTATTGTACCACTCACTTACGTATATAAATTCACGATCAGCCCTTTTATTTCCCCTATTTTCCCTAAAATGTTTACGGCATCTTTTTCTTTATTTAAAATTTCTTCGGTCAATTCCACCAGCTTTTGGTCAATTTGGGAAACGATTTTTAAATTCCGTCTGTTCCCATAAAAATCCCAGCTCTTTGATTCTTTGACACCCATTCCGAATTCAATCGTTTCACGAATAAGCCGCTTTACTAATCTTTTAAACTTAGACAAATCATGCATATTTCTCGATTTACTTAGACGTTCTCCGGCTTCCTCCAGTTCATTTAAAAGCTGTTTCCATTGTTCTTCATGGAGCTTGGATTCATGCTTTTCAACCATTTGAGAAAATATTTTAGATCTGTTTTGTGTTCCGTTCTGTTCAATTGTTTGTTTAGGCAGTATTGTTCTTAAATCTTCATTTACTTTCATTTGCTCTCACCTTTAAAATTGATGAAATTGTTCAACTGGAAGGACAAAAACAGTTGCACCGCCAACCTCAATTTCAAGCGGATAGGGAACGTAAGAGTCGGTATTCCCGCCTATCGGTGAAACTGGAGCAACAAGCTGTTGGCGAGACTGGCAGTTCGTTTTAATGATATCGAGCGCTTTTTGCACACGAATGTCTTCTGTCCCAATAATAAAAGTAGTGTTGCCGGACTTTAAAAATCCCCCGGTGCTTGCAAGCTTTGTCACACGAAAGTTATGTTCCGTCAGGGCTTTTAATAAGCGGTTGCTATCTTGATCCTGGACAACAGCCATAATCAATTTCATACGGAAAAGCCTCCTTATTGATAAAAACGGAAAAGCAGGACATCTTGCCAGGACATTTTGCAGCGAATATCAATTTTTCTTCATTATATCAAGCTTGAGAACGATATGACTACAATGTTTCCTTCCAAAATAAGTCCAATGCACTCTCCGCTTCAAAAAAAACTTTTTCTAAAGGCTGATCTGCATTGATCACTTTTATTCTATTCGGAAACATTTCAATGATTTTCTTGTATCCTTCATAAACCTTTTGATGGAAATCCAATTTTTCCAAGTCAAGTCGATTGATTTCTCGATTTTGATTGCTAGTTATTCTTGCTAATCCTTTTTCCGGCAAAATATCAAAAAACAGCGTAAGATTGGGCATCATGCCGGTTATTGCAAATTGATTTATTTCAAGCACCTCTTGAATCCCGAGACCTCTTGCATACCCTTGATAGGCTAAAGAACTGTCAACGAATCGATCGCAAAGTACAATTTTTCCTTTATGAAGAGCGGGAATTACTTTTTCGACTAAATGCTGTCTTCTCGCGGCAGCATAAAGAAGCGCCTCGGTCCTTGCATCCATCTCTGTATGTTCTTTATGAAGAATAATTTCCCGAATTTTCTCGCTGATGACAATACCGCCTGGCTCGCGCGTCACGACAACGTCTTTTCCTTCTTTTTCTAACTTTTTTTCAAGCTTTTTAATAATTGTCGTTTTCCCCGCTCCTTCAGGTCCTTCAAACGTAATAAAAATTCCTTTCATTAAGATCACCTTTTCCTGAAAATAGAAATAAGGCCTTCTGCTAATTTCTTTCCTCCTTGAAAATTAGCACGCAGCTCCATTAACCTTTTCAACGCTTCAATTTGATTTTTTGTAATTTTTTCTCCTCTCATCAAAAGCGGTATTCCCGGCGGATAAGGAATAATCATTTCAGCAGAGATCTCTCCTATCGCTTCTTCTAATGATACAAATGTTTTTGTACTGTTTTCCATTGCCTCGTAAGAAATAGATAGCTGGCTGATTTCGTCTATTTGTACTTCCTTCTGAAGACCCCATTCCATCTTGCTTGTTTGGGTATTTTTTAATATGTCATTGACTTTCGAAAAGTGTCCAGTATCTTGAAACTCTTTAGCAAACGGAAGCACAAACAAAACATTTAGAGGATCGGCAAGCTCAGGATAAATACGTGCTTTTTCAAAAAGCTCCATTAAATCATAACCTGACATGGCATTTTGTGAACGAATTGTCAGCTTTAAAGGATCAACAGCCACAAAAGGATCCTTCGAAGACACTATATCGATATAGTCAAGCTGTTGAAAGATCTCCACATATTTATGCAAAGTTTGATTCAATTCCTCTTCCTTCGTTAACATATCCTCGACATACGCTCTTGCTAAATCAAGTGAGGCCATAATCAAATAAGACGGACTGCTTGTTTGCAGCATATGTATATAATGGCTAATTTTTTCCTCATTCACCAATTTGCTGTTTACATGCAAAAATGCTCCCATTGTCATAGCAGGCAATGTTTTATGGGCAGATTGTACGACAACATCTGCACCAACCGAAACAGCTGATTTCGGAAACGAAGAACTTGCGATCAAATGAGCCCCATGAGCTTCATCGACTAATACCGGAACACGGCGGGAATGAGCAAATTGAATAAGTTCATTTAATTTTGTATATGTTAAACCGTAATAGGTAGGGCTTGTCAAAATGATCGCTTTTACTTGAGGATATTTTTGAAAAGCTTTCTTTACCGTTTCAACTGGTACATAAGAAGGCACTTGAAAACCTTCATCGAACTTGGGAGATAAAAAAACAGGCTTTGCACCGGCCAGCTCTAATCCATGCATCACTGATTTATGACTATTTCGTTGAACGAATACGACATCCCCCTTTTGGCAATTAGCAAGAATCATTGCCAAGTTTCCGACCGTTGAACCATTCACTAAAAAATATGTTGACGATACTCCATATAATTCTGCTGCAAGCTGCTGCGCCTCTTTAATGATCCCTTCTGGCGCATATAAATCATCTAAATTAGCAATCTCAGTCAAATCCAGCTGAAGCGTTTGGCGAAAATGCGGAAACTGATTT
This sequence comes from Aeribacillus sp. FSL K6-1305, assembly GCF_038050115.1. Classification (NCBI taxonomy): domain Bacteria; kingdom Bacillati; phylum Bacillota; class Bacilli; order Caryophanales; family Bacillaceae; genus Aeribacillus; species Aeribacillus sp. FSL K6-1305. Next base: position 689,700 of record NZ_JBBOQV010000002.1, on the reverse strand, counting down.
GGATCATAAAGAATCCCGTTTTTATGACCAGGTACATGAAACGAAAGAGGATTTAACTGACAATGTTGAATTAAAGCATTATACAACGGAGTACGAATTTTTCCCATCTGCTTTCATCGCCCTTTTCTATTTGCTGCATAATTTCATTATAACAAATCGAGTAGGAGGGAGCGATTAACTCCCGTCCTCTCCAGCTATGAAGAGTAAATTTATCAATTTCTGGTAGTATTGTGGAAATACGACTTATTCACAATTGGTAAAATTTTCCAGTTAAATTTATTTACAAAAAGGGTCAAAAAGAACCAATTTTGCTTATTTTTTTAAAAAATGTGGATAACTTATTTTTGTTTGTTGTGGATAACTTTTTTTCTTTGCCAAACATCACATCCTTTGGTACAATTAATTCGCTAGGTAAACCTAATTTGCATAGGTTTTCCCAGTTGTGCGATATCCTCGTCTGTTAGTGTTTGCCCACGGAAGGCTTCTAACAATCGCGAGGATATTTCTTTTATCGTTTTCTTCATGCTTCTCAATATTTTTGACCCATGCTCATGTAACACCATGATAATCTCTGTAATTTGGGTTAATAGGTAGTGATTTTTCATGGCATTGTAATCTTGGCTGCTTGCGTGTTCAATGTGGTAGCGCAGGTTTTTTTGTCTGTTAAACCCCTCATTCTCTATTCTCCAGCGGCTTCTGCCAGCGTTCATCAGTTTCTTTGCATTGTTTTTTGTGATTTTTATATCTGTGATAAAGGTAAATTTTTGTTTTCTTTTTTCATCTTCTAATTCGCATTCGAAAACATTCACCCCAAAGCCTCTGTAATCAATATCGTTCACCCAGGTGATTTCCCCTCGCTGTTCGCTTTCACGTATCTTTACCACATTGGCTTTCTTGCCTTCCTCCTCTTCCATATTTTTTAACGCTTGAAACTCATCGGTGATGCTTTTAATACGATCTTCCTTAAAACGGAATAAGTAGTTCCAATTATTCGCCTTGCATTGTTTAAATACATTTTCGCAGGCATAAAGACTATCGGCAATCAGACAGATAGGCAGTTTTTTAAAGGTGTCTTTCAGTCTAGCAGTCAGTCGATAAAAAGCATTCAACTCACAATCTTGCTTTTCCACGTCCTCTGATTCATTTTCAATAAACTCGGAGGCCACACTTAGTACCATATTTCCCACAATTAACTTGGCTTCCAAGACATGATGCATGTAGATGGTCTTTATTTTTTCTTCACCCGTTTCCTTGTCTATGTATTTGCGCTCCCGTTTCAGGCAGTGTTCACAATGTTTTTTGTCAAAAGTAAAAATACCGGTCCCATCTATGGCAATACCCCAGTATTTCCCGTTGATACGATAGGATTCAAAACACCTCTTTTTGAATAATTTCTTGATCATATCGATTCGGATCCTTTCAAGTTCTGCCGGGTTCACTCGTGCCAAAAAATCATTGATTGTGTCATAATGGGGCAGTTCTTCCAAATCTTCATTCCCCAACAATTTCCCCAAATTTTTAATGCACTCTTCCTTATTAAATTCGTTTGTCATTTCGCGCATACTTTTTAAGTTGCATGCATTTTTCAAAATAACCATCATCAAAAGGACTTCCGTGTCATAGGTGATATAGCTTTGGTGCCTTGGATCATCAACATCTTTAAGTAATTTGTTCAAATTTTTAAAAAAGTGATTTTGCGTTTTTAGCAACTCGAATAAATAATTTACCTCTTTTTCCATTTCACGCTTTTCTTTCCTCGTTACCATAAAAAAATCCCCCCAAATGCCAATATATTAGGTTTTTTATATACCCTTATTATCACATATTTGGCAAAGTTTGGGTGGAATTATCTCGAAGAATTTTTACTCTTCAGGGCTGCGTCCTCTCACACCACCGTACGTACGGTTCCGTATACGGCGGTTCAATTAAGATAATTGACGCAAGTCTTTATAACTTCCGTGAATAGCTGTTCTCTTTATGCCAGTGGTCACTCCACCCTCCAAGAGATCTCCCACGGGATTCACCGCTTCCTCCCTCAAGTGAGGTACTACGTTTTCTGTGTTCATCATGACTCACTGAATGCCAAGGGCTATTCTCTCTTAATTGTTCGGTCCTTCTTAGTTGTTCTAGACCAACTAATACTATGACCTCTGCTGACTTCTGACTGTTCAGCTATCTATCACTAGATAGGTTACCAAGGTTACTTGGCGTGCCAGCCAGACCTCCCCGGGTAAGAGTGTAATCTTTCCTTCCATCCATCTGCTTCATTTACTCTGTATCACCTTCGGCAGAAAGGGCTTTGTTTTGTCTTGCAAACTCACCCAGTGATACCTAGCCTCATATGAAGTTCGTGTTCCGAGAGACCCAAAGTTTGCCGCTCGCTTCCTTCAGATTCCGCGTCACCACGGACACCCTTGCGTTAAGCTAACTGCTACTTCTGCCTTCGCAGCTCGGGACTTTCACCCTATAGATTACACCCATGCCGGGCGCACAAAGAAAAACTTGACCATCTGTTTATAGCCAAGTTAAGAATAAATTTTGGAAGCTGCCGCTTTTTTTAATTGTTCAACAAAATATTGATATTTCCGGTCACTCGTATCAGTCTGCACCATGTCCTTTTCACAATCTGTGCAAATAAAACTTGAATATAAATGAATGCCTTTCTCTTTTTGCTTATCACAGATCACACACGTTTCCCCAATTATTTCACTCTGTTGACTGTAAGTCATTCCTTCTCCACCTCCACCTTCATTATGTCCAAAATAAATATAATCTATGCAATTTTTGGAATTTTTTATTTATTTTCATATAAAAAAAGAGCAGCATCGATCGCCGCTCTTTTTCTTTTTGCCTGGCAGCGTCCTACTCTCGCAAGGGACAAACCCTCACTACCATCGGCGCTGAAGAGCTTAACTTCCGTGTTCGGGATGGAAACGGGTGTGACCTCTTCGCCATTGCCACCAAGCAAATTATTGTATTCATTTGTTCCATTCAGTTCGATGGACAACTATTATTATAACTTTTTGATCACAGTTGTCAACACTTTTTTGAATATCATTCTTTCAAAACTAGATAACGGTTCCTTCACGAATAGATGCTCCTACTTGGTTAAGTCCTCGATCGATTAGTATCCGTCAGCTCCACGTGTCACCACGCTTCCACCTCGGACCTATCTACCTCGTCATCTTCAAGGGATCTTACTCGCTTTTCGCGATGGGAAATCTCATCTTGAGGGGGGCTTCACGCTTAGATGCTTTCAGCGCTTATCCCTTCCGCACATAGCTACCCAGCGGTGCCCCTGGCGGGACAACTGGTACACCAGCGGTGCGTCCATCCCGGTCCTCTCGTACTAAGGACAGCTCCTCTCAAATTTCCTGCGCCCGCGACGGATAGGGACCGAACTGTCTCACGACGTTCTGAACCCAGCTCGCGTACCGCTTTAATGGGCGAACAGCCCAACCCTTGGGACCGACTACAGCCCCAGGATGCGATGAGCCGACATCGAGGTGCCAAACCTCCCCGTCGATGTGGACTCTTGGGGGAGATCAGCCTGTTATCCCCGGGGTAGCTTTTATCCGTTGAGCGATGGCCCTTCCATGCGGAACCACCGGATCACTAAGCCCGACTTTCGTCCCTGCTCGACTTGTAGGTCTCGCAGTCAAGCTCCCTTCTGCCTTTGCACTCTCCGAATGATTTCCAACCATTCTGAGGGAACCTTTGGGCGCCTCCGTTACCTTTTAGGAGGCGACCGCCCCAGTCAAACTGCCCACCTGACACTGTCTCCCGCCCCGATCAGGGGCGCGGGTTAGAATGTCAGTACAGCCAGGGTAGTATCCCACCGTCGCCTCAGCGCAAGCTGGCGCTCACGCGTCTCTGGCTCCTACCTATCCTGTACAAGCTGTACCCACATTCAATATCAGGCTGCAGTAAAGCTCCACGGGGTCTTTCCGTCCTGTCGCGGGTAACCTGCATCTTCACAGGTACTATAATTTCACCGAGTCTCTCGTTGAGACAGTGCCCAGATCGTTACGCCTTTCGTGCGGGTCGGAACTTACCCGACAAGGAATTTCGCTACCTTAGGACCGTTATAGTTACGGCCGCCGTTTACTGGGGCTTCGGTTCGCACCTTCAGCTACAGCTTAAGCGCTCCCCTTAACCTTCCAGCACCGGGCAGGCGTCAGCCCCTATACTTCACCTTACGGTTTCGCAGAGACCTGTGTTTTTGCTAAACAGTCGCCTGGGCCTTTTCACTGCGGCTCATCATGGCTTATCACCTTGATGAGCACCCCTTCTCCCGAAGTTACGGGGTCATTTTGCCGAGTTCCTTAACGAGAGTTCTCTCGCTCACCTTAGGATTCTCTCCTCGCCTACCTGTGTCGGTTTGCGGTACGGGCACCTCTCACCTCGCTAGAGGCTTTTCTTGGCAGTGTGGAATCGGGAACTTCGGTACTTCCTTTCCCTCGCCATCACAGCTCAAGCACACGGCAAGCGGATTTGCCTGCTTGCCAGCCCTAACTGCTTGGACGCGCACATCCAGCCGCGCGCTTGCCCTATCCTCCTGCGTCCCCCCATTGCTCAAACGGTGAGGAGGTGGTACAGGAATATCAACCTGTTGTCCATCACCTACGCCTTTCGGCCTCGGCTTAGGTCCCGACTAACCCTGAGCGGACGAGCCTTCCTCAGGAAACCTTAGGCTTTCG
>NZ_JBBOQV010000002.1:665000-682500 GCF_038050115.1 Aeribacillus sp. FSL K6-1305 | reverse complement strand
GCTGGCACGTAGTTAGCCGTGGCTTCCTCGTCAGGTACCGTCAAGGTACCGCCCTGTTCGAACGGTACTTGTTCTTCCCTGACAACAGAGCTTTACGATCCGAAGACCTTCTTCGCTCACGCGGCGTTGCTCCGTCAGACTTTCGTCCATTGCGGAAGATTCCCTACTGCTGCCTCCCGTAGGAGTCTGGGCCGTGTCTCAGTCCCAGTGTGGCCGGTCACCCTCTCAGGTCGGCTACGCATCGTCGCCTTGGTGAGCCGTTACCTCACCAACTAGCTAATGCGCCGCGGGCCCATCCTGCAGTGACAGCTAAAAGCCGCCTTTCAACCGAAAACCATGCGGTTTTCGGTGTTATCCGGTATTAGCTCCGGTTTCCCGAAGTTATCCCAGTCTGCAGGGCAGGTTGCCCACGTGTTACTCACCCGTCCGCCGCTAACCTAAAGGAGCAAGCTCCCTTCGGTCCGCTCGACTTGCATGTATTAGGCACGCCGCCAGCGTTCGTCCTGAGCCAGGATCAAACTCTCCAAAAAAAGTTTGTCACCAAATGCTCTTGTCAGAATCAACAGGCACGCTTTTCGTTTTGTTCAGTTTTCAAGGATCAATCAGGATTTCTATTTTATCAATCAAAAATTCATTTGTCAATGTTTTTTTATTTTGTATCTTAGCGACGAATATTATTTTACCATGATTGTTTATAATGTCAACACTTTTTTTGAAAATAAAAACACCCGCCTGTATACAGGTGTTTTTCAAGGGATAATCACCATTTTAATAATTACTAAAGCAGCTAATCCGGGGAGCCCCAATAAACCAGCAATAGATGATGTAACAATATTAATGGGCACGTGCAGACCGAAACTCGTCCCAAAAGAATTAACAAAAAAAAGTAGCAAGGCCCCGATCACAATTTTTATAAAAATACTCCCTATCCATTTCACCGGTTTCAAAGAAGCACCGGCAAGAAGCAGAAGGAATAAAAGCCCTAAAATGCAAATGATCATAATATAAGACTCCATTATATAAAACCCACCTTCCTGTTGATTTCGGCTTTACTTTAACAATATGAAAGATTTCATATTGTTTAGAACTAAGAAAACAACAAACAGGAATGTGGCTGCTTCCTTCTACCTACTATTCCATCTTGATATTTCTCTTTTTGGCTTCTTTTAAAAGAAATAAATATTTTGCTTCTGCTAATTTTAAACTGCTAAGCACCTCAGGTGAAGGATCAAAGCTTTTTTCCACTAAACGCTTTTGATACTCCCAATGTTCCTTCAGCTCAATTAAATCTTGAAGAAGCAGCTGATCGAATTCTCTTCTCAACCATTGCTTTCGCCGAATAAACATGTCTGGCAAACTCCTTTTCTCTTCAAATCTCTCGTCTTCCCTCCAGCGCTTTTGAAAGTGTGACTTCGTCCGCGTATTCTAAATCACCGCCAACAGGCAGCCCATGAGCAATTCTTGTGATTTTTATGCCTGTAGGCTTTAAAAGGCGAGAGATATACATTGCTGTCGCTTCTCCCTCAATGTTCGGATTTGTTGCTAAAATTACTTCTTGAATTTCATCATTTTGCAGACGTTTTAGCAAATCAGGGATATTAATATCTTCAGGACCAATCCCGTCCATTGGCGAAATGGCGCCATGCAGAACATGATATAGACCGTTATATTCTTTCATTTTTTCCATTGCAATGACGTCTTTCGGGTCTTGAACCACACATATTATGCTTCTGTCGCGGCGCTCATCTTTGCAAAGATAACATGGATCTTCATCTGTAATATGACCGCAAATCGAGCAATATGATAAATTTCGTTTTGCATTGACAAGCGCTTTCGCGAAATCCAATACTGTTTCTTCTTTCATATTTAAAACAAAAAAGGCCAGACGAACGGCCGTTTTCGGACCGATTCCTGGCAGCTTCATAAAGCTATCAATAAGTTTTGATATCGGTTCTGGATATTGCATCGAATAGATCCTCCTAGAACAAGCCAGGCAAATTCATACCTTTAGTAAATCTTCCCATCGTTTCGCTTGTTAACTCATCCACTTTGCGAAGAGCATCGTTTGTTGCTGCCAATACCAAATCTTGAAGCATTTCAATATCTTCAGGATCTACAACATCTTCATTGATTTTCACTTCTAAAATTTCCTTATGTCCGTTTGCAACAACCGTGACCATACCGCCGCCAGCAGTTCCCTCCACTTTTTTTTCAGCAAGCTCCTCCTGAGCCTTTTGCATCTCCTTTTGCATTTTTTGCATTTGCTTCATCATTTTTTGCATGTTTCCCATACCGCCACGCATCATCATATTATCTCCTCCATAAGCATTTATTTACTCTTTTATTTCAATCAGATCCGTGCCAACTAATTTTTTTGCTTCGGCAATAAGCGGATCTTCTTCTTCATGTTCCTGTTGATGTGCATCGTCTGATCGTTGATTGCGCAAATAATCCTCCCTTATTTTACCCCATTCTTTCTCCGGAACGCCAATCATCTCCATTTGACGTCCAATGAGTCCTTGTAAAATCGTTTGGAGGTTTGTTAATACATGATTTTGATTTTCCGCCACCATTTTACAATGGATTTCATATTTAAATTTTAGCACAAAAGCATATTCGCAAGCAGCAACTGGTTCACTTTCATTTAAAAGGGCTGCATGCGACACTTTATTTTGCTGCTTTAGCGTTGTTAACAGATCTCCCCATCGGCTTTTCACTAAATCCAAATCTTTTCGAGTAGCATTTCTCAAAATATCATAAATGCGGTCAACAGGCGTTTTATAACCGCTTTGAATTGTTTTTTGTACTTTTGCTTCTTGTTTAACAGGCGACTGTTCTTGAACTCCATGCTGAACTAATGAAGATATTGTGCGTTCAAGTTCCTGTATTCGATTAAGAAGTTCTTCATAATGAACTGAAGGCGGCTGCACACGCTCAGTTTGACATAATTTCACAATCGCTACTTCTACAAAAATACGGGGATGATTCGTCCATTTCATCTCCTGCTGGCTTTGGTTCAAAACTTCAATCGTCTCATAAATTTGCTCAATAGGAATTTGTTCGCACAATGAAACGAACGCATCGTCTATTGCGACTCGTTCCATTACTTCCTCTAAGTTTGGAGCCGATTTATATAATAACATGTCGCGATAGTAATAAATGAGATCTTCAATTAATTTTAAAGGATCTTTCCCTTGATCCAACCATTCGTGGATAGTTTTTAAAGCTTCCGTAACATTGTTCTCAAAAATAAATCGGACCAAATTTGCGAGCATCTTATGAGAAACCGATCCAGTTATAAATAATACATCCTCCAATGTGACTTTATCATCGCTAAAAGAGATGGCTTGGTCCAACAGACTCAGTGCATCTCTCATCCCACCATCAGCCGAGCTCGCAATAACCTTTAACGCTTCCTCTTCAACCTTGATCGATTGATTTTCCACAATTTCCTTCATGCGACGTACGATGGATTGAACAGAAATACGCCGGAAATCAAAGCGTTGACATCTCGAAATAATGGTAAGCGGAATTTTATGAGGTTCAGTTGTAGCCAAAATAAAAATCACATGTTTTGGAGGTTCTTCAAGCGTTTTTAATAAAGCATTAAATGCTCCGATTGAAAGCATATGAACTTCATCAATAATATATACTTTATATTTGACCGCCGCAGGTGCAAATTTGACTTTATCGCGAATATCGCGAATTTCATCTACTCCATTATTAGAAGCTGCATCAATTTCAATAACGTCCGAAATCGATCCTTCCGTGATTCCTTTACATGCAGGACACTCATTACAAGGCTCTGCAATTGGTGCTTGTTGGCAGTTGACAGCTTTCGCAAATATTTTTGCAGCGCTTGTTTTACCTGTTCCTCTAGGACCTGTGAAAAGATAAGCATGCGAAAATTTATTTTGTAAAAGGGCATTTTGCAATGTTTTCGTGACGTGTTCTTGTCCCACGACATCACGAAACTGCTGTGGCCTCCATGCTCGGTATAAAGCCTGATAACTCAAGTAACGCCCTCCCCTTTATACAGTAATCTTTCATTTATTATACCTGATTGTTTAAACGAATGTAAGTTTTCCATAAGAAGGATAAAAAACTTATGAAAAAAATAAAACCGATCTCTGTAAAAGCGTCTCCAGTTAAATAGACAGCACATGTAGACAGCCTGAGACCGATATTCATTAGGACTTTAAGCTGTTTCTCTTTTGAAGCCGTTGATAGTTATATTGCATAATGCATCCTTCATCTATTCGGACGTGCGGAAAAAGTATGGATGAGACTTGAAATGGGACGGCGTATTCTGTATGGTTTTAGCCGCTAAGGACACTTTTGTTTCAAGATCTTCTTGGGGAGTTTTAAAGTCTTTCTAATATTTTCTTCATTTCTTTCTGCTTAAAGTGTTTTCCCCATCATGCATCAATCCATATTTTAAACCAATGTCCTCATTACATTTTTTAAGCTTTACATCATACGCTGTTCATATTTCTCTCATCGAAAAAATCCCCTTATAGTTGACAGACTTTTCTTTTTCTGCCTACTATAAGGGGATCTTATTGTTTGATATGATAACTGCCGTGCACCTTCTGTCGATTAGCAACCCTAGGCGTTACTCAAGCAGTTAGCTCAGTTCAGGCAACCCTGCGGCACATGAGAGCTTCCACTTAATGCTGCTTCCTTCCGGACCTGACATGGTTCATGGATTCTCATTGCACAGGACCCAAACGTCAACACCACTTACTTGAGGCAGACCCTAAAATATACTAACCTCGAGAAGGAATTCGGCCTCGCTAGAGCGGATTGCGAGTACAGGGCACCGCTACCTCCCCGCTTAGCACGGCAAAGTTTAAACCGATTTTCACTTTGCGCCGTTTAAGGACGCAAATTTAGTATATATGTTTTTTCGAGAAAATGCAACGCTTCCCAATATGTTAAAAAATTCAATTGTTTTTATTTTTCATTTTCAACCGTTTTTTCTCTTCCCGCAACTTTTGAAAAAAACAGGTTAACATTTCACTGCATTGCTCCTGCTTCACGCCTGAAATTACTTCTGTTTGATGATTGAAACGAGGTTCATTTAATAAATTCATTAACGTTCCTGCACAACCAGCCTTCGGATCGAAAGCGCCGAAAACTACACGTTCAATTCTTGACATTACAATCGCTCCTGCACACATTGGACATGGCTCAAGCGTCACATATAGCGTCGAGTTCTCGAGTCTCCACGTTCGAAGCTTCCTGCACGCCTCATCAATTGCCAATATTTCCGCATGAGCGATTGACCTCTGCTCGGTTTCCCTCAAATTATGAGCTTTTGCAACCACTACATCATCTACAACAAGCACAGCACCAATCGGAACCTCGCCAATCTTTTCCGCCTTCTTCGCCTCTTCAATTGCTAAAGTCATATAATATTCGTCTTTAGTCATTTTTTGCTCCTCATCCTATCGATATAATTTCATCTTAAAAAAAGTGCGGGTTCCTTTCAACCTTTTCCAAAAGCATGTTTTCTGCGATGAAAACATAAAATTTACAAACAGTTTTTACAGGAGGTCATGATTTTGCTAATTCATGTTGTTCAATCTGGGCAAACGCTTTATTCCATTGCACAAACATATGGAACATCTATAACAGCCATCGTTGAAGCAAATGAAATTCCTAATCCTGATCAGCTTGTTGTAGGTCAAGCAATTGTTATTCCAATCATCGGACAATTTTACACCGTTCAACGGGGAGACAGCCTTTGGAGCATTTCAAGAAAATTTGGTACGTCTGTATTTGAGCTTGCAGCAGTAAATGGACTGAATATAAATCAATTATTGCCTATTGGCCTTCGATTATATATCCCAGAACGGCCTAAACGGCAAGCAGAATTTAATGTATATTTAGAACCGCTTGGTGCTCAAGTCAGCCAAAATCTCGAAGACAGCGCAAGAGAGACTGCCCCTTATTTAACCTACCTTACCCATTTTAGCTTTCAAGCACAACGTGACGGTTCTTTAAAAGAGCCACCGATTGGGAACTTGCCAACTATTGCTAATGAACAAAATTTAGTGTTTTCAATGGCTGTCACAAATTTGGAGAACAATCAATTTAGTGCAGAGTTAGGGCATATATTGCTGACAGACGATGATGTACAAACTAAATTTTTAAATAATATTATTGCCACAGCAAAAAAATATCAGTTTCGAGATATTCACTTTGATTTTGAATATTTGTTTCCTGCCGACCGGGAAGCCTATAATCAATTTTTGCGAAGGGCGAGAGACAGGATTCACAGTGAAGGGTGGTTCATTTCCTCTGCATTAGCCCCCAAAACAAGCGCAGAGCAAAAAGGACAATGGTACGAGGCCCACGACTATAAAGCACATGGAGAAATTGTGGATTGGGTCGTCATTATGACATATGAATGGGGGTACAGCGGCGGACCGCCAATGGCTGTTTCTCCTATCGGCCCAGTCCGTGATGTACTCGAATATGCCGTTACGGAGATTCCTCCACAGAAAATTATGATGGGACAAAATTTATACGGTTATGACTGGACTCTTCCCTTTGTGCAAGGCGGGCCTTACGCAAAAGCGATAAGTCCGCAGCAGGCGATTCAGCTTGCATCAAAATACAATGCAGAAATCAAATTTGATGAAGAAGCCCAAGCCCCTACTTTTCGATATACGGATGAAAACCAAAAGGTTCATGAAGTTTGGTTTGAAGATGCCCGTTCCATACAAGCCAAATTCGATCTTGTAAAAGAGCTGCATTTGCGAGGTGTTAGCTATTGGAAACTAGGAATTTCGTTTCCGCAAAATTGGCTGTTGATTATCGATAATTTTCAAGTCGTAAAAAAATAAATACTTCTTTATAAACAACTATTGATCAAATGATCTTAAATATGAGGAATTTCTGTTTTGTTTTTCAAAAAAATAAAAGAGGCGCCTAATAAGTTGCTTTTCAGCTTATAGACGCCCCTTTAACGTTTATATCGATGATTTTTGTTTTCCATGAGGATTAGCCATTTTGTTTTAAAAAATAAAAAATTCGTTACAGCCCGTAACGAATTTAGCCAATCTCCAATTTATGCGCACTCGGTAAATAATGGCGGAGGAGGAGGGATTCGAACCCCCGCGCGGTTTGACCCGCCTCTCGGTTTTCAAGACCGACCCCTTCAGCCAGACTTGGGTACTCCTCCATATGACATGGACTAATATAGCACAGTATAAAATGTATGTCAATAAACTCATAAAAGTTATCAAATAATTTTTTTCCTTAAACGCTTCTTTACAAAGAAGCTTATTTTTTTAAATGAGCATTTTGCATATTTTTTGACCCAAGAGCCATAAGGATTTCAAAGACATAAAAAAGGACTTCACCCCTAAAATGTAGAATTTTTGAAGTGACGAAACCACAAAAATTCAAAAGGAGGAAGTCACTTTGTATATTCTACAAGAAAGCCTATTTTCCTTTGAAGAACTGCAAAAATTAGAGTCAAAAGAGAAATTACCTATCTTTTTTAGCTCGCTTGATTTACGCCCTTATGCTAAACAGTTGAGAAGTTCTTCACCCCGAGGGGCTGACGGTCATTCCAGAGAAGGGATTCTAAGGGCTCTCATCGCTGCCCCACTCGAAGGCATCGACACCTTTACCGCCCTTCATCATCGATTGGATAAAGACCTTCGTTTCCGTTATCAATGCGGTTTATCGATTGATCGCCCCGCACCGTCTATCTCCACTCTCAGCCGGGTTTTTGCGGCACTTACCAAAAAAAAGCTGGCTGAAAAGATCTTCCTTGACTTGGTACAGTTAGCTCAGGAGGAAGGAATAATTGACGGCAGCCACCAGGCCATCGACAGTGCCGCCATTGATGCCTATGAAAAGAAACAGCCCAAAAAGCGTAGTGAACAAACGGGTAATGCCAATTGGGGCGCAAAATATGATTCCTTCGGCAATAAAATTACCTGGTTTGGCTATAAGATGCATCTTTCAGTCGATACCGCAAGCGAACTGCCAATAGCCATAAAAGTAACCCCTGCCCATGTGAACGATGGAGAAGTCGCACCAGAATTAATAGAGCAAGTGGCAGAGCGTACCAAATCCAAAATTGAATTTCTGATCATGGATGGCGGATATGACCAACTAAAAAACTATGAATCAGCCAAAAACATTGGAGCGCAAGCCATTATCCCGCTCAATTTGCGCAACGAAAAAGAGCCTCCTGAAGGGATTTCTTCCAATGGAACTCCGCGTTGTTCCATGGGTTATGAAATGACTTATTGGGGAGCTGATAAGGACCAGCTCAAGTTCAGATGTCCTCACGCAACCGGCAAAGTGGATTGCCCATTAGGAATGGCAGCCTGTTCATCTTCCAACTATGGAATGGTGGTAAAAGTCGACATCAAAAAGGATGTGCGCCGATATTCCAATCCGCACCGTGATACAAAACGTTGGAAAGAGCTTTACAACGAGAGGACAAGTGTAGAACGCTGTAATTCAAGAATGAAAAGCTACCTTACGGCGAACTCCCTACATGTATGGGGAATTGAAAAAGTAAAGACCCATATTTACCTGAACGCTATTGTATTACTTGTTTCAGCGCTAGCGATGGCAAAGGAAAATAAAGGGAAGAAAGCCGCTTAAAAAAATTCAATGTGAAAAATTCTGTAGGTATGCCCGAAAACAAGATTATTGTAATATTTTGTAAAATAACATGCTGGTAGCTATTTGTCGAGTGCTTTATTTTTTATACTTTTATCCAAAAAATCTAATTTTGCAAAATGCTCAAATAGAAAAAATTAAAAAATTCGAAAAAAAAATCGATTGTATTTCATTCATCATGTTATAAACTTGTATTGCAAGTTAATTTAAAGCGCTCAAAAATGGACACTAGTTTTTTCGGGACATGAACAAAGGCATCTTTTCCCCGCAATGGCTGCTATCTTTGCATTGATTTGCCGCGCTTTTAAAACAGCATGTATAAAAACAACTGAAGCCTAGTGCAAAACGTAAATCCCTTAAAAAATCAGAGTGAGAAGCTTGCGGATGACTAGAGGAGGACGGAGAAAAATATGTATGATTATGTAATTGTCGGTGGAGGAATAGTCGGCTTATCCACTGCATTGGCAATATATGAACAACACCCAAACGCAAAAGTGGCAATAATCGAAAAAGAAAATAAAGTTGCCTCCCATCAAACGGGTCATAACAGCGGGGTGATCCATTCCGGTATATATTACAAGCCCGGGAGCTATAAGGCGCAGCTTGCGAAAAAAGGTAATCAGGCAATGATCATGTTTTGCCAAAAATACGATATCCCTTATGAAGTCTGCGGCAAAGTAATCGTTGCCAGCAATGAACATGAGCGGGAGGAGCTTGAGAAGCTGTTCCAACGCGGATTAAAAAACGGCCTCAATATCCGGAAAATTTCAAAGGAGGAGCTTCATGAATTTGAACCTTATGTGAATGGAATAGAAGCCATTCATGTTCCATCAACAGGTATTGTAAATTTCCGTCTTGTTAGTGAACGGATGGCAGATTTAATCCTCGAAAAGGGCGGGGAGATCTTTTTAAACGAAAAAGTAGAAGTGATTCATGAAAAAAAACAAGAAGTTATCGTTGAAACAGCAAACAAAACCTTTCAAAGCCGATTTTTTATAAATTGTGCAGGACTTAACAGCGATCGTATTGCTAAAATAGCAAATCTGTATACGGATGTGAAAATTGTTCCATTCCGTGGAGAATATTATATGTTAAATCCGCAAAAATCATATTTAGTTAAAAACTTAATCTATCCTGTACCAAATCCTAATTTTCCATTTTTAGGCGTTCACTTTACTAGAATGATTGACGGATCTATAGATATAGGTCCAAATGCTGTTTTAAGCTTGAAAAGAGAAGGGTATAAAAAAAGCGACGCAAATATGAAAGATTTGTTTGAAGTATTAACGTTCCCCGGTTTTTGGAAATTAGCAGGTCAATATATGAAAGAAGGACTCGAAGAAATGATTCGATCGATGTCAAAGAAAAAGTTTGTCGAAAATGTTCAAAAACTCATGCCCGATATTACAGAAGAAGATTTGCTGCCTGGACCATCTGGTGTCCGAGCTCAAGCTTTAAGTAAAGACGGGGCTTTAATCGATGATTTTTATATTGTACCAACGAAACGGTCCATTCATGTGCTGAACGCTCCATCTCCTGCAGCGACAGCATCCATTGAAATAGGAAGAACAATTGCCAAACAAATGATACAACGGCAGCCTATATAAAATACATTTGTACATAAAAGGGGGATATGGAAGAACCCCTCCTACCCCCTTTCATTTTTTCTATTCAGTAAGAATTACTTTTTACTAATTACTGTTTTATTTCCCATATATGGACGCAGCACTTCCGGAATGACGACAGATCCGTCTTCTTGCTGGTAATTTTCCAAAATGGCTGCTACTGTACGACCTATTGCAAGCCCAGAACCATTTAACGTATGCACATGCTCAGGCTTTGCTTTCGGATCCCGTCGGAACCGTATATTCGCCCGGCGAGCCTGAAACGCTTCAAAGTTGCTGCAAGAAGAAATTTCACGATATGTTTGATAGCTTGGAAGCCATACTTCAAGATCATATTTTTTTGCTGCCGTAAAGCCTAAATCAGCTGTACACATGCTCATAACTCGATATGGAAGTCCTAACAGCTTCAATACGTTTTCAGCATGACTTGTTAATTTTTCTAATTCCTCATAAGAATCTTCAGGCTTTACAATTTTCACAAGCTCCACTTTGTTAAATTGATGCTGGCGAATAAGGCCGCGCGTATCTCTTCCGGCCGCCCCTGCCTCAGAACGGAAGCAAGCGCTGTACGCTACATAATTGATTGGAAGCTGCTTCTCCTGTAAAATTTCATCACGGTGCAAATTTGTGACAGGAACTTCCGCTGTTGGTATTAAGAAATAATCCTCACCTTGAATTTTAAAAGCGTCTTCCTCAAACTTCGGAAGCTGTCCTGTTCCGATCATGCTTGTACGGTTCACTATATACGGAGGCAAAACTTCCTCATAGCCATGTTCTTCAACGTGCAAATCTATCATAAAACTGATAAGCGCCCTTTCTAATCTTGCGCCCAAACCTTTATAAAATACAAAGCGGCTGCCGGTCACCTTGCCGGCTCTTTCAAAATCGAGAATTCCTAATTGGTCGGCAATTTCCCAATGAGGTTTTGGTTCAAAACGAAAGGTCGGGATTTCTCCCCATTTGCGGACTTCTACATTATCTTCCTCTGAATCGCCGACTGGAACGCTCTCATGTGGAATGTTTGGAATCGACAAAATCAAGGTTTCTAACTTTTCTTCAATCTCTTTTAATTCCTCATCAAGTGTTTTGATGCGTTCTCCTACTTGACGCATTTCTTGAATTAAATGATCTGTGTCTTTCTTTTCTCTTTTCAATTCGGCGATTTTAGAAGATACTTCATTTCTTTTGCTTTTTAATTCTTCCGTCGTAACAATTAGTTCACGACGCTTTTTATCCAAGTCAACAAATTGATCAAAATCAGTTAAATCCTCTCCACGGTGTTCAAGCTTCTTTTTTATTTCTTCAAAATTTGACCGTAAAAATTTCATATCAAGCATCATGGACACTCCTTTCGCTTTTATATTCAAAATAAAAACTCCCGTCCAAAAAGGGACGAGAGTATACCCGCGTTGCCACCCTGCTTGAAGGCATCAGCCTTCCACTTACAAAGGTAACGGTTTTTGCCGTAAATGCTTACTAACAAAAACTTGCATTCAGCATTTCACTCAAGGACGGATTCACAAGCGTTTTTCACTGGTTTCCACCAACCACCAGCTCTCTTAAGAAAAACAACTTGCTACTAGTTCCTCTCATTGCTTTAGATCTATTTATATTCATAAATTTACTATAAGTTTAGGGTTTGTTCAACTTTTTTATGCATGAACTTTCTCGTTTGATTCCTTCACCATATTTAAAAAATATTGCACAAATCGATGATCATCCGTCAATTCCGGATGGAATGAACATCCAAGAATGTGGCCTTGTCGAACAGCAACAATTCGATCCTCATGTTTTGCTAAAATTTCAACATTTTCTCCTGCTTCTACAATATGCGGAGCGCGAATAAACACACCTATAAAATCGTCCCCAACTCCTGCAATGGTTAATTCCGCTTCAAAACTTTCACGCTGGCGGCCGAAAGAATTCCGTTCAACGACCACATCCAATACACCAAGGTGCGGCTCATCTTGTCCAACAATTTGCTTCGCCAGCAAAATAAGACCAGCACATGTACCGAAAACAGGTTTTCCTCCCTTTATAAATTCTTTCAAAGGGTCCATCAACCCATACTTTTCAATCAATCTTCTCATTGTCGTGCTTTCGCCGCCTGGTAAAATAAGTCCATCGATATTTTGCAATTGTTCGGATTTTTTAATTTTTACGCCTTCTGCACCACAAGCTTCGATTGACTGAATATGCTCCCTCACAGCACCTTGGAGTGCCAAAACTCCTACTTTCATTTTGTATTCTCCTTTACCAACCACGTTCTTGCATACGATGTTCCGGAAGCAATGAAGAAATATCGATCCCTTTCATCGCAGTTCCAAGATCTTTCGATAAATGAGCGATTAATTCATAATCCTCATAGTGTGTGGTCGCTTCCACAATTGCCCGGGCATACTTTCCTGGATTTTCAGATTTAAAAATACCTGAGCCGACAAACACACCATCTGCACCAAGCTGCATCATCAACGCTGCGTCAGCAGGTGTTGCAACGCCGCCAGCAGCAAAATTCACGACAGGGAGTCGTCCTTCCTTTTTAATTTGTAGCAGCACTTCATACGGGGCTCCTAAATTTTTTGCTTCCGTCATTAGCTCATCTTCGCTCATACCGACAATTTTCCGAACCTGTGCATTCACTTTCCGCATGTGACGAACTGCTTCTACAATGTTGCCAGTTCCCGGTTCGCCCTTCGTTCTGAGCATGGAAGCACCTTCTCCAATTCGGCGAGCTGCTTCTCCTAAATCACGGCAGCCACAAACAAATGGAACCGTAAATTCCCGCTTATTTATATGAAACTCTTCATCAGCCGGTGTCAACACTTCACTTTCATCAATATAATCAACACCGAGCGCTTCTAATACTCGAGCTTCTACAATATGTCCAATACGGCATTTTGCCATTACTGGAATCGTAACCGCGTTCATGACCTCTTCAATAATCGTCGGATCAGCCATGCGGGCAACCCCGCCTGCCGCACGAATGTCAGCAGGAACTCTTTCCAGCGCCATGACGGCAACCGCACCTGCTTCTTCAGCAATTTTGGCCTGTTCTGCATTGACCACATCCATGATGACGCCGCCTTTTTGCATTTCGGCCATTCCCCTTTTTACTCGATCAGTACCTGTAATTGCCATTTCTATAGTTCCTCCTTAATGATACATTCAAATGCATACGTCTATTTTATCCTAATTTTTATAAAATTCCTATCAAATTTCAAGGATTTCTTTTATTTTAAATATAGTAAAAACCCCCAACAAAATGTTAGGAGTTATGCATTAAAACCAGCTTTTTACCATGTTTGCTGCTCCGTTCCATACATCACCAAAAAAACTACCAATGCCTCTCATTGATAATACAAACCAGTTAGCTTTTTCGACTTTTGTTTTTGTCACTACATCAACTTTCGCTTCGGATTCACCTGTTACAAATCCGTAATCCTGGCTGTTCCCTTTATATTCTACGGACATATACCCGACCTTGGCGCCCTTTTTAATTGGTGCAGTCAGCTCTCCGTTCGCAGTTAAAAGCTTTTTATCTAAAACATATTTCGGCTCATACTGGTCTTTTTCCCCACGTTTAATAGGGAGCTTTAAAGAATCTTTTGTTTCTATTTCTACTTTTTTCTCTTTTCCTTTTACAACAGATACAGTTGATTTATTTTTTATTTGATATTGCGCAGGAAATAATTCCTCAATGGAAAAATTGCTGAAAACATAGTCCATTAGTTTTCTAGTTTCACTAAAACGATGTACGTAATTGTTGCTCCCTTTACCTTTCGCATTCATAACAACTGTGATGATTCGCATTCCGTTCCGTTCGGCTGTTCCCGTAAAGCAGGAGCCCGCAAAATCGGTATATCCTGTTTTTAACCCGTCTACACCTTCTGTACCATAAACTAATCCAGGCAGCATCCAGTTCCAGTTTTCCATTTTAATCTCATCATCCGTACCTTCTCGAAAAGCTTTTCTCGTAATTTTGGCCGTTTCTAAAATCTCAGGATACTCCTTTAAAAGATGGTACGCAAGGCTGGCAACGTCTCTCGCAGACATTACATTTTCTTCTTCCTCACCTGTTCCTTCCGGATGCATCCCCATTAAGTCTCTATTGTTTAAACCTGTCGCATTTACAAACTTCGTATGCTTCAAGCCTAGTTCTTTCGCTTTTTCATTCATCATTTTCACAAAATTTGTTTCCGATCCACCGATCACTTCTGCCACTGCAATCGCCGCACCATTTGCAGAATAAATGGCCATTGCTTCATATAACTCTTTTATTGTATAACTTCCATCTTTTCTTAAAGGGACATTGGATAAACTGCGATTTTGGGAAATTTTGTAAACATAATCACTTGGACGATATGTTTGATCCCAAGAAACTTTCTTTTCATGGATCGCTTCCAGCAGCAAGTATTCAGTCATCATTTTTGTCATACTTGCAACTCCAAGAGTTTTATCAATATTTTTTCCGTACACAATTTTCCCTGTAGAGGCTTCAACGGCAATGGCTGCAGAGGCATTGATGCCCAATGGGTCATTTTCTTCAGCATTTATTTTGGGAGACAAAGGGGAAAATGCCGTCATCAATAAAAACGTGATGACGAGAGCCGAGATGAATTTTTTCGTGAAGTGCACCATGATTACCTCCATTTATTTGAAAATATCTATTTTAAAAAATAATTAATAGTTAACACAACAAAATTGATTTTAACATACATCTTATAAAAAAAATAGACAGAGTCTCTACTCTGTCTAAAAGTCGTAATTTTTTAAATAAGACTATTGAACTGTCAGTTGTTAAGAAATGGAATAATTAGGGGCCTCTTTTGTAATTTGAACATCATGCGGATGGCTTTCTCTTAATCCTGCACCAGTCATCCGGATAAATTGTGAATGCTCACGGAGCTCATATAAATTTTTTGCTCCGCAATATCCCATACCTGATCTCACACCGCCGACAAGTTGGTAAATTGTCTCTGCCAACGGTCCTTTATATGGGATGCGGCCTTCAATTCCTTCTGGAACAAATTTTTTGTTGTCTTCTTGGAAATAACGGTCTTTGCTACCTTTTTCCATCGCTGCAACTGAACCCATGCCGCGATATACTTTAAATCGACGCCCTTGGTAAATTTCTGTTTCTCCCGGGCTTTCAGATGTACCTGCAAGCAAACTTCCTAACATGACGGCATGTCCACCTGCAGCCAATGCTTTTACAATATCTCCTGAATATTTTATTCCGCCATCAGCAATGATAGCTACTCCGTGCTTTCTTGCTTCTGTCGCACAATCATATATGGCTGTAATTTGCGGCACCCCAACACCTGCTACCACACGAGTAGTACAAATGGAACCAGGGCCAATTCCAACCTTCACAATGTCTGCCCCAGCTTCTATGAGAGCTCTCGTTCCTTCAGCTGTTGCAACATTTCCTGCAATAATATTTAAATCTGGATAAGCATCACGAATTTTCCTTACTGTTTCTAAAACTCCTTTTGAATGTCCATGCGCCGTATCCACGACAATAACATCCACATTTGCTTCCACTAGTTTTTTAACGCGCAGCATCGTATCAGATGTTACACCTACTGCAGCGCCGACGATCAATCTTCCATGGGCATCTTTAGCTGAATTTGGAAACTCAATTACTTTTTCAATATCTTTAATCGTAATAAGGCCTTTTAATATGCCTTTATCATCTACAATCGGGAGCTTTTCAATTTTATATTTTTGCAAAACTTTTTCAGCTTCTTCCAATGTTGTGCCTACAGGAGCTGTAACTAGATTTTCTTTCGTCATCACTTCAGAAATTTTTGTAGAATAATCTTGTATAAAACGTAAATCTCTGTTTGTAATAATACCTACAAGCTTTTGTTCCTCTGCATTGTTCACAATCGGAACACCAGAAATCCGATATTTGCTCATTAAATGTTCCGCATCATATACTTGATGGTCCGGAGTAAGGAAAAACGGATCTGTAATAACACCGCGCTCAGAACGTTTTACTTTATCTACTTGCTCAGCTTGCTGTTCAATCGACATATTTTTATGGATAATGCCCAATCCTCCTTGGCGCGCCATAGCAATCGCCATTTCTGATTCGGTAACAGTATCCATTCCTGCGCTGATAATTGGAATATTCAATTTTAACGTCTTCGTGAGCTCAACACTTAAGTCCACATCACGCGGCAAAACCTCTGACTTAGCAGGAATTAACAAAACATCATCGAACGTTAAGCCTTCCTTTAAAAATTTTGATTCCCACATTATTAAAACCCCCTAATCACGGCAAAATATTATATGTAGATTAACAATTGCTAAAGATGCTGTCAAGAAATCCACAAAGAATTTAAATTTTTAGAATAGTTGTTATGGAGGGGTCTCATTGTCGATTTGGAATTTTTATTCAT
Organism: Aeribacillus sp. FSL K6-1305; assembly: GCF_038050115.1. NCBI lineage: Bacteria > Bacillati > Bacillota > Bacilli > Caryophanales > Bacillaceae > Aeribacillus > Aeribacillus sp. FSL K6-1305. Next base: position 665,813 of record NZ_JBBOQV010000002.1, on the reverse strand, counting down.
CATTTCACTCTGCTCAAACAGTCCAACGGCTGCTTACCAAACATTATCAAAAACTTAACGTGCATGAGCCTGAACAAACATCTTATCAAAACTGCTATACATTTATTTATTTTTTAAAACATGGAGAAAATTATTACAAAATGGCTGATACAGCCCCGATCATGATCAAACCGGTTTTAGCTTTTTACGGCATCAGCCAGCTGATAAAGGCACTGCTTCTGACAGTCGATGCTCATTATCCTTCCTCTTCAGCTGTTTTATCCCATGGGGTATCAACAAGGAAACGAAAAAAACATAATTATAACTTTTTAAAAGATGAAGTTAAGGTGCAAAAAAATGGTTTATATCGCCATGCTGCCCTCAATCTTTTTCAATTAAATCACACGCCTGGAGAAAAATTTTCCATGGATTCCCTTTTGAAAAGAATCCCTGAATTAAGCGATCTATATCAGTTTCATTTACAAATCCCAACGACCATCCCAATTGAGACAAATGACACATTCATCATTGTACATAAAGAAATAGCAAATCGTTACTGTATTACCTCTAAGCGTCTTGCTGAGATTTTACAAAGCCAGCTTCATTGGATGCTTTCAAACGAAGATGTAGATTCACTTTATTTTTCCCATTCAGCCGAATTTCACTATTTATGGAAATCCTCCTATTTATTCAACTTTTATAATAAACAATATTATCTGCCGGCTGCGAAAGAAGATATAAAATTAATGCCGGAAATATTAATCCACTACCTTGTGCTTTATAACTTAAGCATGATTTCCCGATATGAAACCGAATGGCTGTATGATCTTATGT